>JAWPML010000001.1:2400000-3600000 GCA_033344915.1 Acidimicrobiales bacterium
CGCCCCGGTCCCGACCGACGCCGGACATCTTGAAGCCGCCGAACGGCGCCTCCATGTGGGGCTGGATCACGTTGATGCCGACGCTGCCGGACTCGATCTGCTGGGCCAGGGCGAACGCCCGCATCGAGTCACCCGAGAACACATAGCTGTAGAGCCCGTAGTCGGAGTCGTTCGCCAACGCGATCGCGTGGTCGTCGTCCTCGTACGGCAGCACGACGATGACCGGCCCGAAGGCCTCCTCCTGCACGACGTGCATGTCCGGCGTGCAGTCGGCCAGCAGGGTCGGGGCGATGTAGTAGCCGTCGAGCTCGGGACGCTCCCCGCCGCAGACGAGCGTCGCGCCGGCGTCCTTGCCCGTCTGGATGAACTCCTCGACCCGGTTGCGGTGGAGCTCGGTGATGACCGGACCGATGATCGTGTCGCGCTCCTTCGGATCGCCCACCTTCATGAACCCGGAGAACGTCTTCAACGTCTCCACGAGCTGGTCGTAGATGTCCTTGTGGGCGATGACGCGGGTCGGCGCAGTGCAGATCTGCCCGGAGTGGAAGCCCCAGACCGTGGCGATGGCCTGGGCGGCCTGCCCGATGTCGGCGTCCTCCGTCACGACGGCGGCCCCTTTGCCGCCGAGCTCCATGAGCAGGCGCTTCATGGTCTTGCCGCCGTTCTCCATGATCTTGGCGCCGACGGGCGACGAGCCGGTGAAGCTGATCATGTTGACGTCGCGGCTGTCGACGAGGGCGGCGGGGACCTCGGGGCCGGACCCGTTGACGATGTTGACCACGCCGGGCGGGAGGCCCGCGGCCTCGACGGCCTCCCCGAGCAGGAAGATGCCCAACGGGTCCTGTGGCGCCGGCTTGATGATCGTGGTGCACCCGGCGGCGAGCGCCGGCGCGATCTTGCCCGCGACGTTCGTGATCGGGAAGTTGTAGGGCGTGATCGCCGCGACGACCCCGACGGGCTGGCGCTTCACATGGGCGCTCATCAGGCCGGCGGGGCCGAGCGGTCCCTTCGCGGTCGGGATCGGACGCAGGTTCTCGTCGAGATCGATCGGGTTCGCGTAGTACCGGAAGCGGTCGACGGCGGGCCCACCGACCTGGAGGTTCTCGGTCGTCCCGATCGTCGCGCCGGTCTCCGCCTGCACGGTGTCGACCCAGTCGGGCGACCGTTCGGCGATCTCCTCGCCGAGCCGGCCGACGTGGGCGCACCGTTCTTCACGCGACAGTCGGCGCCAGCCGGCGAGGGCCTCCTTCGCCGCTGCCGCACTGTCGTTCGCCTGCTCGACGGACGCCTCCGGCGCGTGTCCGACGACCTCCGTGGTCGCCGGATCGATGATGTCGTAGGTGCCCGCGGCAGGGTCGACCCACTCGCCGTTGATCAGCAGCTGCCAGTTCTTGTCGACGTCGATAGCCATGGGCGCGGATCGTAACCCCCGCCGGGGCCGAACGGCGAAGCGGTACGGGCCCGCCGACGATGGGCACGCAGAGAAAACGTGTCTATCGTGATGACACATTCTCGCCAAGGAGCCGAAATGCCAGAAGCTGTCATCGTTGCCACGTCCCGTACCCCCATCGGGCGGGCCAACAAGGGCTCGCTGGTCGACGCCCGTCCCGACGACCTGTCGTCGTTCATCCTCGCCGACGTGATGGGCAAGGCGGGGGTCGAGGCCTCCGACGTCGAAGACGTCATGTGGGGCATCGGTCAGCCCGGTGGTGAGGGCGGCTACAACATCGCCCGCGTCATCTCCGCGATGCAGGGACTCGACATCCCCGGCGTGACGGTCAACCGGTACTGCTCCTCCTCACTGCAGACGATCCGCATGGCATCGCACGCCATCAAGGCCGGCGAGGGCGACTGCTTCGTCGCCGGCGGCGTCGAGACCGTCAGCCGCTACATGTACGGCGCGGCCGACACCGGACCGCACAACGAGACCTTCGCCGACGCCGAGGCCCGCAGCGCCTCCCGCAGCGAGGGCGGCCAGGGCGACTGGGCGCCGCCGGAGGGCGTGCCCGACATCTACATCGCGATGGGTCAGACCGCCGAGAACGTCGTGGAGTACACGGGCATCAGCCGTGAGCGTCAGGACGAGTGGGGCGTCAGCTCCCAGAACCGGGCCGAAGCGGCGCTCAACCGCGGCTTCTTCGAGCGGGAGATCACGCCCTACACCCTCCCGGACGGCACCGTCGTGTCGACCGACGACGGCATCCGGGCCGGCACCACGCTCGAGAAGGTCAGCCAGCTCCAGCCGGCGTTCCGCCCCGGCGGCACGGTCACGGCCGGCAACGCCTGCCCGCTGAACGACGGCGCGTCCGCCGTGGTCGTCATGAGCGACACCAAGGCCAAGGCCATGGGCATCGAGCCGATCGCCCGCATCGTCTCCTCGGGCGTGTCCGCCCTCAACCCGGAGATCATGGGCCTCGGCCCGATCGACGCCTGCCGTCAGGCCATGGCCCGCGCCGGCATGTCCATCGGTGACATCGACCAGGTCGAGATCAACGAGGCGTTCGCCGTGCAGGTCATCGGTTCGGCCGACGAGCTCGGCATCGACCTCGACAAGCTCAACCCCAACGGCGGCGCGATCGCCCTCGGTCACCCCTTCGGCATGACCGGCAGCCGCATCATGACCACCCTGCTGAACGGCCTCAACGACTCCGGCGGCACCGTCGGTATGGAGTCCATGTGCGTCGGCGGCGGCCAGGGCATGGCCATGATCGTCGAAATGCTCTGACCCCGCCTCGTACCCGAGTTGTGGCTTCTTAACCGAGTTGTGGTCGTCTGACGACCACAACTCAACGCGGATCGGAACGGAACCAGAGACGGGCGGTGGTTCCCTCGAGGACCGCCGCCCGTGTCGCGTCCGGCAGACCGTCGACGCTCGCCCGGGCGAGGTCAGCGAGCGTGCGGTAATCGCGGTCGCGGATCTGCGGATGATCGCTGCCCCAGGCCAGCCGGTCGGCGCCGACGAGATCCAGGAGCCGGCGCACGGTCGCGGCCGGATCGAGCGCGCTGTGGTCGAAGACACCGGTGCTGATCTTGAGCACGACGTTCTCGTGGGCGACGAGCGCGCCCAGCTCGCCCTCGTCGCCGCCGATCGCGACGAAACCGGCGTGGTCGATGGCGAACTCCAGATCCGCCACCGCGGCCACGAGCCGAGCCGCGGCGGGGAGCTCCTCGGGCAGACAGCAGATCATCGGTGTGAGCCCCAGGTCACGGCATTGCTCGGCGACCACCCGGCCCCGGTCGGCGTCGAGCCAGCTGACCTCCGGGAGCGGCACGGAGAACAGGCGCGCCCCGGTCGCGCCGGCTCGCGCGGCCCGCTCAAGGGTGGCGGCGGGGTCGGGGTCGTCGGCCCCGACCGCGGCGACCGCCCGCCACCGATCGCCGAGCGCCGCCGCGCTCTCGAGCGCGAACGTGTTGTCGAACCCGTGGGCCCCGACGGCCTGGACGAGCACCCCACCGTCCACGCCTGCGGCGGCGAGGCGACCCGCGACCGTCGGCGGCGACGCGTCGAGCGCCTCCCACCAGGCGCCGTCGGGGTGCCCGGTGCGATCCGGTCCCGCGGTCGCCGCGTCGACCACATGGAGATGTGCGTCGATCATTCCTTTAGCATCGCACCCCATGGACACCACGACGGTCGATGTCACCCCCGGTCACTTCTTCCTCGGGCCCGTGGAGGGCGGCGAGGACGAGGCGAACATCATCTACGAGGCCGCCGACCTCACGACGCACGGCGTCATCGTCGGCATGACGGGATCCGGCAAGACCGGCCTCGGCATGATCCTGCTCGAGGAGGCGCTCCTCCAGGGCATCCCCACGCTCGTGATCGACCCGAAGGGCGACATGGGCAACCTGCTGCTCACGTTCCCCGATCTCGCCCCGAGCGACTTCCGGCCCTGGATCAACGAGGGCGAGGCCGAACGCGACGGCGTCACCCCCGACGAGCTCGCGGCGTCGACTGCCGAGCTGTGGGAGAACGGACTCGCCGGGTCCGGTATCGGCAAGGACCGCATCGCCCGCCTCCGCGAGATGGCGGACTTCACGATCTACACGCCCGGCTCGACGGCAGGCGTGGCGCTGAACGTGATCGGCGACCTGTCGGCCCCGGCCGACGGGGCGGACGCCGAAGCGATGCGCGAGGAGATCGACGGTCTCGTCCAGGGTCTGCTCAATCTCGTCGACGTCACGTCCGATCCGCTCTCCGGACGCGAGCACGTCCTGCTCGCGAATCTCATCCACCACGCCTGGGACGCGGGCACCGACCTCGACCTCGCCAAGCTCCTGGCCCAGATCCAGGACCCGCCGATGCGCAAGCTCGGGGTGATCGAGCTCGACACGTTCTTCCCGCCGAACGATCGCACGGCGCTGGCCATGAAGCTGAACGGCCTCCTCGCCTCTCCGTCCTTCGCCGCGTGGGGTGAGGGCATCCCGCTCGACATCGCCTCGATGCTGGAAGGCGGCGGCAAGCCGAAGGCGGCCATCGTCTCGATCGCCCATCTGTCCGACGAGGAACGCCAGTTCGCGGTCACGCTCATCCTCTCGAAGCTCGTCACCTGGATGCGCAGCCAGCCGGGCAGCCCCGACCTGCGGGCCCTGGTGTACATGGACGAGGTGTTCGGCTTCGTGCCGCCGACCGCCGAACCGCCGGCCAAGCGACCGATCCTCACGATCCTGAAGCAGGCGCGTGCCTTCGGTGTCGGCATGGTGCTGTCCACGCAGAACCCGGTCGATCTCGACTACAAGGCAATCAGCAACGCGGGCACGTGGATGATCGGCCGACTCCAGACCGAGCGGGACAAGGCCCGGCTGCTGGAAGGGATGCGCGCCGCGGGCGGCGACGCCGACATCGACGCCATCGGCGACACGATCGGCGGACTCGGCAAACGGAAGTTCCTCCTGCACACGACCCGTGGCGGCGCACCGACCACGTTCGGCACGCGCTGGGCGATGTCGTACCTGCCCGGGCCGCTCACCCGCGATCAGATCGGCACCCTGATGGCCGATCAGCGACAGGCTGCGGCCCCTGCCCCGGCCGCGGCACCAGCCACCGCGGCCGCCGCGCCCGCCCCCACGCCGGCCGCCCTCGCCGACGACGAGTCGGCCGTCGCACCGGACGTGGCGGACAATGTGGAGGTCGCGTACCTCGACCCCGCCGCCCCGTGGGCGGCCGAGATCGGCGCCGTCGCCGGTGGGCGACGCCTCCGCGCCGCGCTCGCCGCCCGGGTCCGGCTGCTCTTCGACGAAGCCAAGGGCGACCTCCGTCACGAGGCGGAGTGGGAGGCGATCGTCTCGCCCCTCGGTTCCGACGTGGACGGCGGCGACTTCCGACCCGTCGACTACGACGATCGCGATCTCCGACCGACCCCGCCCGACGGCGCCGTCTACGTGCTGCCGGACGGCAAGATCCACACGAAGACGTTCTTCACGTCGGCCCAGCGAGCACTCAAGGACCAGCTGTACCGCAACGAGGCACTCACCCTGCTGCGCAACACCGAGCTGAAGCTGTACTCACGGGTCGGCGAGACCGAGGAGGAGTTCGCGGCCCGGTGCGCTCGCGCCGCGGACGACAAGGCCGACGAGGAGGCCGACGAGCTCCGAAAGTCGATGGCGAAGAAGGAGGACCGCATCCGCGCCGCGATGTCCAAGGCCGAGGACCGGCTCCGGGAGCTGGAGAACGACTCCAAGGACCGCAAGCGCAACGAGGTCCTGAGCGGTGCCATCGACGTCATCGGCGGCCTTTTCGGCGGGCGATCCAGCCGTTCGATCATGTCCGGCGTCCGCCGGGCCAGTTCGTCGCGGCGCACGTCCGCCAACGCGTCACAGCGGGTGGAGACGGCCAAGAATCGCCTCGCCGAGAAGGCCGACGAGCTCGAGGATCTGGCGGAGGCCCTCACGGACGCCCTCGGCGAGAGTCAGGACGCGTGGGACGAGGCCGCCGAGGCCATCGAGTCCTACGAGGTGGGCCTGGAGAAGACCGACATCACGGTCGAGGACGTCGTCCTCGTGTGGGTACCCACCGACTGACGGGTGGACAAACGGCGTTCAGTTCGGCCACACTGCAACAAAACCGGCACACGATGGGCGCGAGAGATCGCCACGGAGTGTGCCATAATCGACCGGTTGGTCCCCGGCGGGACACTTTGTGACCAAACCCCTCCCCCATCTCTCTTTTCTTGCAGTTCAGGCGGCCGAATGCCCTCTTTCCCAGTGAGTTCGACGACCTACAGACGTCTCACCCCTCAGCGTCTACGCTCGTGCACGGAGCGTGAACTCTCATGACGTCAACGGAGACCCCCGCCACCGAGACAGAGATGTCGAACCCGGTGCTCCTCTACCCCGACAGCGCTTCGCTGCCGGGCGGCCCGACGCGTCACAACGCCCTCAACTCGTCCAAGATCACGCTGGTCATCGCCGATCTGTTGGTGGTCAGCATCGCCCTGGTCGCCGGCACCTGGATCCACGAGTGGACCAACCCGACGGATCCGACGTCCGCCGCCCAGTACATGGGGCTCGTCCTCGCCTCGCTTCCCGTCTGGCCCCTCGTCTTCACGCAGCAACTGCTCTACCGGGCCCGCTACCTCAGCCGCCGGATCGACGAGATCAACCGCGTCGTGCGCAGTGTCGCGATCGGCGTGCTCGTCACCGGTGGCATCTCCATCATCCTGAAGGTGCAGGTCGGGCGACAGTGGATCGCGATCGTCGCCGGCCTCCTGCTCACGCTGACCATCGTCGAACGGCTCATCGCCCGCAGCCTGTTCGATCGGGCCCGCCGCAACGGCACGTTGCTCCGCCCCGTGGTCATCGCCGGCCGCAACGCCGAGGGCCAGTTCGTCCGGGAGATGCTCGAGTCCGACAGCAGCCTCGGCTACGTGTTCCACGGCTTCATCGAGGACCTGGTCGAGCGCGAGCCGGGGGAATCGCCGCTCGCCCTGCTCGGCAACCCCGCGAAGATCGTGCGCAAGGTCAACGAGATGGGCGTCAACAGCGTCATCATCGCGGCGACGGCCATCGACGTCGGCAGCTCCAACCGACTGATCCGCTCGCTCACCGAACACGGCATCCACGTCGAGCTCTCGTCGACCCTGTGCGACATCGCCGCCCACCGCCTGACGGTGCGCCCTGTCGGCCGGGTGCCGATGATGTACGTCGAGCCGGTGCAGCGCTGGGGATGGCGCCCCCGCGCGAAGCGGTTCTTCGACGCCCTGACCGCCGGCATCCTCCTCGTCCTCGCCACGCCGGTCATCCTCATCGCCGGTCTGGCCGTGAAGCTCACCAGCCCGGGGCCGGCGTTCTTCTCCCAGGCCCGCGTCGGGCGTGACGGTGAACTGTTCGCGATGCACAAGCTGCGCACGATGGTCATGGACGCCGAAGATCGGCTCTCCTCCGTCGAGCACCTCTCGGAGACCACGGGTCCGCTGTTCAAGATCGAGAACGACCCCCGCATCACGCCGGTCGGCCGCTGGTTGCGTCGCCTCTCGATCGACGAGCTGCCCCAGCTGGTCAACGTCATCAAGGGCGAGATGAGCCTCGTCGGTCCCCGACCGGCCCTGCCCCGCGAGGTCGAGGGATGGGACAAGGAGCTCCACAACCGACTGCGGGTCCAGCCGGGCATCACCGGCATGTGGCAGGTCAACGGGCGCAGTGACGGCGACCACGACTCGAAGTACGCCCAGTTGGACCTCTACTACGTGGACAACTGGAGCCTGGTTACCGATCTTGCGATCGTCGCTCGTACGATCCCCGTCGTGTTGGGACGCAAGGGTCAGTACTGACCGGCAGTGCCGAACGGGTCCGCACCGGACCCACCGGCCTCGCCGCACGCTTCATCCGGTCGGAGAAGGGCCGGGGCTTCGTCGCGTTCCGCCACGCGTCGTACCGGCTGATCTTCAGCGCGTTCCTCATCCAGCAGATCGGCTTCTGGATGAGCCATGTCACGCTCCAGGGCCTCGTGGAGGACCGCGCCGCCGACGGTGACAACCTGGCGGTCACCTGGTTGTTCGTCGCTCTGTTCAGCCCCCAGCTCGTCATCGGCCCGTTCGCCGGGGTGCTCGCCGACCGGGTCGACCGCAAACGGGTCGTCGTCGCCTGCTACCTCGGCTCGGCGCTGACCGCGGCGGGCTTGGCGACCCTCACGACGGTGTCCGATGCGCCGCCGCTCGGCGCCGTCTACCTGCTCGCCTTCACCCTCGGCGCCACGTTCTCCTTCATCGGGCCGTCCGCCGGCGCCCTCACGGTGAACGCGGTGACCCCGGAGGACGTTCCCAGCGCCATCTCCACCCAGGCCGCGGTGCAGAACGTCACCCGGGTGGCCGGACCGATCCTCGCCGCCGCGATCATCGCGTCCGGGTCCTTCGAGCTCGGGTTCGCGGGCTTCACCGCGGCGACGCTGATCGCCGCGATGCTGATGCGCCGGGTCGACGTCCCGGCGCGCGACATCGTGGCCGACGATCTCGGCGTCTTCGCCCGCATGGGAATCGGCTTCCAGCACGCCCGGGAACGGCGGCCGGCCGTCCTCGGCATCTCGACGGTCGGCGTTGCATCGATGTTCGGCGTGGCCCACACGGCGCTGATCCCGTCGTTCACCTCGGAGGTGCTGGGCGAGCCGGAGGGTCGCTTCGGTCTCATCGTGGCGTCCACCGGGGTCGGCGCCATCGTGGGTGCGCTCACCGTCGGCTACAGCAAGCGAGAGGCGAGCCTCTCCCGGGGTGCCGCCGCCCTCGCCGCCTACGGCCTGTGCCTCACCGGGTTCGCCCTGTCCGGGGTGCTGTGGCTGGCGATCCTCTTCCAGGTGGTTCTCGGCTTCTGCTACTTCATGACGATGACGACCATCCAGACGCTGGTGCAGCAGGTCGTGGCCGACGACATGCGGGGCCGCGTCATGTCGCTGTTCGGGATCGCGTGGGGCGGGCTCGTGTGGGTCGGCACGATCATCCTCGGCCTCATGGCCGACGCCCGCGGCCTCGACCTCGGCGAACGCACGACCCTGCTGCTCACCGCCGGCCTGCTGATCACCTACGGCACCGTGGTGGCCCTCGTCGGTCGAGGCATGCCGACCGGTCAGGACTACGCCGACTGACCGCCGATTCTCTAGGGTGCGACGCATGATCGATCCGCGTCCCCTCGACATCCTGGACGGCGACTTCTACGTCAACGACCCCTACGCCCGTTACGCGTGGCTCCGCGAGAACGACCCCGTCCACTGGGATGCCGTCAACGAGCTCTGGGTCGTCACCCGCTACGACGACATCGTCGAGATCGAGAAGAACAAGCGCGTCTTCATCAACTCCGATTCGGAGAAGGGGTATCGCCCGAACATCGGGGCGGACCAGTCGATCATCGGTTCCGACGACCCGCTGCACCTCGCCCGGCGAAACCTCGTCTCGCGGCGCTTCACCCCGCGGGCCGTGCGCCGCTGGGAGGACCACGTCCTCGAGACCGTGGACGGACTGCTCGACGCCGCCCTCGCGAAGGACGATGTCGAGATCGTGGCGGAACTGGCGGCTCCGCTCCCGGCGATGATGATCGGTCTGCTGCTCGGGTTCCCCGACGAGATGTGGCCGAAGCTCCAGCACTGGTCCGAGACCACGATCGCGCTCGGCGGCGGGCCCCGCTATCACGACGAGGCCGGCATCATCTCGGCGATGGAGTTCGGCGGCGCGGCCGCCGAACTCTACGAGGAGAAGAAGGGGTGCCCGGCCGAGGATGTGATGTCGCACTGGATCGACGTGGAACGCGAGACCGGTGGCGAGGTCGGTGGCGCCCCGTTCGGTCTCGACGAGATCATCTCCGACTGCCTGCTCCTCCTCGACGGCGGGGCCGAGACGACCCGTACCGTGATCGCCCGGACGCTGCTGGCGCTCACGGAACACCCCACCGAGTGGGAGAAGTTGAAGGCCGGCGCGGACATGGAGATCGCGGTCGAGGAGTTCATCCGCTGGGTGACGCCGATCCACAACTTCTGCCGCCGGGCCACCGAGGACCACGAGGTGCGGGGGGTGACGATCAAGGCCGGGGACCAGGTGTTGCTCGCCTATGGCGCGGCCAACCGAGACCCGGATCACTTCGAGGACCCCGAGGTCTTCGACGTCACCCGTGACCCGAACCATCACATCTCGTTCGGATTCGGCACCCACTTCTGCATGGGGGCGTCGCTCGCCCGGCTCGAGATCAACACGTTCTTCCAGCGCCTCGTCGACCGGGTGGACTCGTTCGAGCGCCTGACCGATCGCCCCCATGTCGAGATGCCCAACGCGTTCGTGTTCGGGCTCAAGGAAGCGCACATGTCATTCAAGAAGAGGAAAGAATCTTGATGTCGAATCTCTTCAGCTACGAGGGCAAGAAAGTCGTCCTGACCGGCGGCACCACGGGGGTCGGCGCGGCCGCCGTCGAGCTCATCGCCGACCTCGGATGCACCGATCTCACCGTTCTGGACATCAAGGAGCCGACCGGACCGGCGACGCGGTTCATCCCGACCGACATGGCCGACCCCGCCTCCATCGACGCCGCCGTTGCGGCCATCGGGTCCGGCGTGGACGTGTTGTTCAACAATGCCGGTGTCGCCGGCGTGCACGCGACGGACTTCGTGATCCGCGTCAACTATCTCGGTGTGCGCCGACTCACGCTCGGACTGCTTCCCGGCATGACCAGAGGCGGGGCGATCGTGAACACGGCGTCGATCGCCGGCCAAGGGTGGCCCGACAATCTGGCCGAGATCCTCGAGCTCGTCGCCATCGACGACTGGGACGAGTCACTCGCCTGGGTCGCCGACCACGACGAGCTCGTCTCGGCCGACGTCTACGCGTTCTCGAAGCAGATCGCCCAGGTCTGGACCATGTACTCGTCGGTGCAGACGGCGTCGACCCGGGGCGTGCGGACCAACTCGGTCTGCCCGGGTCCGATCGACACCCCCCTCATGGACGACTTCATCAAGACCATGACCGAGCAGGTCATCCAGTGGACCGTCGAACAGTCTGGCGGCACGATGCTGACCGGCGACGACATCGCCCGGGCCGTCGTCATGCTCGGCACCGATGCGTCGATCGCCATGAACGGACACAACACGATCGCCGACAACGGGTTCAGCGCCTCGATGACCACCGGACAAGTGGACTTCAGCGGGCTCGGCTGAGCGGGCTGGGCTGGGCTGGGCGGACCGACCCGATCGAACCAGCACGCCACGTTTTGCGACGTGCGACGAGCGGCCGCGGGGGTGAATCGGGGCGGCGGGCAACCACAACGGCGGCCATGTTGTCGCATGTCGCAAAACGTGGCGCACGCCACCGCCGGGCGGCGGGTGCCGGGTGCCGGGTGCGGGGCGCCGCGCCTCGAGAGCGGTGTCACACCGGCTGGCTACGTTCGGCCCCATGCTGACCGACACGAACCTTACGCCCGTGACTGGACGGCGTGACGACACCGGCGACCGTCGGCGAGATCGCCGACGCCATGGAGCGCTTCGGGGTGCGCCCGCCCGAGCGCCGCGGCAAGTGGGTCTCGGATGCCCTGCGGACCGAGGTGCGCAAAGGCCGCATCGTGCAGGTCGGGCGAAACCGCTATGTGGGCGGGCTCGCACCGTCGACGCGGACGCGAAGCCGGATTCGGTCGGCGTTGCGGGAGGCGGCCCATCGGGGAATCGGCGACAAGCGCCTATGGTGACCCGCGCATGAGCCTCATCGAGCAACTCCCCGCCGGGCCGACGGACGGCGACGAACTGCTCATCGCCTTCATGGAGTGGGCGGGGGACCGCGGGCTGGAGCTGTACCCGCACCAGGAGGAGGCGATCCTCTCCCTGCTGAGCGGGGAGCATGTCGTGCTGGCCACCCCGACCGGGTCGGGGAAGTCGCTCGTCGCCCTCGCGGGCGCCTGGGCGATGCTCGCCGAGGGCAAACGAACGGTGTACACGGCCCCGATCAAGGCCCTGGTGAGCGAGAAGTTCTTCGAGATGGCGGCGGAGCTCGGGCCGGAGAACGTCGGCATGGTGACGGGCGACGCCGCGGTCAACCCCCAGGCGCCGGTGATCGTCTGCACCGCGGAGATCCTGGCGAATCGGGCGCTGCGGGAGGGCCCGGCGACCGACGTCGACCTCGTCGTCATGGACGAGTTCCACTACTACGGCGACCGCGACCGTGGATGGGCGTGGCAGGTGCCGCTGCTCGAGCTGCCGAATCCTCAGTTCCTGCTGATGTCGGCGACGCTCGGCGACACCGCGGATCTGCGGGCCGACATCGAGCGCCGCACGGACCGGGCGGTCGAGCTCGTCGACCAGGCCGAGCGGCCGGTCCCCCTCGACTTCGAGTACCGGGAGACCCCGCTGCTCGAGACGATCGGCGACCTCCTCGACGACGGCCGCACGCCGGTCTACATCGTCCACTTCACGCAGAAGGAGGCGACGGCGCGGGCCCAGAGCCTGACGAGCCTCGACGTGCTGACGAAGGACGAGAAGACGGAGGTCAAGGCGGCGATCGGCGGGTTCCGCTTCGACACGCCGATCGGCAAGGACCTGAAGCGCTTCGTCGAGGCCGGCATCGGCGTGCACCACGCCGGCCTGCTCCCGAAGTACCGCCTCCTCGTCGAGAAGCTCGCCCAACAGGGCCTGCTGAAGCTGATCTGCGGCACCGACACGCTCGGCGTCGGGGTGAACATCCCCATCCGGTCGGTGCTGTTCACCCAGCTGTGCAAATACGACGGACGCCGCGTGCGGGTGCTGACCGTGCGGGACTTCCAACAGATCGCCGGCCGCGCGGGCCGGCGGGGGTTCGACGTCGCGGGCAGCGTGCTGGTCCAGGCCCCCGAACACGTCGTGGAGAACAAGCGGGCCGAGGCGAAGGCCGCCACCGATCCGAAGAAAAAGAAGAAGCTCGTGAAGAAGAAGCCGCCCGAACGGGGCTACGCCCACTGGGACGGCGACACCCTCGTCCGGCTGAGCGAGGGCACGCCGGAGACCCTGGCGTCGAGCTTCACGGTGACCCACGCGATGATGCTGAACGTCCTCGATCGCGAGGGTGACGGCTGCGCGGCGATGAAGCGGCTCCTGACGGACACCCACGAGACCCGCAAGGCGCAGCGGGGCCACATCCGCCGGGCGATCGCCGTCTACCGGTCCCTGCTCGAAGCGGAGATCATCGAGACGGACCCACTCCGGGTCAACCTCGACCTCCAGGACGACTTCCGGCTCAACCAACCCCTGTCGCTGTTCGTCGTCGAGGCCATCGAGGCGCTCGACCCCGACGCACCGGACCACCACCTCCAGGTGCTGAGCCTGGTGGAGTCCATCCTCGAGGACCCGATGGCCGTCCTCATCGCCCAGAAGGACAAGGCGAAGGACACGCTCATCAGCGACCTGAAGGCGCAGGGCGTCGAATACGAGGAGCGCATGAACCGGCTCGAGGAGGTGACGTGGCCCCGACCCGAGGCCGACTTCATCGAGCCCGCCTTCGAGATCTTCGCCCGTCACCATCCCTGGGTGGGGCGTGACCGGGTCAGCCCGAAGGCCGTCGCCCGCGAGATGCTGGAGTTCGCCGAGACGTTCAATCAGTTCGTCGCCCGCTACGGGCTGAAGCGGTCCGAGGGTCTCGTCCTGCGCTACCTGACCGACGTCTACAAGACCCTCGTCCAGACCGTGCCGGTCGAGCACTCGAGCGACGACCTCGACGACGTCGTCGAGTGGCTCGGCGCCATGATCCGACGGGTCGACTCGAGCCTGATCGACGAGTGGGAACGACTCCGCAACCCGACCGAGGAGGGAGCCACCGCGGCCGCGCCGCCCGCCGATCCGGACGACATCACGGCGAACGCGCGCGCCTTTCGCGTGCTGGTGCGCAACGAGGTGTTCCGCGTGGTCATGGAGCTCGCGTCCCGACGGACCGATCTCCTGGCGGACGACATGGCGCCCTACTGGGACGAGCACGACTGGATCGGCATCGACGCCGAGGCCCGCAGCAGCACCTGGTTCGATCTGTCGCCGGACGCCACGACAGCCACCCAGATCCTCTGTGATCCGGACGACCATCACGAGTGGTACCTCGAGGTCCGGGTCGACCTCGACGCCTCGCGGTCCGAGGACCGAGCGGTGATCGTGCCGCTGGCCGTCACTCGACGCTGACCGGCGTCGACCGGCGACGGCCATCACCACTAGGGTGCCGCGCCATGGGATCGATCGAAGGCTTCGCAACACTCATCACCGGCGGCGGTAGCGGCATCGGCGAGGCGGCCGCCGCCCGCCTGGCCGCTGACGGCGCCCACGTCACGATCTGCGGCCGCACCGAGGACAAACTGATCGCCGCGGTCGAGCGGATCGCGGCGCAGGCACCGGACGGTGTGACCGTGCAGCACATCGTCGCGGACGTCACCCAGGAGGCGGACGTCGAGGCCGCCGTCGCCGCGGCGGCTGCGGTCACCGGACGACTCGACGCGCTCTTCGCCTGCGCCGGCGGGTCGACCCACATGGGCCCGCTCGCCACCGCGGATCTCGATGCCGTGCGCAGCACCCTCGAGCTCAACTACATCGGCACGTTCCTGTGTCTCAAGCACGGTGGACGCCAGATGGCCAAGCAGGGCGGGGGCGGCTCCATCATCGGCTGCTCCTCGCACGCCGGCCAGGATCCGATGCGCTACCTCGGCGCCTACGGTGGCGCGAAGGCGGGCCTCGACCACCTCTGCCGGGTGAGCGCCGACGAGATGGGCCGGTTCGACGTGCGGGTCAACAGCATCCAGCCCGGGATCATCGCGACCGACCTCATGGACCCGATCACCAGCGGTGGCCCTCTGCTCGACGACTACCTCCCCCAGATCCCGCTCGGCCGGGTCGGCGAACCCGAGGAGATCGCCGAGATGGTCCGCTTCCTCGCCGGCCCGGAGTCGTCGTGGATCACCGGACAGGCCTTCGCCGTCGACGGAGGCCAGAACCTCCGCCGCGGCGCCGACTACGGCACCCTGCTGCGGGCCTTCGGTCCGGACCCGCTCGACGAGCTAGCGCCCGAGGGGTGAGCGCACCGCCCGCACCAGCGCGGGCGGCAGCAGGAATCCACCGTCCGGCTCCGAGTGGAGCGGGACCTCGGCGAGGACGGCGTCGGCCGTGATCGCCCCGTAGAGGTGCGGGAAGCGCTCCACGGTGCCGGTGCCGGCCTCCCAGACCACCGCCGCACCGAGCAGGTGGGCATCGAGCACGACGGCCACCAGGTCGTCACGCCCCCGGTAGAAGCGGTTGGCCGGCGTCAGCAGCTGGGGCAACGACGACAAGTGGATGAACCCATCGCGATCCCACTCCCGGGGCAGGTACGAACCCGACGGCCCGACGGCCTCCCAGACCTCGCGTTCGGTCAGGTGCACGAGCCGAGCCGGCCGCGCGTCCCAACCCGCGGCGATCCGGGCGACCAACGACTCGCGCTCGTCGTCCGGCAGGAACGCGGCAACGGCGGCCCGTTCCGCGCACGCGGCCAACTCGACCCGCGTGAAACCGTGGTGCGCAGCGGCCAACTCGAACTCGCGGCGGGCCGAGGTCGTGGTGATCGCCCGGTCGTCGGGATGGAGCGTGATCCGGAACCCGGCGTCGAACAGGAGGCGGACCGGGTGGTCCTCCACGCGTAGGCCGAGACAGGCATTCGAGGTGAGGCAGATCTCCAGGGGAATGCCCCCGTCGCGGACCGCGGCAGCCGTCGGGCCGAGACGGGTGATCCGCCCGTCGGTGACCTCGCAGTCGTCGATCAGTCGCCAGCCGTGGCCGAGCCGGTCGGGTCGACAGTGGTCGAGCGCGCTCGCGACCTGGTGCACGCCATCCATCTCGCCGGCGTGCACCGTGCGGGCCAACCCGTGGTCGGCCGCGAACACGAACGCGGCACGATGGCCCTGCGCCGGGTTCCCGACCTCGCCACCGGCGAGATCGAGTCCGACGACCCGCTCCCCCATCCAACGCACCGCGACCTCGGCGGCCTCCACGGAGACCTCCTCGGGCAGGTGCCGCATCGCGCAGACGATCAGCCGGGCATCACAGCCGAGGTCGGCCGCGTCATCGATCCCCGCGTGGACCGCCGCCATGACCTCGTCGGCGGTGAGTCCGCCCGCGACATGGTTGAGCGGCGCGAAGCGGAGCTCCGCGTGGACGACGCCGTCCGCGGCAAGATCCTCCACCGCCTCGCGGGCGATGCGGCGCAGCGCCGCCTCGGTCTGGGTGGCGCCGATCACGAGATGGAAGCGGGAGAACGCCTCCTCGAACGGCATCCCCGGCGTGATGGTGAGCCACCGAGCCAGTTCTGCCTCGTCGTCCGTCGGCGTCGCGATGCCGGCCTCGTGAGCGAGCGCCAGCGTCGTCGCGGAACGGACGCCGCCGTCGAGATGGTCGTGCAGGACCACCAGCGGGCCGGAGGCCGCGGTCACGTCTCCTCGACCCGGGCCGTCCCCTCGATCAGATGCACGAGCCCGGGATAGCTCTCGATCGGGTCGAGTTTGCGGTCGATGTACATCAACCCGCCGGTGATGGCGATGAAGCCGACCGTGAAATTGACCCCGAAACGGGTCACGAGGAAGAGGTTGATCCCGCTGTTGTTGTAGAGCCAGATGTCCCACACGGCGGAGACGATCTCGAACACGACGATGAACATGGTCGCCGTGCTCATCGTGCGGCGGTAGCGGGGGTCCGCGACGAGCGCGGGCTCGAGCGGCAGCACCTTCGGGACGGCCCAGGCGAGGAACGGACGACCGGCGAAGACCGTGATCGCGAGCACCACGCCGACCAGGATCTTGGTGACGAACCCGATGCCGAAGTACACGGCCTCGGAGCTGATCCCGAAGTCGACGATGTCCTCGTCGACGAGGATCGTGACGACCGAGCGCAGGATGAGGTACACGGCGACGCCGGGCAGCCAGTAGCCGATGTCCAGTCCTCGTCGGCGCCGTCCGATCGCGGCCTTGATCGACCACAGCGTCGACGCGACGACCGCCGCCTTGATGTCGACCACGTTGTAGAAGAACAGGAACAACAGGACCGGCATGAGCTGGTCGAGATTGCTCCCGCTGCGAAAGGCCGGCGGCGTGGCGGCCGAGGCCGGGGTCGGGGTGGGGGTGTCGGTCACGGTGCCAACGACGTCCACGCGGCCGCCACGGCGGCGTCGCCGAACACCTCGAGCCCGTCGAGCGGACGCCGCCCCCACACGACCTCGAGGAGCTCGTGCCCCGACGCACGCAGCGCGGCGTCGCCCTTGCCGTGTTCGTGGGCCACGACGATCCGCCCGTCCTCGACCGACAGCATGAACTCCCCGTCGCCGTCGGTCTGGTGCATGTGGAACGTGCCAGCCGGCAGCGTCGGCGGGTTGGTCATGATCTCGCCGTAGAACTCGTCGACGCCATCCGCGGCGACGACCGGATCGACCGGCGTCGGATCGCCCGCCGCGGCCTGGGCATCCAGTCGGTGGACGACCGTCTCGAGGTGGGCGCGGCGCTGGTAGAACGCCAGCGTCCGCTCCCCCCACCAGGTCCAGACCGGGGTGGCCGGGTCGGCAGCGGCCACCGCCGCGATGATGCGATCCCGCGCCGCCTCGGCGAACGCGACGAGCCCGTCATCGTCCTCGGGGGCACTGTCGAGCCGGGAGAAGTCGGGCGCCTCGGTCGACGCCGCCTCGGTGAACACCGCGAACGCGGTCCACGCGCCGGCGACGTGGGCGAGGAGATCGCGGGTCTGCCAGCCGGGGCAGGGCGGGACATCGCGTTCGAGATCGGCGACGCACAGATCGATGAGGCGTCGACCGTCCCGGGCGAGGTCGGCTTCACGGGCGGCGGGGTCCATTTGCCCAGTTTGGCGCGGCCGGACGATCATCGTGCACCAGCGACCGGAAACGGGGACGAGTGGGGACATACGCCATCAGTGGAGCAGCGTCCGGGATCGGCGCGGCCACCCGAGCGAAGCTGGAGAACGACGGACACACGGTCATCGGCATCGACCTTCGGGAGGGCGAGGTGACCGGTGACCTCGGGACACCCGAGGGCCGGGCCGCCGCCGTCGAGCAGACCCTCGAACGCTGCGACGGAACGCTCGACGGACTGGTCACCGCGGCCGGCCTCGGCCCGCCCCTGCGGGGCCGGCTGATCGCCCGCGTCAACTACTTCGGATCGCTCGCCCTCCTCGAGGGACTACGCCCGGCGCTGGCGGCGGCCGGGGCGGCCCAGGTCGTCCAGGTCGGATCGAACTCATCGACCACGACACCCAACCTGCCGCCGGCTCTCGTCGACGCCTTCCTGTCCGGCGACGAGGACGAGGCCGTACGCCTCGTGAACGAGGTGCCCGAGCCCTTCGATGGCGCCGTTGCCTACGGCGGAGCGAAGCTCGCGATCTCACGCTGGTGCCGGCGCGCCGCCGTGCGCGACGAGTGGGTCGGCAACGGCATCACCCTCAACGTCATCGCGCCCGGCCCGGTGCAGACCCCGCTGTTCCAGGCGGGGAAGGACGACAAGGACTTCGCACCGCTCATGGACGGTTTCCCGATCCCGACGGGCGAGCCGTCGACGCCGGACCTCATGGCCGACTGGATCGTCTTCCTGCTCTCGCCGGCCGCCCGCTTCGCCTGTGGCTCGGTCATCTTCGTCGACGGCGGCGCCGACGCGCTCATCCGGGGCGACGCCTGGCCCGACACGTTCGAGATGTAGCGCCGCGACTCACCAGGCGAGCGACACGGCCATGGCGATGTGGAGGGCGACAGCGATGACGACGAACACGTGCCAGATCTCGTGGTAGCCGAACGAATCGGTCCACGGATCCGGCCAGCGGGCCCCCACCACGATCGCACCGAGCGTGTAGGCGGCGCCGCCGCCGAGGAGGAGCGCGATCTGGCCCACGGTCAGCGCCGAGATCAGCCAGGGGACGAACACGACCATCGACCACCCGAAGACCAGGAACGCACCGTTCATCACGCCGGCCGGCGGATGGATGGGCACCCACTCCGCGGCGATCCCGAGCGTCGCTCCGAGCCAGGCCACGGCGAGCATCCATGTGGCAACGGACCCGTCCAGCCCGAGCATGGCGATCGGCGTCGCGGTCGTGGCGAACGTGAGGAAGATCGCGGAGTGGTCCAGCCGCACCATCAACTCGACGCGTTCGATCGGCCAGTCGCGCAGGTGCACGATCGCACTGACCCCGAGCATGGCCGTGTTGCCGATGGCGAAGACGGCCATGGCGATCATGGCCCGGTTCCCGTCGGCGCCGATGGTCAGGACGACGCCGGCGATCACCGAAACGAGCGCGGCCCAGCGGTGCAGGACGCCCCGGTAGCGGGGGCGGGGGCGACGCAGGAGACGGCGGGCGGAGGGCGAGAGGCGGTCGGCGCGCGGGTCATCCAGCAGATGCACGAACGGAAGGATACGCGAGGGCGCGCCTCGACTCGATGCCGGGCCTACGCTTTCCAGCCGTGAGCACCCACGTCCTCTCCACAACGACGTGGTGTGACGACACCGAACTCGAGGCCCGCCGCCGGCCCCGGACCGACATCGTCGCCGAGCGCTCCGCCGACGACGCCGGAGTCTACGAGCTCGCGGACGGGCCGTTCCGCGAGTACCGGCGGGAGCTGACGGCCGAGCAGACCGCCGACGGCCGGTGGCGGGTGGAGGAGACCACGACGTACCGCCTGGCGATCCCGGTCTGGGGGTGGCTGTTCCGCCTCCCGGTCGCCCGGGCGCTGCGCCGTCGTCAGGACCATTTCGGCTACTGGTGGGCACCGCCGGACCGCCTCGACGCCCGAGCCGCCAAGGTGCTGGGCCTGCTCGCCGCCGTGCAGATCGTCGATGGGTACCTCGGAACCGTTCTCACCCAGACACTCACGTTCGCGACGGACGAGTTCGGCCACGGCAACAACGCCCAGGGGTGGGTTCTCGGCGTCGTACGGGCCGGCGTGCTGTTCAGCCTCGTGGCCGTCACGCTCGCCGACCGGCGGGGACGGCGCGCGATGCTGGTCGCGGTCGGCGTGACGAGCTGCCTGTTCACCTTCCTCGGCGGCCTGTCGCCGAACATCTGGGCGCTCGGCGGCACCCAGCTCGTCGCCCGTGGCCTGTCGACCGGCCTCGGCATCCTGATCGCGATCATCGCGGTCGAGGAGATGCCCGCCCGGAGTCGGGCGTGGGCCGCGTCGGTCCTCGTGCTGAGCGCCGGGCTCGGCTCGGGCATGGCGGTCTGGGTCCTCCCGATCGCAGATCTCGACGAACAGGGTTGGCGGGCGATCTACCTGCTGGCCGGTTTCGGCACCTTCCTCGTCCTCTGGGTCGGCCGCAGGCTCCCCGAGACCCGCCGATTCGCCGACGCCCTGGCCCACGACCCCGGCGGGGCGCCCCTCCCCGAGGAACGGGACCGGCGCCGCCAACGCCTGATCCTGCTGGGGGTCTCCGCCTTCCTGCTCTCGATGTTCTTCGCGCCGGCCTCGAGTTTCCAGAACGACTTCCTCAAGGACGAGCGGGGGTTCTCGGCCACGAGCATCTCGATCTTCACCGTGGTCACCGCCACGCCGGCCGGGCTCGGCGTTCTCGTCGGCGGCTATCTGGCGGAGACCCGGGGCCGAAAGCCCGTCGGCGCGCTCGGGCTCGTCATCGGTGCGGCCTTGGCCACCACCGCCTACTTCGTGAGCGGCCCCTTCCTGTGGCTGGCCACCCTCGGAGGCGTCGTCCTCGGCGGCATCGCCGTCCCCGCCCTCGCCGTGTACGGCCCGGAGCTCTTCGGCACCCACGACCGGGGGCGGGCCAACGGGGTGATCGTGACCGTCGGCGTCCTCGGCAGCGCCGTCGGGCTCGTGTTCGTCGGCCAGCTGTCCGACCGGTGGGGCGAGATCGGGCCCGCCCTGGCACTGCTCGCCGCCGGGCCGCTGATCGTGGCGTGGCTCGTGCTGCGGCGCTACCCGGAGACAGCCGGCATGGAGCTCGAGGAGATCAATCCGGAGGACCGCTGAGCGGTACCGTTGGTCGCCATGAGTGAGATCGACCGCCGCGCGTTCCTGATCGGCACGGGGGCCCTGGGCCTCGCCGCGTGCGCGGCACCGGAGCGCGATCTCCTCGACGCCTACGAGGACGTGGACATCCCGCTCGAGCCGGGGCCCACGACCCTCCCCTCGAACGACGGCTCGGCCCCGGACACGACCGTCAGCGCCGTGCCCGACCCGACCGGCGCGGCGGCGGGCACGCCGATGGAGCAGCTCATCGCCTCGATCGAGCCGCCCCAGGACCGCATCGGGGTGTCGTTCGTGGCCCGGGCGCCCGATGACCGATCCGAGGTGCCGGTCTACGCCGCCGTCGGAGACGCCGAACCCGCCTGGACGTTCGCCAACCCGATCGACTCCGGCGGCAGCCTCGTCTTCCTGGTCGACGACTTCGACGGGATCGACCACTATCGCGTCCTCCTGCCGATCCGCCCGAACGGATCCTTCGGTTGGGTCCACAAGAACGACGTCGACGTGCTCCGCCACAACCACGCCATCCGCGTCGATCTCGACAACTTCACGATCACGGTGTTCGACCACGAGCAGGAGGTGCTGTCCACCACCGTCGGCGTGGCGCGCGACAACGCCCCCACCCCGCGCGGGCGCTACTACACGACCGAGGTCATACGCCCGACCACCCCGGATTCCGTCTACGGAGCGTTCGCCTACGGTCTGTCGGGCTTCTCCGACACCTTCGTGTCGTTCAACGGCGGACCCGGGCAGCTCGGCATCCACGGCACGAACGACCCGTCGACGATCGGCACCACGGTGTCGTCCGGCTGCGTGCGGCTCACCAACGAGGACATCACGTTCATGGTGGAGGAGCTCGAGGTCAGGAGCGGCGTGCCCGTCGAGGTGATCTGAGCCGCCCCCGGGCCGCCTCGATCGCATCGAGCTCCGCCTCGTCCACCTCGACCGCCGCCCCCCGCAGGCGGGGATGGAAGATGCTGAACAGACCCAGCGCGAGCGCGGCGATCCCGATCGGCACGACGGCGTCGCCCTCGCCCGTGTAGGTCGGGTAGAGCACGAAGGCGGACAGCAGGGCGGTCCAGAGCCACAGGATCAGGACCGACCGACGGTGCCCGTGGCCGAGCCGCATGAGCCGGTGGTGGAGGTGTTCCTTGTCGGCCTCGGCGACGCCGTAGCGTTTCACGGCCCGGCGCATGATCGCGAAGACGGTGTCCGCGATCGGTACCGCGAGGATCAGCAGCGGGATGAAGATCGGGGCGAAGAAGAAGAACGCCTGGCCGGAGAACTCCTCCGTCGTGCGACCGCCGACCGACATCGTCGACGCCGCCATCAGCAGCCCGAGCAGGAGGGCACCGCCGTCGCCCATGAAGATGCGGGCCGGGTGGATGTTGTGGGGCAGGAAGCCGATGCACACGCCGAAGGTGATGCACGCCCAGAGGGCACCGGGGTTCGCCGGGTCGAGCACGCCCTCGTTGCCGAGCTGGAGCGCGTAGAGGAAGAACGTGGCGGAGGCGATCGCCACGATGCCGCCGGCGAGCCCGTCGAGGCCGTCGATCAGGTTCACGACGTTCGCCATGCCGACGACCCACAGGACGGTGACGAGGGCCGACCAGTCGGCGGACAGGAACAACAGATCGAAGAACGGCACCCGGAAGAACAGGATCGACACGCCGGTGAGCGACATCACCGAGCCGGCCAACACCATGCCGGCCACCTTCGCCGGGGCCGAGATCGCCCGGACGTCGTCGACGAACCCCACACTCCAGATGATCCCGGCCGCGAGAACGACCCCGACCATCTCCGTGCGAGCGGCCATCACCCCCGAGAACTCGTCGAGCATCGCCGCGATCGCGAAGGCACCGAGAAGGCCGACGAGCATCGCGGCACCGCCGCCCTGTGGTGTGGCGACGAGATGGACACGGCGCTCGTCGGGCTCGGCGACCGCGCCGATCCGGATCGACAACCGCCGGACCAGCGGGACCGTCAGGAAGGTGATGACTGCCGCGGCGGCGCCGACCGTCAGGTAGGCGGACAGGGCCGGCACGACGAAGCGGGGCTCAGGCCCCGAGCTCGGGGTAGGGCGGGAACCGGCTGCACAGCTCAGCCGCTTCCGCCTTCACCGCGGCCACGGCGGACGAGTCGGCCCGGTCCCGCAGGGCCCGGGCGATGAGGTCGGCCACGGTCGCCATGTCCGCGGGCTGCATGCCCTGGGTGGTCACGGCGGGAGTGCCGATCCGCACGCCGGACGTGACGAAGGGCGAGCGGGGATCGTCCGGCACGGTGTTCTTGTTGAGGCTGATGCCGGCGTCGTCGAGCACGGCCTGCGCCTCCTTGCCCGTCAGGTCCTCGTCGAAGCTGCGGAGATCGACCAGCAGCAGATGATTGTCCGTACCGCCGCTGACGAGACGGAATCCGTGACCGGCGAGCGCCTCGGCCAGTGCCTGGGCGTTCGCCACGATCGCCTTCGCGTAGTCGCCGAACTCGGGAGTGGCCGCTTCACCGAACGCGATCGCCTTCGCCGCGATGACGTGCTCGAGCGGGCCGCCCTGGATCCCGGGGAACATCGCCTTGTCGATCGCCGCCGCGTACTCCTCCCGGCACAGGATCGCGCCGCCCCGCGGCCCGCGCAGCGTCTTGTGCGTGGTGAAGGTCATGACGTCGGCCTGTGGCAGCGGGTTCGGGTGGGCGCCGCCGGCGATCAGGCCGGCGATGTGCGCAGCATCGAACATGAGCAGGGCGCCGACATCGTCCGCGATCTCGCGCAACGGGGTCGGGTCGATGATCCGGGGATACGCCGTGGCCCCCGCCACGATCATCTTCGGCTTGTGCGCCGCGGCCTTGGCCGCCATGTCGTCGAAATCGATGCGCTCGTCCGACGCGGTCACGCCATAGCTGACGAAGTCGTACAGGAGACCCGAGAAGTTCACCGGCGAGCCGTGGGTGAGGTGGCCACCGTGGTCGAGGCTCATCCCGAGCACGGTGTCACCCGGCTCGAGCAGCGCCTGGTAGACGCCCATGTTGGCGACGGCGCCGGCGTGGGGCTGCACGTTGGCGTGGTCGGCACCGAACAGGGCGCAGACCCGACGGCGGGCCTCGTCCTCGATCTGGTCGACGACCATGTTGCCGCCGTAGTAGCGCTTGCCCGGGTAGCCCTCGCTGTACTTGTTGGTCAGGACCGATCCGGTCGCCTTCATCACCGCCGGCGACGCGAAGTTCTCCGACGCGATCAGCTGGATGGTGGTGTTCTGGCGGGTCTCCTCGTCGGTGATGAGACCGAGGACCGGATCGTTGGCGGCGCTGGGCCAGGGCATTCGAGACTCCTCGTGGGCGCGATCACGGCATCGTACCGCCGAGCGTCTCCCTCAGACCGATCGGCCGCCAAGTGCGTCGAGCTTGGCCACGCGACCTTCGTGACGGCCGCCTTCGAACGTCGCGCCGAGCCAGGCGTCGACGGCGTCCATGGCCACCTGGGGCCCGACCAGCCGTTCACCGATGCAGATCACATTGGCGTCGTTGTGTTCGCGGGAGAGTCGGGCCGACGTCGCATCCCAGACGACCCCGGCACGGATGCCGGCGATCTTGTTCGCCGCCATCGCGATCCCGATGCCGCTGCCGCAGACACACACGCCGCCATCGGCGTCGTCGCCCGCGACCGCACGCCCGACCGCGGCGCCGAAGTCCGGATAGTCGACGCGTTCGGTCGAGTCGGTGCCGCAGTCGACGACCTCGTGGCCCGCGTCGCGCAGATGCTCGGCGATCCGCTCCTTCAACTCGAAACCGGCATGGTCGGAACCGACGGCGATGCGCATCACCCGAGCTTATGAGTCGGCGCCGACGACCGCGTCGATGTCCGCCTGGCTGATCGGCCCCTCGCGCAGCACCACCGGCGAGTCGCCGACCACGCTCACGACCGTCGAGGCCGCCCCCGGCCGGGGGCCGTCGTCGATGACCACGTCCACGTCCGCGAACAGTTCGGCGACATCGGCGGCCCGGGCGGGCGGGTCGTCACCGTGCAGGTTCGCGCTGGTCGCCGCGATCGGGCCGACCCGTTCGGCCAGGGTGCGCGCCACGGCGTCGTCGGGGCAGCGAACGCCGAGCGTCTCGTCGTCCCCGGCGGCCAGCGACCCGATGACATGGCGTGGCGCGACGATCGTCAGCGGGCCGGGCCAGAAGCGAGCGGCGAGGGCTTCGCCCGCGGCACCGAGATCGACGAACTGACGGGCCTGGTCGACGTCAGCCACCAGCACGGCGACCTTCACGTCGACGGGTCGGTTCTTCAACCGGAACATCGCCTCGACCGCTCCCGTGTGCTCCGCCGCCGCAGCGAGGCCGTAGACGGTGTCCGTCGGGATCGCCACCACCCCACCGGCGAGCATCGCGGCCACGGCGTCGTCGAGATCGGTCGGGGTCATGGGGCGTCCTCTCGGGTGGCGACGACGGCACGATCGCGGCCGGCCAGGTCCTGGTGGATCGAGGCGACGAAGCCCCGCTGTTCGCATCGGCGCGCGATCGCGACGGTCTGGTCGGGCGCCATCTCGAGCACCAGCGTGCCGTCGGCGGCGAGCCAGCGGACGGACTGGTCGACGATGCAGTGCAGGTCGTCGAGTCCGTCCGGGCCGGCCCGCAACGCGCCGGGCGGCTCCCACTCCCCCACGACCGCGGGAAGGTCCTCGTCGTCGGCGACGTAGGGCGGGTTGGAGACGATCACGTCGAGACTGCCGCACAGCCCGTCGGGCAGGGCGTCGAACCACGAGCCGTCGTGGAGCGACACGCGTGCCGCGGCCCGGCCGAGTCCGGCGAGGTTCGCCCGGGCGACGGCGAGTGCGTCGGCCGAGGCATCGGTGGCCAGCACCCGCGCTGCCGTGCACTCGGCGGCCACGGCCAGGGCGATGGCACCGGATCCGGTGCCGAGGTCGGCCACGAGCACGTCCCGCTCGGTCCCCCGCGCGACCACGGCGTCGATGGCGAGTCCGGCGACGACCTCCGTCTCGGGGCGGGGGATCAACACCCGCCGATCGACCATGAGGTCGAGCGAGCGGAACCCCCACCGACCGAGCACGTACTGCAACGGTTCGCCCGCGGCGCGGCGGGCAACCATCTCGTCGAATCGGGCCAGGGCCCGTTCGGTGACGAGGTCGTCCAATTCGCGATGGAGTTGCCCGGGCGCCGCGTCCGTCAACTCCTCGACGATGCGGCGGGCGTCGCGCTCACCCACCCGGGCCGCGGCCTCGGCCAGCAGCTCCCGCCAGGCGATCGTGCCGTCCCCGTTGCCCATCACTCGCCGGCTTCGAGCTGGCGCTGTCGCTCCTCGGCGACCAGGGCATCGCTCACGTCGTCGAGCTCGCCGGCCAACACACGATCGAGCTTGTGGATCGTGAGGCCGATCCGATGATCGGTGACCCGGTTCTCCTTGAAGTTGTACGTGCGGATCTTCTCGCTCCGGTCCCCCGTGCTCACCTGGCCCCGCCGCAGGTCCGAGGCCTCCTCGGCCGCCTTCTCCTGCTCGATGGCGAGCAGCCGGCTTCGCAGCACCCGCATGGCCTTGTTCTTGTTCTTCAGCTGGCTCTTCTCGTCCTGCATCGAGACGGTGACACCGGTCGGCAGGTGGGTGATCCGCACCGCGGAGTCCATCGTGTTGACCGACTGACCGCCGGACCCACTCGATCGGTATGTGTCGATGCGGAGGTCGTTGTCGCTGATGTCGACCTCGACCTCCTCGGCCTCCGGCAACGCGATGAGCGTCGCCGAGCTGGTGTGCACCCGGCCCTGGGACTCGGTGACGGGCACCCGCTGGACGCGATGGGTGCCCGCCTCGTGCTTCATCCGGGTCCACACCGCATCACCCGACATCAGCGCGGTGACCTCCGTGAAACCACCGAGGTCGGAGGGCGACGAGCCGAGCATCTCGAAGCGCCATCCCTGGCGTTTCGAGAACGCCTCGTACATGTCGTAGAGGTCGCGGGCGAAGAGGTTCGCCTCCTCGCCCCCCGCGGCGCCCCGGATCTCGATGATCACGTTGCGATCGGCGTTGGGGTCCCGGGGCAGCAGGAGCAGCCGGATCGCCTCCTCGTCCGTCGCGATCGCCGCTTCGAGCTCGGCGATCTCGGCCCGCAGCTCCTCCCGATCGTCGCCCGCCGTCTCGGCGAACATCTCGTTCGCCACCTCCAGGTCCCCCGCGGCCGCTCGCAGGCGGCGACCGACACCGACCACCTCGTCGAGCTCCTTGTAGCGACGACCCAGGTCCGCCAGTTGGGACGCGTCGGACTGGACCGCCGGATCGCTCAGGCGGATCTCGACGTCACGGAGCTCCTGTTCGAGGCTCTCGATGCGATCCCACACGCTCGCGAGGCTAGAGGGACCGGAGGAAGGCGCCGACGACCTCGATGATCTCGTCGTCGAACGAGGGCTTGGGGTCGTGGCGCTGCCCCTCCAGCCAGTGGACCTGCGTCGGACCCGCGATCGCGCCGATATGGGCCTCGAGCTCGTCCGGCGTGCCGAAGGGGTCCCGGTCGCCGTTGACGAAGAGCGTGGGCACCGCCAGATCCGCGAAGTGTTCGATGCGCAGACGTTCGGGCTTGCCGGGCGGGTGGAGCGGATAGCTGAGCAGCACCACCGCCGACGCCGGAAGTCCTTCGGCGATCGCCATCGAGCAGATGCGCCCGCCCATCGAGCGGCCGCCGAACGCGAGCCGGTCGGCCCGCACGCCGAGCGTGGACGCGGCGATCTCGACCTCGTCGTGCAGCGCAGCGATGAGCTTCGGCGCCCGGTCCGGTGCCTTGCGGCCCTCCTTGCGGTACGGGAAGTCCATCCGGTACACGGGCAACTGGAGGTGCTCCTCGAGCGCCACGAGCAGCCGGTGCGACGAATCGCCGCCCGCGCCATGGGTGAGAACGAGGCCGGAGGGCTTCACCATCAGCGGGCCAGGAGGATACGACGGGCCTCGCCGATCTCGGCGATCTTCTGGGCCGCGTCTGCGTCGGCGCCACCGTGGTCGGGATGGGCGGCGAGCAGGGCATCGCGATAGCCCCGCTGGACGACGCCCTTCGCCGGCCGGGCGTCGAGACCGGAGAGTCCGAGCACGCTCATCGCCCAGCCCACCGGGTCGGCCATCGCGCTGGTGGAGAGGGCGTGGCGGCCGCGGCCCGCGAGATGGGCGAGCAACGCCGGCCCGATGTCGCCGGTCCACGCGAGGCCCCGACGGATCGCCGCCAGCACCTCGCCGCGGACCGCGGGCGGGAGCAGGCCCGCGGCGTAGACGGCGCCGAGCACCTGCTGCGACGGACCACCCTTGCCGGTGGTGAACTGGAGGCGCATGGCGTCGGTCTCGTCGTCGCGATGCAACCGGTGGGCACTGCGGGTGAGCCCTACCCGGTCGTCCTGGAAGCGGTGACGAAGGCGGGGTTGCGGGATCCGTCGACCGGCTTCGAGCTCGTGGGTCAGGGCGACGATGTCCGGAACATCGTCGGGATCGAGGTCGAGGACGAAACGCGCCGCGACAGCACCGAGGAGCAGGCCGCCGAACCCGGGGGCGGGGTCGCAGGGCAGCACCGTGTTGCCGACCGCGACCCGCCGGGTGGGCGCGATGGGGCGGGAGTGACACACCTCGATCTCGGCCAACAACATCGTCCAACGCTAACGCGCCGGGCGGGGTTTCGAGAGGTCAGATGATGCGCTGGAGCGTGTCGCGCAGGCGCACCGCCAGATCGGTCACGTCCGCGTCCGTCGCGTCCTCATCCTCGAGCAGATCACACAGCTCCCCGGCCCCGTCGCGCAGCGACGTCCAGTTGGTGGCCGAGAAGCCGAAGGGTGTCGCCGTTCCCGCGAGACGGCGCCCGTGTTCGAGCACGCCGAGCACCCCCTTCGAATCGTGCACGTCACGACGGAGTCGGTCCGCCGCCCCGAAGAGGGCGCTCAGCAGATCGTTCGCCTCCAGGCCGTCCAGCTCCTCGAGGCCCTCGTCGGCGGCACGGGCGAGCAGCTCCTCGATGACGAGCTCGACCTGCTCCTCGTCGGCTTCGTGACAGACGAGATCGCCGTCGGCGTCGAACTCGTGGGGTACGCCCACGGCACCGAGCCGCTCCGCGAGGAGCGCCTGGAGCTCGCCGCCCCAGCCCTCCATCTCGAAGGCGACCTGCGGCTCATCGGGGTCGAGCTCACGCGCCTCGGCCTGTTCGACCTCCTCGAGGAGCGCGTCCACCTCCTTCTCGACCGACTCGTGGGCCAGCAGGGTGGTGCCCTGCCAGCTGTGGGTGACCCCGTCGGCCAGCAGCAGTTGGGCGAGCATCGACCTCGACTCGGCCGCCCACTCGTGGAGTTCGTAGGCCAGCCACTCGCCGTCGGCGTCGTCGGTCAGCTCCTCGACCGCCTCGTCGTCGACGGCCGGGGAGGAGTCCTCCGGATCGGCGTCGTTGCGGTCCTTGCGTCGATTCCGGAATGCCACGGCCAACATCCTCGCATGCCGTCGGGCCGACTACCGTTCCCAGGATGACGAATCAGGACCTGCCGGACCGCAACCTCGCACTCGAACTCGTGCGCGTCACCGAGGCCGCCGCGATGGCTGCGTCGCGCTGGATGGGCCGGGGCGACAAGGAAGGAGCCGACGGTGCGGCGGTCGACGCGATGCGGATCGTGCTCGACACCGTCTCGATGGACGGCATCGTCGTGATCGGTGAGGGCGAGAAGGACGAGGCCCCGATGCTGTTCAACGGGGAGAGCATCGGCGACGGTTCCCCGCCCCAGACCGACATCGCCGTGGATCCGATCGACGGCACCACCCTCACGGCGCTGGGTCGCGGCAACGCGATCGCCGTGATCGCGGTGGCCCCGCGCGGAACGATGTTCGACCCGGGACCGTGCGTCTACATGGAGAAGATCGCGGTCGGTCCCCAGGCCGCCGGCGTCATCAGCATGGACAAGTCGGTCCGGGAGAACCTGGAGGCCGTGGCCGAGGCCAAGCGTGAATCCGTGCGGGACCTCACGGCGGTCATCCTCGACCGCGACCGGCACGCGGAGATCATCGCCGAGGTCCGTGACGCCGGCGCCCGCATCCGCCTGATCCCGGACGGCGACGTCGCCGGGGCGATCAGCACCGCGTGGCCCCAGTCCGGCGCCGACATCCTGTTCGGCATCGGGGGCACGCCGGAAGGTGTCATCACCGCCGCCGCCCTGAAGTGCATGGGCGGCGAGCAGCTGGGTCGGCTGTGGCCCCGCAACGAGCGGGAGCGCAACGATGCGGTCGACGCCGGCTACGACCTCACACAGGTGCTCACGGTCGACGATCTCATCCGCAGCGACGACTGCTTCTTCGCGGCCACCGGAATCACCGACGGCGAACTCCTCCGCGGCGTCCGCTTCGACAGCTACGGCTGCCACACGGAGTCATTGGTGATGCGGTCCCGGTCGGGCACCGTGCGCAAGGTCGACGCCCACCACCAGATCGACAAGCTGAGCGAGTTCAGCGCCGTCGACTACGGCTGAGCGGTCGACGGCGGTCAGGCGTCGGCGGAGACGCCGGCGTCGTAACGCTCCAGCAGGAGTTCCTGCAGGCCCCGCAGCGGCGCCTGGAGGCGCACGGCGGACTCCTCGACGATGCGCTCGGCTTCGCTCCGGGCCCGCTCGTAGCCGACCAGGGCGAACTCCTGGTGGCGCCACGGAGGCTGCCCGGCGAGCATCGAACAGCGATGGTTCACCCGCTCGGCGAAGGTCTCGGACCACTGACCTTCGGCGAAGCGCTGATGGGCGTCGTCGCCGCCCGCGTCGCGGAGATAGGCGGCCTTCAGCGACTCGACGTCGGCGGTCGCCTGGGCTCGCATCGCCTCGTCGCCGTGGCGACGGGCCTCGTCGAGCGTGTCGCTCGTGGGGAGCACGCTGAGCACCTCGGCCATCTGGTGATGGAGGTCGAGGCAACGGGATCCGACCTCCTCGGCGATGAGCACCCGCAGCGCGGTCGGGTCGTCGCCCGGATCGGCGGCGGCGGCGTCGACCAGCGACTTCAGATCCGTTTCCGCGACCTCCATGGTCGTGATGATCCGCTGCTCGAGCCACGAGACGATCTCCTCGACGGCGGTTCGGACGCTGCGGCTCTGGGGCTTCACCGTCGCATCCCAGTACGCGTCGGCGTCGGCCAACTCGGGATAGGGCACGGCGTCCGGCGTGGTCATCGCCCGCTGGACCTCCTCACGCAGTGCTTGCAGGAACGCCGGTGTCGGACACGCCGGCTCGAGCACGGCGTGGACCCGTTCCCGGGCGTCGTCGATGGCGCTGCGGAACTCGTCAGCAAGTGCGATTTCGGTTGCGCGCGTGGTGTTGTCTTCGGGGGACAACAGACACACCTCCCCTACGGATTGGACTCCTGCATTCCTTGTCGGCACATTCATGGCCCGGATCAAGCAAGCTACACGGATGGACCACACGCCGTATCTCGTCGCCCCCGGTCAACCCGTCGACCTCCGCGCCTGGACGACCGACGACGACGGGGGTCTCGACAAACGAGCCGCGAAGGACCGGACCGACGACCTGAACGATCGGCTCGAAGCTCTCCAGGAGCTGCTCTACGCCGAGGGGAAGCACAAGGTCCTGGTGGTCATCCAGGCGACCGACACCGGCGGCAAGGACGGCACGATCCGCCACGTGTTCGACAAGGTGAACCCCCAGGGCGTGAAGGTCGCCTCCTTCAAGAAGCCGACGGACGAGGAGCTCGGCCACGACTTCCTCTGGCGGGTCCACCGCCAGACACCGAAGTCGGGCGAGATCACGGTCTTCAACCGCTCGCACTACGAGGACGTCCTCGTCGTGCGCGTGCACGATCTGGTCCCGCCGGAGCAGTGGGAGCGGCGCTACGAACACATCAACGCCTTCGAGAAGCTGCTGGCGGACGAGGGCACCACGATCGTCAAGCTCTACCTGCACCTCTCCAAGGACGAGCAGCGCCAGCGGCTTCAAGATCGGCTGGACGAGGCCGACAAGAACTGGAAGTTCGATTCCGGTGATCTGCGCGAGCGAGCCCACTGGGACGACTATCAGGAGGCCTTTCGTGTGATGCTCGAGCGCACCAGCACCGACCACGCTCCCTGGCACGTCATCCCGGCCGACCGGAAATGGTTCCGGAATCTCCTCGTGAGCGAGATCATCGTGGACACGCTCGAACAGCTCGACATGGCGTTCCCGCCGGCGGAAGAGGGCATCCGGGATCTGGTGATCGAGTGACCCGAGGCATCCCACGGGTCAGCTTCCGTGACGTCGGTGACCTGGACAACGCGATCAAACGCGCCCTCAGCGCGTTTCCGGCCGACATCGACCTCGTCGCCGGCATCCCCCGCTCCGGGCTGCTCGCGGCCAACCTCTTCGCTCTGCACCGCGGCGTCCCCCTCGCCGACCTCGACGGCCTGCTCGAGGGACGCGTGCTCGGAACCGGGGCTCGACTCGACCACACCGCCGACACGGACATCATCGAGTCCGCCCGTCGGATCCTCGTTTTCGACGACAGCGTGTTCTCCGGCTCCGCCATGGCCAAGGCCCGCACGCGCATCGACGCCTCGCCGCTCGCCGACCGGGTGATCTACGGCGCCGTGTTCGTCATCCCGTCGGCCGCCCATCTCGTCGATGTGGCGTGCGAGCTGGTCCCCCCGCCCCGGGTGTTCTCGTGGAACCTCATGAGCCACAGCGTCCTCGAGCGCGCCTGTGTCGACATGGACGGCGTGCTCTGTGTTGACCCGACGCCCGAGGAGAACGACGACGGACCCCGCTACCGGGAGTTCCTCCGCACCGCTGCGCCGCACATGCTCCCGGGCCGCGAAGTCCAGGCGATCGTCACCTCACGGCTCGAGAAGTACCGACCCGAGACCGAGGCCTGGCTCGCCGAACACGGGGTCGTCTACCGGGCGCTGCACATGCTCGACCTCCCCGACGCCGAGACCCGCCGGGCCCTGAACCCGCACGCGGCGTTCAAGGCGGAGATCTACAAGCAGAGCGACGCGATCCTCTTCGCCGAGTCGCACCCGGGGCAGGCCCGCGAGATCGCCCGCCTCGCCCGCAAACCCGTGGTGTGCACCGACGACGGCAGCTTCCACCAGGGCCTGATCGGCCCGGCCCGGACGGTACGCAGCCGACTCGGTCGGGTGCGCCGTCGGCTGCGAAAGCTCAGTCCGCGCCGCTGGCGACCCTGAGCCGGAGCTCGGCTCGACCCAGCGCGGCCGCCGCCTCGGCATCGTCCGCATCGGCCTGGAGCGCCGCTTCGGCCCGCTGCCTGGCGGCCTCGGCCCGGCCGACGTCGATCGCGTCGCGCGTCTCGGAGACATCGCTCAGGATGGTGACCTGGTCGCCGCTCACCTGCACGAAGCCGCGATGCACGGCGAAGGTGTCGCGGTCGCCGTCGTCACGGATGACGTCGACGGACCAGACGGCGAGCGTCCCGATGAAGGGCACGTGGCCGGTCTGGAAGGCGATGTCGCCACCGTCGACCGTGCGCGCGACGACCATCTCGGCCTGACCGGTGTAGGACACCGACTCCGGGGAGACGACCTGGACCTCGAACATTCGGCTCAGTCCTCCGCCTGCAGCTCGGCGGCCTTGCGCTCGGCGTCCTCGGCGCCACCGACCATGAAGAAGGCCTGCTCGGGCAGGTGATCGAGATCACCGTCGATGAGCGCCTCGAAGGACTCGATGGTCTCCGTGACCGGCGTGAAGATGCCGTCCTGGTTGGTGAAGGTCTTCGCGACGAACATGGGCTGCGACAGGAACTTCTGCACCTTGCGGGCCCGGTCGACCGTGATGCGGTCCTCCTCGGAGAGCTCGTCGAGGCCGAGGATGGCGATGATGTCCTGCAGCTCCTTGTAGCGCTGGAGGACCTCCTGCACGCGGCGGGCGACGTTGTAGTGACGGTCGCCGACGACCAGCGGGTCGAGGATGGTGGACGAGGAGGACAGCGGATCCACGGCGGGGTAGATGCCGAGCGCCGCGATGTCACGCGAGAGCTCGGTGGTGCCGTCGAAGTGGGTGAACGAGGTGAACGGGGCGGGGTCGGTGTAGTCGTCCGCCGGCACGTACACGGCCTGCAGCGAGGTGATCGACTTGCCCTGCGTCGAGGTGATGCGCTCCTGGAGCTCGCCCATCTCGTCGGCCAGGGTCGGCTGGTAACCCACCGCCGACGGCATGCGGCCGAGGAGGGTCGACACCTCGGAGCCGGCCTGCACGAAGCGGAAGATGTTGTCGATGAAGAGCAGCACGTCCTGGTTCTGCACGTCACGGAAGTACTCGGCCATGGTGACGCCGGAGAGCGCCACGCGGAGGCGCACGCCCGGCGGCTCGTCCATCTGACCGAAGACGAGGGCGGCCTTGTCGAGCACGGTGGTCTCACCGTCGCCCATGACCGTCTCACCCATCTCGATGAAGAGGTCGGTGCCCTCACGGGTGCGCTCGCCGACACCGGCGAACACGGACACACCACCGTGGTTCGAGGCCACACGGGTGATCATCTCGGTGATGAGCACCGTCTTGCCCACACCGGCACCACCGAACAGACCGATCTTGCCACCCTCCTTGTAGGGGGTGAGCAGATCGATGACCTTGACGCCGGTCTCGAACATCTTCGCCGACGGCTCGAGCGAGTCGAACGACGGTGCCGCCCGGTGGATGTTCCAGTACTCGTCCACCGTGAGGCCCGGCTCGTCGAGGCACTCGCCCATGACGTTCCAGATGTGACCGAGGGTGCCGTCGCCCACGGGGGCCTGCACACCGTGACCGGTGTTGCGCACCGGCGCACCCCGGGTGAGGCCGTCGGTGGGCTTCATGGCGATGGCCCGGATGCGGTTGTCGCCGATCTGCTGGGCGACCTCGGCGGGCACGTTGATCGTCTCGCCTTCGACGGTGACGTCGAAGTCGAGCTGGGTGTTGATCTCGGGCAGGTGCCCGGGCGGGAACTCGACGTCGACCACGGGGCCGGCGATGCCGACGATGCGGCCTTGCTTGAGATCGTTCTCGGTGACGGTCATTGCGGTGGTGCTCCTGGTCAGGATTCCGGAGAGGGGTGGGTGTTGGCGAGGGTGAAGCCGGCGGCCTGGGCCGATGCTTCGCTGTCGAACCAGACTTCGGCGCCGGTGACCGCATAGGAGCGGCTGTCGGGCCGGTGGTACAGCATCGAGTCGGCGTTGCCCTTGATGATGAACGCGGCGGACGGTGCCGAACCGTCGGCGAGCGGGGCCGCGGACCCGGGGCCGTAGGGGCCGGCCTCGAGCACGGCAGTCGCGGTGTTCGACGAAACGGTCGACGCCTCGAACGAGGGGGACTTCGCGTCCTTTTCCGAGCCGAGCGCCTCGGCCCCACCGACGATCTCCATGATCTCGGTGGTGATGGAGGCCTGGCGGGCGGCGTTCATCTCGCGGCTCAGCTTGGTGATCAGGTCCTCGGCGTTGTCGGTGGCCGACTTCATCGCCCGCTGGCGGTTGGCGTGCTCCGACGCGGCGTTGTCGAGCAGGGCGCCGAAGAGCCGCGCCTCGATGTAGCGGGGCAGCAGGGACTCGAGTACGGCTTCGGGTGACGGCTCGAACTCGAAGGCCGCCGCGGCCGCGGCGTCGCCGCTACCTCCCTCGGCCATGACCGCGGTGTCCTCGAGCGGCAGGAACCGGCGGACCGAGACCCGCTGGGTGCCCATCGAGACGAACTCGGTGTAGATGAGCTCGACCTCGTCGACCTCGCCGCTGATGAAGGCGTTGGCGACGTCGTCCGCGATGCGGCGGGCGTCCTCGTAGGTCGGATCGGCGGTGAAGCCCTCGTACGAGTAGTCCACCCGATAGTTGCGGAAGCGGAAGTACGCACCGGGCTTCTTGCCGACACAGAAGAGGGTGTAGTCCTTGCCCTCCGTCTGGTGGGCCATGAGCTGACGCTCGCCGGCCCGGATCGGGTTGGTGTTGAAGGCACCGGCCAGACCGCGGTCGCCGGCGATCACGATGAAGCCGACCCGCTTGACGTCCTCGACCTCACGCAGGAGCGGATGGTCGACGGTCGCCCCGCCGGCGGCGAGGTTCTCGATGACCGAGGTGATCTGGCGGGCGTAGGGTCGGGCCGCATCGGCGCGCTGCATCGCCTTCACGACGCGGGTGGCGGCGATGAGCTCCATGGCGCGCGTGATCTTCTTCGTCGACTGGATGCTGCTGATGCGGCGGCGGAGCTCACGCTCCTTCCCTCCCGGCATGGGTTACCTCAGCCCTCGTCTCGCGTGATGTCTTCTTCGGGCAGGGTGACATCCGAGTCGACCAGCTCGGTGTGGGCACCGCCCTGCGCCTCGGCCTCGGGCTCGTCACCGGCGACGACGCTGGGGACGAACTGGTCGGCGAAGCCCTGCACGGCGGCGGCGAAGGCGTCCTCGTCACCGATGATGCCCTGGTCGCGGATCGTCTCCATGATGTCGCTGTGGCGGGTGTTGAACCACTCGATCAGCTCACGCTCGAAGCGCAGCACGTCCTCGACGGGCAGGGCGTCGAGGAAGCCGTTGGTGCCGGCCCAGATCGAGACGACCTGCTCCTGCACGGGATACGGCGAGTTGACGCCCTGCTTCAGCAGCTCGGTGAGGCGGTAGCCCCGCTCCAGCTGGGCCTTCGACACGGCGTCGAGGTCCGAACCGAAGGCGGCGAACGCCTCGAGCTCACGGAACTGGGCGAGGTCGCCCTTGAGCGTGCCCGTGGCGGTCTTCATGGCCTTCACCTGGGCGGCACCACCCACGCGGGACACCGAGATGCCCACGTCGACGGCCGGACGGATACCGGACTTGAAGAGGTCGTCCTGCAGGAAGATCTGACCGTCGGTGATCGAGATCACGTTGGTCGGGATGAACGCCGACACGTCGCCGGCCTTCGTCTCGATGATCGGCAGGGCCGTGAGCGAGCCGGCGCCGAGCTCGTCGGAGAGCTTGGCGGCCCGCTCGAGCAGACGCGAGTGCAGGTAGAACACGTCGCCGGGGAAGGCTTCGCGCCCCGGCGGACGACGCAGGAGGAGCGACACCTGGCGGTAGGCCTCGGCCTGCTTCGAGAGGTCGTCGTAGATGATGAGCGAGTGCTCACCGTTCTCCATCCAGTGCTGGCCCATGGCGCAGCCGCCGTAGGGAGCGAGGAACTTGAACGGGGCCGGGTCGGACGCCGGCGCGACCACGACGGTGGTGTACTCCATGGCGCCGAGCTCTTCGAGCGTGGCGACGGACTGGGCGACCGTGGAGGCCTTCTGGCCGATCGCCACATAGATGCACTTCACCCCGAGACCCTTCTGGTTCAGGATCGTGTCGAGGGCGATGGTGGTCTTGCCGGTCTTGCGGTCACCGATGATGAGCTCGCGCTGGCCACGACCGACCGGGATGAGCGAGTCGATCGCCTTGATGCCGGTCTGCATCGGCTCGTGCACCGGCTTGCGGCCGGTGATGCCGGGGGCCTGGATCTCCATGCGGCGGGGCTGGACGTTGGTCAGCGCGCCCTTGCCGTCGATCGGCTCGCCGAGCGGGTTGACGACACGACCGAGCAGGCCGTCGCCGACCGGCACGGAGAGGATGTCGCCCGTGGCGACCACGGTCTGTCCCTCCTCGATGCCTTCCACGTCGCCGAGGACCACGGCGCCGATGGAGTCCTCGTCCAGGTTGAGCGCCAGGCCGATGAGGCCGTTCTCGAACCGGAGCATCTCGTTCACCGCAGCGTCGGGAAGACCCGACACCCGGGCGATGCCGTCGCCGACCTCGAGCACGCGGCCCACCGTGGTCTGTTCGACCGACGGGGAGAACCCTTCCAGGTTCGCCCTCAGGGCGGCGGTGATCTCGTCGGTGTTGATCTGCAGATCAGCCATGTTTCTGTGTATCTCTCTGTGCGAAGAATGCAGGTCAGCCGAGATGGCTCTTGACCTGGGCGAGGCGGCTACGGACACTTCCATCGATGACGGTGTCGCCGATCGTGGTCACCACTCCCCCGAGCACGGAGGGATCGATGATGACCTTGATCTCGACATCCTTGCCGGTGGCGCTCTTGAGCGAGGCCGCCAGCCGGGTCTTCTGATCGTCGCTCAGCGCGACGGCGGAACGAACCTCGGCGACGTCCTTGCCGTGGGCCGCGGCGCCCTTGGCCACGAGGGCCCGGGCGATGGCCGGCAGGTCCGCGGCCCGACCGGCGCCGACCACGAGGGACACGGCGGCGGAGGTCACCTTGGACGCCTTGCCCTGCAGGAGGTCTTCGACGACCTGCTGACGACGCTCGGCCGGCACGTAGGGGTCGGACAGGGTGTTGCGGAGTTCGTCGTTGCCCTCGAGTGCCTGGGCGAAGCGGAAGATCTCGTCGTCCGCCCCGGTGGCACCCTCGGCGCGCAGGACGGCGAGGAGAGCCTCTGCATATCCGTCGATGGTGTCGCTCATGGTTCTGTTCCTGTGGGTCAGCGGGCGAGCTGACTGATGTAGTCGTCGATGAGGGCGGACTGGGTGGATGCGTCGTCGAGGTTGGACCGCACGACCGCATCGGCGGCGGTGCGGGCCTGGTCGGCGACGGCCGCCCGGAGATCGCTGAGGGCCTGGTCGCGCTGGGCCTGGATCTCGATGCTCGACCGTTCCTTCGCGTCGGCGATGTCGGACTCGGCCTTCGCGATGAGGTCCGTCTCGAGCTTGGCCGCCTGCTCACGGGCGTCGGCGATGATCTTCGCCGCTTCCGCGTCGGCGTCACCGAGCTGTCCGGAGAGCGTGGTCAGCTCGGCCTCGGCCTCGGCCTTGGCGGCCTTGGCGGCGGCGAGCTCGGCCTCGATGCGGGCGGTGCGGGCCTGCATCGCCTGCTTGATGGCGGGCACGCCCTTCCACACGAAGGCGATGACGATGATGCCGAAGGCGAGCGAGCCCCAGAGGAACTCGTTGAAGTCGCTCGGGATGAAGTCCCCGTTCGGGCCTTCAGCGGCGAGGATCGCGGTCAGGTTGGGCATGGGGAGTCTCCGATCACTCGGCCGCGAGGGCCTGGTCGATGACGGACTGCTGGGAACCGGCGTCGAGCTCGCGACCGAGGACGACACCGGCCGCGCCGACGGCGAGCGAGGCGACATCGCCCCGCATGCCCCGCAGTGCGGAGGCACGGGCGTCGTCGATCTCGGCCTGCGCCGCACGGCGCAGCTCCGCGATCTCCGCGTCAGCCTCGGCCTGCTTGGCCGCCCGCTGTTCGTCGGCCCGGCCTCGGGCCGCGGCGATGATGTCGGACGCCTCGCTGCGAGCCGCAGCCAGGGATGCCTCGTAGTCGCGACGCGTCGAACCCAAGGCGGACGTCGCCGCATCGGCGGCGTCGCGGTCGCTCTGGATCGTCGACGCGCGGTTCTCCATCGCCCGCTGGATGGGCGGGAGGAGCACGTACTTCATCAGCGTCCAGAGCGCGATGAAGAAGATGGCGGCCCACACGATCTCGTTCACCTCGGGGATGACGGGATTCGGTGGGTCCTCCGTGCTCTCAGCGGCAAGGACCAACATCAGGTTCACGACGGGTACCTCAGACGAACTTCAGCAGAATGAAGACCACGAAGCCGATGAGGGCGAGTGCCTCGGTGAAGGCGATGCCGAGGAACATGGTGGTCTGGACCTGACCGGCGGACTCGGGCTGACGGGCCATGGCCTGGACGGCCTGACCGACGAGGTAGCCGATGCCGATGCCCGGGCCGATGGCCGCGAGGCCGTAGGCGTAGCCGGCGCCGGTGGCGGCGGCTGCGTTCTTGGCATCGTCAGCAGTCGGGGCTTCAGCATCAGCGGCAAGCGCAGCAAGCTGGCTCAGGGTGCTCATTTGGGTGCTCTCCTGGATTGTTTGGGTAGAAGACTTGGTTGAAGGATCAGTGCGCCGGGTGAAGCGCCATGCCGATGTAGACGGCGGTGAGGATCGTGAACACGAAGGCCTGGATCAGCGACACACCGACCTCGAAGGCGGTGAAGGCGAGCAGGCCGGCGAAGGTGAACGGCTCGACGATGAACAGCAGCGAGGCCGAGAACACCGAGATGCACAGCACCGAGAAGGTGACGAGCAGGATGTGGCCGGCGAGCATGTTGGCGAAGAGACGAACGGCGTGGCTGAAGGGCCGGATCAGGAAGTTCGACAGGAACTCGATCGGCGTGACGAGCAGGTAGAGGGCCTTCGGCACGCCCGGCGGCACGAGGACTTCCTTGATGTAGCCGAGCCCGTTGTGCTTGATGCCCACCGAGATCCAGGTGACGTAGACGATCAGGGCGAGGACGAGTGGTCCGGCCATGCGGGCGTTGCCCGGCATCTGGAAGAAGGGGATGACCTCGGTGATGTTGCCGATGAAGATGAAGAGGAACAGCGAGGTGAGCAACGGCATGTAGCGCCGTCCGTCGGGGCCGATCGCGGCCTGGACGACCTGGACGTCGATGAACTCGACGATGCCCTCGGCGACGGTGCGGACTCCGCGGGGGACGAGGCCGTCGCCACGGGCGGCGATCAGGAACAGCGCGGTGGGGAGCAGGAAGCCCAACCCGTAGATCAGACCGATCTTGTTGAAGGCGAAGTAGTCGCTGCCCTCGAAGAGGAACGCCGGCCACTCGATCACGTTCTCGATCGGTGGGAACTCCACGGCTCCGAAAATCACGTTTGCTCCTGTTGCTGGACGTTGCCCGTCTCAGGCTGCTCGACGACGATGCGGCGTTCGTTGGCGGGCGGCTTGAGCCCGGGAAAGGCTAGCGAAGCCGACACGAAACGCATCTCCCAGAAGAGCAATCCGAGATGGGAAATGATCAGGGAAAGACCGAGCGGGACCAATTCGACCCACGGCTCGTTGCGTACGAGTAGCACGACGATGGTGATCAGGCCGAGTCGGATGAGGAATCCGAACAGGGCCGCGCCCGCCATCACGGCGAGCGAGATGCGGGCGGCCCACCCGAGCATCGCTGCGGCGAGCAGGAAGTTGACGACCACGATGCCGAGGCCGAGCGCCACGGAGACGGCGCCGTCCGTGCCCCAGAAGAGGGCGCCGATGATGATCGAGATCGGGGCGATCATCGTGCCGCGGCGGGCGAGGTCCTTCGCCACGGCGACGGCGGGTGAGGGCCCGTCGAGACGTTGAGCGAGCACGTTCGGCTGCGAGGTGGTCGGGAAACCGCTCACGACGCGACCTCGCGGTCCGCGGCGCGAGCCGTGTCCTTGGCGGCGCGGGCCTGCGCGCGAAGCGCCGCGGCCTCGGCGAGCATGCGATCACGTTCGATCGCCGCTGCCTCCATGCCCCGCTTCCACTCGTAGTAGACCTTCGCCGCGGCACCGACGGCGCCGAAGAGGAGCAGGCCGATCGTGAACAGGGGTGTCGTCTCGAGGCGCCGGTCGAGCCAGAGCCCGCCGAGCGACAGGATGACGGGACCGAGGACGAGGTCGTAGCCACCGCTGGATCGCCAGAGGGCTTCTTGAAGCTCGCGCTGCGCGTTCCGTGCCATCGGGGACCTCGTGCGGTACGAAACCGCTGGCCGGCGGGCCCCATTGCCCGCTCGTGAAACCATTCACAACCTAGCCGCGCGACCTGGACGAGGCAACCCGAACCACAGCCGGTGGCCGCATCGACGACACTAGGGTGGCCCGACGATGACCACCGATGCGGCGCCCACCGAACCCGGACTCTCGATCGTGGTCGTCACGTGGAACAGTAGTGCCACCCTCGCTCCGCTGCTGGCGGAGCTCACCGGCCATGACGACCTCGAGATCATCGTCGCCGACAACGACAGCGCCGACGACAGCCTGGCCGTCGCCGCGGCCGCCGCGCCCGACGCGATCCGGATCCGCACGGGCGGCAACTGTGGATTCGCCGGCGGCGTCAACGCCGGCGCCGCCGCGGCGTCGAAGGACGTCCTCGTCCTCCTGAACCCCGACTGTGTCGCCGCTCCCGACGACCTGCGCCACCTCGCCGACCGCGTGCGGGGCGGTCTCGGGATCGCGGCGCCGCGCCTCACCGACGAGTCGGGCGCCGTCACCCGATCGGTCCGACGGCGGCCGACCCTGCTCGACCAGTTCGTGGTGGCGGCCGGGCTGCACAAGGTCTCCGACCGACTCGACCCGGACAGCGACGGCGGCGCGTCGAGCGCCACCGCCCCCGTCGAGGTCGACGTCGTGTCCGGCGCCTGCTTCGCCACGCCCCTCGCCCTCTTCCACGAGCTGGGCGGGCTCGACGAGCGCTTCTTCCTCTACGGCGAAGAGGTCGACTACATGGTCCGCGTCGCCGAGGCGGGTCACGCCATCGAGTACGACCCGGCGGCCACCGTGATGCACATCGGAGGCACCGCGGCCGATCAGGTGTCGACCGGCACCGACTTCCTCCTCATGGAGTCGCGGGTGCGCTGGTTCCGCAAGCACCACGGCCGGGTGGCCGCCCAACTGGCCCGGGTCGCGCTCGCGGCGTGGGCGCTACGGCGTCGCGACCGAGCGGCGATCCGGGCGATGTTCCGGCCCATGAAGACGATCCTCACGCCCACCCACCCGAGGCCGAAGCCGGTGCGCGTCGACGAGTAGTCGGGGCTTGCAAAGCGAACACATGTTCGTGTAGGGTGAAGGTGTGTTCACGGCGATACACGCCACCCTGGCGGGGGTGACAGCAACCAACAAGACTCGCAACGATCTCGAGTCGCTCATTGCGGCGCTCGCCCGTGTGGAGTCCCATGCGGCGGAGCGGCGTCTGGCGATGTTGGCCGCGATCGATGATCTCGACGATGGCGGTCTGTCGGGGGAGGACACCGATCGGGTGAAGGCGCGCCGGTCGAAGAAGAAGGCGAAGCGGAACGCGCGGACCGCGTCGAAGCTCAAGGACATGCCCAAGACGCGTACGGCGCTGGCCAACGGCGAGATCACCACCGAGCACGCCGACGCCGCGGCGGACGCGGCCGAGCGGGTGTCGCCCGAGGAGGCCGACGAGTTGGCCGACGACGCGGCGTCGCGGCCGGCGGATCTGTTCGGCCGTCAGGCCCGATCGTGGGCCTCGGCGCGCGAACGTGAATCGGCCAAGCAGGACCGGGCGAAGCGGCAGCGTGACGCACGCGAGGCGTCGTGGTGGGTCGATGCCGACGGCATGTGGAACCTGTTCGCCAAGCTCGATCCCGACACCGGCCGCGAGCTGCAGAAGATCCTCAACAAGACCGTCGACGGACTGTGGCGTGACGACGGCGGTCGCGACGGACGGCCCGACGAGCTCCGCACGCCACCGCAACGCAAGGCCGATGCGCTCACTCGGCTGATCCGGGAGCCGCGCTCGGCCACGGGTGGTCCGTCACGTCGTCGCCCGCACCCGAAGCACCTGATCGGGATACGGGTCGATCACACCCGCCTCCGCGGCGACGACCCTGCGGGCACCGCCGAGTATGTGGATGGATCGCCCATCCCCCAGACCACACTCGAACGGTTGGTGTGCGACGCCGCGTTCGTCGGGTTCGTCTTCGACCAGAACGGCGAGACGTTGTTCCAGGGTCGGGCCACGCGGCTCGCCACCGATGCCCAGTGGGCCAACCTCATCGTCCGCGATGGCGGCTGCTTCTGCTGCAACAGCGCCCCCGAGCACTGCACGGCCCATCATCTCGTGCCGTACGCGCCACCGGCGCGGGGACCCACCGACATCGATCATCTGGTGCTCGTGTGCACCCGCACCCACCACCTGATCCACGACCACGGCTACCGGGTGATCCGCGGCCCCGACGGCGTCTGGCAGCTGCATCCTCCCAACGCAGGCTCGGGCGAAGCCGAACCGAGCGCCGCCTGACGGGTCAACGCCAGGCGCTGGACCGGCCGGTGAGGCGGCGCCACTGCTGTTCGCGCACGAACGCCAGCAACTCGGGGTCTTCGACCCGTTCGCGGCGGGTGATCACGGCCTTCATGTAGCCGGTGACGAGACCGGCGCCGGCGACGACCCACGGGCGGATGAAGCAGCGGCGCACAGCCTTCGCGAAAACAAACGCGGGGTGGTAGCCGCACACGTAGGCGGCCTCGCCGTTCTTCTGCCAGTTCGGCCACTGGCCCTGACCGTCGCCGGTGAACCGGCGCTGGATCATGACGATGTCGCGGAAACTGCGGGTCGTGTAGCCGTTGAGTGTGGCCTTCAGCTCGTCGAGAGTGTCCCAGCCCTTGACCGCGTGGATGCCGCCGATCGCGTCCCAGCACGCCCGCCGGTAGATCTTCGTTGCGCCGCGGACGTGGAACATCGGGTGCTCCTCGAGCACGAGTTTCCCGTCGATGTCGTTCTCGATCATGCCGCCCGCGATGCCGAGCTCGGGCTCGTCGAGCATCCGCTGGAGACACCGCTGGAAGTAGTCGAGCGGCAGGTCCAGGTCGCTGTCGAGCTTCACCGCGAAGTCCCACTCGATCCCGTCCATCAGGGCGAAGCCCTCCTGGAACGCCTCGACCACTCCCCCGCCGGGGCGACGGCTGCCCCGGTCGTGACGATCGATGACCTCGATCCAGTCGTGGTCGGCCGCGAACGCTCGGGCGATCTCGCCCGTGCCGTCGGACGACCCGTCGTTGACGATCACCCACTTCGCCGGGCGCCATGTCTGCGCCGCCATGCTCTTCAGCGTGTAGGGCAGGTAGTCCGCCTCGTCGCGGGCCGGCGACACCACCACATAGGTGGGCACCTCGGACGGGATGGGGGCGGTGTCAGACACGTCGATCCTTGTAGACGTCGCGGATGTCCTTGGCCACGGCGACCGTCCACCATCGGGGCTTGCCCTTCACCCGGTGACGGTTGCTCAACAGGCCACGTTCCTGGGCCAGCGCCTCGACCTCGGGCGGCGGCATCTGCACGTTCATCATGCGATGCAGCGCCCCGGCCGCGCCGATCAGCACGAAACAGGTGCCGACGTACTGCTGGTAGTAGAGCCCGTTCACGAAGAAGTTGGCGAAGAAGCCGGCGAGCAGCGACCCGAAGAGCACCTGACCGAGATGCTTGGTCGTGTCGTCGCGCGCGACATGGCGGATCTGACGCGCCACGGCGATCGCCAGGAGGAACATGAACGACAGGACGAGGACACCGACCCACCCGATCTCGAGCAGGGACAGGAGCATCTGGTTGTCCAGCAACAGATACGTGTCGCTGCCCCAGGTGCCGGCACCGCGTCCGAACAGGGGTCGCTCCGCGATGAAGTCGAAGGCGATCTCGTAGTCGTCGGTGCGGGCCGTGATCGACGTGTCGTCCTCGAGCCCGCGGAACAGCGAGAGGATCGAGCCCAGCAGCGTCGGCGACGACGCGTAGATGCCCATCATCGCGATGACGCCGATGAACGCACCCTGCACGAGCTGGCGGCGGCTCCAGACGGAGATGAGCGTGCCGAGCGACATCACGATCGCGAGGATCGCCGAGCGTGAGACCGTGGCCGGAAGCGTCGCCCCGATGAGGAACACCGCGACCCAGTAGGGAATCGCCTTCTTGCGCACCGGCTCGTGGAGGGCGTAGTGGAGCGCGACCGGCAGGATCATCGCCATCAGGATCCCGAGCTCGATCGCGTGGGCGGTCGTGCCGGTCGCCCGGTCGAACCCACTGCGGGCCCGCGACCGGGCGAGCTCACCACCGTTGAGACTCAACCCCGGATAGCGGATCTCGGCGACGAGATCCCACGCCAGATAGAACTGGAGCAGGGCGGTGATCGCCACGATGGCGCCGAGGAAGACCAGGCGCTGGAGCACCTTCTCGAGCTGATCGCGCCGTTCGATCGATGCGCCGACGAGCAGGCCGATGCCGATCATCGAGGCGGTCATGACCACCTCGCGCTGGCCGGCCGTGATCTCGTGGTTGTAGAGGTCGCGGTTGTAGCTGAGCATGTGGCTCATGAACACGACCGTGCCGTAGCCCCAGAGTCCGGCCGCCACGGGGTTGCGGCCCCGCGGAACCATCGACGGCACGAAGCGGGACACGACGTACAGCAGACAGGCGCCGAGCCCCACCACGATCGAGGGGCGGGCGATCGACCCACCGCCCGGGAGCACCCACTGCTGCGGGATGAGGAACAGACACACCATCCAGACGGTGACGATGGTGAGGGAATCGAACTGCCACCACGGCTTGGGACCGAGTTCGACGGGTTGTTCGAGCTGGGCGGTCATCGCGCCGCCTCCGCCGCGAGGTCGGCCGGGCGACGGCGCCGCCGGGGCGCCGCGGGCAGGATGAACTGATCGACGCCGTAGGCCGCGCCGGCGGCCAGCATCCCTGACGCCGCGACGAGGCCGAGCAGCGCCCGATTGCTCCCCGGCGGGCGGATCGGCGGATAGGTGATGGAGGTGACGGTGCCCCGGAAGCGGGCTGCGCCCACGATGTCACGCTCCGATTGAATCAGGTCGAGGCGATCGACATAGTCGTCCGCGACGAACTCGATCGCGTCCGACACCCCGGCCTCGGTCGGGCCCCGCAACGCGATCACGATGATCGGAAACTCGCTCTGTAAGTCGAAGTCGAAGGTGTCGGGAAGCCCCTCCGCCTTCAAGTTGTTGCGGTACTCGTCGTCGAGCATTTCCACCGCGGCGATGATCGCGGGGCCGCGATAGTTGCCGCGGGTGCTGTCGAGCAGGGTGTTCGACGTGCGGGGAAGCGTGACGGTGACGCGGGCTTCGGCGATGTACTCCGCGCCGGTCGCCCGCAGCTCGTTCGTCAGGAACAGCCCGACGGCCATCACCGGCACGAACACCCACCACTTCCGCAGGATGGCCCAGGCCATCTCCGGGAACGACATGACCGACCGACCTAGCCCTCGGCCCTTCGACCGCGGGCCCGCACCCACCGGCTGGAAGTCTTCTCTTCGAGTTGGGCCTGCCCCGGCGGGTGCGCCAGTTCCGCGGCCGGGCTCGCCGGCCGGAACTCCGCCGCCGTCTCACCGCCCACGCCGTACTTGGACGCGTCGGACTCGTACTTGTCGAACTCGTGGAACTCACGACGGCGGTCGCTGAAGAAGTAGAAGATTCCCTCCACCGCGAACGCCGCCACGAACGCGAGCAGGAAGCCCGCGGCGGCAACGGTGATCTGACCGGTGCGCACGGCCGAGAAGTCGGCGATCGGCTCGGAGATCTCGAGGAGTTCGGCCCTCGCGAGGGCACCGGCGTCCACGCCGAAACGCTGCTGCTGCACCGTCATCTCCTCGGTGAACAACCGACCGAGAAGGGCGGCGGACTCGACCGCGACCACTTCGTCGTCGTGGGCGACCTCGAAGGTCACGAACGGGTCGGCGCGGGCGACCGAGAAGTTGTAGCTCGGGGAGTAGCCGGCCTCCGCGACGTCGGTGCGCCGCTCCGAGGTGTGCATGACGACGACAGCGACGTTGGCGACAGAGTTGACTCCCGACGGCGTGGTGATGATCGGGTTCGTCGGCCCGTCATCGGTTGTGGTGTCCTGGGCGACGACGAGAAGGAAACTGCCCTCCACCGTGTAGCTCGGCGATCCGCCGCTGCCGGCCGCGACATAGAGCGCGAGCGCGGCGATGGGGACGGCGACATACCACCGACGCAACAGGATGAGAACGATCGTTCTGAGGTCCACGCAAACTCCATGCAGGCGGGAGCACGAGCACCCGCCACCGTACTCATCGGCCGAATGACGACGTTACCAACCGTTTCTCGTTTGAGTCGGTCAGGAACACGCGATTGCGGCGCCGAATCGCGGCGCCGCGCAGATGCCGTCACCCCAAATCGACGGGCCGAAGGGCTCTGACGCGACCGGCACCGCGGTGGGGTCCAGGAGGCGGAGATCTCCGACGTCGGGGGCATCGTCGACGAACGCGGGGAAGTCCGCCTGCACACTGCCCGCGTCGCAGGGCTCGTTGCTCACGGTGAGATTCTCGACCGTCGCCGGCGTGCAGGGCAACGATGCGACGATGTTGCCGGAGGCGATCAGGTTGTCGCCGGGGTCGACGGTCGAGCCGCCCGACGAGATACCGACGGAGCCCCGGATGGTGTTGTGCACGAGCTCCAGGACCGAGGTGTCCGTGGACGCCCACACGATCGCGTGGAATCCCTCGCACCCGACGCGCTGCTCGGGACACTCGTAGATGACGTTGCCTTCGAGCCTGACATGGCCGACGACGCCCCCCGCGCCGGACCGGATCTGGAACGCCTTGTCGCCACACGGCAGCACCACGTTGCGGGCGAAGTGAATCTGGTCACCGCCGAGGATCTGTACACAGTCGGTGTGGGCTTCCCCGTCGGAATCCTGGGGGCCGATCACGTTCGCCTCGAAGAGGAGATTCTCCGGCGTGTCGCCGTCGAACGTCTTGATCTGGACCCCATCCGGTCCGAGTTCGTAGGGCCGGATGAGGTTGCCCCGGATGAGCACGCCGTCGGCTCCGTTGACGAACAACTGACCGATGCGGCTCGACTCGATGGACGCGCCATCGGCGTTCGGGTTGACGACGATCACCTCGACGTCGACGCCGACGATGCGCACACCGGGCGCCGACACCTCGATGGACCCGATGGTTGCGCCGGGCGATCCGACCACGATCGCATCCGCGTCGGTGAGGTCGATCGACGCCGTGTGCCCCGCCTCGAGTTCGACCGTCGCCGGCGGCGGGTCGGCGGGCAGGGGCGGCCGGCAGGCGGCCGTCGCCGGATCACACGGCGCGTCGAACCACCAGGTCGGCGCGGCGTCCGACGCCGCCGGCAGCGCGGCGACCTGGGTGTCGCCCTCCGCCGAGAAGCTGCACGACCCGATCAGGAGCGCGGCGGTGACCGCGGCGCCGAGAAGGCGAGTCAGGCGCAGCGACCCACGGGGAGGGAGACCTCGTCGGAGAACCGACACAGCATCAGTGCGACGTGGCCGCGAATGATCGGGTCATCGGGACGGAAGGTACCGTCCGCAAAGCCGTTCATGACACCGACGTCGTTCGCCCAGCGAATGGCCTCGTAGTAATAGGCGTTCGTGCTGACGTCCGTCAGGCTGACGTTCGGCGCCGACGGCGACCCCGCCGCTCGCCACAGGATCAGCGCGAAGTCGCCACGCGAGATGGCGTCGTGAGGCCGAAAGGTGCCGTCCGGATAGCCCGTCACGGCGCCGGTCGCGATCGTCCACCGCACCGGCGGCGTGTACCACTGGTTCGCGATCACATCGCTCGGTCGCGCGGCACGCGGTTCGGCCGGTCGACCGTAGGCCCGCCACAGGAAGGTGACGGTGTGGGCCCGGGTGTTGGTGTCGAGGTGGCCGAACGCCCCTGCGCCGGGACCCTCGGTGGTGATGCCGACCTCATGGAGCCAGGCGATGGCCTCGCTCATCTCCTTGGACACTCCGCTGCTCGACGAGCCGCAGGTCTGGTCGGCACCGAGGTCGCCGGAGCAGCCGGCCTGGCCGTCGATGTCGATCGACGGCACGTGGGGACTGCCGACGCCGATCCCCTTGCTGCCCGTCGCGAGATGGAGATCCTGAACCGTCGACGCGGGGTCGACCCAGTTCGGCCGACCGTTGATGTCGTTGCTGCCGCAGGTCTTGCCGTCGATCAGGTTCCAGTCCGTGTGGGGGGTGCACGGGATCTCGGCCGCGATGTTGCCGTAGAAGTGGAGGTCGTCCTCGCCGCCGGACACCGAACCGGAGGAGAGACCGACGGAGCCGTTGATCGAGTTGTGCACGAACCGGATGTCGTTGCCCTCGGCCGACACGGTCACCGCGTGGTACCCGTTGCACAGGGTGGTACGCGGCGCGCACTCGCTGATGAAGTTCGACTCGATCAGGACGCTGCCGACGGTGCCGCCGGCCCCGCTGCGGATCTGGATGGACTTGTCCGCACAGGGGAAGAAGATGTTGCGGGCGACATAGATGTCGTCACCGCCGAGGATCTGGAGACAGTCGGTGTGGGAATCGCCTTCGAGCAGCTGCGGACCGAGGACGTTGCCGATGATGGTGACGCCGACGGGATTGTCACCGTCGAGACCCTTGACCTGCATCGCGTCGGGTCCGTTGGTCGCCGGGTCGATGAGGTTGTCCTGCCAGAGCGTGTCGTCGGCGCCGGTGACGTAGGCCTGGTCGATCGTGTTGCCGACCGCATGGTTGTCGTCGGCACCCGGGTGGAAGTACATGACGCCGGTGTCGATGAAGCCGGTGAAGGTGAGCGACGGGACATGGCTGCGGATGCCCCCGACCGTGACGGTGCCGGAACCGCTGTGGGGCCGGAAGGTGATGTTGGCCGACGCCGCGTTCCAGCTGACGCTGCGGTCGATCTCCTGGAGGCCGTAGCTTCCGGCCTTGACCCGGACGGTGTCGCCCGGCTTGGCCTTGCCGAGGGCGGCCTCGAACGAGCCGCACGGACTCGACGACGTGCAGGCGGTGCCTGATCCGGTCGTGCTGACGTACCAGGTGCTCGCCGCGGCGGCCGGCGATGCGGCCACCACCAGCGAGACAGCGAGAGATGCGAGGATGGCGATGATCGCGAGAGCCCTACGGTGCACTTGAATGGGTTCCTTGTTTGCCGACTGGGGGTGTGGTTTCCGTCGGTGCCCGCAACCGACACGTAATGTCCGTAACCAAAGTGCAATGTAATGGGTCCGAGGCCGGGAGGGGTGGCACATGAGCAGAAAATCACCACGCCGGGTCATGGCCGTCGCCTCCGGCGGTGGGCACTGGGTCCAATTGTTACGGCTCCGTCCCGCCCTGCGGGATCACGATGTCACGTTCGTCACCGTCCGTGACCAGTACCGGGCGGACCTCGACGCCGATGACCGGCTGATCGTGGTGGAGGACGCGACCCGTTGGGACAGGCTGAAGATGGTGAAGCTCACCCTCCAACTCCTCTGGGCCGTCCTGCGCCATCGCCCGCAGGTCATCATCTCGACCGGCGCCGCCCCGGGGGTGCTCGCCCTGCAACTCGGCAAGCTCGTCCGCGCCCGCGGCATCTGGGTCGACTCGATCGCCAACTGCGAGGAGATCTCGATGTCCGGACGACGGGCCGGCAGGCTCGCCGACCTGTGGCTGACCCAGTGGCCCCATCTCGCGACGGAGGACGGGCCCCGCTACGAGGGTTCGGTCGCGTGATCCTCGTGACCGTCGGCGCGCAGATGCCGTTCCCCCGCCTGGTCGACGCCGTCGACGACTGGGCTGCCGCCCACCCCGACGCCGACGTGTTCGCCCAGATCGGCGACCAGGTCCCGGTGCCGACCCACCTCGCCCACGTGCCCCTCGTCGACCCGCTCGAGCTCCGCACCCGCATCGAGGACGCCGAGCTCGTCGTCGCGCACGCCGGCATGGGCACGATCATCACCTGTCTCGAACTGGGTGCGCCGCTCGTGATCTTCGCCCGCGAGGGCGCCCGCCGCGAGACGCGCAACGATCACCAGGTCGCAACGGCACGGCACTTCGGCGATCGACCCGGCATCTGGGTCGCAGCGTCCATCGCCGACCTGCACGACCTGATCGACCGGCGCGACGCACTACGGGCCCAGACCCCCACCGCACCCGAGACCTCGCCCCGGCTCCTCGACACGATCCGGGACTTCATCGATGCGTAGCGGCTACCGGCTCCACCAGGCCTACACCCGAGCGCGCGACAAGTTCGTGTCCACCCTCGTGCGGGGCGCGTTCGCCTCGTTCGGCTCCCACAGCGTGCTCGCCCACCCCGTTCGCCTCGGAGGCGTCGAACGCATCCGCATCGGGTCCGGTGTCTACATCGGGGCCGCGTCCTGGTTGCAGGTCGTCGATCCCGAACCGGGCGGTGAACCGCAGCCGGACATCGTCATCGACATCGGTGACAACGTCCGCATGTCCGGCATGTGCGTGATCTCCGGCGCGGCGCGCATTCGTATCGAGGAGGGCGCGCTCCTCGCCCGCAACGTCTATGTCGCAGATCACGGCCACGCGTTCACCGCCGACGACATCGCGATCCACGAGCAGGGGATCAGCTCCGTCGAGCCGGTGCGTGTCGGCGCCGGGGCATGGCTGGGACAGAACGTGGTGCTCCTACCCGGGGCCGACATCGGCAGAGGCAGCATCATCGGCGCGAACTCCGTCGTGCGGGGAACGGTTCCGGATCGGTCGGTGGCCGTCGGCGCGCCGGCTCGGGTGGTCCGTTCGCTCGACGACGACTGAGACGAGACTGGCTGTGATGAGCGAACCGCGCGATGTCGTCTTCACGTTCTCCACGGAGACGCTGGCGGATGCGGCGGCGCGCGGTCTCGTCCGACCCCCCGAACGAATGCTCCAGACCCTCGTGCGCAGCGACCGGGTCGATCGCGTGCTGGTGGTGGACGCGCCCCGGTGGGTCCCGGCCAAGTGGCGGCGCGGGCGAACATCGTGGCCCCCGGCCCTCGGTTCTCCGCGGCCCCATCTTCGTCCCCACCGTTGGACGCGCCGGGAGGCCGTGGAGGTGGACGCCATCCGGGCGGAGCTCCTACGCCGGGACGCCGCGATCCGGGCGGCGGCCGATCGCGCCGGCATGACCTCACCCGCCGTCGTCACCTTCGATCCGCTGCTGGCCGGACTGGCGCCGCTCGAGTGGGCCGGCCCCGTCACGTACTACGGGCGCGACGACTGGTCACGTTTTCCTCCTCGGCGGCCCTGGTGGCCAGCCTACGAGGCCGCCTACGCCGGACTGCGCGCCACCGCACGTGGCGTGCTCGCCGTCAGCGCGCCCCTTCTCGAGCGCATCGGGCCGACCGGGCCCGCCGAGGTGATCCCCAACGGCATCGACCCGGGCGAGTGGACCGATCCCGGACCGCTCCCCGAATCGCTGGCCGCGCTCCCCCGCCCGCTGTTCACCTATGTCGGCACGGTGGACGATCGCATCGACGAGGACCTCCTGACCGACCTCGTCGACGGCGAGGGCACCATCCTGCTCGTCGGGCCGTGCCGCGACGACGAGCGTCGGGCCCGACTCACCGACCTCGGCGCCGTCCTCCATGTCGCGGCCGACCGAGCCGAGCTCGCGGCGATCGTGCGCCATTCGGACGTCGGCCTCATCCCCCACGCCCGGACGGAGCTCACGGAGGCCATGAGTCCGCTCAAGCTCTACGAGTACCGCGCGGCCGGGATTCCCGTCGCCACCGTCGACCTCCCGCCGATCGCGGCCGAGGCGGCCGGCGATGCGGCGATCGTCGTGGCCCCATCCGGCCCGAACGGCTTCGCGCAGGCGGCCCGCGCGGCCGCCGAACGCGGCCCCGACGACGAGGCGACCCGCCGCGCCTACGTCGACGACGCCTCCTGGGCTGGACGCCATGCCACCGCCCTCGACATCGCCCTGCGCGCATGACCAGCATCCGATCGTCCGTGCGCTGGAACGCCGTGTCACTCGGCGGCCGCCAGGGGATCCGCGTCGCAACCGCGCTGCTGCTCGCCGGCATGCTCGGACAGGCCAACTTCGGCATCATGGGGATGGCGACCGTCTACGTGACGTTCGTCGTGATCTTCGTCCAGTTCGGGTTCGGCACGGCCCTCGTCCAGAAGGAGGACCTCACCACCGGCGACATCGGCGCCGCCACCTGGTTGTCCCTCGGCAGCGGCGCGCTGGTGTCCGCGCTGACGCTCGGCCTCGCTCCCCTCGTCGCCGACTTCTTCGACACCGACGAGCTCACGTCGGTCCTGCGCGTGCTCGCGGTGCTCGTCCTGCTGAAGGCGTTCGCGATCGTCCCCTCGAGCCTGCTCATGCGCGAGATGCGTTTCGCGCCACTTGCCCGGGCCGAGTTGGCCGGCGCGGTCGCCGGGTCGGCTGCGGGCATCACGGCCGCGATCGTCACCGATTCGTATTGGGCGATCGTCTGGCAACTGATCGTCATGGATGCCGTCACCCTGATCGGAATTCTCTACGTCGAGCGCCGGCGCGAGTGGCGGACCTCCCGGGCCGAGGTCCGCGAGCTCTCGGGGTTCGGCGCGAAGTTGTTGGGGACGAACATCGTCAACTTCGCGTCGGGCAACGGCGACAACGTGGTGATCGGCCGCGTCGAGGGCACGGTCGCCCTGGCCGACTACTCGTTGTCGTACCGGGTGCTGTCGCTTCCGCTCCAGGTCGTCGGCCAGACGGTGGCCCGCACGATCCTGCCGACGTTCTCCCGCCTCCAGCACGACCGGCCGGCCGTCGCCGATCTCTACTACCGCAGCCAGCGGGCCATCGCCGCGATGGTGACCGGTCCGCTGGTCGTCGTCGCGCTCGCGTCGCACGACGCGATCCCGTGGGCGTTCGGCGACGAATGGTCGTCCGCCGTCACCGCGACACAGTGGATCGCGGTCGCCGGCATCCTGCGACTGGTCTTCGGCAACGGCGGCGCGACCATGGTGGCCATGGGACATCCCGGCTGGCAGTTCTGGTGGTCGTTGACCACCACGGCCGTCTCCGTCGCCGGCTTCATCGTCGGTGTGCGGTGGGGCATCGAGGGCGTGGCCGCCTCGATCGTGATCGTCGGCCTGCCGCTCGGCCTGCTGGGTGTCGCGATCGTCGGGCGTCTCATCCCTGTCTCCCCGATCGGCGTCCTGGTGCGACTCGCCCCGATCGCCGCCGCGGGCGCTTCGCTGCTCGGCCTCTGGTGGCTCGTCGCCCAGCCGAGCGGTGACTGGCCGGTCGTCGTCCGCCTCGTCGTCCGTTGCGCCGTCACGTCCGCGGTGTACCTCGGTCTCGTGGCGCTGATTCCCGCCGTACGAGACGACGTCCTCCGGCTGGTTCGCCGCGCCGACGCCAGTCCGCACGCCCCCTCCGCCGAGTCCTCCACCGAGCTGTCATGACCTCCCGCACCGTGTCCGTCGCCGCGATCATCCCCGCCTTCAACCGCGCCACCACGATCGTGCGCGCCGTCGAGAGCGTGCTCGACCAGACCCGACCTCCCGATGAGATCCTGGTCGTCGACGACGGATCCACGGATGACACCGTCGCGCGGCTGGCCCCGTACCGCGATCGCGTCCGGGTGGACACCATCGACAACGCCGGCGCGGCTGTGGCGCGCAACATCGGGGCGTCGCACACCACCGCCGAGTGGCTCGCGTTCCTGGACAGTGACGACTACTGGTTCCCCGACCACCTCGCCCGTATCACGGCCGCCATCGATGCAACGGGGGGCGCCGCGGGCGTCTACTTCGACGACACGAGCCGACCGGTCGACGATCGCGACGACGCCTCCCTGTTCGCGCTCGCCGACTTCGCGCTGACCGGGGACTGGGAACTCACCGAAGATGCAACCGACTGGGTCGTACGGAGACGCCAACCGACGATGCTGCAGTCCTCCGTGTTCGCCCGCGCCGCCTGGGACTCGGTCGACGGCCTCTGGCCCGAGCTACGATCCCGCCACGACACCCACATCTTCCTCCGGCTCGGAATCGGCCAACCGATGTGTGCGGTGGCCGGCACCGGCTGCCAGATGACGGACGACGACACCACCGGCAACCGCCAGATGGACGCGATGGGCACCCGGTCCCGTCGCTATTGGCACCACACCGTCGCTCTGTACGACGACGTGCTCGCTCGCCACGGGGATCAACTCGACGCTGAGCACCGGGCGATGCTCGCGACGAGGCTCGCCCGTGGTCATCTCTCGCTGGCCCGCCACGACCTGCCTCGCAAGCCGCTCGGGGCCGCAGCCCACGTCGCCCGGGCCGTGCGGGCCGACGCCGCCACGGCCTTCGGACCGATCAGCCGGCGACTTCCGGGCGGTGCCCGATGACGTCGGTGACCGTGGGCGTGCCGGTGTGGAACGGCGAGCGCTATCTGGAGTCGTGCATCGCGGCCCTGCTGACGCAGTCCCGCCCGCCGGACGAGATCCTCATCTCCGACAACGCCTCGACCGACCGCAGCCGGATCATCGCCGACGGCCTCGCCGCCGCCGAGCCGACCGTGCGGGTCATGCACCATCGTGAGAACATCGGTGCCGCCGAGAACTTCAACGGCCTCCTCTCGGCGAGCGACGCCGACTTCTTCGCCTGGTGTGCCCACGACGACCTCTGGTCACCGCCGCTGCTGTCCCAGATGATCGCCGCCCACGACGCCCCGGGGGTTGCGATCGCGTACGGCACCCCTGCCTTCATCGATGATTCCGGCAGCCCCACCGTCGACCCGTCCGCGTCGTTCTGGACGGACAGCGCGGATCCGGTAGTGCGACTCCGCGAGCTCTTCGACGATCCGATGCACTCGCACCTGCACGTGTGCAACCCCGTCCTCGGGCTGATGCGTCGCGACCTGCTCGCTTCGACCGGTGCGATCCGACCCTACGGCGGCTCGGACAAGGTGCTGATCGTCGAGATGGCGCTCCGCGGGCGGCTCGTCCCCGTCGAGGCGCCCTTCCACCGGCGAGTCCACGCGACGTCGTCCGTGCGGGCGAACCCTGACGACGAGTCACGCCGCCGGTGGTTCGACCCCACCGCGACGGGACCGGCCACGCCCGAGTCGAAGCTGCTCGGCGGGTTCTGGTCCGCGGTCGGCGATGCGCCCTTGACCCCCGCCCAACGCCGGGCGGCCCGGTCGGTGATCCTCCGATGGAGCGGTACGGGCCGCCGGCCCCGCGTGCTGTTCGGCGAAGCCCGCCATCTCATCGGTTGGAAGGTCCGGCGCGGGGTGCGCCGACTCAGCCGACTTGTGCGTCCCTGAGCGCCTGGATGGCCGCGTCGTCGAGGCGGTCCTCGTCCGTCACCTCGGAGATTCGCACCGAGGAGTAGCGCGCCGCGACCTCATGGGCGACGATCACGAAACTGCCCGCATTCGCCTCCTCGGGACCGGTGCCGGCGACATAGCTGACCGTCCACTCGGCCGGCTCCTCCAGACCAGCCGGCCAGATCTTGGCGAGGAACACGGAGCCGCCGCTGCCGACGATCGACTGAGCCTGCGCCCGGAAGTGATACGTGCGCCCGACGGTGACCTGCTGGCTGAAGTCGCGCGTCCTCACGACGCCGTTCGGGTCCTGCATCTCGAGCACGTCATCGCCCTCGAGTTCGATGGCGTAGAACGGGAAGGCTCCGTAGGGCGTGTCCGTGTTGCCGCCGTCGGGGCGGAAGCCCTGCTGGGGCTGCGATCCCGGGGTGAAGCTCTCGTTGTGGCCGTTCCAGCGCAGCAGCATGCCGAACCCGGGCGTGGTCGACGTCGACGCATTGAAGTCTTCGCTGATCGACTCGATCGTGATGGTGAACTCCACGTCGAAGTCGGTCCATCCGACGTCGCCGATCCCGAGCAGTCGGTCGTAGCCCAGGCTGTCGGCGTCGATCACGAGGTCGGTGCCGTCGATCTTCCAGTGCCCGTCGATCACCTCGACCAGTCCGTCGAGCCCCTGCTGCGTCCAGTCGATCTCGCCGGGGAGCGGCACGTCCTCGAGCGGCTCGTTGATGATCTGCACGAGGGCGGTGGTCACCTCGCCGAGATTGTCCGCAGCGCGGATCTCCACCGTGTTGGTCCCCTCGACCAGGCGTTCGCGGAGAATGTCGATCACGAAGTCGCCGTCGCGGACGAGGCGCCGGTCGTTCGGACCGAGGCTGAGCCCCTCCGAGGCCTCACCGTTGAGGCTGTAGATCACCGACGCGATGCCGTCGGGGTCGCTGACGTTGCCGGGGATGTCGAGCCAGCGCTGCGCCACGCCATCGCCGGCGTTGAGCTCCGCGCCGAGCCACAGGTCGACCAGCGGACTGCCTGCGGTCCCCTGGTACGGCTCGAGAACGCGTACGACCATGGTCTGGATGTCGGAGAGACCGTCGTCGTCGGTGACGGTGAGGGTGACGACGTGCTCGCCGACGGAGAAGTCGGCGGTGTGCGTCGGCGTGAAGGCCAGATCGTCGAGGCCGCGGCTCCAGCGGTAGTCGACGACCTCGCCGTCGAGGTCGGTGCTGCGGCTCGCGTCCAGGCTGACCTGTTCCGTGCCGTCGCCGTCGATGTCGATTGCAACCGCCTGCGGCGGGATGAGGATGACGGGCTCACGATTGACCACCACGTCGGTGAGCTCGACCGGCACCTCGCCGTCGTCGCCGCACGCGGACGCGACCAGGGCCAGGGCGACGAACGTCGCTGCGAGGCGGACGGCGGCGCGCCTCATGCGCCCAACCCCACCAGCTCGGCCTGCACGCCGACGCGATCGAGTTCGGCGCGGATCTCGTCCATGTAGACCGGGTTCATCACCACGACGGTATCGACGTCGTACCCCGGAAGATCGTCGGGTCGGCAGACACCGAGCCCGGAGCCGGGGAGGTGAGGTCCGGCCTTGGCCGGATTGATGTCGACCGCCACCACCGGAACGAAGTCCGGGACGGCCGCCAGGAAGGCCACCGCCTTGGAGCTCGCGGCCCACACCGCGGCGCGGTGACCGTGGCGATCGAGCTCGTCCGCCCATCGCCGCCAGTGGTCGACGCTCGCCGCCAAGGCACTGAAATCGAGCTGCTCGTCGCGGGCGACAAGTGGCTGTGACGTCCCGAGCCGGGCGTGTGTGACGAGATACTGGCCGTCGTAGTCGAGGCGCGACTGCACGACCGTGAATCCACTGCGCCGCAGCAGGTCCGTGAACCCGGGCTCGTCGAGATAGCTGCAGTGCTCGAAGTAGACGTCCCAGAACGCGGCCTCGTCGGCGATGCGGCCGGTGTCGGGCACCTCGAGATACAGCACGACTTCGGGCCGGTCGGCGAGCTCGGTGCGCATGAGGGTCAGGAAGTCGGCGATGTCGGGGACGTGCTCGAGGGTGTGACGGCAGATCACCACATCCGCGTCGAAGTGGCCGGACCCGGTGGTGAACGACTCGGCGCGGAGTTCGACCGCGCCGTCGACGCCTGCGTCGGATCCGAGCGCCGGATCGAGCCCGACCCCCGTGCCACCCGACGCGGCGCAGAACCGGCGGAGGAAGTCGCCGTTCCCGCAGCCGATCTCGAGCGCCCGGGCCCCCCGGAGGTCATACGTGTCGATCATCTCGTCGATGACCCGCGCCGCGAACGCCTGGAAGACGGCCGAGTGTCCCTGGGCGTCCTCGTAGTCGTCGTCGTAGACGACGAGCGTCGGGTCGAACGCCGAGTTCTGCACGAACCCACAGCGCTCGCACTGCTGGATGACGAGGTCACCGCGGGCCACCGCCCGGGCCGCCGTCTCGTCGGCGTAGAGCCGGGAGTTCTCCACCGGAACCGAGGGCGCGTCGAACACTGTCGCGAGCGCGGTGTGACCGCAGCTGCGGCAGACGACGGTCATCGTGGCGCGTGACCGGCGGTCCAGCGGACGGTGTCGTCGAGGCGGCCGGCGCTCTGGTGCGCATCCAGCCGCTTGAGCCGGATGAACCGGTCCGAGAACAGCGTGTCGATGTCGAGGCCGGCGTCACGGAAGTCCTCGGCCATCTGGGCGATGCCGGACCGAACCGTGAACTTCGGCTGGAACTCGGGCAGCTCGGTGGCGATACGGGTGAAGTCGACCTTGTAGTCGCGCTTGTCCGCGCCACCGCCCTCGGCCACGGAGATCTCCGCACCGGGTACGGCCTCGGCGACCATCTCGGCGACGGTGATGACCTGATAGTTCTCCTCGGTCCGACCGACGTTGAACGGCCGATCGTGGACCCGCTCGACGTCGTCGACGGACAGCACGGCCTCGACCGCGTGGGCGATGTCGGCCACATGGACGAACGGTCGCCAGGGCGTGCCGTCGCTCATCAGCACGATGCGGCCCTCGACGACGGCGCGGGCGGTGATGTCGTTGATCAGCAGGTCCATGCGCAGCTTGGGCGACGAGCCGTAGGCCGTCGCGTTGCGCATGTAGGTCGGGTGGAAGCGGTCGTCGGCGAGCTCCGAGATCGCGAACTCGGCCTTCACCTTCGACTCGCCGTAGGGCGTGACCGGATTGAACGCCGCGGTCTCGTCCAGAAGGGTTCCGTCGCCGGCCCCGTAGAGCGAGCAGGACGAGGCGAACACGAACCGTTGGGCGCCGGCGGCCTTCGCCAGTTCGGCCATCCGCACCGAGGCCCGCTCGTTGATGCCGTAGGTGAGATCCGGATCGACGTTGCCGAGCGGGTCGTTCGACAGCGCGGCGAGGTGCACGACGGCGTCGACGTCGGCGAAGACCTCGGCCCCGACATCGCGGACGTCACCCCAGGTCGTCGCGGGCGCGGTGTTGTCCTGGAAGTTCCCTGCTTCGAACGTGAGATGCTGGAAGAGACCTGTGTCGAGGCCGACCACGTCGTGGCCGGCCCGCTCGAGCATGGGACTGAGGATGGAACCGATGTAGCCGTCGCTACCGGTGACGAGGACGCGCATGTGGGGGGGAATCTCGCTTCGCTAGAGAATGAACTTCGTGCTGTGGAACGCTTCGGCCCAACGCTGGTTGCACTCCACGCCGCGGATCCGGGCCAGGCCCTTGAACGTGTCGGCGTCGAACCACGCCTTGTCGGCCTGGCTGGCGAACGCGGTGCGGATGATCTCCACCTTGCGCTCGATCACGGCGTCGTCGACGGGTACATAGGCGTTGGGCGAACCGAGATCGCCTTCGTACTTCGGGATCTCGTACTGCAGGACCAGATGATCGCGGAAGGCGTTCCACGTGAGATCGGCGACGGTGGCATGGTCCTGGTGGCGGTCCTCGCGGCGATGGGTGAACACGACATCGGGCGCGAACGCGCTGGATTCGTGGAGCACCGACTTGATCGCGGCCCACTGGTCGGGGAACAGGTTCTCGCGGAACCCGTGGATGTCGAGCTCGTAGCCGTCCGCCTTCTCGAAGAGCATCGCGGACGCCCGTTCCTGCTCCGCGGTCCGGTCGGCCGTCGCGCTGAACACCACGGCCTTCGCCACGACGGGGCGCTCGGCCTGCAACCTCAGCAGGGTCGCTCCCGCGCCGATCTCGATGTCGTCCGCGTGGGCGCCGAGACACAGCACCCGTAGGGGCTCGTCGGTCGGGGCGGGCAGGAGGGACAGCATGATCGCTAGGTCCACTTCTCCCACGGGGCGGCGCCGGCCTGATGCATGTCGTCGAGTTGCTGACGGTCCTTGAAGGTGTCCATGCCCATCCAGAAGCCCTCGTGGCGATGGGCCAGCAGGCGGCGCTCGTCCATGAGTCGACGGAACGGCTCGTAGACGAGCTCCTCCCCCGGCTCGATGTAGTCGAAGAGCTCCTGGCGGAAGACGAAGTACCCGCCGTTGACCCAGACGCCCGCGGCGTCGGCCTCGGCGAAGTCGGTGGCCCGGTTGTCGTCGTCGATCTCGACGACGTGGAACGACTGGCTCGGCGGCACGCACAGGAAGTTGCCGATGATCTCGGGGTCGGCCGCTACCTCGTCGACCATGACATCGATCGGGCAGTCGGACAGGCCGTCGCCGTAGTTGGCGAGGAAGATCTCCTCGCCTTGGAGGTGCTCACGCACCGCGACCAGCCGCTGCCCGATGTTCGAGTCGAGCCCGGTGTCGACGAACGTGATGTTCCAGGTGTCGAGATCGGTGTTGAGCATCTCCACGGCGACGTCGCCGGAACCGTTGCCGCCGCGCAGCACGAAGTCGTTCGAGAGCCACTCCTCGTAGTCGAGGAAGTAGCGCTTGATGTGGTCGCCCTTGTAGCCGAGACAGATCACGAAATCCGTGTGGCCGTAGTGGGCGTAGTAGCGCATGAGGTGCCACAGGATCGGCCGGGGCCCGACCGGCACCATCGGCTTCGGGATGCTCTCGGAGAACTCGCGCATGCGCATCCCCCGCCCGCCACAGAACAGCACGACCTTCATCGTCTACTCCCCGCCCAGGATCGTCAGGCCGGGCACCGGACGCACGAACCGGGTGCCCTGTTCGCCCAGATGCGCGAGCTGCTTCGTGATCTCGTCGGTGAGATTCCACGGGAGGATGAAGATGTAGTCGGCCTTCTCCGTCTCCAGGATCGCGGGGTCGTGGATCGGGATGTGGGTGCCCGGGGTGAACCGGCCGTGCTTGTAGGGGTTGCGGTCCACGGTGAACTCGATGAGGTCCTCGCGGATCCCGATGTAGTTCAGCAGCGTGTTGCCCTTGCCCGGGGCGCCGTAGCCGACCACCCGCTTGCCGGCCCGCTTCGCCTCGATGAGGAACGTCAGCACGTCGTGGCGCAGGTTCACGATGCGCGCCGCGAAGTCGCGGTAGTAGTCGAGCGTCTCGGTGCCGAGGTCGAGCTCGCGCCGGCGCAGCTCGCGCAGGCGGTCGGTCTCCTCGAGCGAGTGGTCCGTGTGGCAGGCGTAGATCCGGATCGAGCCGCCGTGGGTCCAGAGCTCCTCCACGTCGTAGATCCGCAGGCCGTGGGCCGCGAAGATCCGCTCGGTGGTGACGAGCGAGAAGTACGAGAAGTGCTCGTGGTACACCTGATCGAACTGGTTCTCGTCCATGGTGCGCAGCAGGTGCGGGAACTCGATCGTGACCGTGCCGTGGGGGGCCAGGATGATCGGCATGCCGCCCACGAAGTCGTTGAGGTCGGGCACCTGGGCCATGACGTTGTTGCCGAGCACGAGGTCGGCCTGGATGCCCTCCTCGGCGAGCTTGGAGGCGAACTCCTTGCCGAAGAACTCGGTGCGGGTCGGCACGCCCCGCTCCTCCTCCGCGACCTTCGCCACGTTGAGGGCCGGCTCGACGCCGAGCACGGGGATGTCCTTCTGGAGGAAGTACTGGAGCAGATAGCCGTCGTTGCTCGCGAGCTCGACGACCATCGAGTCGGCGCCGAGGCCGAGCTGGTCCGTCATCTGGTCCACATAGTTCGAGCAGTGCTCGAGCCAGGCGTTGCTGTACGAGGAGAAGTAGGCGTACTCGCGGAAGATCTCGTCCGGGCTCACGAATTCCTGGAGCTGCACCAGGAAGCACTCGTGGCACACCCAGGCATGGAGGGGGTAGAAGTTCTCGCCTTCGAGCAACTGCTCCTGGGTGAGGAAGGTCTCACACAGGGGCGACTTGCCGAGGTCGATGAACGTTTCGGTCAACTCGGTACCGCAGAAGCGGCACGGGCCGCCGGTGAGTGACGCGGTTTCTGCTTGTCCAGCCATGGGGGAAACGGACTCCTCTCAGATGCTGATCAAGTCGGCATCTACCCCGAGGTCTGTGAGCATTCGGGCGATCTCGTCGGTGTAGACAGGATTCACCACCAGCACGGCGTCGGGGCGAGTGTCACGGAGCGTGTCGGGCGCAACGATGGCGTGGCCGGTGCCGGTCACGAACGTGCCCTGTTTGCGGGGGTTGATGTCGACGACCCACTCGATCGCATCGGCGTCCGGTACGAGGTTCAGCAGGCCCACGGCACGGGCTCCTCCGCCCCAGGCCGCGAGCTTCTGTCCGCCGTCGCGCCGCGCCGCGAACTCGGTGCTCACGGCGTCGATGCGAGCGGCCAGGGCATGGACGTCGGCCCGGATGCGATCCACGATCGCCGGGTCGATCGGATCGTTGTGGGGGACACCGTCGGCGACCACGGCTTCGACGGCGGCGAAGAGCCCGTCGAAGGTCGGGGCGGCCACGATGTCGGAGAAGCCGGCCCGGCTCATCAGGTGGGCCAGTGTCTCCGGCGTGTAGTAGCCGCAGTGCTCGTACATCAGGTCTTCGAACGCGCCGCGGTCGAGGGCCCACGCGAAGTTCGGCACCTCGATGTAGACGCCACCGCCCGCCACGATCCCGCCCCGGATCGTGTCGATGAGCATCATCGGCTCGGGCAGGTGTTCGAGCACGTGGCGCGAGGAGACGAAATCGACGTCGTGGCCCCGCAGGCTGTCGGCGTCGGCGTACTCGTCGTGGATCTCCACGTCGGCCTGGGCCACGAGCTCCGACACGCGGTCCGGGTTGTGCCCGGGTTCGAAGCCGATGCCGGTGTTGCCGCCCGCGATCGCCAGGTTGGCGAGGAAGCGGCCGTCGCCCGGACCGATCTCCGCGAGGCGCCGGCCCCGCAGCCCGTGGCGTTCGACGAGACCCTCGGCGAGGTCCGCCTCCCACGTGGCGAACTTGGGCGAGTGGTGCAGGGCGTTGTCGTAGTCCTGCTCGTAATCCATCTTCTCGATGTCGAACGCCGCGTTCCAGACATAGCCGCAGTGGGCACACAGCGTGAGCGCCATCTCGGCCTGGTCACAGCCGGTGGCGGCGTCACGCGAGGTCCACAGCAGGCCCACGTGCACGGGCATCGCGGGAATGGTCATCAGGGACTCGGTGTTCGCCGAGCCACACGCAGGACAGGTGGCCACCATCGCGGGCGAGCCTACCGGCCGCCCGCGGACGGTCCGCAGACCCTCAGCTGATGGTGACGTTGCCGCCGACGCCGTTGCTGTTCGGGTGCACGGACCAGCCGTCGGTCGCCGCCACGGAGGCGCCGTCGAGGAGGGTGTTGTTGCGCCAGAGCATCTGCGACGAGCTGTTGCCCGGCTTCGCGATGACCGCGTGGTACGACTCGAACTCCTCCGAGAGCGTGGTGTTCTCGATGGTGAACAGGCCGACCACGTGCTTGGCCTGGATGGCCGCTGACGACGCGCCGTAGACGGTCGAGTTGCGAATCGTCGGGTTGACGACCTCGCCGCCCGACATCCCGGTGAACTGGATGCCGTCGTTGTGCGCATCGGAGCCGTTGGGGCGGCGCTTGCCGTAGATCGTGACCCCGTCGATCAGCGGATCGACGATGTCGCCCTCGTAGGCGAAGAGCTGCATGATGTCGCCGTCGCCGACGTTGGGCTGGCTGTTCACGTCGGTGCCGTCGATGAAGTACGGCCGGGTGATCGTCGCACCGTCGGACATCTGGATGTGGGCGAACGTGAACTCGAAGTTCCGGAACCCCGAGTCGGTGATGCTCTCACCGTTGCGCACGCCGATGCGACGGGCGCCACCACCGCGGATGTTGCGGGCCTCGACGTTGCTGGCCTCGATGACGACCTCGCCCGGGGACGAGAAGTTGAAGTCGTAGATCGTGTTGGGCTGGTCCAGCACCGTGCTCGCATCCGCCATCACGATCGGGCGCCCGTCCTCCGACGGCGGCGCCGCAGTGGTCGTGGTGGCCGGCGGCGCGGTCGTCGTCGTGGCCGGCGGCGCTGTCGTGGTGGTCGCCGGCGGCGCGGTGGTCGTCGTGGCCGGCGGCGCCGTCGTCGTAGCCGGCGGCGCGGTGGTCGTCGTCGGCGGCGGTGTCGGCGCGTCGGCGCCCTCGATCGTGAACTCGGCCTCGATCGTCACCGAGAGGTCACCGCGGTGCACGACCGCCTGGATCGTGTGGGTCTCACCCGGCTCGAACAACCACGAGTTGTCGAGTCCCTGGTCGGAGTCGAACTCGCCGTCGATCGGCAGCACGCCCGTGTAGCGCAGGTTGAACGGCGCCTGGATGTCGTCGTCGCGGAAGAGAACGTCGTCGATGTACCACTCGACCCGGTCGATGGTCTCGTCGGTCACCTCGAGTCGCACCTCGAACGGTTGTCCGATGGTGGCGCTGGCAAGATCGCCCGCCACGGGGCCGTTCCGATCGGTCGCCCAGATCAGGGTCAGACCGTCCGTCTCGAGAATCGGAACCGACACCTGGGGTGGAGCCGGGAGCGTCAGCGGATCGCCGGGTACCGCCTGGCGGGGGTCGCCGAGCGCCGTCGCGTCGACGTTGCGCTCGACACCCGTCTGCTCGCGATCGATGGGCGGTAGCTCCTGCGCACCGTCCATTCCGCCGGACGCATTGTTGAACGCTTCTTCACACCCCGTAGCCAACAGCGCGAACACCGCGGCTGCTGCGACCCACTTCTTCATGTCCGGACTCCTCGATAGCCACACCTAGGCATGGTCTTCGGGGCGCGGACCGGCGTCCTTTAGCGAAAAGTGGGTCGTACGGCCCAGGACTCGGGCCGTCGCTCAGTCAGCCCACGGCACGGGGATGGACCGGAAGCCGGTCGGCACCGGGAGACGGGCCATCAGCCGTTCGAGGTGGGGCAGGCGATCCCGTTCGGGAAGAACGACGCGGACCTCGTCGGGCGAGTGGACCACAAGGAGATCGGCGATCGCCGGTACGAGGCCGAGATCGACGCCGACCGAACACACCACCAGGACGGAGCGGTCGCCATCGATCCCCATCAGCGCCGCCGGGACCTGTTCGAGCAGGCTCGTCCGCGGCGGGATCGGTTCGACGAGTGCGGGCAGGTCGATGTCGACGGCATCGGGGGCGGCGGCGACCTCGTGGCGCAACCAGCGCTCACGGGCAAGCCGGTTGACCGCGTGGGACGGGGCGCCGGGAGTGCGGTGGGGTCGAACCTGGGTGACCGTGGCCCTCACCGACTCACGGGGGTCTCGCCCCGCGTGCAACAGCGCGCCGGCCTCGCGATCGAAGCGTCCGACGCCGGCTTCGAGCACCGGTCCATCGGGACCGTGCAGGATGCGAGCGACCTCGAGCCCGGCGAGTTCGCCGCGCAGGATGCCGTCCTCACAGACGACGTCGAGATCTGCCTCCACGAGGATCGACTCGAGATGGGCGGCGTCGTCCGGGCACGGCAGGGCCGGCGGAACCGGCTCGGGGTCGACCGCGACGATGCCGTCGCCTTCGACGCGGTGGACCCGGATCTCGGGCGCCAGCACGGTGGTACGGCGGGCGTGCACACCGGCGTGGTGGTCGACGACCAGGTCGAGCGATGCCGGCTGGGCGCGGTCGAGCCAGACGAGGACGCCGCCGAGCGCGGCGAGGTCGTCGCTCATCGAGATGACCCACGCCCGGTCACCGTCGTGTGCGGTGGTCCCGAACGGTGCCGCGGTGATCTCGAGCGCGGCGGGATCGACGTCGAAACAACGACGCAGCAGACCCTCGGCGCGGGCCCGTTCGAGCTGGGCTCGACGATCAGCGTCGAGCGCCATCGGCTGGCTCAGGCGTCAGCGGTGTCGGCTTCGGCGTCGGCCGCGGCTTCGGCCTCGACCACGGCATCCGCCTCGTCCGAGACGTCGTCCGAGACCTCGGCCTCGCCGGCGGCGGCCTTGCGGCGGCCGTAGCGCTTCTCGAAGCGCTCGACGCGACCGGCCGTGTCCACGATCTTCATCTGACCGGTGAAGAAGGGATGGCTCTCGCTCGAGATCTCCACCTTGGCGAGGGGGTACTCGTTGCCGTCGTCCCACGTGACAGTCTCGCTGGTGGAGATCGTGGAGCGGGTGAGGAAGGAGGTGCCCGCCGACATGTCCTGGAAGACGACGTAGCGGTACTCGGGGTGGATGTCGGACTTCATAGCTTCACCACTCTATCGGCGATCTTCGTGAGCAACGCCTGGAGGTCGGCCGACTCCTCGGTGGCCGGATCGTCGGCGATCGAAGCCAGTTCCCGACGCAGTTCCTCCACCGTGGCGAGCGCATCGTCGTCGCGCAGGCTCTCCTCGTGGATGGTGGCGGAGGCCGCGATGTCGACCGCGGGGAACACGCGACGCACGGCTGCGGCCCGCGACAGCCGGATCTCACAGTTGGCGGTCGGCGCGAGCTCTTCGTAGATCGTGCCGTCGATGCTGGAGTCGGTGTCGACGGTGATCGTCGCGATCATGGTGAGCGACCCGCCGCCCTCGAGCTTGCGGCCCGCGCCGAGGAAACGCTTCGCGGGATGCACCGTGGTGGCGTCCACGGCGACGCCGGAACGACCGCCGCCGACTTCCTGGGCGTAGGCCCGGGCGAGCCGGGTCGCACCGTCGACCACGACCATGACGTCCTTGCCGGACTCGACCATGCGCTTGGCCCGCTCGATCACCATCTCGGCGATCGTGACCTGCTCCTCGGCCGGACGTTCGAACGACGCGGCGACCACGTCGCCCCGTTCGGTCCAGCGGGTCATCTCGGTGATGTCCTCGGGCCGCTCGTCGAGGAGCAGCACGAGCAGTTCGATGTCCTCGTGGTTCGTCTCGATCGACCGGATCACGTGCTGGAGCACCGTGGTCTTGCCGGACTTCGGCGGCCCCGCGAGCAGCACCCGCTGGCCCTTGCCGATCGGCGTCAGGATGTCGATCACGGCGCCGGTCGGATCGGCCGGCTCCTGCTCGCCGGCGAGCACGATCGGCTCGCTCGGATACACGACCGGGAGCGCGTCGAAATCGATGCGATCGACCTCACCCGACGGCTCGTCACCGTTGATCGACTGGATCTCGATCATCGCCGGGTTCTTCTCGTTGCGGTTCGCCGGGCGGGAGGTACCGGCGAGATGGTCGCCCTTCCGGAGCCCGAACTGACGGACCATCTTCACCGGAACGTAGGCGTCGTCCTTGGACGGGAGCGCGCCGTCGACGCGCAGGAAGCCGTAGCCCTCGTTGCGCAGCTCGAGGTAGCCGGCGACCGGGATCGGCTCGCCGTCCCACTTCTCGTCGCTGTCCTTGTTGTTGTCGCGTTCCCGACCGCGGCGCCGGCGCTTGCGATTGCCGGACTCCGCGTTGCCGCCGTCCTTGCCGCCGGCCTCGCCCCTGCCGTTCGAGCCGCCATCGCTCTTCTTGTCACCGTCGGCCGAGTCGGAACCGGTGTCCCCGTCGTCGCTGTCGTCGCTCTCGTCGTTGCCGTCGTCGGAGTCGGAGTCGTCCGAATCGTCGGCCTCGGCGCGCTCGTCGGCGTTGTCCGTCGACGCGGGCTCGGAGGCCTCGTCGGGGGAGGCGTCGCCGGCACTGCTGCCGTCACCGCCGGCGGCGAGGTCGAGGATCAACTCGATGATCTCGCCCTTGCGGGCTCGTGACGACGGCTTCTTGCCGAGCGTCGTGGCGATCAACGTCAGTTCTTCGCGGTCCTTGCGTTGCAGGGTGGACCGGCGCATTTCCGCGGTTTCCACGGGAAGGCTCCTCGTCGCTGGGAAGTCGAGGAAGGCACGAGCGGGGCAGAGCTGCCACGAAACCCGATGGACTCGACGCTCGTCAGGCTACGGGTGCGCCGCCCGAAACCACAACCGCCGGCCGCGGCCGGGGCCGTTCAGCGCCGAGCGCCGTCCACGAAGTCCTGGACGACGGCGAGATCGTTCGGGAGCACCGCGAACGCCTCGTCGCGCTCGAGGATCGGCGCGAGTCGGGGTGGAAGCTCGGGCCGGACCCCCGTCGCCGCCTCGACGGCGTCGGGAAACTTCGCGGGGTGCGCCGTGGCGAGGGTCACCACCGTCTCGCCGTCGCGGCGCAGTCGTTCGGCCGCACCGATGCCGACCGCCGTGTGCGGGTCGATCAGCAGACCGTGGTCGCGATGGACCTGAGCGATCACCGCGAGCGTCTCGTCATCGTCCAGCCGGGCCCCGGCGAACTCGGCGCGGAGCCGCTCGTGCTGAGCGGCAGTGAGCGACGCCCGGCCGTACTCCCGGAACGCATTGAGCAGCTCGGCGGTGGCCGCGCCGTTGCCGTCGAACAGTTCGACGAGCAGGCGCTCGAGGTTGGACGAGATCTGGATGTCCATGCTCGGCGAGAGCGTCGGCACGACGTCGTCGGCCACCATCTCGCCGGTGTCGATGAGTCGGGTCAGGATGTCGTTGCGGTTGCTCGCGACGAGGAAGCGCTCGACGGGAAGACCCATCGCCGCGGCGACGTGACCGGCGAAGACGTTGCCGAAGTTGCCGGTCGGCACGCAGAAGGTGGTCGGGGTGTCGCGACGACCGAGGCGCTGCGCCGCCCACACGTAGTAGACGATCTGGGCCATGACCCGGGCCCAGTTGATCGAGTTGACCGCGGAAAGGCGGTTGCGGCTGCGGAAGGCCTCGTCGGCGAACATCGCCTTCACGAGATCCTGACAGTCGTCGAAGGTGCCCTCGATCGCCACCGCGTGCACGTTCGGCTCCCCGATCGTCGTCATCTGGCGACGCTGCACCTCGCTGGTGCGTCCTTCGGGAAAGAGGATCACGATGTCCACATGGTCGCTGTGCCGCACGGCCTCCATGGCGGCGGAACCGGTGTCGCCGGAGGTGGCGCCGACGATCATCACCCGCTCCTGGCGACGTTCGAGCTCGTGGTCGAAGAGCCGGCCGACGAGCTGCAACGCCACGTCCTTGAACGCGAGCGTGGGCCCGTGGAACAGCTCGAGCAGGTGGTGGTGCTCGTCGAGTCGCACGAGCGGGCAGACGTCCGGGTGATCGAAGGTGGCGTAGGCGTCGGCCACCATCCCCGCGAAGTCATCGGCGGCGATCGAGCCCTCGACGAAGGGCTGCATCACCTGGGCCGCGAGTTCGGCGTAGGTGTCCGCCGGCGCGCCGGGAAGCGGCGGCCAGGCGGACGGCAGGTAGAGGCCGCCGTCGTTCGCCAGTCCCGTCAGGAGCACATCGCCGAACGGCAGGACCGGCGCCTTCCCGCGGGAGCTGTGGTAGTCGATCATCGTCAGTCGTCGGTGCCGACGACGCGGATCACGGCGGCGATGTCGCGCACCGCCGGGAGCTCGCGCAATTCGTCGAGCGTGGCCCGCACCGCCGCTTCCTGGGAGATGTGGGTGATGAAGATCACCCGCGCCTCGGCGCCGAGCCCCTGTTGCTCCATCGACTTGATGGACACGTGCTTGCGACCGAACACGTCGGCGACCTGGGCGAGCACCCCGGGCTCGTCGGCGACCGCCATGCGGAGATAGAACGCGGACGACAGCTCGTCGAGCGGGCGGATCGTGGCGCGGGGCAGGCTGCCGATCCGCGCCGCGGTGCCGGTGACGAGGTTCGTCGCGGCATCGATGACATCACCGAGCACCGCACTGGCCGTGGGCGCGCCGCCCGCACCGCGGCCGTAGAGCATGAGATCGCCGACGGCATCGCCCTCGATGAACACGGCGTTGAAGCTGTCACGCACGGACGCGAGGGGGTGGTCGAGCGGCACGAGCGCGGGATGGACGCGCACGGCGATCGCCGGTTCCGCTCCCGCGGTGTCGGCGTCCACGACGGCGATCATCTTCACCGCGAACCCGAGTCGGGCGGCGGTGGCGATGTCGTCCGTCGTGAGCCGGGTGATGCCCTCGTGGTGCACATCGTCGGCGAGCACGGCGCGGCCGAAGACGATCGTGGCGATGATCGCGGCCTTCGCCCCCGCATCATGACCCTCGACGTCCGCCGTCGGGTCGGCCTCGGCGTAGCCGAGGGACTGGGCCTCCGCGAGCGCGTCCGCGTAGGCGACCCCTGCTTCGGACATGCGGGTGAGGATGTAGTTCGTGGTGCCGTTGATGATCCCCATCACCCGGGTCACCGGTTCCCCGATCAGCGACTCGCGCAGCGGGCGCATCAGGGGGATGCCGCCGGCCACGGCCGCCTCGAAGAGCAGATCGACACCGTTCTCGTCGGCCAGGGCGTAGAGCTCCGGACCGTGGGTGGCCAGCAACGCCTTGTTCCCGGTGACGACCGGCTTGCCCGCGGCCAGGGCTCGGGCGACGAGGTCGCGCGGTAGATCGACGCCGCCGATCAGCTCCACGACGAGGTCGACGTCATCGGCCTCGACGACCGCACCGGCATCATCGGTGAACGCGGCCGGGTCGATGTCGACGTCGCGGGCCTTGGTGAGGTCGCGGACCGCGACGCGACGGATCGACAGGTCCACCCCGCGTCGATCGGCGATCTCGGCGTGGCGCTCCGTGAGCAGCCGGGCGAGCGCGCTCCCGACCGTGCCGCATCCCAGCAATCCGAGTCGGATCGGGGTCACGTCGTCGGGGCGGCCGGAGGATGGGTTCACGGGCGCCGAGCGTATCCGCCCGACGGGGAGGTCACGGGCGACTTCTCGCGGGATGGCATTCCATTCTCTTTCATGTAGTTTCTGTCAGATGCTCCGTCTGGTGCCCGATGCCGGCGAACCCGCACGCCCCGACGCGGCGCGCGCGGCGGCCGCCGCCCGCGTCCTGGACGCCACCGGGGTGCGGATCGACGCGGCCGTCGGATGGAGCGTGTCGGCCCTCGAGCACCTCGGCTGTCCGGCTGACCTCGCGGCCGACGTCGCCGCGATCCTCGACGACGCGCGTCCGGCGCCGCGCCGCGGGGCGGGGACCGACGACGCCATCGCGCCGGCGATCGACGTAGCGTCCCCGGCGATCGCCGGACTCAGCCCGATCGGCGGCGCGCCGGGCGGCGTCGACCCGCCCGGCCCCGTGCCGCGCGGTTGGCGGCGCTGGGTACGAGCAGGGCGCGGGCGAACGCCGGACGCTCGGCCCAGCTGAGCTCACGCCACGAGGCGAGGGCCTGGCGGCGGAAGCGCCCGGACCGGTCCGCGTAGGCGGCCAGACGGCGGCGATCGGTGGCGTCGATGACGTAGGCGTCGGCCCAGGACTCGATCGCCGAGCGGTCGTGGCCGAGGGCGCGGGTGGCCTGCAACCCGAGTGCGACCGGGGCGGCGCAGCCCCACGCGGTCGCCCGCGTGACCACCGCGTCGACATCGATGTCGGGGCGCGCCGCCAGCAGTGCGAGATCGCGCACGTTGCCGAGCCGCGGCTCCACGTCACCCAGGGCGACGTGGATGGCGCCGTGGACCAGGTGCAGCAGCGGCGGCAAGGTGCGAAGCGCGGTGCCGGCGAGCTCGAACACGACCGGTTCGCCGACGAGGTCCGGGAGAACGACCAGATGGCCGTAGGGGCCCGCGGCGAGCGTGCGGTGCACGTCCAACTCCGTCGGACCGTGCCAACGCAGGGTGACGGACTTGGCGAAACGGCGATCGAAGGATGCGGACAGGGGCGGCACGGGCCGGATCGCCCCTGCGTCCACCAGCGCAGTGACACCCCGGTCGACGTCGGCGGGCCGGAGCAGGATGTCGTTGTCGCCGAAGCTGCGTTCGCACGGGTCGGGATGGACCAGATGGGCGAGGGCCGCGCCCTTGAGAACTCGATGGTCGACCCCGGCATCGTCGAGCACCGCAATCGCCCGCAGCAACATCTCCTCCAACAACAGCGACTCCCGCATGGCCGCGTCGTGAGCCCGTGCGATCCGAGCCCGGTCGTCCTCGTCGACCCGAAGTGTCTCGTCGGCCACCGCGGCCGCCAGCACGCCGATCAGCTTGTGGCTTCGGACCGCACCGAGCGCCTCGTCGATCGTCGAGCTCATCTCGCCGAGCGGGGGCGCGCCGGCAAGGCCGTAGCCCGCCAACCGGCCGAGCCACGGCTCGTCAACCATCGACCCGCACCACCGCACGCTCGACCAGATCGGCGATCACCGGCTGGAGATCGAGGGCGATCCGCGCCGCAGCGGCGTCGTGGGATTCGGCGAGCGCCGCGCACAGATCGCCGAACGTCCGCGGCGTCGCGAGCTCGGCCCACACCGCGGCCCCGGTGCCTCCCAACTGCACGACCTCGTCGGCTCCGGGCACGCGGATGAGCACGCCGTCGAGTGTCGCCCGCCACAGCACGTCCCCCCGGCCGACAGTGTGGTGCGAGGAGACCGCCATGGCTCAGACGTCGAGGCGGGTCAGGTCGTCGTAGGTCTCTCGGCGCACCACCAGCCGGGCGTCGCCGTCGCGGGCGAACACGACCGGCGGCCGCAGCACCTTGTTGTAGTTGGACCCCATGGAGTGACCGTAGGCCCCGGTGACCGCGGTCCCCAGGATGTCACCGACGACGAGGTCGGCCGGGACCGTCGCGTCGCGCACGAGGACGTCGCCCGACTCGCAGTGCTTCCCGACGATCGTGACGGTCGCGGGGCGATCGGCGTCAACCGCGCGGGGCAGGAACGCCTCGTACCCCGAGCCGTAGAGCACCGGGCGGGGGTTGTCGCTCATGCCGCCGTCGACGGACACGTAGGTGCGGATGCCGTCCAGCTTCTTCACGGTGCCGACCTCGTAGAGCGTGATCGCCGCGGCTGCCGCGATCGAGCGACCGGGTTCGGCCGAGATCTGGGCCGTGACCCCCGCGTTGCGGCACGCCTCCAGCACGGCCGTGCCCCACTCGGTGATCGTGGGCGCCCGCTCGTCGGCGACATAGGGCACGCCCAGCCCGCCGCCGACCGACATCTCCGGGAGCCCGTAGGGCGCCGCCGCTTCGGCGATGACGGCGGCCGCCTTGGCGAAGGACGAGACGACGAAGACCTGGCTGCCGATGTGGGCGTGGACGCCGACCAGCTCGACGGCGTCACTCGCGCGGGCCCGTTCGATCGCCGACGCGGCGAGGCCCGTCGACACCGTGAAGCCGAACTTCGAGTCGTCGTGCCCGGTGGCGATGTAGTCGTGGGTCTCCGCCTTCACGCCCGGCGTGAGACGCAGCAGCACCTTCGGCGCCGTCCCCGTCTCCGCGTGGAGCAGATCGAGCCGATCGAGCTCGTCGAACGAGTCGACGACGATCCTCCCGACCCCGGCATCGATCGCCATGCGCAGCTCGCGCATCGACTTGTTGTTGCCGTGCAGGACGATCCGGTCGGCGGGAACGCCTGCGGTCAGCGCGACATGGAGCTCGCCGCCCGTGGCGACATCGAGGTGCATGCCCTCCTCGTGGGCGAGCTTCGCCATCGCGCCACACAGGAACGCCTTCGTGGCATAGGCGACGCCGTCGCCGAACACCGCCACCGCCTCGCGACAACGATCGCGGAGCTGTTGCTCGTCGTAGATGAAGACCGGCGTGCCGAACTCGGCGGCGAGGTCGATGACGTCGCAGCCGCCGATGTGGAGTCGACCGTCGACGATCTCCGAGGAATCGGGGAGCAGGCGGAACGGGAAAGGCTGCACGACGGCCTACATCGATTCCGGCGCGCTCACGCCGAGCAGATCGAGCCCGACACCCAGCCCGATGCGGGTGGCCTCGACCAGCCACATACGGGCTTGTCGGACCGGCTCCTCGACGTCGTCGCGCAGGATCGGGCAGTCGTGCCAGAAGCCGTGGAGGGCGGCGGCGCACTCGCGGGCCCAGCCCGTGACCTGGTGGGGCGCCCGGTGCTCCGTGGCTCGGACGACGACATCGGGCAGCTCGGAGAGCGAGCGCAACAGGGCCAGTTCGCGCGGGTGGGTGAGCACGGACAGATCGACATCGGCGAGCGGGAGTCGGGTGATGCCCCGCTCCTTGGCCTGCCGGGCGAGCGAGTGCACGCGGGCGTTCGCGTACTGCACGTAGTACACGGGGTTCTCGTTGGACTCGGCGACGAGCACGTCGATGTCGATCGTCTGGGTGGTGTCGATCGACTGGAGCAGGAAGGTGAGACGGGCGACGTCGGCGCCCGCGAGCTCCACGAGGTCCCGCGCCTCGATCATCGTGCCGGCCCGCTTGGACAGGCGGACCTCCTCCCCGTCGCGCACGAGGGTGACGTTCTGGCCGATCAGCACCTCGTAGCTGTCCGCCGGATGGCCCAGCATCTGCATCGCCGCGCTCATCCGTCGGGTGTACCCGTGGTGGTCGGCACCGAGGATGTCGATCACCAGGTCCCCGCGTCGGTACTTGTCGTGGTGGTAGGCGATGTCGGGGACGAAGTAGGTGGCTTCGCCATCGGACTTGAACAGCACCCGGTCCTTCTCGTCGCCGAAATCGGACGTGCGCAGCCAGGTGGCACCGTCCTGCTCGTAGACGAAGCCTGCGGCCCGCAGCTCGTCGATCGCCCGTTCCATGGCCCCGGAGGCGACGAAGCCCCGCTCGGAGGCCCACAGATCGAACTCGACGTTCATCGACTGGAGCACCTGACGCTGGTCGGCCTGGGCCCGTTCGATTCCCCACGCCACCGGGTCCGCGGCGCCCGGCATCTCCTCCGCCCACTCCGCGACGTACTCGCCCCGGTACCCGTCCTCGGGCAGCGGCTCGCCCGCCGCGCGAGCGACGAGCGACGCGCCGAAGAGCTGCGTCTGCACGCCGCGGTCGTTGACGTAGAACTCGCGGTGGACCTCATAGCCACAGCGGGCGAAGAGGCGGCTCAGGGCATCGCCATAGGCCGCCCAGCGCGCGTGGCCGGCGTGCAACGGCCCGGTGGGGTTGGCCGAGACGTACTCGATGTTCACCGCCGTGCCCGCGCCGACGTCCGCGATCGCGAAGCCGTCGGTCCCAGCGGCGACGACGTCCTCCAGCACCTCGTGGAGCCACGAGTCGCCGAGGCGGAAGTTCACGAAGCCGGGCCCCGCGATCTCCACGGCCGTGACGTGGGTGGGCGGATCGGCGGTGAGGTGGTCGACCAGCTGCTGGCCGAGTTCGCGGGGGTTGCGGCCCGCGGCCTTCGCGGTGGCGAGGGCGACGTTGGACGACCAGTCACCGTGCTCGGGATTGGCCGGTCGCTCGAGCGTGATCTCGGTCGGCACCGGGTCGACCCCGGCGACGTCCAGCGCCTCCCGCAGAGCGGTGCGGAGCGAATCGCGAACGTCCATCGTGCAAGAGCCTCGGAGGGGTCGGAAAGCGTCGAGCCTACCGGGTGACCCGAGTCCTCAGAGTGAGCTTTCTCCGGCCGATGTGAACGGTATGCGTTCTCGCGTGCTGACCTCTCTCGTCCTCCTCGTGGCGCTGTTCGCGACCGCCTGCGGAGGCTCCGATCCCGCTCCTGGCGCCGATCGCGCCGTCGGCTCCGGCGCCGACGACGCGGACTGGGAGCGCGACGCCGCCATCCAGCGCACCGTGCTCATCGAGGCGGCGATGGACAGCGGTCTGACCCGAACCGAGTCCGCCTGCATCATCGATGCGGTCGTCGCCCCGACCAGCGACGACGGAGGCGACGCGGATGGCTGGACGCTCGACGACCTCGTGGACGTGGACCTCAGCGCCCAGACGTCCTCGAACGCCTCGGACGACCTCGCCGCCGAACTGGCCGACGCGCTCATCGACTGCGGCCCGGCGCTGAACCCGCATCTCGACGCCGACATCCCCGGCGCTCTCTCGATTCCCGACACCCACCTGGCCGAGTACGACTGTGTCGTCGCGTCCTACATCGACGCCTGGCGCGACGCGGCCACGAACCGCTTCGACGGCGGCCGCATCGACGAGCCGACGCCGATCGACGTGAGCAATCGGACAGTCAGCATCGTCGCCGGCTGCGACGCCGGTGGCGCCGTCATCCTCGGTGCTTCGAACGAGGGCAACCTCGACACCCACGCGTTGAACACCCTCGGGTGGACCTGCCTCGACAACCGGCTCGACCCCGATCAGTTCATGCCCGCGTTCCCGTTCCCGGACGAGCCCGGCGACGCCCTCGATCGGCTGGGTTCGTCCGTTCTCGCCGACGCCACCTACTGCGAGGAATTCTCCTCGCCCGGCGGCATCGACAACTAGCGCCGAGTCCCGGATCGCCGGGCTACCCTGAGGCTTCGCCCGAAAGGGCAAGCCCTCGTAGCTCAGCGGATAGAGCATCGCCCTCCGGAGGCGTGTGCGCAGGTTCGAGTCCTGCCGAGGGCGCTGCTTCGCTCCAGTCGGCGCCGCCGCAGCCGATTGATACGACATGCGTTCCGAGGGAATCGAACACCGGGCGATCGAGCTGGAGTGGCCCGATGACACGCGGGCAGCGTGGCAGCCGCTGAAGCCGGAGTTCGCCGCCGCGGTGAACGCCCTGTCGATCGGTATGCCCCACGGCGAGCCCTACGTGATGCGGGCCGTGCGCCGCGCCGCCGCGGACGTCGACGATCCGATCCTGCGGGCCGATGTCGACGAGTACCTCCGCCAGGAGGGCGAGCACTCCCGTCAGCATCGCCGCTTCAACGAGATCATCACCGAGCAACACCCGTCGCTGCGACGGGTCGAGCGCTGGCTCGCGACGTCCTACGGCTTCCTCGAGCGGCGCCTCGGTCCCCGCTTCGGCATCGCCTACGCCGCCGGCTTCGAAGCAACGGCCTTCGCCGCGGCCCGCTGGATGGACGCGAAGCGCTTCGAGCTGTTCCGCGGCGCCGACGTCGAACCGTCGACGCTCGTCCTCTGGCACCTCGCGGAGGAGGTCGAGCACAAGACCGTCGCCCACGACGTGTGGGCCGCGACGGACGGCAGCCGGGTCCGGTACCTGGCCGCGATGGCCACCTGCTTCGCCATGCTCGTGTGGTTCATCTTCCTGGGCACGGTCGCCCAGCTCACCGCGTGGCGCCGGGTCCTCTCCCCCGTCGCCTGGTTCCGGCTCTGGAAGTGGGGTATCGGCTTCGCCTTCGAGGTCATACCGACGATGGCGATCACGCTCCTTCCCAGCCATCACCCGAGCCAGCAGGCCGATCCGAGTTGGATGACCCAGTGGCTCGGCCGCTACGACCCGGCGACGAACACCATCCCTGCGTGGAACGCGCCGCTACCGGAGGTGTTCGAGCTTGTCGGGATTGAGCACGGCGTGGATGCCGCGGATGCCGTCGGGGCCGATGTCGAACGCCATCGTCATGAAGAGTTCACCGTCGCCGTAGGCGACGAGCCCCGGTGTCCCGTTGATGCGGGCGTGGTCGACGACGAACTCGGCGTGCATCTTCTCCCGCTTGGCGGCAATCCCCCGGACGAACATGGCGACCCGGTCCCGGCCGACGACGGGCCGACGAGCGGCGTACTGCTTGGCGCCGCCGTCGCTCCAGACGACGACGTCCGCCACGAGCATCTGCGCCAACGACTCGACGTCGCCGGTGACCGCGGCGGCGAGGAACGAGTCGAGTAGGCGACGCTCGTCGTCGGGGTCGGCCTCGAAACGGGTCGGGCGGTCGGGACCGAGCCGCTCCTTCGCCCGGTGGACGATCTGGCGGCAGTTGACGACGGACCGGTCGATGGTCTCGGCGATCTCGTCGTAGTCGTGGCCGAACACCTCCCGCAGCAGGAAGGCCGCGCGTTCGACCGGGTCGAGCCGTTCGAGCATCGTGAGGAACGCGAGGGACAGTGATTCGGCGAGCTCGGCGTGCGCGGCGGGATCGTCGTCGCCGGTGAGGAGCGGTTCCGGGAGCCACGGGCCGACGTAGGACTCCCGGCGCGACTGGGCCGAGCGCAACCGGTCGATCGCGAGACGGCTCGCGACGGTCGTCAGCCACGCCCGTGGCCGCTCGATCGTGGCTCGGTCGGCCGCGTCCCATCGCAGCCACGTCTCCTGCACGACGTCCTCCGCCTCCGCGACGCGGCCCAGCATCCGGTAGGCGACGCCGAACAGATGGTGCCGATGCTCCTCGAAGCCGTCGGCCATCCGGTCGGCGTCGGTGTCGGTCATCGGCTCGCCGCCTGACCGGCAGCGCGGCCGCTCGCGACGGAAGCATCGACGAGGACGCCCTCCGGGCCGACCCAGTCACCGGCGACGAACAGGCCCGAATGACCCGGAACGGTGACCGGCGGTCGACCACCGAGGCCACCGCAGGCGGCCGACGGTTGGTCGGTGGACGCCACCAACCGGGGACTGAAGGAGACGTGGTCGGCCTCCGACCGCCAACGCGGACTCACCCGCTCGAGCAACGCCTCGCACGCGGCCCGGTCGGCGTCGGCGTCGGGGGTCTCGTCGTTCGGGTGGTACCGCATGACATGCAGGAGGGTGTGGCCCTCCGGCGCCAAGTCTGCCACCGGCGCGTGCATCGAGAGATAGGTGGGCTGATCGATACCGAGCGCGAACGGACGCCGGCCCTGCCAGTCCCGGGGGAACCCGACATCGAGAGCGGCCACGGTCGCCGGCCGGGCGTCCGCCGCCCACTGCCGGGTCACGGACGCGACGTCGCCCAACAGGCCGGCGGCCAGTTGCGGTGACCCCGCGACGACGACCCGCCGGCACGACAGCTCGTCGCCGGCCGTGACGAGATAGCCCTCCCCCGTCGGCCGGACGGCGGTCGCCTTGGTGGCGGTGCGGATCTCGACGCCCCGATCGATGCAGATCTTCTCGAGCGAGTCGACCATCGTCTGCCAGCCGTTGTCGAGATAGCGCACGCCGTTGCGCACCACCATCTGGAGCTGCACGAGGCCGGCGTCCGCACTCGTGCGCGCCGGATCGTTGAAGTAGCTGGAGAGCCGGAACAGGCCATGGGCGAGTCGAGCGGCTCGTCCACCGCCGAGCAGGTCGCGGACCGCGACGTCCACCGTTGTGTGGGCGTAGCTCGCCGGGTCGAGCCTCGGCAGCTTGGCGAAGAGCCGCGCCATCGCGACGCGGTCGCCCTTCAGCAACGGTGTGCGGAGCAGCGACACGAGGCCCGTGGGGAACGCACCCTCGCGGTCACCGTCGACGCCGATGCCGGCGCCGGCGTCCGGGACACCACCCCGGGGCTCGCGGCCCAACTCCCGCAGGAAGGTCATGGCCGCGCCGTCCACATAGAGCGCATGGCCGCCCTCGTTCATGGCGTACCCGTCTCGCTCGCGGGTGCGGGCCCGGCCGCCGATCGTGCTGCGGGCGTCGAGCACGACGACCCGAGCACCGCCGTCGGCGGCTTCGATCGCCGCGCTGAGGCCGGCCATGCCGGCCCCCACGATCACCACGTCGAACTCGTTCGGGTCGCCGGAGTTCGCCATCAGGTCCGCTTTCGGAGTTGTCATGCCCATCTGACGAGACAGCCCCGCCACTTGTGACAGGTTGGTCCAGTTCTGTGAATGTGTCCCAATGAGCGACACCACCAGCGTCACCCTCGTCGGACCGGGCGCCATCGGCTGTGCGGTCGCCGGCGCGTTGGTCGGACGCAACGACGTCGGACTCACGATCGCCGCGAGAACGGCGTTCGATCGGCTGCGGGTCGACGGTGCGCCCGAACCCGTCGACGAGGCCGTCCGCGTGGTCACGGACCCGGTCGCCGTCGAGCCGTGTGATGTCGTCCTGCTGGTGACGAAGACCCATCAGACGGCCGCGGCCGCAGGCTGGCTGCGCGCCGCGTGTGGTCCGCACACCGTGGTCGCCGTCCTCCAGAACGGCATCGGCCAGCGGGAGCTCGTCGGCCCCCTCGTCGGCGAGGCCGCGGTCGTGCCCACGATCGTGTTCCTCCCCGCCGACCGGCACGCACCGGGCCACGTGACGGTGGGGCTGCCCGCCCGGCTGGAGGTGCCCGACGACGACGCCGCCCAGCGGATCGTGGATCTCTTCGCGGGCACCTATGTCGACTGCACCGCCGCGGCCGACTTCCACACGACGGCATGGTCGAAGCTCGTCTCCAACTGTGGTGTGGGAGCGGTGACGACGCTGACCGGCACGACGAACGGGATCCTCGCGGACCCCGAGGCCCGGGCGTTGTGCGTCACGGTCATGGAGGAGGCGATCGCGGTCGCGATCGCGGACGGCGCCGCCCTCCAGCCGGGCCTGGGCGAGACGTTCGCCGACATCGTGCTCGAACGGGCGACCGGTCACATGTCGTCGCAGACGACGGATCGGGTCGCCGGCGCGCCCACGGAGTGGGAAGCACGCCAGCTGGAGGTCGTCCGCCGAGCCGACCGACACGGCATCGAGGTGCCCCTGCTGCGCACGCTCACGACCCTGATCCGTCTCGGGGAGCCGGCCACCGAGCTGCCCTGACGAGGTGCAATAGGGTCGCGCCCATGGCTCCGATCCGCGTCGTTCAGCTGTCCGACCTCCACTTCAGCACCAAGCCCGGCGGCTACATGCTCCGCGACACCGCGGAGACCTTCGCCGCCGTCGCCGAACAGGTGCGGGGCGACGCCCCGGATCTGGTCGTCGTGACGGGCGACATCGCCAACGAGGGCAAGCTCGACGAGTACGGGCTGGCCGGCGACGCGCTCGCCTCGCTCGATCTACCGGTCCACTGTCTCCCGGGCAACCACGACTTCGTCGACCCGCTCCACGGTGTGCTCCCCCGGCTGAACATCGCGGTGCCGCGGTCGTTGCGCATCGGGCCGTGGCTGTTTCTCTTCGGGGACAGCAACCTCGACGGCGGCCATCACGACCCGATCGCGGGGTGGACGGACCATCCCGACCGCGTCGACCTCGCCCGGGGCGGCATCACCACCCAGGAGCTGTCCTGGCTCCGTCGCCAGCTCGAGCTGGGCGAAGCGGACCACGCCATGTTGTGGCTGCACCACCCGCCCGGCGGCACCGGCATGTTCGAACGGCCCGGCTACGACGACCAGATCGCCGAGCTCGTCGGGGCGGCCACCCCGCTGCACGCGATCGCGGCGGGCCACGAGCACACCGGCGTCGATCGGGTGTCCGCGGGCGTGCCGTCCCACGTCTGCCCGTCGACCGGTGTGTGCGTCGACTTCGACGCCCTCCTGCTGATGCCCCCCGGCTACCGGCGCTTCACGTTCCACGACGACGGAAGGATCGACACCGAGGTCGTGTGGCTGGAGGACGAGCGCTGGGCGGACCGCTGGAAACTGCCGGCGTGGGTCGCCGAGTACTTCGCCGGCCAGATGACGGACGACGAGATGAAGGCCCGAATGGCGGAGGCCCCGGGCCAGTCGGGATAGGTTCGGCGCCATGACGGTCACCGATTCAGCAGCAGGTTCATCGGGATCCTCGGGCGCCGCCCCGAGCAAGGGGAAAGAGCGCTGGACGTACCAGTGGAAAGAGCTCTTCGACGAGGTCATCACCTCGGGGCTGTGCACCGGCTGCGCCGGCTGTGTCATCTCGTGCCCCCATGACGTCATCGGCTACGAACACGAACCCGGCGCCTACACCCCGTTCCACCTCGAAGAGGAACTCGGCCTCGACGACTGCATCCACGGGCAGAAGGGATGCACCTCCTGCACCCGGGCCTGCCCGCGGTTCCGGGCCTGGGAGCCCGAAGCGGACCTGCACCTGTTCGGCCGCGAACGCGAGCCCGACGAGATGGCCGGCGTCTACTCGGACATCCTCCTCACCCGGGCGAGCGACGACTTCGTCTACGAGACCGGCCAGGACGGTGGACTCGTCTCGGCGATCCTCATCTGGTGCCTGGAGAACGACGTCGTCAACGGCGCCCTCACCTCGGGGGTGGAGAGCCTGCCGAACGGCGAACCCGGCTGGAAGGCGTTCCCGATGGTCGCCACGAACCGCGAGGAGGTCCTGCGCGGGGCGGGCTCGCGCTACACCTACTCGGCGAACACGATGGCCTTCGACGAAGCCAAGGAGAAGGGGCTCGACCGGCTCGCCCTGGTCGGCATGAGCTGCCAGACCTCGGTCGCCCCGGTCATGTGGCACCGCAAGATCGGCAAGGTCTCGAAGCCGATCAAGCTCAACATCGGGCTCCTGTGCTCCAAGTCGTTCGACGACGCGCTCTTCGACGAACTGTTCGAGGTCAAGTACGGCCTGAAGAAGGAAGACATCGCCAAGATGAACATCAAGGGCGTCTTCCAGATCTGGACCAAGGACGGCGGCTACCACGAGATCAACCTCAAGGAATGCCACGCCTGGACGCGGGAGGGCTGCCACCACTGTCCGGACTTCGCGGCCGAGCACGCCGACATCTCCACCGGGGGCATCGGCGACACGACCGACTGGACCCTCACGATCGTGCGCACCGAACTCGGGCGGGCGATCATCGACGCCATGGTGAAGGACGGGGTCATCGAGACCCGACCGGGCGACGACGACCCGGGCGCGATCGCCCTGATGCACCGACTCGCCCAGAAGAGCCGGGAGCGCTGGCCCGACTGGGCCGCGCCGGCCGCGCGCGTCGGGATCTCCGCCAAGGGCTAGCTGTGCTCCGCGGGGAGGTTGTCCCTGAGGTTTGAGGCTGGGGTTGCCCAGCCGAGTGCTCCGTGGGATCGGTGGTGATTGTAGAAGTGGATGAACCCGCGGTAGTAGGTGGCGCGTTGGGTCTCTGAGGTCCAGGGCCGGATGTAGGCCCATTCCTCGAGCAGGATGCGGTGGAAGCGTTCGATCTTGCCGTTGGTTTGCGGTCGCCTTGGGCGCGTCTTCTTCACCGTGGTGCCGGTGGTGTCGCATGCGGTGTGCCAGAGCTGTGAGCGGTAGCAGGGTCCGTTGTCGGTGATGACGCGTTCGCATTCGATGCTGGCGCGGTTGAACCAGTGGTTGGCGCGCAGCCAGAACTCGGCGGCGGTGAGGGCTTGTTCGTCGTCGTGGATCTCGGAGTAGACGAGCCGGGTGCGGTCATCGATGGCGGAGTGGATGTAGCGGTAACCGACGCCGGAATGGCCGCGAGTGGTGTCGTTGCCTCGGCCGTGGATGCGCCAGCCGCCGCCGTCGGGGATCGCGGCGATCTTCTTGATGTCGACGTGGATGAGCTCGCCTGGCCGGTCGCGTTGATAGCGAATGACCGGTTCGGCGCTGGCTCGGTCGCCTCGATCGAGTCGGCCCAGCCCCTCAGCTCGCAGGATGTTCTGCACCGTTGACGCGGCCAGACCCGTCTCATGCGCTATGTGATCGGCGCCCCACCGCCGCTTCTTGCGAAGACGGATCACTTCACGACGTCCCCGCGGGGACGTTTTGTTCGGTGATCGGTGAGGTCGCGATGAACGGTCCCGCAGACCACCGGGTCCTTCGGTCAGGAACCGGTCGCGCCATTTGCGCACCGTCTTCGCGTCGACCTGGAACCGCTGCGCAGTCGCCTCGATCGACCAGCCCTCTTCAAGCACACAGCCGACCATTCGGCGCCGACCATTCGGGGTCATCACCGCGTTCGGGTGCTGGGTTCTAGCGTGACTCATAGAGCCCTCCGGTTGAGATGTGAGTGGTGGAACACCCACAGCCTCACTCGGAGGGCTCAACCCATCGGTGGATCACCCCACCCCATCAACCCAGGGACAACGTCCCCGGTCGTCACAGCTAGCTCATCGGCGGGGCGCAGCCCCGCGCCGACGGGGGTCAGCCCCGATGGACGGGCAGACCGACCGGGCCCCGCAGCACCGGGTGGGCCTTCCACTCGATCGCCGCGTCGTCGATCGTGTACTCCCCGAACCGCTCGAGGAACACCCGTAGGCCCACCCGCATCTGCATCCGGGCCAGCGCCGCGCCGATGCAGTGGTGGATGCCGTGCCCGAACGACACCCCGTGGGGATCGTCGCGGTCCAGGCGGAGCGTGTCGGGCTCGTCGAACCGGCGGGGATCGCGGTTGGCGGCCGCCAGGAGGACCGTGAGCCGCTTGCCGGCCTTGATGTCGACATCGCCGATGGTCACGTCCCGCTTGGCGGCGCGGGGATCGACGTGGAGCGGCGGGTCGTAGCGAAGGAGCTCCTCGACGGCGTTCGGCCAGAGGGCGGGATCGTCCATCACGAGCCGACGTTGATCGGGGTGGCGGGCGAGGTGGACCATCGCCAAGCCGAGCGATCCACTGGTGGTCTCGTGACCGGCGAACATCATGAACATCGCCATCGCCACGACCTCGAAGCGATCGAGGCGCCCCTCGTCGGTCTCGGCGTGGACGAGGGCGCTCAGCAGGTCGTCGCGCGGTTCGCGGCGACGCTCCTCGGCGAGATCGTCGAGGAAGGCGGCCCCCGCCTGGAGGAGCCCGTCGGTCTCGTCGAGGTCGAAATCGGGGAAGGGGTTGAGATAGTCGAGGAGCGCGTTCGAGACGTCGACCGTGAACGGCCAGTGCTCCTCGGGGATGCCCAGCAGCACCGAGATCGTGTGGATCGGGAGCGGCGCGTTGAAGGCGGCGAACAGATCGGGCGCCTCTTGGTCGGCGACGGCGTCGAACATCCCGTTCGCGAGCCGTTCGACATCCGGTTCGAGATCCCGCATCCGCTTCGGCGTGAAGGCCCGGCTCACGAGACCGCGCAGGCGGGTGTGATCGGGCGGATCGACGAAGAGGAGGAAGTTGCGGAACAACGCCTTCGACGTGTCGCTCATCTTCGCGTGGGGCGCGACCGCGAGCACGACCTCCCGCTGCGTCGAGACCTCCATCGCGTCGGACGACAGGACGGCGCGAGCCTCCTCGTAGCCGGTCACGAAGTACTGCTGGTACCACGGGCTCCAGGCGACCGGTCCGTCCGCCATGATCGGCCCGTAGGCCTGGTACGGGTTCTCGGCCATGCCGTCCGCGAACATGTTGCCCCAGCGGGTCCGCCCGAAGACCGCCTCGGTCAGGCGCGGTTTCCCCACGATCGCCCGCACGAGCGGCAGCGAGTACTTGTCGGTGGCCCGGACGCGGACGTTCGGGTCGCCGAGATCCGGGGGAATCTCGAGGCCGGCCATGGGCAAGGTTGGCACACCGACCATCGGCGAACCGAGCCGGACCGTCGCGCCGGACCGGCCGCTAGGGTGCCCGCCATGGATCTCGAGTTCTGGGTCGACCCCATTTGACCGTGGTGCTGGGTGACGGCCCGTTGGGTCGTCGACGAGGTCGCGCCGGCTCGTGACCTGAACATCACGTGGCAGCCGATCAGCCTGAAACTGAAGAACAAGCCGGAGGAGGACTCGCCGTACTTCGCGCCCGTCGACCGCACCTACAAGATGCTGCGGGTGATGGAATCGGTCCGGGCCGACGAGGGTGAAGACGCCGTGTTCCGGCTCTACTGGGAGTACGGCCGCCGGATCCACCACGACCAGGCGTTCGAGTTCGACGTGGCGGACGCGCTCGCGGCCGTCGGCCTGCCGACCACCCACGCCGATGCGTACGAGTCCGAGGAATTCGATCTCGAGATCCAGACGCGCCATGACCAGGGCATCGCGCTGGCGGGCGAGGACATCGGCACACCGATCATCGCCTTCGACGACCGTGCCGGCGTGAAGCAGGCCTACTTCGGCCCCGTCATCACCCGGGTCCCGCCGACGGACGACTCCCTCGCCATGTGGGACGCGCTCGTCGCCATGATGAACATCGAGGGCTTCTGGGAGCTCAAGCGCTCTCGCACCGAACGGCCGGACTTCGGCGATCGACCGTGAGGGTTCCCGACGTGGGCGACGGCCTGACCGGCCAGTCGATCCTCGACCTGCTGCAGCCGGACGTCCTCGAGCAGGGTGACGGACATGCGGTGTTCCGCTTCACGGCCCGCCCCGAATGGACCATCCCGAGCGGCCAGGTCCAGGGCGGCATCGTGGCGGCGATGCTCGACATGACGATGGCGTTCTCGGCCGACGACCTCTCCACGGTGAGCCTCCACGTCGACTTCCTCCGCCCCGCCGTGGGCCCCGAGCTCACCGTCACGGCTTCCGTGACCCGGCGCGGGCGACGGGTCGTCTTCGCCGAGGCCGAGATGGTCGATCAGGACGGGCGGCTCATCGCCCGCGGACGCCAGAACGCCCTCCCGATCGGCTGATCGGCGGGATCGCCGCCGTCTCAGCGGACGATCACCCGGCCCTTCATCCACGGGTGCGGGACACAGAAGTAGTCGTACTCGCCGGGCTCCGAGAAGGTCACCGTGAAGGTGTTCGGCCGCTCGATGTTACCGCTGTCGAACAGTCCGTCGGGCGTCCCGACGCTGCCGTCGCTGCGGCCCGAGGTCACGGTGTGGACGACGCTGTCCTCGTTGCGCCACGTCACGATCGTGCCGGCGTCGACCACGATGACGGACGGTGTGTACGCGGTCGCGGCGTTGGCCGGGTCCCAGGCGCCGGACGGCATCGTGACCTCGTTCGTCTCGACCGGATCGGTACCCGTCGCATCCTGGCCGGGCGGTGGCGCCACCGGCGCCGTACCGACCGCGGACTCGCCTTCCGCGAAGATCTCCGGATTCTCCGCGCCGTCCACGACGACCTTGCCGATGGCCCCCTTGTAGAAGGTGCGCACCAGGGCATGGTCCACCAGGAGGATCGTCGAGGGCACCTGGCCGACGAGCTCACACACGGTGCCGCCACCGGCGACCACGAGGGTCGACTGGGAGCCTCGGATCACGCGGTTCGCCGGATGCGTCGCCGCCTCGGGCCAGACGACGTCCCAGTGGGACCCGATCGCGTGGAAGTTCGAATCGAGGTTCAGTCCCTCGTTCACGAAGTAGATCCGGGCGCGCTCGCCGACCTGCATCCGCAGGGAGTTGTCGCCGTCGAGCGCATCGGTGCGCCCGTTGAACGTGACATAGCGGGGTTCCTCGGCGAACAGGGCGTCCCGGTCGTACTCGGCGAGACCCGCGTCATCCGGCTCACCGACGTACCACTCGCTCTGGACGATGCCCCACTCGTGGTCGACCGCGGGGAGGGGCTCCTCCGGATCCACGATGATCATGCCGTACATGCCCCGGGCGATGTGTTCGGGCACGTCTCCGAACGCACAGTGGTACATGAACGCACCCGGGTAGAGCAGCCGGGCCTCGATGGTCTTCGATTCCCCCGGTCCGGCGGTGAGGCCCTCGGCGCCGCCGCCCTGTCCGGTGACCGCATGGAAGTCGATGTTGTGCGGATGCTGGTTGCCGGTGAGGTTGGTCATCGTCACCCGCATGATGTCGCCGACCCGACCGCGGATGGTGGGGCCGGGCGTGCCGCAGGCGACGTCGTCGCCCGCGATCCGAAAGCCCCACATGAGCGTGGTCACGCCGTTGGCCGGGTCCAGCGGGCAGACGGTCTCGAGGACCTCGAGGTCGACGTCGATCACCCGAGAGTCGGTGCGGGTGATGGGGGGCGGTACCGCCGGCGCGTAGGTGACGTGCACCTCGTCGTCGTCCGCGGCCGGCAGCTGGGCCAGCGGCGTGAGAGTGGGGATCACGGACTCCGCCGGATCCGATCCCGCCACCGCGAACGCCGTGCCGCCCGTCGCCGAGGTCGCCCCGCCGACGGCCTGGTCGCCGATCAGCGGGTCGTCGGCCGCACAGGCCACGGCCAAGCCGCCGACGGGGACGGCGACGAGCAGGCCTCGGCGCGAGATCCCCGGCTTCTTCGCGGTCGCGGCGTCGGGATTCGTGGTGTTCGGCATGGATCGGGACTCCTGTCTCGGACTCCTCCCGATGAAACCCCGCCCCGTCCATGTCGGCCCAGGGACCAACGTCCCGTCGTCGTGGCGCCGGTTCAGAGCAGCGGATCGAGCACGTCGAGCGCCCGGGCGACCTCGTCGTGGGTGTTGTAGTGCACCATCGAGAGCCGCACGACGCCGTCGTCGGGATCGAGCCCGAGTGCCTGGACGAGACGATGGGCGTAGAAGTGGCCGTGCCCACAGGACACCTCGGCCGCGATGAGGGCCCGGTAGACGGCCGCCGAGGAGATCCGTTCGCTGTGGAACGCGAGCGTGGGCGCCCGCAGGGCGGCGTCGGCCTCCGGGGCACCGACCAACCGCACCCCGTCCCGCTCGACGAGGAACTCGACGAGCGGTGCCATGAGCGCGGATTCGTGGACCGCGAAGAGCCCGCTGACCGCGGCGAGACGGGCAACCGCATCGTCGGGCGCGGCGCCGGCTGCGTCGGGGAAGTGCTGCTCGTGGACCAGGTCGTAGTAGTCGACGATGCCGGCACAGGCCCCGATCGCCGCATGGTCCGGGCCGGCCGGAGTCAGGCGCGTATCGAGGTGGGATTCGTTGAAGTAGTGACCCTGGTGCGCGACCGCTTCGAGCACGGACCGCCGGGTGTACATCATGCCGACGTGGGGGCCGTAGGTCTTGTAGGCGCTGTACAGATAGACGTCGCAGTCGAGGGCCCGCACGTCGACGCTGCCGTGGGGCGCCGCCGACACGCCGTCGACCACGATGTGTCCGCCGACCGCGTGGACGGCGTCGGCCATCGCCCGAACCGGGTTGATCGTCGCAACGACGTTGGAGGCATGGGTCATGGCCACGAGGCGCGTGCGGGGCCCGATCAGCGATCGACCCTCGTCCGCGTCGAGCAGTCCGGTGTGCGGGTCCACCCGCCACTCCCGCACGACGATGCCGCGGTACGCGAGGCGACGCCAGGCGCCGGAGTTCGCTTCATGGTCCTGTTCGGTGACCACGATCTCGTCGCCCTCGTGCCACAACGGCCGCATGGCGTTCGCGAGCACGTAGGTGTTCTGGCTCGTGGACGGACCGAAGTGGATCTCGTCGGGGGCGGCGTTGAACGTCGCCGCCATGACGGTGCGGGCTCGTTCCATCGCCGCGGTGGCCTTGCGCGAGGGGCCGAAGTCCCACGCCGGCTGCACCTTCGCGGTGGCGAAGAGATCGGCCAGAAGCGCCACGACCGGGCCGGCCGCATAGCTCCCGCCGGCGTTCTCGAGATGCGCCCATCGGGCGACCTCGGGGGCGGCGAATGCGGGGAACTGCGATCGGACGAACTCGACGTCGAGCGAGACGCCGGCGGCCTCGGGCACGACGTCGACCTCAGCCGAGATGATCGGCTGCGCAGCCCTGGATCACGCCCGCCGCGAGCGCCACGTCGGCGCGCGTGTCCACATCGGTTATCAGCGTCGGATCGGCGATCGCCTCCGGTGTGGACCGCAACGCACCGTCGACCGCGTCGAAGCGACCGAAGTCGTCGGCGAAGGTCTCCTGCAGTTCGACGAAGGAGCACTCGCAATAGTCGGTGAGCGGGCCCTCGTCCGTGGCGCCGTCGTCGGCCTCCACACACGCATTGACGAAGTTCTGCTCGACGTTCTTCTCGTCGAGCGCCTCCTCCCAGGTGGTGGGGTCGCTGCTCTGCGAGCAACCGGCCGCCACGAGGGCGAGCAGGATCAGACCCAGGAGGGACGCGACGCGGACGTTCGTTCGTGAAGCCATCGCCGCCGAGGATATCGGCCGCGGTCTAGGCCGCGGTGCCGAAGAGGGTCGCGAGGCGCCGATCACCGGTCGCCCGGTAGACCGCGAGGTCGAGCACGTTTCCCGTGGGGCCGTCGACCATCGGGCCGCTGACCGGCTTCAGGTTGAGCGCCGCCAGCAGGGCCCGCACTCCGGTGGGGTCGTAGCACGGGCGCTCCTCGTCCACCGACTCGGAGAGCAGCGCGGCCTCGTCGGTGAGGTCGAGGTACGTCTCTGCGGTGGGGTGCGATGCCATGAGAACAGTGTCGTCGGTGGATGGCGATCGCCCAAGAGCCGATCGACCCAGATCACCGCCGCGGGCCGGAAACGGTGCGCCCGGCCCACGTCGGATGGTTCAACCGGCCCCCAGGAGACGGGCCCGAGCGAACACATCGTCCAGCATCTCCTCGGTCAAACGGCCCGTGAAGGTGTTCTGCTGGCTCACGTGGAAGCTGCACAGGAGCGTTCGATCGTCGTCGAGTGGGACTTCCAGCCCATGCGCGAACTTCGGTCGGGGGCGCACACCGAGCTCCTGGCACGCGACCTGGTAACCGAATCCGCCGAGCACCATGATCACCTTCACGTTCGTGAGCGCCTCGAGCTCGCGGGCGAAGAAGGGCCGACAGGTGTCGCGCTCCCCCGTCGTCGGCTTGTTCGCCGGCGGCGCGCACTTGACCGGTGAGGTGATCCACGCGCCGGACAGGGTGAGCCCGTCGTCGAGGGCGGTCGACTGAGGCTGGGACGCGTAGCCCGCCCGGTACAGCGCCCGGTAGAGCCAGTCGCCGGATCGGTCCCCGGTGAACATCCTCCCGGTGCGGTTGGCGCCGTGGGCCGCCGGGGCCAACCCCACGACCAGCAGGTGCGCGTCCGGATCACCGAAGCCGGGCACGGCCTTGGCCCAATAGTCGTCGTCGCGGTACATCGCCCGCTTCTCGCGGCCGATCTGCTCACGCCATTCGACCAACCGCGGACAGGCGCGACACGCCACGACATCGCGTTCGAGTCGGGCGAGGAGTCGACGGGACCGATCGGCGTTTCCCACGGCGAGCAGGGTACGTTGGCGCCACGATGGCTGGACGCAACACCCGCTCGAAGTCGAAGAAATCCGACCCGCCGAAGCCCACGCTCGTGCTGCTCGTGCGGCACGGACAGACCCCGACGACCGGCGACAAGCTGCCGGGCCGAGCCCCGAACCTGCACCTGGCCGACAAGGGGATCGCCCAGGCCGAAGCCGCCGCCGCCCGCATCGCCGGGCTCCCGGCGGTCGCCGCCGTCTACGCCTCCCCGATGGAACGCACCCGCGAGACGGCTGCGCCGATCGCGAAGGCCCGCAAGCTCCGGGTGCGCCAGGCGAAGGGGCTGATCGAGTGCGACTTCGGCGACTGGACGGGCGCGAAGCTCTCCCGCCTCCGCAAGCTCCCCGAGTGGCGCACCGTGCAGCGCTATCCGAGCGGCTTCCGCTTCCCCGGCGGCGAGTCGTTCGCGGAGATGCAGAGCCGCGCCGTCGACGCGGTTCACGACCTGGTCGGCGCCCATCCGGGCGAGACCATCGTCGCGGTGTCACACGCCGACGTCATCAAGGCCGTGGTCGCCGCGGCCACCGGGACCCACCTCGACCTGTTCCAGCGGATCGTTGTCTCGCCCTGCTCGGTGACGGCGATCCTCTACACCACCGATGGTCCCGTCGTTCTCACGGTGAACTCGACCGGCGACGACCTCACCGCGTTGGCACCGTCATGAGCGCCTCGTACGACTTCCGGGACCTCGAGTTCCTGACCGTCGGCACGCTCGGCCCGAAGGGGCAACGTGAGTTCTTCCTCCAGGCCCGGGCGGAGGGCGAGCTCGTCTCCCTGAAGCTCGAGAAGCAGCAGGTCGCCGCGCTGGCCGACTATCTCGACCAGGTGCTCCAGGACCTCCCCGAACCCACGGGAATCGACGACCCGGCCGCGGAGGACCTGGGACTGCGCGAACCGGTCGTCGCCGCGTTCACCGTCGGCTCGCTGGGCATCGCCTACGCCGAGGAGACCGATCGGCTCATCGTCATGGCCGAGGCGATCCCCGAAGGGGACGAGGACGACGAGGACACGGTCGTGCCCCACGCCCGCTTCACGGTGAGCCGCTCCCAGGTGGCCGGTCTCATCGACCGTGCCCGCGACCTCGTCGCCTCCGGGCGACCGCCGTGCGCCTACTGCGGGCGCCCGCTCGAGCCGCGCAACCGCGACTGGTGTCCGTGTCAGAACTGAGCCCGTTCCGCGAACGCGAGCCGATCGGCACCGAAAGGGCGGTCGCGCTCCTCACCCGGGGCGAACTGGATCTGCTGGGACGGATGCCCTACTCCTCGAACGCGACCTTCCTGGTCGATGTGTGTCACGAGGGGCTCGAAGCCCAGGCGATCTACAAGCCCCACCGCGGGGAGCGACCACTGTGGGACTTCCCTTCCGGGCTGTACCAGCGTGAGGTCGCGGCGTTCCTCGTCAGCGACGACCTCGGCTGGGACCTCGTGCCCCCCACGGTGGTCCGTGACGACGCACCCCACGGCACCGGCTCACTCCAGCTCTTCATGCCGGCGCACTTCGAGGAGCACTACTACACGATCCGCGAAACGACCGACGCCCACGACGAGGCGTTCCAGCGCATCTGCGCCCTCGACATCGTGATCAACAACACCGACCGCAAATCCGGCCACTGCCTGCTCGGTACCGACGAGCGGATCTGGGCGATCGACCACGGGGTGGCCTTTCACCACCAGTTCAAGCTGCGCACGGTGATCTGGGAGTTCGCGGGAGACCCGCTGCCCGACGCTCTCCAGGAGGATCTCTGGCGGTTCCTCGAGCGGGGGTTGCCTCCGGGCGTCGTCGCCCTGCTCGACCCACTCGAGCGCGACGCCGTGTTGACCCGCGCGACCGCGCTCGCCACCGCCGGCCGGTTCCCCGACGACGACTCCGGCGGGCACCGCTACCCCTGGCCGCTCGTCTAGGCCCGCTCGTCTCGGCCGGCTCTCGGCCACGGGCTGTGACCATCGCCACAGAACCGTCACACTCGGTGTTCAACAGGTGTGGACGACCCTGTGGAAAACGCGATTCGGGGCCGCCGGTGCCCGGTTCCACCCCGCAAACACGCGGAACTCGTGGACCAGTCGGAAAAACATCGCAAATTCCCCCGCAGAACCCGGCACCGAAAAATCAGATGTGCTATGGTGGTTGTTACCGCATCGCTTCACCGGTTGAACCCGGTCGAGGCGATTTCTGCTTTTTCGGCACGTTGTGTTCGGCGCGGGGTGTTTCGGCAGGCTCGCGCCGACCCGATCGGAAAACGACGAGACCCCGAGGCCGTGGCCCCGGGGTCTTCGTCGTTCTGGTCGCCTGACGGCGCGAGACCGAGGTCAGGCGTTGAGCGCCTCGATCAGCTTCGGCAGGACCTTGTGGACGTCACCGACGATGCCGAGGTCGGCGACGGCGAAGATCGGCGCCTCCGGATCCTTGTTGATCGCGATGATGTTCTTCGAGCCCTTCATGCCGACCAGGTGCTGCGTCGCACCGGAGATGCCGGCGGCGATGTAGACGGTCGGCTTCACGACCTTGCCGGTCTGGCCGACCTGCATCGAGTAGGGCACCCAGCCGGCGTCGACGATCGCCCGGCTGGCGCCGGCGGCACCGCCGACGGCCTTGGCCAGCGTCTCGATCATCTGGAAGGCCTCGGCCTCGCCGAGACCACGACCGCCGGAGACCACGATGGCCGCCTCGTCGAGCTTCGGGCCGTCGGACTCCTCGGCGAACCGGTCGGTCACCTTGGCCGCGCCCGTGGCCCCGAGATCCGGCACGTCGAGATCCTCGACGTCGGCCTCGGCCCCGCCGGACGACTCCGCCGCGAACGACTTGGGCCGCACGAGGAAGATGCCGGGCTTGCCGGAGGTGTTCTTGGTCTTCACGTCGACCGTTCCACCGAAGATCGGCTCGCTGCCGAGTATGGCGTCGCCGTCGACCTCGAGGTCGACGACGTTGGTGATCACCGGCGCGTCGAGCTTCACCGAGAGACGAGCGGCGACGTCGCGGCCGTCCTGGGTGGTGCCGAGCATGAAGGCGTCGGGCGCATCGATGTCGCCGCTCTCGATGGCCGCAGCCACCGCAGAAGCGACGGACACACCCTGCATCGCGCCGTCGAGATCGCCGGTCGCGTAGACCGTCTCGGCCCCGTGATCGCCGAGCTCCTCGGCGTAGTCGTCGCCGTCACCAGCCATGAACACCTCGACGGTGTCGGCGATGTCGCGGGCCTTGGCCAGCATTTCGAGGGTGATGGTGGCCACGGCGTCGCCGTTGGCCTCTCCGAACACCCAGATCTTGTCGAGTCCCATCAGATGCCCCCTCAGAGAACCTTGAGTTCGTCGAGGAAAGCCACGATGCGCTCGTGGGCGTCGCCCTCGTCTTCGATCACTTCACCGGCTTCGCGGGCCGGGGCGTCCTCCACGGACACGATCTCCTGGCCGGCGCCGGCCCAGCCGACCGAACCGGCGTCGATCCCGAGATCACCGCAGGTGACCTCGTCGACCGGCTTGCTCTTCGCCGCCATGATCCCCTTGAACGAGGGATAGCGGGGCTCGACCACACCGGCGGTCACGGAGACCAGCGCGGGGAGCGGGCACTCGACGTCGTCGTAGCCGGCCTCGGTCTGGCGCTGCACCTTGGCCGTGCCCGACTCGATGGCCACCGACTTGGCGAAGGTGACCGACGGGAGGCCCAGCAGCTCGGCCACCATCTCGGGCACGGTGCCCGTGTAGCCGTCGGACGATTCCGTCGCCGCGAGCACCAGATCGGGCTCGCTGCGGGCGATCGCGGCGGCGAGGACCTTCGCGGTGCCCAGGGCGTCGGTGCCCTTGAGGACATCGTCGCTCACCAGGGTCGCGCTCTCGGCGCCCATCGCGAGGGCCGTGCGGAGACCGCCGACCTCGTTGTTCGGAGCCATCGACACGAGGTGAACGGAACCGTCACCGGCCGTATCGACGAGCTGGAGGGCCATTTCGACCCCGTAACTGTCCGACTCGTCGAGGATGAGCTTCTGATCCCGAACGAGCGTCTTGCTCTCGGGGTCGAGCGCACCTGGATCAGCCGGGTCCGGGATCTGCTTTACACAGACGACAACCTTCATAGGGCAACGAGTCTGCCAGCGGGGCCGGAGAATGCCTATCTCGGGCGGCGAGATAGTTTCGCGATTCTTGTAGGTTCAGGACCCTTGCGGATCCTCTTCATCGTGAACTCGGTCGCGTCATCGGTCACCGCCCGGCGCCGGGTCGTGATCCACAAGGCGCTGTCCGCCGACCACGACGTCACGCTCGCCGAAACCAGCCGACGCGGCCACGCCACGCGACTCGCCCAGAGCGCGGCGCGCGATCACTACGACCTCGTGGTGGTGTTGGGCGGCGACGGCACCCTCAACGAGGCGGCCAACGGCCTCGCCGGATCGAACACCGCCCTCGGGGTCCTGCCGGGCGGGTCGACCAACGTGTTCGCCCGCATCCTCGGGCTGCCGGACGATTCGGTGGACGCCGCCGGGGTGCTGCTGGACGCCATCGAGGACCGCTCGATCCGCCGCATCGGGCTCGGTGCCGTCGAAGGGCGCTACTTCCTGTTCCACTGCGGCATCGGGTACGACGCCGCCATCGTCGAACAGGTGGAGAAGCGCGGTCCGTGGAAGCGCTGGGCCGGCCATCCGCTGTTCGTCTACGCGGCGATCGACACCTGGATCCGCCGCATCGACCGCAAGAACCCGCCCCTGCGGGTCATCGATCCGCACGGTGACGGCACGCGCGGGTTCTTCACCATCGTCATGAACGCGAACCCCTACACGTTCCTCGGCAACCGTCCGTTCGACATCGTTCCGGGGCTCACGCTCGACGACCCCTTGGCCGTCGTCACCCTCGAACAGATCCGGCTGCGCAGTCTCGGCCCCGTGGCCATCGCCGCGATCGGTCCCGGTGACGTCCGCGGCCGCAAGGACGTCGACATCCGCACCGGTGTGCGGTCGATCGTGGTCGAGAGCGATCCTCCGGCGCCCTACCAGGTGGACGGCGACCATCTCGGCGCGAGCAAGCGCCTGCGCTTCACCTGGACGCCGGAGCACCTCGCCCTCGTGATTCCCGATCCCGGCCCCTGACCCTCGGACTACGAGCCGACGACACCCCGCGCCACGTCCGGCACGTTGGTGCAGATGCCGTCCACGCCCATCTCGACCAGGGCCGTCATCCGCTCCGGATCGTCGACGGTCCACACGTTGACCTCGAGTCCGGCGTCGTGGGCCCGGTTGACCATCGCGACGTCGACGAGGTTGTCGTAGGGGTGGATCGCCCGCATCTCGTGGGCGACGGCGCGGTCGACGACCGACATCGGGTCCGTCATCTGGAAGAACAGCCAGGCACACGGCAGCGACGGGTCGACGGCATGCATGCGATCGACCGAGTCCATGTTGAACGAGGAGATGATCGTGCGTTCCGGCCCGAGATACGCCTGTGCGAGTCCGGCGACGGCGTCGACGACGGCATGGTCGGCGTCATAGTCCGGATCGTCCGGCAGGTTCTTGATCTCGATGTTCACCCCCATGCCGTCGCAGGCCTCGAGGGCCTCGGCGAGCGACGGCACGTGCTCGGGCATCTCGTCGAGCGTGAGATCGGCGAGCATCCGGCCGTCGGCGAGATGGGCGTCGTGATGCACGATCACGACACCGTCGGTGGACAGCCGGGCATCGAGCTCCACCCAGTCGGCCCCCAGCTCACGGGCCAGGCGGAACGCGGCAACGGTGTTCTCGGGCGCGGCGGCGCTGGCACCACGATGGGCCATCACCTTGACTGCCGATGCGGGACTCACCCGCGAAGTCTGGCATGCAACGGCCGCCGAACGGCGCCGAGGGCCACCGAGCGGCGCCGAGAAAAAAGAGAACCGGTTTCGACGAACCCCTTGCGGGGAAGGAGAACCGGTTCCTATTATGCGGGTCACGCCCCGGGGCACCGGGGAGTACGGGACAGGCCGAGAACCTTCACTCGGACCACAACAGGGGGACACTGTGGCACTCACCGCCGATGCATTCGAGACCGCTGCCGAATGGCAGGACAAGGCCGCGTGCCGCGACACCGATCCGGCGCTCTTCTTCCCGGTGGGCACCACCGGACCGGCGGTCGACCAGATCGCCTCGGCCAAGCAGGTGTGCATCGCCTGCCTGTCGAAGGACGCCTGCCTCGAGTTCGCGCTCGCCACGAACCAGGACACCGGCGTGTGGGGCGGCACCTCCGAGGAGGAGCGTCGGGTGATCCGCCGTCGGCTCCGCTCGGCCACCGGACAACGCTGAGTCGTCGCCTGCGGGTGTGACACCCGCCACCGACCCAGGGGAACCTGCGTCACAGACCCGCGCCGCATTCGTCACGACGATGACGGTATGCACACGCGCCGAACCACCCGCCCGACGTCGATCGTCGGCGTCGCCGTGATCGCGATCATCGCCGCCGTCACGCTCGCCCTGGTCGCGAGCGGGTCCGCATCCGGCGACACGGACCCCGCCGCGGGAGCGAGCGCCGACCAGGCAACCGACGATCTCCAGGCCCTACTGACCGACGTCGACCCCATTGCGGTCGCCGTCTTCACGAGCCATGCCCCCGAGGTCGAACGCCCCGACTGGTGCGACGAGTTGGCGAGCCATCACGACGACTGGGAGGGCTTCCTGGCGAGCATCCGGGCGCAGACCGACGCGTGGGCGACCGACGAGGTCGGGCTGCTCGCCCAGGTCGGGGTCGCCATGGCGGCGACGTGCCCGGCCGACGTCGACGCCTTCATCGGTAGCGTCGGCTGACGACCCGCCGTCAGCCGACCGGCAGGTTCGGCCCCTGACGCGGCACCCGGACCTCGACCGCGGTGCCGTAGGGCGGAGACGGTTCGGCTCGGCCGATGCTGATCGAACCTCCGAGATCGTGCACCACGAACGTGCGCACGATCGTGAGCCCGAGGCCTGCGTCGCGGTCGAGCGCGAACCCTTCGGGCACGCCCGTGCCGCCGTCGACGACCCGCATCTCCAGGTCCTTGCCGGCCTGGCGCAGCGAGACCGTGACGTCGCCGGCCCCGACCGAGTGGTCGATGGCGTTCTGCACCAGCTCGGTCAACACGACGGCCAGCGGCATCGCGACGTCACCTCCGAGCTCCCCGAGCGTGCCGACGATCTCGACCCGGACGGGGCGCTCGGTCGACCCGAGGCCCTCCTCCACCATCCGGACCACGCGGCCCGCGACGGCATCGAAGTCGACCACGTCGGCGGTGTCGACGGCGAGGGTCTCGTGCACGATGGCGATCGAGCCGATGCGGCGGGCGGACTGCTCGATGGCCGACTTGGCCTCGGCGGTCTCGAGTCGGCGGGACTGGAGCCGCAGCAGGGACTGGATGGTCTGGAGGTTGTTCTTGACCCGATGGTGGATCTCGCGGATCGTCGCGTCCTTCGAGAGCAGGAGCTTGTCGCGGCTGCGGAGCTCGGAGATGTCCCGTAGGAGCAGGACCGCGCCACTGACGCGGCCGTCCTCGACCAGCGGATGACAACGGGCGATGACCGCCGTGGTGCCGTGCTCGAGTTCCTCGAGGGTGCTGTGCCGCGAGGCGAAGGCCCGGCGCACCGCGTGCTCGGCCGTGCCGAGTTCGCCGAGGGTCCGACCCACGACGTTCGCCCGCACGCCGATCCGGTGTAGTGCCGAGGTCGCGTTCGGCGATGTGTACTCGATGCGCTGCTCACGATCGAGGACGACCACGCCGTCGCCGACCCGCGGTTCGCGCAGCTCCCCGACCCGCTCGGACCGCTCGAGCGGGAAGGCGCCGGCGGCGACCATCGCGGCGAACCGTTCCCACAGGTCGCGGTAGCGGCGTTCGACCGGATTCGGGTGTCGCAACAACTGGGGATCGCTCTCGCGAGCGAGCACCGCGATCACCGCGTCGTCTCGACGGACGGGGATGTAGTCGACCGTGATCCGGGCGCCGATGCCGCCGATGTCCTCCTCGACCGTCGGGTCGTCGCGGCTCGGCCCGTGGGCCGGGGCCCAGGGAACGAGCCCGTCCGTGCGCTCGCCGTCGAGATACGCCAGCCGGAGCTGAGGACGGGAGTCGGCCGCCACGACCGAACCCACGGGGTCGGCGACGTGCACGGTGCTGCCGGTGACCGAGCGCATGTGCCCGAGCACGACGAACGACGTCGCCGAGGCGTCCACCGGCGCGTAGAGCAGGAGGTCCGAGAACGACAGGTCGCTCAGCAGTGACCAACCGCTGACCAGTTGGAGGCAGTGATCGACGGCGGCATCGTCCAACGCCGTCGAACGGCGGGCGAGCTCCTCGAGTCCCGCCATCGCCGTGGTTCAGCCGAAGCCGATAGGGCTACCGCCCTCGGGGCCGATCTCGACGAAGGCGATTCGCGCCGAGGCCACCCCGATCTCGCCACCCTTCTCGTCGGTGAGCCACAGCGTGTCCGCCGTGCCGGCGAGGGCTGCCTCGATCTGGGCCTTGACGGCACCACGATCGGCGTCGTCGGCGAGCTTCACGCCGATCTCGCGGGGATGGTCGGTGACACCGATTCGGACGTCCACAGGGACTCGCTTTCTTGTCTCAGCTGATCGTGAGCTCGGGGTGGGTGCGCTTCGAGGGCTTGTGGGTCTCGACCCACTCTGCCATCTGCGCGAACACCAGGGATGCTTCGTTCTCCGGGTCCACCGCGACGATCGGACGCCCCTGATCGGAACCCTCGCGAAGCGGGATGGTCATCGGCACCTGACCGATCATCTCGACGTCGAGCTTCTCGGCGAGATCGGCGCCGCCACCGGCGCCGAACAGGTAGTAGCGGGTGTCGTCGTCGCCCGTGAACCAGGACATGTTCTCGATGACGCCCTTCACGGCGATGTTGACCTGATCGAACATGAACGCCGACCGCTGGGCGACCTTCTGGGCCGCGGGGTTGGGGGTGGTGACGACATAGGCCTCGGCCGTGGGCAGGAACTGCGCCAGCGAGAGCGAGATGTCACCGGTGCCGGGCGGCAGGTCGACGAGCAGGAAGTCGGGCTCGTCCCAGTAGACGTCGGTGAGGAACTGCTCGAGCGCCTTGTGGAGCATCGGGCCCCGCCAGATCACCGGCTGGTCCTCGCGAGCGAAGAAACCCATCGAGATGCAGCGAACGCCGTGGGTCTCGGGCGGGACGATCATGTCGTCGATGACGGTCGGCGCGTGTTCGACGCCGAGCATGCGCGGGATCGAGAAGCCCCAGACGTCCGCGTCGACCACCGCGACCTTGTGGCCCCGCTGGGCGAGCGCGATCGCGAGGTTGGCGGTGACGCTGGACTTGCCGACCCCGCCCTTGCCGGAGGCGATCAGCAGCGTGCGGGTGCGGTTGCCGGGCTGGGCGAAGGGGATGGCCCGGCCCTCGGCGTGACCGTGGGCCGGCTGGGACCCCGCCGTCGCCGCGGGGTCGCCGTGGAGCATCTCGCGGATGGCCGCCCGCTGCTCGTCGTTCATGACGCCGAAGTCGATCGTGACGACGTTGACGCCGTCGAGCGCGGTGGCCGCGTCGCTCACGCGGGTCTGGATCTCGTTGCGCAGCGGGCACCCGGCGATGGTGAGGTCGATGCCGACGTCGACGTGGGCACCGTCGATCTCGATGGACCGCACCATGCCGAGATCCACGATGCTGCGGTGCAGTTCCGGATCCTCCACGGGGCGCAGCGCCTCGATCACCTCGGCCTCGGTCACGGTCATGCGGGTAGAATACCGGGGTGGACAGTGCTTCCCCGCAGCCGGATTCCGGCTCGCTGAGCCCGACCGAGTTCGCGTCGGCCGTCACCGCGATCACCAGCGCGTTCGGGGACCCGACCCGACGGGCCATCTACCTGTTCGCCCACGAGCGGCCCGAAGGCGTGACCGCAGGGGAGACGGCGGCCCACTTCGACCTCCACGCGAACGTCGCCCGGCATCATCTCGACAAGCTCGCCGCCGGCGGTCATGTCGGCATCGAGCTCGCGAAACCGTCCGGTGGCGTCGGACGACCGTCCAAGCGTTATCGGGCGACGAGGGACCAGGTGCAGCTCGAAGTCGCGATCCGCCACGACGACATCCTCGTCTCGCTGCTCGGCCGCGCCCTCGCCCTCCTGCCCGCCGAGATCGCCGAGGAGATGGCCGAGGAGGTCGGCATGGAGTACGGCAAGGCCCTCGCGGCTGCGCTCGACCCCTCCGAAACCCACCGCTCCTACCAGGGCGCCCTCCACGCCGTCGCCGACGCGCTCTCCGCCCACGGGTTCGCCGCCCGGGCCGAGGCCAACGACGACGAGTACCAGATCGTTGCCCAGAACTGCCCGTTCGGTGACGCCGTCGTCGAACACCCGGTCATCTGTGCCGTCGACCGCGGCATCGTCCGCGGCATGCTGGCGCTGCTGCACGGCCCCGCCGGCGCCGACACGGCGTCGTCGAAGCCCCAGGGCGACGACGTCTGCGTCACCCACGTCACCCTCTGACCGCGGCTTCCGGGGTCTCAGGCCGCCCGACGCTCCACGCGGCGCCGTTCCCAGCCGACCTTCGCCCAGTCCTGGTGGACCCGGCGGTCGCGCCCCATCCGGCGGTCGGTCTCCGCCGCGGTCTCGTCGGCGTGGGTCGCGATCCAGGCGCCGAGGTCGTCCAACTCGGCGGCGAGCTCGCCCAGCCGGTTCATGGTGACGACCGCGTAGGCGCCGGCCGAGGCCAGGTCACGGGGCTGCCACTCGTCGTTCACGACGAGGAGCACGTGAGTCGCCGGGTTCGCAGCCCGCAGGCCACCGATCGACTCCAGTCCGGTCGGTCCGACGAGATCGTGCTCGACGACGACGACGTCGGGGGCGAAGTGGCTCACGAGCCGCTCACCGTTGACGCCGGTCTGTGCCGCACCGACCACCGTGTAGCCGGCATCGACCACCAGCTGCTCCAGCAGGTCGACCTGTGTCGCGACGATCACGGCCGTGCGGGAACCCGAGTCCCCGCCGGCCGTCACCTCTCCCAACTCACCAGTCATCACGTCACCTCCAACGCACCCCCATTCCTAGTGGGCGGACCCCATCCGCCGCATGGGCCGAACGGCCCTATCGCGGGGGCCCGCCCCGATGGCGGCCCCCCGCCCGTCACCCCTACACTCGCCGCACCGTGTCCCTGTTCCTCGTGCGCCACGCCCATGCCCTCGGCCGCAGCGGCTGGAGCGACGACGACCTGGACCGGCCGTTGAGCGATCGCGGACGGGAGCAGGCCGCCCTGCTCACGACATACTTCGCCGACCATCGTGTCCGCGCGGTGTACTCGTCGCAGGCGGTTCGCTGCGTCGACACCGTCGCCGCGACGGCCGAGGCCCACGCGGTCGAGCTCGAGGTGCGCCGGGAGCTCACCGAAGGTGCCCGCCCCAACGACCTCCTCGAACTCCTGCGCGCCGAAGCGGTCGCCGGCGACGACGTCGTGCTGTGCAGCCACGGCGATCTGATCCCCGAGGTGCTCAATCGGCTCCTGCGCGAAGGCATGAGCGTCCTCGGCGCTCGGGGATGCGAGAAGGGCAGCGTGTGGGAGCTGGAGACGCGCGGGCGCGACATCACCCGCGGTGTGTACACGGCCGTACCGGGCCACGTACCACGGTCGTCGGCTCAGCCCGCAGCCAGCATGGCCGCGAGGCCGGCGCCGTCGACCAGACGGATCCGCCGGTAGCCGGTCTCGACGAACCCGTCGGCCTCGAGCCGACGGAGGGACTGGTTCACGCTCGTACGCCGCGCCCCGAGCAGACGGGCCAGGGTCGCCTGGCTGACCGTCACGCCGTCGTCCGCCACCGCCTCCCGCAGCAGCCACGAGGCGACCTGGCGGTCCAGGCTGCCGGCGAGGAGATCGCTCACCCGGTCCTGCATGCCCGCCATCCGGCCGGCGAGGGACACGAGCCACCGCCGGGCGAGCATCGGACGACGGCCGAGCAGTCCGAAGAGGGTCACGGAATCGATCGACACGACGACGGAGTCGTGCACCGCGCGGGCCTCGGTCGGCTCGCCCGTGCGCAGGAAGAGCGGCACGTCACCGAACACCGAGCCACTTCGCAGCAGTTGCACGACGGCGGTGCGGCCGCCGAGTTCACGGGTGAGTTCCACCATGCCGTCGCGGACGATGTGCACCCGTTCGGGGAGCGCGTCCCGTGCGTAGATGACGGTCCCGCCCGCGTAGCGGTCCTCGGTCACATGGCTCGCGAACTCCTCGACGTCCTCACACGAGAGGGGCGCCAGGTCACCGCGGCCGAGACATCCCGCCAGCCAGTTGACCAGCTCGGTGTCGGGCGGGGACGTGGTGGTCGGTGCGATCGCCATGCTGTCGCAACCCTCCGACCCGCCGTCGTGTTCCCCGCGCTGCGATCGCGGCCTCAGCCCCCGACGATGGACACCCCCGGCTCGAAGGCTGCGATCGCGAACCAGAACGTGTCGAGGTGCTCGATCGGTGTGAGGCGGGCGTCGGAGCCGGCGACGTCGGTGCCGAGCACGTCGAACGTCAGTCCCGTCACGCGGTCACGGAACCCACCATCGGTCCGTTCGAGCGCCACCGCCGCACCGTCGAGTTCCGCGAGGAACACGTTCGACGCGCCCTGGTCGTACCCCTCGGCGACGTCACGATCATCGAGGGGACTCGCCGTCCCGGGATCGTTGACCGCGACCAGTTGCCGTCCGTGGGCCTCGAACTCGACCACGCCGGCGGCGATGAGATCGACGAGCGGGAGGGCAACGGCCGGCTCCTCGTCGTCGCGGACCACGACGACGCGTTCCTTGGGCGGGAGTCTGTCGTCGAACTCGCCGTCGTAGAGGAAGGGACGAGTCTCGGCGTCGTCGTAGCCGGCGTAGGGATTCGTCCCGTAGTCACGGGCGCGGTGTCCGGTGGTGCGGGTCAGGACGAGCCCGTCGGGGTGGATCGCGCGGAAGTCCTCCCACGAGACCGTGCTGATCGGGTAGGTCTCCAGTTCCTCACCCACGAGCACGCCGGCGACCGCCCGTCCGTCGTAGTGGGTCCAGAGGCTCTCGGTCTGGCGGTCGTACATGACCATGGACGAGTTGTAGAGCCGGCCGGACGTGCCGAAGTCGAGGATCCGGTCGCCGAGGCGCCGGTCGTAGGCAAGCGCCGAGTTGCACAGCGGGCAGTAGCTGATCGTGACCGGCACGTCGCCGACGGTGTCGTTCACCAGCTCGTGCCACGTCATGATCTGGACGGGATAGGCGCGCGCCTCGTCACCGAGCTCGAAGGCCAGCACGGCCTCGCCCGCGGCCAACCAGTCGACGGACGCCGCCGACTGGAAGAGGGGCTCGTCGATCGCCGGAATGCCGTCGGGGGGCGGCCCACCCGAGAGCACCCGGTCGAGATCGATGAGCGCAGGCTCGAAGACGTCCTGGCGCGCGTCGTCGAGCGCCGAGGGCACGTCCTCGCGCTCGGTGGAATCGATCCGCGTGACGGCGAACTCCGCGGGGTCGGCATCGGGATCGAGCGGATCGCACCGCACGGCAGAGACGTCCGCGGCGAACGCCGCGTCGGCGGAGCACTCCCCCACCACGGCAACCGACCCGTCGTCGCCGCCGCCGGCACCCGTCTCGTCCGTGGCGGGGTCGGGATCCGGGTCGGCGGTCTCCGCTGTGGTGTCGTCCGCGCACGCGGCCGCAAGCAGGGCGAGGGCAACGGCGGCGGCGGGGAGGCGGCGGAGACGCATGGAGGCGAAACCCGTCGACGGGCCGGTCGCTTCCCTGGGTCGCCCGACAGTGGCGGGAGTGTCGCCGTCGCGACCATCCTGGTCACGGCCGCTTCCCTTCCGACGTTTCGGGACAGGCATGTCGCCCACGGAACTGTCCGCCCGGGCGGAGACGAAGGAGAATTCTCCGATGACGATCGCCCACGACCCCACCACCGAGGCGGCCGACAAGCTCGGCCCCGGCTTCAGCCCCCGGATCCTCGAACCCGGCCGCCCCGCGGTCAACGACGAACCGTTCTTCGCCGACGACCCGGCCGCGGTCGGCGACGCGTCGTCGGCCGCGGCCGTCGTCACCCCGACCTCGGCCGGTGACCGCACCTGGGACGACGTGATCGGCGAGCGGCCGGAGCTCGCGGCGTGGGCCGCCGCGCGATGGCTCGGCAACCGCCCGAACCTGCCCGCACCACCCGACGGGTTCCCGGCTGCCCGTGACGGGTTCCACCGCCTCGCCTACGGCGTGGTCGCCGAGGCGCGCCGCCTGGCGACCACCAAGTTCGGGCTGCGCTACACCCGCGGCGGCTTCGGCACCCCCTTCTTCGGCGCGGATGAGCAGGTCCGCGTCGAGGGCAACCGGCTCGTGCACCAACGCGGTGACGCGGCCGAGAGCATCGAGATCACCTCGCTGCGGGCCGCAGCCGACTTCATCGGGATCACGCCCGGCACCGAAGCGGGCGAGCACGACTCGCCGCCCCTCGGTGACCTCGACGAGGATCTCGGCGCGACCGCGGCGACCGGCGACTTCCTCGGCCAGTGGTACGGCCTGGCGTGGTCCGTGCTCGAGGAACTACGACTCACCCCGGACGCGGTCGACCCCGAGCGCGCCCAGCTCTGGCCCGGCCACTTCGACCCCGCGATCGCGATGGGCGACGCCGATGCCGGCACCCGCGCGACCTACGGCGCCTCACCGGGCGACGCCGGCCATCCCGAGCCCTACCTCTACATCGGGCCCTGGGCGGCGATCGACACGACCGACCCCTTCTGGAACGCCGACGGATTCCCCGGCGCGGAGCTGAGCTTCGCCGAGATGACGAAGGGCGGCGACCATGTGGCCGCCGCCCTCACGTTCTTCCGAGCCGGCTACGACCGGCTCACCGCGCACTCAGACGTGTAGCGAGCGGCGGCGATCAGCCAGCTTGACCATCAGGACGAGGGCGGCACCGCCGGCAACCGCGATCAACGCGCCGAGGGTGAAGAGCCAGGCGCTGCCCCCGGTGATCGCCAGCGACGGCCGGATCGTCACGCCGAGCACCTGGACCGCCTCGTCCCCCGCCTGGTCGGTTCCCCGCAACTCGATCGTCACCTCACCGGTGAGCTCCTCGGGGAGCGAGGCGAGAGACGTCACATTGCCCTCGGCGTCGGCCGGAACGGTCGCCAGCAGTACCGGCCCGTCCTCGGTGACCACCCAGATCTCGACGTCCGTGCCCGGCATGAAGTTCTCACCGGTCACGGTGACCGGTTCGCCCTGCTCTGGATCGGGATTGTCGACCTCGGCCGAGGGCGCGGGCAACACCACGACCGCGGCCTCGTCCGAGGTCGCAGTCGTGTTGTCGTCGTCTCCCGAATATCGGGCCGTGAGTACATAGGTCCCCGGTTCGAGGCTGTCGACGACGAGCGTCGCGACACCGGCGACCACGGCCGCGGTGCCCAGGCTTGTCTCGCCGTCGAAGAACTCGACGACACCCGTCGGTGCCTGGCCGGTGATCGAGGCAGTGATCGTGATCGGGTCTCCGGCGACCACCGTCGACTTCGAGACATCGATGTCGATCTCGGCGGCAGCCAGGGCGCGGACCGTGATCTCGTCCGTCGCGCCGGTGTTGGCGCCGTCACCGGAGTAGACCGCGGTCACCGAGTGCTCGCCGGGCGCCGGAGCGTCGACGACCAGCGTCGCCACGCCATCGGTGAGCGCGGCGGTACCGAGGCTGTCGTCACCGCCGAAGAACTCGACGGTGCCGGTCGGCGCGCTGCCGGCAACCGTTGCGGTGAGAGTCACTGTCTCACCGGTGACCACGGTCGCCGGGTCGGCCGCGACGACGACGGAGGCAACGGTGCGAACCGTGAGCGCCAGGTCGTCGGTCGTCGCGCCACTGTTGGTTGCGTCGCCGGAGTAGACGGCGGAGATCGTGTGGCCGCCGAGCGACAGGGCGCTCGTCGCCAGCGTCGCCACCCCGGTGCCGTCCACCGTTGCGGTGCCGAGGCTCGTCACGCCGTCGAAGAACTCGACGGTGCCGGTCGGCGACGCCCCGTCGATGGTGACCGTGAACGTCACCGTCTCACCCTCGCCGGGCGAGGCGGGCGACGCCGCGATGGTCGCCGTGGCTGCGGCGACGGCTGTCACCGACTCGATCGGGGAGGTGGACGACGCGTTGTCGTCGTCACCGGAGTAGACGGCGGTGAACTCGTGGACCCCGCCGTCGAGGGCGGGCGTGACGAGGGTCGCCTCGCCACCGGAGACCGCCGCACTTCCCAGACTGGTGACGCCGTCGAAGAACTCGACGGTGCCGGTCGGCGACGACCCGTCGATGGTCGCCGTGAGCGTCACCGAGTCTCCTTCGTCGACGCTGGCGTCCGAACTCTCGAGCGCCACCGAGGTCACGGCCTTGATCGTGACGACGACCGGATCGGACTCCGCGCTGTCGCCGTTCGCATTCGTGGCGTGCACCGTGAACGTGTAGGTGGTGCCGATGGCCAGACCGAGCACCGTGCAGTCGGTCGCGCCGGTGGTCGTGCACGACCCGTCACCGGGTGAGGACGAAACGGTGTAGCCCGTGATCGGGCTTCCTCCGTCGTTCGCCGGCGGGTCCCAGGAGACCACCACACGGCCGTCACCCGCGGCTCCCTCCACCGACACGGGCGCATCGGGAGGTCCGGTCGGCGTGACCGGATCGGACGGCAACGACGTGGTTCCCGGACCGGAATCCGTGGTCGGTGTCACCGTGAACGTGTAGGCGGTTCCGTTGGTCAACCCCGTGACATCACAACTCGTGTTGCTCACGCCGACGGTCGAGCAGGTCGCCCCTCCCGGCGCCGCGGTCACTTCGTAGCCGGTGATGCCCGTGGTGTCGCCGGGCTCGTCCCAGGACACGGCGACCTCGCCGTCGTCGGGAACCCCGACGACATTGCGCGGCGCAGGCGGGAGCTGGATGCCGAGCGACAACTCGGCTTCGCCGGTGTCGGTCCCGTCGTCGGCCACGACCGTGAACGCCTCCAGGCTCGGCGTCGAGACGGCTTCGATGGCTGCGTCGTCGGCCACGATCCGGTAGTCACCGGTCTCCTCGTCGACGTACAGCGTGCCGTAGGTGCCGACGAGCTGGTGCTCGTAGTCCGTGCCACCGATGCTGAACGAACCCGGCGTGCCCCCGTCGATCGAGTAGGTGAGCGACGCATCGTCGGGATCGGTGAAACTCACCGATCCGGTGATGTCGGCGAAGGTGTCGTCACCCGGGTTGTTCTCCCAGCTCTCGCTGATCGCGTCGCCGACCGGGGGGTCGTTCTCGGGAGTGATGTTGACGGTGATCGTGTCGCTGTCGCTTCCCTCACCCACACTCTGGGCGGTGACGGTGACGGTCCGGACGGTGTCCGGGTCGTCGCTCGCGTTCTCGTAGGTGAGCAGACGGGCGACCGACTGCACCATCGCGTCGTCGACCAGGTCCGCACTGACGACCTGGAAGTTGTCCACATAGAGGCTGGCGCCGGCGGCGCGACCGCACGTGGCGTCGTAGGTACCCGAGACGAACACGAAGCGGTAGGTGCCGGTGGCGGGCACGCTCACGTTGACCGTGGCCCAGTCGGTGGTGCCGCTCGCGTTCGTCGTGTACTCGTCGAGCACCTCGGTCTGCGCGCCGCTCGCGGTGTTGAGGAGATAGCCGAAGACGGCGTAGGCGTCACTGCCGGCGAAGGCGCGCCAATCGAACGAGAGCGACTGCCCGCTCACCGCGTCGAAGGGCGCGCTGTAGGCGGCCGGTCCGTGCACGACATCGCACCCGTTGGCGGTCGTCATGCTGCTCGTCAGGCCCAACGCATAGGTGCCCTCGGTCGGGCCGGGCGGATCGGACGACGTGGTGCTCACCGAGTAGCTCGAAGAGACGGGGGCGTCGCCGTCTCCCCCCGAGTTGCCCGGGTAGGTGGCGGTGTCGGAGGTGACGAACCCGGCGATCGACGTGACCCCGAGCTCGACCATCGTCTCCACGGCGGTCCAGGGCGCCACGTCACCGGTCTCGAACCCGGCGTTGCGGAAGTCAGAACCGAAGTTGACCCGGAGTTTCGTGCCGCCCGCGCCGTCGCTCACCGCGTCGATGGATCCGATCGGGACCGCCGAGCTGCCGTCACCGACGTAGACCGCGGTACCGACGACCGACACCACGCCGTCCGTCGTGACCGGCGTGGACACGGACTCGAGCGCGAGCGTCTCGTCCGCGGTCGCGTCGGTGATCTCGAAATCGACGAACTGGCCGTCGTAGAAGTTGCCGCCCGCAACGGTCGTACCCGTGCCGATGTTGAGCGGCGGATCCTGCTCGCCGTACGTGAACGGCCCTCCGGTCGTGACCGTGGTGACTGCAGCCGCCGGCAGGACCGTGCCCGAGATCAACAGGGTTGTGGCCACGATGGTCGCGAGGACCCCCCGCGCGCGTACACCATTCGTCATATCGCCCTCCGCGACAACATTCTCCGGCCGGGCTCCGCCCCGAGCACGTCGAGGACGCTAGCGGACGCGTCGACGCCGCGACGGATCGTGCGGAGGATGCCGCGCCGGCGAGGGCGCGTCAGCTCCCGATGGGGGTCACCGAGCCGTGGTCGCCCGGTTCGGGGAGCACGGTCACGGACGAGAAGCACATCTCGTCGACCGTTCCCTCGTTCCACGTGATGTAGCGCGGTTCGGGCAGATAGACGCGGGTCCGGTCCCACCAGCACTCGAAGCGGATGGTGTCCGCCCGGGTGATCTCCACGTCCTCGACGAGGTCGTAGTTCAGCTGCCACTCGAAGTCCCAGTCGGGGATGTCGAGCAACACCATCTCCTCCGGCGTGTCGGGATTGAGCGTCATCCGGTAGGCATCGCCGAACTCGTGCATGTGTCCGAGCACGGTGTAGATCGTGCCCGGGTTGCGGGCCCGCAGATCACACGAGCTGTAGCCGATCGAACCGTCGAGATCGTCGTAGTCGTCGACCGTTCCCCCGCACTGCAGCAACAGCGCGTTGGGGATGAACGTCGCGAAGTTGTCGTACTTCTCGCGGATTTCTTCGATGACGTTCTCACGGACGCAGAGGTTGACGTAGCCGTCGATCGTCGCCTCGCGCTCGGCGGCGATGGCCTCCTCCTCGGGCGTGCACGGCACCTCGGCCGGCGTGAGATAGCTCGAGCCGGCGATGCCGGTGATGCCGTCGATCTGCTCGGGGGTGGCCTCGTCGAGGATGATCAGGGAGTTGTCCTCGAGCGCCTCGTAGTCGTGGTGGAAGTGGATCTGGTTGATCACCATGAAGCCCGAAGGGATGAAGAGGCCGTAGCCGTCGGGGAACACCGTCGGCGCCTGACCCGGAGCCCAACCGCCCATGTTCCCCACACCGTCGGTACTCAGGTTGGACGTGCCGAAGCAGGTCCAACCGGGCCGTTCGTCCTCGGCGGACTTGCGGGCGATCTCGTCGAGGGCGGCCTCAGGGGCGAGATAGATGATCGAGTGGTGGACGATCGACTTCTGGTCGGGTCGGAACTCGTAGCCCTTGATCCACGTGCCGTCACCCTCCGGGTCGTCGACCTCGTGGACCTGACAGCGGTACTCGTCGGCCAGAAGTGGCTGACCGGCCTCGTCGACCTCGGTCGTGTAGGGACCGTCACGCGGGACGATGACCTGATCCTCCTCGATCGGGATGATCGCCTGGCCGCGGGCGACGAGCTCGGTGTCGGGGGCGACGTCCAGCCCACCGCCGTCGGCCGCCCAGGCACCGATCGTGGCGATCTCGTCGTCGCTCAGCGACCAGTCGTGCTCGAACGCGGGGCTGTCACCACCGGGCAACCAGGGCGGCATGAACCGGATCTCGGTGACCAGCGCGATGTCCTCGGCCACCTCGGCCGCATCGGCCGCGGTGTCGAAGGCAAGCGTGTCCCAGCCCGGTCCCCCGGAGATGTGGCACGACACACAGTTCTCTTCGAGGATCGGCTGCACGGTGTCGGCGAAGGCGCCCCCGGCCACGGCGAACTCCGGAATGTCGGTCTCGAGCTCGCCGTCGTCGGCTTCGGAGCCGACCGCGACCCGATCGGCGACGAGCTCGAACGTGAGGGTCACCTCGTCCTTGGTCTGGGCGAGGCGGGCGATGTTGATCGGCCCGACGCCGTAGGTCGAGCTCAGGATCTCCGCGGACACGGACGCGACCAGCTGCTCGCCGGTCACGGTGACCGTGCCGGTGAAGGTCTCCTCCGAGGTGGTCTCCTTGACCGTCAGATCGCCGGTGAGCGAGACGTCGTAGGTCTCGCCGTCCGTGAAGTCGACATCGAGCCCGTCGATCGCGTTGACCGCGAAGCGGGCGAAGGGCCAATGGGTGGACTCGAGGAAGTCGTGGCGGAGGCGCTTGTCGCGCAGGCTGGAGTCGGAGTCGAACATCTCGACGTTGACGACGACCTCGCCGACCTGACTCGACGCCGGATCCTCGGTGTTGATGATGATGTCGCCCGCAACGACATGCGTCACGCCGGTCGACACCTTGTCGCTGCCCGCGAGGCTCTCCTCGACCGTGTAGCTGACCGCGCTGCCGTTGTTCGGGGAGATGCGATAGAGCCGCTCGACGGCGTCGTCGTCGATCGTCAGGGTCTCCGCGGAGACACCCTGGGTCTCCGCCTCATCGGGTTCGAAGATCCAATCCCATTGGTCCTTCGTCACTATCGCCGCGGTCCCGATCAGCAGAACGACCAGGATGGAGAGGCGACCGAGATCAAGCTTGCGCAGTCGAGCCATCCGGTCAGTATTGCCCCTGACGTGCCCGAAGGCACATCAACCGGCCGGTTTTCTACCGGCCGGTAACGTCGCGACGAGCGCTCCGCGTGGTCACGCCAGGGCCTCACGGAGCCCGAATCGGAAGATGAAGGCGTCCAGATCCTCACGCCCCGCGTCCAACGCGTCGTAGGCCGCGAGGTCGGCTCTCGACTGCTCGAGCTCGTCGACGTAGAAGCCGACGAAGGCCCGGTAGACGAGGGCGCGGGGGTCGTCCGGCGCGAGGTCGACAGCCCGCGAGAGGTCGTCGTAGCCGCGCTCCATGATCGGAAGCGCCTCGTTGCCGACCTCGAGCGCCACGAGCGCCTGGTAGAACCCCGCGAACGTCAGCAACTCCGTGTCGTCCGGACGCTGGGTGAGCACGATGTCGTAGAGCGCGATGCCCCGCTCCGGGTCCGACGTCAGGACGGACTCCGCCGCGTGGTTCAGCTGGGCGACGGTCATACCGGAGGAGGTGAACGAATCCGGCTCGCCGGTCGCCAGCAGCGCCTCGGCGACGGCGATCCGCAGCCCTTGCCCCTGCACGAGCTGGGCGATGTAGGCGGGCGCATCGATCGCATCGAGCTGGGCGAGCCGGGCGGCGGCGGTGTCGGGATCGTCGAGCTCGAGCGCGATCGAGGCGGCGAAGACGAGCGCGTCGGGATACGTCGGGTCGGCGAGCACAGCCTGTTCGACGAACGACTGGCCCGCCTCCGGGTCGCCACCGAGGCGGGTGAGCCACCCCCGATAGGCCAACGCCTCGGCATTGGCCGGCTGCTCCTCGAGGATCGAATCGTAGATCTCGATGGCTTCGTCGGGATCGGTGCCGAGCACCTGCTGGGCCTGGAACAGCCGCTCGCGGACGCTGCGCCGGATGTCGCCCGTGGTCGACTCGCCGACACCGCGGCTCCCGGAGAACTCCGCGAGCCACAGGCCCGCCAGGCCGGCGACGATGACGACGAGGGCGGTCCAGAGCGCGACCCGACGCCAGTCCCGGCGTTCGGTCGGAATCGTCGACTCCGCCCGCTCGATCGATCGGATCGCCCGCGCCGCCCGCGTCGTGTAGTCCGACTTCAACGCGGTGTAGTCGGCCTCGTCGAGGTCGCCGGCGGCGTACTCCGCTTCGAGGTCCTGCAGGGACGCCAGGAGGAAGTCGCGCTCCTCGCGGCGGGCGGCCTCGAGATCCGCCATCAGACGTCGTCCCGGGCGGCGAGCGCGTCCTCCACGAGCGCGGCGTCCGCGGCCGACGCCTCGAGGTCGCCCTCGCGCTTCCACTTGCGGAACACGACGACCAACCCGGCCGCCGCTCCCGCCCCCGCCACGACCGGGAGGATCCACACCAGGCTCGTGATGCCGTCGGCCGAGGGCGTGTAGTCGACATCGTCGCCGAACCGGCTCCGCAGGTCGCTACGGATCTCCTCGTCCGACCGACCGTCCTGCACCCAGACCGCGATCGCGAGACGGATGTTCTTCGCGACGGTCGCGTCGGACTCGGCGACGGACTGGCCGCTGCAGACCGGGCAGCCGATCGTCTTCGCGATGGCATAGACCCGATCGTCGTTGGTGCGGGGCCCGCCCTCGTCGACGGCTCCGTACAGGAAGGCGCCGGCCCCGACCATCGCGGCGAGAAGCCATGCGAGGGCGCGACGACTCACGGGTCGCCCGCCTGCCACTCGGCGATCACCTGCTCGATCTGGGCGCGGGTGACACCGCCGATCAGCTTCTCGATGACCTCGCCGGTCGGGGCGACGATCGCGCTCTCCGGCACCAGCGCGACGCCGTAGTCGACCGCCACCGGACCGGTGTCCTCGGCGATGACGGGCCAGGCTCCTCCGAACTCCTCGAAGAACTCGCGGATGTTGTCCGGCTGGTCGTCGAAGGCCACGGACACGACGGTGGCCGTGCCGCTGGCGGCGTAGGCCTCGTGGAACGAGATGAGTTCCGGGTGCTCCTGGATGCAGGGCACGCAGGTGGTCTGGAAGAAGTTCACGACCACGAACTGGCCGCGGAGGTCGTCGAGATCGAACTCGTCTCCGTCGATGGTCGTGCCGACGATGCGGGGGGCGAGCTCACCATCCAGATCGACGATGGTCAGTCCGCTCTCGTTGGTGTCCCGCGTGGCCAGCAGCACGATGAACGCGAGCATGAGGACGCCGATCGGCAGCACGATCCACAGGGCGACCCCGCTCGGCGTGGACGCGGTCGGCTCGTCGCTCATGCCGGCTCCATCTCCGGAGTCTCGCCGATCGGGGACGACACCGGCGCGGTCGGCCGCCGCCGCTTCCCCGGCACCACGGCGAGGAGCGTGCCGAGCGCCATCACCAACCCACCGATCCACAACCACACGATCAGGGGCTGCACGGTGGCACGCAGCACCACGGTGTCCTCGTCGAGGTCGAACGCCTGGAGGGACAGCGCAACGTCGTCGAAGGCCGTCGAGCGCACCGACGGGATCCCGATGTTGCGGCCGGTGAACCGATAGTTGGCGATACCGGGCTCGTAGGCCTGGCCGCCGTCGATCGCGATGCGGGCCCGGGTCTCGATGCGGTTCCCGTACTCGGTCTCGGACAGGCCGAGATGGGTGAGTTCATGACCCGAGAAGAAGGCGGTCTCGCCGACGCCGAGCTCGAACTCGGCCTGGCGCACGTAGGCGTTGCTGGCCGCGAAGGCGACGGCGATCAGCACCACGCCGAGATGCACGACCATGCCGCCGTTCGTGCGACCGACGAGTCCCCGCCATCCCTGGCGCCGGGTGGCGAGCACGACCTGGCGCAGCGCCGCGCCGCCGGCGAATCCGCCGAGCCCGAAGGCGAGCAGCGGCGCCCAACCCCGCGCCCCGACGAGCACCGAGAAGACGATCGACCCGACGCCGATCCACGCCGGCCAGATGAGGCGGTCGCCGAGCACGCCGGAGGAGGCCTTGCGCCACGGCAGCACCGGGGCGATGGCCATCAGGAACAGCAGCGTGAATCCGATCGGCATCGTCATCCGGTCGAAGTAGGGGTTGCCGACCGAGATCGTCCGGTCGTCGATGGCCTCGACGATCAGCGGGAAGATCGTGCCGAGCAGCACCACGAAGGCGAACGCCGCGAACAGCACGTTGTTGGCGAGGAAGGCGCCCTCGCGCGAGACCGGCGAGTCGATGCGGCCGGGCGACCGGAGTTGATCGCCCCGCCACCCGATGAGCACGAGCGACACGATCACGATGAGGGCGAAGAAGCCGAGCAGCATCGGGCCGATCCCCGAGTTGCTGAAGGCATGGACGGACTCGAGCACACCGGAGCGGGTGATGAACGTGCCGAGGATCGTGAGCGCGAACGTGGCGATGACGAGCGAGAGATTCCAGACCCGCAGCATCCCGCGCCGCTCCTGGACCATCACGGAGTGGATGAACGCGGTGCCGGTGAGCCACGGCAGGAAGGAGGCGTTCTCGACGGGATCCCACGCCCAGTAGCCGCCCCAGCCGAGTGTCTCGTAGCTCCACCACGCACCGAGCACGATGCCGAGGGTGAGGAAGCCCCACGCCATGACGGTCCAGCGGCGGGTGGCCAGCAGCCACCCCTCCCCCACCCGACCGGTGGCCAGCGCGCCGATCGCGAAGGCGAACGGCACGGTGAAGCCCACGTAGCCGAGGTAGAGGATCGGCGGATGGAAGGCCATCAGGATGTGGCTCTGGAGCAGGGGGTTCGGGCCGGGTCCGTCGTAGCCGGGCACCGGATCGAACGACCGGAACGGCGCCGACGGGCCGACCATCAGCAGGAAGAAGAAGGCGGTGACGATGAAGAGCGTGAGCAGGGCGAAGCCCATCATCGGGTCGTCACGGCGGTCACGGAACTTCACGACGACCGCGACGAGATACCCGCAGAGGATGAACGTCCACAACAGGATCGATCCCTCGAGGGCGGACCACATCGTGGCGACGTTGAAGATCGAAGAGGTCTGGTGCGACCCGTGTTCGGCGACGAAGCGGATCGTGAAGTCCCGGTTGATGAGCGCCCGCTCCATCCACACGATGGACGCTCCGGACAGCGCCAGGGTGGCGAAGGCGAGCCCGCGGGCATCGCGCCACCAGCGCCGGTGGAGGCCGAGGAGACCGAAGGTGACGACGCCGATGCCGACGATCGCCGCAGCGGCGCCGAGGGCAACGAACGCGGCACCGACGTTGGCGCTGCTCACGCCGCGCAGTCCCCGGCTGCGGCGGCCGCGGCCGCCTGCTCGAGGCGGTCCTCGTATTCCTCGTCGTTGATGTAGTCGTTGTCGTGCTTCACCCGCATGCGATCAGACGAGTAGTACCAGCCGTCGTCGGCAAGCCCGTCGAAGCCGACGACGTCGGGTGCGTCGTTGACCCAGTTGCCGTCGAGCACGACCGGTGTGCCGCCCTCGAACAGCTCGGCGGGCTCACCACGATGGACGACATCGACCAGGGCGCCGCCGAAACTCACGGTGAAGGCGGTGACCGGCTCGTCGTCCTGGCTGCCCTCGACGATGGAGCAGCCGACGGGCGTGCCCTGGAGCGTGAACCGGTCGTCGCCCAGCTCGTCGCGTCGTTCGATCGCCTCGTCGGCGTTGTAGAAGAACAGCGTGCCGGTGAAGAGGTTCCACACGAGCACCACGATGAGCACGGCGACGATGCCCGCGATCGCGGCGGGGACCCAGCGTCGCCCGCGGGTTCGTCCCGGGCGCGGGGCCTGTGGGGTCAGCGTCTCGGTCATGCGTCGTCCGTCGTCATCCAGCGGCGGCGCTCGGCCGGCACGCGGGCGGACAGTCGTCGGCCCCGCAGGATCAGGCTCGTCGCGTAGGCCGCGCCGACCCCGAGGCTGACGCCCCAACCGACGAGGAGATATCCGAGATGGGTCACGAGTTTCCTTCCTCGGCGCGGCCTTCGGCCCGCCGTTCTCGCAGGGCGAGATCGAGATCGCTGACCCGCAGCTCCCGTTCGAGCCACGTGATGCGGAACCGGTGAATCAGCGACCAGGCGAAGAAGAGACCCCAGACCACGAGTCCGACGACGATCGTGAAGAGCGTCATGTCCTCGAGGTTGCCGTCGGTGAGCGACGACTGCTGGTGCAGCGTGTTGTTCTCCCACCACTCGACCGAGCGGTTCACGATCGGCATGAGGACCGCGGCGAGCACACCGATCACGGCGGCCCGGGTGGCCGTCGCCCGTTCGTCGCCACCGAGCGACCGGACCGACAGGTAACCGATCATCATCAGCAGGAGGATGAGCGTGGTGACGAGGCGGACGTCGCCCCAGTCCCAGTAGGTGTTCCAGGTGGGGCGGCCCCAGACCGAGCCGGTGAAGAGCGTGAGGCCGCAGAACAGCACACCGATCTCCGCCGCGGCGCCGGCGACGGTGTCCCACCACACGGAACGGCGCAGGAGCCACATCGCCGAGCCGATGGCCGTGGTGACGAACGCGACATAGGTGAAGATCGCCGACGGGACGTGGACGAAGATCATCCGGACGGCGTCCTGCTGTTCGTCGTCCTCCGGGGCGGCGAAGAAGCCGAGGAGCACGAGCGCGACGACGCCGACCACGACGGCGATACCGAGCAGCCGGGTGGTGCGGCTGCCCGTGTGGCTGGGAGCGGGGGCGGGGGCGGGGGCGGGGGCGGGGGCGGTCATCAGGTCTCCTCGAGAAGCACGCCGTAGGCCAATGCTCCCAGCACGATGTTGATCACGCCGAACCCGGCGAGCAGACCGAGCCAGGCCCAGCCGTCGACGGCCACGGTGCCGAGAGCGTCGTCGAACGCCCGGGTGGCTCCGATCAACACCGGAGCGAGGACCGGAAGCAGGAGGATCGGCAGAACCGTCTCCCGCGCCCGAACACCAGCGACCAGCGCGCCGAGCAGCGTACCGGCCGCCGCGATCCCAACGGTCGCGACCACGCACGTCGCGGCGAGCAAGCCGAACGACTCGATGGACGCGTCGTACAGCACCACGATGCCGCCGACCATCACCGCCTCGACCACGAGGAGTTGCACGGCCACGGCCGCGGCCTTGCCGAGGAACACGGCGGCGGGCTCGACGCCGGCCAGGAGCAGGGCCCGGCGCGCCCCGTCCGTCGTCTCGATCGCGGTGGAGCGCTGGACCGCGACGATCGCGACGAACAGCACGGCGATCCAGAAAAGGCCACCCGTGGCTGCGTCCAGAACCGGACGATTCGCGTCGAGGGCGAAGCCGAACAACACGAGGACCAGGAAAGCGAAGGGCACGACCTGCGACGCGGTGATCCGCGAGCGCCACTCGATGCGGAGGTCCTTGGCGGCGACGAGGCGGGCGTCAGCGAACATCGGACGCGTCCCCCGTGATCATTCCGCCCGCGACGGTGACCCGCCGGGTGGCGAGGTCCAGGGTGCGGTCCACTTCGTGGGAGGAGAGGAGAACCGTTGCCCCCGCCGCGGCGGCATCGGCCACCAGCCGGTCGACGAGGTCGCGTCCGCTCGGGTCGAGCCCGGCGTGCGGTTCGTCCAGGAGCCACAGCTGGGGGCGGCGCACGACGACGGCGGCCAGCGCGACCCGGCGGCGCTGCCCGGCCGACAGGAGGCCGACCGCGACGTCGTGCAGCCGGCTCGGCACCCCGAGGCGCTCCATCGCCGCGTCGACGCCGGCGACGTCCACGCGGCTCGCCCGGGCCCAGAAGTCGAGGTTCTCGCGCACGGTGAGGTCGTCGTACAGCGCGGTGTCGTGGCCGAGGAGTCCGACCGAACGGCGGATCAGCGGGCGATCCGTCCTCAGGTCGTGACCGAGGATCTCGCCCTCTCCGGATTCGAGTCGCAACAACCCGGCGCAGAGCCGCAGCAGGGTGGACTTGCCGGCCCCGTTCGGCCCCTGGATGAGCACGACCTCGCCACCGTCGACGTCGAGATCCATCCCCGCAAGGGCGGGAAAGCGGCCGATCAGGGCGACGGCGGCGCGCAGCCGGACGATGGACACGGCGAAAACGGTAGCGGGGAAAACGGTCGCGGAGCCGAGCGCTCAGGACAGGCCCCGCCCCGCCGATAGTTTCGCCGTATGGCAGAACCACCGAACAGAGCGCGCGTGCTCGGTGCAATCGGCCGTGGCCTGATCACGGCAGGGGTCGTCGTTCTGCTCTTCGTCGTGTTCCAGTTGTGGGGCACCAACATCCAGGAGGCTCGCGCCCAGGACGGTCTCCGCGACGACTTCGACGACACCTTCGCGCTCGCCCAGAGCCAGCTCGCCCTGTTCGCCGACAGTGGTGACACCGACCCGCCGGCGGTCATCGACGCGGGCGGCACCGACGGTACGCCCGACCTTCCGGCCCCGACATCGACACTGCCGGGCGGTTTCGACCCCACGGTCCTGCAGTACTTCTTCCCGGAGGGCGGCGACGCCACGGCCCGAATCGAGATCCCGTCGATCGGGGTCGACAAGATCGTCGTCAACGGGGTGCAGGTCGCGGACCTGCGGAAGGGCCCGGGGCACTATCCCGACACGGCGTCGGTGGGCACCGCGGGCAACACCGCGATCGCCGGCCATCGCACGACCTACGGCGCGCCGTTCAACCGCATCGACGAGCTCCGCCCCGGCGACGAGATCCACGTCACCGGCGTGCTCGGGCGTTTCACCTACCGGGTCATGGCGCCGGCGGACGCGTATCCGGAGCAGCTCGACACGGTGGACAGCTCGGGCGACGGGCACATCATCGTGCGACCGGGGGCCACCTGGGTGCTCGGCGACTTCCTCGACAACCGCGTGACGCTCACGGCCTGTCACCCGAAGCTGTCCTCACGCCAGCGGATCATCGTCGCCGCTGAGCTCGTCGACGAACCAGCCGCCCTTCCCGACTTCGCGCCCGCCCTCGTGGCGGAGTTCGTGGGCGGCGACGCCACCCCGACCCTCCCCGGCGAGGAGGTCGACGACGGGGGCGACGAGGCCGGTGCCGACCCTGCGTCGGGTCCGCGGACCGTCCCGGCATCGGACCTCGACGAAGGACTCGATGGTGAGCGCGACGCGATTCCCGCCGCCGTGATCTGGTTCGTCGTCGCGACGGCGATCTGGATCGGCTTCGGCTACCTGGCCCGCCACCTGTTCGCCGAGAAACTGCGCCGTGTCGCGGTCCGCAGCGTGGGCCTGCTCCCGGCCGGATACTGCCTGTGGTTCGCGTTCGAGGCGCTCGATCGCGCGCTCCCGGCGGGCTGACTGCCGTAGCGTCTCTGCGATGAGACGCGCTCGACTCCTCACCGGTGCCGCCCTCGCGGCGGTGCTCGCGCTGACCGGGTGTGGTGACGACGGGGGCGACGAGGCCAGTGCCGACCCCGCGGAATTCGCCGCCGAGGAACTCGAGGCCGCGCGCCGGCGAAGCGTCGACGCCACCACGACGACCACCGACCCGGACGAACTCGCCCCGAGTGACGTCCCGGGCGCCCCGATCAACCAGTTCAATCTGCAGTTGGGCGACTGCTTCGATCGCGTCGACGGTCTCATCGACGGACGACCGAACACCATCACGGCCGAACTCTCCTGCGACGAGCCCCACCACTTCGAGGTGTTCCACCGGTTCACCTACCCCGCCGAGCACCCGTCTCCGTATCCGGGCGAACCCGCCCTTCGGGACTACGCACTCCAGGTCTGCTACCGACGATTCGCGGAGTGGGTCGGCAACGAATACGAGGTCTCGGAGCTCGACATCGACGTGATCGTGCCCCGGCGACAGGACTTCGAGGACGACGCGGCGCGCTATCGCGGGATGCACTGCTCGGTGACGCGCGTGGACGGCGAGCCGATGATCGGCACCTCGGAGGGGTCCGGCTGGTAATTTCGCGGCTGTGTCCGTGGCCCCGATCCTCCTCGCGGTGGTCGTCGGCGTGGTGTTCGGCTTCCTACGCCGAGGCCGCCTGGCGTCGATCGCGCGCACCAAGGTGCGCCACCCCGAGTTCCTGGCGGTGGCCGTCGGCTGCAGCCTCTTCGTCGATCTCGTCGACACCGACCTGGCCGGCGCGATCGCGCTCGTCGGCCTCGTGGGTGGCCTCTTCTTCGCCGTCGTGAACGTCCATCTCGTCGGGATGCTGGTGATCGCGCTGGGCATCGTCTTGAACCTGTTGCCGGTCGTGCTCAACGGCGCCATGCCGGTGCGGGGCGACGCCCTGGTCGAAGCCGAGATGATCACCGCCGACGAACTCCCCCGCGTCACCCTCACCGGGGCCCGCGAGATCGAGACCGACTCGACCATCCTGCCCGCCCTGGGCGACACCTTCCCGGTGCGTTGGACCAACCAGGTCGTGTCGATCGGTGACCTGATCATGGTCGTGGGTCTGGCCGATCTCGTCGCGAACCTGATGTTGCAGCGTCGCCGCCGCCGGCTTCCGGTCAGCGCCCTCCCCGCGCTCGAGGCCATGGGGTGGCACGAGGAGCGCATCGATCTCACCGGCGATCCCGTCGAGGCGATCGACCTCCGCGAAACGGTCGATCTGCGCGATCAGCCCGACGTGTCGAGCACCAGCGCCAGTCCCGTCCAGGACTGAGGGATCGCCCCGAGGCCGGTGCCCCGCTCCCCGTCCCAGTACTCCGCGAGGCCGGAGCTGATCGCGCCGGCGACCGTGGTCGAACGAACCAGTTCGGCGGCATCGGACGCACCGCGGCGGTCGAGGGCGACCCAGAGCAGGTACGCGAGTTGGGGCCAGACCGGGCCCCGCCAGTACGCGCCCGCGTCGTAGGTGGGTTCCCCGATGTGGACGCCCCGGGGCCCGTAGGCCGCAGCGAACCCGTCCTCGTCGACGAGCGCGGCCACGGCCCGGGCCGCGGCATCGTCGTCGTCGGTGACGAGCAGGGGCAGCAGAGCGTCGGCCGTGCGGGCCCGACCGGATCCGTCGGCCGCCGCGCCCGTGTCGGCCCACACCGCGCGGTCCCGGTCGAAGCGGGCGTCGAGCGCGGCGATGCGCGACGTGGCCAGGTCGCGCAGATCACCGTCGTCGGTCACCGAGGCGAGCTCCAACGCGTTCCAGATCGTGAGCGCGGTGAACCCGGCCGACCCGACCCGGAAGGCCGGGTTCTGCAGTGGCTCCCCCGCGGGTCCCCGTTCGACGGTGGCGAGCAGGTCGTTCTTGTGGGTCCGCCAGCGGGCGACGTCGAAGTGATCGCCGGGCCCCAGATCGTCCCATCGGGGCGAGTCGTCACAGCCGCTCTCCCACGGATGGACGATCCCGACCAGGCCGTCGACCGAACGGGCCTCGGACAGCAGGAAGCGGACCCCGCGGGCCGCCGCGTCGAGCAGCGGGGCGGGCACGTCGACCCCTGCGCCGGACAGCGCCGCGATCGTGTGTCCGAACATCGGTGGCTGGGTGATCGAGGACGCGCCGCGCCGGCCCCACAGCTCAACGGACCGCTCCGGGTCGAGCTGATAGCCCATGTGGGCGACGAAACCCGCGTCGTCGATCGTGGACAGGGCCGAGTCGAGCTCGCGCCGGGCGCGGGCCGGGTCGTCGAGCGCGAGCCAGACGAGCGAGTGGAAGCAGCTGTCCCAGAGCCACAGCCAGGGGTACACGTCGGTGTTGGGGGCGGTGTACCCCTCGTCCACCCAGGCGGCGAGCATCGCCTCGTGCACCGCCTGACGCAGCGTGGAGGTGCGGTCGACCGGATCTCCCGGCATCGTGTGGTCCATGGCCAGCGCTGCGATCGTGTCGTTCCGTCTCGGGATGGCGGACGGCGTGTCGGTGGTGGCCCGCAACTGGCAGCGGGCGCTCGAGCAGTTGGATTACTCGGTGCGCACCGTGGCCGGGGACGGGCCCGTCGATCGGACGGTACCCGGGCTCGCGATCGACGCGACGGATCCGCCGACCCGTGAGGAGCTCGAGACGGCGCTCGCGGACGCCGACCTCGTGGTCGTCGAGAACCTCTGCACGATCCCGCTGAACCTCCCGGCCGCGCGGCTCACGGCCGCCGTGCTCGCCGGTCGGCCGGCCGTCATGCACCACCACGATCCACCGTGGCAGCGCGAACACTGGGCCCATGTCACCGAGCTTCCCCTCGTCGACCCGGCGTGGCGCCACGTCACCATCAATCGCCTGACCCGTGACCAGATGGCCGAACGCGGCATCCCCGCGACGTGCATCTACAACGGCTTCCCCACGGCCACGGGCGGCGCCGACCGCGCCGGCGTGCGCCGGGCTCTCGGCGTCGCGAACGACGCGCTGCTGCTCGCCCATCCGGTGCGGGCGATTCCCCGCAAGGACGTGCCCACCGCGGTCCGGCTGGCCGAGGAACTCGGGGGCACCTACTGGCTCTGGGGTCCTGCGGAGGACGGCTACGACGACGAACTCGCCCGGATCCTGTCGACGGCGACGTGCCCCGTGGTCCGCGGGACGAACGGCGAGTCGGCCGTCGACCTCTACGGCGCGGCGGACGCCGTGCTGTTCCCGTCGCTGTGGGAAGGCTTCGGTAACCCGCCCGTCGAGGCCGCGATCCATCGGGTGCCCGCCGCGGTCGCGGACTATCCGGTGAGCCGAGAGCTCCGCGCCCTCGGGCTGTCGTGGTATCCGACCGACGATGCCGGTCCGTTGGCCGAGGCGTTGGCGCATCCGGACCTCGATCGGCTGGAGGAGAACCGGCGCATCGCGGTCGAGCACCTGAGCCTCGATGCGATGCGCGACGCGATCGGCGCGCTGCTCCGCGAGGTCGGCTGGCTAGCGTGAGCGCGATGACCCCGCGCGACCCGATCCTCGAGCAGCGGGCGAAGGCGCGACGGATCGTCGACGTGGGTCAGCGCCTCGGCTACGCGCTCTACGGCGTGGCCATCGTCGCCTTCGTCATCGGCATGCTCACCGACTTCACGGGGATCGTGGCCGGTGTCGCGCTCTTCGGTCTGATCGCCGGGTCCGTCGTGCTCGCGCCCGCCATCATCGGGGGATACGCGATCAAGGCAGCGGTTCGCGACGATCTCGAGCACGGCCGCAACATCGGCGACTGAACACTAGAGTTGCGGCCCGTGACCATCCGACTTCCTGCTGCGGAGCGCCGAGTGCAACTGCTCGACGCGGCCCTCGGGGTCTTCGCCGCGGAAGGCTTCCAGACGGCCACGATGGAGTCCGTCGCCACGGAGGCCGGTGTCACCAAACCGGTGCTCTACCAGCACTTCTCCTCGAAACGGGACCTCTTCCTCGAGCTGCTCCGTTCGACGGGCCACGACCTCACGGAGACGGTCGGCGCCGCCACCGCCTCGGCCACGTCCGCCGAGGAGATGGTGGTCAACGGGTTCGCCGCCTACTTCGACTTCGTGGCCGACCATCCGGAGGAGTTTCGTCTGCTCTTCGGCGAGGGCGTGCGCACCGATCCCGATTTCGCACTCGCCGTCGCCGAGGTGGAGAACCAGCTCGCCGACTTCATCGCCGCCCTGATCGACATCGACGAGCTCACCGCCGACGAGCGTCTGATGTTCGCCTACGGCATCCTCGGCCTGGCCGAGGCGACGGGCCGGCACTGGATCGCGAGCGGGGCGACCGGTGATGTCCAGGCACTCGCCGCCCGCGTCGCCGATCTCGCCTGGCTCGGCCTGCGCGGCCGCCGCCGCTGAACCGACTCAGTCGAAGCGTCCGCCCTGGTCCGCCGGGGGCGTGATGTCGATCGGTTCCTCCGGGATCTCGCCGGCGACGAGGGCGGGGAGGAACTCGCGGAGACGCACGGGCACCGTGGGTTCGTCGTTCGCGAGCAGATCGTCGAGGGCCCACCATTGGGCCCCCTGGAACGCGGCGGCCTCGAGCGCCTCGAGGCCGCGCGGGTCGTACTCGCCACCATCGCACCACGCGACGTGGATGTGGTCGTCGGACTCGAAGTGGTACCCGGCGAACGTGTACTCGGTCTGCTGACGCCACACGCAGGGCCCCATCTCGACGTTCGGGATGCCGGTCTCCTCGTGGAGTTCGCGCAGCGCGGCGTGGGCGGACTCCTCGCCGCGTCCCATGCCGCCACCGGGGATCTCCCACCACTCGGGCTTGTAGGGATCGACGGGATCCTCCGCCCGGATCAGGAAGATGCGATTGTCGCGATCGAGCAGGACCGTGCGAGCGGCCGGGCGACGGAAGGTGAACGACATCCGGGCGAACCTAATCCCTCGGCTTCAGCTCGCGCAGAAGCACCTCTTGGGCGATCGAGGCGATGTGGAGGCCGTCGGCCCCCCACACCTCGCCGAAGGCGAGCCCCCGTGAGCCGTAGACGCCGGACGACCGCAGGTCGTGGAGGCACCATTCGTCGGCGCGCGCCCAGCGGTGGAACCAGACCGTGTGGTCGAGCGACGCGCCCATGTAGGGATGGTCCTCGGGCCCGTTCCATTCCGGACGGCCGCGAGGGTGTTCGAGCTCGACCGCCTCGGTCGCCATGTCGTCGCTCGCGAACACGTGGGCGAGGACATGGATCAACGGGTCGTCCGGCAATGGGCCGGGCACCCGGACCCACGCGCGGGCTCGCTGCTCGTCGCGGGGCACGGGCCGCCGCTCGAGCAGCGGGCCCCAGTCGTCATCGGCCAGCTCGTCGGGGCCGGCGACGGGGCCGGGAACAGCCAGCGCCGTCGCATCAGGTGCGTCCTCGTGACGTTGGAACGACGCCGAGAGGTTGAGGATCGCGCCGCTGGACTGGCGAGCGACCACCCGCCGGGTCACGAACGAGCGCCCGTCGCGGATGCGGTCGACCTCGAACCGGATCGGCTGGTCCTGATCGCCGCCCCGGATGAAGTAGGCGTGAACGGAGTGGGGGGCGTACTCGTCCGGCACCGTCTGGGCGGCCGCCCAGAGCCCCTGGGCCGCGACCTGGCCGCCGTACACGCGACCCCACGGATACTGGGCGCTGGGGCCGACCCAGACATCGGGGCCGTGCACGGCCATGTCGAAGAGAGCGACGAAATCGGTGATGGCCTGGGACACGGGTCGCGACCCTAGCGAGCCGCCGTGGCACCGCGGTCACCGCCGGGCGTGCAACGATCCTGCGATGCCCACGCGTCCCCACCAGCTCGAGACCGTCGTCGTCGGTGACGACCCACGGGCCTGGGCCGACGCGGGCTTCACGGTCACCGACGGTCGGACCCGCATCGGCGGCACCACCATCGTGCTCGCGGGGGCGGCCGACGAGCGGGGGATCCTCGCCGCCGACGCCGGCATCGCCGGTCCGGTCGACGGCATGGCGTTCTCCACCGTCCCCCCGGACCGCGGGATGGTCACCCGTGCGGCCCCCGACCATCCGAACCGCGTGGTGGGCTTCGATCACCTGGTGGCGATGAGTCCCGACATGGACCGGACGACCGCGGCCCTGACCGACGCGGGCGTCGAGCATCGCCGCACCCGGACCTTCGAGGTCGGCGAGGCGATGCGTCGGCAGGCCTTCTTCTGGCTCGGCGACGTGATCCTCGAGCTCGTCGGCGACGACGCCGCCCACGGCGACGGCCCGGCGACCCTGTGGGGCCTCGCCCTGACGTGTGACGATCTCGACGCGTCCGCGGAAGCGCTCGGTGCCGCTCTCGGCCGGGTGAAGCCCGCCGTGCAGCCCGGCCGCCACATCGCGACGATGCGCACCCGCGATCTCGACATCTCGGTGCCCATCGCGCTGATGTCACCCCATCCGGAGCCGGGTCGATGACCGTGCCTGCGGTCCTCGGTGCCCTGCTCACCGTCGCCCTGCTCGCCGGCGGGTGCACCGACGATGCCGAACCGGCCCCGCCCCCAACGTCCACCACCTCGACGGACACGACGCCGGCGTCGACATCGTCGACCGTCTCCACGACAACGACGACCACCACCACGACGACAACGACGACGACCACGACGGTCGCGCCGCCGCTCGATCCGCTCGATCCGGCGTATCCGACCACACCACCACGGCCGCCGGTGACCTATCCGACCACCGGTGACGGCTGACCCACCCTCGCGGTGGGGGTCAGGCGGGTCGATGCCGCACGGCACCCGTCGGCCGGAAGCGCACCGCTCCCCCGCCAGGCTCGACGGCACCCACGCACGACACGTCGACGATGAGACTCATGCTCTGATCCACCGTCGCCGGCCACAGCACGCAGGCCGCCGGATTCGACGACAGCGCCGCCGCCGCCCGACCCCCCACGGAGACCTCGAGTTCGCCGTCGACCCACGCGACCCTCGAGTGGGTGACCCGCGGGGGCGCCGCCTCGACCCCGACGATCACATAGGCCGAATGGCCGTATTCGGCGCTCACCGTCGGCAGTTCCTCGATGGGGACCTGGATGCTCATGGGAGAAAGGTAGCAAGAGCACTTTTGCCCGGGCGGCCAGGTGCCGATGGAAGACCATCGTGCGATACAAGGGGTTGTCCGTCCTGCTGGGCATGTTCGTGATCGTGTCGACCACCGTCGTCGGTGCGCAGGCCGACGCGCCCCCGGCGTTCCCCGAGGCCGAGACGCTCGCAACCGACGGCGCCGCGATCGACGAGATCCTCGCGACCGTGGGACTCGATGCCGCCTGGCGTTCGACCCTCGATCTGCATCCGGCCGCCCGACTGCTCACGATCGAGTATCGGGACCAGGAGGGCGACGCCGTGATCGCGCTCCTCTCCACGACCCTTCAGCTCGGCAACACCACCAACGCCCGCGAACAGGTCATCGCGGACCTGCGGGGCATGGCCGCGAGGTTGGACGAGGCGGCCGAGGAGCAGCGTCGCCGCGAGATCGATCGCAACCGGGCCGACGCCCACTTCCGGGGCATGCACGCCCTCACGCAGGCCGCCGCCGTCCACGTGTTCGCCGGCACGGACCCGGCCATCGACGCCGTGCTCGGTCTCGACGGCGAGGCGTTGACGATCGCCCAGCGCGAGTACCTCCTGACGAACGCCACGCTCGACGAGCTCTTCGCCCTGCGCGCCGAGGCCGCGACCGAACTCGAGCTCGCGGAGGCGGCCCTCGACGCGGCCATCACGTACCACGACGACGTCGAGGCCCAGCACGCGGCGCTGATCGACGACGCCGCCGCGCTCGCCGCCGCGCGACGCGAACTCGACGCGTCGGCCCGGGAGATGCTCGCCCCGGCGGCAAAGGCGTACGCGTTGGCCGCCGTCCCGGGCCAGCCGGGCCTCACCCCCCGCGCCCTCGACGCCTACCTCGAGGCCGAGGCGACCATGTCCGTCCTCGCGCCTTCCTGCCATGTGTCGTGGCGGACCATCGCCGCCATCGCCTCGGTGGAGAGCCGCCACGGCGAATACGGCGGCGGCCGCCTCCACCTCGACGGGCGCCCGGCCGCACCGATCATCGGCATCGCCCTCGACGGGCGAACCGTCGACAACTTCGGCCTGACGACGGCGAAGCTGGCCGACACCGACGGCGGCGAGTTCGACGGCGATCCGCTCTTCGACCGTGCCGTCGGACCGCTCCAGTTCATCCCCGAATCGTGGCAACGGTGGCAGCTCGACGCCGACGACGATGGGGAGCGCGACCCCCAGGACATCGACGACGCGGCGCTCAGCGCCGGTGCCTACCTCTGCAACTACGGCTCGTTGCGGTACTGGGAGGGCTGGCAGACCGCCGTCTTCGGCTACAACCACGCCGGCGCCTACGTGAATTCCGTCAAGGCCGCGCTCGATCGCGTCCAACGGCTCCGGCTGCCGGAATTCGAGGGCGACGAGGACCTGCGCCAGCGCATCCCCTACGGGACGTGGGTGCCGATGCCGGAGGAAGTCGACGAGCCGACGGACGAGGAACCGGTCAGCGCAGAAAGCGAATGACGTCGCCCTTGGTGCCGTCGACCATCCAGCCGTCCACACCGACCATCCTCGCGAGATCGTCGAGCGCGGGGCGCAGCGCCTCCGCGACCCGGCCGGGCGACTGCCCCTCCTCGGCGAACGCGCCGAACACCCGCAGCACGCCGGCGGCGCGGTCGGTCTTGAGATCGACCCGGGCGACGAGCTCGTCACCCAGGAGGAACGGCAGCACGTAGTAGCCGTAGATCCGCTTCGCCGCGGGCACGTAGATCTCGATCTTGTAGTCGAAGGCGAAGAGCCGCGACGCCCGTTCCCGAAACCAGACCACGGGGTCGAAGGGCGACACGAGCGTGCACGCGTCGATCGATCGGGGCCGCACCGCGTCGGGATGCAGCAACGCCGGCCGGTTCCAGCCCTCGACCTCGGCCTCGATGAGCCGCCCGTCCTCGACGAGCTCCGCCACGCGGGCCTTGGCCGGCACCTTTGGCAGCCGGTGGTAGTCGACGAGATCGGGCATGGCCGCGATGCCGTGGCTCGCCGCCGCTCGCATCAGCAGCTCGCGATGCGCGTCCTCCTCACTCGGCGTCGGTCGGGCCCGGATCTCGGCCGGGACGATGCGTTCGAGCAGATCGAACTCCTTGACGAAGCCCGGCGTGCGGCGGATCCCGACCTCGCCGACCCGGAACAGCCAGTCGAGCGCCACCGATCCGAACGAGCGGTCACCCCACCACTCCCCCTCCCGCGGGCGGGGGTCGTCGAGGTCGCCGGGGGCGAGCGGGCGCTCGCGCACCTGGTCGAGCACCTCGTCGATGTACGCGGCGTCGCGCGCCGCGAAGTCCGCCAGCGGGCCCCACGTCTCGCCCCGCCGAGCCCGCGCCTTCGACCACCGCAGGAGCGGCTCGTCCTCCACGGGGACGAGCGACGCCTCGTGGCACCACGCCTCGATCCACTCGTCGTCGCGGTAGGCGATCCGCTCGTGCAGGGCGGTGTCGTAGGGGCCGAGCCGCGAGAACGCGGGCATGTACTGGGTGCGGATGACCACGGGCACCGAGTCGAGCTGGAGGAGTCCGAGCCGTCCCATCACCCGCCGCAGGTGACGGCGATCCACCGCCCCCGTCGGGCGCGGGTCACGAAAGCCCTGCGCGCCGAGCGCGATCCGACGCGCCGTCGCCGCATTGATCGAGACGGTCATGTGGCCAGGTGCTCCGCCAGGGCGACGACGTCGGGCAGACGCCAGTGATCGAAGTGGGCGTGGTGGTCGTAGGGATCGAGTTGGACGACCGGCATCCCGGCCGCGGTCGCGCCGTGCACGTCGGCGTGGACCGTGTCGCCGACATAGAGCGTGCGGTCGGCGGCGGTGCCGAGGGCGTCCAACGCCGGCGCGAAGATCGCCGGATCGGGCTTGGCGACACCCACGACACCGCTGTCGACGATCGCCGCGACCGAGGGGAGGTCCCCGTCGCCGACCTGGCAGATCCGCATGTCGAGGCACTGCTGCACCGCGGTGCCGTTGTTGTTGGTGACGATCGCCGTCGGTCGAAGACGAGCGATGCGGGCGAACGCGGCGCGGTTCTCGACGAGCACGTGGGACCAGATGACGGCGGTGTCGAACCCGTCGACCCGGGCCGCGGTACGCGCCGCGACCGCCTCGTCGAGCGCGGTTCCGCGGAGCCCCGTGGAGGCGAAGTAGGCGCGGTCGTAGTGTTCCCACACCGCCGGATTCGTCTCGTGCACCGCACCGTCGACCAGGGCGGCGGTGAGGGCGGCGACGCCCGCGTAGTGGGCGACTCGCGCGGACGAATCATCGAGCTCGAAGCGAACACCGCCCGCGGCCATCAGCTCCGACATGGGCGCCGGTGCGGGCACCGCGAACACGCCGCCCATGTCGAAGACGACCGCGTCCACACGGTCGGGTGAAACCGGGGCGAGTGAGGTCACGGCCGGACCGTACACTGCTCCGATGCCCGTGGCGCAGGACCGGAGCACGCGGTTCTCCGGCTGGCGGATCGTGGCGCTCGCAACGATCACGATGGCCCTCACGGGGCCCGGCCAGACGATCGGCGTGTCGGTCTTCATCGACCACTTCGCGGCCGACCTCGACCTCGAGAAGTCGTGGATCACCGCCGGCTATCTCGTCGGCACCCTGACCGGCTCACTGGCCCTGCCGACGGTCGGTCGACTGATCGACCGCCACGGCGTGCGCCGATCGATGACGGCCATCGGTGCCGCCTTCACGGTCGCCCTCGTCGCGATGTCGGGGGTGCAGGGAATCCTCAGCCTGACCGCGGGCTTCGTCTTCATCCGCATGCTCGGTCAGGGTTCGCTCTCTCTGGTCAGCGTCATGTCGATCCAGCTCTGGTTCGAGCGGCGGCGGGGTACGGCGATCTCCGTGGCCGTCACCGTCTCCGCCGCGCTGATGGCGCTCGTCCCGGTCGGACTCAACACGGTCATCGACGAGATCGGCTGGCGGGCCACCTGGCTGGTCGCCGCCGGTGTCGTCGGGACGCTCGTGCTGCCCATCGCGTGGTTCGGCATGATCGACCGGCCGAGCTCGGTGGGCCAGATGGCCGATGGCGGCGTCGTGGCCGACGGCGTGGCCGCGGTCCCGGCGTGGGGGCTCGGCCGCGGCGAGGCGGTCCGGCGCTACGAGTTCTGGGTCCTCGCGATCTCGAGCGCGTCGGTGTCGATGCTCGTCACCGGTCTCAACTTCCACCAGATCGCCCTGCTCGGCGAGTCCGGGTTCACCAGCACGGAAGCGGCTGCCCTCTTCCTGCCCCAGGTCCTCGGCTCGACGATCGGCTCACCGGCGACGGGCTACGCCCTCGACCGCATCGGCACCCGCAACGCGCCCCTGATCGTCGTCGCCCTCCTCACCGCGACGCTCGTGGTCGCCGGCTCGGCGTCGTCCACCGGCGAGGTGATCGGCTATGCCGTCCTGCTGGGTCTGCTGGGCGGTGCGGCCCGCAGCGTCTCGTCCACCCTGCCCCCGGCGTGGTTCGGTGTCCGCAACCTGGGGGCGATCCAGGGAACGCTCTCGTTCGTCGGCGTGATGGCGTCCGCCGCGGGGCCGTTCGCGTTCTCGGTCACGGAGCTGGCCACCGGCGGCTACCGCTCGACCGCGCTCGCATGGGCTGTCGCGCCGGCCGCGTTGACGGTGCTGTTCGCCCTGCGGCCGCCGACGGTCAGACGACCAGGTTGACCATCCGGCCGGGCACGTAGATCGCCTTGCGGAGATCCTGGCCGTCCACGTGCGCGGCGACGTTCGCCTCCGCCAGCGCGGCGGCGATCGCCGTCTCCTCGTCGGCGTCGGCCGCGATGACGACCTTGCCGCGGACCTTGCCGTTGACCTGCACGGGCAGCTCGACGGTGTCGTCGACGAGCAGGCTGGTGTCCGCCTCGGGGAACTCGGCGCGGGTGACCGAACCGGTGCCGCCCAAGCGGGTCCACAGCTCTTCGGCGACGTGGGGCACGAGGGGCGAGAGCATGCGGACGATCGCGTCGGCGACCTCGCGCGGCGTGGGTCCCTCCCGCTTCGTCAGCTCGTTGTTGAGCTCGGTGATCTTCGCGATCGCGGTGTTGAAGCGCAGGCCGTCCATGTCGGCGCGGACGCCGTCGATGGTCCGGTGCAGCACCCGCCGCAGGTCGTCGTCCGCGAGGTCATCGGTGACGACGAGCTCACCGGTCTCCTCGTCGACGAGGTTCCGCCAGACCCGCTGCAGGAGCCGCTGGGACCCGACGACGGACCGCGTCTCCCACGGACGGTCCTGATCGATGGGGCCCATCGACATCTCGTAGAGGCGCAGGGTGTCGGCGCCGTACGCCGCGTACATGTCGTCAGGCGTGACGGAGTTCTTCAGGGACTTGCCCATCTTGCCGAACGTGCGCGTGACCGGCCGGCCGTCGTGGGTGAACCCGGACTGCGGGTCGCCCTCCACCTCGTCGGCTTCGACATAGACGCCGCGCTCGTCCTGGAAGGCGGCGGCCTGGATGTAGCCCTGATTGATGAGGCGCTTGAACGGCTCCGGGCCCGACACGTGGCCGAGATCGAACAGCACCTTGTGCCAGAAGCGGGCATAGAGGAGATGCAGGACCGCGTGTTCGACGCCGCCCACGTAGAGGTCGACGCCGCCGACCTCGCCGTCGGCCGGGTCGGTCATCCAGTACTGCTCGACGTCGGGGTCGACCATGGCGTTCTCGTTCGTCGGGTCGAGGTAGCGCAGGTAGTACCAGCACGACCCGGCCCACTGGGGCATCGTGTTCAGCTCGCGTCGATAGGTCCGCGGGCCGTCGCCGAGATCCATCTCGACCTCGCGCCATTCGCTCACCCGGCCGAGCGGCGGCTCGGGCTCGGAGTCCTCGTCCAGCGCACGCGGCGCCCAGTCCATGAGGTCGGGCAGGAGCACCGGCAGCTCGGACTCCGGCACCGCGCGGGGCAGGTCGTCGTCGCCATAGACGATCGGGAAGGGTTCACCCCAGTAGCGCTGCCGGCTGAACAGCCAGTCCCGCAGCTTGTAGGTGATCGTGCCCTCGCCATGATCGTTGGCCTCGAGCCAGTCGATGATCGTCTGCTTGGCGGTTGCGATGTCGTGGCCGTCGAGGAACCCGGAGTTGATGGCGGCACCCTCGCCGACGTAGGCCTTGCCGCCCTCGTCGTCCCAACCGGCGGGAGGCTGCACCGTGCGCACGATGTCGAGCCCGAAGGTCTCGGCGAACTCCCAGTCCCGTTCGTCCTGGCCGGGAACGGCCATGATCGCGCCGGTGCCGTAGCCCATGAGCACGTAGTCGGCGATGAAGACGGGCAGCTCGGCGCCGTTGACCGGGTTGGCCACGGTGGTGCCCACGAACACGCCGGTCTTCTCCTTGTGCTCCTGGCGCTCGAGATCGGTCATCTGGGCGGCACGGGCGCGATACGCGTCGACCGCGGCCTGCGGACTCGCGTGTCCACCGGTCCAGGCCGGATTCGTCCCGTCGGGCCAGGCGTCGGCGGTGAGCTCGTCCACGAGCGGGTGCTCGGGCGCGAGCACCATGTAGGTCGCCCCGAAGACGGTGTCGGGTCGGGTGGTGAAGACCTCGATCGGGCCGAAGCGGATCAGCGCACCCTCGCTGCGCCCGATCCAGTTCCGCTGCATCGTCTTGATCGAGTCGGTCCAGTCGAGCAGATCCAGATCGTCGAGCAGGCGATCGGCGTAGGACGTGATCCGCATCATCCACTGACGCAGCGGGCGACGGAAGACGGGGAAGTTGCCGCGTTCGGAGCGACCCTCGGCGGTGACCTCCTCGTTGGCGAGCACGGTGCCGAGGCCCGGACACCAGTTGACGGGGGCGTCGTCGACGTAGGCGAGGCGGTACTGGGCGAGGATCGCGCGACGGCCGGACTCGTCGGCCGCGGCCCAGTCCTCGCCGCCCTTCGGCGTGCGGGTGCCGGCCTCGAACTCGGCGACGAGCTCGTCGATCGGACGACCGGCCTGGCGGTCTTCGTCGAACCAGGCGTCGAACAGCTGGAGGAAGATCCACTGCGTCCAGCGGTAGAACGCGGGGTCGGTGGTCGCCACGCTGCGCCGCTCGTCGTGGCCGAGGCCGAGGCGTTCGAGCTGGCGGGTCATGTTGGCGATGTTGTTCTCGGTGTTCTCGCGCGGGTGCTCGCCGGTCTGCCGGGCGTGCTCCTCGGCCGGCAGACCGAACGCGTCGAACCCCATCGTGTGCAGGACGTTGAACCCGGTCATCCGTTTGAAGCGGGCGTAGACGTCGGTCGCGATGAAGCCCAGCGGATGGCCCACGTGCAGGCCCGTGCCCGAGGGATACGGGAACATGTCCATGATGAAGAGCTTCGGGCGTCGGGCGAGCGCGTCTTCGTCGTCGGCGAGCAACCCCGACGGGTTGGGCGCGTGGTACGTGCCCGCCTCACGCCACTGCGCCTGCCAACGGGTCTCGATCTCGTCGGCGCGGGCCGCGTCGTAGCGGTGCGCGGGCTGATCGTCTGGCTGGGGCGGTTCGGACACGCCCGAAAGACTACGGGTCCCTGCCGGGACTCCCGCGGTATTCGCCCCCGGCTCGCCGCGGCGCGCGTATTGGGCCGAACGGCGGTGGTGATTCGGCCCCGAACCCGGCATTCTGACCTCTAGTGTTTGCCGGGAGCCGCGTGTCTGTTTCATGATACGGTACGGTTCCACGATGCGGAACAGAGTCGAGCCCTCCAACGCCTTTCGGAGCACCAGAAGTGAGTGACCAACCCGACGAGAACGACGAGGACGAGATCGATCTCAACGCCCTCAGCGATGAGGACCTCACGGCCCAGATGCACGACGACCTCTACGACGGTCTGGCCGACGAGATCGACGAAGGAACCCGCATCCTGCTCGGCCGCGGGTGGTCGGCGGACAAGGTGCTCAACGACGCCCTGGTCGAGGGCATGCGCATCGTCGGCATCGACTTCCGCGACGGCATCCTCTTCGTCCCCGAGGTCCTGCTCGCCGCGAACGCGATGAAGGCCGGCATGGCGATCCTGCGCCCGCTCCTCGCGGAGACCGGCGCGGAGCCCATCGGCACCGTCATCATCGGCACGGTGAAGGGCGACATCCACGACATCGGGAAGAACCTCGTCGGCATGATGCTCGAGGGCGCGGGATTCGAGGTCCACAATCTCGGCATCAACACCGATGTCGACGAGTTCCTCGCCGCGATCGAGGAGCACAAGCCCGACATCATCGGCATGTCCGCCCTGCTCACCACGACCATGCCGTACATGAAGGTCGTGATCGACACGCTCGTCGAGAAGGGCATGCGCGACGACTACATCGTGATCGTCGGCGGCGCGCCGCTCAACGAGGAGTTCGGCGAGGCCATCGGCGCCGACGCGTACTGCCGCGACGCGGCGGTCGCGGCCGAGACGGCATCGTCGTTGGTGCGGGCCCGACGGGCTGCGTAGACCATCATGGCCGGGTCGCCGCGCGTGCTCATCCTGGCGTGCGGTGCGCTGGCTCGGGAGATCCGCGACGTCGCGCGGCTCCATGAGTTCGACAACGTCACCCTCGAATGCCTTCCCGCCTCACTGCACATGACCCCGCAACACATCACCCCCGCCGTCCGCACCCGCCTCGACCGACGCATCGCCGACTTCGACCGCGTGCTCGTCGGATACGCCGACTGCGGCACGGCCGGTGCCCTCGTCGACCTCTGCGGCGAGTACCGCGCGAACGGGGCGAACATCGAGATGATGCCGGGTGCGCACTGCTACCAGTTCTTCGCCGGGGGCGACGTGTTCACCGCGATGCACGACGCCGATCCGACCGCCTTCTACCTCACCGACTATCTGGTGAAGCACTTCGAGCGGCTGATCATCGCCGGCCTCGGCATCGCGGAGCACCCGGAGCTCGAGTCCCTGTACTTCGGCAACTACACGAAGATGATCTATCTCGCCCAGACCGACGACCCGGTGCTGGACGAGAAGGCGCGCGCCGCCGCCGATCGACTCGGTCTCGAGTTCTCCCGGGTCGCCACGGGCTACGGCGAGCTCGAGTCCGAGGTGCTGGAGGTCGCCCGCCATGGCTAGACGCGGTCGCCGGGCCGGACCGGGCCTCACCACCATCTACTGGCGCGACATCCCCGCCCAGATCACCGCCACCACCGCGGAGGGCGGCACCGAGAAGGTGCTGCTGGAGCCGCGGTTCCAGCACGCAATCGACCGAGCCGCCCACGTGGCCGGACTCACCGACACCAACGACTACGTGCAGCAGTGGCGCCGGGTGCAACGCACCCTCGACGGCGACGCCGCCGAAGCCGCCCAACAGGCCGCGGACACGATCCATTCCACCTACCCCAGAGACCGCCTGGAGGCCCTCGTGGCATCGGGCGGGCTCGAGCCCGATGGAGGGCAAGACCAGTGACCGAGACCGTCATCAGTTCCGCAACGAAGGAAGTCGTCCTCGGCTTCGATCGCCCGTTCGTCATGATCGGCGAGCGCATCAACCCGACCGGCCGCAAGCTCCTCGCCGAGGAGATGAAGAGCGGCGACTTCAGCCGGGTCGAGGCGGACGCCATCGCCCAGGTCGAGGCGGGCGCCCACATGCTCGACGTGAACGCCGGCATCCCCCTGGCCGACGAGCCGGCCCTGCTGGCCAAGGCGATCCAACTCGTCCAGTCCGTCACGGACGTGCCGCTCGCCATCGACTCGTCGATCATCGAGGCGCTCGAGGCGGGCATCGCCGTCTATCAAGGCAAGCCGCTGATCAACTCGGTCACCGGGGAGGACGAGGTGATGGAGCGCGTCCTGCCCCTCGTCGCCAAGCACGGCGCCGCCGTCGTCGCGATCTCCAACGACGAGACCGGCATCAGTGAGGACCCCGACGTCCGGTTCGAGGTGGCGAAGAAGATCGTGCATGCGGCGGCCGACCACGGCATCGCGAAGGAGGACGTCGTGGTGGACCCGCTCGTCATGCCGATCGGCGCGATGGGCACCGCCGGCCAGCAGGTCTTCGCCCTCGTCCGCCGGCTGCGCGAGGAACTGGGCGTCAACACCACCTGTGGCGCCTCGAACGTGAGCTTCGGGCTTCCGAACCGCCACGCCATCACCGGCACCTTCCTGTCGATGGCCATCGGCGCGGGCATGACCTCCGCGATCATGAGCCCGATGCACGCGGAGGTGAAGAGCGCCATCATGGCCGCCGACGTGCTGGCCGGACACGACAAGGACTGTGCGGCGTGGATCGGCGAGTTCCGCGACCCGAGTGCCGGCGGCGGCCAGGGCGGGGCCCGTCGCCGCGGAGGGCGTCGCCGCGGCGGCGCCGCGAGCTAGCCCGCCGACCATGGAGGCCCGGGACGCGACCGTGATCTTCACCCCTTCGGGGGTGCAGGCCCGCGTGCCGGAGGGCACCACCCTGCTCGACGCGGCCCGCTCCGTCGCGGTCGACCTGGACTCCACCTGCGGCGGCCGCGGCCTGTGCGGTCGCTGCCAGATCACGCCGTCGTTCGGTGACTTCGCCAAGTGGGGGATCACCTCCACCACGGACGACATCAGCGAATGGACCACCAGCGAACGCGACTATCGCGGGCGCCGACCGATCACCGAGGGCAACCGCCTCGGGTGCCAGGCGCTCGTCCGTGGCGATGTCGTCGTCGACGTGCCGGCCGAGTCGCAGGTCCATCGCCCCGTCGTGCGCAAGAAGGTCGACCTCACCGGCCTCACCCTCGATCCGATGATCACCGCGCGCTACGTCGAACTCCCGACACCGGAGCTGGGCGACGAGCGCACCGATGCCGAGATGCTGGCCGCCGCCCTCACCGAGGACTGGGGTCTCGGACCGACCCGGGTCGACGCGCGGACGCTCAACGACCTCCAGTCCGCCATCGTCGCCGGTGGTCGCTCGGTCACGGCGATCGTCCACGCCGACGGTGCCGTGCTCCACGTCCGACCGGGATTCGACGAGACGATCCTCGGACTCGCCATCGACGTCGGCTCCACGACGATCGCGGCGTATCTCGTCGACCTCGCCAGCGGCGAGGTCGTCGCCGGGGGCGGCGCCATGAATCCCCAGATCCGCTTCGGTGAGGACCTGATGAGCCGGGTCTCGTACGTGATGATGAACCCCGGCGGCGAGCGGGAGCTCACCTCGGCCGTCCGCGGCGCGCTCGACGGCATCGTCTCCGAACTCGCCACCGATCTGGACGAGGACGAGACCACCCTGCGGCGCCGCATCCACGACGTCGTGCTCGTCGGCAACCCCGTCATGCACCACCTCCTGCTCGGCATCGACCCGACGCCGCTCGGCGCGGCGCCGTTCACGCTCACGGTCGGCACCGCGGTCGACCTGCGAGCCGAGGAGCTCGACCTCGACCTCCCGTTCGCGCGAGCGCACGTCGGGCCACTGATTGCCGGTCACGTCGGCGCCGACGCGGCCGCGGCCATGCTCAACGAGGGCACTCACCGAGCCGAGAGCCCCCAGCTCATGGTCGACGTCGGCACCAACGCGGAGCTGGTGCTCGGGGCCGGCGATCGGACCTACGCCGCCTCGTCACCGACAGGCCCCGCGTTCGAGGGCGCCCAGATCAGCTGCGGCATGCGCGCCACCGCGGGCGCGATCGAACGGATCCGGATCGACCGGACCACCTACGAAGCCCGGTACAAGGTGATCGGCTCCGATCTGTGGAGCGACGACCCGGGCTTCGCCGCGGACACCGCCAAGCTCGACATCGCCGGTCTCTGCGGCTCCGCCATCATCGAGGTCATCGGCGAGATGTTCCTGGCCGGTGTCTGCGACCACAACGGCGTGGTGCAGGGGGCACTGACGGCCACCACGGACCGCGTGCGCCCCGAGGACCGGACCTTCCGCTATGTCATCCGGGACGCCACCGACACCTCGCCCGAGCTGGCGATCACGCAGAACGACGTGCGCCAGATCCAGCTCGCCGGCTCCGCCCTGCGCGCCGGGATCGACCTGCTCATGGAACACGCAGGCGTGACGGAGATCCACGACGTCCGCCTCGCCGGCGCCTTCGGGGCCCACATCGACCCGGTGTACGCGCTGGTCCTCGGCCTCGTGCCCGACGGCCCGGTGGAAGGCGTGCGGGCGGTCGGCAACGCCTCGGGGGCCGGCGCGATCCGCATGCTGGTGAGCGCCGAGCAGCGCGCCGAGGTGGCGGCCGCCGTGCGCTCGATCGAGAAGATCGAGACCGCGACCGAGCCGCGCTTCCAGGAGTTGTTCGTCGCGGCCATGGCGTTCCCCCACGACACCGCGCCGAGCCCGCATCTGGCGAAGGTGGTCGAGCTGCCCGAACGCGTCGCCGCGTCCGACTCCGGCCGGCCCCGGCGCCGCCGTCGTTCGACGGGTTCGCCATGAGCGAGACCGACGCCCGGCGCGGACGCCGCGGCGGCGGCCGGGCGGCGCGACAGGCCGCGCGGGCCGAGGTCGGCGGCGAGACCGTCGCGTATCTCGAACGCCGGCTCGCGCCGGTCGACATGCTCGACGAGGAGGGCCTCGCCCGGATCGAGGCCAACGCGGAGATCATCCTCAGCGAGGTGGGCATCGCGTTCCAGGACTTCCCCGAGGCGCTCGACCTGCTCCGCGACGCCGGCGCGGACGTGGACGGCGAGCTCGTGCGCTTCCCCGCCGGCATGTGCCGCGAGATCGTGCAGACCAACGCACCGACATCGTTCGTCCAGCACGCCCGCAATCCCGCCCGCAGCGTGAAGATCGGCGACAACTGCACGGTGTTCGCGCCGAACTACGGGTCGCCGTTCGCCTTCGATCTCGACAAGGGCCGGCGCTACGCGTCGCTCGCCGACTTCGAGAACGCCGTCCGCCTCACCTACATGCTTCCCCACCTGCACCACTCCGGCGGCACGGTGTGCGAGCCGGTCGACATTCCCGTGAACAAGCGCCACCTCGACATGGTGTATTCGCACATCCGCTACAGCGACAAGCCCTACATGGGCTCGGTCACCGCGCCCGAGCGGGCGGCCGATTCGATCGAGCTGAGCCGCATCGCCTTCGGCGGCGACCTCGGCGACCGCACCGTGATGACGTCGCTGATCAACGCGTCCTCGCCGCTGCGCTGGGACGCCACGATGCTCGGCGCGGCCACGGAGTACGCCCGCGCCAACCAGGCGGCCATCATCTCGCCGTTCATCCTCGCCGGGGCGATGTCGCCGGTCACGGTCGCCGGGCTCGCCGCCCAGGCTCTCGCCGAGGCCCTGTCGGGCATGGCCTACTACCAGCTGGTCCGGCCGGGCGCGCCGGTCGTCTTCGGCACGTTCGCGTCGTCGATGTCGATGGCCACCGGGGCGCCGACGTTCGGCACACCCGAAGCCGGGCAGGCCATCAACGTGATGGCATCGCTCGCCCGCCGGGTCGGGGTGCCGTTCCGGTCCGGTGGCCAGTTCACGTCGTCGAAGTACCCCGATGCCCAGGCCGCGTACGAGTCGGCATCGACCATCCTCCCCACCGTCGAAGCGGGCGTGAACTTCGTGCTCCACGCCGCCGGGTGGCAGGAAGGCGGCCTCACCCTCGGGTTCGAGAAGCTGATCATGGACGCCGACCAGCTCGGCATGATGGGGGTCTACGCCCGCGGCATCGACCTCTCGGCGAACGGCCAGGCGATGGAGGCGTTCCACACGAACCCCCACGGCGACCACTTCCTCGGCAACGCCCACACCCTCGCCAACTTCGAGACCGCCTTCTACCGTTCCACGATCGCCGACAACAACAGCTTCGAGCAGTGGGAGCTCGAGGGTTCGCTCACCGCCGCCCAACGGGCGAACGCGAAGTGGAAGGAGATGCTGGCCGCCTACGAGGCGCCGCCGCTCGACGCGGCCATCGACGAGGAGCTGCAGGAGTTCGTCGCCCGCCGCAAGGCGTCGATGCCCGACGCCGCCTACTGAGCGTCGCCGTCCCCCGCCTCGGCGGACGTGGCGTAGACCGATCGCCGGCGGCGACCGATGAGGTTCGACGCCACCGCCGACGCACGGGCCGGGTAGGCCACGAATGCCCGCTGGCGTTCGGCGGGGAGCGCGTCGCGGAAGAGCACCCGCCACGAGATGTAGGACGCGATCAGCCCGTGGGTGACCACCATCACGACGAAGAACGCTCGCGGGCTCGTGGCCGACATGAGCGGGGCCGCCACGAGCGGGCCACAGACCGCGCCGACCCCGTTCACGCGGACGAGCGACGCCGACGACGCCGTGAGCTGCGACTGGGGCAGCCAGTCGCCGGCGTAGGCGATCGTGAGCGAGTAGAGCGGGAACGTCGTCCCGCCGAGCAGGAACATCAACCCGATCGCCGCCCAGCTCCCCACCGGCGCGACGGTGAGCACGGCGCACACGCCGGCCGCGGCGACCGCCACCCACCACATGACGGACCGCCGCGAGACCCGGTCGGAGATCCAGCCGATGGGCCACTGGAGGAGGAACGAACCGATCAGTGGCGCGGCGAGGAAGGTGGGAATCCGCGACGCCGGCACGTCCGCCGCGATCGCGTAGACGGCACCGAGCCCCATCAGTACGCCGGCCGACATGCCACCCCAGAACGAGCTGACCACGCCGGTCGGGACCTGGCGGAAGAGCTCGCGCATCGACAGGGGCTCCGGGATGCCGGTGGGCGGGCTGGTGGAGGCCGAGAGCGTGACCGGCAGCAACGACGTCGACACCAGGATCGACGCCAGCACGAAGAGCTTGAAGCCGGACGGGTCGGCGGCCTCGAGCAGATACTGCCCGATGGTCATGCCGCCCATCGTCGCGACCATGTAGAGCGAGAGGAGCCGTCCCCGCGTCGCGTTGGTGGCCATGTCGTTGAGCCATGACTCCGAGACCACGTAGAGGCCGCTGAAACAGACCCCGGTGACGAAGCGCATCGCCCCCCAGCTGAGCGGCGAGATGAGAATGGCGTGGGCGAGCACGGCGGCGGAGGCAGTCGACGCCAGGGCGGCGAACACGCGGATGTGGCCGACCTGCGCCAGCATGCGTTCGGCGTATTTCGCGCCGACGAGGAAGCCGGCGAAGTAGCAGGCCATGACGACGCCGGCCGCGCCGAGCGAGAAGCCCTCCACCTGGGTCCGCACCCCGAGGAGCGATCCCTGGAGCCCGTTGCCCGCCATGAGGAGGGCGACCCCGATCAGCAGGGCGCGGGCCGCGACGACCGGGTTGTTCTCGATGAGCGGACCGCCCTCGACGTCGTCGCTCACTTCAGGTGCGGCTTCTCGACGACGACCGCGGGCAGGCAGCCGTGGACCGGGTGGTCGATGCCGAGTTCGGTGCCGAGGCGGCTGTGCTCGACGGTGGTGCGGACGAAGCCGATGTTGCGGCGCAGTCGGGGCGACCAGCAGGCCGAGGTGAGCGTGCCAACTTCGTGATCGTCCCGGCGCACGGGAAGCACCCGCGGCATGTCGCCGTCCGTGAAGGTGCCGAGATCGGGACCGTCGATGTCGACGCCGACGAGCCGGCCCGTCGGACCCGCCGCCCGCTGCGCGAGGAGTGCGTCGCGGCCGACGAAGTCGTCGGGCTGGTCGAGATCGACCATCCAGTCGTGCCCCGACCCGAGTTCGAGCGGTGTCGTGGTGTCGTCGATGTCGCAGCCCAGCGCCAGCATGCCGGCCTCGATCCGGCGGACGTGGTTCGGCGCGCCCGCCGTGATGTCGTGGCGCTCACCGGCCCGCATCACCGTGTCCCACCACTGCTCGGCCCGGGCGTTCTCGTCCGCCCGCGCGTCGGCGACATAGATCTCGTAGCCGTCCGTGCCGCCCCAGCCAGTGCGGGAGATGACGAGCTCGAGGCCGTCGTGTTGCCGCCGGATCAGCCGGTAGTAGCCGAGGTCCGGCAGCTCGTCGCCGAAGAGATCGTCCATGACCGCCGGCGCGTGGGGACCCTGGATCTGCACGGGCGCGATGTCGGGCACGGCAACGTCGACGTCGTAGCCGCTGGCGAGGGCCAGACCCTGACACCAGAGGTGGATGTCGGCATCGGCCACGCTCAGCCAGAAGCGATCGTCGTCGAGCCGGAGCACGACCGGATCACCGATGATGCCGCCGTCCGCATTCGTCATGAACGCGTACTTGCACTGGCCGACTTCGTGTGACGAGAGATCCCTGGTGACGAGGTACTGCATCAGCGCCACGGCGTCCGGCCCCCGCACCTCCACCTGGCGCTGGTAGGCGACATCCCACAGGGTCACGCCGTCGATCAGGGCCCAGTACTCGGCGACGGGGTCGCCGTAGTGGAGCAGGTGGTACGTGTGGTTGTAGACACCGCGCGCCGCCTTCTCCGGGTCGGCCACCGCGAGGGCGCGGCGCAGATACGGCGACTCGTCGATCCTGGCGTATCGAGTCAACGGCACCGGGCGCTCCGCACGCGCGAGAGCGTATCGTTGCTCTCCGATGCTTCGTGTCACTCGAGCGCTCGTCCGCCATGCCACGCCGCAGGGGCGGCGGTGGGTCTCCTTCAGCGATCCGATCGAGCATTTCGTGGCTGACGACCTCGCGTCCGTCGGCGCCGCGATCGACGCCGCGGAGGCGGCGGCCGCGGCCGGCCGCTGGGTGGTCGGCTTCGTGTCCTACGACGCCGGACCGGCGTTCGACCCGGCGATCGCCTCGCATCGAGCCGACGACACCCCGCTCGTCGCCATGGCGAGTTTCGCCGAGGCTCGGCCCTCGCGGGGGCCGGCCGGACGGCTGTTCGAGACCGGCGACTGGGTGCCATCCGACGACCAGGCGGCCTTCGAGTCGTCCGTGCGCGAGATCCGCGAGCGCATCGCGGCGGGCGACACCTACCAGGTCAATTACACGATGCGCCTCGACACCCAGTTCGCCGGCGACCCCGAAGGTCTGTTCGCCGCGCTCTGTCGGGCCCAACGAGCGGACCATCTCGCCTTCATCGACCTGGGCGACGCGGCCGTGTGCTCTGCGTCCCCGGAGCTGTTCGTCCGCCGCATCGGCCGCACGGTCGAGACGCGGCCGATGAAGGGCACGCGACCACGCCACCCGGACCCGATCCGCGACCGCGACCTCGCGGAGGAACTCGTGCGCAGCGAGAAGGACCGGGCCGAGAACACGATGATCGTCGACATGGCCCGCAACGACCTCGGACGCATCGCCGATGTCGGCTCGGTCCGGACCGTCGCCCTGCACACCGTCGAGAGCTATCCGACGGTCCACCAGCTCACGTCGACGGTCGTCGCCGAGACGGACGCCTCGCTGCGCGAACTCTTCGCCGCGACCTTCCCCGGTGCCTCGATCACCGGCGCGCCCAAGGTGGCGACGTCGCGCATCATCACCGAGCTCGAGTCCCGACCCCGCGGCACCTACACCGGCAGCGTCGGGCTCATCGAGCCGGGCGGCGACGCGGAGTTCAACATCGCCATCCGCACGGCGTGGGTCGATCAGCGCACCGGCACCGCCACCTACGGGGTCGGCGGCGGCATCGTGTGGGACAGCGACGAGACGGCCGAGTGGGAGGAGGCGCACGACAAGGCACGGGTGCTGTATCGGGCCACCCGACCGTTCCGGCTGCTCGAGACCCTCGGCTGGGATCCCGGCGCGGGACCCATCCTCCTCGATCGCCATGTCGCCCGGCTCGCCGCGTCGGCCGCCCACTTCGGGTTCGACTGCGACGTGGCCGAGATCACCCGCCGGCTCGGCGCGGTGCGGGCCGAGGAGCCGAAGCGACTCCGGCTGCTCGTGGCCGCCGACGGGGCCATCGAGGTCCAGGTCCTCGACATGCCGCCCCGACGCACGGACGCCTGGCAGCTGGCGATCGACACGTTGCCGGTGGGGCGCGGCGACGAGTTCCTGCGCCACAAGACCACCCGCCGGGACCGCTACGAGGAGGCCGCCGGCCGCTTCCCCGACGCGGACGACGTCGTGTTGTGGAACGAGGACGGGGAGATCACCGAGACCTCGGTCGCCAACCTCGTCCTCGAGATCGACGGCGAGGCCCTCACCCCCGCCGAGAGCAGCGGCCTGCTCCCCGGCACGCTGCGGGCCGAACTCCTCGCCAACGGTCGCATCCGTGAGGCGGTCCTCACCCTCGACGACCTCCACCGCGCCGACCGCATCTGGGGCATCAACTCCCTTCGCGGCTGGATCCCGGCCGAGTTGAGACACCGGGGTCAGAGTCCCGTCCCACCTTCCGTGCCCCCGGCCGCGTCGCGATCCGTCGAAGGTGGGACGGGACTCTGACCCCGCGTCTCAACTTCGGGCGCGGTGGAAGTCGACGGGCTCGGGGGCGAGGGGGGTGTTGCCGAGGATGAGGTCGGCGGCCTTCTCGGCGAGCATCATCACCGGCGCGTAGATGTTGCCGTTCGTGACGTAGGGCATCGCCGACGCGTCGACCACCCGGAGCCCTTCCGTGCCGTGGACCCGCATGGACGTCGGATCCAGGACGGCGTCGTCACCGACGCCCATCTTCGCGGTGCACGACGGATGCAGCGCCGTCTCGGCGTCCCTGCGGACCCAGTCGAGGATCTCGTCGTCGGTCTCGACCCCCGGCCCCGGTGAGACCTCACCGCCGTTGAAGCGGTCCATGGCCGGCTGGTTCAGGATCCGCCGCGCGTGGCGAACTGCCTCGACCCACTCGCGCTTGTCGTTCGGCGTCGTCAGATAGTTGAACCGCAGCGCCGGCTTCGCCATCGGGTCGGTGCTGGTGATCTCCACCGAGCCGCGCGTGTCGGCGTACATGGGTCCGACGTGCACCTGGTAGCCGTGGCCGCCCTCGGGCGTGGACCCGTCGTAGCGGATCGCGATCGGCAGGAAGTGAAACATCAGGTTCGGATATTCGACCTCGTCGTTGCTGCGGATGAACCCGCCCGCCTCGAAGTGGTTCGACGCCCCGGGCCCCCGGCGGAAGAGCCACTGGAGACCGATCCACGGTCGCTTCCAGAACGCCAGGTTGGGCTGGAGCGACACCGGCTCCTTGCAGGCGTACTGCACGTAGACCTCGAGATGGTCCTGGAGGTTCTGACCGACGCCGGCAACGTCGGCGACGACCGGGATCCCGAGACCCTCGAGCAGCCCCGCCGGGCCGACCCCGGAGAGCTGGAGGAGCTGCGGGGTGTTGATCGCGCCGCCACAGAGGATGACCTCACCGGCCTCCACCGATCGTGGCCTGCCCCGATGGACGTAGTCGACACCGACCGCCCGGTTTCCCTCGAAGCGCACCCGGGTCGCATGGGCCTTCGTGTGGAGGTCCAGGTTCTCCCGCCCGAGCACGGGATGGAGATAGGCCCGGGCGGCGCTGAGCCGGCGGCCGCGGTGGACGTTGCGGTCGAAGGCGTTGAACCCCTCCTGGCGATAGCCGTTCACATCGGTCGTGCGGGGGTGTCCGGCCTCGACCGTGGCGTCGAGGAACGCCTGGAAGAGTGGGTTCGTCGCCGGTCCCCGCTCGAGGACCAGCGGCCCGTCGTCGCCGCGGAAGTCGGGGCCATCGTCGGGGTGCAGGCACGTCTCCATGCGCTTGAAGTACGGCAGGCAGTGGGCGTAGTCCCACTGCGCCATACCCGGGTCGGCGCCCCAGCGCTCGTAGTCCAGCGGATTGCCCCGCTGGAAGATCATGCCGTTGATCGACGACGACCCGCCGAGCACCTTGCCCCGGGCGTGGTAGACGGTCCGCCCGTTCATGCCCGGCTCCGGTTCGGACTCGTACATCCAGTCGTAGAAGCGGTTCCCGATGCTGAACGAGAGCGCCGCCGGCATGTGGATGTAGACGTCGAACTTCCAGTCGCGCCGGCCGGCCTCCAACACGAGCACCGAGGCGTCCGGATCAGCCGACAGCCGGTTCGCGATCGCACAGCCGGCCGATCCACCGCCGACGACGACATAGTCGTAACGCGAAACGGCCGACCCCCGAGGGGGCCGGCCGTTCCGGTCGTTCACGACGAGGTTTGGATCAGGCCGCGGCGATCGCGTTCGCGATCCAGGTGTCGACCGTGTCACGGTTGTCCGTGATCCAGTCGGCCGCGAGCTGCTGGACGTCGGCGCCGTTGCTCATGTCGACGTTCATCAGCGAGACCTCGAGAACCGACATCTTGAAGTCGGTGAGGAACTGCTCGACCGCCGGGTTGGCCTCGAGGAAGTCGCTGTTGGCCGTCACCAGGATGTCAGCGGCGACCCAGCCGAGCGTGCACGTACCGTCAGCGCTTCCGGGGCACTCATCGGTCCCGATGGTGGCGGTGCCGGGCAGCTGGCTGTGCTCTTCGCCACCCTCGACGCCGGTCGGGTTGGAGTCGTCGATGACGTCCTCGACCGTGAGCCAGACGACATTGTCGCCGGGGCGCAGCTGGGTGATGTAGGCGCTGGGCGTCCAGGTGTAGATCACCATGGGCTCACCGGCGTCGGCCTTGGTGGCCGCCTCGGCGAACATGGCGTCGTAGCCGGCGATCGTCTGACCGATGTTGTCCCAGCCGGAGAACGCGATCTGCGAGGTGATGATGTCGTCGCAGGTGTAGCTCTCCTGGCAGCCGTAGATGTCGGCGACACCGTTGCCGGGCACCGGATCCTGGGCGTCGTAGGCGGCGAGCGCGTCCGGGTTGTTGTTCAGGTCGTCGAGCGACGTGATGCCGAACTCGTCCGCGAAGGACTTGGTGACCAGGTAGCCCTGCAGGCCACCGGCGGGCATCATCTCGCCGACGATGCTCAGGTGGTCACCGACCAGGGACCCGTCCGGGAGTTCGTTGGCGAGCCAACTGCGGTGACCCGGGTACCAGCTGTTGATCCAGAAGTCCATGTCGGCCTGGGCCATCGAGATGTAGGCCTGGCTCGGACCGAGCTCGAGATCCCGGGGATCGCTCACGTCGTAGCCGAGCTCTTGCAGGATCGCTCGGGCCACGTAGGCGTTGGGGTCTTCGGTGTTCCAGTCGGCCTTGCCCATGGTGATGGACACGCCCTCACCGGGCAGTTCGCCCTCGCCCATGTCGTCGCCGGTGCCGTCGTCGCCGGTGCCGTCGTCGCCGGTGCCGTCGTCGCCGGCGCCGTCGCCGGTGCCGTCGTCGGCGCTGTCGTCGCCTGCGGCGTCGTCGCCGGCGCTGGTGCTGTCATCGTCTCCACACGCCGCGGCCAGCATGCCGAACACGACGAGCAGACACGCGATGAATGTGATTCTCTGCTTCTTCATTGGGGTAATCCCCTCCTGGGTTGGCTTCGGAAGCCGAGCAACACGTCCCGCGCGGCTCAGGCCCCGGCAGTTGACGATAGGGCGTCGCCGGCCGCTACGGCTACCGCACCGTCAGATAATCCTCTGTCGGCCTGTTCGCCATCGAGGGCCGGAAGGGGCGGATACACCTTGCTTCGCTCGTAACCCCCGACGATCAATCGTCCGCTGACGATGGCGTGAACGCCGGTGATCAGTGCGAACAACACCCCGACACCACTGGTGAAGTTCGGGTCGGTGGCCCGAGCCAGCGACCCGATCCAGCCGGAGGCGATCGCCATGATCCCGACGCCGAATCCCATCGCGACGATGCCGCCGATCCACTGCCGGCGTTCGCCGAGACCGAACACGCCGGCGGCGCCGAGACCGCCAGCACCACCGATGAGCGACAGCACGAGCACGACGATGCCGAGTCCCGGCCCGTCGGGCGTCTTGCCGTCGAGGACGATCGCGTCGTCGGCCACCGCCGTGGCCCGGATCGTCTGGATGCGGGTCGCCGCCACGCCAGGCTCGATCTCTCCGGCCTCCGACTGGCGGATCACCTCGTCGAGCTCTGCCTGGATCGCAGGGGTGATCACCGCGTCCTGGCGTTCGTCGAGCGTCCACGACGAGAACATGGAGACGACGGCGAACAGAACGCCCGCCACCGCGACCGCGATCGGCCCGATCACGACATGGGGTTTGAGGGGACGACGAGGGCCGTGTTCCGCGTCGCGAACCCAGAGGACGCCGAAGACCGTGGCCACCAGTCCGCCTGCGATGCCGACATAGACGCCGAAGCCGTGGCTGTACTCGAGGGTCAGCACGGACGGTTGGATCAGGACGTAGCCGAGAACCGTGAGCAGACCGCCGATCGACGCGAGGAGCGCCCCGTCGGGGGCGAGCCACCGTCCGCCCGCACCGGGCCGCATCAACATGTTGGCGCTGGCCAGAATGGCGACGAGGGAGAGAACGATGAGGATGATGCCGAACCACGAGCCACCCTCCGGGGCGAGTCCGTTGAACGACTCGCCCGGGAGGCTCTGGTCGGAACGACGCGAGTAGCCCGTGACGAGACCGGCATCGGTGCCCCAGGGCAGCAGCACGGAGATCATCATCACCACCGCACCGGCGATGACGCCGTAGATCGACCGACGCTCGGCGGGGCCGACGGCGGCGATCTCGCCGGACTGAGCGATCGCGTCCGCGAGCTCCGGTTCCACCGCGACGGGCTCGACGTCCGGGTTGAAGTCGGGATCGTCCAGCAGGATCTCGGGGGCCCGGCGGGCCTTCCACGCGCCGACGATGCGGGTGAACAGGCTCGTGTTCGCCCCCGACTGGGGCTGGGCTATCCGGTCCAGGATCACGGCGAGGAGGAAGAACGCAAGGCCGCTCGACGCCGCGAGCGCGACGTCCTGTTGGCCGAGCGCCCGGAACAGCAGCTGGCCGAGTCCACCGGCACCCAGGATGGCGGCGATGCCGAGCATCGAGAACGCCAGCAGCAGCGTCTGGTTGATGCCGGTCATGATCGCGGGCCGCGCCAGCGGAAGCTGGACGTCGCGCAGGACGCGGAGCTCGGTGGCGCCGTAGGCGCGCGATGCCTCCACCACGTCCTCGGGCACCTGTCTGATCCCGAGATTGGTCAACCGTATGAGCGGCGGCAGGGCGAACACCATCGTCGCCATCGTCGCCGACACCCGGCCGACCCCCCAGAAGTAGACGAAGGGGAGCAGGTACACGAACGAGTGGATGACTTGCATCGCGTCGAGGGTGGGTCTGAGTACGGACCACACCGAGTCCAGTCGTCCGGCGAGGATCCCGAGTGGGATGCCGATCACCACGCAGATGACCACGGCGACGACGATGAAGCCGATGGTGCGGGCTGTCTGGACCCAGTACTCGTCACCGAGCAGGCCACACACCACGAGGGCACCAGCCGTACCCGCGGCGACCGTGAGGTTGCGCACCAACCAGGCGATCAGGAACATCATGCCGACGAGCACGAGCCACGGGAGCTCGATCAGGAAGTTGTCGACGATGTTGCTGAGCAGGAACTCGAAGGGCCACTCGATGCCCTCGAGCAACCACTCGAGGTTGAGGGTCACCCAGTTGACGGCCTGCTCCGTCCATGTGCCGAACGGAATCGTGAACTGATCGAGGACCTCGTTGTCTCCGATGCCCGGAGGAGCGTCTTCCTGCAAGAACAACATCACATGAACACCTCTCGCTCGAAGTCGTCTATGAGCGACTCGACCCGACCCATCTCTTCCATGATGTGGCGGGGATCGAGATTGCCGACGAGTCGACCGTCGTCGTCCACCACCGCGATCGGGATCCCCCGACCGGCCGCCGAATACACCTCGTTCAAGGTGTCGTGCGACCGGCAGGTGGAGAAGTCGCTCCGCAGCCCGTCGTCGAGCTGGTCGCTGCCCATGCCCGAGGCCCGGATGCCGTCGCCCGTGGTGAGGACGGCCACGGGGCGACCTTCGTCGTCGACGACGAAGGCGCCGGCCCGATCACCGAGATGCTGCAGGCCGTCGCGCAGGGAGAGGCTGCGGGCGATCGGTTGGGGTTCGACCATGATCTCGTGGACCTGGATGACCCGGCCCTGGTCGACGTCCTGCACGAACTCGGCCACGTAGCCGGTCGCCGGCTGGGTGAGGATCTCCTCGGGGGTGCCGATCTGGACGACCGCACCGTCCTTCATGATGCAGACGCGGTCCCCGATGCGCAGCGCTTCGTTGAGGTCGTGGGTGATGAAGAGGATCGTCTTCTTCAGTTCGGCCTGGATCGCCATCATCTCGTCCTGCATCTGTCGGCGGATGAGCGGGTCGAGCGCACTGAACGCCTCATCCATCAGGAGGATGTCGGGGTCGCTCGCGAGGGCCCGGGCGAGGCCGACGCGCTGTTGCATGCCGCCGGAGAGCTCGGAGGGATAGTTGTTGGCGTAGCGGGCCAACCCGACGAGGCCGAGCGACCGCAGCGACGACTCGTCGCGTGCGTGCTTCCTGACCCCCTGGACCTCGAGCCCGTAGCCGACGTTCTCGATGACGGTGCGATGGGGGAAGAGGGCGAAGTGCTGGAAGACCATGCCCATCTTCTCGCGCCGGAACGCCTGGAGGGCCTTGCCGGAGAGCTGCTGGACATCGGTGCCGTCGACGAGGACCTCACCATCGGTGACGTCGTGGAGCTTGTTGACGGTTCGGATCGCGGTCGACTTGCCGGAACCCGACAGGCCCATGACGACGAAGATCTCACCCTCCTCCACGGAGAAGCAGACATCGGTCAACCCGACCACATGGTTGGTGCGCAGCTGGACATCGTCCTTGCCGACACCGGCCTTGGCCAGCTCGAGCGCTCGCCCCCGTGGTTGGTCACCGAAGATCTTGTAGACGTTGTTCAGCCGGATCTTCTCGGTCACTTGGCCTTCACTCCCCCACAGTCGGAAGGATTGACGTAGAACTGCCCCCGACCGGTACCAAAATTCGACCATAGCACGACGATCCGAGCCGCCCCGCAGCCGTCCGGCCCGCTCACTGGACGAGCCGCAATTCATCGTTTATCGTCGATGAACGATGAATTCCGAGCCGGCAAAGACGACCATCGACCCCGCCACCGCCGCCGAGTACGCGCGCTGGTTCCGGTGTCTCGCCGACGGCACCCGCGTGCACATCCTCAACGTGATCGCCACCGCCGACGCACCGCTCGCGGTCGGCGACATCGTGGAAATGGTCGGCCGGAGCCAGTCCACGGTGTCGCGTCACCTCCAGCTGCTGGCGGAGGACGAGTACGTCTTCCTCGAGCCGGACGGGGTCCGCACGCTCGTACGGGTCAACGACGCGTGCATGACCGCGCTGCCGGCCGCGGCCGCCGCGATCATGGGCGTGCCGTGATCCGCTCGACCGCGCTCCTCGCCGTCGAGTTGATCGGGCTGATCATCGGCGTCACGTTCCTCGTCCAGCTCGTCCAGCGCCGCCTGGGCCCGGATCGGATCCGCGACCTGATGGGCGGTCATCCGCTGGTCGCCGCCCTGAAGGGCATCGGCATCGGATTCGTGACGCCGTTCTGCACCTATTCCGCCATCCCCATGCTGCTCGGGCTCCGCCAGGCCCGCGTCGCGACCGCCGGGTGGGTCGCCTTCATCGTCGCCGCGCCGGTGCTCGATCCGATCCTCTTCGGCGCACTGTCCGTCATCATCGGCGTCGAGGCCGCGCTGCTCTACATGGTGATCGCGTTCGCCGCGGCGCTCAGCCTCGCCCTCGTTGCCGAAGCAGTGGGGATCGACGCCCATCTCAAGCCGATCGACGAGCCGGCCCGGGTGCTGGTCGGGGCGAGCAGTGCGCCGGCCGACCCACCGGCGGTCGAGTCGTGGCGCGGCCTGCGGCGGGAATCCGGCCCTGCCTGGCAGGCGTCGATGCGCCTCCTGCGGACCATGCTCCCGCTGCTCGCCGTGGGGCTCGGGATCGGCCTGGCCATCGAGTCGTTCGTCGACGCGGAGACGGCCGCCCGCATCACCGGCGAACACGAGCAGCTCGCGATCCCGCTCGCCGCCGCGCTGGGCACACCGCTCTACATGAGCACCGAGCTCTACATCCCCATCGCCGACTCACTCCAGAGCGCCGGCGTGTCGATCGGCGCGATCGTCGCCCTCACGATCGCCGGGGCCGGCGCCAACGTGCCGGAGTTCGTCCTGCTCGGTCGCATCGCCAGCCGCCGGCTGATCGGCCTCTTCATCGCCTACGTCTTCACCATCGCGGTGCTCGGCGGCGCGCTTTCCGCCCTGCTCCTGTAGCTCGGCGGGCTCAGCTCCGCATCCGTTCGCCGTCGGGATCCCAGAGGCAACCGTCGACGAGCTTCGCCGCACGCCGCTCGCCCACGATCTCGATCTCGAACGGGCCCGTCGATGACGCGAGCGCGGCCGGCACGTAGCCCATCGCCACCGAGACATCGGCGTGATGGGCGTAGCCGCCGGAGGTGACCCAGCCGACGACGGCGCCGTCGTGCCAGACGGGTTCGTCGCCGATGACGTCGAAGCCGGCGCGACCGGGGGCAGTGTCCACCGTCCACGTACAGAGTCGTACCGCCGATCCGGCACCGCCGACCGCGTACTTCGCGGCCAGCGCATCACGCCCGATGAAGTCCTTCTCCATCCGCACGAAGCGGTCCAACCCGGCCTCGAACGGGTCGTAGATCGGGCGGTACTCGCGGGCCCACGAGCCGAATCCCTTCTCGAGGCGCAGCGAGTTGAGCGCGTGGAGCCCGAAGAGCCGCAGTCCGAACTCCTCGCCCGCGTCCATCAGGGTCTCGTAGACGTACCGCTGATAGCGGGCAGGCATCCAGAACTCGTAGCCGAGGTCGCCGGTGTACGTGACCCGGCCACACCAGACCGGGGCGAGACCGACGTTCAACTCCGTGAAGGACATGAAGCGCATGCCCTCGCGGCTCACGTCGGCGTCGGTGACCTTCGCCAGCAGGGCCCGGCTGTTCGGCCCGGCGATGGAGAGACCGGCCATCTCGAAACCGAGCGTCTCGTAGCGCACCGACCCGTCGGCCGGCAGGTGCTGGTCGAACCAGCGCTCGTAGTAGCGCTCCGCCACGCCGGAGCCGAAGAGGACGAACTCCTCGCGCTGGCGGACGTTGCCGGTGGCGCCGCCGGTGATCGTGTGGGCCGGGCCTTCCGCCAGGCCCGTCGCCGCGCCGAACGTCGCGACGGTCAGGTCGCCGATCAGGTTTCCCCTCTCGTTGGTCATCGGGGTCAGCGCCATGCGACCCGGATTCGGGATCCGCCCGGCCAGGAGCCGGTCGAGGAACGACCGGGCACCGGGCCCGGCAAAGCGGAACTTCGAGAACCCCGTCGTCTCCATCATCCCGACGCTGCTGCGCACGGCCAGCGTCTCCGCCCGCACCTGGTCCCACGCGTTCGACCGGCCGAACGTGACCTCCTCGACCGCCTCCTCCCCCTCGGCCTGGAACCACATCGCCGATTCGAGACCGAAGCCGTCGCCGAAGACGGCGTTCTCGGCCGCGAGGCGATCATGGATCGGCGACGTCTGCACGAACCGCCCCTTGGGCAGGAACTCGTTGGGGAACGTGATGCGGAACCGGCGGCTGTAGTTCTCCCGCACCTTCTCGTTCGTGTACGCCATCGTCGCGAAGTCGCCGTAGCGGGCAATGTCCATGCCCCAGATGTCCGCCCCGGGGTCGCCGTCGACCATCCAGGCGGCGAGGGCGAGGCCGACCCCGCCACCCTGGGACAGGCCGGCCATCACCGCGCAGGCCGACCAGAACCCGGGCAGACCCCGGACGGGGCCGAGCAGCGGGTTGCCGTCCGCAGCGAACGTGAACGGCCCGTTGACGACCTGCTTGATGCCGGCCTCGGCGAAGACCGGGAAGTGCTTGAAGCCGGTGTCGAGCGACTCGGCGATGCGGTCGAGATCCGGCGGGAGCAGGCGGGCGCCGAAGTCCCACGGGGTCTGGCCCGGCGACCACGGCTTCCCGGCCCGCTCGTAGGTCCCCATCAGGAGCCCGTTGCCCTCCTGGCGCATGTAGATCTCGCCACCGAAGTCGATCGCGTGGAGGAACTGCTTCCCCGTGCGGGCGTTGTACTCGACGACCTCGGGGATCTCCTCGGTCAGCAGGTACATGTGTTCCATGGCGAGCAGCGGAAGCTCCAGCCCGACCATCCGGCCCACCTCACGGGCCCACAGTCCACCGGCGTTGACCACGTGTTCGCAGTGGACGATCGCCGTGTCCTCGTCCGTCTGCGTGTCGTAGACGGTGAGGTCCCAGCCCCCGTCGGGTGCCCGGTTGATGTCGCGCACCCACCGATGGCGGTGGGTCTCGGCCCCCCGACGGCGGGCGCACTCGAGATAGCCGTGGGTGATCTGACTCGGGTCGAGATGACCCTCGTGGGCGTCCCACATCGCGCCGACGAAGTACTGCTCGTCGAGGATGGGGAGCAGCTCCTTGGCCTCCTTCGCGGAGATCAGCTCGGTGTCCATGCCGAGGTAGCGGCCCCGGGCATGGCTCATCTTCAGCCAGTCCATCCGCTCGCGGGTGTCGGCGAGGGCGACGCCGCCGGTGATGTGCATCGACGCGTCGATGCCCGACTCCTTCTGGATCTCGCTGTAGAGCTCGATCGTGTACTGCTGGAGCTTGGCGACGTTCGGGTCGCCGTTGAGGGTGTGCATGCCGCCGGCCGAATGCCAGGTGGACCCGGCCGTGTACTCCGCCCGCTCCAACAGCATCACGTCGGTCCATCCAGCCTTCGCGAGGTGGTAGAGCACGGACGCGCCGACGACGCCACCACCGACGACCACGACCTGGGCCTGTGTCTTCATCTCAGCTGTTCCTCGGTCTCGGCGCGATCGATCGCGGGCGGATGCGGATTCTCCCCCGTGCCCAGACGAGACGTCGGGCTGCCGTCGTCGCCCGCGGGTACGGCCACGGTCGCGAGGGACGACGCGGTCATGCAGTCCGCGACCATCCCGTGGAAGCGATGGAGCGGTTCTTCGAACCGCGGCACCAACGGGCCGGGCGGGACGTTGCCGCGGTGCAGGCCGCGCTGACCCCGCTCGACGATGTCGATGTCCTCGTCGTTGACGTCGAACCAGAAGGCGCGTGTGGTGTCGAGGTCGCCGTCGGCCAGCGGTGCGGTGGACGGGGGCAGCAGGAACGAGCAGTGCTCGCGTGTGTGGCCCGGCGCGACGGGCTCGAGGAGGATGAGGAACACGTGGTTCGGCAGCACGGCGAGCAGCACGTTCGGGAAGATCGCGACGAACCGGCCCGACACCGCATCGGAGTCGTCGAGTCCGGCGGCGGGGGGCAGCACCAGCCAGTCGTCGCGGTCGTCGCCCGACACCGGGCTCGTCGTCTGGCCGCAGTACAGGCCCGGGCCCTGGTAGCGGTAGTGGTCCTTCACGCGCGACACCTTGGCGAGCTCCGGATGCACCCAGGCCAGGTGGTAGTACTCCTGGAAGTTCTCGGTGATCAGCTTCCAGTTCGCGGCGATGTCGAGCGTGCGCGTCTCCTCGAGCCGCCAGTCCTCGAAGCCGTAGCCGGCCATGCGGGCGGGGAGGTCCCCGAGCCACTCTCCGAGCGGCACGGTGTCCGCTGCGAGACAGGCGAACACCACGGGTCCCCAGCTGTCGACCCGCACGGGGACCAGGCCGTGCTCCGCCGGATCGAACTCGTCGCGGGGCACCTCGTCGAGGAACGGCGTCGCCACGAGCGTGCCGTCGAGGCCGTACCCCCAGCGGTGGTACGGGCACCGGATCGTGCCGGCCACGTCGCAGTCGACGTCGGCCAACTCCGTGCCGCGATGACGGCAGCTGTTGAGGAACGCCCGCAGCACACCCTCGCCGTCGCGGGTGACGAGGATCGACCGCTCCCCCACCCGGCGCACCAGCAGGCGACCCGATTCGGCGACCTCCGCGGTGGTGCCGACGGCGACCCATCCCCGCTCGAACAGGCGGGTGCGCTCGTCGGCGAAGAACTCCTCGCTGGTGTACGCCTGTGGGGGCAGACCGGTCGCGGCCGTGAGCGGCGCCCGGGTGCCGGTCCAGAAACCGGCGCTCGTCCACGGGCCCGGCATCAGAAGTCGGTCTCCACGCCGCCCTCGGCGATGCGGCGCTGCACGAATTCCTCGAGTTCGGCCCGGCGCTGCGGATCCATGGTCGGTTCCTCGTAGGTCGCGAGATGGGCGGCGACGAGGCGCTCCGCATGGTCGAGCGACGTCGGCGCACCCGCCTCCTCCCACGTCTCGTAATTGCGCCAGTCCGACACGGCCGGCGAGAAGAACGCATCCCGGTAGCGGTCCTGGGTGTGCTGCACACCGAAGAAGTGACCTCCGGGGCCCACCTCGGCGATCGCCTCCACCGCCATGGTCGCGTCGTCCACCACGAGCGGCTGGAGGAACGTGGCCACGCTGTTGACGATGTCGTTGTCGACCATCATCTTCTCGTAGCTCGCCTTCAGCCCGCCCTCCATCCATCCCACGCTGTGCCAGATCATGTGGGCGCCGCCCATCACCGCGCCCCAGAGCGCGAAGACGCTCTCGTAGCCGGCCTGCGCGTCGACCGCGTTCGCGGCGTTGACCCCCGAGGACCGGTAGGGCACGCCGTAGCGGCGGGCGAGCTGTCCACCGAGCATGGCCGACTGGACGTACTCCGGCGTGCCGAATGCGGGCGAGCCGGACTGCATGTCCACGTTCGAGGTGAACCCGCCGTAGACGACCGGCGCGCCCCGTCGCACGAGCTGGGTGAACGCGATCCCGGCGAGGGCCTCGGCGTTCTGCTGCACGACAGCACCGGCGATGGTGACCGGTGCCATCGCGCCGGCGAGGGTGAACGGCGTGAGGACGATCACCTGGTTGCGCGCGGAGAACTCCAGGATCCCGTTCAGCATCGGGGTGTCGAGCTGGAGCGGCGAGTTGCAGTTGATGACCGAATGGATCGACGGCTCGACGTCGAGCCGAGCGTCGTCGATGCCGCGGACGATCTTCACCATCTCGATGGCATCGCGGTTCATCTGTCGGCCCAGCGAGTACGCCCCGACCGACTTCGTGGAGAGGGTGAACAGGTCCTGCAGGGCCACCAGGTGACGGATCGACGGATGCACGTCCACCGGTTCGACGGGATAGCCGCCGTGGAACGACACCGACGACAACGCCTCGCTGAGCCGCACCAGGTTGCGGAAGTCCTCGTGGTTGCCGGTGCGCCGCCCACCGGCGCGGGTCTCGACGTTCGGTGCGCTCGCGACGGCCCCGAAGGCGACGCTGTCGCCTCCGATGTGGAGGTTCCGCGCCGGGTCGGTGGCGTGGACGGTGAACTCGGACGGTGCCGACGCCACGAGATCGGCGATGAGTTCGGCGTCGAAGCGGACCCGGTCGCCCTGCACGTCGGCCCCCGCGTCGGCCCACATGCGCCGCGCCTCGGGATGCAGGAACACGATGCCGGTCTCGCGCAGGACGCGCAGCGACGACTCGTGGATCGCCTCGAGCTGATCGTCGCTGACCACCCGGGTCGGCTCGAACGGACGCCGGTGGGTCCGCCAGGGCGGCTGGGCGGGCGCCTGCGGGCCCGCGGGCCGGTCGCGGCGTCCTCGGCGGCGGGGGGCGTCACTCATGACCGAGCTGCCGACTGACCTCGTCGGCGACCGCGAGCACCCGCTCGGCGACCGCCGAAGCCTGCCCCTTGGGCGGATACCGGTACGTGGGTCCGTACGTGTACAGGGCGCCGATGGCGCGGCCGTTCGGCCCGACGACGGCGGCGGAGCAACTCGACAGGCCATCCACGTACTCGCCGTGGGTCCACATCGTGCGGGCCGAGCGGGCCCGGCGGATGCGGGACCGGATCTGATCCGCATCCGTGACGGTGTTGATCGAGCAGGCCACGAGTTCGCCGGTGAGATAGTCCTCCACGTCGGCGCTGTCCCACGTGGCCATCGCGACGAGGCCGGCGCCGCCGGCGTGCAACGGCACCCGGGTGCCCGTCCAGTTCTCGGCCTGCACCGGCTTGGGCGCGTCGACCTGATCGACGGTGACGATGTCGCGTCCGGAGACGACCGCGAAGCACGCGGCCTCGTCGAACTCGGCGCTGAGGTCGGCCAGGACCGGGTGCACGAGCGCCCGCACCCGCAGGCTCGGATCCTCGGCCGAACCGAGCTGCTGGATCAGCGGGCCGAGGTCGTAGCTGCCGTCGCCGTCCCGGCGCAGCGCGCCGGTGTCCTCGAGGGTGCCGAGCAGACGGGCGGCGGTCGTCGTGGCGAGCCCGGAGCGGTCAGCCAGGTCGACGAGCCCACCCGGCGAACGCCCGACCTCGCGCAACAGCGCCATCGCCCGCTCAACGCTCTGCACGTTCCCCATGACGATTCGGAGATTACCGAAGTACGGGAACCCCGTCCACCGATTCCCACCTACCGGAAACCGCGCAACACCTGGGGTCTGACCCCCGCTTCACCTCCTGTCCGCTCGCCGTTCCGCGGTGTCAGGAGTTCCCGACGAGCTGTGCTTCCCGCCGGATCACCAGCGAGAGGCCGCCGAGCACGACGGCGATGCCGACCACCTGCAGGGCGCCGATCGACTGATCGAGGAACAGCACGCCGCCCGTCGTCGTGAGCACGGGCACGGCCAGGGTCAACATCGCGGTGATGGTCAGGCGTACCCGCGGGTGCGCCCAGTTCATGAGCATGTGGCCGGTGCCCGGAACGGCCAGCAACGCCGCGATCCACGCCCACTGCTCGGCGGTCGGCAGGGTCACGCCCGACGCGTCGACCACCGCGATCGGGAACAGCACGACCGAACCGACGATCCAGATGCAGGCCTGGAACTCGAGGGCGGGTACGTGTTCCCGGGCGGACTTGGCGAGCGCGAAGTAGCCGGCGAAGAAGACGAGCGCCACCACGGCGAGGAGGTCGCCGCGCAGGCTCCAGGCGGTCGACGACGAGGCGCCGGACATGACGAGGACGACGCCGCCGAGCGAGACGACACTGACGCCGACCAGGAACCTCGTCACCTGCTCGCCGAACTGGCGCGCCGCCACCCCCATCAGGAGGAGCGGCACGAGCGATCCGATCGTGGTGGCGCTGGCCACCGTCGTCGCCCGGATCGCGACGAAGAAGATCGCGATCTCGAGACTGATGCAGGCGCCGGTTGCTGCGGAGCGTCGGAGGTGGACCCACGTGATGCGCCGGCCGGCTCCGTAGACGACGGCCGAGTAGACGACCGCACCGAGCAGGATCCGCCAGAACGCGATCTGGAGCCCCGGCATCGGCACCTTGGCGACCATGATGTTGCCGATCGACCAGCAGACGATCGCGCCCGTCGCTGCGCTGAGGCCGATGCGAGCGGCCCGGGGACTGAGGACGGCCGCGGTCATGGAGCACAAATGTGACACGTTCCTGAGGCGCGCCGCGCCATGATTGCGCCCGTGACCGTGATCGACCACGCGCCCCTGCAGCGGCGGACGCTTCGAGTTCTCATCTGCTCGGTCGCTCCGGCCGGCATGGGCATGACCGGCGCCTTCGCCGCGACGACGCTCGCCGCGAACGAGATGGTCGAGAACGAGGGGTGGGCGACCTTCGCGGCAACCATGACCGCGATCGGCGGCGCCGTGTTCGCCATACCCCTGTCGCGGATCATGGCCCGACGGGGACGCCGTCCCGGCCTCCGCCTCGGCTGGTCGATCGCCGCGGTCGGCGCGGTCGTGAACGTCGTGTCCGTCGAGACCGGCTTCTATCCACTGCTCGTGGTCGGGACCCTCGCCATCGGCGCCGGCAACGGCACGAACCTCGCCGCCCGCTACGCCGCTGCGGACCTCGCGCCGGACGATCGACGGGCCCGGGCGATCGGTGTGCTGGTCTGGGCGTCGTCCATCGGCAGCGTGCTCGGCCCGACCGTCGCCCTCGGCGCCACGGAACCACCCGCGGAGTGGCTCGGCTTCGAACCGCTCGCCGGGCCGTACCTCATGGGCATCGTGGTCTTCGTCGCCGCCGCGCTCATCGTCGAGACCTTCCTGCGGCCGGACCCCCTGCTCACCGCGACGGGGGCCGACGGCGTGAGCGCGCCGGAGGGCCCGAGCCTGCGCCAGTCGTTCGCCCACATCGCCACCAACCGGCTCGCCGTCATCGCGGTCGGCGCGATGGCCGTCGGCCAGGGCGTGATGGTCGCGATCATGACCGTCACACCGCTCCACATGGAGGACGGCGCCCACGAGAAGCAGATCATCGGCCTGGTGATCTCGCTGCACATCGTCGGCATGTACTTCTTCGCGCCGATCGTCGGGTGGCTCGTCGACCGGCTTCCGAGCAGCCTCATCGTCGCAACGGCCGGGGTCACCCTCTTCGTCGGTGGCGAACTGGCCTCGCACACTGACGCGGAGGACAGCGCCGGCGTGTTCATCGGCCTGTTGCTGATCGGCCTCGGCTGGTCGTTCGCAATGATCTCCGGGAGCGCCCTGCTCACCGGCGCGTTCCCCGCCCACGAACGGGCCGCGGTCCAGGGTGCGGCCGACTTCACGATGATCGCCTCCGGCGCGAGCGCCGGTCTCGCCTCCGGCGTGATCGTGGCCGCCAGCAGCTACCACTCACTGAGCCACTGGGCCGGGGTCAGCGCGCTCGCGCTTGTGGCGGCCGCGCTCTACCCCGTCGTCACACGGGTGAAGGCGCCACCGTCGCGCGCGACGTCCTCCTCCTGAAGGGAACAAACACGTCCGCCCGTTGGTTCACCCCCACATGGACGACTTCGCCCCGACCCTCGGACTCCGCCACGCCGTGCTCTGGGTCCGTGACCCCGCCGCGTCCGCGGCCTTCTATCGCGACGCCCTCGGTCTCGTCGTGAAGAACGATCTCGGCGACGCGGTGTTCATGAGCTCACCGGGTAGCGCGACGGACCACGACCTCGGGTTGTTCCGCGCCGCGGACGGCGCCCCGCGCCCGCCCCGCGGGATCGGCCTGTACCACCTGGCCTGGGAGGTGGCGACGCTCGAGGACCTCGTCGCCGCCCGCGCCCGACTCTCGGAGCTCGGTGCGCTCGTCGGCCAGAGCGACCACGGCGTCAGCCGCTCGCTCTACGCCCAGGATCCCGACGGCATCGAGTTCGAGATCATGTGGGAACTACCCGTCGAGCAGGTCTCCGACGGCGGCGCGATGACCGCTCCGCTCGACCTCGACGCCGCGATCGCCGACTTCGGCGCGTCCACGCCCGGCCGCGGCGCCTGACTCCGCGACGCCGTCACCAGCTCGCGGCGATGTACTGCGTCTCGCAGAACTCGTAGATGCCTTCGCTCGCGCCCTCGCGTCCGAGCCCCGACTGCTTCATGCCGCCGAAGGGGGCGGCCGGATCGGACATCGACCCGCGGTTCAGGCCGACCATGCCGGACTCCAGCGCCTCCGCGGTGCGCATCCCCTTGGCGAGGTCCTGCGTGTACACGTAGGCGGCGAGTCCCATCTCGGTGTCGTTCGCGTGGGCGAGCATCGCGTCGTGGTCGACGAAGGGGATGACGGGAGCGACCGGGCCGAAGATCTCCTCCCGGGTGATCGGCGCCGTGGGATCGACGCCGTGGAGCACGGTCGGCTCGTAGAAGTACCCCGGCCCGTCGAGCACGTGGCCGCCGACGGCCACCGACGCGCCGCCGTCGACCGCGGCGGTGACGAGCGACCCGATCGAGTCGATCGCCGCCGGATTGATCATCGGGCCGCACGACACGTCCGCGTCGAAGCCGTTGCCGACCTTCAGCTCCCCCATCGCCGCCGCGAGCTTCTCGGTGAATGCATCGGACACCCCGGCTTCCACGAAGAACCGATTCGCCGCCGTGCAGGTCTCCGCGCTGTGGCGCATCTTCGCCACGATCGCGCCCTCGACGGCGGCGTCGAGGTCGGCGTCGTCGAACACGATGAACGGCGCGTTCCCGCCGAGCTCCATGGCCACCTTCAGCACGCGTTCGGCGCAACGACGCAACAACACCCGCCCGACCTCCGTGGAGCCGGTGAACGAGACCATGCGGGTGGCCCGGTGTTCGGTCGCCGCGTCGAACCAGCTCCCGGAGTCGGTGGTCGGCACCACGTTCACCACGCCGTCGGGCACCCCCGCCTCGTGCAGCAGCTCGGCCACTCGGAGCGCGGTCAGCGGCGTCTCCTTCGGTGGCTTGATCACGACGGCGTTTCCGGCACCGAGCGCCGGGGCGACCTTGCGGGTGATCATCGCGGCCGGGAAGTTCCACGGCGTCACCATCACCACCACACCGACCGGCGGGTGACGCACGATGATGCGGTTGGCGCCGCCCGGGGCCGTGCTCAGGGATCCGTGAATGCGCACCGTCTCCTCGCTGTTCCAGCGGAAGAACTCGGCGGCATAGGTGACCTCGCCCCGGGCATCGACGGTGGGCTTTCCGTGCTCGCGGGTGATGAGCTCGGCGAGCTCGTCGGTGTGGGCGATCAGCACCTCCCAGCAGCGGCGGAGCACCTCGGCCCGCTCCCGGGGCGGAGTCGCCGCCCATGAGGCCTGGGCCCGCGCCGCGGCGTCGACGGCCGCGGTGGCGTCCGCCGGTGTCCCGGCCGCGACGGTCGTGATCTCCTCGCCCGTCGCCGGGTCGAGCACGGCGATACGTTCGCCGTCGGCTCCGTCACGCCACCGGCCATCGATGAGCAATTGCGTCTGCATCCCGGCTGTCTATCGCACGCGGGGCGGCGACGGGGCCCCGGCTCCGTCAGTCGACGTAGACGCGGTCGTAGCGTCGACCCAGTGCCGTGAGAATCTCGTAGGAGATCGTGTCCGCCGCCGCCGCGACGTCGTCGACCGGCAGCGTGTCGCCGATCACCTCGACGATGCCGGCGTCGAGCGCGTCGCGGGGCACGGCCGTGACGTCGAGCACCGTGAGGTCCATCGACACCCGGCCGACGATCGGCACCCGGTGTCCGCCGATGGCCATCGTGCCGCGGTTCGACGCCGAGCGCAGGTAGCCGTCGGCGTACCCGACCGGTACGACCGCGTGGCGCTCGGGCTTCGAGACGGTGTAGGTGGCGCCGTAGCCGACCCGGTCGCCGGGCATCACGTCCCTGATCTGGAGCACGGGCGACTCGAGCACGACCGCGGCCCGTACCGACCCGGCCCCGCCGGCCGACGGCACGCCGCCGTAGAGCGCGATTCCCGGACGGACGAGATCGAGGTGGAAATCGACATGCCGGAGCGTGCCCGCCGAGTTCGCGATCGACGCCCGGCCCTGCGGGAGCAAAGACCGCACTTCTGCGAAGCGAGCCAGCTGCTCCTCCGGCTGGTGGCTGTCGGGGTCGTCCGCCGACGCGAGATGACTCAGGACGTGTCGGACGTCGAGACCGGTGAAGGCGTCCGACTCGGTGGCGATCCGCCGAGCGTCCTCCATGGAAAGCCCCGTCCGGTTGATCCCGGTGTCGATGTGGAGTCCGACGGGCAGGGCCTCGTCCCGCGCGGATGCCGCGAGACGCCAGGAGTCGAGCTGCTCGCCGCTGATCACGAGCGGGACGAGATCATGGAGGATCAGGTCCGCGGCGGTACCCGCCACCACCCCGTTGAAGACGGCGATCTCGACGTCGGGGAGCACGCCACGGAGCTCGACGCCTTCCTCGACGTTCGCGACGAAGAACGACCGGCACCCCTCGTCGTGGAGCCGACGGGCGACCGGTTCCACTCCGAGCCCGTACGCATCCGCCTTCACCGCGGCACCGACCTGCGCGCCCGGGGCCCGGGCGACGATGGCGCGATAGTTGGCGGCGATCGCGCCGAGGCGAACCTGCAGCCGGGGTCGGGAGAGCGGCACGAGTTCAGTCTGCCTCGTCGATCACGAACGCGAGGGTCACTCGTTTCGACGCGGGACCCGGAGACGTACCCGCGCGCCGGTGCCGGGCGCCGAGTCGACCGAGAGCGTCCCACCCAACGCCGCGATGCGGTCCCGCATGTTCGCGATGCCCCGCGACGCCACGACGTGTTCGGCGTCGAACCCGGGACCGTCGTCGCCCACCTCGACGACGATCTCCTCGCCGCGGGCTTCGATGGTGACCGACACCATGCTCTCGACGGGCGCGTGCTTGGCCGCGTTCTGGATCGCCTCCAGACACACGAAGTACACGGCGGCGGCGTCGTCGGCCGGCAGATCGATCCGGTCCGGCCCCTCGACGGTCACTGTCTGGGCCGAGCGTCGAGCGACGGCACGAAGCGCGTCGGTCAGGCCCCGTTCGGCGAGCACGGCCGGATACACGCCCTGGGCGAGCTCGCGGAGCTCCTCGACCGCGTCGAGGGCCGCGGTGTGGAAGTCGGCCAGCGACTCGGCCGAGGGCGCGGTGCCCTTCTCGGCCATCTGACGAGACAGGTTCAGCTGCATCGCCAGCGCGACGAGCCGCTGCTGGGCACCGTCGTGCAGGTTGCGTTCGATCCGCACGCGCTCCTGGTCACCGGCCGCGACCAAGCGGCGGCGGGACTCTCGCAGCAGGGTGTCCGCCTGTCGCAGATCGACGTTGGCGGCCACGAGCCGCTCGATCGTGGCCTGACGGATCCGGTTCGACTCGCGCGCGTCGATGGTCCACAGCAGGACGTGGGCTGCGAGATAGATCACGAGCGTCGTTGCGAACACCCACGACGCGACATCGTCCTGGAACCGTGCGCCATCCTGGCCGAACGCCAGAGCCGCGTTCACGAACGCCACCACCACGCCCGCCCCGATGACCCGGCTGACGAGTCGCGCCGGGAGGTACAGCGTCGACAGCATGATCGGTCCGAGGATCGACACCATGGTGATGCCGAGCGCCTCGGGCACGATCCAGACGATCCAGATCGTGCTCGCCCACGTCCCCGCGACGACGATCAACAGCCCGCCGGTGACGTCACCGCGTCGGTAGTGCTGAAACGCGAGCGTCCGGAAGAGCACCAGTCCGAACCCGCACGCGCCGAGGACGTACGCCCACGCGTTGATGCCGAAGAGAGGCGCCACGACGAACACCGCCGACGCGACGCAGGTCCAGAACTGGTCCGTTTTCAGGTTGGCGACCAGATAGTCGAGCGCCTCCTCCTGGATGGCGACGACGGTCGCCGGCGCCTCGGACGCAGCCATCTCCTCGGTCACGACGCTCACCGTACGCGGCTCGGCCTCAACCGACGCCGATCAGCACGACGCCGGTCACGACCGTGACGAGACCGATGCCCTGCCACCAGCGCAAGGGGTGCTTCTCGAAGACGGACGCGAGCACCACGGTGACCGCGGGGAACATCGAAGCCGTGACGGTGATCTCGCTGAGCGAGCCCCGTTGCGCGCCGGCAACGAAGGCGCCGACACCCGTCCCGGTGAGCACACCGCCGAGCAGCGCCTGGGGAAGCAGGGCGCGGGGAACGAATCGCGGAATCCCCTGGGCGGTCGCGAGAACCGCCAGCACGAGAAAGGCGGTGTAGCGCTGGAACACCGTTGCCCACATGCCACTCTCGATCGACGCCTGCCCGATGAACGTCAGCGACACCCCGAAGCACGTCCCCGACGCGAGCCCCCACGCGACGCCCTGGCGGGCCCGATCACCGAGCTCGGGCGAGAACGTGGTCACGCCCAGACCGGCGAGCGACACGACGATGCCGACGACCACCAGAGCCGCGAGCTCGGCACCGGTGACGACGTCCCACGCGACGGGGATCAGGGCCGTCACGACGGCCGTCACGGGTGAGACGACGGCGGCCGACGACACGGTCATGCCGTGGTAGAGCAACGTGAGCGCGAACCCGACCGTGAGGCCGCCGAGGATGCCGAAGCCGACGTCGCGACCGATGAACTCGCTGTCGATGAGGAAGAGCAACGGGACGGCGCTCGTCCCGCCGATCAGCAGATAGCTCAGCACCGTGGAATAGGAGTGCGACCGGCGGGCGAGGAACGCGCCGAAGAAGTCCCCGACCCCGATCGCGATCGAGAAGTAGATCCCGAGGGCCCAGACCAAGGAGGCTCGCTACGGCCGGGGCTCGCGGGGCAACCCGAGCAGGCGCTCGCCGAGGATGTTGCGCATGACGTTCGAGGTGCCGCCCATGATCGTGTACGCCGGCGCATAGTTGATGGCCTTGGCGAGATCGGCGTCCGCGGTGGCCCGCATGCCGAGTTGGCGCGCCGCGAAGTCCGCGACGCGCTGCTCGTGTTCGGTGCAGAAGCACTTCGTGGCGGCGCTGAAGCCTGCCGGCGCCTGCTTCAACGCCTCCCGGTAGACGAGGATTCGGCCGAGCCGGTAGCCGATCTCCAGCTGGGCGATCTCCTGACGCACGATCGGATCGGTCGTGTCGGCCACCTCGACGGCGAGGTCGAACAGCGGACGGTTGCTCATGAGTCGATCGATTCCACCGCGCTCGTGCTCCAGCTGCGCCATCGTCTGCTTGAACGCGTCGCCCTCCACCCCGACGAGGTTCTCGATCGGCACCCGAACATCGGTGAAATACACCTCGCAGAAGTGGGCGTTGGTGGTCATGTCCGTGATGGGCCGCACCTCGATCCCGGGCAGGTCCATGGGCACGATGATCTCGCTCACGCCGCGGTGCGGCGGCCCTTCGGTGGACGTGCGACCGATCAGATAGCAGTAGTCGGCGACGGCGGCGAAGGACGTCCAGATCTTCTGACCGTTGATCACCCACTCGCTGCCGTCGCGCACCGCGGAGGTCCTGAGGCTGGCGAGATCGCTGCCGGAATCCGGCTCGCTCATCCCGATGCACCAGGTGGTCTCCCCACTGAGCATGCCGGGCAGGAACTCGGCCCGTTGATCGTCGGTGCCGTAGGCGATCAGGCCGGGACCCATCTGACGGTCCGCGAACCAGCTGGCCGCGATCGGCGCGCCGACCTTGATCATCTCCTCGCCCATGATGATGCGCTCGATGTTCGGCCGGCCGCCGCCGCCGACCTCGGTGGGCCAGGTCATCCCGATCCAGCCGTGCTCGGCGAGCACCTTCGAGAACTCGGCCGAATAGCCGTTGATCCACGAATCCGTGAAGGACCCGTACCGGGTGACGCCCTCGAGCGCGACGGCGCGGGCCCGTGCTCGTAGCTCTTCGAGTTCCGGTGGCAGCGAAAAATTCAACATCGTCCGCTCAGGTTACGCCCCAGCGGTGCCCCACGACGCTTGACTAAGGTCCACCGGACGTGTCCAGGGGAGGACCATGACCTTCGTTCGAGCAATCCGCGTCGCCGTCTTCCTTCTCGGCGCCGGCATCGCACTGGCTGCCTGCCATCAGAACGGCACCGTGTTCGTCGTCGGGATCACCGCGGACACGGTCGACGCCAACCCGGGCGACGGGCTCTGTGCGGATGCCGTGGGCGACTGTTCGCTGCGGGCCGCGGTGATGGAGGCCAACGCCACGCCCGGCGTCGAGGAGATCCGCCTGTCCGACGGCGAGACCTACACCCTCTCCCTCGTCGGCTTCGAGGATGCCGGCGCCGCCGGCGATCTCGACATCACCGAAGCCGTCGTCATGACCGGCGAGGGCACCATCACGGCCGCCACCTCGGCGATCGGACGGATTCTGCACGTCTCCCACCCGAGCGGTCTGGTCGAGATCGACGGGCCGGACCTCACCGGCGGGACGAGCGAGTCGTCCGGCGGCGCGGCGATCCTCCACGACTCGGCCGGCATGCTCTCCGTGCTCCGGTCCGAGATACGGGGCCACACCATGACGGAGAGCATCAGCGGGACAGTCGTCGCGTCGTCGGGAACGGGGACCCTCTACCTCTGGTCGAGCACCGTCCACGACAACACGGCGACGGCGCTCGGCGTGGGCGTCGGCAAGTCCGCGGGCGTGCTCGACCTCCAGAACGCGACCATCGAGGGCGCGTCACCGATGCTCTTCGGCCCCGGCGACATCGCCGCCGTGGCGATCTTCCCCGGCGGCAGCGCGACGGCGAAGCACTCGACGATCCTCGGCGCCTGGATCGGGCCGGGCACCGTCGCGACCTCGGTGGTCAACGAGTGTCCCACCATCTTCGAGGTCCCGGGTACCCCCTCGAGCGCAGGACACAACATCAACCCGGACGGGTCGTGCACCTTCGCGGCGGCGAGCGATCAGGTGGTCGATCCGGAGCTCGGTCCGATCACCGACAACGGCGGTGGCACACCGACCGCCGCGCCTCGTCCGGGTTCGCCGGTGCTGGACACAGCAGGCGGCGTGAACTGCACGATCTTCTCGCTCGACGCCCGCGACGAGGCCCGCCCCAACAACGGCGTCTGCGACACGGGCGCGGTCGAACTCCAGGTGGGCCCCGACTGCGCATCGCCCGGACCCGCCGCGCAGATGCAGTACTGCGACCTCGCGGGGTCACTGCTGTCGTTCCTGGACCTGACCGGTGCGGACCTCACCGGTGCGGACCTCAGTGGATCGGGACCCCACCTCCTGACGAACTTCACCAACGTCACCTTCGTCGACGCCGACCTCACGAATGCGAACCTGTCCGGCACGATCGTGACCGGCGCCGACTTCTCGGACGCGTCGGTCGCGTCGCTGCGCGCCACGAGCCTGACGGGCATCGTCGCCGCGCCACCCACCGGGTGGAGTCAGGTCGGCGCCAACCTCATCGGACCGTTCGCCGACGTCATCGGCGGCGACTTCACCGGCGAGGATCTGACCGGCCTGATCGCGAACGACGTGGAGGCTGCGCTCGCCGACTTCGTCGACGCCGATCTCACGAACGCCGTGTTCGACCGCGCCGATTTCCAGGACGCCGACCTCCGGGGCGCGACCACGACCGGCGCGAGCTTCGTCGACGCCGACTGGGACGACACCTGGTGTCCCGATGGCACGTTGTCCACGTCCAATCCCGGCCAGACCTGCATCGGCCACCTCTGAGAGTCCGCGCCAGAGGGCGCGGGACGGGTGCGAGATGGAAAGATCCGACGATGCAGTTCGCGGCCAGGACGACCCAGTTGATCCATTCGCCGATCGGCGCGGCCACCGGCCTGCTCGCCGATCGGCGCGACTCCCGGCCCCTCCTCAACCTCTCGCAGGCGGCACCGTCCTTCGCGCCGCCGCCCGAGATCGCGGCCCGGATCCGGGCGGCCGGTAGCGAACCCGAGGCGTCGCGCTACACACTCCAGCCCGGCATCGCGTCCGTGCGTGCGGCCGTCGCCGAGGACCTCTCCCAGACGTATGCCGCCGCGGTCGCGGCCGACGACGTCGTCATCACTGCCGGCTGCAACCAGGCGTTCTGCGCCGTGATCAACGCCGTTGCCGGGCCCGGCGACAATGTCGTGCTCGTCGTACCGTTCTACTTCAACCACGACATGTGGCTGCGGGTGGAGGGCATCGAGCCCCGCTACGTGCATCCGGCCGCGGATCTCGTCCCCACGGTCGACGAGATCGCGGCCGTCATGGACGACCGCACCCGCGCCGTCACGATCGTCACGCCCGGGAACCCGAGCGGGGCGATCACGCCGCCGGAGCGGATCTCGGACATCGCGGATCTCTGCGCCGAGCGCGACGTCGCGCTGGTGCTCGACGAGACGTACCGGTCGTACCGCGGCACGGACGAGCCGGCCCATCGCTTGTTCGACCGGCCGGCCTGGCGCGACACGGTCGTGTCGCTCCACAGCTTCTCGAAGGACCTCGCCATCCCGGGGTATCGCGTCGGCGCGATCGTGGCGGGCGAACGGCTCCGCGTGGAGGCGCTGAAGATCCTCGACTGCGTCACGATTTGTGCGCCGTCGCTCGGGCAGCTCGCCGTCGAGACCGGGCTCCGCGAGTGCGGGGACTGGCGTGCGGCCCAGGCCGATCGCATCCTCGGGCTCCAGCGGGCGTTCGAGGCGATGATGGCCGCGCGACCGGGCGGCTTCGAGCTCGTCGGCGCCGGCGCCTACTTCGGGTGGGTCGCCCACCATCGGGACCGCCCGACCGTCGACGTGGTGAAGCAGCTGCTCGTGGACCACAGCGTGCTCACCATCCCCGGCATCGCGTTCACGCCGACGGACGAAGGGATGATCCGCTTCAGCTTCGCCAACCTCGACCCGGACGAGTTGCCCGAGCTCCGCCTCCGTCTCGGTGAGCTCCCATGATCTCCCCCCACAGCTGACCCCTTCGTGACCATAGAAGGGGCTCACAAGAAGGCGCTCACAAGAGGAATCTCTGGTCAGGAAAGGGTCGTGAGTCTGGCCCGGAAACGACCCCTTTGTGACCAGAGATCGCCTTTCTGAGCGATCTGTGGTCACAAAGGGGTCGGTGTTCAGGGGCGGGTGGGGGGTTGGACGTAGGTCCAGCCGAAGCGGCCCTTGATGCAGAGGTGGCCGTGGGTGACGGCGTGATCGGCGGGTGAGGTGACCTTGACGATCCGGTCGTCCTGGGTGTGCAGCTCGAGATTGCAGCCGACGCCACAGAACGAGCACACGGTCGTGGTGACCTCCTGCTCGTCGGGACGCCAGTCCCCCGCGTTGCGCATGTCGAACTCGGTCTTGAACTGGATCGCGCCGGTCGGGCAGACCCCGATGCAGTTGCCGCAGTAGACGCAGGCCGAGTCGGGCAGGGTGACGTCGAACTCCGTGCTGATCCGGGCGTCGAATCCACGGCCGGCGACGGCGATGGCGAAGGTGTGCTGGGCGTCGTCGCCGCACGCCTCGACGCACTTGTAGCAGAGCACGCACTTGTCGTAGTCACGGATGTAGAGGTCGTCCTGGACTTTGGGGTCCTCGTCGATCCGAGCCGCGGGCAGCGCGGGTTGGTCGTAGCGGTCCGGCTCGGCGCCGTAGTGGTCGATCCATCGGCCGAGGTCCTCCGCCTGACTCAGGTCGACGCCGCTGCCGAGGAACTCGAGCACCATCCGCCGGCTGTGGCGCACCCGCTCGGAGTCGGTCTCGACGACCATGCCCTCCTCGGCGGCCCGCGCACATGCCGGCACGAGGGCCCGCGAGCCCTCGACCTCGACGACACACACGCGACAGACGTTGACCGGCGTGAGGTTCTCGGCCCAGCACAGCGTGGGCGTGTCGATCCCGGCGGACTCGCAGGCCTTGTGGATCGACGTCCCCGCGGGGACGTCAACGGCCCGGCCGTCGATCGTCAGGGACACATGCACCTCCGACCCGGTCACGACAGGCCTTCGATCAGGCCGAGCTCGATGGCGGAGTCGATCGCCGACGCGGCGGTGTGGCCGAGGCCGCAGATCGACGCGTCCTCCATCACCCGGGCGACGTCGCCGACCAGGGCGCGACGGTCGGCGGTGAGCGAGCCGGTCCGTTGCAGCTGCACCATCGTCTCGTGCTGACGCACCGTGCCGACCCGGCACGGCACGCACTGGCCGCAGCTCTCGTTGCGGAAGAACTCGGCGATGCGGACACAGACCGCCGTCATGTCGATCTCGTCGGTGAACGCCATCACGACACCCGAGCCGAGCGTGGTGCCCCGCTCGCGGGTGTGCTCGAGAGTGAGTGGCATGTCCAACGCATCCGGACCCACGAACGAGCCGGCGGCGCCACCCAGCAGCACCGCGGCGAGGGTGCCGCTGCCGGTCAGGCCGCCGGCGAGGTCGAGCACCTCGCCGAGCGTCGTGCCGAACTCGACCTCGTAGACGCCCGGCCGCGCCACCCGACCGGACAGGCACAGCAGCTTGGTCCCGGGTGAGCGCTCCGTGCCCCGTGTGCGGTAGGCGGCCGCGCCGTGGAGAACGATGTCGAGGGCGTTGAGGAGGGTCTCGGGGTTGTTGATCGCGGTCGGCTCCCCGAAGAGACCGTGGGTGGTGGGGAACGGTGGTTTGCTGCGCGGTTCGCCCCGGAACCCCTCGAGCGACGCGAACAGGGCCGTCTCCTCGCCACAGATGTAGGCGCCGGCGCCGCGGCGGATCTCGATGTCGAAGGCCTGGCCCGCTCCGGCGGCATCGGCGCCGAGGAGGCCGGCCGAGCGGCACTGGTCCACGGCGTTGCGGAGGCGGGCGGTGGCCAACGGATACTCGCCGCGGATGTAGATCCACCCGTTCTCCGCGCCGGTGGCGAACCCGGCCAGGGTGAGCGACTCGACGACCGCGAACGGGTCGTTCTCCATCACCACCCGGTCCTTGAACGTGCCCGGCTCGCTCTCGTCGCAGTTGGCGACGACGTGCTTCGGACGCCCGTGCTCGGCCGCGACCGCCTTCCACTTCACGCCGGTCGGGAACGCGGCGCCGCCGCGACCGGAGAGCCCGGCGTCTGCGATGGCGTCGCACACCGCGGCCGGTCCGAGCTCGAGCGCCCGGGCCAGCGCCCCGAATCCGCCGTGCTCGCGGTACGAGTCGAGTGAGGTGGGGTCGACCACACCGACGTTCGCGAGCAACCGGAGCCCGGTGTCGCCCTGCTGGGGGACCCGCCGATCGGAGGCGACCTCGTCCGCGGGCACCACATCAGGACCACCGACACTCTGGACGAACCGGGCGGGAGCTCGCTCGCATTGCCCCAGGCACGGCGAACGGTGGACCGGGCGACCCGCCGACTCGAGCTCGGCGATCAGCACCTCGTTGGACGCGATCTGACAGGCGGCATCGACGCACACGTGCACGACGGCATCGGTGTGGCCGGGGTCGTCGACCCGGAACATCTCGTAGAACGTGGCCACGCCGTACGCCTCGGCCGGCGGCACCTGGAGCACGTCACACACGTGGTTGAGGCCGCCGGGTGAGATCCATCCCTTCGCGTTCTGCAGCGCATGGAGCGCGGGCAGCAGCAGGTGGCGCCGTTCGCGGCGGCGGGTGCCACCGCCGATCACGAGCCGTTCGGTCTCGTGCACCACAGCGGGGTCGTCGCCGATCGCCGCGGTGACGGCGGCGATCTCGACGTCGTCGGCGAGGTCCGGACCGATGAACAGGTCAGCCATCGGTCGTCGCCGCCAGCCTGTCGATCCGGATCGACGCGGCCTTGAACTCCGCGGTGCCGGACCTGGGGTCCCACTCGTCGTTGGTGAGGGTGTTGATGTCGACCAACTCGGGGAAGTGGAACGTGGTGAAGGTCAGGCCCTCGGGGAGATCGACCTGCACCCGCGCGTGCATCTCCACCGACCCGCGAGGCGAGGTGACGCGCACCCGCTCGCCGTCCGCGATCCCGAGCCGCACGGCATCGGCCGGGTTGACGTCGATCTCGTCGCCGTAACGGATCGGCGACGCGTAGGCGTTGGACTGCACGCCGGTGTTGTAGCTGTCGAGCGCTCGCCCGGTGGTGAGCCGCAACGGATACTCGGCGGTCAGCTGCTCCTTCGGGCCCTCGAAGTTGGTGATGCTGAACGGCGCCGGCCCCCGCCCGCCGAGGTCCTGCTCCCAGAGCCAGCCGTGCAGGAAGGGCGAGCCCGGGTGGTCGAGATCGGGGCAGGGCCACTGGAGACCGCCCTCGGACTCGAGGCGCTCGTAGGCCATGCCCGCGTGGAGCGGCGACAGCGAACGGAGTTCGTCCCACAGGTCCTCCGGCGACGGGCTGCCCCAGTCGACGCCGAGCCGTGTCGCGAGGTCGCCGAGGATCTCGTGATCGTGGCGGCACTCCCCGGGTGGCGCGACCGCGGCCCGCACTCGCTGCACGCGCCGCTCGGACGACGTGACCGTGCCCTCGCCCTCCGCCCACCCCACCGAAGCCGGCAGGACCACGTCGGCCAGCTCCGCGGTGCGGGTCAGGAAGATGTCCTGCACGACGAGCAGGTCGAGCCCGGACAACAGGGCGCGGGCATGTTCGACATCGGCCTCGCTGTCCGCCGGATTCTCGCCGATGACGTAGACGCCCTTGATCGCCCCCGCCTCCATCGCCTCGAACATCAACGTGAGGTGCAGGCCCGGTCGATCCGGCAGCGCCTTCCCGTAGGCCGCTTCGAACGTCGCCTGGGTCGCCGGGTCGCCGACGTCCTGGAAGCCGGGGAACTTGTCCGGCAGCGCCCCCATGTCGCCCCCGCCCTGCACGTTGTTCTGTCCCCGCAGCGGGACGAGGCCGCTCCCCCAGCGACCGATGTGGCCGGTGAGGAGGGCGAGGTTGCACAACGACAGCACGTTCTCGACCGCGTTGTGGTGCTCGGTGATGCCGAGCGTCCACAGGATCTGGGCCTTCTCCGCGGTGGCGTAGGCATGGGCCATGTCGCGGATCGCCGCCGCGGGCACGCCCGTGAGGCGCTCCGCCTCGTCCAGCGTGTACGGCTCGACGTGGGCCTTGTACGCCGCGAACCCCTGCGTGGCGTGGGCGATGAACCGTTCGTCGTGGAGCCCGGCGGCGATGATCTCGCGTCCGACCGCGTTCGCCATGGCGATGTCGGAGCCGACGTCGAGACCGAGCCACACGTCGGCGAACTTCGCGGAGCTGCTCCGGCGCGGGTCCACGGCGAACATCCGGGCGCCGTGGTCGAGTCCCTTCAGGAGATGGTGGAAGAAGATCGGGTGGGCCTCACGGGCGTTCGATCCCCACAGCAGGACGACGTCGGCCTCTTCGATCTCCTCGTAGGAACAGGTGCCGCCGCCCGCTCCGAACACTGTCGCCAGACCGACGACGGAAGGCGCGTGTCAAGTTCGATTGCAGGAGTCGATGTTGTTCGACCCCATGGCGGTGCGGATGAACTTCTGGGCGGCGTAGTTCATCTCGTTCGTGCCCTTCGAGCAGCTGAACATGCCGAATGCCTCGCCGCCGTGCTCGTCGCGGATCCGAGCGAATCCCTCGGCGGCGCGGGTGAGCGCCTCGTCCCAGGTGGCCGTTCGCAGCCGGCCGTCCTCACGCACGAGCGGAGTGGTCAACCGGTCCAGCGGCCGCCCGTAGGTGCGGCCCTTGCGACGTCGGCGGGTACCCGCCGCGGTGGACGCGCTCGCGTCAGCGTGCTGCATGCCGGGACGGTACCGCATGGCTCAACGGCGAGGCACGAGTCTCACGGATCCCGGTGGGCGATGGTCATGGTGGCCGGATCCACCCCGGGGGCGAATTCCAGCGCGACCGCTCGCGTGACGCGGATCGAATCCGCGTCGCAGCCGCCGAAGCTCCGCAGGTCGACATCCATCCGGTCGCCGTCGATGCCGATGCGCACCTCCGGCGCCCACGGACAGTTCGGGAAGACGGTGTAGAGGGCGAGCGCGTCGTACCCGCCGACGCCCCGCTGGATCTCGAGGACGTTCCCCCGATCCGTCACGTCGTCGCCGAGCAACCCGTACGGATCGACCGCCCATGCCCGGGTGACGGCGCCGTCGTCGACGAACGCGCCGTCGAGATCGATCTCGAACGCCTCGTCGCCTCTCGGCGTCGCCATCTCCTGGCGTCGGCTCTCCGACGGCGTATCCACCGTGACGAGCACTGCGAACACCGCGACCGCGGACGCCACCGCGAGGAACACCCATCGCCGGTCCATGCCCGTGCACGGTACCGCCCCCGACGCTGCAGCTCCGGACGCGCGCTCGTGTGCCAGGCTTGTCGCTCACCGTCCAACGAGCTGGAGAACCCCCGCCGTGCACCGTCTCATCACCACCGTCGCGATCACCGCGCTTCTCCTCGCCGCCTGCGGCGACGACGGGAGCGGCGACGGGACCGAGGATCCGACCACCACGACCACCACAACCACCACGACGACCACGACAACGACGACGACGACCGCGGCGCCCGATGACGAGACCAGCACGCCGACGGACGAGCCGGCGGACACGCCGGGCGGCGAGATCGCGGTCGGGCTCAGCGAGTTCAGCATCGTGCTCGACGGCGAGATCGTGGCGGGCACCAACACGTTCACACTGACGAACGAGGGTGAGTTCCCCCACGAATTCGGGATCGTCGCAGCAGCCACCTACGAGGAACTGCCCAAGCTCGACAACGGCGCGATCGACGAGACGCTCGCCGAGGGGATCCTCGGGAAGAGCGACACGCTCGACGCCGGCACCTCGGCGACGATCGAGTTCGACCTCGAGCCGGGCGACTACCTGCTCTTCTGCAATGTGAACTTCGGTCCGAACAGTCATGCGGCCAACGGCCAGACGTTGCCGATCAGCATCGGCTGACCTCGATGCGATCCCTGTTCGACCTTCCGGCGCATCCGTTCTTCATCCATCTGCCACTCGTGCTCGTGCCGATCAACGCGATCGCCGCCGTCGTGATCGCCTGTCGGCGGACCTGGCAGCGCCGCTACGCCGTCTCGTTGGCGATCGCCGCCTTCGTGGCCGCCGTGGGAGCGGTGCTGGCGGCACGATCGGGTGAGGAGTTGAACGAGGAGCTCTCGTCGCGCATCGGGCCCCTCGCCGAGGAACACCAGTCACTCGCCGAGACAGGGGTCTGGCTGGCGCTCGCGTTCTTCGTCGCGTCGCTCGTCGTGGTACTCGTCCAACGAATGACCGCGAGCGAAACGGGTGAGCGGGTCGCGCAGGGCGTGATGATGACGGCGGCGGCGCTCGCGATCGGCGCGGCCGTCTGGATCGTGCGGGCCGGGCACGAGGGCTCGCGCATCGTGTGGGACGGCGTCATCAGCTGAAGCGAGGCGCGGGCTTTCGACCGACGCTCGCAACTCGCCCGGTTCCGAAGAGTCCAACCGGTACGGTTGCTGGCCATGCGCTGGTCGAAACTCCACATCCCCACGTTGCGCGACGCACCGGCCGACGCCGAGGCCGCGAGCCACAAGCTGCTGGTCCAGGGAGGCTTCATCCGCCAGCTCCACGCGGGCCACTATTCGCTGCTGCCGCTCGGCCTGAAGGTCCACGAGAAGGTCGCGGCGATCGTGCGCGACGAGATGAACGGGATCGGCGCTCAGGAGTTCCTCCTGCCCGGCATGCACCCCGCGTCGTTGTGGAAGAAGTCCGGTCGGTGGGACGTGATGGGCGACGAGATGTTCCGCGTCATCGATCGCAAGGGGGCCGAGAACGCCCTCGGCATGACCCACGAGGAGGTCTTCACCGACCTCGCGCTCGAGATCGCCTCCTACAAGTCGCTGCCCCAGATCTGGTATCAGATCCAGTGGAAGTTCCGCGACGAACCCCGCCCGAAGAGCGGGCTGCTGCGAGTCCGGGAATTCGCGATGAAGGACTCCTACTCCTTCGACATCGACGAGGCCGGACTCGACGCCAGCTTCCGGCTCCACCACGACGCCTACGTCCGCATCTTCGAACGTCTCCGGCTGCCGGCGATGCCCGTCGAGGCGTCATCCGGCGCGATGGGCGGGTCCGGTTCGACCGAGTTCATGGTTCCCTCGCCCGCCGGCGAGGACGACGTGGTCCGCTGTCCGTCGTGCGACTACGCCGCGAACGTCGAACGAGCCACCGCCGCGCTCCCTCCCATCGAAGACCGCGACCTTCCCGAGCTCACCCGCTTCCCCACGCCGGGCGTGCGGACGATCGCCGCGCTCGAGCAGATCGAGGGCGGGGCGCCGGCCGACCAGCAGATCAAGACGATGGTCATGGTGCTCGACGGCGCGGTCACCCTCGCGCTCGTGCGGGGCGACCATCAGCTCAACGTCCAGAAGCTGCAGGATCACACCGGCGCGATCGACATCCGTCCGGCCACCCCCGAGGAAGCCGTCGAACATCTCGGCGCGAGTCCCGGCTCGTTGGGAGCGGTGCAGGTCGACGGTCTGCGGATCATCGCCGATCCCGCACTCGAGGGACGCACCGGTCTCACCACCGGTGCGAACGAGGACGACTGGCACTGGACCGGCGTGGACGTCGAGCGCGACATCGCGGTCGACGAGTTCGCCGATCTCCGCGAGGTGCAGGCCGGCGAGCCCTGCATCAACTGTGGCGCCGCACTCGAGATCGTCCGTTGTATCGAAGCAGGCCACATCTTCAAGCTCGGCACGAAGTACTCGGATGCACTGGGCGCCCACGTCCTCGATCCGGATGGCACGAAGCGAGCGCTCGTGATGGGCAGCTACGGCATCGGCATCGGCCGCAACATGGCCGCCGCGGCCGAGACCTTCCACGACGACAACGGACTGAACTGGCCCGTGTCGATCGCGCCCTATGAGGCGGTCGTCACCATCGTGAGTGTCAAGGACGACGCGTCGGTCACCGCGGGCGAGCAGCTCTACGCCGACCTGCGGGACCGCGGCATCGATGCCCTGCTCGACGACCGCGACGCCCGAGCCGGCGTGAAGTTCGCCGATGCCGAACTGATCGGCATCCCCTACAGGATCACGATCGGTCCCAAGGCGCTCGCGGACGGCGAGGTCGAGTTCACCCCCCGAGCGACCGGCGACACCACGCGCGTCGCGATCGACTCGATCGTCGACCGGGTCACCGAGGAGATCATCGCGGCGCGGTGACGGCGGGACCCGCGTGATCTGTTCCGCATTGTGGAACAGTCCCGGTGACGGCCTACGGTGGTCATCATGTCCGTCCAGTCGATCGAGCGAGCCTTCGCCCTGCTGCGGGCCCTCGCCGTGGGGCCGGCCGGTGTCACCGAACTCGCCGACAGAGTCGACCTCCCGAAGTCGACCGTCGCGCGTCTGCTGAGCGCGCTCGAGACCGAACGCGCCGTCACCCAGGACGAGATGGGCGGCGTCTACCGGCTCGGCGAGGGACTCGTCGACATCGCCGGGGCAACGCAGCCGGGCCGCAACCTCGTCGCGACAGCCCGTCCCCACCTTCTCGACCTCATGGAGCGCTCGGGCGAGACCGCCGGCATCTCGGTGCCCGACGGTCGCGACATGTACTACCTGGACCACGCCGATGCCGAGGGCGAGGTGCAGGTGCGGGACTGGACGGGCGAAAGCTGCCCCATCCACACCGTGCCCTCCGGCCTCGTGGTCATGGCGTACTGGCCCGACGCGAAGCTCGACGCGCTGCTGCGCTCCGACCTCATCCGAACGACCAGCTGGACCGTCACCGACCCGGACCAGATCCGCGAGCGGCTCGAACAGATCCGCAGCCTCGGCTACGCGTGGGGCTACGAGGAGTTCGCGGAGGGCATCAACTCGATCGCGGCGCCGGTCATCGAGTCCGACGGCACCGTCGAGTCGGCGGTGCACATCCACGGACCGGCGTACCGGTTCCCGGATCCGGAGCGCACCCACGACCTCGGCATTCTCGTGATGGAGACGGCCGCGAGCATCGCGGAGCACCTCGCCGCGGACTGAACGTCAGTCGCTGATGCCGAACGCCCCGCGGCGCAGGGTGGGCGTGACCCGCACGAGCACTTCGTCGGCACCGCCGTTGCGTCGGCCGTACTCCTCGGCCCGCTCGTCACCGACATAGCGCCGACAGGTCTCCGTGGCCCAGTGGCGCAGGGCGTCCGGGTCCTCGGCGTGGGTCGTGATCGCCGCAGTGCCGTCGACCCGGGCGAAGTCGAACGGGAACTCCATCACGTCGACACAGATCGAGACGCGGGGGTCGCGGCGGATGCAGTTCGCCTTGAGCGTCGCCGCACCGGTCATGAACACGAGGTCACCGGTCGCCGGGTCGGCGTCGAACCAGATCGGTGTGACGACGGGCCGGCCGTCCTTGCGCACCAGCGCGAGCTTGCCGGTGCGCGAGCCGGTCGTCATGAACTCGATCACCTCGGCGTCGGACATCGGTCGCATGGATGGGACCGTAGCGGCTCCGCGCGCGAGGCTGGAACGGTGACCTACATCGAAGGACGAGTCGTCCACGACGCGGACGCGCACATCATGGAACTGCCCCATTGGCTCCGCGAGCACGCCGACCCGGGCATCCGGGACCGCATCGAGATCCCGGGCTACGCCAACGAACTGCGCCAGACCGGCGACAACGACGAGCAGTTGGCCGACCTCGACCAGGCCTTTCGTCGACTCTTCGAGCGCCACGCCTCGGACGACTACCGCGCCGACGAAGCGGCACAGGTGATGCTCCGCAAGAACTTCGCGGCGACCGGCTCGTTCGTCGCCGAGGACCGGCCCCGCGTCCTCGACTACATGGGCGTGTCGTCGCAGCTCATGTTCAACACGTTCCACAACTCGCGCCTGCGGGACTGGGAACACGCCGGCGACGCCGAGCTCGCGGCGGGCGCGGCCCGCGCCCACAACCGCGGGATGCTCGAGTTCTGCTCGGTGGACGAACGTCTCCTCTCCACCTGCTACGTGCCGTTGTTCGACTTCGCGATCGCCGAGGAGATCGCCCGCGAGTCGATCGCCGCCGGCGCCGGCGCCCTGCTCGTCGCATCCGGCTGCCCGCCGGACCACTCGCCGTCACACCGCGAGCTCGACCGCGTGTGGGTCCAGGCCGAAGAGGCGCAGGTTCCCGTGGTCTTCCACGTCGGGGGCACCGGTGAGCTGCTCGATCCGGCCTATTTCAACAACGGGCTCCCGATCCCGCCGGACTTCCACGGCGGCGAGGAGAACTTCCGCTCCGTCGACTACATGGGCATCGCCCATCCGCCGATGCAGACGCTGGCGACGCTGATCTTCGACGGCGTGCTCGAGCGATTCCCGGCCCTGAGGATCGGGGTCATCGAACAGGGGGCCGTGTGGCTGCCCAGCTTCGCCAAGCGCATGGAGTCGGCGTTCGACGCGTTCCATCGTCACGAGGAGAGGCTCCAGGATCTGTCGCTGCGACCGACCGAGTACCTCCAGCGCCAGGTGCGGGCGACGCCGTACCCGACCGAGGACGTGGGCTGGATCACCGACCAGCTCGGACCCGACGTCTGCCTGTTCTCCTCGGACTACCCCCACGTGGAGGGTGGTCGGGATCCCTACGGCCGGTTCGAACGCAGCCTCGGCGATCGACCGGAAGCGGTTCGCCAGGCGTTCTACTGCGACAACATGGTCGACCTGATCGGCGCGCCCATCACCTCCGGCTGAACCCGTCAGGAGGTGCGGATCCTACGGCGCTTGATCTCCTCGGTGATCGCGGGCACGACCTCGTGGAGGTCGGCGATCACGGCCCAATCCGCCTTCACCACCATGTTCGCCTCGCGATCGGTGTTGATCGCCAGGATGTGCTTCGACGCCATGGCGCCGACCCAGTGCTGGATCGCGCCGGAGATGCCCGACGCGATGTAGATCTCCGGCGCGATGCGGGTGCCGGTCTGGCCGACCTGGTCCGCGTGGGGGCGCCAGCCGAGGTTCGTGACCGCGCGGGAACAGCCGACGCGGCCACCGAGCAGTTCGGCGAGCTCCTCGAGCGACGCGAACCCGTCCTCGCTGCCGACCCCGCGACCACCACCGACCACCACCGGCGCGGTGGGCAGCGTGACACCGGCTTCCTGCACGACGCGGTCCCGCACGACGGTGACGGCGTGGCGCTCGTCGAGCCCCGCCGCGAACGACTCGGCACCGGCGTCGCGAGGGTCACCCGGCTCCGCGGCGACGGCGTGGAGGCCGCAGCTGAGCAGGGCGACGTCCGCGTCGAGCGTCGCATCCTCGAGGAGCGAGCCACCCCACTGGACGCGGGTCATGGACCACGGGGCGCCCGGCGTGACGTCGATGCAGTTGGCCACGAACGGCGCGTCGAGGCGCGCCGCGGCGTGCGCCATCACCTCGTTGCCCCGGTCCGAACCACAGGCGAGCACGGCGTCGGGGGCCAGCGTCTCGACCATCTGGGCGACGACCGCGCCGTGGGCATCCGGCCCGTAGTCGGACAGGACATCGTGGGTGCACGTGTGGACGGTCGCCGCGCCGTATGCGCCGGCCGCCGCGACGAGTGACTCGTCGGCGGCACCGATCAAGGCGGCTTCGAGATCCTCGCCCATCTTCGCGGCGAGCGTCCGCCCGAAGGTGAGCGCCTCACGGGCGGCTTCGACGAGTTCGCCCCGATCGTGTTCGAGAACGACGAGCAACATCAGAGCACCCCCAGCTCGGCGAGCACGTCGACCACCGCGGCCGCCGCCTCGGGACCCTCGCCGAGGATGACGGTCTCGGACACCTGCTCCTCGGGGCGATGCAGCCTGACCCGCTGCTGGCCACCGGCAGCCGCGGCGACGTCCAGCGATCGGACCTCGAGCTTCTTCGACGCCAGGCGGCCCTTCATGGTCGGGTAGCGGGGCAGATTGAGCCCTTCCTTGACGCCGAGAACCGCCGGGCGGGGCAGCTCGTACACCTCGAAGCCACCGTCGATCTCGCGACGGGCCCGCACGGTGTCGCCGTCGAGCTCGATGCCCTTGATGCCCTGCACGATCGGGCGACCGAGCGCATGGGCGACCCGGATGCCGACCTGGAAACCGCCGGCATCGGCCGACTCGTTGCCGAAGAGGATGAGGTCGAACGGGGCCTCGGCCTCGAGCTCCGTCACCGCGGCCGCGATCGCGGCGGCCGTGCGCTGCGGGTCGTAGGCGGTCCCGTCGGTCGGGATCAGCACGCCGTGGTCGGCGCCGACCGACGCGGCGTAGCGCAGCTGCTCCTCGGCCTCACCCGGACCGAGGGTGAGCACGGTGACCTCGCCGCCGTGCTCCTCCTTGAGCTGGATCGCTCCTTCGACGCCGCACTCCTCGTGCGGGCTCGTGGTGAACCCGAGATGGGCCGCATCCACGTCCATGCCGTCGGCCGTCACGTTGATCTTGGCCCCCGGCGCCGGCACCCGTTTCACACAACACAGAATCTTCACGTCTCAACAACCTTCTCTGGTCATGAAGGAGTCACGAAAGGAGCCGAACGGTGACCCCTTCGTGACCATAGATCGCGGGTGGGGGCGGACAACTCAGGACTTGAGGCGGGTGTCGTCGGGGTCGAAGGCGGAGCCGGTGCCGACGACGGTGCAGGGGTAGAGCTCGTTCATGTACATCGACTGGAGCTTGGTGCCGGGCTCGGCGAGCTCGTTGGGGACATAGCCCATCAGCAGGTTCTTGCCGAGCGACGGCGCGTAGCCCGCCGTCGTCACGCGGCTGGCCCGGCCGTGGCTGTCGACGATGCGGTTGCCGTCGAGGTCGAGGATCGGCTCGTTGCCCCCCTGCATGAAACGCTCACGACCCTGGCTGTCGACGTTGTCGTCGACGATCAGCGTCACGCACTGCACCTCGGCACCGGCCTCGCGAGCCGCCAGGTAGGCCTCCTTGCCGATGAAGTCGGCGGCCTTGACCTTCGGGCGGGCCAGCCCGGCCTCGACCGGGTTGTACTCGCTCTCGAGCTCCGCCCCCATGAGGCGATAGCCCTTCTCGATGCGACCGGACAGGCTGTACACGCCGCCGCCGGTGATGCGTAGGCCGTGGTCCTCGCCGGCCGCCATGACCGCGTCGAACACCGAGGGCGCCTGATCCCACGGGACGTAGATCTCCCAGCCCGTGTCGCCGACGTAGGAGATGCGGAAGAGGTGGCAGTCGACGCCGGCGATGGCGACCGGCAGGTAGCTGCCGTAGGGCGAACCCTCCTGGGTCAGGTCGTGGTCGGTCAACTGGCCCAGCACCGCCGGCGCGTTCGGCCCCCACAACCCGAGCGTGCTGATCTGCTTGCTGAGGTTGGTGAACGTGACCGACCCGTCGTTCGGCATGTGCTTGCGCACCCAGAACTCGTCGCGTCCCCCGTCGAAGACACCGGTGACGATGCGGACCCGGTCCTCGGCCATCCGCATCATCGTGAGATCCGAGTGGAAGCCGCCGTCACCCGTGAGCCAGGGCGTGTAGACGGAACGACCGACGGGGACGTCCACCTTGTTGACCGCGAGATGGTCGGCGAACTCGACGGCGCCGGGGCCTTCGAGGTCGTAGATCTGGAAGGCGCTCAGGTCGATGAGCCCACAGTTCTCCCGCAGGTTCAGGTGCTCGCCGACCGTGATCGGGCTCCACCAGCGGTTGTCCCACTCGACGGGACGCTCCGCGAGGCCGTAGCGCTCCACGAGGTCGGCGTTGGAGGCGTACCACTGGGGCCGCTCCCACACCCGGGCCTGGAAGAACTCCGCGCCGAGTGCCTCCTCGCGACTCTTGAAGGGGGCCTCCACGAGATGGCGGCGGTCGGCCCACTGCTCGGACGGGTGGACGATGCCGTACGTCTTGTTGAACGACTCCTCGGCGCGGGCCCAGATGTGGTCGTCGCTCTTCTCCTCGTCGTAGAAGCGGGCGATGTCGGCGCCGTGGGCGTCGATCACCCGGGGGTAGCCGTAGTGCATCCACTCGGCGACGACCTGGCCCATGCCCGGGCCCTCCTTGACCCACACCGCGGCGGCCGACCAGAGGTTCTCGACGTCCGGGATCTCCCCGAGGCACGGCATGCCGTCGGGCGTGAGCGAGAGGAGCCCGTTGATGGCGTACTTGATCTCGGCGTCGCCGAGCATCTCCATCAGCTCGATCGCGGTCTCCATCTGATCGTCGAAGTCGTCCGGTGTGAACGGCAGCTCGGTGGGTGAGAGCGCAGCCTCCTCGTTCGACGGGATCTCGTCGGGGTGGTGCAGGATCGGGCGGTGTCCGTAGCTGCCGACCTCCATCGATCCGGCCGACTGGCGCTCGTAGCAGAAGGTGTCCATGTCGCGGACGATCGGGTAGCCGATCTCGTTGTTGGTCTCGGCGAGGATGTCCATCGGGCCGACGTCGGCCATCTGGTGCACCGCCGGGACGAGCGGGATGTAGGTGTCGGCCATGGAGGCGATGCGGTTCGACCACACGCCGCACGCGATCACGACGTGATCGGCCTCGATCGTCCCCTTGTCGGTCTCGACCGCGGTGATCTTGCGACGACCGTTGGGACGAGGAGTGTCGTCGGTGACGAGATCCAGCACCTCGGTGTTGGCGAACACCTGCAACCCGGCCGTCTCGATGGCCTCCTTGCGCATCGTCGTGCCGGTCTCGAGCGAGTCGACGACGCTCACGGTCGGGCAGTAGAAGCCGCCGAGGATGACCTCGTCGTTGATGAACGGCACGAGCTCCTTCACCTCGGCCGGGGTGAGAAGGTGCGCCTCGATCCCCCACGCCGTCGCCGAGGTCATGCGGCGTTGGAGCTCGTCCATGCGTTCCTGGGTGCGGGCCACCTCGATGCCACCGGAGTCGACCGACAGACCGAGGTCGCGGTACTGGTTGGCCGACTGCTCACCGAGCAGCGCCATCTCCTTGTTGTGGTCGACCGGGAAGATGAAGTTCGACGCGTGGCCGGTGGAGCCCCCGGGGTTCGGCAGCGGCCCCTTGTCCAGTAGGACGAGGTCCGTCCATCCCAGGCGGGCGAGATGGCCGACGACACAGTTGCCGACGATGCCGGCGCCGATGACCACGCACGTGGCCTTCTCCGGGAATGCGTTGGTGGGCAGATCGGTCACGGTTGACTCCAACGGCGTGGTGATATATCACTCATGTATCAGACAGCGTAGGACACGACCCCGAGCCGGGCAACCACTTCATGAGTGACCTCACCCTCAGCGAGCAGGCCTACGCCGACCTCCGCACGATGATCGTGCGACTCGAGCTCGCGCCCGGCGACGTGTTGCGCGAGGACGATCTCCGCGCCCGGCTCGGCATCGGCCGCACCCCCATCCGTGAAGCGCTCCAGCGGCTCGCCCGAGAGCACTTCGTGACGGTCATCCCCCGGCGCGGCATGTTCGTCGCCGGCATCGACGTGAGCGAACTCTCCATGCTCTTCGAGACCCGCACCGTGCTCGAGCCGTACGCGGCCCGCCTCGCCGCGGCGCGGGGCACCGACGAGCACTGGACGCGGATGGACGCCGAGCTGAAGGCGACCACGAAGGCCAGGGGCGACAACGAACGGCTGATGGCGATCGACCGTCGCTGCCACGAACTCATGTGGCAGGCCGCCGGCAACCGGTTCCTCCTCGACACCCTCGACACGCTCTACGCCCAGTCGGACCGGCTGTGGCACCTGTACCTCGCCGAGGTGGCCGACATGAGTCACGCGGTGAGCGAGCACCGCACGATCCTCGACGCCCTCCGCTCGGGCGACGGCGACCGGGTCGCCGACCTCGTCGAGGCGCACGTGCGCTCTTTCGACGGCGACATCCGGGCCGCCGTGACGGAGCGACTCGAATCGCCGCTCGCCGGCTGACGCAGCGTTCCACATCGCGGAACGCTCCCACATCGTGGAACGGAAATGCTAGAGTGACGCCCGGTTCATGCCGAAGGGGTCACTGTGAGCTTTCCGTCCGATCTGGAAATCGCGAACGGCGCGAATCTCGAGCCGCTGAGCGAGATCGCGAAAGCAGCCGGGATCCCCGACGACTGCCTGGAGCCCTACGGCGTCGGCGCCGCGAAGATCCGGCTCGACGCGATCGAGCGCATGCAGGACCGTCCCCGCGCCAAGTACGTCGTCGTGTCCGCGATCACCCCGACGCCGCTCGGCGAAGGCAAGACGACCACCACCGTCGGGCTCGGGCAGGCGTTCCGACACATCGGCAGCTCCGCGACGATCGCGATCCGCCAGCCCTCGATGGGGCCGACCTTCGGCATCAAGGGCGGCGCAGCCGGCGGCGGCTACAGCCAGGTCGTGCCGATGGAGATGTTCAACCTCCACCTCACGGGTGACATGCACGCCGTCACCGCGGCCCACAACCTCTGCTCGGCCCTTCTCGACGCCCACCTCTACCACGGCAACGACGCGGGCTTCGACGTCCACAACATCACCTGGCGCCGGGTGCTCGACGTCAACGACCGGGCCCTGCGCAACACCGTCATCGGCCTCGGCGGCCGCCTCGACGGCATCCCCCGCGAGACCGGCTTCGACATCACCGCCGCCTCCGAGGTCATGGCCACCCTCGCCCTGTGCACGTCGCTGCAGGACCTCCGCACCCGACTCGGCCGCATCGTGCTCGGCTACTCGGAGGCCGGCACGCCGATCACGGCCGAGGAGATCGGCGCCGCCGGGTCGATGGCCGTCATCTTGAAGGAGGCGATCAAGCCGAACCTGATGCAGACGCTGGAGAACACCCCTGCGCTGGTCCACACCGGCCCATTCGGCAACATCGCCACCGGCAACTCGTCGATCGTCGCCGATCAGATCGGCATCCACACCAGCGACTTCCTCCTCACCGAGGCCGGCTTCGGGGCGGACATGGGCGCCGAGCGGTTCTTCAACATCAAGTGCCGCTACTCGGGTCTCACCCCCGACGCCGCGGTACTGGTCGCCACGGTGCGCGGGCTCAAGGCCCACTCCGGCAACCACCGGATCGTCGCCGGCAAGCCGCTCCCCGATGCGATCCTCGAGCCCAACCCCGACGAGGTGCACGAGGGCGGGGCCAACCTGCGCAAGCAGCTGGAGAACATGCGGATCCACGGCTGCACGCCGGTCGTGGCGATCAACGTGTTCCCCGACGATCACGACGAGGACATCGCGGCGATCCACGAGATCGCCGCCGAGTACGGCGCCCGCGCCGCGGTGTCGACCCACTTCTCCGACGGGGGCAAGGGTGCCGCCGAGCTCGCCACCGCCATCCAGGACGCGGCCGAGGAGGAGTCGCAGTTCTCGTTCCTCTATCCGGACGACGCATCGCTCAAGGACAAGATCCACGCCGTCGCCACCAAGGTCTACGGCGCCGACGGCGTGGAGTACACGGCTCAGGCGGACAAGCAGCTGGCGACCTACACCGAGGCCGGCTTCGCCGCGCTGCCGGTCTGCATCGCGAAGCAGCACCTCTCCCTGAGTCACGACGCCGCCCTCAAGGGTGCACCGACCGGCTGGACGCTGCCGGTGCGGGAGGTGCGCGCCTCGGTCGGCGCCGGGTTCGTCTACCCGATCTGCGGCGACATGCGGACCATGCCCGGGCTCGGCCGCACACCGGCCGCCCACGCCATCGACATCGACGCCGATGGCAATGTCGTCAACCTGAGCTGAGGAGCCGATCTGCGTTGAGCGCCACCGCCTACTCCTTCCGCCGAGGACCTCGGGCGATCACCGACCCGTTCGTCCGCGGCCTGGTCGCGGACATGACCTACGAGCTGGTCCCGATGAAGAGCCTCGCCGCCCGGCTCCCGGATCTGCCGGCGAACGCCCGCATCTCCGTGACCGCCTCGCCGGTCAAGAGCCTCGAGGAGACGCTCGACGTCTGCGCCGAGCTGCTCGACCTCGGCCATCGACCGGTCCCCCACCTCGCGGCGCGCATGGTGGCCGACGCCGACCAGGTGGCGGCGATCGCGGCCCGCTGCAAGCGACTCGGACTCACCGAGGTCTTCTGCATCGGCGGCGATCGCGAAGAGCCCGGCGCCTACCCGGACGCCATGGCGTTCCTGCGGGAGCTGCTCGACGTCGCGGCCGGTGACATCACCACGGTCGGCGTCGGGAGCTACCCGGACGGGCACGCCTTCATCCCCGAGGAGGCGCTGCGGGCCGCGCTCGTCGAGAAGCAGGAGTTGTTCGCGGCGGCCGGCGTCGACGGCCACGCGACGACGCAGATGTGTTTCAGCGCCGACACCATCCGCACCTGGCTCCGGGCCGAACGCGCCGCCGGCCTCACGCTCCCGGTGCACCTCGGGCTGCCCGGCGTCGTCGATCGCACGAAGCTCATGACGATGGGCATGCGCGTCGGTGTGGGGGCGTCGCTGCGCTATCTCAAGAAGAACAAGGCCGGGCTCACCCGGCTGTTCGCGTCGCCCGGCTACAACCCGAGCGCACTCGTCGACCCACTCGGTGGTGACTTCGAGACGCTGGGGATCGCCGGCCTGCACACGTACACCTTCAACCAGGTGGCCGCCACCCACGAGTGGCAGCGGGCCGTCCTGGGCTGACTGCTCACCCTCCGATTGCCGCCACCGCGTCGGCAAGGATCAGGAACGAGCCGGTGACGAGAATCGCGTCGCCGGGGGCGGAGCGCTCGACGGCTCGGTCGACGGCGGCCGCCGTGGTCGACGCAGCCGCCGCATCCACGCCGTGCCGACGCAGCGCGTCGACGACATCCGCGGCGCGATGACTGCGGGGCGGTGTCGCCCCGCCGAACTCGGTGACGATGATCGGGCAGCCGAGGCGGGCGAGCTCCCGTGCGCAGCCGTCGAGATCCTTGCCGGCGCCGAGGGCGAGTACGGCGAGCGCCGGCCACGCGTCGCCGGGGAGGGCGTCCACGAGCGCGGCGAGCTTGAGCGGGTTGTGGGCGCCGTCGAGCAGGAGCCGCCGTCCCGCGATGTCGCGCCGTTCGCCCCGCCCGACCGGCGGCGGTCCCAACGGCGCCGGGAGGGTCACCCCGAGCAACTCGCCGAGCGCGTCTGCTGCGACTGCAGCGACCGCGCGACCGTCGCGCACCCACGAGCCGGCGGGCGCGACCTCGACCAACTCGACACCCGCGGTGTCCGCGCATGTCCGCACCACCGCGGCCGCATCCGGATCGGGTTGGGGGCCGAGCACCGCGATCCGCCGCCCCGCGAGCACGGCGGCCTTCTCCCGGGTGATCGCGTCGATCGTCGAGCCGAGCTCGGCCGTGTGGTCGAGGCCGATGGCGGTGATCACGGTGATCGTGTCGGGCCGGTCGAGCACCGCGGTCGCATCCAACCGCCCGCCGATCCCGGCCTCGGTGACGAAGACGTCCACCCCGGCGTTGCGGCCGAGCACCCACGAGAGGGCGGCCGACGCCGCGAAGAACGTGGGCGGGCGGCCGTGTTCGCGCGCCACGATCGTCGCCGCGGCGCGCACCTCGTCGACGGCGACCACGAGGTCGGCCGGCGACGCGAAGCCACCGTCGATCGTGAACCGCTCGCGGATGTCGTGGACATGGGGCGACACGTGTGTGGCGACCGAACACCCGCCGGCCACGATGGCGTCGGTGAGCATCGACGCCACCGTGCCCTTGCCCGCGGTTCCCACGATGTGCACGGCCGGCGCCGAGCGCTGCGGATTCCCCAGTGCCTCGACGAGCGTGGCGGCCAGCGCCGGCGCCTCGCCCCCGCGGGGCCGGGGAAGGCCCCAGAGCGAGCGCAACCACCCCTCGACTTCGCGCACCCCTTCGGTAGACTGTTCCGTCATGCGGAACGGTTCCACGATCCAGTACAGATCCCGTCGTCCGCTGGCGCCGATCGACCCCTGCCGCTACCACTGAAGCCGTCCGAACGACAGGTGCCCACCCGATGAAGATACTCCTGGCCGACTCCCTCCCGGAAGCGTCCGTGCAGCGCCTCGAAGCCGCCGGCGACGAGGTCCGGGTCGACGCCACCCTCGGCGCGGAGGATCTCGCCGGGGCCCTCGCCGGCATCGAGGTCCTCGTCGTGCGCTCCACCCCGGTCACCGAGGAGGCCCTGCGGGCCGCCGATCAGCTCGCCCTGGTGGTGCGGGCCGGTGCCGGCACGAACACCATCGATTGTGACGTCGCGGCCGAGCTCGGCATCTTCGTGTGCAACGTCCCCGGCAAGAACGCCCTCGCGGTCGCCGAGCTCACGCTCGGCCTGCTCCTCGCCGTGGACCGACACATCGCGGACGCCACCGGCGACCTGCGGGTGGGTCGGTGGAACAAGAAGGCGTATTCGGAGGCCGATGGTCTGTTCGGGCGGACCATGGGCATCATCGGTCTCGGCGACATCGGGATCGCCACCGCCGAGCGGGCGAGCGCCTTCGGCATCGACGTGATCGCCGAGGAGAAGCCGGAGCGGTCCGCGGACGCCGTCGCCCGCGCCCTGCGGGCCGGCGTGCGATTCGTCGCCGACCGCGATGCGCTGCTGCGCGAGAGCGACATCGTGTCGCTCCACGTCCCCGGCGGAGCAGACACCGCCGGCCTGGTCGACGCCGCCTTCCTCGCGACGATGAAGAACGACGCGATCCTCCTGAACACCTCGCGCGGCGATGTCGTCGACGAGGCGGCGTTGATCGCCGCGATGGACGAACGGGGCATCCGCGCCGGGCTCGATGTCTTCGCCGACGAACCGGGCGCCGGCACCGGCGAGTTCGATTCCCCGCTCGCCCGCCACCCGTCCGTCGTCGCCACGCACCACATCGGCGCCTCGACCGAGCAGGCACAGAACGCCGTCGCCGACGGCACCGTCGATGCGATCGATGCCTACCGGCGGGGCGGTGTCGTCAACTGTGTGAACATGGAGGCCGCGCCACCCAAGGCGGCGACCCTCACGATCCGTCACCGCGATCGCGTCGGGGTCCTCGCGGCGGTCCTCACCCTGCTACGCCGCTCGGAGCTCAACGTGTCCAACATGAGCAACAAGATCTTCTCGGGCAGCAAGGCGGCCGTCGCGACGATCGACGTCGGGTCGGTTCCGTCCGCCGCCCTCATCGAGGAACTCCGCTCCCAGGAACACGTGATCAACGTCGCCGTCACCATCGCATGAGCGACCGCCTCTTCGAACCGTTCCAGGCGTGGCTGATCCAGCCCGAATGGGCAAGCCGAGTCATCGCCGGGGCCTACGACGCCAAGACGCCGGCCGAGCGCCGGGCGATCGTGGAGAAGAACCCCTACAGCTACTTCGGCGTCACCCGCAGCCGCGAGGACCTCGCCCGGGGCGATTCGGCGGACGACGAGGAACTGCTCCGGCGCGGCGCGGAGACGCTTGCGCGGATCCTGGACGTCGGCGCGTTCGCGCCCACGCCCCAGGCCGCGCTCTACGCCTACCGGCTCGTCTACGGCGATCACCGCCAGACGGGCGTCGTGGGGGCCCTGGACGTCGCCGGCCTGCTCGACGGCCGCGTCCTCACCCACGAGAACGTGCGACCGAAGCGGGCGGCGCTGCTCGGTCATCACCTCGAGGTCGTCGGCGCGACATCGTCGCCGATCGCCCTCACCCACGAACCGGACGACGAGATCCGCGCCGTCCTCGCGGCTGCGACCGACCGGACCCCCCACGTCGACCATGTCGTCGAGGGGGTTCGCCATCTCGTCTGGCCGCTCGATCCGGTCGAGAGCGCCGCGGTCGCCGATCGCCTCGACGCCACCTCGCTGTACGTCACCGACGGCCACCACCGCTCGGCCGCAGCCCTCGCCGGTCGCGACGCCCACCCGGGCGAAGCGCCGTTCGCCCGCACGCTCGCCGTCCTCTTCCCGTCCGACGAACTGCGGGTCGAGGCGTTCCACCGGCGCGCGGCCGACGTCGACCTGCGCACCGCCGATGACCTGCGCACGTCCCTGGCGACCGTCGGCACCGTGACCCCGGCCGATGACGCCGCGGCCGCGGCACCGCACGCACGGGGCGAAATCGGGGTCTACCACCACGGCCGGTGGTCCAAACTCGTGCTCGACCCGCTCGAACGGCCCTCGCCGCTGACCGCCCTCGACGTCGAGCGTCTCCGGCGGGACGTGCTCGGTCATGTGCTGGGCGTCGACGAACTCGCGCCGGACAGCGGGGTCGACTATGTGCCGGGCCCGACCGGCGTCGGCGAACTGGTGGCTCGTTGCGACGCGGACGGACTGCTCGGCTTCGTCGTCTTCCCGACGGACATCAACGACCTGATGGCGGTCGCCGCAGCGGGGGAGCTGATGCCCCCCAAGTCGTCGTACTTCGCACCGAAACCCCGCTCCGGCGTGTTCCTGCGCGTCCTGGGCACCGGCACCACCGCCCAGCTCCCGCCCAGCTAGCCACTGGGAGCGTTCGGCGGCCGGCAGTACCATCGCGGCACCGTGGCGCGCACCCGACGATTCGTAGGCCGAGACGACGAACTCGAGGTCGCGGCGCGGGCGCTCGAAACCGGCGTGTCCGGCACCGTGTGCCTCGCCGGCCCCGCCGGGATCGGGAAGACGACGCTGGCGGAGGAGCTCATGGCCCGGGCCACCGAGGCGGGCCGCACCGTCGCGTGGAGCCGTTGCTGGGACGACTCGAGCACGCCGGCGTTGTGGCCATGGCTCCAGGTCCTCGACGCGCTCGATCCGACACGGGGTCACCCGCTGCGGACCACACCGACGGGCGACGACCGGTTCGCGCTGTTCGACGGGATCGCCGAGTGGTTGCGGGATCGAGGACGATCGGGTCCGATCACCCTCGTCGTCGACGACGTCCACTGGGCCGACATCGCGTCCGTGGAGCTGCTCCACTTCCTCAGCCGCGATGTGAACAACCACGATCTCCACCTCCTGGCGACCTACCGCGAGGAAGGCCGGCCACCGGCCGTCGAGAATCGCCTCGCCGACATCGAGCGCGAGGCCACGGTCCTGCGTCTGCGGGGCTTCGCCCTCGCCGAGCTCCGCGCCCTCGTCGACGAACGCGGCACGCGGAGCGACGCGACGGTGGAGATGCTCCACACCCGCAGCGAGGGCAACCCGTTCTTCGCGCTCGAGCTCGCCCGTCTCGTCGACCAGGCCGGCGACGCCGATCCCGAGAACCTCCCCGTGACCCACGGTGTCCGTTCGGTGATCGAACGCCATCTCGCGGGGGTGTCCCGGCCGACCCGTGATGCTCTGGCGCTCGCCGCGTTCCAGGGCCGGCTGTTCGATCTCCGGGTGATCGCCGTCGCCCGCCAGCTCGATCCGCTCGAGATCACCGAGATGCTCCGGGAGGCGGAGCGAGCGGGCCTCACCCGATCCACGGGGGACGGCTCGTGGCAGTTCGAGCACGCACTCATCGCGGAGACCCTGCTCGCCGATCTCGGGCCCCACGAACGATCGCAGGGCCACCTGGCGACGGCGGACGGGCTCGAGAAGGTGCACAACAGCGACATCGACGAACACGTGGAGGCCATTGCGAACCACCTGCTGCACGCCGGATCGCTCGTGCCACCCGGTCGACTCCTGGACGCCTCGAGGGCCGCCGCCCGCCATGCCGGCGGCCGACTCGCGTGGGAGGACCAGTCCCACCATCTCGCGAGCGCCGTGCACGCCCTGCGCTCGATGTCCGAGCCCGACGAGACGCTTCTCGTGCGCACTCTGACCGAGCGGATGGGGGTGGAGAAGCGCATGCGCAACCTCGAGCGGGCCCACGATCTCGGCATCGAGGCCGCAGCGATCGCCCGTCGCACCAACGACGTGCCGGGGCTCGCCGAGGTGGCCATCGCCTTCCCACCCGACAGCGAAGGGATCGAGATCGACGACATCTTCGATCCCGACCAGCGCCCGCTGCGCGAGGAAGCACTCGCCGCGCTCGGACCCGACGATGTCGCGCTGCGCTGTCGGCTCGAGGCCTCGCTCGCGCTCTCGCTGTACTGGGAGACACCCACCGGTAGCCGGGCCGAGAGCCACGCGCGCTCCGCCCGTCGCCGCGACGACCTCACTGCCGCCGCGCTCGCCACCGCCCGCGGGCTCGACGACCCGGCGATCCTCGCCCACGCCCTCAACGCCCGCATCCACGCGACCTGGGGGCCCGAGAACCGCGCCCGGCGGCCGGCGCTGGCCGAGGAGTTGATCGCCGTCGCCCTCGAGCTCGGCGACCACGACCTCGCGCTGCGGGGCCGCGGTGGCGGGTGGCCGACCTGCTGGAGCGGGGCGAGCTGGCCGCCGCGGACCGCGAGATCGATGCCTTCGAACGGGAGGCCCGCCGGCTCCGCAGTCGGCTCCACCTCTGGACGGTCGCCCGTTGGCGGGCGAATCGGGCGTTCATGGAAGGTGCGCTCGACGACGCCGAGGCGCTCGCCGCCCACGCGCTCGAACTCGGCGCGGCCGTGATGGACCCCGAGGTCGCGTTCCACTTCTACACGACCACGCTCGGGCCCCTTCAGTACCTTCGCAGCGAGTTGGCGGACAGCATCGACTATGTCCGCAGTGCGGCCGAATCGATGCCGAACGTCCCCGCATGGCGGGTGGGACTCGCCACGGCCGCCGCCGAGTCGGGAGATCTGACGCTCGCCCGCCGCGAGCTCGCGGCGGTGGGCGCGGACGACTTCGCCCTGCTCCCCCGTGACCTGAACTTCCTCGGGTCGATGATGTTGATGGCCCTCGCCGCCCACCACACCGACGACCACGAGACCGCCGCGAAGGTCCATGCGATCCTCGAACCGCTCGCCGGACGCTTCGCAATCCACGGCACGGGGTATGCGAGCTACGGCACGGTCGACCTTGCGCTGGGTCAGACCGCCCACACCCTCGGCCGCCCTGGGGCCGCTGAGACCCACTTCCGCGCCGCCATCGAGCAGCTCGACCCGACGGGCTCGCCCTACGCCGGGATCGCCCGGGTCCACCTCGCCGGTGTCCCGGGACTCGACGACTCGGCGTGCAGCCGACTGCTCGGCGAGGCCGCGACCATCTTCGATGCCGCGGGTCTCACCGTGCGGGCCGAAGAGGCCCGCGCCGCCCGCGAACGCCACGAGAACCGTCTCGTGGTCGCGTTACACGAGACGGACGGTGGTTGGGCGCTGCGCCGCGGCGACGGGCCGAGTCAGGATCTGGGCACGCTCAAGGGGTTCGCCGCCCTGCGCGAACTGCTGACCCGGCCTGATACCGAGCGCCATGCGCTGGACCTCGCGGCCGCGATCGAGGGGCGACCGGGGGCGTCCGTCGACCCCGGCGGCGCCGACCCACTCCTCGACGACGATGCCCGCGCCGCGTATGCGGCCCGGCTCCGGACGATCAGCGACGAACTCGACGATGCCGACCGTCGCGGGGACGCGGCAGCGTCGGCCGCGTTGACAACCGAGAAGGCCGCCATCCAGGCCGAACTCGCGGCGGCGACCGGGCTCGGCGGGAGGAGCCGCCGCGCGACCACCGACGCCGATCGCGCCCGGGTCAACGTCACGAAGCACCTGAAGCGCGCCGTCGCTCGGATCGGCGACGTGGACCCCGAACTCGGCCGCCATCTGGACGAGTGCGTGGACACCGGCATGTACGCCCGGTATCGCGCCGCCGGCTCCGGGATCCGTTGGAACACCAATGGAACAACGGGTGTCACACCCTCCTAGGTGATGACGCGCGCGCACTTTTCATCACCCTTGGATTCCGCGGTTTTCCGGGGAATCCTGGCCGTCTTCGTGGCCGTCCTCACGCTCTCGGCCTCCCCCGCGGCCGCCCAGGACGACCCGCCACCGAGCGCCGACCTCGAGGCCGTGGAAGCACTGGTGGCGGACCTCGGATGCCCCTCCCTTCCCGTCGACGGGCTCCGTGAGCCGACCCCCACCCCCTCGGGTCCGGGTCGCAACATCTCCGGCGACCGCGCCGAGCTCCTCCCCACGATCCAGCTCCAGTGCCGCTACCAGATCAACCTCGACGACGGCATCTTCTACGGCTTCGACGTCATCCTCCGCGCGGCGAGGGACCTGAGTTCCTCCGGCCCGCTGTGTGCCGCCGAGCCCGCACTCGACGACTCGAATCCCACCACCCCGCGCTACGAGACGGGTGCGATCGGTGAGGGCTGGGCCCGCACGATGACGATCAGCGGCACCGCGGACACGATGGACCTCCTGGGCGATCCCCGCGAGATGGTCCTCGACGGGTGGTCGGGCTACCTCGAGGCGCTCGAGCCCTTCACCACGCGGTGCCAGTACCAGCCAGTCGAGATCACGTGTCCGGCGATCACGAACTATGTCGCTGCCGACGTGGTGCAGAGCACCACCATCGACCTGCTCGCCGCGAGCTGTGTCTACAACGGCACCGACGAGGAGAACTTCGAGCGCATCGAGTTCGCCCTCCGTTGGGCGACGGATCGCAGCAGTCTCGATGCCCAGCGTCGGGCCTGCGAGGACTTCGGCGAGTCGCCGCGACCGCGTGTCCAGGTGATCGGCGGCGATGGCGTCGCGGCCGAGATGACGATCCATGCCGGCGTCGATCTCGCCACGTACGACCCCGCACCCTGGCTCGCCGCCGGTCAGGACATCCGCGGCCAGGTCCTCGACCAGGCGACCGACTGCGACGAGGCCGGCATCGTGCCGGTCTGGACGCCACTGCCGGACTACCTGTCCGCCATCTACACACCCGAGCGGGTCGACAGCCCTCCGCTGCCCGGCGTGGGCGGGCCCGCCTTCTTCGGGAGCACCGACTTCACCGACACCGGGGCGGCCCCGGTCGCGGTCGGGGGCGGCGGCCCCGCGACACCGGGCGCCGCGGTCGGGGCGTCCGAACCGTTGAGCGGGTGGATGCGCACCGCATTGCGCATCTTCGCCGTCGTCGGGCTCGTCGTCTCCCTTCTCGGTCTCCTCATGGCGCTCCTCCTCATGCGCAAGGAGACCCGAATCCGCCCGGTGATGGAGTTCATCCGCATCGGGCTGGCCGCCGTCATGGCCGTTGTCTCGATCTCGCTGTTCGCCCGGGGCGCGCCCGCGTGGGCCGTGGTCGCGGCACTGGCCGGCGGCGGCCTCCTCGGTTTCCTCCAGGGCCGGAACCTGTCCCTGCGCGTCGACGGCGACAAGGTGTTCGCCAAGCGCGGCGTCATGGCGTTGTTCGCGTTCGCCGGTGGGCTCGTCCTCATCCAGATCGCCGGGCTGCTGAACCGCACGGGTGTCATCCACCTGGGCATCGCCCTGTCGTTCGCCTCGGCCGCGATCACGGTCGGATTGATGGTCGGTCGCCAACCCCAGTTCGCCGAGTTGAAGCGGGGTGGCGGCGTCGCCGTGCTGCTGCTCGTCGTCGGCTCGCTCGTCGCCGCGCCGCTGCTCGTCGACGCGCCGGCGGCCGCCCAGGAGGACGATCCGGACGAGGCGCCCACCGAAGATCCCGATGACACTGCCGACCTCCCGATCTGTCCACAGCTCCGCCAGGAGGGGCAGCCTCGCTGCGATGCCCACGAGGCGCTGATCGACCTCGTGCCGTGGGACGACATCGACTACAACGGCGGCCTCTTCTTCAGCCAGCAGAAGCCATGGGTCACCGTGGAGGTGCCACGGGCGTTCGCGGCCGCGCCGGACCCGATCACCCGCACGGTGGAGTGGGACCAGATCGGCAGCGAGGGCCTCGCCGTCTCGAGCTTCTCGGTCACCGAGACGTTCACGTTCGCGTTGCGAGACGACGGCGTCTGTTGCTCGATCGACTACGAGGGCGAAGGCAGCGAACTCGCGAATCGCGAGGGGGCCGAGCCCCGCACCGAGACACTGCTCGGCCCACTCGACGACATCAACGTCTACGGCGATGCGATCACGGGCGATCTCACCCGGGCGACGATGCTCAACGTGCCGTTCGACGCCGAGAACCTGTGGACGGCCGAGGGCGTCGACGAGTGCGGCCGCATCGTCGCCTCGACCGTGCCGAACTCCCGACGCGGCCAACTCGCCGAGGCCGTCTACACCCGCGACGGTGTGCCGGAGACGCCCTTCGACTCGGTCGGTCAGAGTGCGTTCCGCGCGCCGTGCGACATCGACGGCTTCGACGCCGCGTCCGCGCTCGCCGCCGCGCCGCCCGCGCTCCCCCGCGACCAGCGGTCCAGCCCCTGCCCGTCGCGCGTCGAGCTCTATCCCCGGCTCGAGACACCCGGTTTCGAGCTCCAGGCACACACCATGCTGGGCCCCCTGTTCACCAACCCGAACGAGGCGATCTGCAACGACGGGTCACTGTTCGAGCCGCTCCAGTTCGGCAGCGACGCGAAGGGCGCGACCCGCAACGAGCTCGCGCTCAGCTTCGCCGGGCCCGACACCGCGACCACCTGGGGCGACGACGAGACCCTCGCGATCCTCGATCGGCCGGCGGACACGCCCGCGGCGCGGGTCTGTGCGCAGAATCCCGACGGGACGGCGGTGACGATCACCGAGGACGATCCCACCTGCGAAGTCGTGTCGATGCACAAGATCGACGACCAGGGCAGCTGGATCATGGTGTGGGTCGACAACCAGCTGGCCGACGGGCCCGACGTGACGATCCGGGCGAGCATGCCCTGGGGCACCTACCGCTACCGCTGCCATCACTGCTCGCCGGACTCGCCGGAGGTCGCGACCTTCCTCGGCCAGTTCCACGACGTCGCGGTCGAGTGGATCGACGGCAGCCCGGGCTTCTTCGAGGGGCTCGCCGGAGCCGACGAGGTCAGCGAGGACGTCGGCTCGGTCGGTCTCCCGGAGGACGAGCAGACCGATGACGATGCCACCCGCGCCGCGGCCGTCGCCGCGGTGATCGCCGTCCTCGCGAGCGGCGGCATGCTCGCGACCGCGCTCGCAGACGCAGGACTCAGCCGCGACGAGTTCATCGACGCGATCCGCAACGACCCGAGTGGCGGCATCGATTCGCTGATCGACGGCCTGGACGGCATCTCCGACCTGGCGCCGCCCGAACCGCCCGAGGAGCCACCACCGCCGTCGCGCTATCCGCCCGGATCACAGATCGTCGACCAGTGGGGTGACGCCCTGACCGTCGGTGAGGACGGCAACCTCGAGTTCTTCGACGAGGAGGCGGACCGCTGGCGATCGCTCCCGGCCGAGGAGGCACAGGCCATCATCGCCGACCAGATCGGCGAGCTCTCGATCTACGATCCGGACCTCGGTCGACGCATCTATTTCGACGACCCGGCGGCCTACGACGCCTACGCGGACCGCGTCCGCCGCCAGATCTCGGGCGACTTCTGGACCCGCACCGACGAGGAGTGGCGCGACAGCCAGCGGCGGCGGGACTGGGACGCGGCCAGGCGGGCCGACGAACTCGCCATGGCCCACGACCGGGCGCTCATCGAAGCGTGGGAGGAGGCGACCCTGCGAGGCCGCGACCGTGCCCTGGAGGGCGCGCTCCAGGCCGCGGAGTCGAACCCGGAGCTCGAGGCGGCGGTCGACGCGGCGATCGAGAACGAGGACTTCAACTCCCTCGCGGAGATCTACTCCGGCTGGATGTGGGACCAGATGGCCGAGTCGCAGTCCGAGGCCGAGTGGCAGGAGACCGTCGCGACCTGGTCGCGCCGCGGGGAGCTCGTCGCCCGCACCACGGAGGCTGCCGCCCGTACCGCGATGGTCGTCGTCACCGGCCCGGCCGGTGTCGGGTACACCGCGGCCGGACTCGCGGCGATCAACGCGGGATCCGAAGGCGCCCTCGCCGTGCAGCGCGGCGAGTCGGCGGAACAGATCGCGGCCCGGGTCGGGCTCGGCGTGCTCGCGGGCGGCCGCGACGCCGTCATGGGGCGGGTCAACATGCTCCCGATCCCCGTCGGGTTCACCGCGGGCCTGAACGGCGCCGGCGACGCAATGGAGGCCTACACACGGGCCCGGCTCGACGGGCTCACCCACGAACAGGCCATGGGCGTCGCCCGGGTCACCTACACGAGCAGCTCCGCCAGCCATGTCGCGGGGAGTCTGCTCGACCGCATGGCGCCGGGCGTCGGCCAGCAGCTCGGCCGCGCCGGTCTCGGCGGCGTCGCCGCGGGCTGGTCGACCTGGATGCAGGGAGGATCGTTCGAGGAGGGCTTCGTCGACGGCCTGGCCGGCTACGGCGGCGGGGCCGTCGGCGGCCGCGTCGGTGGGTCCATGACCCGGATACCGGGGGCCTACGACGGCTATGTCGATCCCGTCGAGCGGCTTCCGACCATCCGCCTTGGTGGCCCCACCCTCGAGGACGCCATCCTCTCCCGCGTCGGCGATGCGGCGAGGCCCCGCGGCGTGATCGGCATCGACGACCAGCCACCGCCGATCCAGGACGCGTGGGACGGACGGCGGCGTGTCGATGCCCCGCCCACCCGCGTCCTCCAGACCGACGACGACGGCGTGACGCGGGTCGTCAACCGTCCGCCGAAGCCGGGTGAACAGCTCCAGGTGACGGACGAACACACGGTGCTCGCCGGACTCCGCGACACCGCCGCGAGCCGTACCGGCAAGCAGGCCGACACCGAGGTGCAGGGCGTCATCATCAACACCCGCAACCAGATCTACGACCGCGCCGACCACACCACCATCGCCCGGACGGTCGCGGACGTGCCGGAGGTCCAAGCGATGCTCCGCCCCGGCGACCAGGTCGTGATGGACACGTTCTCCACCCCGGGTTCGAGGCCGTCGCTCGGCGCCGACCGCGACGCCCGTATGGTGATCCGTCGCCCCCGTCCCGACGGCGGCCACGATCTCATCGAGATCCCGCGCCAACACTGGGAGCGCGGCGCGTACAGCGACTTCGCGGAGGAGGCCCGGGGCAGCTACCGGCGCGGCGGGCTCACTCCTCCCGGCGCCGACGACCCCGAGATCGCCTCCCGGATCGAACACCTCACGCAGCAACTCGCCCAAGCCGACCCGCCGTGGAGCCGCCAGCAGATCGAGGACCGGGCATTCGCCGAGGCCCACAACCAGCTGTTCACCGACCGCCACCATGTCGAGGCATCGACCGCCAACAGCGACCAGGCCACCCGCTGGGTCTCGTCGGTGGACCGCGACACCGTCGAGGCCGTGTCGACCCGCCTCCGTGACGAAGGCCGGATGAGCGACAACGAGATGGCGTTCGTCCGCCGCAACCCGCAGACGGGCGAGGACGAGCTGGTGATCCGGCGCGACGGCGACTCCCGTCAGGAACGGGTGGTCGATCCCGGCGAATGGCGGGCCGATCACCAAGAACGGGCGACGACGCTGCGCACCGAGTACGAAGCCTGGCGGGCCGATCCCGACAACAACCCGAAGCCGGATCTGGGTGGGTTCGAGCATGTCCAGTCCGACTCGGACGTGCTGCGGACCATGCAGGGTCGGGGCACGATCGACGACCCGGTCGGCGCCCGGCTGATGTGGGAGGAGAAGTCGCGCTTCTACGCCGGCATCAACGACCCCGAGGCGGTCGAGCAGGCCCGCAAGGGAGTCAACCTGCTGCTCGCGGAGCGTTCGGGTCTCCATCAGAGCGGCCACGACGTGCCCCCGCTCGGCGACAACGACTACCAGGCGATGCGGGTCCTGCTGGAAGCACCGCACGGTGCCCAGCTCCGACCGGCCGAGGCCGAGCAGGTCCGGGCCGAGCTCGGCCGCATCTACGGCGACCCTGACATGCCGATGGAGACCGCCCTCGGCCGCGTGGCCGCGGCCCACGAGATGCTTCGCTTCGCCCGTCCCGCGACGGACGCGGCCGGCCCGGTCGGGTCCACGGCGGACCCGGCGGACGTCACGCGGCTTTCCCAGCAGTTCATGCAGCGCACCCAGGTCGACGAACCGTTCGGCTTCGCGGAGGAGGACGACCGATGAGCGTCGCGCCCCCCGTCGAACACCAGGTGCCGTCCATGCCCGCGTCGGTCCTGGCCGCCCTGCTCGACGCCGTCGGCCCGGCCAACCCGATGAGTCCCCGCCCCCGTTGGGGCGAGGCGCCGGACGCGCTCGACCCGCGCACACAGGTGCAACTCCAGGTCCACGGTCTGATCGACGAGGACGGCCGGCCGCGGCCGGCGTTCGCCGACATCGCCCGAGTGATCCTCGAACCGCATTCCGTCATCGATCTCCGTTTCTGGCACGAGTCGGGATCGTGGGCGCTGCGGGGCGTCCTCGCCGAGGATGCCGGCGTCGCGATCAACGAGACCGGCGACGAGGTCATCATCTCCGGGCCGGTCACCCCGACCCGGGTCGGTGAGTTGGTCTCCGGCTTCCTCGCGGGGACGGCTCTCGAGCTCGACCCCGGCGTCGAGCTCGACACCCACCTGTCGACGACCGACGCCCTCGTGCTGGCGGCGGTGATCGAGGCCCAGCGGGCGAGCCCGGACGCGGCACCGGCGTGGCTCCCTGTCGCGGAACTGCAGGCAATGGTCGATGCCGACGCCGCGTCGATGCGGGCCGACGACCTGCGCCTGATCACCCGCGTCATCGGCGGCGTCGCGGTTCCTCCCGACGCGGCGAGCATCGACACGGCGATCGAGCGCCTGGTGTCCACCGAGGTGATCGAACGGGACGAACGCGGCATCGCGGCGAGCCTGTCGCTGATCGCGATCGCGGCCTTCCTCGGCGCGCAGGCCCCGGGTTGGCGTTGGCAACGGGCGACCCAACACGAGCCCGCGTCGTCGACCTGGACGGATCAGATCGTCCTCATCGGGGCCGGTGGCCTCCAGGTGCGCGTCGTCGCCGGTTCGCCGGGCCATGTCGTCATCCAGACGGTGCGACCCCGCGACCTGGCGGAGATGATGGCCGCCGAGCTGGCGCTGCTCCATCGTCCGCCCGGCCTCGACACGACCGCCATGCCGGAGGCACCGCCCCGGACGGTGGCGGCGATGCCGATCGAGCCACCGACCGCCTCGAGCCGCGTCCAGCCGCCCCCGGCGGCGACCACGGAGACCGCGCCGCCCCCGCCGGCGACCACCGCACCCGCGCCGCCGCCCGAGCCGGCGCGTCGGCGGGGTCGCCTGATCGTCGGGTTGATCGTGCTGCTTCTCCTCGCCGCCGCGGCCGGCGCGGGGGCGATGCTGCTGCTGAACGACGACGACACCGCGGACCCGGTGCCGACCACGACGCTCGCGCCGACGACCGTGGCGGAGACGACGACCACGGCCGTGACGACGACCAGCACGACCACGACCACCACGACGACAACGACCACGATTCCGCTCATCGTGGTCCCCTCGCTCGTCGGCCTGGACGTCGCGGACGCGGAGGCGGCACTGCTCGACCTCGGACTCGTCGTGGAGGTGATCGAATCGGAGACCGGGGCCGAGGCGCCCGGCACGGTGCTCGCCACCGACCCGCCCGACACCAGCGAGCTCGAGGCGGGCGACACGGTGGTGCTCACGGTCGCCGTCGAGCCCCCGCCGGACTGCAACGACATCCCCGACCCCCTCCCGCCCAGTGACGCAACCGACATCGACGGTCTCAACGCCGAGGGCCGCGACGCGATCGCCTGGAGCCAGGCGGTTGGTCTGATCGGCGGCGGGGATGCCCGACCCGACGACCCGATGTCACGCGCCGCGACAGCGACCGTCGTCTGGCGCTACTTCTGCGAGCCGCCGGCCGATGCACCGGCCGGTTTCACCGACGTGGAGCCCGATGCCTTCTACGCCGACGCTGCGGACTGGGCCGCCGGCGCGGGCCTGATCAACGGGGTGGACGCCACCACCTTCGACCCGGAGGGCGCGGTGACCCGCGCCCAGTTCGTCACGATCGCCTGGCGGGCGACCGGATCGCCGCTGCCCCTGGGGTCGGCGCCCTTCACCGACACCGATCCGGACGGCTTCTACGCCGACGCCCTCGACTGGGCGTTCACCACCGGTCTCGTCGGTGGTGTCACGCCGACCACGTTCGAGCCGGACCGTGCCCTGGATCGCCGCACGACGTTGATCCTGATGTATCGCCTCGAGGTGCTGATCGACCCGCAGGTCGACTGATCAGCCGACCGCGCCCTGCATGCGGGCCGCGGCGAGGGTGTTCTCCATCAGACAGCCGATGGTCATCGGGCCGGTGCCGCCGGGCATCGGGGTGATCGCCCCGGCGATCTCCTGCACCGACTCGAAATCGACATCGCCGACGATGCCGTCCTCGGTGCGGGAGATGCCGACGTCGAGGACGGCCGCTCCCGGCTTCACGAAGTCCGCGGTGACCAGGCGAGCCATCCCGGCCGCGGCGACGATGATGTCCGCCCCACGGCACACGGCCGCGAGATCGGTGGTGCGGCTGTGGGCCAGCGTCGGCGTGGCATCGCAACCCTTGCGTCCGAGGAGCAGGATCTGCGGCAACCCGACGAGCGTCGAGCGACCGATCACGACGGCCTGCTTCCCGGACGTCTCGACCCCGTAGCGTTCGAGGAGCCGCATGACGCCGAGGGGCGTGCAGGGAACGTGACCGACCCGACCGCGGACGAGCCGACCCATCGAGCGCTCGGTGAGACCGTCCACGTCCTTCTCGGGCGGCACGAGATCGAGGACCCGTTCGGCGTCGAGACCGTCCGGCAGCGGGAGCTGCACGAGGATGCCGTGGACGCCGGGATCCTCGGCGAGATCGCTCACCGCGCGCTCCACGTCGTCCTGCGTCGCGTCGGCGGGCAGCTCGACGTGGCGGGAGACCATGCCGGCCTGCTCCGCCTTGCGGTGCTTGTTGCGCACATAGATCTGGCTCGGCTTGTCGCTGCCGACGAGCACGGTCGCGAGACACACCGCGGGGTTGCCGAGCGACTCGATCTCCACGCGTATCTTGGCGACGATCTCGTCGCGGAGCTTGTTGCCGTCCATGAGCACGGCACCGCCGGCCGTGCGTTCGAAGTCGTCGTAGGAGGTCACCGCGGCACGCTACCTCCCGACAGCTCCCGAACGGGGCTTGCTCGAGCACCGCGAACGCGGGTGGCGAAGGTCCCGGACGCGATGGGCCGAAGTGCCCAGTTCTCGCTCACATCAGCATGGTCACGGCCGATGTGAAGCCCGTGAGGGAACCCGCGAAGGACACGGCCCGCACGAGCCAACTCCGGCTCGTGATCCCCGCGCTGCGCGTCCTTCGACTCCCCCGGGGCCGGGTGCTCGCGCTCGCTGCCCTCGCCTTCGTCTCCGGTCTCGGCACCGCCTCGACGCTCGTGTTGCTCATCAACGTCGGCCTGCGGCTGACAGGAACCGACGGCGCGACCGCGGTGCTCGGCATCGACCTCGGCGGTCTGTCCACCGGCGTGCTCTTCGGCGCCGCCCTGGTCGCCGCCTGTCTCGTCTTCGTCGTCGACCTCCTCGCGGCGCGCCAGAGCGCCCGCATCATCACGGCGGTCCAACTGCGGCTGCGCACCGCCCTCTTCGAGGCGTACAACGGCGCCGACTGGGTCACCCAGTCCGCGGACCCGCCCGGCCACCTCCAGGAACTCATGTCGATGAACGTCGGCCGGGCGGTCAACCTGACCACCGCGGTGAACGGCGGCCTCGTCGCGATCCTGGCCCTCGCCACGATGGTCGGCATCGCGGCGGTCATCAATCCCGTGACCACCGGCGTGTTGATCGCGGCGCTCGGCGCCCTCATCGCCGTGTTGAGCCCGCTGGCCACCCGCATCCGCACAGCGGCCGAGCGCACGCGCGCCGCCAATCACGCCTACGCCCTCGGGCTCGCCGAGATCACGGGTGTCCCGACCGAGGTCCGCACGTTCGGCGTCGGCGACGCCGCGGACGAGCGCCACCGAGTCGCGGCCGCCGACGTCGCCCACACGCTCGGTCGGCTCACGTGGCTCGAGAAGGCGATCCCGTCGGGTCAGCGAAACCTCGCCCTCATCACCGTTCTCGCCGTTCTCGCCCTCTTGCACGGCGCGGGCGTCGCCGGCCCGGAGGAACTCGGCTCGGTCGTCGTGCTGCTCGGCCGTTCGATCACCTACGTCCACGCCATCCAGCAGACGGTGAACAAGTTCGCGAGCGCGGGCCCGTTCGTGTTCGCGCTCGACGACGAGATCACCCGCTATCGAGCTCACGACGGCGGGGACACCCGGTCGAGCCGTCCGAGCACCGTGGACCTCGATCCGGTCGCCGTCCGCCTCGACGGGGTGACCTACCGCCACCCGGCGGCCGAACAGTGCGCGGTCGAGGGCGTGTCCCTCGCGATCGACGCCGGCACCTACCTGGCCCTCGTCGGCCCGTCCGGCAGCGGGAAGACGACCCTCGCAGAGATCATCCTCGGACTGCGGCGGCCCAGCGCCGGTCGGTGCACGATCGGCGACGACGCGCCAACCGACCTCGCGGCCGACGAGCGGGCCCGAACGGTGGCCTTCGTGCCCCAGTCGCCGGCGACGATCCGCGGCACCGTTGCGGACAACGTCCGCTTCCTGCGCACCGGGATCAGCGACGCCGACGTCGTCCGGGCCATGACCGATGCCGGGCTGACGGACGCCTCCGGTGGTCTGCTGGTCTCACCCGACGAGGTCGTCGGTGAGGACGCGCGGTCGTTCTCCGGCGGACAGCTCCAGCGCCTCGCGATCGCCCGCGCACTCGCGGGCCGGCCGCGGCTGATCGTCCTCGACGAACCGACGAGCGCGCTCGATCCCGACGCCGAGGCGGCCCTCAGCGACACCCTGGGGCGCCTGGCCGGATCCGTCACGCTCATCGTCATCGCCCACCGGCCGGCGACCATCGAGGGCTGCGATCGGGTCGTCGTCCTCGACGCCGGCGCCGTGGTGGCCGACGACACGCCGGCCGCCGTCGCCGCGTCGAATGCGTTCTGGCAGCGAGGCTTCGAGACCGCGGGGCCCCGGGCATGAGCGGCCGGATCGTCCTCTGCTGCGGCATGCCCCGGTCGGCGTCCACCCTGCAGTACCAACTCGCGCGCTTCGCGTCCGAGCGCCGCGGCACGACCGTCGCGGCGGGCTGGTACGACGGCACGCCGCTGCCCGAGCTCGCGTCGACGGTGCCCGACGGTGAGACGTGGATCTACAAGGTCCACAACCATCGCCCGGAGTACCGCTTCGAGGAGGCGGCCGCGGCCCACGACGTGCTCGGCCTGTCGACGTGGCGGGACATCCGCAAGGTGATCGCGTCCTACCGCGAACTGCACGGCAAATCGATGTGGTGGGTCGCCCGCCACCAGGTCCTCGAGATCCTCATCCGGGACCACCGCCGGTGGTCCGAGGCGGACGGCGTGCTCATGCAGCGCTACGACGAGCTGACCGGGTCGACCGCCACGGCGCTGGCCGCCATCGCCGCACACCTCGACGTCGAACTCAGCGACGCCGATCTCGCCGACGCGACGGAACAGTTCGACCGCCGGGCGCAACACCAGCGCACCGAGTCGCGCCGCGGCGCCGCCGGCATCGACCGTCCCGACGATCTGCTGCTCGCCGGCCACGTCGCGGCCCAGGAACGTGCGACGGACCGCTCACTCGACACGGCCTGGGTCGAGTCGATCGGCGGATCGTGGCTCCGCGCCCAGGGCTTCGCGCCGACGACCTCGCGCGCGAAGCGCGTCCTCGCTCGGATCCGCTTCTCTCCGCGGCTGCTCTGGTTCGCCCTGTTCCAGCTCCGCGGCGGCGGCATGGCCGGCCGACTGCTCGGCATCGCCCGCCGGGTCCGCAGCGCCGTTCGCCGTGTCGACGAACGCCGCCGACTGGCCGTGCCGATCCTGCGCCGCACCGCGGCCCGTCTGTCCGCTCGCATGCGCACGCACGAAGAGCCCGGGCACACGGTCGTGCTCGTCAGCTGGAACAGCGAAGCGATCATCGCCGACACCCTGCGACTCGTTCGCCACTTCTCGCCGCCCGAGACCCGGATCCTCGTGGTGGACAACGGATCGCACGACGCGACCCGCGAGATCGTCGGACTGTTCACGGGCGTCGATCTCCTGGCGCTGCGGAGGAACATCGGCCATGGCCTGGCGATGGATCTCGGCTTCCTACGCGCCCGCACCGAGTACTGCATCGCCCTCGATGTCGATGCGTTCCCGATCTCGCCGACCTGGATCGCGGACCTGCAGGGGCATCTCGATGCCGGGGCCGTGGTGGCGGGAGCGAAGCTCCGACGCCATGTGGGGTTCTACATCCACCCGTGCTGCCTGATGATGCGCCGTCGGCGCTTCGTGTCGCGTCGGCACAGCTTCGAAAGCCGATTCGTGCCCGGCGTCAACCCGAAGGGCGATGCGTTCGGCCGCTACTGGGACACCGGCGAACGGATCTCGATGCGCGAGGGCACCGCCCGGCTGGCCCCGATTCCCCTGACCGAGCGCGGGCCGAACGACACGGCCCTCGTCTTCGGTGATCTCGTGTACCACAACGGCGCGACGGCCCGAGCCGCCACGGCCGAAGGGTGGGCCGAGGCCGGCGGTGCCAACGCCGCGCTCCAGACGTGGCGCGGCGCCGTCGAACGCTTCGATCCGGCAGCATCGAACGGCATCGACGTCCGGACGTCAGCGACGGCGGACCCGCCCGACGAACCGCCCCACCTGCGTGCCGCAGACGTAGAGCCAGCGAGCGCGGCCGGCGCGGGAACGAAGTCCGGTTAGCGAACGCAGCAGCCAGAGACCGCGCCGCACGGCGCGGCCCGATGACGGCGCCGCCACCCCCAGCTCCGCCAAGCGCCGCTCGATGGCGACCTGGGCCCGGCCGAACGACCGGGCCTGGTCGAACACCCCCCGCATCGTGGGTCGATAGCGGTACCGGACGACCATCGCTTCGGCGAAGTGGAGCTCGACATCGGCGCGCCAGAGCCGCAGCGACAGCTCGGAGTCCTGGCCGATGCGAAACGCCTCGTCGAACCCGCCGTGCTCGTCGAAGAGCTGTCGGCGGATGGCGAGGTTGCACGACGATGCGATCGGAAAGACGCCTTCGAACATCGGCTGACCGGTCGCGATCGCCGCGCCCCGCGAGCCCGCCAGCCAGTCCTCGTTCAACGCAGCCGTGTCCAGCGGGCCGGTCACGAACTCGTGGCGCCCGAGGGCGTCCGCCACCGCGGCGAGCCAGCCGGGGGCCACGACGTCGTCGGCGTCGCAGAAGGCGATCCATCCGGCACCCGTCGCCGCCACCCCGCGATTGCGGGCGTAGCCGGCTCCGGAACCGTCGGTGGCCGCGATGACGCGGACCCGGGGATCGTCGGTCGCGGCGGCCACCGTCGCCGTGGCATCGGTCGACCCGTTGTCGACCACGATGATCTCGGTCTCGATGTCGATCTGCTGGTCCGCGAGTGCCGCCAACTGCGCCGGCAGCGTGTCGGCCGCGTCGTGGGCGGCGATCACGACGGCCAACGACGGCGAAGACATGCCTGCATTGTGACGGCGCCGTCCCCGAACCCGGAGGATGCCGCGCCCAGGCCCTTGAACGACTCCCCGGAACTGCCGATGGAGAGGGGTGATGCGTGAGGACGACCGGGAGGCCGGTGAGGTCGCGCCCGGAGGGCGTGGGAGCGAGACGATCGACCGCGCTCGGGATCTGTCGGTGATCGTTCCCTGTCACAACGAGGAGACCACGCTTCCCGCGCAGCTCGAGGCGCTGCTCGCCGAGGACTGGGCGGGCGACTGGGAGATCATCGTCGTCGACAACGCCTCCACCGACGACACCGCGACGGTGGCCCGGTCGTTCGACCACGCCGACGCCACGGTCCGCGTCCACGTCGTCTCGGCGTTCGGAGGGCGGGGCGTGGCCTACGCCCGCAATCGTGGGATCGCCGCCAGCGTCGCCCACTCGATCGCGATCTGTGACGGCGACGACCTCATCGCGCCGGGCTGGGTCGCGGCGATCGGCGACGCGCTCGCCACGACACCGCTGGTCTCGTCCCGCTTGGACACCGATCGACTGAACCCCGCATGGCTCGCCCACACCCGCCCGCTCCCGGCGGACGGCCTCCCCGCGTTCGGCGAGGTCCGCTTCGCCCACGGCGGCGCCTGTGGCATGCACCGCGCCGTCTGGCAGGAGCTCGGCGGCTTCGACTCCGCCTTCGACGGCGTCGAGGACATCGAGTTCGGGCTCCGCGCCCATGCCGCGGGCTACCGCCCCGAGCGAGCCGGCGACGCCACCGTGCACTACCGACTGCGCCGCGGGCTCGGCTCCGTGTGGCGCCAGGGCGTCGGCTACGGCCGCCGCCGGGCGGCCCTCACCGCCCGGGCGCGGGCCCTGGGCATCACGCCACCGTCCCGGGCGGCCGGCTGGAAGTCGGTCGCCTGGCTGCTCGTGCGCCTCCCGACCGTCGCCACCCGCCGCGGCCGCTACGCGTGGACCTGGACGTTCGCGTCCCGGGTCGGCGTGGGTCAGGGCGCGGTCCGGCGTCGACCGATGCCGATCCCGAGGGCGGCCGCCGCATGACCGGCAACCGCAGCCACGCCGTCCTCGTGACCTTCCGCCGTCCGGACCTCCTCGCCGATCACCTGCACCGGTTGGCGGACCAGACCGCACCGCTCGACACCCTCGTCGTCGTCGACAATGACGCCGATCCGTCCATCGGCGAGCTCGTCGCCTCATGCGACCCGATGCCCGCGACCGAGGTCGTCTACATCCCCCTCGGTGGCAACCCGGGACCGGCGGGCGGCTTCACCGCGGGCCTCGCCGAGCTGCTGCCGACGGCTGACGACGACGACATCGTGGTCCTGCTCGACGACAACGACCCGCCGAAGCGGAACGAGACGTTCGCCGAAGTGCAGCGGGTGCTGCGCGAGCTCCAACGCGAGAACGACGACGTCGGCGGCGTCGGCACGTGGGGAGCCAGCCTCCGCCGCGGCGGCCGGCTCCGGACCGAGACCGCGGCGGTCCCCGTGCCGGTCGACTATCTCTCCGGCAACGGCTGCCCCCACTATCTGGCCGGCGCCCTGCGTGCGGTCGGCGGGCCGGATCCCGCCCTCTTCTTCGGGTTCGAGGAACTCGATCTCGGACTGTCGCTCCAGCGGGCCGGATACCGCATCTGGTCGAGCGGCATCGCCCGCGAGCACGGCCTGTCCGCCATGGTGGAGCCCGCTCGCCCGGCCGCCGGCGTGGAAGCACCGACATGGCGCCGCTACTACAGCTTCCGGAACCTCGTCGTCGTCCTGCGCAAGGACGGTCGCACGCTCGACGCTCTCGCCATGACGCTCGTGGCCGGCGTGGTGAAGCCCACACTGAACCTGGTGGTTCGCCCCCGCATCGCCGTGGCGAACCTGCGCGTCAACGTCGCCGCACTCCACCACGGATGGCGCCGCCGGCTCGGCAAGCGCATCGATCCCGTCGCTCTCCCCGGACACCTCCGATGATCGCCACCCTCCGCCACAACCGACGCGCCGACTACGACGAGGCCATCGCGACGGCGCCCCCGCAGGGCCGGTGGACGGCCCGCACCGCGGATCCGAACGACCCGCAGGCCGTCGCCCTGCGGGCCCGCACCCTCGAGGCCGCATGGCGATCCCCGATCGCCGACCGCGTCGCCTTCCTCGAAGGGCGGGTGCGCGGCCGAATGGTGCTCGACATCGGCTGCGTCGCCCACGACGAGTCGCGGATGGACGCCTCGAACTGGCTGCACGCCCGCATCGCGGCCGCCGCCTCGACCTGTCTCGGTGTCGACATCCTCGACGCCGGGGTCGACGCGATGCGCCGCCGTGGGTTCGATGCCGTCGTCCACGACCTCACCACCGGACTCGGACCGATCGCGGACCGGGGTCCGTTCGACGTGATCGTCGCCGGCGAACTCATCGAACACGTCGACGACCTCGGCATGCTCTTCCGCACCGCCGCCGAGGGGCTGAGCGCCGAGGGCGAGCTGATCCTGACCACGCCCAACCCGTACTCGCCGCGGCGAGTGCGCGCCGGCCAGCTGGGCATCGCGTGGGAGAACGTCGACCACATCGTCTACGCCTTCCCGAGCGGGATCGCGGAACTGGCCGAACGGCACGGCCTCGTCCTGGCCGAGGCGGCGACGACCGACACGCCGGCGTCGCGCGACTCCCTCCGGCGCCGCCTCGCCCGCACGATCAAGGGCAGCCACTGGCGAACCGTCGGCATCGACACCAACGGCCCGGCCCGCCAGGTCGCGCCCGACGCCGGCCCGCTCGGCCGTGCGCTCCGGCGGCTCGCCCGCCCCCGACACCGGTTCGTCGGCGAGACGTTCGTCTACGTCATCCGCCGTCCGGCCGCATGACGGCCCCGCCCTCCCTCTAGCCTGCCTGAGAACATGCGCGACCTGTACCGCTGGCAACACGATGCCCTGACCGCCTGGCATCGCTGTGGTCGCAAGGGTGTCATCGAAGCCGTCACCGGATCCGGCAAGACCGATGTCGCCATCACGGCGATCGGCGATGCCCTCGAACGCGGCCTGTTCGTGCTCGTCATCGTGCCCTCCCGTGTCCTCATGGAACAGTGGAACGAGCGGCTCACCGAGTCGCTGCCGGACCGCACCATCGGGCGACTCGGCGACGGCTATCGCGACCGACCGGCGGACTGCGAGGTGCTCGTCACCACACGCCACAGCGCGGCGAGCCGCGTGCCGCTCCCCAAGACCGACGCCGGTGGCCTACTGGTGGCCGACGAATGCCACGGTTTCGGTGGTGCGGTGCTCCGGAAGTCGCTGCTCCCGGAGTACCAGGAGCGCCTCGGCCTGACCGCCACGCTCGAACGCTCCGACGATGCCGTGGAGTCGATCCTGCTCCCGTTCTTCGGCGGCATCTGTTACCGCTACGGCTTCGCCGACGCGATCGACGACGGCGTGTGTGCCCAGCCCCGGGTCGCCTTCGTCGCCGTGCCCCTCACCGCCGAGGAGCGCAGCGAGTATGACGCCACGGAAGGTGCGATCGTGGCCGCCCGCCGCACGCTCAAGCAGATCCCGGGTGTACCCCACACGCCGTTCGGCGACTTCCTCGCCGCGGTCCACCATCTCGCGGAGAACGACGGCGGGCCCGACGGCAAGGCCGCCAACGACTATCTCGACGCCTTCTCCGCCCGACGCGAAATTGTCGCCACGAGCTCGGCGAAGTACGAGTCGCTGGGCTCGTTCGCCGACGTCATCCAGACCGCGAAGGGCTCGCTGATCTTCACCGAGACGGTGCGGGCCGCCAACCATGCGATCGTGCGCCTGGACCCCCACGTCGACATCGAGATCATCACCGGCGGCACCGGGCGCAGCGACCGGGGTCAGATCCTCGACGACCTCCGCGACGGCTCGCTCGACGCGGTCGCCGCGCCGCGGGTGCTCGACGAGGGTGTCGACGTCCCCAACGCAAACCTCGGGATCGTCGTGAGCGCGAGCCGCACCCGGCGCCAGATGATCCAGCGAATGGGCCGCATCCTGAGGCGCAAGCCGCTCGGCAGCGGTGCCCGGTTCGTCATCATCTTCTCCGCCGACACCATGGAGGACCCGCGGTACTCCGACGGCGGCGACGGCTTCCTCGAGGAGATCGAGAACATCTCCGAGTCGTCCCACATCTTCGGCCCCGAGCAGACGGACAAGCTCACCGAGTTCCTCGACTATCGCGGCCCCGCCACCGTGATCGAACCCGAGACCGTCGGCGGCTTCACCGCGCCCGACCTCTCCCCGGAGGAGATCACGGAGTGGGCCGAGCAGGCGCCCTACCTCGAGATCCGCAGCCCCGAACTCCCGACGATCAGCCAGCCCAAGATCGTCAAGGAGAAGCCCCGCCTGTCCACCGGCGAACACCCGGTCCGCCTCGAGTCCATCGACAAGGAATGGGTGCTGCGCTGCACGGGGTGCGGCGTCGCCTCCGAACCTCGTTCGTTCAAGTGGCAGGCGCTCGAGGACAAGGTCGATTGCACCTGCCTGCGCTGACCCTCCTAGGGTGCGCGACATGTCTGAATACGGTGAAGAGACCGCCAACCCGACCGGTGCCGAGGGGGCCGACGACGGCCACCAGTGGGTGCTGTTGGACGACCCGATCCCGGGCGTCCGTCGCATCACGTTCAACCGGGCCGAGAAGCGCAACTCGCTGATCCACCCGCTGCGCGGTGCGATCCTCAACGCCCTACGAGACGCCGACAACGACCCGGACGTGAAGGTGTCGATCGTGCGGGGCGACGGACCGTCGTTCTCCGCGGGCTACGACCTCGCGGGCGGCAACGAGGGCTACGAGCTGCCGTTCTTCACCGCGTCCGGCGAGGGCCAGTGGCCCCGCCACGTCACCGAGGGTTGGATGAGCATCTGGGATCTCGCCAAGCCGGTCATCGCCCAGGTCCACGGCTACTGCCTCGCCGGCGGGTCCGAACTCGCCACCTGCTGCGACCTGGTCTATGTCGCGGAGGACGCCCAGATGGGTTATCCGGCGACCCGGTTCGGCGTGCCCGACATGCACTTCCACGCCTGGTTCATGGGCATGCGCAAGGCGATGGAGATGATGCTGACCGGCGACTCGGTCAGCGGGCTCGAGGCCGTCGAATACGGCTGGGCCAACGCCGCGTTCCCCGCGGAGGATCTCTCCGAGAAGGTGCTCGAGGTCGCGGCCCGCGTCGCCCAGACGCCGTCGGACATGCTCCAGCTCAACAAGCGGGTCGTGCATCGCCAGATGGAGGTCATGGGGATGCGCACCGGCATCCGCCAGGGCACCGAGCTGTGCGCCCTCGGCACCCATCAGCAGTCGATGCGCGACTTCATCGGGAGCGTGCAGCAGAAGGGACTGACCGCCACGCTCAGCGAACGCGACGAGCCCTACGACGACTACCGCACCGCCGCCGAGCAGCCCAAGCAAGCCGACTGAGGTGAAGCGGGGGTCAGACCCCAGGTGAAGCGCGGGGCTAGCCGGCGCCGTCGATGTAGGGGGCGGTGGTGCCGGCGAGGTCCATGGGGGCCATGCCGAGCTTGCGATGGTCCCAGGTGCGGATGCGCTCGATCTCGAGCTTCACGGCGACCCGCTTCTGCAGCATGATCTCGACGAAGGGCTTCATCTCCTCGGAGTACGGCCCGTTGTAGCGCTCGAACACGTTGACGCCCATGCGCCAGATCTCGTCGGGATCCTCGATGACGATGCCGCGGCCCTCGAGCGCAACCCCGCGGAGCTGGTCGTAGGTCCGACCGTCCTCGATCATCACCGACAGTCGGTCGTTGCGGCGCAGGTTGACGACCTTCTGGGCCTTCGCCTTGGTCTCGAACCACACCGTGCCGTCGAGCCAGGCGTACCACATGGCGACCAGATGGGGCGCGCCGTTGGGTCCGACGGTCGCCATCGTGGCGGTGCGGGACTGCTCGATGAAGACGTCGATCTCCTCGGGCGTCATGGTGATCTGCGAACGCTGGTTCTGGCCCACGTCGGCTCCTGTCGTTCTCGTCGCCGGGGTGGGCGCCAGTATCGTCGCGCCCATGCCCGCCGACCCAACTCGCACGACCGTCACACTGCATCCGTCCGACAATGTGGTCGTCGTGGTGGACGGAGACGACGACCGGCGGGGCCACAAGCTGGCGAGCCGGCCCATCGCCGCCGGCGAGGCGATCGTCAAGCTCGGCGAGATCATCGGCGCCGCCACCGAGCCGATCGCGGCGGGCGACCATGTCCACACGCACAACGTCGCCCCGAACCGTGAGCCGGTGAACGCCGACGACGCCGGCACCCACCTGATCGCACCGCCGGCGGTGACGCCGCGGACCTTCGAGGGGTTCGTCCGCCCCGACGGACGGGTCGGCACCCGGAACCACCTGCTCGTCCTCACGTCCGTGAACTGCTCCGCGTCGGTCGCCAAGGTCATCGCCGCCCGCGCCCGCGAATCCGGCCTCGGCGCGGACGTCGACGGCATCACGGCGCTCACCCACCACGGCGGCTGTGCGCTCGGGCAGGACAGCGAGGGCCTCGCCAATCTGCGACGCACGCTCGCGGGCTACGCGACCCATCCCAACGTCGGCGGTGTGCTGATCCTCGGGCTCGGTTGCGAGTCCAACCAGGTCGACGGCCTCCTCGACACCCACGGGTTGGAGCCGGGCGACCGGCTCCGCACCCTCGTCATCCAGGACGAGGGTGGCAGTGCGGCCACCGTCGACGCCGGTCTGCACGCCCTCGCCGAGCTGGCCGAATCCGCGGCGACCGACCGCCGTTCCACTGTGCCGGTCAGCCATCTCGCCCTCGCGTTGCAGTGCGGTGGGTCGGACGGCTACTCGGCCATCACCGCCAACCCGGCGTTGGGCCGGGCCGCGGACCTGCTCGTCGGCCACGGTGGCACCGCCGTGCTCGGCGAGACACCGGAGATGCACGGTGCCGAGCACCTGCTGGTACGGCGCGCCGTCGACCGCGACATCGCCCAGCTCCTCCTCGACCGGCTGGCCTGGTGGCGCGAGCACAACGAACCGGAGCACAACCCGTCGCCCGGCAACAAGAAGGGCGGCCTGACCACCATCGCCGAGAAGTCGCTCGGTGCCGTCGCCAAGGGTGGCACCACGCCGCTCGTCGACGTCCTCCGCTACGCCGAGCCGCTGCGACGACCCGGCTTCGTCATCATGGACTCGCCGGGCTACGACCCGTGTTCGGTGACCGGCGAGATCGCGTCCGGCTGCACGATCTGCTGCTTCACGACCGGGCGCGGCAGCGTGTCCGGATTCGCCCCGAGTCCGAGCCTCAAGGTGTCGACGAACACCGCGCTCTACGAACGGATGACGGGCGACATCGACCTCGACGCCGGGCCGATCGCGACCGGCGACGAAACCGTCGACGAGGTCGGCGGGCGACTGTTCGATCTCCTCGTGGACACGGCGAGCGGGCGGGCGACGAAGAGCGAGGCGCTCGGCTTCGGCGAAGAGGAGTTCGTGCCGTGGCAGATGGGCGTCGTCACCTGACGTCGACGAGATTCTCGGCTGACGGGTACCGTCCACGTCGTGCAGTTCGTGTCCTACATGTCCCCGGGATTCCCCGAGTCGCTCTTCGAGGTGCTCGCCCGTGAGATGGGCGCCGAGCTGCACTTCGAGACCGAGACCTCCGGCCCGGCCCCGGGCACCGATCCGTTCCGCGACGGCACGTTCGACCTGGGGTGGATCTGCTCGACCTCGTTCGTCGATCTCGCGCTGCACCGCGCCGAGCCGTCGGTGCGGATCGCCGGTGTGGCGTGGGTGCCGGACGACCCGGATGCGCACGGTCGGCCCGTGTACTTCGGCGACGTGGTCGTGCGCCCCGATGCGCCGTTCACCTCCGTCGCCGATCTCGCCGGCCTGCGCATCGGCTGCAACGACGTCGTCAGTCTGAGCGGCCACTACGCACTGCGCTTCGCGATCGAGGACCTCGGCGCACACCCCGACGACTTCGCCGAACTCGTGTTCACCGGCGGACACCACCATTCGCTCGACGCCCTCGTGCGGGGCGAGATCGACGCCTGCGTGGTCGATTCGGTCGTGCGGATCGGGCGCAGCCGCCACGACGCGGCCGTCGCCGGCCTCCGGGTGATCGACCGCCTCGGCCCCTGGCCGGTGCAGCCGCTCGTGGCCCGCCACGACTTCGACGACGCCGAACTCCACCGCCTGCGCACCGCACTTCTCGCCGCCAACGATCGCCCCGAGGTGCGGGCCGAGCTCGAGCGGGCGGCGTTGACCACACTCGTGGAGGTCGGCGTCGACCACTACACCGACCTGCACGCGGCGATGGAGCGCGGCACCGGCAGCATCAGCTGATCCCCTACGGTTGGGGGCGTTGCGCGGCGGGAACCAGCCCCATCCGCGCGGCGTCGTAGCTCTGATGCACCTCCCTCGTCGATCCCGTGTCCTGCTCGGCTGCGCGGTCCTGCTCGCGCTGATCGCCGCGTCATGCGGCGACGACGGCACCGCGGAGCCGCCGTCGACCAGCAGCACGACGACCACGACGGTCGAGTCGACGACATCGACGACGACGAGCACGACGACCACGACGACGGAGCCCCCGCCGCCGACCGTGCCCGTTCCCGTCCACATCGACGAGAACGGCTTCAACGACCACACCGTGCCCGCGGTGGACACGGTGGAGGAATGGTTCGCCCTGGCCCACTCGACCGCCGACCGGTCGGTCACCAAGTTCACGATCTCCGACTTCGGCCGGGCCGACGCGGCGGCACGGTGGGCCGACAGCAACTTCTTCGAGCTCCACGACGAGTGGTACTACTTCCGCCTCCTCAACGGCCAGCCCGTTCCGGGGGTCACCGATCGTCCGGTCACCGGCCTCTCGTTCGCCACCGTGGCGGCCATCTACGCCTGGGCCGAGAGTCAGGGCTCGTTGCCGCTGGGGCTCGACTGGATCGAGAGCCAGACGTTCGGCCGGGACCGGCTCTACTCGCGACGCTTCTACGACATCATCCTGCGCACCACACCCCGCATCTACGGCGCCGGCACGCTCGTCCACCTGCCGGACAGTCGGGACGGCGAGCGCTGGCTGATCGAGCTCGAGTTCAGCGACCAGGTGACCCCGGGCGACATCGAGACATATGTCGCGACGCTCGCCGCCACGCTGCCGGCGGAGATCGGCGACAACCTCGAGTGGGTCATGCGCTCGCCCCATCAGATCGACGTCGGCGAGCAGATGAAGGCGGACGGACACCCGCTGGCCGACCGCATCGTCCGCTGGTCCGAGATCGTCGAGCCCGGCGAGATCGCCGTCTACAACCCGGGTATCGCGGCCGGCCAGCTCCTGCTCGTCGACGAGTCCGGCAGCCAGCTCGCCCGGGCGACCGACACCGACATCATCATCATGGAGCACGTGCCGGACTACCTCCCGCCCGGCAGCGCCCTCATCACGTCGTCACCGCAGACGCCGCTCGCCCACGTGAACCTGCTCGCCCGCAACCGCGGCATCCCGAACCTCTCGTTCAGCGGCGTCACCGACGACCCCGGCATCTCGTCCGCGGCACGGGTCCGCTCCTACGTCATCGTCCGGGCGGAGGGCGACTCCGTCGACATCACCCTCATCGACCGCGACGACTTCCTCGACTGGCAGGCCCGCCAGGACACCTCGACGATCCGCGTGCCCGCGGTCGACGTGGAGACGATGGCGCTCACCGTCGACCTCACGGCCCTCGCCGGCGCGATCACCAGCGACGCCCAGCTCGACGACTGGCGCCCCACCATCGGCGGCAAGTCCGCCGGTTTCGTCGCCCTCCTGCGCACCGCGGAGCTCACGACACCACCCACCCCGCTCGCGATCACCGTGCGGCCGTACCTCGAACATCTCGACCTGGTCGACGACGCGCTCGACGCCATCCTCCGCAACGACGAGTTCGAGGACGACCCACGCGCCCGCTACCTCTTCCTCGAGGGTCCGACCGACTACGAGGCCTTCTACTCCGCCCCGCGCGACCTGGAGTACGGTGCCGAGCTCCAGGCGGCCCATCCGCCCGGCACGATTCTCGGTGACGTGCTCGCCGCGGACGGCTTCAAGCAGTACTTCCGGGCCCAGCCGATGAACGGCGCGACACTCGCCGCGCTCACCGCCGCGTTGACCGACCGGTTCGGGCACTACGACGACACCCAGGGCCTGCGCTTCCGCTCGTCGAGTTCGGTGGAGGACATCGAGGGGTTCAACGGCGCCGGGCTCTACAACTCCAACACCGGTTTCCTCGATCCCGGCGCGCAGCCCGACAGCTCGGACCACAAGCGGTCGATGGAGTACGCGATCAAGAAGACGTGGGCGTCGTACTGGGGGTTCGAGGCGTTCGAGGAACGGCGGCGGGAGAACGTCGACCACCGAAGCGGCGCGATGGGTGTGACGGTGCACGCCCGCTTCGACGACGCCCTCGAGGAGAACAACGGCGTCGCCACCTTCACGTTCGCCCCCGAAGGCTCGGCGATCATCGGCACCGCGGTGATCAACGTGCAGGACGGCGCGGTGAGCGTCGCCAACCCCGATCCGACGTCCACCGATCTCCCCGAGGTGATCGAGGCCGACTTGCGGGCCGACGGGAGCGTCGTGGTCCGCCGCATCCAGGGATCGACGATCACGTCCGGGCCGATTCTCTCCGACGCCGAGGCGGAGACCCTGACCGAGCAACTCCACGCCGCCACCACCACGTGGCGCGACCAGGTCAACGCGGGGCTCGCCGCGGCGCAGGCCGTCACCGTCGTCACGCTCGACTTCGAGTTCAAGACCATGGGCGCGGGCTGGCCCGCGGGGGCCGCGAACGACGACGGCGGACTGATCGTCAAGCAGGCCCGCAGCCTCGATCCGGGCCTGCGGGGGATTCCGAGCTCCGTCGTCGCTCTCGACATCCCCCGCGACATCCTCGCCCGGGCCTCGCGCGTCGCCCGGCTCAATTGCGTTGGGTCGACGGCGATTGCGGCGTGGACGGACCCGCTCCTCGCACCCGACATGGGCTTCAGCGAGATGCCGTACACCACACCGACGGGCGTCGATCCCGCCGACTGCACCCAGAGCACCCTCTACTCCACCCCGGATGCGTTTCTCGTCGAACTGCTGAACAGCGGCGACCGGATCGAGCTGACCGGCTGAGCCGCGCCGCGGACGTTCTACGCTCGCGGTCATGATCCTCGTCATCGGTGACGTCACACTCGCCCCGGGTTCTCGCGACGAAGCCCTCGCCCTGAGCCGCGACCACGTGGCTCGCTCCCGGACCGAGCCGGGATGCATCTCCCACGACGTCCATCTCCACGCCGACGATCCGGATCGGATCGTCTTCGTCGAGCGCTGGGCGGACCGGGCCGCGCTCGACGCGCACTTCGCCGTCGCCGCGTCGCGGGACTTCGCTCGGGCGCTCACGGCCTTGGCCGCGCAGGCGCCTCGGATGGACGTCTACGAGACCGACGGAGGGGACTGAGATGCCGGGCGGATCGGACTATCCAGGCCCGAGTGACCGACTCGAGCTCTACCGCCGGCTCGTCGACCGCCATCCCGAGGCCGAGGTGAAGGGGGCGAAGAATCCCTACACGTCCCGCAACGGTTGGATGACGAGCTTCCTCGCTCCGGACGGACTCATCTGCCTGCGGCTCGGCGGCGCCGAGCGCGACGAGGCGCTGGCCGCCGGCGCGTCCGAGGTGCAGCAGTACGGCCGCAACATGCCCGACTTCGCCGCGCTCCCCGCGGAGCTGGCCGACGGCGACGCCGACGCGTGGTTCGCCCGCAGCTGGGACCACGCGGGCACGCTGGACCCGAAGTAGCTCTCAGCCCTCAGCGGGACCGGGCCGCGTCGGCGAGGACCGACTCGACGACCTCGATCAGGGTCCGTGCCGTCATCGGCTGGTAGATGACCGTGCAGTCGACGAAGTCCTCGGGCCGACGCTCCACGTAGGGCCTCGGCGCTTCGACGATCACGGGCACGTCGGGGTAGCGAGCGATGATGCCGGTGAGCACCTCCCGATTGCGGGGGTCTTGCTGCCGCATCGAGTGCACCACCACATCCGCCCTCGCCACCGCGTCGCAGCGGTCGTGCTCGACGAGCGCGCAGCGGTCGTCGGTGGCTTCCGGGCCCCCGCACGCGGCGACGTCGTACCCGCGCTCGCGCAGGATCCGGCCCACCGCCTCCTGCTTGGCGAAGTCCGATTCCTCGATCAGCACGCGGGGGCCGGTGCTCGGTTCCGACCAGATGGGGACCTTCATGGTTCGTGACATGACGCCTCCTCCCCTCACGACACACCACAATTACCTTCCTGGGAAGGGACCTAGGTCCCGGATCCGCACGGGATCGCCGGATGTGGACGCGTTCAGTCGCAGCAGGTGTCGCCGGACCAGGCTTCGCGACCCTCGCGCAGGGCCAGGGCCGCGATGACGAGGCCGGCGAGCGGGTCGGCCCACCACCACCCGAGGGCGGCGTTGAGCACGAGGCCGACCAACAGGACAGCCGACAGGTAGGTGCACAACCAGGTCTGCTGGCTGTCGGCCGCGACCGTCACCGATCCGAGGCGCCGGCCGGTGCGCCGCTTGGCCGTCGCCAGCAGCGGCATCACGACCAACGACAAGGCGGCCAGCACGATGCCCACGACGCTGGCGTCGGGTTCGGATGTCGTCGACAGGTCGTACAGCGCCTGGACCGAGACATAGGCGGCCAGCGCGAAGAAGCTCAGGGCGATCAGCCGCAGGGCCTGGCGTTCCCGCTGTTCGTCGGCGCCGGCGAACTGCCACAGGATCACGGCGGCGGACGCGACCTCGATCGTCGAGTCGAGGCCGAATCCGACGAGGGCGAGCGACCCGGCTTCCAGCCCCGCGCCGATGGCCACGACGGCTTCGATCACGTTCCACGCGATCGTCATCCAGGCCAGCACGACCACGCGCCGACGGAGCCGCTCCGTCGGGACCGAATCAGTGGTTGCCGATGTCATGAGCGGGCGGCGATGACGGCGCGGAGTTGATCGAGCGTCGGCGAACCGGCCGGGCCGTCCGGGGTCTGGTACACCCGGCACGAGAGCCCGACGGGGTCGTCCGGGTCGGCGAACGGGTCCACCCCGTCGAGGAGAATGCTCGGCGACCCGCGGAAGCGGGTCCGCTCGGCCTCCTCGGGCGTGTCGACGACATGCCGCGTGATCGAGAGGTCGGGATGCTCGGCCGCAAGCGCGCCCAAGCGGGCGTCGGCGACGAGCCAGTTGGGACAGTCGTCGAAGTACAACAGGGTCACGTCCATGAACTCACCGTAAACCTTGCCCCCCGGTGCAAGGTCAAGAGCGAACGGGCCACCACCCGTGCACTCGCGACCCTCGCCGATCCCGCGTACCATCGCGACCTGACGCCCAGGAGGACGCGCATTCATGAGCTTCACCGAAGATCTGCACATCGACTGTCCGCCCGCAACCGCATTCGATGTGTTGGCGGACGTTCGCAACGAACTCCGATGGAACGACGACGTCTCGGAGGCCGAGTTGCTCACGGGCGAACCGATCGGGCGGGGCTCGACGTTCACCACCGAGCACGCTGCCCCGCTGGGCGAGATCGAGTCGACGATCACCGTGTTCGACCGGCCGGATCGCCTCGAGTTCGCGGCCACCAGCAAGCGGATGGATCTCGGCATCTCGTTCACGCTCACGGAGGACGGCTCGGGAACGCTCGTCCACGGCACCTTCGACCCGAAGCCGAGAGGCATCATGGCCGTGCTGTTCCCCCTCCTTCGGCCGATGATCCGCCGCGGCATGGCGAAGCAGCATCAGAACCTCAAGGCGCTCTGCGAGTCAGAACCCCAGTAGCGCGTCGGTCCCGGGAAGGTCGGTTCGTCAGCCGGCAGGGCTGAAGCAGTGGTACTGCGTGACGGTCTCGAAACCCATGCGGTCGTACACGGGCGCACCCATCGGGCTCGCCTGCAACACGCCGGTCGCACAGCCCAGCTCCCTGCCGGCGACGAGCGCGGCCGCGGTGATCGCGGTGCCGAGTCCGCGGCGCCGGAACTGCTCACGCACGCCGATCGAATACACGCCGGCGATGTCTGCGGTGCGCAGCAGCTGCCCGCATGCGGCCAGCTCACCGTCGAGGTAGCCGAGGAACCAGGCGCAGCGGTCGTCGTCGAGCGTCGATGCGGGTGCGAGCAGAGCCGCTGCCTGCACCGGCGCGCCGAAGGCCTCCGAGGTCACCAGGGCGAGTTCGCCGAGCTGGTCCGCTTCGGTGATCTGGAGAAACTCGGCACCTCCGACCGCCTCGACCGGAAGGTCCGCAAGCGGCGCGTAGGCCATCCCCGGCATGGTTGCCGCCACCGGGTCCAGACCCGTCGACCCGGCCATGTCTGCGATTGCCGGCGCAACGGAGCCCGGTGCGCTCACCCAGAAGGGGACCTGTCGTTCGGCGAACCAGCTCGTTGCCTGCTCCAGGTCGCCCGCGGATGGCTCCTCGAAGACGAACGCCTGATTGAACAGCGGCATCGGCACACCGACCGACGAGCAGCGGATCGCGCCGAACGTCCGAGATTCACCCCCGGGGGAATGCTCAGCCGTGAAGCTGAGCCACTCGGCCCAGTTCTCGTTCATGTCGGTCAGAACGTCCGCGCTCACCACTCGCCCCCTGGTCGCCGTCGGTTCCGCTCACCGTAGACGTTCTTCGTTGCGCTACTCGATGCGGATGCCCGAGATGGCCCGGCTGATCACGAGCTGCTGGATCTGCTCGGTGCCTTCGAAGATGTCGTGGATCTTTGCGTCACGGTGCCAACGCTCGACCGGGTACTCACGGGTGTAGCCGTAGCCGCCGAGGATCTGGATGGCTCGCTCGGTCGCCCAGGTGGCGACCCGGCCGGCCTTCATCTTGGCCATGGAGCCCTCGGCGTTCTTGAACTGGCCGTTCTTGCCGAGCCAGGCAGCGCGCCAGATGAGCAGGCGGGTCGCGTCGATCTCGGTGGCGATGTCGGCGAGCATGAAGGCGATCGACTGGTTCTCGATGATCGCCCGGCCGAACGCACGACGCTCCTTGGCGTATTCGAGCGAGTACTCGTAGGCGGCGCGGGCCACACCGAGCGCCTGGGCGCCGACCGCGGGGCGGGTCGCCTCGAAGGTCTGCATCGCGGCCTGGGCGTTGCCCTTCTTGCCCTCACGGACCCGGGCGAGACGCTCGTCGAGCTTGTCCTTGCCACCGAGCAGGCAGCTGCCCGGGACGCGCACGTCGTCGAGCACGACCTCGGCGGTGTGCGAGGCACGGATGCCGTGCTTCTTGTACTTCTGGCCCATGCTCAGCCCGGGGGTCTCGGGCGGCACGATGAAACTGGCGTGACCCTTGGAACCGAGCTCGGGATCGACCACGGCGACGACGACATGGATGTCGGAGATGCCACCGTTGGTGATCCACGCCTTGGTGCCGTTGAGCGTCCACTCGTCCTTGGCCTCGTCGTAGACGGCGCGCGTTCGATAGCCGCCGACGTCGGAGCCGGCGTCGGGCTCCGAGGCGCAGAACGCACCGAGGGCGATGTTGTCCGGCGTGCCGTAGCACTGGGGCACCCACTCCATGACCTGCTCGGGCGTGCCCGACGCGGCGATGCCGGCGGCGGCGAGACCCGAGCCCATGATGGCCATGCCGATGCCGGCGTCGCCCCAGAACAGTTCTTCGATGGCGACCGGCATGGTGAGGCCGGTGGGATCGCCCATCATGCCCTGGGCCATGAACTCCCAGCCGTAGAGGCCGATCTCGGCCGCCTGCTCGACGATCGGGTACGGGAACTCCTCGCGTTCGTCCCACTCTTCGGCGGCCGGACGAATGACGTCCACCGCGAACTCGTGGACCCACTTCTGCAGGGCGAGTTGGTCCTCGTTGAGCTCGAGGGAGAAGTCGGACATGGTGGGCCTCCGATGGCGGGGACGGCGAACGATGACGTAGTTACTCGTGAGTAACCATCTTCCCCTCGAAGAGTACGGACGCGGGCCGATTCTGGCAACCCTTCTGCCAGAACCCGTGACCAACGACCCAGTACCGGTTCCAGTACGCGGGGCTCATCTTCCGCGGGTTTCGTTCGATAAGAACAACAGTGAGTTCGCGCCGTTCCCAAGAAACACGATGGGGCGACCGCACCGCGTTGGTCGCGGCTGCCGTCGCCTTCCCGGTCGCGCTCGCGTCCGCGCTCACCACCGTGGTGGCCGGAGACCCGGGAAGTGTGGTCGGCGCGTTCTCGATCGCGGTCCCCGCGATCGTCGCCGCGATCGCCACCGCGGTGACCGTGCACCTCGGCCTCGTCCGCCGCCACCGTGAACGCGAACGGACCATGAACCGGAAGCTGTCCAACACCAAGCGCGAGCTCCACGACGAGAAGCAGGAACGCAGCGTGCTCCGCGAACTCGATGCCGCGCTCGACGTCGCCGCCACTGAGTCCGCCGCGATCGACGTCGTGCGGGAGAGCTTCGCCAAGCACCTCTCGATGCAGCCGATGGAGTTCCATCTCGTCGACGCCGTCGACCCCGTGCTCGAGCTCGCCGTCGCGACGGGTGACCACGCGACCAAGCCGGGCGTGCGCACGTCGCCCTGGGACTCCCTGGCCGCCCGCTCCAACACGACCCTCGTCTACGCCACGACCGATCGGCTCGACGTCTGCCCCCACCTCCGCGACCGCCTCCACTCCCCCATGTCGGCGATCGCCGTGCCGGTCAACGTCATGGGTCGCCTGCTCGGTGTGCTCTACGGTCTCGGCCCCGCGGGGCAGCAGCCGGGGTTCGGCGACGTGAAGTTCCTCGAGGACATGGGGCGCCTGATCGGCGCCCGCCTCGCCATCCTCCGTGCGTCGTCGATGACCGCGGCGACCGCGGACAATGTCGACAAGCTGACGGGCCTGCCCGATCGGGCCGCCATGCAGGAGAGGGTGCTACGCCTGCTGCGCGATCGACAGGCATTCACCGTCGCCGTCGCCGACATCGACGACTTCAGCCGGCTCAACGAGACCCAGGGCCGCGAGGCCGGCGACCGGGCGCTTCAGCTGCTCGCCCGCATCGCCCGCAAGGCCGTGCGTCCGGGCGACATCATCGGCCGTATCGGCGGCGACGAGTACCTGTTCGTGATGCCCCAGACGAACCCCGACGACGCAACGCGCGCGTTCGAACGACTCCGCGAGGAGCTCGTACTCGCCCAGGCGACCACCAACGACCCGCAGTTCACCCTCTCGATCGGCGTGATCGGCTCGAGCTCCGGTGGCACGATCGAGGAGATCCTGCACCGGGCGGCCGGCGCGCTCACCCACGCGAAGACGCAGGGCGGCAACCGGGTCGTCGTCGCCCACACGGCGAAGCCGTCGAGCAACCGCTGACGCTCCCGGGCGCGCACTCCTCCGCTACGCGAGGATGACGGCGAAGCAAGGGGGACTCATGACCGGACCGTTGGACGGCGTACGCATACTCGACCTCTCACAGGTCGTCGCGGGGCCGCTCGCGACGATGATGCTCGCCGAACAGGGCGCCGACGTGATCAAGGTCGAAGGGCCGACGGGCGAGATGACCCGCCTCCAGGGCCCCGACGACATCAACGCGCTCATCGCGAACAACAACCGGGGCAAGCGTTCCGTCATCGTCGATCTGGCTGCCGAAGGCGGAGCCGACGTGGTGCTCCGACTCGCGAGCACGTGCGACATCGTGTTCGAGAACTTCCGGCCCGGCGTGGCCGACCGCCTGGGCGTGGGCTACGACGCGATCCACGCGGTCGCGCCCGACGTCATCTACGTCTCGATCACGGGCTTCGGCGAGGACGGGCCCTACGCCGACCGCGTCGCCCTCGACCCGGTGATCCAGGCCCTCACCGGGCTGGTCCACGGACAGATGAGCATGGCGCTCCCCTTCCCGGACCTCATCCGCACGCTGGTCGCCGACAAGTCCACCGCCTACACGGCCGCACAGGCCGCGACCGCCGCCCTCGTCGCCCGGGCCAACGGGGCCGGCGGGCAAAGGATCGACATCGCGATGCTCGACGCCACGATGGCGTACTTCTGGCCGGACGGCATGACCGACAAGACGTTCCACGACCCGGCCCGCGACCCGATGCGGGTGGTCGACCTCTACCGTCTCGTCGACACGGCGGACGGCCAGATCGTCTACTTCATCTCCACCCAGGGCCAGCTCGAGGGCATGTGGAAGGTCCTCGGACTGGACGACTACCTCGCCGACCCGGACCTCGGGAACCTCGCCCGGTTGGGCGCCGACCCGGAGAAGGCCATCGCCGCATCGGCCGAGGCGGACGCCCGGATCGGCGCGAAGACGACAGCCGAGATGGTTGCGCTGTGCGCCGAGCACAGCATTCCCTGCGGACCGGTGCTCGACCGCGACGCCGCACTCGCCGACCCCCAGCTCGTGCACAACGGCGTCCTGGTCGAGTGGGAGCACCCCGTCGGCGGCAAGCTCCGCCAGGCCCGGCCGGCCCCCCACTTCAGCGCAACGCCGGCGCCGCTGCACCCGCTCATCGCGCTGGCCGGCGAACACACCGACGAGATCCTGGCCGAAGCCGGCTTCTCCACCGAGGAGGTCGCCGACCTCGCGGCGCGGGGGATCACTATCCGCGCCGGTTGAGCATCAGAGCACGCCGAGCAGGAGTCGTAGCGCCCCGACGGTGACGACGACCTGGAAGAGGCGTCCGAGCATCACCGGGTCCAGCCGGTGCAGGTAGCGGGCGCCCAGCCGGGTGCCGGCGAACACACCGATCGAGGCGACGAGGATCAGCGGCAGGTGTTCCCGGAAGGCGAACCCGGCCACCCCGAACACGGCGATCTTGGCGATGTGATTGCACACCTGCACGACGGCGAAGGTGGCGACGAAGGAGACGTGGTCCTTCGCGATCGTCCGGAACACGGGCGAGATCAGTGGACCGGTCGCACCGATCGTGGGGTTGAGCAGGCCGTTGAGCGCGCCGACCAGGGTCAGGCGCCGGTGGCCGCCGCCCGTCGGCGACAGCCACGCGGTGGCGGCGGGCCACCAGACGGCGAGGAGGGCGAACCCGCCGATGATCGCCCGACCGCCGTCACGGGGAATCGCATCCGCGATGACGTAGCCGACGATCGTTCCGGGAAGCAACAGGGGCAGGTACCAGCGCAGCAGTGCAGTGTCCGCCTTGTCGCGCAGGGTCGCGGCCCGGGTGCCGTTGCTGACCAGCTGCACCACCCCATGGGCCGGCACGGCCACCAGCGGATCGACGAACTGGAGGATGACGACGAGGAGCACGACACCACCGCCGGCACCGGCCACGGCGGTGATGCCCGCGGTGACGACCGCGGCCACCGCGACGATGAGCAGTTCCCCTTCCGACATAGCTTGTATCCTACTTGTATTAGACCTGTCTTGTCCATGAATTGTCCGATCCTGTCCGGCCGGACCTGACACACTGCGCCCGATGGACACCGCAGCCACCCCCGACCGCCGGGCCGCGATGGCAGCCGGGGTACGCCGGATCTTCCCACTGTCGCTGATCGCGGGGCCCTTCGGCCTCGCCTACGGCGCCACGGCGACCGCCAACGAGATCGGCGATGTGGACGGCATCCTCGCCTCCTTCGTGATCCTCGCCGGCGCAGCCCAGATCGCCCTCGTCGACCTCAACGGCGACGGCGCGGCGTGGTACATCGCGGTCAGCACGGCGATCGTCATCAACCTCCGGTTCGTCCTCTACTCGGCGTCGCTCGCCCCGTCGTTTCGCGAGTTCGAACCCCGCTGGCGATTCGGGCTGACGTATCTGCTCACCGACCAGACGTCCGTGCTCGCCATCCAGGAGTTCGAAGCACACCGCGATCCCGCCTACCGACGCTGGTTCGTGCTCGGCGCCGGGGTGTGGTTCACGATCCCGTGGTTCATCGGCACCACGGTCGGCGTGCTCGCGGGAGGTGACATCCCGGACTGGGTGCAGATCGGCTTCGTCGTACCGCTCATGTTCATGGCGCTGTTGGTGCCGGCACTCACGTCCCGACCGAAGCTCGCGGCCGCGATCGTCGGCGCGACCGTTGCGGCCGCCGCCCAACCCCTCCCCGACGGCGTGAACATCATGCTCGGCGCGGCCGCCGGCATCGGCGTGGGCACGGTGCTCGCGGAACGGGCCGACGGATGAGCGTCACCGTCCAGATCCTGCTCGTCGGACTCGGCAGCTACGCCCTCCGGGGAAGCTTCATCGCGTTCGCCTCGCGGCTCGGCGAGATTCCCGCGCGGGCCAACACGGCCCTGTCGATGATCCCGCCCGCGGTACTCGCGTCGATTGTCGCCGACAGCCTCCTGTTCAGCGGCGACTCGTGGCGTGGTCTCGACGAGTGGCACATCGCGCTCGCCGTCACGACCGTCGTCGCCTGGCGCACCAAGAGCATCGCCCTCTGCCTGGCCGTCGGCATGCCCCTCGTCTGGCTCCTCGCCTGAGATGGGACACGGTGTCAGACACCGTGTCCCACCGTGTCTGTGACCGGGGTTCCACAAGCGCTGTGAATCCTGACCACTGGTGTCAGGGAGCCGAAGACGGGACAATGGATCCCGCCGCACGCCGCGGCGGTCGAGGGGACGACGATGACCTGCGGGTCCTGTGGGGAGAAGAACCGGGACGGCGCCCGATTCTGCGCGGAATGCGGCACCGTGCTCGAGCACGCCTGTATGACCTGTGACGCCGCGCTGACACCGACGGCGAAATTCTGCGACCAGTGCGGCACGCCGGTGGGGTTCACCCCGGACGATCCCGAATCGAGCGACGACGGGGCCGTCCGTAAGACCGTCACCGTCATGTTCGCCGACCTGGTCGGCTCCACCGCGTTCGGCGAGGCCGTCGATGCGGAGGCGGCGCGGCGGGAGATGGGCGCCTACCACCAGCTGGCCCAGCGGGTGATCGACCGCCACCAGGGGACGCTCGTCAAGTTCATCGGCGACGGCGTCATGGCCGTGTTCGGCATCCCGGAGATCGCGGAGGACGACGCCGACCGCGCCATCCGCGCCGGGCTCGACCTCCAGGGCGAGTTCCGCACCATCGCCGCCGGGATCCTCGAACGCCACGGCGCCACCGTCGGCCTGCGGGTCGGCATCAACACGGGCGAGATCGTGATCGCCGAGCACGACGACGACATGGTCGGCGACGCGATCAACACCGCCGCCCGCATCGAAGCCGAGTGCACGCCCGGCCGCGTGCTCGTCGGTGAACAGACCTGGCGGCTAACGCGTTCGACCGTCGACTACGAGGTGCTCGGCGAGGTCCACGTGAAGGGCAAGCAGGAGGGCGTCGCAACCTTCCAGGTGCTCGCTGCGACCGACGAGGAGATCGCAACCCCGTTCGTGGGCCGCGACAACGAACTGCTCCGGCTCCGCGCCGCCCTCGACGACACGATCGACGATCGCACCGTTCGCTTGGTGTCCGTCATCGGCGCCCCCGGCGTGGGCAAGACCCGCCTCGCCGCCGAGATGAGCGACCGGGCGGGCGAAGGCGTGACGGCATTCGACCTGCGCGTGGACCGCGCCGCCACCGCCACGTTCGGACCGATCGCCGACCTGCTCGCGGCAGCCCCCGACGCGGCCCGACGCGCCGTAGACGCGCCCGATGCCGAGCGGCTGCTCCCCCTCCTCGACACGTTCACCGGATCGGCGCCTGCCCGCTCGACGGAGGAGTCGTTCTGGGCGGCCCGCCGCCTCGTCGAACTGATCGCCGCCGACGGCCCCACCGTGATCGTGGTCGACGACGTGCAGTGGGCCCAGCCCCTGTTCCTCGACCTGCTCGATCATCTCGTGGAGTGGGTCGCCGGCCCCGCCCTCATCGTGGCCCTGGCCCGCCCCGAGATCCGCGAGATCCGGCCGACCCTCGCGGAGCGCGGACGCCGTGTCGCCGACGTCATTTCGCTCGAAGGGCTCGACGCCGCGACAACGGAGATGCTGGCCGCCCGTCTGCTCGGCGCCGATGAGCTCCCGGACGGTCTCGCGGTCAGACTCCCCGAGTCGACCGAAGGCAATCCGCTCTTCGTGCGCGAGCTCGTCCGGATGCTCGTGGACGACGGCACGATCGAGGAACGCAACGGCAGATGGGCGCTGTCCATCGACGCCGATGCCGTCGAGGTGCCGCCCACCATCCAATCGCTGCTCGCCAGCCGCGTGGAGCGCATGGACGACGAGGCTCGCCGCGTCGTGGAGATGGCCGCGGTCGTCGGATCCGAGTTCGCCCGCGGCGCGGTTGCCGCCCTTCTACCGGACATGGCCCACACCTCGCTCGACCGCATCCTCGAAGGACTGCGCCGGCGCGAGATCATCGATCCGACCGGCACCTACTGGGGCGACGAACCCGTCCTGCGGTTCCACCACGTCCTCATACGCGACGCGGCCTATCGCCGCCTCCTCAAGGAGCGGCGGGCCGACCTGCATCTCAAGGTGGCTGACTGGACCGAGACGATGGCGACCGCCACGGGCGCCGACCATGACCTCGCGATCGCCTTCCACCTCGAACAAGCCCACCGGTATCTCGGCGAGCTCGGTCCGTTCGATGACGCCGGACTCGCCGCAGGTGCCCGCGCCGCCGATCTCCTTGCCGCCGCGGCCAAGGGCGCGTTGCAACAGGACGACCTCGCGGCGGCCAGCTCGCTGGCCGTGCGGGCCCTCGCGCTGATCGATGCCGAGGACCCCCACCGGGCCGAGGTGCTGGTGATCGGGTGCGAGGCGTTCTTCCAGGCAGCGCGCGTGAACGACGCGGAGCCGCTGCTCGGCGAGCTGACCGAGCTGGCGGGTGACGATCGCCGCCTCGACGCCTGGGCCACGGCATTTCGGGGGAATCGCGTGGCGCTGACCGAACCCGACGGACTGGTCGAGGCCGAGCCCGAGGTTGCCGCGGCGGCCGAGACGTTGAGCGACCTCGGCGACGATGCCGGCGTGGCGAAGGCCCGCCTGGTGCGGGCGATGATCCTCGCCCGCCTCGGCCGGGTGGGCGACTGCGAAACCGAGCTCGATGCCGCCCTCCACGCAGCGCGAGCGGCAGACGACCGGAGGCGGATCACCGCCGTGCTGGGTGCCGCACCCGTCGCCGCGCTGTGGGGTCCGAGCCCTGTGGCGCGGGCCGGCGGTCGCTGTCTCGACATCATCCGACTACTCCGCATCACGTCGGCGTCACCCATGGTCGAGGCCACCTCCATCCGCTGCCAGGCCGTGCTGGAGGCGATGCGGGGACGCTTCGACGAGGCCCGCGAGCTCGCCTGGCGCTCCGCCGAGATCGTCGACGAGCTCGGTCTGCGCCACGGCGTGCTCGAGACGGAGATGTACCGCGGCTACATCGAACTCCTGGCCGACGACCCTGCCGCAGCCGAGCCCCATCTCCGCCGGGCCTTCGACGGCCTGGGTCAGCTCGGCGTGGGTGCCGACGCCGGCCAGGCCGCGGCCCATCTGGCCCGGGCGTTGCTGGCGCAGGGACGCCTCGACGAGGCGGCAGAGGTCGCGGAGCAGAGCGCAGCACTCGCCGGCCAGAACCTCCAGACGGCGATCGCCTCGCGCTCGGTGCGGGCCGAGCTGGCGTCGCGCCGTACCGACCACCGCACGGCGCATCGCTTGGCCGAGGAGGCCGTCGCGATTGCCGAGCGCACCGACCTGACGATGGACCATGCCCGGGCCGAGGTGGCACAGGCGACAGTGTTGCGCCGGGCCGGCGACGAGGCAGGGGCCGACGCCGCACAGTCCCGAGCGTCGGAGCTCCACGCGGCCAAGGGAGCGGAGTTCGGGGCCCAGCTGACACCGAGTGTCGGCGACCGCGTCACCGGGTCCCAGCCAACAGCGAATGCGGCTTCCGAGCTGCAACTCGAGTTCTGGGCGGCAGTCAGGGCCGGCGACGCCGACCGCGCCGCAGCACTCGTCGCCGACGACTGGTGGTCCGTCGACACGCGCCCGGGCCATTACCTCGACATGACGAAGGCGCAGCTGATGGAGCTCTTCGACCAGATCAGAGGCATCGGCGCAGGGGTCGCGCTGACGCCGATCTCCGTGCGCGGCGATCGGCTCGTACTCAGCCGGTGTCAGTCGAACGAAGACGGCGCGACCCACGACTATCTCGAGCTCGTCGAACTCGCCGACGACGGCCGAGCCGCGCGGGCCGCGTTCTACGACCATGACGACCTTCGGACCGCGCTCGACGAGCTCACCCAGCGGTACCGAGACGGCGAGGGCGCCGAGTTCGCAGAGATGGTCGATCTCGGCTGGCGGTTGGGCAAGGCGAGCGAGGCGCCGGCAGAAGACCAACCGGCGCTGCTGGCCGACGTCTGCCACGACGACATCGTCGTCATCGATCACCAACCCGTGGTCGGACTTCCCGACAGCGACCTGTCGACGCTCACCGAGCAGGGCATGCTCGACGCCGGGATGATCCTGGTCTCGGAGTATCTCCGCATCGGGCCGGGTGCGATCGTCGTCGGCCTCCACAAGCATCTCGACGGCGACCTGGTTCGGGACCAGTACCTGCTCGTCGTGATGCGCGACGGCAAGGCTGCACGCATGGAGTGGTTCGCCGCCGTACAGCGCGAACAAGCCGCGGCCCGGTTCGACGAGCTGACCTCGGATACGACGGCCGGTGACGGGCCTCGCGACAACGGCGCCTCCCTCCTGTTGCGACGGTTCTATGACCTCGCTACAAAACCCGACCAGCACGAGGCCGCGCTCGAGCTGGTCGCGGACGACTGGGAAGGCGACGACCGGCGACCGCTGGTGGGCACGTCGGTCACGAAGGCGGACCTGGCCGAATTTCACCTGCTCGGCCGGCCGCCGGCGACCGCGCCCGACATCGAGGTGATCGACACCGCCGGCGACGAGCTGGCGATGTGCTCGGTCAGGACGCGGACGGACGGCTCGGACCTCGCGATGCCGGCCCTCTTCGTGATCGAGACGGACGGGGAGCGGTTCCGCTCATCCGCCGTGTTCGACATCGACGATCGCGACCGGGCCGCGCGGGAGTTCGAGCGCCGCCGCTTCCGCCGCGAGGAGGGCGCGGCGTACGTCGAGACGCTCGACCTCTCCTGGAGCTATCGCAACCTGTTCTACGACCTCGAGGCGTTCCGGGACCTCCTCACCGACGACTTCGAGCTCGTCGATCACCGCGCCGTGAGCTTCGGCCGCCTGAACGCGGACGAGTACGTCGACGTTCTCGCGAATGCGCGGGAAGTTGCCGAGGGACGCCGGTTCGACCCCGGTCCCTATATCGCCGTCGACCACGGCGTGATACTCAGCGACACGTTGCTCTCGAATGCCGAGGCGAGCTGGCCCGTATTGATGATCACGGTCTACCGCGGCGATCTGATGGAGCGTCAGGAGCTGTTCGACCCCGCGGACCGCGACCGGGCCCTCGCCCGCTTCGAGGAACTGCGGCCCAGCCGTTCGGCCGTGCCGGGGGAGCTCCACAACCGGGCGACGGCGACGATGCGAGCGTTCTACACGGCGATGTACGACGACCGGGACCTGGAGCGCGCACGCGCGCTGCTCCACGACGACCTCATCGGCGTCGACAATCGCCCGCTGGTCGGCACCGACATCACCGCGGACCAGGTCCCCGACAACTTCCGTGAGCTGCTCTCGCACGACCATCTCGACTGGACGCTCGACACGCTCGCCGTGGCCGGTGAGTCGCTCGCGCTGTCACGGCTCGAGGTGACTCGCCCGGGATCGTCGTTCACGAGCTCGTACCTCATGGTCAACGAGGTCGACGCCGACGGGCTCGCCGTTGCCGCATGGTCCTGCGAACCCGACGACATCGAAGCGGCCCACGCCGAACTGGATCGGCGCTACCGCGCCGGCGAGGGAGCCGAGTTCGCCCCGACGACTGGTCACCCCCCACTCGGTGAGCTCCGCAACCCGGCGACGGACAACCTGCGGGCGTTCTACGCCGCGATGTTCAACGACCGCGACTTCGACACAGCGATGGCGTTCATGGCTGACGACTTCGTGGGAGAGGATCGCCGGGAGCTTGTCGGGTCGACGGTCGCGAAGCCGGACGTCTTCGAGAACTACCGGGAACTCCTCGAACACGACGGACGGATCGACTGGACGGTCGACGTGTTGGCGGTCGCGGGCGAACGGGTCGCCCTGACGCACGTCACCACGGTCCGCTCCGGCTCGAGCTTCGAAACGGAGTTCCTCCTCGTCGCAGAGGCCGACGAAGCGGGGCTCGCCACCGCGGTGGTCGCGTTCGGGACCGATGATCTCGAAGCCGCCGTCGACGAAATGACCGAGCGCTACATCGCCGGAGAAGGCGCGCCGTACGAGGAAATTGCCCGGGTCTCCAAGGCACTTGGAGATGCCCGCGCGAGGAACGACGCCGAAGCCAGTCGCCAACTGACAACCGACGACTTCGTGGTCGTCGACCACCGGGCCGCAGCCTTCGGCGAACTCGACTTGGAGGGCTATCTGACGCTGCTTCGCGCGGACGTCGAGGCGACGGGTGACCGCCCCATGGTCACCCGCCAGATCCTGGCCGCAGACGAGTCGATGCTTCTGTGCGAGACCGTCTCCGTCACCGACGCCGCAGAGTGGCCGATGATCTCGCTGCTCGTGATGCGAGACGGCCGAGTGTGTCGCGTGGAGGTGTGGCACCCCGGTGACCATGCGACCGCGCTCGCCCGCTTCGAGGAGCTCACCGCTGAGTCGCGCGAGTCTCGCAACCTCGTCATCGAGATGTTCGCTCAGCAGGAGGAGATCGGGCCCGGTGACTTCGACCCGCGGGAGGCGTTCAGCGACGCCGTGATCGTCGACCACCGCAGCGGGGTCATCCCGCTCGGGTCGATCGAGGACCTGGCGGGGTCGGTGGCGGCCTTCGACGAGCAGGGCATGGGCTTCTCCACGAGGGCCATCGCGTGGCGGGGCGAGTTCCTCGGTCTCTTCCGGATGACGCGCTCCACGCCCTCGGGACTGCGAGCGGTGATGTACAACCTCATCCAGGTCGACGCCGACCGTCGCCCTACCCGGCTCGAGACCTTCGGCGAGGACCAGCTCGACCAGTCGCTTCGGCGACTCGACGAACTGTGGTGGGACTCAGATGAGCCGGAGTTCCGGCCGTTCGCGGAGCTGCTTCGGCTGTTCGGCGACCGGATCTTCGCGGCCGACTGGGCCGGCGTGCGCGAGCTGCTCGATCCCGAGTTCCGCCACGTTCTGCACAAGAAGCTCGAGGTCGGACCATTTGACCTCGAGGGCTTTGTCGAGAACGGCCGGATCTGGAAGGACATGGCCGGATCGATCCAGCCCGTCATCCAGGAAGTCGTCCGCCACACCGACTCGGTCGCGCTGCTCCGACAGGATCTCCACGGACTCGACGAGGCCGGGCTCGAGAGCCAGTGGTCGGGGCTCGTCATCGGAGTCGGGGCCGGCGACAAGATCACCCGCTGGGAAGAGTTCGAGCCCGACGCCGTCGACGCAGCGCTGGCCCGCTTCGACGAACTCGCCCGAGGTGAGACAGAGGTCTGACCCCAGAAAGTACGGCGGTCCGCGGGGGTGCCAGGGGTAGCCTTTCGGGACTATGAGCACGTCCCGCATCCCCGACAAGCCCGACCTCGCCGGCCTCGAGGACAAGTGGGACGCGGTATGGGACGAGACCGGGATCTACCACTTCGACGAGAACACCACGCGTGACGAGGTCTTCTCGATCGACACCCCGCCGCCCACGGTCTCCGGCTCACTCCACGTCGGTCACGTCTTCAGCTACACCCACACCGACACCGTCGCCCGCTACCAGCGCATGGCCGGCAAGAACGTCTTCTACCCGATGGGCTGGGACGACAACGGCCTGCCCACCGAGCGCCGCGTCCAGAACTACTACGGCGTTCGCTGCGACCCGTCACTCCCCTACGACCCCGGCTTCACCGCGCCCGACGACGCCGGCGACCCGAAGGCGGTCGGCAAGCGCCCGACCATCTCCGTCAGCCGGCCGAACTTCATCGAGCTGTGCACGGAGCTCGCAGAGGAGGACGAGAAGGCGTTCGAGGCGCTGTTTCGCAAGCTCGGCCTCTCGGTCGACTGGACCCGCACCTACGAGACGATCAACGACCACTCGCGTCGCATCAGCCAGCTCGGGTTCCTGCGCAACCTCGAGGACGGGCAGGCCTATCAGGTCGAGGCGCCGAGTCTGTGGGACGTCACCTTCCAGACCGCCGTCGCCCAGGCCGAGCTGGAGGACAAGGAGACGCCGGGCGCCTATCACAAGCTCCGCTTCGCCGGCGTCGGCGACACGCCCGACATCTGGATCGACACGACGCGGCCGGAGCTGGTTCCATCGTGCGTCGCCCTCGTCGCCCATCCCGACGATGAGCGCTATCAGCCCCACTTCGGTGGCACCGTCCGTTCGCCCCTGTTCGCCGTCGAGGTGCCCGTCCACGCCCACGAACTCGCCGACCCCGAGAAGGGCACCGGCATCGCCATGATCTGCACGTTCGGCGACACGACCGACGTCACCTGGTGGCGCGAGCTCGACCTCCCCGTCCGCACCGTCATCCAGCGCGACGGCAAGTTCGCCGAGGAGACGCCCGAGTGGATCGCCGACGGCGCGCCCGCCGAGGCATACCAGCGACTCGCCGGTCTGCGGGCGAAGAACGCCCAGGCCGAGATCGCCACGATGCTCGCCGAGTCCGGCGACATGGAGGGCGAGCCCCGGCCGATCACCCACCCGGTCAAGTACTTCGAGAAGGGCGACAAGCCGCTCGAGATCGTCAGCTCGCGCCAGTGGTACATCCGCAACGGCGGCCGCGACGAGCACCTGCAGGACGCGCTCGTCGCCCGCGGCGACGAGATCAACTGGGTTCCCGGCTACATGCAGACCCGCTTCGCCAGCTGGATCGAAGGACTCAACGGCGACTGGCTGATCAGCCGCCAGCGCTTCTTCGGCGTGCCGATCCCGCTGTGGTACCCGCTCGACCAGAACGGCGAGCCGGAATACGCCGAACCGCTGAAGCCGTCCGTCGAGGATCTGCCGATCGACCCGTCGACCGACGTCCCCCCGGGCTACACAGACGACCAGCGCGGTCAGCCGATGGGCTTCATCGGCGAGCCCGACATCATGGACACGTGGGCGACGTCCTCGCTCACCCCCCAGATCGCGTGCGGTTGGGAGACCGACCCGGCCCTGTTCGCCGCGACCTACCCGATGGACGTGCGTCCCCAGGCGCACGACATCATCCGCACCTGGCTCTTCTCCACCGTCGTCCGCGCCCACTTCGAGGACGACACCGCCCCGTGGAAGAACGCGACCCTGTCCGGCTGGATCCTGGATCCCGACCGCAAGAAGATGTCGAAGTCGAAGGGCAACGTGGTCGTTCCGACCGACCTCCTCGAGCAGTACGGCTCCGATGCCGTGCGCTACTGGGCATCGTCCGGCCGTCCCGGCACCGACACCGCGTTCGACGAGGGGCAGATGAAGATCGGGCGCCGGCTCTCTATCAAGCTGCTGAACGCGTCGAAGTTCGTCCTCGGCTTCGGCGAGGGTTCCGACGTCGATCCCGCAGCGATCACCGAGCCGCTCGACCGCTCGATGCTCGACAAGCTGGCCGATCTCGTCGACGCCGCCACCACCGCGTTCGACGCGTTCGACTATGCCCGGGCGCTGGAGCGCACCGAAGAGTTCTTCTGGTGGTTCACGGACAACCATGTCGAGCTCGTCAAGGCGCGCGCCTACGGCGAGTACGGCGACGAGCGCGCCGCCTCGGCCCAGCACGCGCTACGGATGGCGCTGTCCACGGTGCAGCGGCTGTTCGCCCCGTTCCTGCCCTTCGTCACCGAAGAGGTCTGGAGCTGGTGGCAGGACGGCTCAATCCACACGGCCGACTGGCCGGGGGCCGACGGCCTGCGGGCCGCGGCGGCCGGCGTAGGTCCGGGTCCGAGCGACATCGCCAGCGAAGCGCTGTCCGTCGTCCGTCGCGAGAAGTCGGAAGCGAAGCGCAAGCTCCGCACACCGGTCGTCTCTGCGACGTTCGCGACCACGCAGGCGCAGCTCGACGTGCTCGACCAGGTGATCGACGACGTCAAGGCCGCGGGGATGATCCGGTCCGTCACCACCGGCACCGTCACCGATCGATCCGAGATCGAGGTCACGGCCGAACTCGAGCCCGAGGCGAGCTGACCCATGGCGGTGGGCGACCGCGAGCGCTGGAACGAGAAGTGGTCCTCCGTCGGTGTCGGAACCGGTCATCGCTCGCAGCTCGCGGAACTCGTCGCGCCCTGGCTCCCCGACCGCGGCACGCTGCTCGACGTGGCCGGGGGTGGTGCTCCCGCCGCGATCGCGTTCGCGAAGCACGGCCTCGCAGTCACGGTCGCCGACGTCAGCGACGTCGGGCTGCAGAAGGCTCGCGAGGAGGCGGCGCTCGCCGGTCTGGAGATCGACACGGTGGAAGTGGATCTGGAGGCCGAGCCGCTGCCGGCCGGCCCCTGGGACGTCATCACCGTCGCCAACTACCTTCAGCGCGAGCTGTTCCCGGCGATGGTCGAACAACTCGCCGCCGGCGGCGTCCTCGCCGTCGTGATCGCAACCGAGACGAACCTCGAGCGCTGCAACAAGCCGGGCCGCCCGTTCCTACTCGACCGTGACGAGTTGCCCACCCTCGTACCCGGCCTCGAGATCCTCCACCACACCGAGGACTGGCGCGACAACGGCCGCCACGAAGCCCACCTCGTCGCCCGCACCAGTTGAGACGCCGGGGTCAGAGTCCCGTCTCATCTGCGGGCCGAAGGCGGAGCACGCGACGGTGTCTGTGACGTGGGTTCCACTCGGGGTGTGATTGATGACCGGGGCCGCGTGCTGGCGTCCGGAATGGGGCCGCGGGACACTTGAGCACCCGGCGTGGCGCCGCGGGCAGGGGGACAGCGTGAACTGCACATCGTGCGGGGAGGAGAACCGGCCGAACGCGAAGTTCTGCGGGGAGTGCGGAACCCCGATCACCCGTGCGTGCGCGACATGCGGCCACAACCTTCATCCCACGGCGAAGTTCTGCGACGAGTGTGGTTCGGCGACGACCGCCGCGGCCGAAGGGCCCCCGCCCTCCGAGGACCGCGCGGTCCGCCGCACCGTCACCATCGTGTTCGCAGACCTCGTCGGATCGACCGCCTTCGGCGAACGGGTCGACGCCGAGACCGCCCGCCGCGAGATGGGCGCCTACCACGAGCTCGCCCGCGACGTGATCGAGTCGCACGACGGCGAGGTCATCAAGTTCCAAGGTGACGGGGTCATGGCCGGCTTCGGCGTGCACGACGTCAGCGAGGACGACGCGGACCGAGCGGTGCGGGCAGGCCTCGAGCTCCAGCGCCGCTTCGCCGCCGTCATCGACGGGATCCGTGATCGCCACAGCGTCGAGGTCGGCCTCCGAGTCGGAGTCAACACGGGCGAGGTGGTCATCGCCGAGGACGACGCCGACATGGTCGGCGACCCCATCAACACCGCGGCCCGGATCGAAGCCCAGTGCACGCCCGGCCGGGTGCTCGTCGGCGAACAGACGTGGCGGCTCACCCGCTCGACCGTCGACTACGAGGTGCTCGGCGAAGTCGAGGTGAAGGGCAAGGCGGAGCCGATCGCGACGTTCCAGGTGCTCGCCGCCGTCGAGGACGAGGAGGTCGCCACGCCGTTCGTGGGCCGCGAAGCAGAGCTCGCCGCCCTCACCGCCGCGCTGGAGAACACGATCGCCGAAGGCGCGCCCCAGCTCGTGACCGTGATCGGCTCGCCCGGCGTGGGCAAGACCCGCCTCGCGGCCGAGCTGGCCCGCCGAGCGTCGGAAGTGACGTCGTTCGACCTCCGCGTCGACCGGGCGGGAGCGGCCACCTTCGACCCGGTCGCCGATCTGCTGCGGGCGGTCAGCGAACTGCCGGCCGGACTCTCCAACGAGGCGATCTCGGAGCACCTCCGCGCGTTCGTGGGCGAGGTCGACGACGCTGACCGGCTGGTGCCGTTGCTGGCGGGCTTCGTGGGCGCGGCCCCGATGCGCTCCACCGAGGAGTCGTTCTGGGCCGCTCGCCGCCTGGTCGAGCTCGTGGTCGCGACCCGACCCGCGGTGATCGTGGTCGACGACATCCAGTGGGCCGAACCGCTCTTCCTCGACCTCCTCGAGCATCTCGTCGAGTGGACCGAGGGGGCCGCTTTCGTCGTCGCCCTCGCCCGGCCCGAGATCCGCGACATCCGACCGGCGTTCGCCGAAGTCGGACGGCGGGTGACCGAGGTGATCGCGCTCGAAGGGCTCGACCCCACCACGATGGCCGAACTGGCGACCGGCATCCTCGGGGGCAAGGCGCTCCCCGACGAGCTGATCGCCCGCCTCCCCGACTCGACGGAGGGCAACCCGCTGTTCGTGCGGGAGCTGGTCCGCATGCTCGTCGACGACGAGGTGATCGCCGAGACGCCGTCGGGGTGGGTCCTCGCGATCGATGCCGACGCCGTGGAGGTGCCGCCGACCATCATCTCGCTGCTTGCCAGCCGCGTGGAACGCATGGACGACGAGGAGCGGCGCGTCGTCGAGGCCGCCTCGGTGGTCGGGTCGGAGTTCGCCCGCGGCGCGGTCGGCACACTCCTGCCGAATCTGGGAGCGGCCCAGCTCGAGCGGATCCTCGAACGGCTCCGTCGCCAGGAGATCGTCGACGCCACCGGCAGCTACTGGGGCGACGAGCCGGTCTGGCGGTTCCACCACGTGCTCATCCGAGATGCGGCCTACCGGCGACTCCTGAAGGAGCGCCGGATCGACATGCACCGCCGCGTCGGGCAGTGGACCGAGACCACCGCCGCCGAACTCGGCGGTGAACACGAGATCTCGATCGCCTTCCACTACGAACAGGCCCACGGCTATCTCCGCGAGCTCGGCGGCGACGACGGCGACGCTGTCGACCTGGGCGGACGAGCCGCCGACCTGCTCGCCTTGGCCGCCGAACGAGCGCTTGCGCGCGACGACCTCGCCTCGGCCGGTTCGCTGGCCACGCGCGCCCTCGGTGTGCTCGACGAGAGCGATCCCCGTCGGCCCGAACTGCTGCTCTCTACCTGCGAGGCCTGGTTCGGCGCCGGCCGGGTCCGCGACGGCGCGCCGCACCTCGACGAGCTCCGCCGCCACACCGGCGACGACCGGATCGCCGCCTGGACCGCGGCGTTCGAGGGCCAACACGTCGTGCTCACCGAACCGGATCGCCTCAACGAGGTCGAACCGATCGTCGCCGATGCCGCCGCCCGCCTCGCCGATGTCGGAGACGATGCCGGGGTCGCCAAGGCCCGGCTCGTTCGTGCGCTGATCCTCGCCCGGACCGGCCGGGTCGGCGAGTGCGAAGACGAGCTCGATGCCGCGCTGGCTGCAGCCCGGGCCGCCGACGATCGCCGCCGGATCACCGCCGTGCTCGGTGCCGCGCCCGTCGCCGCGCTGTGGGGGCCGAGTCCGGTCGCCCGAGCCGGCGGCCGCTGCCTCGACATCATCCGCCTCCTGCGCATCACTTCGGCGTCGCCGATGGTCGAGGCCGTCTCGATCCGGTGCCAGGCCGTGCTCGAGGCGATGCGGGGTCGGTTCGACGAAGCCCGCACCCTGATCGACCGCTCGCAGGCGATCGTCGAGGAACTCGGTCTCCGCCACGGGATCCTGGAGTGCCGGATGTTCGCCGGCTACATCGAGCTCCTCGCGGGGGACCCCGTGGCCGCCGAACCCCACCTCCGCGTGGCGCACGCAGGGCTCGGCACCCTGGGCGTGGGCGCCGATGCCGGCCAGGCCGCAGCACTGCTGTCGCGCTCGCTCCTGGCCCAGGGCCGAACCGACGAAGCGGCCGAACTCGCCGACGAGTCCGCCGACCTCGCCGGCCAGAACCTCCAGACCGGTATCGCGTCGCGCACCGCCCAGGCCGAACTCGCAGCCCACGAGGGCGACCTCGACACCGCGCTCCGACTGGCCGACGAGGCCGTGGCCATCGGCGCCGACACGGATCTCACCATGGACCACGCCACCGCGCTCGTGGGCCTGGCCGACATCCACCGGCTCCGGGGTGACGAGAAGGAGGCCGACCACGCAACGAGCACCGCCAATCGGTTGTTCGCCGAGAAGGGCGCGGTGGTGGTCGTGGAGGCACCCTCCCGCACCCGATTCGACCTGCGGTCGTCGTCGATCGACACGCTGGCCACGCGACACGGCCGCGCAGCGGCCGGGGCGCTCTACGGCCGGCGCGACGTCGCAGCCTGGGAAGCGATGTGCCTTCCCGATGCCCGTTTCATCGACCGCCGCCCGCTCCACGACGACATGACCGGTCTCGCCGAACGGCGTGCACTCCAGCACGACATCGTCGCCGGACTGCGCTCGTACGACACCGAACTCGTCGCCACGCGGGGTGAGTATCTCGCCCTCTTCGCCACCACGCTGCGTTTCGGCGGCGACCGTTCAGAGATCTCGACCCTCGATGTGTTGGAGGTCGACCACGAGGGTCTGCTCGTCGCGTCGGTCGTGTTCGAGGAGCACGAGATCCAGGCAGCGAGCGGCGAGCTCACCGAGCGCTATGCCATCGGCGAAGCGGCCGACTACGCAGAGGTGTTGCGCACCGCATGGCGCCAGTTCGAGTGGATGGCCGACACGGGTGAGTTCGCTGGTGAGTGGGTGGCCGACGACTATGTCCTCGTCGACAACCGTCGGCTTCTGGAGGCGACGGCCGACCGCGACGACATGGCCGAACTGGCGGCCGACGTCGACCTGCGCACGCTGTTCGCCCGGACCATCGAGGCGATCAACGAGCACGGCCTCGTCGTGACGTTCCGCTCCCGCTCCCACGACGACGCCGCGCTCGCGGCCGAATGGGACCTGATCGCGCTCCACCTCATTCGGGACGGCAAGTACGCACGCACCGAGTTCTTCGACGGCGACGGCCTCGACGACGCGCTGCGCCGGTTCGAGCAGCTGACCGTGCCCGCGACCATGGAGAACGCCGCGACCCGCCTCGCCCGCGAGTTCTGGTCGGCGCTGTACGACGACCTCGATGTCGACGCCGCGGTCGCGCTCGTGTCCGGTGGCACAAGCGACGAGCGCGGGCTGTCGTTCCCCGATTTCCAGAGCCACATGGCGGACTATCTCGAACTCCTGCTCGAGGGCGTGACCCATGTCGACCACCGCATGACGCCCCTGGCGATCCGAGGTGACCTCCACTCGATCAACCACATCTGGTCCCGGTTCCATCCCGGTGACACCGAGAGCGCGGACTACATGGTGGCCCGGGTTAGCGACGGGCGCTTCGTCGACAGCTCGATCTTCGACGATCTCGACGAGGCCTACGCCGAACTCGAGCGCCAGTACCGCGAACACGAGGGAGCCGAGTTCGCCGACGTCCTCGACGCGATCTCGGCCCAATGCCGTGCGATCGCCGAGCTCGACGTCGACGCGACGTGGGACCTCGCCCACCGCGACTGCATGGTGATCGACCATCGGCCGCTGATCCGCCACGAGACGCCGCTCGCCGACATGCTCGACGCTCAGGTCGAGACGGGCATGCACGGACGGATGATCGTCGAGAGATTCGCCCGTCTGACCGAGCACGGTGCCGTCCAGATCGACCACTCCGACTTCCGCGACAAGGACGGCATCCCCGTCGAGTTCCGCAGCTGCCAGCTCCGGATCATTCGCGACGGCAAGTGCGCCCACTTCGAGGTCTTCCCCGAGCACGCCGTCGAGGCCGCGTGCGCCCGCTTCGACGAACTGACCGCCACTCGGCCGGTCTCCAACCGGGCCTTCGAGGTGAACAAGGAGTTCTTCCGACGGATCCTGGACGACCGCGACGTCGATGGGGCGCGGGCCCTCCGCCACCCCGACTGGGTGAACGCCGACGAACGGGGCCTCCGACTCACCGAGCTCGACGCGACATCGGCCATCCAGTGGTTCTCTGTCGGCGGGCAGCCGAAACGGTGGTCGGCGACCGCGGTCGCGGTCCGCGGCGACCGGGTGACCCTGTCGGAGATGACGGTCGAGGCAGCCCACGAACGTCGCTTCCTCGTGGTGAGCGAGATCGACGAGTCGGGACTGGCCATCCGAGATGCTCACTTCGAGGCTGGCGATCTCCGCCCGGCCCTCGACCTCCTCAACCGGTGGTACATCGAGGGCGAGGGCGCGCCCTATCAGGAGATGATCGAGACAGGCACCGACCTGGCCGCCGCCGGCCAGCTCCCGAAGGAGGAGCGGATCGCCCGACTGACCGAGATCCTCCACGACGACTTCACACTCGTCGATCATCGCGCCTTCAGCTTTCCCGACATCGACCGATCGGCGCTTCTGGAGTTGGACGACGCGGAGGAAACACGGACGTCGATCAGCCCTGCGTTCCTCCGACTGGCGCCGAACGCGCTGCTCACGATCAGCGAGGAACACACCGCCAACACGACCGGTGGCGAGGTGTTCCATCGCCATCTCGTCGTGCAGGCCCAGCGCGGCGGGCGGGTCACGGACCTCGAGTTCTTCGCGGAGGACCAGCTCGCCGAGGCCGAGGCCCGATTCGAAGAACTCGTCCGGGCCGACCGCCGGCTCCGGAATCTCGCCACCGCGGCCGCCGACGGCTTCTACGCCCGCCTCGCCCGCCGCGAGCTCGATGGTGCGCTGGCGATGCTCGGCCCCGGCTGGTCGATGCGGGACAACCGCGACCTCGCCCTCGCCGTTCTCGACCGCGTCACGGCCGAGTCGTGGTTCGCCCAGGCGATCGCAGAGGGTGCCCGGCGATGGACGACGGAGACGATCGCGATTCGTGGCCGTTCCCTCGCCGCAATGAGGATCGGTGCGGTCGGCGCAGACGCCGAGTGGGCCTACCTGCTCGTCATCGAGGCCGACGACGGGGGGCACTCCCGCCGAGCCGAGATCTTCGACCCCGACGAACTACGGCCGGCTCTCGATCTCCTCAACGAGTGGTACCTCGAGGGCGAGGGCAGCGAACATCGAGCGGTGTTCGAGCTGGCCTGGGCGCTCGGGAGAACACAGGAATCGGACAGCACCGAACAGGCGGCCGCCCTCGCCACGCTGATGCACGACGACGTGCAGATGAAGGACCACCGCCGTTTCTCGTTTCCGACAATCGACCGCGCCGCTTTGGAAGACGACCGCAGAGACGTCCTCTTCGCACCGTTTGCGGTGATCGTCCCGGAATACCTGGCCTTCAACGACCGTGGCCTGCTCATCGTGCAGGAGAACCGCGAAACCACCGACACCGGTGGGCAGGTGATCCATCGACAGTTGACACTGTTGGTCGCACGTGACGGGAAGGCCGCTCGGATCGAATGGTACGACGATGACGATCGCGACACCGCGCTCGCCCGGTTCGACGAGCTGACCGCCCCCGCGCCGGCCAACGCGGCGTCGCGGCAGCTCTCGTCGTTCTGGCAGGCGGCGTACGGGGAGCGCGACCTCGACGCTGCGTTCGCCATGCTGCGCGACGATTTCGTCAGCACCGACCGTCGGCGACTTGTCAGCTCGCCGACGCTCGACAAGCCGGAGGTACGCGACTACCTCGAGTTGTTCATCAACTCGACGAACAGATCGATCGACCACGAGTTCGAGGTGATCGCCACCCGCGACGACCATCTCGTCCTCGCCCGCGTCGACCCCAGAGACGGTCGCAGCGGTTTCGGCCAGGAGATGCTCCAGCTCGGGGAATTCGGCGCCGACGGCCGGGCCGTGCGTGCGACCAGCTACTCCCCGGAGGACCGCGACCGAGCCCTGCGCGACCTCGAGGCGCTCGGCGGCCTCGGTCCGCTGGAGAACCCCGCCTCGCGCCTGGCCCGCTCGTTCTACGAATCCGTCTTCGATCGCGGCGACATGGAGCCCGCGCTCACGCTCGTAGCCGATGACTTCGCCGGCGAGGACCGCCGACCGCTCATCGATGTCCGACTCGGCAAGGCCGACCTCTCCGCCAACTTCGCGGCGATCGTCGACGACGCCACCTCGTGGGACTGGCGCCTCGAGACGATCGCCATCGCCGGTGACCGACTCGCGCTCTATCGCTTGTCCCCCGCGGAACAGGCATCGAGCTTCTCGAGCCCCCATCTCCAGGTGATCGAAACCGACGGTTCCCGGATCATCGGCGGCGTCTCCTTCGAGCCCGACGACTTCGAGGCGGCCGCCGCGGAGATGCACCGCCGCTACCGCGACGGCGAGGGTGCCGAGTTCGCGACGACGCTCGACCGCGGGTGGGAACTGCTGCGTCAGTTCGACGGCCCCGTCTCAAATCGGGCGGCGCTCACCGATGACTTCACCTACGTCGACCACCGATCGATGGGTTTCGGCACGCTCGACCGCGATGGCTACCTCGAGCTCCTCACCGTCGGGCGGGAGATGGCGGGTCACCGCCGGGCCCTGACCCGGCGCATCATCGCCATCGACCACGACATCGTGCTCCGTGAGGCACTGATCGAAACCGACGGGCTGTCATGGCCGGCGCTGGTGATCGTGGTCCAACGCGACGGTCGGATCTGTCGCCAGGAGTCGTTCGACGTCATCGATCTCGACGCTGCGCTCTCTCGATTCGAGGAGCTCACGGCACCGGCCGATGGGCAACCCCTCGACGGGCAGCCGTATCGCAATCGCTGTCAGCAGATCGTCGACCGGTGCAACGATCTGCTCCGGGCCGGCGACTTCGACGGGGTCGAGAAGCTCTACCGCCCGGACTCGTCGTCGTTCTTCGCCTTCGACCAACTGACGTTGGACCGGGAGGGACTCATGGAGAGCCTGAAGGTCAGTCACGACGGATCCGAGTTCGGCACCGTGGAACTCGAGACCGAGTGGTTGCGCTCGCGCGGCGAACACCTCGCCCTCGCACGCCAGACCTACGTCATCGAGGCTTCGTCGATGAACGCCATCCGGCATGTGGTGCGCGAGATCGATGCCGAAGGGCGGATCGTCCGCGGCTACACCACCGACGAGGACGGCCTGGACGACGCCGTGGCAACCCTCGACGAATGGTGGCTCGAGTCGCTCGACCCCGACCAGGCGCGCACGCTCGCAACGACGGAGTCGTTCGGGCCTGCGATCACCCACATGCCGAGGCTGACCCATGCGGGCGCGGTAGTCCGCGTCAGCGCTCGTTCCGCCGACGGCACCGACGAGGACGGCGCGATCGCGATGTTCGTCGACGGCGGCCGCGTCAGCGCGACCGACCGGTTCCCGGGCGAGGAATTGGCCCGTGCCGTCGCCCGCTTCGACGAGCTGACCGCCGAACCCCCCACGACTGTCAACCTGGTCATCCAGGCCTTCGGCGAAGACACCGGCTCCTTGGCATCCGGCGGATTCGATCCGCGGGAGGCGTACAGCGACGCGGTGATCGTCGATCATCGCCCGGGCGTCGTACCGCTCACGTCGATCGACGGTCTGGCCCGGTCGGTCGCCGCGTTCGACGAACACGACATGGACTTCCGGTACGAGGTCGTTGCGTGGCGGGGCGAGCTCGTCGGCCTCCTGCGCATGACCCGTTCGACCGCCTCCGGGATGCGGTCCGTGTGGTTCAACCTCATCCAGGCCGACCACGACGGTCGACCGGCCCGCGTCGAGTTCTTCGGCGAGGACCATCTCGACGAGGCGCTTCGCCGACTCGATGAACTCTGGTGGGAGAACGAGAACCCGGGCATACGGCCATTCGGCGAACTCCTCCGCTCGCTCGGTGACCGGGTCGACGCGGGCGACTGGGACGGTGTCCGCGAGCTCCTCCATCCCCAGTTCCGTCACGTCGTCCGCAAGCAGCTCGAGTCGGAGGAGTACGACACCGAGGGCTTCGTCGCGAGCACCAAGATCTGGAAGGAGATGGCGGGCTCGGCAATCTCGGTCAACCGCGAGGTCGTCCGCCATGACGACACATCCTTCCTGCTGCGCCAGGACCTCAACGCGACGGACGAAGCAGGGATGGAGACCCAGTGGTCGGCCCTGGTCATCGGCATCGGCGAGAACGGGCTCGTGAAGTGGTGGGAGGAGCTCGAAGCGGATGATCTCGATGCCGCGGTAGCTCGATACGAGGAACTGACGGGAACCCTCGGACCAGCGTCGACACCGTAGGGGTCCGTTGCGCCAGAATGCCGGGGTGATCGATCTTCGTTCCGACACCGTCACCCAGCCGACCGCCGAAATGCGCAAGGCGATGCACGATGCCGAGCTCGGCGACGACGTCTTCGGCGACGACCCGACCGTCAACCGACTCGAGGCGGTCGTCGCCGAGCGACTCGGCAAGGAGGCGGCGGTCTTCGTCACGAGCGGTACCCAGTCCAACCTGTGCGCGTTGCTCGCCCACTGCGGACGGGGCGACGAGTACCTCGTCGGCGACATGGCCCACACCTACCGCTGGGAGGGTGGCGGTGGTGCGGTGCTCGGCGGGATCCAACCCCAGCCGGTGCCGATGCTCGCCGACGGCCTCCCCGACCCGGTCGCCATCGACGCCGCGGTCAAGCCGATCGACGACCACTTCGCCCGCACCCGCCTCCTGTGCCTCGAGAACACGAAGGACGGCACGCCGCAGTCGATCGCGCGAATGGACGAGGCGCTCGCCGTCGGGCGCAAGCACGAGCTGGCGACCCATCTCGACGGGGCGCGGATGTGGAACGCCGCGGTCGCCCTCGGCGTCTCCGGCGAAGAACTCACCGCCGGGTTCGACACGGTCTCCATGTGCCTGTCGAAGGGACTGGGCGCACCAGCCGGGTCCGTCCTCAGCGGCCCGGCGGACCTGATCGCCGAGGCCCGCCATTGGCGCAAGATGCTCGGCGGCGGCCTCCGCCAGGCCGGTGTGCTCGCCGCCGCGGGGCTCTATGCGCTCGACCACAACGTCGACCGGCTGGCCGACGACCATCGTCGGGCCGAGGCGCTCGCCGCCGGCCTCACCGAGATCCCCGGCATCACGGTCCTGGCCCGCAACACCAGCATGCTCTTCCTCGGCTTCGAGGATCCGCCGGCCGACCTCCAGTCGACGCTGGAGACCGCCGGGGTGAAGACGCTGATCTCGCGGCGCGACGGCAGCGGTCAGAGTCGTCTCGTCACCCATCTCGGCATCACCGACGCTGACGTGGAGACCGTCATCGCGGCCTTCGCCGACGCCCTCTCGTGACCGCCACGCTCTTCACCCGCTGGTAGGGTTCCCGCAACCAAATCAGGGGGAAACAGATGCTGTCCGGTTACCTGGATCCGGCGTCAGGGAGTGCCATCATCAGCGGCGTCGTGGCCGGAGCTGCGGGCGCGGTGGTCACGGCCAAGACGATGATGACCAAGATGCGGCTCCGCAAGCGCGACGACGCGCCGGACCCGGCGGACGCCCCCACGACATCCGACATCGTCGACGAATCACTGCAGTGACCCCGACGGGTTCGTCGCCCGCCCACCCGAAGTACGACCGAGGCTCGTTTCGAGATCCCTCCTCTCGCGTCTGGCGAGACGGCGACCGCGTGTTTCGCGGGCTCGACGAGACTGCCGCCGCCGACTTCGCCCGCACCGAAGCTGCGCCGTTCTTCCGGGCCGGCCTCGACGCGGGGACCATCGTCGGAACTCGCCGCGTCGACGAGTCGAGCCCCGATGGCCGCGCCTGGACGACCGTGGTCGAACACGACCAGATCCCCGTGGTCACCTATCCGCACGAGTGGTCGTTCTCGATGCTCCAGGACGCCGCGCTGTTGACGCTCCGGCTCGTGCGAGCGGCGATCGACGACGACATCACCACCAAGGACGCGACGGCCTACAACGTGCAGTTCGTCGGCACCCGGCCCGTCTTCATCGACGTCCCGTCGTTCGAGCCGTACCGCGACGGCGAGCCGTGGTGGGGCTATCGCCAGTTCTGCCAGCTGTTCCTGTTCCCGCTCATGTTCACCGCCTACAAGGATCTGCCGCATCAGCCGTGGCTGCGTGGGTCGGTGGACGGCATCACGCCCGAGCACGCCCGGCGGGTACTGGAGGGTCGACGGGCCGGCCACAAGGGGTTCCTCTTCCACGTGTGGCTCCATGCGAAGGCCGACAAGCGATTCACCGGCGGCTCCGCCGACACCGTCAACGAGATGAAGAGCGCCGGCTACAAGAAGGAGATCTTCATCGCCACGATCGACCGGCTGATCAAGCTGGTCGAGGGCCTCGAGTGGGAACGGTCGGAGTCGACCTGGGGCGACTATTCCCAGCGCGCCCACTACGAGTCCAAGGAGCTGCTCCTCAAGGGCGACTTCGTCCGCAAGATCGCGTCGCAGCGGCACCGAGGCCAGGTGTGGGACGTGGGCGCGAACGACGGCATGTTCTCGCGGATCGCAGCCGGCCACGCCGACACGGTGCTGGCGATGGACGCCGACGATCTCGTGGTCGATCGCCTCTACCGGGAGCTGCGTGACGACGGCACCGAGGGCATCGTCCCGATGGTGATGAACTTCGCCGACCCGACCCCCGGTATCGGCTGGACGGGCACCGAACGCCCTCCCCTTCCCGAGCGATCGTCGCCGGACCTGATTCTCGCGCTCGCGGTGATCCACCATCTGGCGCTCACCCACAACGTGCCGACGACCGCAATCCTCGACCACTTCGCCGCGCTCGGCGGCGAGGTCGTCCTCGAGATCCCGACCGAGGACGACCCGATGGTGAAGACCCTCCTGCGCCACAAGCGGGCCGGCACCCACGACGCCTACACGCTCGACGCGATCGAAGCGCAGGCCGCCGACCGTTTCGCCGTCGCCGAACGCCTCGCGCTCCCCGGCGGCACCCGCGTCCTGCTCCACCTCGTCCCCCACTGAGTTGAGACGGCGGGGTCAGAGTCCCGTCCCACCTCCCCCGAGCGGCTACAGGCCGGCGCGGCGATAGGCCGACTCGAGCTCCTCGTGGCCGGTGTAGCAGCCGAGGAACACCCGGTTGCCGGTGTAGTGCGTGCGGCCGTGCAGCACGCGCCAGTTGTCGATCAGCAGGAGTTCGCCGGGCGCCCATGTGAGCTCGAGCGCCCGCGCCGGCTCGGTCGCCAGCGCCCGGAACGCCGCGTAGGCGTCGATCACCTCGTCGACCCAGCCGTGGGCCGGCAGCACCGGGGCACGGTCATAGTTGTTGAAACTGACCTGGCGAAGCACGCCCTGCGCGTCGACCCGAAGCGGTGGCCGGTCGGCGTGGACGCTCACGCCAGGCTCGAGGTAGCGCCCGCCGATGTCGTAGCGGGCGAGCAGTTCGGCGGCTGTCGGTTCGCGTTCGACCAGGTCACGGGCCACGGCGAACCCGTCCACCAGGATGGAGTTGCCGCCCGCGCCGTCCCTCTCCTGCTGGGCGAAGACGATCGTGCCGGGGCAATCATCGAGGTAGGTCCCGTCGGTGTGGACGTCGAGTGCGACGGGCGCGTACGCGGAGTCCTGATGCTCGACGTCGCCCGGCGCCATCCTCCAGACGTCACCGAACAGCGTCGTCCGGATCCCGCCGATCCGGCCGGCAAGCCGCCGCACCGCCGCGTCGCCGAGCGGCGCTCCGTCGAACCGGACCCAACCGAAGCGGCGCAGATGGCCGAGGGCGTCCGTCCAGGCCCGGTCGTCTTCGATCACCGGGGCGGGGAACGTCGTGACGACCGGCCGAGTCGACCAGAGCTCGGCGCCGGAGTCGAGCCGGAACGATCCCGGCGACGGTCCGGGAGTCCGCGGCGACCGGACGACGGCGAGCAAGGCCGCAAGGTCGTGTCCGGTCGTGGCGCCGTCGGACCATCCGATCGTGAGCGTCTCGCCGGCGTTCTCCACCGAGACGGCGGCGACATCACGCGGTATCGCGAACGTGTCGACCTCGCGCTGGAGCGTCTGCGGGTGGACCGAGCCGGCGTCGTCACCATGGTCTCGCAGCCAGCGTGCGGGCAATTCGTACCCGTCGATCGTGACCATGTCGCCCACGCGGTAGACGCTAGCGGCCCGAGGTGGGACGGGACTCTGACCCCGGCGTCTCAACTCAGCGGAGGATGCGGGTCTTGCCGTACATGGTGCCGAAGAGGAGACGTCCGTCGTCGTCGATGGTGACGCCGGCGCCGATGGTGTTGAACTTCGATCCGCCGAGCACGTAGTGGAACGCCGCGGCGCCGGTCTCCCAATCGACCGCCTCGATCGTGAACCGCCCGTCGCGCACGCCACACGTGTAGACGAGCCCGCTCTCCTCGGCCACGAAGGGCACGGAGTTGGGCGACGAGACGTCGTGGTTGACCCACGCCTCGCGGAACTCCCGCGCCTGCGGGTCCCAGGCGTACTTGTGCAGACCGTGGGGGGTGTACGCCGGCTTGTGCGGGAGCATGAAGCACAACATCCGCACCCCCTGGCCGGGGAACCCGTCCGGCACCGAGGCCGGCTCGTTGTTCACGGTCATGGCGCCGTACCCCGACACGGTGATCGACTGCTCGGTCTGGATCGTCTCGATCGTCGGGTCGCCCATGGTGGCGGGACCGATCCCGGCGATCCGACGGTGCGGCGCGTCGGGCAGCTGTTCCCAGTCCTCGGGAATGTCGTTGCGCCAGGCGATGGTGATGTTCACGACCTCGTCGCCGTCGCCGAACACCACGAACTCGTCCTCGTCGGGCCCGAACCCCATCAGCGACGGCGTCGTGCCGGATCCCGTGCCCCCGCCATTGCGATACGGGATCGTCCAGCCGCCGTTGGCCGGGTCGTCAGTCAGCTCCGTTCCGGTCCACCGCAGCTTGTGGTGGTGATCATTGGACGACACGTAGATGCCGTTGTCCTCGTCCACGCACATGCTCGTCCGCATCCAGCCGTAGCCGACCCGACCAGCCTGCTCCATCGTCTGGTTGTAGGCCGCGGCGTGCTCGGCGCCCCCGGCGACCTGGAAGGCGTGGTACTCGGAGAAGTCCCGCGCCAGGACCACCACCCAGCCGTGGTCGGTGGACATCACGAGCCGGCCGTCGAACGTCATGTTCATGCCGACGAACGCGCCCTCGATCTCCGGCGGCTTGGGCCAGCGGTCGCGTTCGACGATCTCGCTCGCGGGGTCGGTCGGGTCGGTCTCGACATAGGCGACGGCGTGGTCCTTGCGCCCGAGGAACAGGGTGTTGTCGCGATCGAGCAGTGCGTAGACCCCGTCGAGGCCGGTCATGAACCTCATCGACAGTTCGATGGCGTGTTCGATCGCCTCCCCGTCCTCCTTCTCGTCGAGGGCCGCCAGATACCCCTCGAGCTCCGAAACCGGCGTGCGGCCTCCGCCACCGACGATCTCGTGGTCGGCGAGCACCTCGAGCGTCTCGTAGTCGAGCTTCGCGATGTTCTCCCGACCGTTCGACCAGACCACCCGCCGCCCGTCCGGATAGGGCGACGACGTCAGGTGGCCGAAGTGGCAGGGCCCGAGCCAGGCGTACTGGAGGTCGGTGGCCTCGTCGAGCACCTCGGTGGGCCCTTCGGGCCCGCGCCACGGCACGTTGTCCTGCTGATCGCAGCGGCCGTGGGCGATCGCGTACGAGGAGTCGGCCAGAAACGGGTTCCGGGGAGCGTTCTGCATTCCCGCGCGCCTAGACCGCGTCTGCGAAGGGTTCGCCGTGGAACTCGACCCGGTGGACGACGCGTCGCCCCTGGAAGTCCGACAGGGCGATGTGCTGCGTCGAGCGATTGTCCCAGATGACGACGTCGCCCTCCGCCCAGGTGTGGCGGAAGGTGAACTGGGGCTGCTGCACATGGTCGATCAGGAACGGCAGGATCACCGAGCTCTCTCCCGGCGGCAGGTTGACGATCCCGCGGGTGAAGATCTCGTTGACGTAGATGAGCTTCCGGCCGGTGACCGGATGGGTCTGGACGACGGGATGCACGGCGAAGTGCGACTCGTTGATCTCGTGGCGTGCCCGCCGGTTGGACAACAACTCCTTCATGCCGTTCGACAGGGCGTCATACGCGGCCGCCGTACTCGTCCAGAGCGTGTCGCCGCCTACCTCCGGCAGGATCTGCATCGAGAGCACCGCCCCGGTGCACGGCTCGTCGACGAACGTCTCGTCGGTGTGCCACTTCTCGGCTCGGTAGCCCTCGTCGCTGTCGAAGACACACACCAGGTCGTTGTCGGGATGACGCGGGTTCTGACCGAGCGGGGGTCGCGCCTCGCCGAAGACCTCCGCCAGCGCGATCTGCTGGGCGGGGGTCGGGCTTGCGGCGGGCAGGACCAGCACACCGTGTTCCGGCAGGGCCGCGCGGATCGCGTCCTGGAGCGCCGGGTCGGCCAACACCTCTGCGAGTGGGTTGGCGACCTCCGCGGCGAGATGGCCGCTGAGTCGACGGAGTTGGAGCGTTGGAGTGGACACGGTCACCTCAGACGGGGGCGGGTTCGGTGGGCACGGCAACGCCGGCCCGGAAATCGGCCGACGATGGGAGACCGGTATCTGCTTCGAAGGCCACGACGAGCGATCGGACGATCTCGCTCGCGTCGGCGAGGGGGATGTCGCGGACGATGCGTTCGAGACCGGTCGTGATCGCATCGATCACCCGGCCGTGGAAGGCCACGCCGGCAACGGTGAGAACGACGAGCTTGCCGCGGCCGTCCGCCGGGTCCGGTCGTCGTTCGACGAACCCGTCGGATTCGAGTCGGCGAAGCGTCGCCGTCAGCCCTCCACTCGTCTGCACGACGAACCGAGCGATGTCGGACGGGCTCGCCGAGCGCCCCGGCCGGTGGATGAGCAGCGACATCACCCGCACCTCGGCGGGCGTCGTGTCGTGGTCGGCGCAGATCTCGGCGACCATCGCCTCGTTGAGCCGGCCGAGCCGGCCGAGCAGGAGAGCGAACGTGGTCGGGTCGGCCATGCCCTTGATTTAACTTTGCAGAAAGCTTTCTGTCAAGCCACTTCCCCCACTAAGATGACCAGCCATGATCCTCGGATTCGACGTCGGAGGCACGAACGCCCGGGGTCAACTGGTCGACCCGGCAAGTCGCGCGATCGTCGCCCGCAGCCGGGCATCGAGCGCTGGTGACGGCGCGGACCTCGTCCGCACACTCACGCGCCTCGCGGAGGATCTCCAGCAGCAGGGCGGCGCCGCGACCGCGGTCGGCCTCGGCGTCGCCGGGCTGGCGAGCGCGTCCGGCATCGTCCACTTCAGCCCGAACTTGCCGAACGCGACGGGCTATCCGATCGGTGCGGAACTCGCCGCCGCACTCGGCGTACCCGTCACGCTCCTCAACGACGCGAGCGCCGGCGCGTGGGCCGAAGCGACCGTCGGCGCCGGTCGCGACGCGGACGACTTCGCCTACGTCGCGCTCGGCACCGGCATCGGCACCGGGTTCGTCGCCGGCGGCTCGCTGATCACCGGCGCCCACGGCTTCGCGGGCGAGGCCGGCCACATGGTGATCGACGTCGACGGACCCACCCACATCACCGACCAGCGCGGGCCGTGGGAGCACTACGCGTCCGGCAATGCGCTGGGCCGCCAGGGTCGCGAGGCCGCAGCGGCCGGCTCGTTCGACGCGGGGGTCACCCTGGCCGGATCAGTCGACGCGATCACCGGGTTCCACGTGGCCGAGGCGATGCTCGCCGGCGACGACGACGCGAGCCGGATCTTCGTCGGCTTCTGCCGCTGGGTCGCGATCGGATGCGCAAACCTGGTCATGATCCTCGATCCGTCCCGCATCGTCATCGGCGGTGGACTGAGCGGGATCGGCCAACCCCTCGCCGACGGCATCGCCGACTGGATGCCCGACGTCACTCTGGGCGCCGCCCACCGCCCGCCGGTCGAGATCCGCATGGCCGAGCTCGGCGACGACGCGGCCGCCCTCGGCGCCGCCCTCTTCGCCCTCGACTCCGCCTGACCGAGAAAGTATGGGGGTCTGACCCCCTGTACCTTCCGAGAAAGTATGGGGGTCTGACCCCCTGTACTTTCTCAGGCGTCGGGCTTCTTGGCCCGGCTGGGGCTGACGCGGGGGGGTTCGTTCGGCTGCTTCGGGTAGACGGGCGGCCATGGCGCGTCGAGCAGACCGTCGGCCCAGTCGCGTTCGTGCCACTCGAGCAGCGGCTCGAGCGACTGGAGCTCGTCGTCGAGCGCCGCCCACGGGTCGCCCCGCTCGGCCAGCAGGCCGGGCACGGTCGCGAGCGTCAGTTCCTCGGGCTCGACGGTGTCGACCTCCTCCCACGTGATCGGCATCGACACCTGACCACCGACCCGCGGCCGCACCGACCAGGTGCCGAAGACGGTCTTGTGCGGCGCGTTCTGATTGAAGTCGACGAAGATCCGCTCACCCCGTTCCTCCTTCCACCACTCACACGTGAGGAGATCCGGTCGCCGGCGCTGCATCACGCGAGCGAGGGCGACGGCCGCGTAGCGGACCTGATAGCTGTCCCAGCGCGGCTCGAGGCGGACGTAGATGTGGATGCCCTTGGAGCCCGACGTCTTCGGCCAGGCGACGATGCCGAGCTCCTCGAGGACGGCGTTCACCTCGAGGGCGGCGGCCCGCACATCGTCGAAATTGGTGCCCGGCTGGGGGTCGAGGTCGATCCGGAGTTCGTCCGCGTGCTCGGGGTCCGCGGCCCGGTACGGCCACACGTGGAAGCCCAGACACCCCATGTTCACGGCCCAGGCGATGTGCGCCATGTCGTAGGCGATCAGGGCGTTGGACGTGGTGCCGTTGGGCGTGCTGACCTCCGTCGTGCGCAGCCAGTCGGGCGCGCCCTTCGGCACCCGCTTCTGGAAGAACGACTTCCCCCTCGCGCCGTCCGGGTAGCGCTCCAGCAGCAGCGGCCGGCCGCCCACCACCCGCATGAAGGGCTCGGCCACGGCGAGGTAGTACTCCACGAGGTCGAGCTTCGTCTCGCCCCGCTTGGGGAAGAACACCTTCTCCGGGCTGGTGACGCGGACGTCCACCCCATCGATGTCGAGAGTGATCGGGGCACCGTGCTCGTCGCCGGCCATGACCGGACGCTACCCGGTCGGCTGGAGCCGCTCGACCGTCAACGCGATCACACCACCGGCCGCCATGATGCCGGCACCGACCACGCCGAGGCCACCGAACGACCAGGCCGAGACGACAGCACCACCCACGAGCGGGCCCGCCGCTCGCCCGGCCGCCATAGCCGCCTGCGCATCGCCCGCCCGGTCCGCGGGATTCGCCGACCGGGCCGCCAGCAGACTGAAGACCCCGGGGATCGCGGCCCAGAACGCGAATCCCCAGAGAATCAGGACCGGCCAGGCCATCCACGGTTCGGTCAGGAATCCCAACGCGAGGGCGCAGAGGCCCGTCAGCACGATCCACAGTCCGGCGAACGGACGGCGCCCGCGCCAGCGCGCCGAGGGAATCGACGCGAGCGCGTTGGCCGCGTAGATGAGCGACAGCGTGCCCGCCCCCACGCCCACCTCGTCGATGAGGATCACGCCACCGAACACGAAGACCGCCGATCCACCGAGCGTCATCAACGTCAGCGCGACGACCAGGGCGAGGGCCTGCGGTACCGCCTTGGATCGCTCCCGGTCGACCGCCGCGCCGACACCGTCGAAGGTCGGCGTCCACAGCAAGGGCACCAGCGACGCCGCGGCGAGCACGGCGAAGATCGTGCGGTCGTCGCCCACCTCCAGCAGGAACCCGAAGAGCGGCGACACGACCACGCCGGCGACGGGGCCGACGACGGCGATGTCGCCCTGCCGTTCGTCGTCACCGAAGACCTGCGACCAGGCGAGCCAGGTGAGCGTGCCGAGGGCGAGACCGGCGAAGCCGCGCAGCACTACGAAGAGGACGAAGGTGTCCGACAGGGCGCTGGCGAGGTTGGCGGCCGCGAGGATCAGCAAGGCGAGGCGGAACGCCCGTCCCGATGGCGCCGTGAACCGCCCCGCCGTCCAGGACCCCACCACGAACATGCCGAGCTGGGCGGCGGAGAAGAGTCCGGCGGTTCCCGCGCCCACGTCGAACCGTTCGGCGATCGACGACAGGGAGATCGGGGTGGCCGCGAACACTGCGGTGGACACCGCGGTCGCGGCGAGCAACCCGGGGGCGGTCCCGAGCCGGGCAACGCGAAGTAGCCGAAGGGGCGCCTGCATCGCCGCAGGCTACGGCGCCGCCCCCCGGGTTTGACCGACCGAGCTAGGCGCCCGGCTTGAAGACCATGAGATAGAGCGTGATGAGGAACATCACGGTGATGAGCTGACCGCCGAGGGCGATGGTCTTCACCGCACTGTCGTCGCCGGCGGCGAGCTTCTTCTCGCCCTTCAGGATCATGGCGTGGAGCACACCGTTCATGGCGAGCCACAGCACGACGGCCGGCCAGACCCAGCTGTCGGAAACCGAGATGAACAGGTCGCCGTTCGCGTCCTTGCCGGACATCCCCGCCAAGCCGAAGCCGAGCAGGCCGCCGACGATGAGCGCCGCGCCGTAGATCTTCATGCCGCGCGACGCGATCCCGGTGAAGATCCGTTGGCGCGCGTCACCCATGCCCTGGGTGTCGTTCTCGACGAACGGATGCACGAAGGCGGGCGAGAACGCCACGAACATCGTGAGAATGTGCAGGAAGAGAACGACGTTGTATCCGGTGTCACCGACATCAGCGAGAATCATGGACACAGCATAGTTCCGCCTCGCTGCGGCAATGGGTGGGCCGCCTGGCCGAGCGAGCCGTAGGCTGGCGCCCATGCCCGAGTACCGCAGCCGCACCACCACCCAGGGACGCAACATGGCCGGCGCCCGTGCCCTCTGGCGCGCCACCGGCATGACCGACGACGACTTCGAGAAGCCGATCATCGCCGTGTCGAACTCGTTCACCCAGTTCGTGCCCGGACACGTGCACCTGAAGGACATGGGCCAGCTCGTCGCCCGCGAGATCGAGGCCGCGGGCGGCATCGCGAAGGAGTTCAACACGATCGCTGTGGACGACGGCATCGCGATGGGTCACGACGGGATGCTCTACAGCCTGCCCAGCCGCGACCTGATCGCCGATTCGGTCGAGTACATGGTGAACGCCCACTGCGCCGACGCGTTGGTGTGCATCTCGAACTGCGACAAGATCACCCCGGGAATGTTGATGGCCACCATGCGCCTCAACGTCCCGACGATCTTCGTCACCGGCGGCCCGATGGAAGCCGGCAAGACGCGCCTCGCCGGCGTCGAGGTGAAGCTCGACCTCATCGACCCGATGATCAAGGCCGGCGACGCATCGGTCAGTGACGAGGACGTGCTCCAGATGGAGCGCTCTGCGTGCCCGACCTGCGGCTCGTGCTCCGGCATGTTCACCGCGAACTCCATGAACTGTCTCGCCGAGGCCCTGGGCCTCGCCCTTCCCGGCAACGGCACGGTGGTGGCAACGCACAGCGATCGCGAGCAGCTGTTCCTCGAGGCCGGTCGTCGCATCGTTGACATCGCGAAGCGGCACTACGAGAAGGACGACGACTCGGTCCTGCCCCGTTCGATCTGCACGAAGGCCGCCTTCGAGAACGCGATGACCCTCGACATCGCGATGGGCGGGTCGACCAACACGGTGCTCCACATCCTCGCCGCCGCGAGGGAAGCAGAGGTCGACTTCACGATGTCCGACATCGACCGTCTGAGTCGATCGACACCCGCCATCTGCAAGGTCGCGCCGGCCACGAACGACTACCACATCGAGGACGTGCACCGAGCCGGCGGAATCATGGCCATCCTCGGTGAGCTCGACCGAGGCGGTCTCCTCGACACATCACGACCGACGGTGCACAGCGAGACGTTCGCGGCAGCACTCGACCAGTGGGACGTCGCCCGCGACCCGGCCCCCGACGTCGTCGAGTTCTTCCGGGCCGGACCGGCGGGCATCCCGACCCAGACCGCGTTCAGCCAGAGCACCCGGTGGGACACCCTCGACCTCGACCGCGAGAACGGGTGCATCCGCTCCGTCGAGAACGCCTACTTCCAGGACGGCGGGCTCGCCGTGCTCTACGGCAACATCGCCGAGAACGGCTGCATCGTGAAGACGGCCGGCGTCGATCCGTCGATCTTCGAGTTCTCCGGCCCCGCCCGGGTGTTCGAGTCCCAGGACTCTGCGTGCGACGGCATCCTCGACGAGTCCCGGATCCAGGCGGGCGACGTCGTGATCATCCGCTACGAGGGCCCCAAGGGCGGTCCCGGCATGCAGGAGATGCTCTACCCGACGAGCTACATCAAGAGCCGCGACCTCGGCAAGGAGTGTGCGCTCGTCACCGACGGCCGCTTCTCGGGTGGCACGTCCGGACTCTCGATCGGCCACGCCTCACCGGAAGCCGCCGAGGGCGGCGCCATCGGCCTCATCGAGGACGGCGACATGATCGACATCGACATCCCGAACCGCACCATCGCCCTGCGCATCAGCGACGACGAACTCGCGGCGCGGCGCGCCGCGATGGAGGCCAAGGGCGATGCCGCCTGGCGGCCGGCCGAAACCCGCACCCGCAATGTGAGCTCGGCCCTCTGGGCCTACGCGGCGATGACCACGAGCGCCGACAAGGGCGCGGTCCGCGACGTCAGCCAGATCCGACGGTGACATGACGGCGGTCGAACGGACGACGAGGGGTCCCGACGCCGTTCGGCGAGCGCTCGTCGACGCAGCAAAAAGCCTCATGGGCATGCGCTCACCGCGTCAGGTGAGCGGCCGCGAGCTCGCCCAACACGCCGGGGTCAACTACGGACTCATCCACCACTACTTCGGCACGAAGGACAACGTCTTCGCCGAGGCCGTGGCCGAAGCGACCGAGGCCATGGGCGAGCGTTGGGATGCCGGCGGCATGCTTCCCGTCAACACCACCGACGAGGCCGCGAGCTATCGCACGTTCGCCAAGCTCGAGGTCGACGACGCGGCGAGCCCGATCCGCCACCTCATCACCCGCATCGTGGCGGGTCAGGCCGAGGTGACGGGCCGACCGAAAGACGATCCCGAGCTGCTCGCCGAGGTCGCCATCGCGACCGCCCTCCAGTTCGGGTGGGGTGCCTTCGAGGAGGACATCCTCGACACGCTCGAGGTGTTCGGCGCGGAGCGCGACGCCCTGCGCGCCCGGGTGAGCGAGCTGTCCCTCCGTCTCGCGAGCAACTGAGCGCCTCGATGACGAAGCTGCGCAGCGACCGCGCCGTTGTCGCGTACATCGCGTCGATGGCGGTCATCCTCGCCTTCGGCATCGACGCGTCGCTGCCCGCATTCGACGAGCTCCGGGCGGAATTCGATCTCCGCGACGGATCCGGCGAGGTCTCGCTCGTCGTCACGACCTACTTCCTCGGCATGGGGTTCGGCCAGCTGATCTGGGGCCTGTCGTCCGACCGGATCGGTCGCCAGAAGGCGATGCTGGCCGGGCTGCTTCTCTATGGCGTCGGCGCCGCCGGGGCGGCGCTTGCCGGGAGCATGACGATGCTGTTGGTCGCCCGCGTCATCTGGGGACTCGGCGCCGCCGCCCCGAGCGTGCTGCGCAACTCCGTCGCCCGCGACCTCTACAGCGGGGACAAGCTCGCCCAGATCACGTCCATGGCGATGGCCATCTTCCTGATGGGCCCCGCCGTCGCGCCGGCGGTCGGCGAGCTGATCCTGCTCGGCGACAACTGGCGGTGGGTCTTCGCCGCGGCGGTGCCCCTCGCGATCGGCGGCATGGTCTGGACGTTCCGGTTCGGCGAGACGCTCGATCCGGCGAACGTCCGGCCGCTCGACCTCCGCAGCATCGCCGCCGGTGCCCGCACCTACTTCGGCAGCCGCGCCGCCTTCGGACATTCACTGGCCATCACGGCCGCCTCCGGTGCCTTCTTCATCTTCCTCGGATCGAGCCAACCGATCGTCGACGAGATCTACGGCTACGGCGACTGGTTCGCCCTCATCTTCGCCGGGGTCGCCACCTGCATCGGCCTGACCGTGTGGAACAGCGGGCGCTTCATCCGCGGTCATGGTGCGCCCACGGTCGCCCTCGTCTCGGTGATCGGGATGATCGCCGCCGCGTCGACGTTCGGGGTCGTCGCCGTGGCCACGGACGGACGACCACCGTTCTGGTTCTGGCTCGGTGCCGTCGCGGTCTTCGCGTCGCTCGGCACGGTGTCGACACCGACGATGACCGCGATGGCAATGACGCCGATGGCTCGCGTGGCCGGTACCGCGAGCGCGCTCAACGGCGTGCTGACCGTGGCCGGAGCGTCGCTTCTCGCCGTGGTGTTCGATCGCCGGATCGACGACAGCGTCACACCCATGGCCGTCGGCTTCCTCGTCTATTCGCTGGTCGCGCTCGGCTTCCTGCTGTGGGCCCGCGGCGGCTCCGAGGAGATCGTGGAGCCGGCCGATCGGGCTACCGTGGCGCGATGAGCGACGAGTTCTGGGACGCGACCGCGCCACTGCTCGCGGAGGGACTGATCGAGGAGGGCACGATCATGGGCGGCCCCTGTGTGCGCAGCGCCGGCGAGTTCGTCGGCATGCCCCACCACAAGGGAGACGGCATCGTGGTCAAGCTTCCCCGCGACGAGGTGGACGCGATGATCGCGGCCGGCGACGGCGCGTCGTTCGCCCCGGCCGGGAAGGTCTTCCGTGAGTGGGTACTCGTCGAGGAACACGACGAGACGCGGTGGACCGAGCTGCTCCGCCGGTCGGTCGCCTTCGTGAATCCGTGAACGGCGGCCGCGAGTAACGTCCCCGGATGCGCTTCACCACCGTCCGCACCGACGGCACGACCCGAGCGGCCCGCGTCGAGGGCGACGAACTCGTCCTGCTCGATCATGCCGACGTCGGTGCGCTCCTGCGCAGCGGCGACGACGGCACCGGGACCGGACCGACAGTGGCCGCGGCGACGGCTGACCGCGCACCGCTCGTCATCCACCCCGAGAAGATCGTCTGCGTCGGCGTGAACTATCGCGATCACATCGAGGAGATGGGCCGGGAGCCGCCCGCCGCGCCCACCTATTTCGCGAAGTACCGGCGGGCGCTCATCGGCGCCCGGGACGACATCGCCCTTCCCGACCCGGCCGTGTCCACGAGCATCGACTGGGAGGCGGAGCTCGCCGTCGTCATCGGCACCGAGGTCCGCGACGCGACGGCCACCGAGGCCCTCGAGGCGATCGCTGGCTACAGCGTGCTCAATGACGTGTCCGTGCGGGACTACCAGCGCCGCACCACCCAGTTCCTCGCCGGCAAGACCTGGGAGGGCATGACCCCGCTCGGGCCCGAGCTGGTGACCCGAGACGAGCTCGGCGACGGATCGGGGCTCGCCATCCGCTGTGAGGTCGACGGCGTCGTGAAGCAGGAGAGCACCACGAGCGAGCTCGTCTTCAACGCCGTCGACATCGTGGCGGACCTGAGTCGTGTCATCACGCTGGCTCCCGGCGACGTGATCGCCACCGGCACCCCCGGTGGCGTCGGCGCGGCCCGCACGCCCCCCGAGTTCATGACGGAGGGCACCGAGTTGCGTACGGTCATCGAGGGCATCGGCGAGTGTCTGAACGTCTGCCGCTTCCGATGATGCGAGGATGACGTGATGGGACTCTTCAGCCGCAAGAAGCGTGAACCCGCCGACCTCGCGGCCATCGATGAGCCGGACGGCGCGGACGAGGCGACGCCCGCGCCCGATGTCGCGGCCGAGGACGTGCGCGAAGCGTTCGAGCGACTGATGGGCCGGGAGTGGGAGCGGCTGTCGAGCCCCGGCACCTGGTGGACCGCCGGCGAGCGGATCGCCATCGCGATCGACGCCCGCCTCGCGATGGCGGGCGAAGCGCCCAGCGGCGTACTGCCGCCACCGCTCGAGGAAGCGACCGCCCGCATCGCCGCGGCACCGGCCACGATCCGCGGCACGGACGTCGCCCGCTGGGAACTCGACGGCCTCGACTCGTTCGCCTATGTCGAGACCGTCGGCATCGTGAGCCGGCTGATCGCGCTCGACACCGCCGCCTTCGGGCTCGGGATCAAGGCCCGCCGGCTCCCCGAGCCGCAACCAGGCGCCCCGTCCCGGATCCGGCCCGCCGACGCAGCCCTCACCACCGGCTGGTCGCCCACCGTCGGACCCGCCAGCGCGCCCTCGTCACTCACCGCGGTGCCCGACGAGGCCGAGGCGATGTTCGATTGCCATGGCGTGCTCTACGCAACGATGGAAGAGATGTTCGAGATGCAGCTCGAACGCGACGGGCTCACCCGCCCGCAGATCGAGCTCGTCGCCGCCCGCACGTCGACGCTCAACGAATGCTTCTATTGACTGCTCGGCCACGCCTCGATGCTCCGTGCGAGCATCGCCACCTTCGAGCTCGAGCTCACTCCCGGCCCGATCGTCTCCGGCATCGGTGACACCGGTGTGCCCCACGGCGACGCGCTCATGGCGTTCGTGGACGCGGTCGTGCTCCGCGACGAGGACGAGCTCGAGCCGGCCCGAGCGACCCTCGAGGCCTTGATCGGCGCGGCCGCAACGGACCGCGCCGCGTTGGTCGCCGGCAACTTCTCGATGATGAACCGCGCCCTCGACGCCGTCGGCGCCCCCGTCGACCGCGGCCTCGAACCGTTGGCGGCCGAAATGGGCCTCACGATCCCGGATCACCTCAGCTCGTCGTGAGCACCTCGTCGAGCGTGGCGAGGAAGCGGTCGTTCTGCTCCGGTGTGCCGATCGTGACCCGGATGCCCTCGCCCGCGAACGGGCGGGTCACCACGCCACGGCGCTCGAGCTCGAGATGGATCGCGTCGGTCCGCTCGCCGAACGGCAACCAGACGAAGTTCGCGTTCGGCTGAGGGAAGTCGTGCCCGGCCGCGGCCAACGCCTCGCCGACCCGGTCACGTTCCGACCGCAGCAGGGCGACCCGTTCGGCGATGTCGGCCTGCGCCTCGATCGCGGCGATGCCGGCGGCCTGGGCGATGGCGTTCACCGCGAAGGGGAACAGCGTCTTGTCCACCGCTTCGACCACCGCTGGATCACCGACCATGTAGCCGAGGCGCAGACCCGCGAGGCCGTGCGCCTTCGAGAACGTCCGGAGCACGACGGCATGCGGGTGATGGGGCAGGACGTCGCGCACCGGGTCGCCGAGCGCCTCGTCGTTGAACTCGCGGTAGGCCTCGTCGATGACGACGATCGTGCCGTGGCCGACGCGTGAACAGAAGCGGCTGAGCTGCTCGCTCGACAGTGCCGTGCCGGTCGGGTTGTTGGGCGACGCCAGGAAGATCAGTTTCGTCCGATCGGTGACCGCCGCGGCGACCGCATCGAGGTCGAACGCGTGGTCGACGAGCGGCACGGTCACCGCCGTCCCCCCGACGAGCTGCGTGTAGACGGGGTACACCTCGAAGGACCGCCACGGGTACACCACCTCGTCGCCCGGGTCGACATAGGTGAGGCACAGCTGCTGGAGGAGGCCCACCGAGCCGCAGCCGACCGCCACCCGGTCGTCGGCGACACCGAGCCAACCGCCGAGCGCCGAACGCAGCGCGGTCGCCCGATGGTCGGCGTAGCGGTTGACGCCCGCCGCGGCCGCCTCGATCGCGGCGGCGACCGCGGGCACCGGCGGCCACGGGTTCTCGTTCGACGCGAGCTTGATCGCATCAGAGATCCCGTGCTCCTCCTCGGCCTGGGCGGCGTCCTTGCCGGGCCGGTAGGCCGGCAGGGCGTCGACGGCGGGGCGGGGGCGTCCGATCATTGGTGCTTCATCATCTCGCTCATGAGTTCGTCGAACTCGGGGATTCGGGGCGGACCGGCGTCGATCACGAGTTCGTCCAGCACGTCGAGCCGGAAGGGAGGACCGTACTCGTCGCTCACGGGGAAGTCGGTGGCGTAACCGGCCGTGAGCCATTCGCCGTTGGTCGTGATGATCCCCGGCACCGCGGCTTCCACCGGACCGCGGCCGATCTCCTCACCGTCACCGGACATCGCGACGACCAGCCCGCCCTCGGGCGATTCGGTGATGACGAGCCCGAGCACGCGGGCGCCGCTCGGTGCCGGAACCGCGAAGCGGAACCCGCCGCGCTCGGGCGCGTGCACGAAGAACACCAGTGATCCGTCGAGCACGACCCAGGACCAGCCGGCGATCCAGTCGCCCTGCTCGCAGATCGTGCCGGTGTTCTCGCCCAGCGGCGCGGTCAGGCGGGCGGCCGCGGTGAAGCCGCCACCGAGCAGCGGCCCCGAGTAGACGCTGATCCGTTCGCCGGCCCGCAGCTCGTAGCGCCGGCGGTAGCCGAGATAGGGCGTGTGCATGAACGGGAACCGGTTCTGCACCGCGTCGTCGAGGGGCAGCACATGGTTGCGCTCCGCCTCCTCCCACCAGCGGGCCACGAGCTCGTCGCGCTTGTCGGGATGCGTCGCCGAGAGGTCGTGGGCCTCCACGAAGTCCTCGGCGGTGTGGAAGAGCGCCCAGTGGTCGGCCTCGAAGTCGTCGCTGCCCTCCATCCGCTCGCGCTCGTAGGGATTGAGCTGGTTGACGTGGTCGGTCACGACCTTCCAACCGTCCTCGTACATCGCCCGGCTCCCCCAGCACTCGTAGTACTGCGACGTGCGGACATCGGCCGCCGCGGGATCCTCGATCGTCGGCGCGAGCGACACGCCGTCGAGGCTCATCTGCTCGTGACCACGCACGCTCGTCGGCATGTCGACCTCCAGGAGGTCGAGCACCGTCGGCAGCAGATCGATCGCGTGGCAGTACTGCGACCGCACTCCCCCGTCGTCGGTGATGCGCTTCGGGAAGTGCACGATCAACGGATCGCGGACCCCACCTTCGAACGTGTAGCGCTTCCACCGCCGCAGCGGCGTGTTGCCGGCGTGGGCCCACCCCCAGGGGTAGTGGTTGTAGCCGTGGTGGCCGCCGGCCCGGTCGACCTCGTCCTTGAGCTGCTCGAGATCCTCGCGATGGTTGTTGAGCTGACTCAGGTGGTTGACGGACCCGTGGGGGCCGCCCTCACCCGAGGCGCCGTTGTCGGACATCAGCACGACGACCGTGTTGTCGAACTCACCGGCGGCGTCGAGCGCGTCGATGATCCGGCCGATCTGGGCGTCGGTGTGGGTGAGGAAGGCGGCGAACACCTCCTGAAGTCGGGCGTAGAGCCGCTGCTCGTCGGCGGGCAGGTCGTCCCAGGCGTCGACCCAGGGCGGCCGGTCGGACAGCTCGACGTCGGCGGGCACGATGCCGAGTTCTTTCTGGCGGGCCAGCGTGCGCTCGCGGAGCACGTCCCACCCGTCGTCGAAGCGTCCTTCGTAGGCCTCGATCCACTCGGCCGGTACCTGATGGGGCGAGTGGGGCGCCCCCGTCGCCCAATACATCATGAACGGGCGGTCGGGCTGGTGCAGGCGCAGCTCCCGCATGTTGCCGATCGCTTCGTCGGCGATGTCCTCGGTGAAGTGGTAGCCCTCGTCGGGCGTGCGGGGCCGCTCGACATAGGACTGGTCGCGGACCATGTCCGGCGTCCACTGGCTGTCCTCGCCACCGATGAAGCCGTAGTAGCGATCGAACCCCTGGCCCGTCGGCCACGTGTGGAACGGCCCGGCCGGCCCGCGATGATCGCGGGGACTCAGGTGCCACTTGCCGATCGCCCACGTGACCCAGCCCTCCTCCCGCAGGATCGCGGGCAGGGTCGCGGCCTGGGGCGGGATGACCCCGTTGTAGGCCGGGAAGGGCAGCGGGATGTCCGGCAGCATGCCCATGCCGACCCGGTGGTGGTTCCGGCCGGTGAGCGCGCAGGCTCGGGTGGGCGAGCACACCGCGGTGGTGTGGAAGTTGGTGTAGCGCAGGCCACCGGCGGCGAGCCGGTCGATGTTCGGCGTGTCGATCAGGCCGCCGAAACAGCCGAGCTGCCCGAACCCGCAGTCGTCCAGCACCATCAGGATCACGTTCGGCGCACCCCGCCGATACGGATCCGGCGGCCGATCCGCTCGCGACTGCGGGAGGGTCAGGCCGATCTCGTGCGTCACCCGGGCAATCTGCCACCGATCGGACCGGGCTCGCCAGGCGACTCCGAGCCCGCGCTCGGGTCGTCGGGCGTCGGCCGTCGGGTCCCCACGAAGCCGATCAGCAACGGGATCAGCGAGATCACGCCGGCGATCGTGATCGACAGGAGCGTCGCGGCGCGATAGCCGGGCGAGTTCGTCGCGCTCCAGCGCAGGAGGGGAATCGGGGGCAGGACCAACCCGGCCAGCAGGGCCGTCCCGAGCGCGATGCGGGCGCTCGGTACGAGGCTTCGCCACAGCCGGGTCGGCTCCATCAGGGCGAGGCCGCAGATGATCAGCAGGGCGAAGACGGGCACGGTGAGGAAGATCTCCAGCGGAAGGATGGCGACCGGCGCACGCATGGCCGCGAGCAGGATCACGAGGGACAGCACCAGCGATCCGAGGGTGAGCACGCCGAGCAGCGGCCCGCCTCGGAGGTCGCGACGGATACGCACGGCGATCGCGGCGAACGCAGTGGCCACGAGGACCACGACGACCGCCAAGAGCCCGATCGCCGCTCGCGGGAGCGCCCGGAAGTCACGGGGCGTCGGCGTCCACGTCCCGTCGGCCTGCCGCTCGACGACGGTGTCCAGGCCGTCGAACGACGCCATGACCTGCGAGTCCGTCGCAACGATGTCGCGGGGACCGAACTCGTCTGCGTCGGTGGCGGACGTGTGCTCGGACCGCAGGGTCGCGGCGGCCTCGTGGTCCACCCGCCAGACGGTGGTCCAGGTCACTCCCCCGTCGCTCGACTCGTCGATGCGGAGATCCCGGATACGGAAGCATTCGTCCGGCGACGACGGTCGACAGGCCGAGGCCGCGTAGACGGCGTCCGGGTCGTAGTCGAAGTCCGTCGCGACGATCCGACCGGACTCGATCGACAAATCCGCGCCTTCCGTCGGCGGGTAGCTGGTGGCGACCGCCGCGCTCGCCGCGGCGAGGAGCCCGAGCACCCGGGCCGTGCGCGACGTCCACCACACGATCGGCCGCTCGACGATGGGCGCCACGACGAACAGGACCGGGAGCGCAAGGAGGTCCGTCGGGTCGGTGACGACGGCGTTCGACCACGGCAGGACGGCATCCGCGGCCCCCACGGCCAGCGCCGTGATCGCCGGGACCGTCTTCACCGCGGCGAACGCGGCCGCGAGCGCAAGGAGCGAGATGCGGCCGCGCCGGACATCGATCACGGCCACCCGCAGCATCACGCCGACGACGAGCAGCCCCACGACGTCGCTGAGCTTGCCGGTGAACTCGTTTCCGTGAGCCGCCTTCCACCAGTGATCGTTGGCGGCCAGCAGCACGACCGCGAGCAGGAACCGGGGGTCCGCGAGCGCTCGTCGATCAGCCGCCATCCCGCGAGCGTAGACCGGGGTCAGGGGCCCCAGTCGATCGGCACGGGCGTGGGATCGACCGGAACCGGCACACCGTCACGCAGCACGGGGACCCAATCCTGGTTGAACGTCAGCTCGTGGGCGATCGTCGTGTCGGCCGGCGAGTAGTGGTACACCATCGCCGCCCGCATGCCCTCGCTCACATTGTCGGTCGACCGATGACGCAGGTGGCTGTCGAAGATGAGGACGTCGCCCGCGGTCATCAGCATCTGCTGCTCGGTCGACGTGTCGGCGCCCTGGATCTCGACATAGCCCAGGTTCGCGCCCTCACGGGGATCGTTGACGACCTCCTCGTGGACGCCCTCGCGGTGCGAACCGGGCACCACCCAGAGCGGCCCGTTGTCGGGCGTCGCGTCGGTGCAGGCGAGCCACACCCCGACCTGGGTCGGTGGGTCCATCCGGAAGTACCACTCGTCCTGGTGCCACGGCTGCCCGAGCGCCCCCGGGTGCTTGAAGATGAACTGCGAGAGGAAACAGTCGATGTCCGGGCCGAGCAGGTCGGCCAGCACGGCGAGCAGCTGCGGGTCGGTGGCGAACTCCCGGAAGACATCCTCGGAGCGCATCACCCGGAAGATCTTCGAGAGTCGCCCCTCCGGCGTCGGCTCGTCGGCCAGCAGGGTCTCGGGGCTGACCAGGAGGTCCGGACGTTCGTCGCCGGCGTCGAGCGTGCGGGCGAGCTCGACGATCCGGTCGATCATCGCCTGGCGGACCGCGGCGGGAGCCCAGTCGGTCAACACCACGTAGCCGTCGTCCTCCCAGCTCCGCCGCTGCTCGTCGGTGAGGCCGGACGGCGCGGTCATCCGAACCGTTCCTGGAGTTCGCGCTTCAAGACCTTGCCTGCGGGGTTGCGGGGCAGCGCCTCGGCGACCTCCACGCGTTCGGGGAGCGCCTGGGTCCGCAGCCCCGCGTCGCGCAGATACTCGCCGAGGCGCTCGACGGTGAGCTCGGCCCCGGCGTCGGCGGCGACCACGACGGCGCAGACCCGTTCGCCCGTGCGGTCGTCGGGCACCCCGACCACCGCGACATCGGCCACGCCGTCGTGGGCGAAGAGGAGATCCTCCACCTCCTTCGCCGAGATGTTCTCGCCGTTGCGGATGATCACGTCCTTGAGCCGGCCCGTGATCACCACATAGCCCTCCTCGTCGATGATCCCAAGGTCGCCGGTGCGGTAGTAGCCGTCGGCGTCGAACGCGTCGGCGTCGAGCGAGGCGTCGACATAGCCGAGCATCACCTGCGGTCCCTTGGCCCGCAGCTCACCCTCGACGCCGGGCGGGCAGACGCTCCCGTCCTCGGCCACGGTGATGAGGTCCACGCCGGGCATGGCACGGCCCTCGGTCGTCGCGAGCTTGTCGTCCGGATCACGGACGTCGCCGTTGGTGAGCACCGGCGTCTCCGTGAGTCCCCAGCCGGAGGCGACGCCCACACCACCGAGCTCGCGCACCAGCCGGTGGTGGATCGCCGGCGAGATCGGCGCGCCGCCGCCGGGGCACACCTTCAGGCTCGGGAACAGACGCTGCCCCTCGGGAAGCGCAGCCTGGGCGGCGAGGTACATCAGGTAGAAGGGCGTGCCGGTGCCGGCGTGGGTGCAGTCGTTCTCCGACAGGAAGCGCACCGTCTCCACCGGATCGACGGTTTCGTCCATCAGGTGGGTGCAGCCCGACTGGAGCGCCATGTAGAGCAGGGCGATGCCCCCGATGTGGGGGAAGGGGAACGTGAGCGAGTAGCGGTCGCCGGCCTGCACGTCGAGGCGCTCGGCGAGAGCCACCGGAACCGCACCGACGGTCTGGTCCGTGTGGCGGGCCCCCTTGGGGTCGGCCGTGGTGCCCGACGTGTAGGTCAGCCAGCGCACGTCCGTCGGGCCGGGGTGGACCGGCGGTTCGAGCGTCGCCGGGTCGCCGTCGGGGAACTGGCCGGGTCCGACGACGAGATGGTCGAGGCCGTCGATCCCGCCCGCGACCCGCTCCCCCATCGCCGCGAAGTCGTAGCCGCCGAACTCGCCGGGGGTGATGAGCAGCGACGAGCCCGCCTGCCCGCAGCAGAACCCCACCTCGCGGTCGCGATAGATGGCGATGATCGGGTTCTGCACGGCGCCGAGCCGGGCCAGGGCGGACGCCAGGACGACGGTGTCCACCCAGGTCGGCAAGATCCACGAGACCACGTCGCCCGCACCCACGCCGTGGGAGCGGAGCCCGGCCGCCATCCGTTCGGCACGGTCCTCGTACTCGGCGAACGTCGCGCCGTCGCCCTGCCGTGAGATGAGCATCGGTGCATCCGGCCAGGTCGCGGCACCGTGTTCGACGAGCGCCCAGAGGGTGTCCGGCAGATCGCCGCCGACCGGACTCACAGGGAGACGACCTCGCTCGTCGGTTGCTCCGGATCCTCGTCGGGCAGCAGGAACCGCCAGAAGACCGAACCCCGCTGGTGCGAATCGGTGTCGAGCCAGTTCGGGTGGCCGGGGTCCTTCGCACTGACCCAGATCTCGAACGTGCCGTCGTCCTCCCGATGGATCTGGGCACCGTTGAGCGACGACTGGCGACCGCGGTATTCGAGCGTCTGCATGTGGGCGTTCCACAGCATCACGTTGACGAACGGCCCGGGCGGAAGCGTGCCCCGCATCACGAGCGCCTGGTCCGGCTCGAGCTCCCAGCGGCACATGGCGTAGTGGATGTCGGCCGCGCCCGGCACCGGCATCCCCGAGTCCCGGAAGCTGAACGGCTTGGGACACACGTTCGCCTCGTCGGACACGAAGGGCACACCGCTCGAACCGCCGAATCCACCCTGCCCGGTCGTGACCTGGCGGAGGAAGGCGATGCCTTCCGCCATCCGACCGGCGAGGAAGTCGTCCGCGAGCGACGGTGGCGCCTCGGTTGCATCGAGACGCGTGATGTCGATGTCGACGGCGATCGAGCTGTCGGTCTGGGCCGACACCTCGTTCTGGTAGTAGCTCCGCACGATCACGTTGATGGTGTCCGGCGGCAGCTCGATCCAGTCGCCGCCCTCGGCATCGGCTTCGTCCGCGCTGATCGTGAGCGAGTAGCGCCCGTCGGCGTCCACGGTGAGCGCCCGGTCGTTCACATCGCCCCGCAGCGGGCCGGCCATTCCCCCGTCGTCGGCCGGGGCGTGCAGGGTGAAGGACGTGTAGCACTCCTGGTCCATGCGGCCGGTCACGCGGTAGGCACCGGAACCGTCGATGCGGGCGTAGTGATAGATCGCATCCGGGTTGTCGCCCTGGAGCTTGCGGCCCGGGTCCACGATCGACACGAAGCGCGGGTGGGACGGCCGTGCCTCCCAGTACATCTCGGACATCGCGGAGAGCATCTGGCCGACATAGCGCACCGCCTCGACCTGCTCGACGGGTTGTGACCAGCGTTTCGCGTCGAGGACGTAGCCGTCGCGGATCTCCGACAGCGCGGCGATGAGATCGTCGAGCTGGGTCAACGATTGGGGAATGTGGTTGTCCGGCATGGGCGGAATACTGTCACGCGGTGCCCGCAGGTTTCGAAGACGACACAGCTCTGGACGACACAGCTCTGGACGACACAGCTCTGATTGCCGCGTTCGGCGGCCACGGGATCGACCGGGACAGTGCCGCGCACTTCCGCGGGCGCCTCGAACGCCGCCTGCTCGTCCACCGCTGCGACGACTGCGGCCATTGGCACCATCCGCCCCGGCCCATGTGCCCGGCGTGCTGGTCGTGGAACATCACCCCCACCGAGGTCAGCGGGCGGGGCCGGATCCACCTGCTCATGACGCTGCACCAGGGCCCGCCCGCCGCCGGCGTCGACTACGCCGACGGTCACCCGGTCGTCACCGTGGAACTCGCGGAGCAGCCGGCCCTTCGCTTCACGTCCACCGTCACAGCCGACTTCCCGGCCGATCGGCTCGAGATCGGCACCCCGGTCACCCTCCAGTGGGTCGACCGTGACGGCACGCCGACGCCCGTCTTCGGCCTGCAGGAGGACCGATGACGAACCGGGATCCAATGAAGGACCAGGTGGCGATCGTCGGCCTCGGGTCGACCGGCTTCACCCGCGACGGCGACGAGTCGCCGCTCGCGATGGCACTGCGGGCGGCGACCGAGGCGATCACCGACGCCGGGCTGACCGCGGCCGACATCGACGGCGTCGTCGCCACGTCCGAGCCGGCCGCCAAGGGTCCCGAGGAGATCGCCGCGGCCCTCGGCATCACCGAGGCGACGCACCACACCAAGCCGTCGCCCGTCGCGATGTTCTCGTTGCTCGACGCGGCCCGCGCCGTCTTCTCGGGGGCCGCCGACAACGTCCTGGTCGTCACGCCCGTGGTGATGGGCCCGTGGAACTCCCGGCGCGCCGCGGCCGATCCGTGGCGGGCCGGCACCCGGTCGAGCATCCTGCCCATCCCCGAGGACGCCACCAAGGCCGCGGCCTACGCCGCGTGGGCCAGCCGCTACATCCACGAGTACGGCGCGACGAAGGACCCCTTCGCCCGGATCGCGATCAACTCCCGCACCAACGCGGCGGCCAATCCACTCGCCGCGATGACCGAGCCGCTGAGCTTCGGGATGTACGACGCCGGCCGCATGATCCGCGACCCACTCAACATCTACGACATGGACCTGCCCGTGGACGGGGCCGACGCGTTCGTGCTCACGACCGCCGAGCGGGGCCGAGCGATCGCCGCGGCGCAGGGGCGCGAGCCCGTGGTGATCCATGCGGCCACGACCGGCATCGTCGGCAAGAACGACGAGGACCAGCTGGTCGGGCTCGAGCGCACCGGCCAGCACGTCGTCGTCGACCAGCTCCGGCGCACGAGCGACATCTGGATCGACGACGTCGACCTCTTCTACCCCTACGAGGGCTTCACGATCATCACCCTCGCGTGGTTCGAGAACGTCGGCTTCTGCCCGCCCGGCGGCGCTGAGGACTTCCTGCGCGAGCACTGGAACGACGACGCCCAGCGCATCGAGATCAACGGTCGGGTGCTCGTCAACACCCACGGCGGGTCGCTCTCGGAGGGCGCCACGCGCGGCACCGGCCACATCCGCGAAGCTGTGCACCAGCTCCGGGGGACGGCCGGCGACCGTCAGGTCGCCGACGTGCAGAGCGCACTGGTCACCCCCGGCGGATTCTTCTTCAACCCGCAGGGCGCGATCCTGCGACGGGGGTGACGGACATGAACGAGCCGAGTGTCAAGGCCGATGATCTGATCCTGATCAGCGTCGACGATCACATCTGTGAACCGGCCGACATGTTCGACGCGCACGTGCCGGCCGCGTACAAGGACCGCGCCCCGCGGGTCGACACCGACCCGAACGGCTTCCAGCAGTGGTGGTACGGCGATGCGATGGGTCGCAACCTCGGCCTCAACGCGGTCGCCGGCAAGCCGCCGGAGATGTTCAACGTCAACCCCAGCACCTACGAGGAGATGCGGCCCGGTTGCTACGACGTGCACGAGCGGGTGCGCGACATGTCCGCCGGCGGCCAGCTCGCCGGACTCAACTTCCCGAACTGGACGGGCTTCGCCGGCCAGGTCCTCAGCGAGGGCCCCGATCGCGACGTGAACCTCGTCATGATTCAGGCGTACAACGACTGGCACGTGGACGAATGGTGCGCGGCCTACCCGGAGCGCTTCATCCCCTGTGGGATCGTGCCACTGTGGGACGCCGACCTCGCGGCGGCCGAAGTGCGTCGACTCGCGGCAAAGGGCGCCCGGGCCATCAGCTTCTCCGAGAACCCGGCCGCGCTCGGCGTGCCGTCGATGCACTCGGGGTTCTGGGATCCGCTGTTCGGGGCGTGCAGCGACGAAGGCGTGGTGCTGTGCTGCCACATCGGATCGTCGTCGAAGGGCATGAACACCTCGCTCGATGCTCCCCAGTCGGTCCCGATGACCCTCAGCCCGGTGAGCACGATGTACACGCTCGCCGATCTGCTCTGGTCCGATCTCTGGCACCGATTCCCGGACCTGAAGTTCTCGCTCAGCGAGGGCGACATCGGTTGGATCCCCTACATGCTCCAGCGAGCCGACCATGTGCAGAACCGCCACCACGGCTGGACCGCCCACGAGTTCCCCGAGGGCATGGACCGGCCGAGCGACGTCTTCCGCAAGCACATCCTCTGCTGCTTCATCGAGGACCCCGTCGGTGTCGGCCTGCTCGATCAGCTCAACCTCGACAACATCATGTGGGAGTCGGACTTCCCCCACAGCGACAGCTCGTGGCCGCAAGCGCCCGAGTCACTCGCGCCGATGTTCGCCGGGCTCGACGCCGACACCGTCGAGCGCATCACCCATCGCAACGCGATGCATCACTTCGGCTTCGACCCGTTCGCCCATCGACCCCGCGAGGCGTGCGCCGCGAGTGCGTTGCGGGCCGAGGCAGCCGACGTCGACACGGTGACCCACGTGGGGCGGCTCGCCGACGAGGCCGACCGGGAGGCGTTCCGGGAGATCTCCACCCGCGCCCTGCGCGGCGCGGCGGGCAAGGCCAGGTCGTGATCGACGACCTACTCGGCGGCTGACTCGATCCAGGCGAGCGCTTCGCCGTAGTCACGCGACACCGGATAGTGGGGGAACCGTTCCGGGAGCCCTTCGGGTGCGTGGATGAAGCTCGCCACATCGGCCGCGTCGAACATGCCGATGTCGTTGAAGGAGTCACCCATCGCGGTGACGTGGTAGTTCAGCCCCTGGAACGCCTCGACGGCGCGCCGCTTCGGGTCGTCGATGCGGGGCGTGAACGAGAGGATCCGGTCGTCCTCGACATGAAGGCGATGACAGAGCAATTGGGGGCGCCCGAGTTGCTCCATGAACGGGTCGGCGAACTGCTCGAACGTGTCGGACAACAGCACCACGGGATGGCGTCGCCGGAGCTCGTCGAGGAAGGCCCGGGCGCCGTCCAGCGGACGGAGCCCACCGATCACCCCCTGGATGAACGACAGGGTGATGTCGTGCTCCTTGCAGATGCCGATCCGCTCGTCCATCAGCTTCTGGTAGATCGGCTCGTCACGGGTGGTCCGGCGTAGCGCATCCACACCCGTCGCCTCGGCGACGGCGATCCAGATCTCGGGGGTGATCACACCCTCCATGTCGAGCGTGACGATGCGCTGGCGCGGGACCGCCGAGGAAGACATGCCGACCATTGTGCCGTCAGCGCGCCGGATTGCCCGCGAGATTGCGGACGAGATCGTCGGCCAGACGCTCGGCGAATTCCTCACCCTCACCGAATCCCAGGTCGTGAACCCACGCCCGCTTGAGGAAAAGGTGGGCGTCGACCTCCCACGTGTAGCCCATCCCGCCGTGGACCTGCACACAGTCCTTCCCGCATGCGGCAGCGGCATGGGAGGCGAGGATCTTGGCCACCGCGACGGTGCGCTCCGGCGCGTCGACCCCGTTGCCGTCGAGGGTGCAGCCGGCCGCGTAGACCGCCGCCCGCAGCACCTCGACCCGGGTGACCATGTCGGCGCAACGGTGTTTGACCGCCTGGAACGCGCCGATCGGCTTGCCGAACTGCTCGCGTTCCTTCGCGTACGCCACGGCGAGTTCGGTGGCGCCGACCGCGATTCCCAACTGGAGCGCGGCGGTGAGCATCGCGCCGCGGGTGCGCCACGCCGCGGCCGCGGCGCCCTCGCCGACGCTCGTCCCCGCGGGGAGTTCGTCGATCGTCCACACCGGTGTGAGCGGGTCGAGCGGCTGCTCGCTGGGTCGGCCGTCGAGATCCGCCGTCGGGACCGTGGCAAGACCCTCGTCGTCCACGATCACGAGCACATCGGCCCAGCCGAGATGTTCGATCATCGTCGGTCCGGCCGTTCGCTCGACCGAGGCGACGACGACCGATCCGTCGGCCGCGCCGTCCACCACGCCGGCTGCGAGGGTGGTGGCGATCAGCGGCCCGGGCACCAACGCCTTGCCGAGCTGCTCGAACACGACCGCCGCCTCCGCCCATCCCAGGCCGACGCCGCCTTCGGCTTCCGGCACGCACAGGGAGAACACGCCCGTGTCGGCGAGTTCGGTCCAGCGGCTCCGGTCCAGACCGCCGTCGGCCATCGCCCGGACCGTCTCGATGTCGAAACGTCCTTCGCAGAGGGCGGCGACGCCCTCGGCCAATGCTTCCTGATCCTCGGTGAGTTCGAAGTCCATGGGCTGCTCCTACCGCTCTCTCGGCAGGCCGAGCAGCCGCTCACCGATGATGTTGCGCTGGATCTCCGACGTACCCGCCGCGATCGTGAGGGTCAGCGTGTAGAGCCGCTCCCCCACATGGTCGAGGTCCGAGAGGTCCATCGTCTCGCCGATCGCCAGGCCGGCGCGGCCGAGGATCTGCTCCGCCAGATCGGCCATGCGCTTGCGCACGTCGGCGTAGGCCAGCTTGAAGACCGAGCCGCCCGGGCCGACCATCCCGGTGCGCTGGGCCTGCGACACGTTGCGCTTGGTCAGCGACCACAGGGCGTCGAGTTCGGCGTCGAGGCGACCCAACTCGCGGCGGATGCCGGCGTCGTCCCACGCGGTGCCGGACCGCCGTGTGACCTTCTGTGCCACCTGGGCGAGGTCGGCGAGCAGCCGCTGCGACGAGATCACCTCGGAGATGAACGCGGTGCCCCGCTCGAAGGAGAAGGTGACGTTGGTGACCCGCCAGCCGTCGTTCTCGTCGCCGACGCGGTTCACCTTGGGGATCCGCACCTCGTCCAGGAACATCTCGGCGAACTCACCCGAGCCGAGGGCCGTGTCGATCGGACGGATCTCGATGCCGTCCAGGTCCATCGGCATGATCACCCAGGTGATGCCCTTGTGCTTGGGCGCCTCCGGGTCGGTGCGCACGAGCAGCTCGCAGTAGTCGGCGACCTGCGCGAAGGACGTCCAGATCTTCTGGCCGGTGACGACATAGTCGTCGCCGTCGTCGATCGCCCGCGTCGAGAGAGACGCGAGGTCGGAGCCGGAACCAGGCTCGGAGAACCCCTGGCACCACACGTGCTCGCCCTTCAGGATCGGCGCCAGGTGGGTCGCTCGTTGCTGGTCGGTCGCCTCTGCGATCAGCGTCGGACCGGCGTGGAGCTGACCGACGAAGTTGACCCCGACGTAGGGCGCACCGGCCCGCTCGGTCTCCTCGAGGAAGATGAGGTGCTCGGTCGGGGTGGACCCCCGGCCGCCGAACTCGGCCGGCCAGTGGATGCCGGCATAGCCGGCCTCGTGCAGCTGCGCCTGCCATGCCGTGTCGTAGGCGCGGCGAGCGACGAGATCGGTGTGGTCGGACGGCACCGGCGGCACGTCGGGCAGCACGGCGGCGAGCCAACCGCGCAACTCGTCGCGGAAGTGCTCTTCTTCCTCGGTGTAGCGGAGATCCATCGGGCGCCGATCGTAGGCGAGCCGCACTTTTCGGACGAAGGCGGGAGCCGACTACGTTGCGCCCATGGCCGATTCAGACCCGACGCGCGACGACGAGCTCAACGCGCCTCCCACCCGTTCGACCCGTGACCGCGACGAGCTCCGGCAACGCCTCACCGAGTGGCTCGCTGCCCGCGTCGGCACGGACGTCACGCTCGGCGAGCTCAGCAGCCCGGACGGAAGCGGCATGTCGAGTGAGACCCTGCTCTTCGACGCCGCTTGGGACGACGGGAACGGGCCCACGGAGCACGCGCTGGTCGCCCGGGTCGAGCCCGCGGCGGTCGACGTCCCCGTGTTTCCCACCTACGACCTGGAGCTCCAGTACCGGGTGATGGAACTGGTCGGGGCGAAGAGTTCGGTCCCCGTCCCCGCCACCCGCTGGTTCGAGCCGGACCCGGCACCGCTCGGCGCGCCGTTCTTCGTGATGGACCGGATGTCCGGACGAGTGCCGAGCGACATCCCGCCCTACCTCATGGACGGCTGGCTCCTCGCCGCGTCCGCCGAACAGCAGCGGGAGCTCCAGGACGCGACGGTGCGCATGCTCGCGGACCTCCACAGCATCGACATCACCGGACTCGACGTCGACTTCCTCGAGACGCCGGCCCCCGGCGACACGCCGCTGCAGCGCCACGTCAACAACCAGCGGGCCTACTACGACTGGTCGCGGGGCGATCGCCGCCACCCCATCGTGGAGGCGAGCTTCGACTGGCTCGACGCGAACTGGCCGGACGACGAGGGCCCCACGGTGATCGGCTGGGGCGACGGCCGCATCGGCAACATCATGTACGCGGCCGACGGCTTCCAGCCCGTTGCCGTGCTCGACTGGGAGATGGCGGCGCTGGCCCCGCCGGAGATGGACATCGCGTGGATGATGTTCCTCCACACCTTCTTCCAGGAGATCGCCGAGGCGCTCGGGATGGAGGGCATGCCCGACTTCCTTCGGCGCGACGACGTCGTCGCCACGTACGAAGCCCACTCGGGCCACACCGTGCAGAACCTCGAGTTCTTCGAGGTCTATGCCGCGCTGCGCCACGCCATGATCATGACCAAGGTGCGGGAGCGGTCGGTCCACTTCGGTGAAGCCGAGTGGTCCGACGACCTCGACGACTGCATCCCCCACCGCCACGTGATGGAGCAGATGATCGACGGAAGCTGGTGGCGCTGATGGTCAACCCCGTCGGCCCCATCCTCGCCGCGGACGAGGGCTTCACGCACCAGATCGCGGAGACGTTCGCCAACGTCGGGTCGAGCGATCCGTCATGGACCGAGAAGGTCTGTGCGATGGCGATGGCCCGCGACGGCAGCCTCCAGATCGGCTTCGGCCTCGGCAAGTACACGAACCGCAACGTGATGGACGGCTACGCCGCCGTGAGCCGCGGGGTCGAACAGCGCACGGTGCGGGCCAGCCGACAGTTGGAGCCCGAGCCGACGCTCACGTCGATCGGGCCGATCCACTACGAGGTCGTCGAACCGCTGAAGCAGGTCCGGTTCCGCCTCGAGGCGAACGACACCCAGCCGATCGCGTTCGACTGGCTGTTCGAGGCGGTCGTGCCGCCGTTCGAGGAGGAACGGTCACACAGTCGCCGCCACTACCGGATCGCCACCGATCTCGTGCGCTACCACCAGACCGGTGTCTGCTCCGGCTGGATCGAGGTCGACGGCGAACGCACGGAGATGTCACCCGACACCTGGGTCAGCACCCGAGACCACTCGTGGGGCGTCCGCTACGACGTCGGCACGCCGCCGACCGACGTCCAGCCCGGCCTCGGCATCCCGGCCGGGGTCGGCTTCCAGATGATCTGGTCGCCCCTGCTCATGGAGCGCCCGGACGGCTCGCAGTACGCCCTACACCTCCACTACGTGTGGCACCGGGCCGGCGAACACGGCCAGAAGATGGTCACCGCCCAGGTCGAGCACCCCGACGGGTCGAGCGACCAGATCGTCGACATCGTCCCCGACCTCCGGTTCGACCCCGACAACCGACGGCTGCTCGGCGGTCGCCTCGACTGCCGGATGGCCGACGGGTCCGAGCGGCCCATCACCATCGACGTGCTGGGCGACACCGGTGTGCAGCTCGGCGCCGGCCTCTACTTCGGGTTCGACGGTCACCACCATGGCGAGTGGCGGGGTGCCCTCCACGTCGACGGCGAACACATCGAGGACTGCTCGACGCCGGAGAACGCCCGCCGGCTCCACCAGATCCGGGACACGACCATCCACGTCACCGACCCGGTGGGTGGCGCCGAGGGCTGGGGCAACTGCCAGCCCATCGCGTGCGGCCCGTGGCCCGAGTTGGGCCTCGCCGACGAGAACTGGATGTAGCCGACCCGCGCCGGCCCTGGCTCAGCGGAGCCGGGCCTTGGCCTCGCGCTTGAACGCGGCCAACTGCACCCGTTCCTCGCGCTCCTTGTAGAAGTCGTCGAGGGGATAACAGCCCGAGACCAGGCCACCCCGCGGCGCCGTCGTGCAATCCGAGAACGTGCGACACAGAAGGCGCCGGTCCAGCTCGCGGCCGGCGAGCACGTCGGCCGGCATGTGCGGGTAGGAGAGGATCATCCGGCCGAGACCGACCGCGTCGGCCACGCCGCCGGCGACCATCGCGTCCCCGGCGTTCGGCAGCCACTCCTGGAGGTAGGACAGCCCCGCGCCGACGATCCGCATCTCGGCGTGGTGGTTGGTGACCTCCGCGGTTGCCGCCATCAGTCGGGCGACACCGATGAGCGGGTCCTCCGGCGGCTGGTAGCCATCGCTCGGCGGGAAGAACGCGGGCCGCTGGGCGTGGGGCACGTAGTAGGGCGATCCCGCAGTGGCACACACGAGGCCGACGCCCAGTCCGTGCAGCGCATCGAGCAGCGCGTGGGTCTCCCGCAGGTCGAATCCGAGCCCGGTCCCGTCACCGCCGAACGCGAGGCCGTAGTCGCCCGGCTTCCCGGCCGAGACCTCCGGCACGCCCACCCCGCCCTCGCCCGCCACATAGGGCACGAGGTCGAACAACGACAGTCGGATCGCCACGCCGAGCCCGGGGGCACGGACCCGGATCCCCTCGGTGACGCTCCGCACGAAGTTGGTGCGCCCGACGAGGTCGCCGCCATAGCGGCCCTCACGATCGACGGCGCTGAGGAACTCGTGGCCGAGATAGCCGTGGCACGCCTTCACGTCGACGAAATCGAAGCCGGCCTGCTGCGCCAGCACGGCGCGCTCGACGAACTGTTCGACCAGCTCGTCGAGCTCGTCGTCGGAGAACACCTCGTCGTCGCCCGAACCGACCCGACCGTCGAGCAAGGGGTGCCGGTAGAGCGTGCGGGGCGCGGGGCCGTCGGCGCTCGGCCGGGCGTAGCGACCGGAGTGGGTCAGCTGGAGCACGGTGACCTGGCTCGGATCGAGCCGGGCCCGCAGCGCGGCGATGTCATCGACCGTGGACTCGTCGAGGACGAGCTGGTTCGGGTTGGCCTTACCGTCGGCGCGCACCGCGGTGGCCTCGCCCCACACCAACCCCGCGCCGGACGTGGCGAAGCGATCCCATCGCCGCCGGACGAGATCGGTCGGGCGACCGTCGGCGTCGCCGTCCCATCCCTCCATGGGGAGCACCGCCCACCGGTTCGGTGCGACCTTGGTGCCGGCGAAGCCGTCGGTGATCGTCATGGGCGCGGCGAGCACGCCGGCGGGGTCCACCTCGTCCGTGATCGGGATGTCGATCCCGAGCGACGCGCAATGGTCGCGGAAGGTCGCGGCGTCGGTGAGCTTCTTGACCTGGGTGTGACGGGGACCGGCCATCAGGGCAGGGCTGCGCCTCAGGCCGCGACGCCGCGGGCGGCGAGCAACTCGTTGACCTGGTCGACCCAGCCGGACTGCATGAAGAAGCTGACGTGGCCACTGTCGACTCCCACGAGTTCGGGCCGCCCGAAGTGGTGCCACAGGCGGCCCACCTGGAACACCGGGTCGGCGAGCCGGTCGGCGTGGGCGGACACGAGGGCGAGTCGTTCGGGCGGAAGCGTCGGCTGTAGGGCGAACGCGGTGACCGGGCGGGCCGCTCGGGACGCTTCGCCGTAGAGACGGGACAGGCGGGGTTGGTTCCGCAACTCGGGTCGGGTGTTGGCTCGCACCAGATCTACGAGATCGGCGGCCGGGCAACCCATGACGACCGCGTCCAGGTCGGTCTCCGTGCAGGCGAGCAGACTCGCCATGCACCCACCGAGTGAGAACCCGAACACGCCGATCGCCGTCGGGTCCTGCTCGCGCACCCAGGCGATGGTACGGCGGACGTCCCACAGGGCATGACTGAGACCGTGGATGTTGGCGACATGATCGTCGCTCGGGAAACCGGCACGCGTGCGGGACCCGTCGCCGCGGGGGCCGTGGAGCGGAAGCACCGGCATCGCGATGTTCACGCCGAGCTCGCGCGCCATGGTCTCGACGCGAAGCATGCGGGCGTCCCACGACCGGCCCATGTCGGCGCCGTGGATGACCACGAGCCACGGCCGGGGACCATCGTCGTGGGTGAAGACGCGAATGACCCCTTCGTGGTTGTTCGAAGCGTCGAGCCACGCGGCGCGACCCGGAGCGGCCGCGTGTGGTTCCCATTCGCTGACGAAGCGGAGCTCCCGGCCGGCGACGCCGCCGAACGAGCCCGCCTCGTCCGAGACGATCACCGGCGCCGCCGGGGTGGCATGCAGCGACGACGGGTCCGCGGCGACGCCGATGTCGTCCCACAATGCGTTGAGGCCGTCGATCTGCTGTTCGACCCGCAGGAAGACATCGGCCGGCATCGGGTCGGCGAACATCTCGAAATACACCATCACGAGCTCGTCGAGCGCCGCATGGGCGGTGCGCAGCGGGTTCCATCGAGGCACGGCGAGATCGTGGCGGGCGAAGCGGCGGGCGCGCTGGTGCAGCGCGGCGTTGAACCCGAACCGGCCGGTGCGGACCTGGGCTCGGCGCGCCGCGCTCGCGAACGACTGCACCCGTGATCGGGGCGCCCGGACGGGGATCGGACCACGGTTCGGCGTGGGGTCCACCAGATCGACCGTCGACCCGTCATCGAGGCGCCGCGCCGGTACCGGAGCGTGGTCGGTCGGGGCGGCGGCGGTCGGTGATCCCATTCGATCGACGGTAGCTCCTCGACGAACCCGACCCTATGCTCACGAAGTCGTTGCGTGCTGCATGCAACCAACACCGACGATCTCCCGACCCGCGAACCCACAACCAGACGAGACCCACAGGACCAATGAAGCGCCTCTCCGGCAGTGACCAGATCTTCCTCTCGTTGGAAACCCGCGACTGGCACCAGCACATCGCGGGGATGACGGTCCTCAAACCCGGGGCGGACGGGCCGCTGACCTTCGACCGCGCCATCGGACGCCTCGAAGAGCGACTGGACCTGGCTCCCAAATTCCGGTGGCGACTCAAGCATGTTCCGTTCGGCCTCGATCGGCCCGGTTGGGTCGAGGACGACCGCTTCGACATCCGACGCCATGTCCATCGCGTCGGCGTGCCCCGCCCGGGCGGCCGCGAAGAGGTCGCCGGCCTCCTCGGCCAGATCATGTCGACCCAACTCAATCGCAAGATCCCGTTGTGGGAGTTCTGGTACATCGACGGGCTCGACAACGGCCGCCTCGCGTTCGTGCTGAAGTTCCACCACGCCCTGCTCGACGGCATGGCCGGAGCCAGTCTCGCCACGGTGATCTCGGATCTCAGCCCGGATGCGGAAAGCCCGCCCGTCCCCGACGACATCGAATCGGCGGGCCCGACCCCGACGGATCAGGAGCTGATCCTTCGCAGCATCATCCCGAACGCCCGCACACCGTTCCGCATCGCCCGCTATCTCGGCGAGGCCGCCAACCGGGGTCTGGCGATGCTCGACTACCAGCGCAAGAGCGACAACCCGCCGAAGATGATCGGTGTCCCGAAGACGCCCTGGAACGAGAAGATCGGCCCGCGCCGCAACGTGGCGTTCGCCTCCGTCTCGCTGGATGACGCGAAGGCGATCCGCGCCGAACACGAGGTGAAGATCAACGACGTGGTGCTCGCCCTCGTCGCCGGCGCGTTCCGCGACTATCTCCTGGCCAAGGACGCGCTCCCCGATGAGAGCCTCGTCGTCGGTGTGCCGGTGTCGACTCGCGCCAAGGACGACAAGGAACTCGACAACAAGATCGCCAACATGTCGGTCACGCTGCCGACGGAAGTCGAGGACCCGATCGAACGGCTCGTCAAGATCCATGCGAACAGCCAGGCCTCGAAGGCGATGACGGAGGCGATGCGGGCTCGGCGGATCCAGTCGCTGGGTGAGACCGCCCCGCCCCTGATGCTCAACCTCGCGGTCTCGGCGTTGCATCGCACGGGTGCAGTGGCCGCGATCCCGACCGCGATGAACGCAGTGGTGTCCAACGTTCCCGGCCCGCCGTTCCCCCTCTACTTCGCGGGCTCGGAGGTCACCGGCATGTTCCCCGGTTCGGTGATCATGGAGGGCATGGGCCTGAACGTCACCGTGCTCAGCTACATCGACCGCATCGACATCGGGCTCTCGGCCGACCCCGAGCTGGTGCCCGATCTCTGGGACATGGCGGATCTGCTGCCCAAGGCGATGAACGATCTGATGGTCGGGTCCGGCCTCGGCGAAGCCACACCCGTCACGGACGCGTTCGGCTACTAGTCCCGCGGTTCGACCACACCGAGCCGCACACCGATGTCGCGCAACACCTCGCGGTCCGCGTCGGGGCGACGGGGCGCGCCCGCCGGCACGTTGTCCGATGCGGCCCAGCCCCGCAGCTCGAGGAACGTCGCCGCATTGTGGCGATAGCCGGGGACCGGCGGGCGGAACGTGAAGTGGCCCAGGTACTGGAGCATGTCGTTCAGCTCGTAGAACGCCGGGTCGCCCTCGGACCACATCCGGTCCCGCGCGGCGAACAGGTCGGGTGCGAACGTGGACAGACCGAGCAGGTAGTCGGACCCGTACATGACCATGTCGATGCCGAGGTCGTTGCCGGTGAGCACCATGAAGTCCGGTCGCACCTCGTCGCGCAACGCGAGTCGGTCCCACTCGAGCTGCCGGCTCAGCGACGAGTGCTTCGCCCCGACACACTGCGGGATGTCGAGCAGCCCGCGGTAGGTGTCGAGCGAGAAGATGCGCCCGTAGGGCACGAACATGGCGCCGAGTTCGAACCCGAGGAACCGGTCGAGCTCCGCCCCGATCGCCGTGAGCGCGGCGATCCACTCGTCCTCGGTACCACCGTTGAGACCGTGGCTCGGGAAGATCACCGGCGTGCCACCCCGTGAGGCGATGTCCGTCGCCGCCCCGACGTAGGCGGCGTGGTCGAGCGGATCACCTTCGGCATCGGCGACGAACGCGCCGGCCACGAACGAGCCGCCGGTGATCTCGGCCGCGAGGTCGAGCACCCGCAGTTTCGTCTCTCGGTCGAGCAGCTGGACGTAGCCGGTGTCCATGTTGACGCCGGGCAGCAGTCCGACCTCGTGGGTACGGGCGATGTGGGCTTCGGTCGCGCCCCAGTCGATTGCGCCGTCGGGCGTGTGGGGCAGGAGCACGGCCGACATGCCGGTGATCGACCGGCGAGGCCGGATTCGGGCGGGAATGTCTCCGGTCATCGCCGACCGACGCTATCGGTCCGGACGGGCGGCTCGGCTCAACCCTGGTCTCCCCAGCCCCCCGGGACGCGCCCGTCGACGGTGACCTTGCGCTCGGCGAACCGCCAGCGACCGTCGACCCGGCGATAGCGGTCGATGTAGCGGCCCCAGTGGTCGAGACCGCGGTCGGTCAGCACCTGGTAGTAGCAGCGGCTCGTCGCGGTGTGTTCGTCCCCGACGTCGATCTGGAGGGACGCGGTGAAGTGCCGGATGAACGCGGCGGCTGCTCCCGCGCCGTCGCCCGTCTTCGCCGCGGCGTTCGTGAACATGCCCTCGATGGCGTCGCGGCCGTGGTGCGAGCCCGACGGGATGTGCATCGTCGCATCCGGGGTGAAGAGCTCGAGCATCTCGGCGAACCGGCCGGCGTCGCCGTTCGCGTTGTAGCGGGCCACCAGGTCGCGAATCGCCTCTCTGGCCTCGAGTTCCCACAGCTCCATGAGGTCCATCTCTAGCAGGCGCGCTACCTCGAGCAACTAGCGTCGCGGCGATGAGTGCACACCCGGCAAAGCCGTATCCGATCGACGTCGACGGTCTGGAGATCGTCACCCATCACGATCGCGGCGTGCTCGAGCTCACGATCGACCGACCGGATCGACGCAACGCCGTGACCGACGACATCGTGCAGGCGCTCATCGGAGCCATCGAGGCAGCCGGGTCCGACGACGAGGTGCGGGTCGTCCGGCTCGACGGGCGCGGCGACCACTTCTGTTCGGGATTCGACCTCGCCGGCCGGGCCAAACCCGACGGCCCGCTCCGTGCCGGCGAGACACAACGCCGAATGCGCTGGCAGGTCGACGAGTTGATCCCGGCCATGCTGGAGACCCAGACCCCGATCGTCGCGTCGGTTCGCGGCACGGCGATGGGCCTCGGTCTCGCGATGGCGCTCGCCGCCGACTTCGCCATCGTGGCCGACGATGCTCGCCTCTCGTCGCCGTTCGTGCGCTCGGGGTTCACCCCCGACAGCGGCAGCTCCTGGCTCCTCCCCCGGCTCGTCGGGGTGGCCCGGGCGAAGGACATGCTCCTGCTCGGCACCACGATCGACGGGGCGACCGCCGCGGGGTGGGGAATGGTGCACACGGCCGTACCTGCGGGCGACGTCGGCGCCGCCACCGACGCCCTGGTCGAACGACTCGCGACGAGTGCGACGGTCGCGGTCGGACTCGCCAAGTCACTCGTCCACCGGTCGCTGACGGCGGACCTCGATCGGCATCTCGCGGACGAGGCGATGGCCATCGAGCTGTCGAGCCGCTCCGCCGACTTCGCCGAATGGAGCCGGGCCCGGCGCGAGAAGCGTGACCCGGAGTTCGACGGGCGATGACGTCCTCCATCGCCGCCTCCGCCGTCGTTCTCGACGAGACCGGTGGCCCCGACGTGATGTCCCTTCGCCCCGTCGAGATCGGACCGCCCGGGGCCGGTGAACTGCTCGTGGAGGTTCACGCGGCCGGCGTCAACTTCATCGACACCTACAACCGCTCCGGGCTGTATCCGGTCGCCCTGCCGTTCACGCCCGGCAGTGAGGGATCCGGCACGATCCTGGAGGTGGGCGACGCGATGGGCGACGCGATGGGCGACGCGGCTGGTGACCCGGCGTTCGCCGTGGGCGATCGCGTCGCGTGGGTCGGCGGCGGCCGTTCCTACGCAACCGACACCGTGATCCCCGCGGCCTCTGCGTTTCCCATACCCGAGGGCATGGATCTCGACATCGCCGCGGCGCTGCCGCTGCAAGGGCTCACCGCGCACTACCTCATCGATGCCGTGTACCCGCTCGGTCCCAGCGACACGTGCCTGGTGCACGCGGCGGCCGGCGGCACCGGTCGGTTGATCGTCCAGATGGCGAAGCTGCGGGGCGCCACGGTCATCGCGACCGTCGGATCCGAGGCGAAGGCCGAACTCGCCCACTCCGCCGGGGCGGACCACGTCATCGACTATCGGGCGCATCCGCCCACCGATGGCCTCGTCCGCGCCGTGGAGGCGATCGTCGGTCCCACTGCCGTCGACGTCGTCTACGACGGCGTGGGCGCCGCCACGTTCGATGCCGGCATCGCTCTGCTGCGGACCCGCGGGACCATGGCCACGTTCGGCAACGCGTCGGGCCCGGTCGAGCCGATCACACCGCTCACGCTCATGCCGAAGTCGCTGATCCTCACGCGGCCGAGGCTCTTCGACTTCATCGCCGCACCGGCGGAACGCGAACGGCGCTGGAGCGAGACCCTCGCCTGGGTGCGCGACGGCGCCCTCGACGTCCACATCGGCATGCGGGCGCCGTTGGACGAGGCCGCCGATGTCCACCGGGCTCTCGAGAGTCGCGCCACGACCGGCAAGCTGCTGCTGCTCGCCGCTTCGGGGCCCGAGGGCGCGCAGGGCTAGATTCGCGGATCATGAGCAGCGCACCCTGGGCCACGATCCCCGAGCTGATCGACGATGCCGCGACCCGTTTCGCCGACAACGAGGCGATGGTCGACGGCGACGTGCGATGGACCTTCGCCGAGTTCCGCGACGAGATCCATCGCGGCGCTCGCGCTCTCATGGCGAGCGGCATCGAGGCCGGCGACCGCGTGGCCGTGTGGGCGCCCAACATCTGGGAGTGGGCCATCGCTGCGCTCGGCGTGCATGTCGCCGGCGGCGTCATCGTGCCGATCAACACCCGCTTCAAGGGCCGCGAGGCCAACTACGTCCTGACCAACAGCGGCGCCCGCATGCTGTTCACCGTCACGGACTTCCTCGACACCGACTATGTGGCCGCGTTGCGGGGTACGGGCGAGGACCTCCCCGGCACGCTCGAGGAGATCGTGGTGATGCGGGGGACCTGCCCGCCGGACACGACGCCGTTCGCCGACTTCATCGCCCGCGCCGACGACGTCCCCGACGACGACCGCGCCGCTCGCACCGCGGCGATCACCGGTGACGACCTGTGCCACATCATGTTCACCTCGGGCACGACCGGTGACCCGAAGGGCGCCATGCTCATCCACTCGGCGATCTGTCGCGCGTACCTCGTGTGGGCCGAGGGCGTCGGGCTCGACCAGGACCGCTACCTCATCGTCAATCCGTTCTTCCACTCGTTCGGACTGAACGCCGGCATCCTCGCCTGTCTGATGACCGGCAGCACGATCATCCCGCACCCCGTGTTCGACATCCCCTCCGTCATGCAACGCATCGCGGAGGAACGGGTCTCCGCCTTCCCCGGACCGCCGGCGATCTACCAGACGATCCTCAACACGGAGAACCTCGACGACTTCGACCTGTCCAGCCTGCGGCTGGCGGTGACCGGCGCCGCGCCGGTGCCCGTGTCATTGATCGAGGAGATGCGGGCCCGCCTCGGCTTCGAGACCATCATCACGGCCTACGGCCTGACCGAGTCGTCCGGCATGGCCACGATGTGCCGGGTCGGCGACTCCGCCGAGGTCATCTCGGGCAGCTCCGGACGGGCGATCGACGGCGTCGAGGTGCTCATCGTCGATCGCGACGGCAACGAGGTGCCGCGGGGCGAGCCGGGCGAGATCGTCGTCCGCGGCTACAACCTGATGAAGGGCTATCTCGGCGATCCGGAGAAGACGGCCGAGACCATCGACCGCGACGGATGGCTCCACACCGGCGACATCGGTGTGATGGACGAAGCCGGCAACGTCGACATCACCGACCGGGTGAAGGACATGTTCATCAACGGCGGCTTCAACGCCTACCCGGCCGAGATCGAGAACCTCATGTTGAACCACCGGGAGGTCGGCCAGGTCGCCGTGGTGGGCGTTCCCGACCAACGGCTCGGTGAAGTCGGCTACGCCTTCGTGGTGCCGACCCCGGGCGCATCCGCCCGTACGGACCCGGACGCCGCGGCCGACGAGTTGTTGGCGTGGTGCAAGGCCGAGATGGCCAACTACAAGGCGCCCCGCCACATCACGTTCGTCGACGAGTTCCCGCTCAATGCGAGCGGCAAGGTCCTCAAGTACGAACTGCGTGACCGGGCCGTCGCGTCGCTCTCCTGACCGGCCCGGTCAAACGAGGATCGCCACGCCGCTCACCGCGATCCACGCGAGGCCGACTGCACCACCGGCCGGGAGGACCACGCGTCCCAGGCGCATCAGCGCCGGGGGTCGTGGATAGCGGATGGTCCTCGCGGCCACGACGACGGCGAGCGCGACCAACAGCGGCGGGATGAGGGCGAGCAACGCCAGGGGCGCAAGGCCGGCCAGACCGCGAATCGACGGACCGGGCGTCGGCCATAGGGGTACCCAACGGTCGACGAGGATCGCGATCGTGAGTGGACCGATCGCGATCACGGCAAGGCAGAGAACGACCGCGAGCCAGCGGGGCTCGAGGATCGCGAAGTCGTGGTTCTCCGGATCCAGGACGCCACTCGGCCGGGCGAGCAGTCCACCGGCGATCCCCACCCCGACGAGTCCGGCCGTCAGACTCCGCGCCGGCAGGAGCCGGCGGGCGCTCAGATAGCCGATCGCGCCGACGATGCCCATGAATGTGCCGGCCGCGAGGAGGAAGCCCGTTCCCCCGCCCGATACCTCGCCGACGATCTCGTCGGCGTCGGTGAGTCTGCCGTTCGCGTCCGGTGACGTCGCGGCGAGCACGCGCATCATGAGGCGGCCGCCCATCCCGATCGAGAGCAGTCCACCGAGCGCTCCCGCGGCGATCGCGGCACACACCACACCCAGCTCGGATCGCGCCCGAGCGCGCCACGGGACGTCGTTGCCTCCGCGTTCGGTCGCCTCGACGTGGCGACCGGCGACGACCACGACGAACGAGGCGAGCACGCCGAGCGAACACAGGATGGTCACGACGGTCTTGGTCACGGGCAGGTCCTCGCCACGGCGCTCCTCGTCGAAGCGGCTTCAACTGGACAGACGAGCGACGTCGCCCCGCGGGTGACAGGCGTCGCGATTCGCCGACCGTCCGCCGTGTCCTAGCGTCGTGTCGATGGCGACGTACGAGCACCCCTATCCGGACCCTGAGCTCGCGGCAGCGCACCCGTTCACACCCTATGACGTGGCGGCGCGATCGGACGACGAGATGCGGGCGAGGGCCGGGGAGTTCCACGAACTCATGGACGCCCGCCGCAGTGTCCGGATGTTCGACGACCGGCCGGTCCCCCGCGACCTGATCGAGACGGCGATCCGAACGGCGTCAACCGCGCCGTCCGGCGCCCACATGCAACCGTGGACGTTCGTCGCGGTGAGCGACCCGGACCTCAAGCGCCGGATCCGCTCGGCCGCGGAGGAAGAGGAACGAACGAACTATCTCGAGAACCGCATGAACGCCGAGTGGCAGGCCGCGCTGGCGCCGCTCGGCACCGATCACCACAAGGAGTTCCTCGAGATCGCGCCCTGGTTGGTGGTCCTGTTCGAGCAGCGGTTCGGCGAGCACGATGACGGGTCGAAGAAGACCCACTACTACGTCAAGGAGAGCGTCGGGATCGCAGCCGGCATGTTCGTCACCGCGATCCATCAGATGGGGCTGGCGACGCTCCCCCACACGCCGAGCCCGATGGCATTCCTACGCGCCGTCCTCGACCGGCCCGAGACGGAACGACCGTTCGTGCTGTTCCCCGTGGGCCACCCGCTGCCGGGTGTTCAGGTGCCCGACCTCGAACGGAAGCCCCTGGATCAGGTGGCGCTCTTCCGGGAGTAGTCGCGCACCGGGTTTCGCGGCGGCATGTTGAAATCACCCTTCGGTGTCCACTGCGCCGACTTCAGGTCCTCGTTGATGTGGGCCATGTTCATCAGGTCCATCTCGTAGGAGAACTTTCCGCCGCCCGCGTAGTAGAGGACGGAGATGCCGGCCTGCGTGTAGATCTCACCGTCCGCGCCGGGAATGCGCTGGTCGAACATCGTCACGACGCGGTCACCGTCGACCATCGTCCACTGTTCGGGGAACTCCCAGTCGCCGAGCCCCGCCATCGACTCCTCCAGGAACGTGCGGATCGCATCGATGCCTTCGACCCGACCCCACGCCGGATCGATGAACACGGCATCATCGGTGAAGAACGCGCTCAGCGTCTCCCACGGCGCGTCGCCGGCGAGGATCTTCTCCCGTTGCCCGACATAGGCCTCGTAGGTGGCGAGGGCCTCGGCCTCCGCAGGCGTCAGGTGCTGTGACATGTGCGCACACTACGCATCTGCGCTAGACGGACGCACATGTCGTATGACCCCTTCGCCCGAGGACCCCATCCGGTCGGCGTTCGCAGCGCCACCGTGGACAGTGCCGGCCGTTCCGTCCCGGTCGAGATCTGGTACCCGACCCGCGACAGCAACGTCGGCAAGGACCTCGACCCGGCGACGCAGGACACCTACGTGCTCGGACCCGGCCTACCGGCCGCTCCGCAAGCCGCGCTGCGGGACGGACTGCCCTCCGTCGAAGCCACCAGTGGGACCGCACCCACGATCGTGTTCAGCCACGGATTCGGCGGGCACCGCCGCCAGACCACGCACCTCACCACCCATCTCGCCAGTCACGGCTATGTCGTCGCCGCGCCGGACCACATGGGCAACACCGCGACGGAGGTCATGGGTTGGATGCTCGGCGTCGGGGCACCGGCCGACATGGCGGCCTACACGCGAGAGACGGCAACGAACCGCGTCGCCGATGCCACACGGACGCTCGACGGTCTCCTGTCGGGCGAGTTCGGGGTCACGGGTGCGACTGCGTCGTGCGGCATCACCGGACACAGCTTCGGTGGCTGGACCACCCTCGCGACGACCGCCGCCGATCCACGCATCCGCGCCGCCCTCCCGCTCGCGCCCGCCGGCGGCGATGGCGGCGTCCTCGCCGGACCCGACGATCCCCGGATCGCGATGCGCGACATGCTCGAGCTGGACTGGGACCGGCCGGTGGACGTCCTCACGCTCGTTGCCGACGGCGACACGGTCCTCCCCTATCCGATGATGGCGGATCTTCTCGCTCGGGCGACCGGCATCGACCGCCTGGTCGTGCTCGCCAACGCGGACCACTACCACTTCTGCGACAACGTCGAAGCGGTGCACGATCTCATGTCGATGACCATGGGCGAAGGAGCGAAGCCGTCGAGCGAACTGGTGCCCGGCGACCACGCCTACGCCATGACCACCGCGCTGGGGCTCGCCCACTTCGACGCGTCGTTGCGGGGCAGCCCTCCGGCCGCCGCCTTCCTGGCCCAGGACCTGCGCGCCGTTCTCGCCGAGCGCGGAGTCGACATCACTGTCGTCACCCGAAACTGAGCAGAGGCGCAAACGTCCCATGAACCAGCCCAACGTCATCCTCATCAACTGCGACGATCTCGGCTACGGCGACCTGGCCTGCTACGGATCGAACCTCAACCGCACGCCCCACCTCGACCGCCTCGCCGCGGAGGGCGTGCGCTTCACCGACTTCTACGCGTCGTCACCGGTGTGTTCGCCATCGCGGGCGGCGCTGATGACCGGGTCCTACCCGCTTCGAGTGGGATTCGGCGGCAAGGCGTCCGGCGGGCTCGGCGGCGTGCTGTTCCCCGGCTGGTCCGTCGGGCTCAACCCGAGCGAGATCACGATCGCGCGGGCGCTGAAGGACGCGGGATACGCCACGAAGCTCGTCGGCAAGTGGCATCTGGGCGACCAGCCCGAGTTCCTTCCGACCAACCACGGGTTCGACGAGTACTACGGGATCCCGTACTCGAACGACATGGGTCGACAGATCGAGGGCGACCGCGTGCACGGGCTGACCCCCGAGGAGCTCGAGGACATGCTCCGCCAGATGGGGTTGACGGAGCCGTGGGTCCGACCGCCGCTCCCGCTGGTGGACGCGAACGAAGACGTCATCGACGTCATCGAGGCCCAGCCGGACCAGGCGAGCCTCACCAACCGGTATCTCGAACAGGCCCTCCGGTTCATCCGCCGGGAGACCTCGGCCCAGACCCCCTTCTTCCTGTACCTCGCGCACATGTACGTCCACCTGCCGATCTATGTGCAGGAACGGTTCAAGAAGGCCTCGCAGAACGGTGACTATGGCGCGGCGGTCGAGTGCGTCGACTGGGTGACCGGCGTGATCCTCGCCGAACTCGAGCGGCTCGGGATCGACGACGACACGGTCGTGGTGTTCACCAGCGACAACGGCGCGCTCGCCGTCGAGAGCGGTGGGTCCGGCTCGAACGCGCCCCTCCGCGGGTCGAAGGGGTCCACGTGGGAGGGCGGGCAGCGCGTGCCCGGGATCATCCGTTGGCCCGGCACGATCGCACCCGGCGAAGCGCACGAAGTCGCCAGCCAGATGGACCTCTACCCCACGCTCGCGAACATCTGCGGTGCCACCGTTCCCGCCGACCGCATCATCGACGGTCACGACCTGTCTCCGCGGCTCGGCCTCCGTTCCGGTGAGGACGAGCCCGATGACGAGCGGCCGTTCTTCTACTTCGCCGGTCCGTCGATCGAGGCGGTTCGGCAGGGACGCTGGAAGCTCCACGTGCGCAAGCAGGGCGACGACACGATCCAGCTCTACGACCTCGAGTCCGACATCGCCGAGGCAACGGACGTCGCCGACGACCACCCGGACGTGGTGGCGGAGCTCACGACGCTCATCGACGAGGCCCGCGCCGATCTCGGCCACGAGATTGCCGGGATTGCGGGCCCCGGGCTCCGGCCGATCGGCAAGGTCGACAACCCGGTCACGCTGACCGAGTTCGATCCGGACCACCCCTACTTCATGGCCGAGTACGACCTCGCCGATCGCGGCTGACCTCTCGTCCCCGCGGCGCCGGCGCGCACGATGAATTAGACCGGTGCCCATGACGTGTGAGCACTGTGAGTCGCGAAACACGTGTGCGTGCCCGGCCGGGCGGGAGGTGTGCTCGGTGGGAGGCGCATGTCCCTGCGGACCGGGATGCCCCTGCCCGACGCCCGAAGCGGAGCTCCCCGAGCCGAAGTGCCGCAGGTGCCCGGCGCCGGTGTTCTGCGGTCCCGGGGCATCCTCCTCGGCGCGGTGGTCTGGCTGGGCCTGTTCTTCCTGGTCTTCTGGTGGTGGGAGAAGACACCGCTCGTCTCCGTGGCGCTGCTGCTCTCGGTCCTGATCCTCGTCTTCTGGATCGTCCTCATGCTCGGCTACTTCGGCCGCTGGGGGCGCCGGGCGGTCGTGATGATCAATGCCCCGCCCTGGCTGTGGTGGCTCTGGCTGCTGCTGGCACTCGCCCTCTTCGGCCTGGGTGTCGTCGCGCTCCTCGACGGCGGGGAGTCGCGTGCCGGTGTCGTGCTCGTGCTGCTGGCGGCGATCTTCGCGATCGGCGGGTGGGCGCGGATGCTCCCGATCCTCTACCGGATGCTGCCCCCCATCGTCATGGCTCCAATCGTGGCCGTGATCGTCGCGGGCGCGGTGCTCGGCGTGCTCGGTCTGCGGGCGGACGACGAGACGTTCGGCGCGATCGCCGCGCTCGTCGCGACCCTCTGGCTGGCGGTGATGGTGCTCGCACCCTGGCTGCTGCTCTGGCGACGAGGCGTGCGGCACCAGCGCGTGCCGACCGGCATCCCGATCCTGATGCTCCTTGCACCGATCGTGATCCTGGTCGTCGGCACGCTGATGTTGATCGCGAACGGCTACACCCGGGACAAGCCCGACGGTGAGCGCGCGACCGCGACGAACGAGCAGGGCACGACCGACGTCACGAGCACGACGACCACGACCACAACCACGACCACGACCACGACCACGACGACCACCGAGGCGCCCGAGGACGCAAGCCCGCCTCAACAGCAACCCACCTACCGAGTGGCGATGTCGGACGGCCGGATGTTTCCCATCTACCGGTTCGACGACGGCAACCAGCAGAGCCTCGGCATCGTGCTCCCCCGCCCCGAGGACGACTGTTGGCTGCTCCAGTACGACGAGGGAATCGCCGATCACGTGGGCACGTGCAGGTTGTCGTTCGTGAACGACGTGGAGCCCGTGCCGGCGTCGATCATCTTCGAGTCCGAAGATCGTGTCGTTGCGTTGCTGCAAGGCACGAACGTGGTCGTCTCGGACGCCCTGACGGCCCAGGGGTTCGCTTTCGACCTCGACGACGAGTTCTTCGTGGAGCTCGACGCCTCCGGCGACACGGTCGAGATCGACGGCGAAACGTTCCGGCGCTGAGCAGTAGGGTGCGCCCATGATCCTCGAATCGCTCGCCGTCGACCCTGCAACGTTCGCCGACGCGACCGGCTGGGAGTCGAAACCGGAAGGTCTGTGCAAGGGCGATCAGTGTGTGCCCGCGCCCGAGGCCGTCACCGCCGACGGCGGCCTCGACGTCACCGTCGTCGCCGATCGGCTCGGAATGGCGATCGTGGAGGACCCCGAGCACGGCCTCGTCGCGCTCGGTCCCGAGAGCGGCGGGCGGGCCCTCACCACCGCGACGGTGCCCGAACTGCCGTTCACCGACGCGGACGGCAACCCGTTCTCGCTCGGTTCGCTCCACGGCCGCAAGGTGCTGCTCGTCGCTTGGGCCTCGTGGTGAGGTTGTCGCCACAGCCTGCCCGGGTGGCAGGCACTCCACGCTGAACTCGAGCCCCGGGGCCTCTCCGTTGTCACGGTCGCCCTCGACCTCGACCCCTCCAAGACCACCGAGTGGATCGCCGCGGCGGCCCCGACGCATCCGTCGCTGCTCGACCCGCACCACCTCGTCGACCAGCACCTCGGCATCAACAACGTGCCGATGGCCGTGTGGATCGACGAGACCGGCACCCTCGTGCGACCGCCCGAGTCGGCGTCGATCGAGCCGTCGCCGTTGCGCGACATGGAGATCACCGACGATCTGCCGGAGCGGATGCAGATGATGCTCGCCGAGGTGAAGAAGCTGCCCGACCTCGCCGAGGACTATCGCGCCGCGATCGTCGACTGGGTCGAGAAGGGCGCCGACAGCCGCTTCGCAATGGCGCCCCACGAGGTGATCGACGCCTCGCAGCCCCGGCCGATCGAACACAGCCGCGCCGCCGCACTCTTCGAGCTCGGCTGCCACCTCCACGACACCGTCGGCAAGGACGCCGCCGTTCCGTTCTGGAAGCAGGCCCACGCCGCGAACCCGGAGAACTGGACCTACAAGCGCCAGGCGTGGACCCTCGAGTCCACGCCGCCCGGCGAGGCGAGCGACATGGCCCAGGAGGTATCGGACACCTACGGCACCACCTGGCTCGACGACGTCATCGCCAACGGCGGCGGCGAGGCGTACGGCATCACCCCGGCGCTCTAGCCCGGCACGGCTGCAGACGTCAGTCGACGGTGACCTCGTCGAGCCGTCCGTTCCCCACGTCGTAGACGAAGCCCCGGATGTGGTCCTTGTGGGCGATGAACGGCGAGTTCAGGAGTCGCTGGATCGACTGCTTCGTGTCCGCGTAGGGGTCCGTGAACGCTTCCACCCGCCAGGGCGGACGGACCCCGATGTCGGACTCGATGTCCGCGGTGAATCCGTCCTCGGTCACTTTCTGCAGACCGCAGTCGGTGTGGTGCACGAGGATGATCTCGCGGGTGCCGAGCGCCCGCTGCGACAGCGTCAGCGAGCGGATGACGTCATCTGTCACGACCCCACCGGCGTTGCGGATCAGGTGGGCGTCGCCGCGGTCGAGACCGAGGATGGGGAACAACGGCATACGCGAGTCCATACAGGCCACGATCGCGACACGACGACCGGGTGACACCGGGAGCCCACGGGGCTCGAACTCCGCAACCCATTCGGCGTTCCGGGCGAGGAAATGGTCGGCGCTCGGTGTGAAGTCGTCGTCGTGCATGGGCGACAGCTTTACCGGACGCACGACCGCGAACGAACATGGGCCATGAACTCTCCCGCGAACACCGGCGTGATGGACGGCATCCGCATCCTCGAAGTGGCCGACCACACGTTCGTTCCCGCTGCCACCGCGATCCTCAGCGACTGGGGCGCGGACGTCATCAAGATCGAACACGCGGTTCGCGGCGACGCCGCCCGCGGCCTCGGACAGAGCGGCGCCGTCGACCTGAGCGGCGACGTGCACGCGATCATGGAGCACGCCAATCGTGGTAAGCGCAGCCTCGGCCTCGACCTGCAGACCGAGGAGGGGCTCGCGGTCCTGCATCGCCTCATCGCCATCAGCGACGTCTTCCTCGTGAACAAGCCGCCGATCGTGCGCGAGAAGCTGAAGATCACGGAAGCGGAGGTACGCGAGCACAACCCGTCGATCGTCTACGCGGCCGGCACCGCCTGGGGACCGAAAGGGCCCGAAGGCGATCGGGGCGGCTACGACATGACGTCGTTCTGGTGCCGGTCGGGCGCCGCGATGGGCGCGTGGTACGTCGACGACGAGCGCATGCCGAGCCAGCCCGGGCCGGCGTTCGGCGACTCGATGGGCGCGATGACGATCGCGGGCGGCATCGCCGCGGCGTTGCTCAAGCGGGAACGGGGTGGCGGGCCGCAGTCGTTGGAGGTGTCGTTGCTCGGCACCGGCATGTGGGCGATGGCCTCCGGGATCGCGATGAGCCATGTCAGCCAGACCCCGTGGCGGCCGTTCGACCTGTCCGGCTTCGTCTTCAATCCCCTGCTCGGCACGTTCCCCACGAGCGACGGCCGCATGGTCAACATCACCTGCCTCCAACCGCTGAAGTACTGGCAGGAGTTCTGCACCGTCATCGGACGCCCCGAGCTGATCGAGGACGAGCGCTTCGCCGATCACGAGTCACTCACGGCGAACGGGGCGGAGGCGAAGGCAGTCGTCGACGAGTTCATCGCGGCCCGCACGCTCGACGAGGTGCGCCGTGACCTCGCCGACTTCACCGGCCAGTGGACGCCGGTGCTCGACTCGCTCGAGATCATCGACGATCCCCAGACGGTGGCGAACGACTACGTCCAGGACCTCGTGAACGAGGCGGGCGTGCCGTTCAAGCTCGTGACCACGCCGGTGCAGTTCAACGGCGCGCCGAGCCCGATCGGCCGCGCCCCCGGGTTCAACGAGCACGGCGACGAGATCCTGACCGGCGACCTCGGTATGGACATGGACGAGATCATGGAACTGAAGGTGAAGGGCGCCGTGACATGACGATCACAGTGACACCGTTGACAGCGAGCGTTCGCCGGCTGACCGTCGTCCTGGCGGTGCTCGCAATCGTGGCGGCGTCGTGCGGGGACGATACGAACGACGACCCGAGTGCGGAGCCCACGACGACCACGACACCACCGACGACCGTCGCCGACACGCCGGAGGACGAACCGGAGCCGACCACCGAACCCGAGCCGGTCGACGTCGAGCCGACGCCGTGGCCGGGCAACGACCTGGCCGCCTCCGTGGCGTCAGGGGACGCCTGGATCGAGACACCAGCCGCGACCGCGTTCGAAGGATTGACGATCACGGCGACGGAGCCGGAAGGCGGTTCGATCGACGGTGCGGAGTCCGACGAGGTCGGGGCGTTCGCCGCGTTCGAGCTCGGGCCCGACGGCGCCGTCTTCGACGAAGCGGTCGTCGTGTCCGTCGTCGTGCCGCGGTCGCTGCTCGGTGACGACGGTGCGATTCCGGTCGTTCGCGCCGCAGTCAGCCACGGGGACGGGCCGTACGAACCCGTCGAGGTGACCGTGAGTCGGGACGGCGAGCAGGTCGTCGCTCGCGCTGCGGTCACCGGCTTCAGCATCGTCGAATTCGCCTACGACAACGCAAAGCCGATCCTACTCAGCGGAGACCACGCCGAACCGCTGTCGCTCTTCTGGGCATCCGAGAGCAGGACGTTCGAGATCTCCGCCACCTCCGGCGGGGAGGATCTCGTTTTCGGATCGTTCGCCGACGCCGTGCTGCTTGGGCGGGATGGGGCTGCATGGGACTGGCGCCCGGTGCCGGACGGCAGCCTGGATCTCGTCGGCCGCTGCACCGCGCTGGGCAACGGAACCTACGCGGTGGGTATCCACCTCGGCGGGGGGACGATGATGGTGAACAGCGGGCCGAGCGGCCCCTGGGCGCCGATCGAGTGCAAGCGACTCATCGCGCCGCTCGACCCGCCCGAGGGGTTCTCGGTCGTCTACGCCACGTGCGGCGGTCGATTCGAGGAGTTGACCAACCTCGACCCGGACGCCCTGGCCGATGCCGCGAGCGGCCTCGACGTCACGTTCGAGCATCGCCACTTCAGCGAAGCCGACTGCGACAGCCACAACGCGGGGCCGGCGGCCGAACTCGCCGCCCTGGACGCAGACGTCTACATCACACACTTCGGTCTCGAGTCGGCGCTCCGCGGGGACCTCGGCGGCGAAGCCGGTCAGGACGGCAAGTTCTATCCCGAGCCGCTCGAGGACTTCTCGAGTCTGTTCATCCCGATCGCCCCCAACGCCGCGGACTGGGCGATGCAGCGGACACTCACACCGTTCGAGACGTGGCTCGTCTTCCACGCGGCCGTGCGGGATCGCCTGGACCCGGACGTTCAGCAGGGCGGGTCGATCCACTGGGAAGTCCATCCCGTCATCGGACCGGAACCGCTCGATGTCGGCGGTTTCGAGCCGGCTTTCCAGGAGCAGTGGAGACTTCCCCTCGACTGACGATCACGCGAGCCCGAGGATGCGAGCGGCGTTGCCTCGCAGGAACGGCGCCCAGACGTGGTCCCGGAACGGCACGTCGTCCATCTCGTCGAAGATCCGGTCGAGCTCCAGCGCGTACGGGTGATAGCCGCCGTAGAGGACCTTCTCGACGCCGCGCGTGTTGGCGTAGTCGACGATGGCCGCCGGGTAGTGCTTCGGCGCGAAGGCCGAGGTCGAGTAGTGCAGGCCCGGCCACTTGAGCATCAGCTTCACGGCAAGGTCCTCCCACGGCTCGCCGCCGTGGCGCATGACGAAGACGAGCTCGGGGAAGTCGTACATGACCCGGTCGATGGCCTCGACGTGTTGCGAGTCCATCGGCACACGCGGCCCGGGCACGCCGGCGGTCGCGAAGAAGGGCAGGCCGAGTTCCACACACGTCGCGTAGACCGGGTACCAGTGGGCGTCGTCGAGCCGGATCGGCGGTGTCGTCCCCGCGGGGAAGGCGCTCACGGCGCGGATGTCGTGCTCGGCGTGGTCGGCTCGGACCTGACGCACGGCGCCCATGACGTCGTTGCCGTCGACCTGGGTGGCGAGCACGAACCGATCGGGGAACGCCCGGGCTGCGGGCGCCGCGGCCGGGTGTCCGAGCTGCACGAGCCCGATGCCGACGCCGTTCGCGTCCATCGCCCCGAGCGTGTCCGCGATCATCGTGGCGTCGTCATCGTCGGGACGAGCCGTCGCGGGGATGTCACGAAACATGTAGTCCGCCGGATGCTTGTCGCCCCGTTGTGACGCATGGACGTTCGCGGGGTTGCGGTCGACGTCGGCGGGCGAACGAAACCCGATCAACGTGTCGATCGCGGCGATGTCACGGGGGCGGGCCACGCCGAGATGGTACGTCCGTGTCCGCCGGATACCGGGTGAGACCCCTGTCTCGCGAGAGACTGCTCTCATGGAAACAGCACAAGAGGTCCTCATCGCCGGCGGCATGCTCATGCTCGTGCTCGGCGTCGTCACCGGCAACATCATGGCGATGATCCGCATGAACGAACCGACGGTTCCCCGCTATCTGTCGCTCGCCCACGAGGGTTGCTACCTGCAGGGCGCGATGCTCCTCGGGCTCGCGGTCGCCGCCGGGCTGAGCGATCTGTCGTCCGGCTGGGAGAACGCGGCGGCCTGGATGCTCGTCGTCGGCGCCGTCCTGTTGTTCACGAAGGACTTCCTCAACTGGCGTCTCGGCGTCGAGGACGAGTTCGCGAGCAAGGGCATCGGCCTCACCCTGGGCTTCCTCATGGGCCCGCTGCACACGATCGGGATCATCATCCTGACCGTCGGCGTCCTCGGCGCCCTCTAGCCCCGCACGAACCCGCGATCCGCGCCAAACCCGCGATCCGCGCCAAACCCGCGATCCGCGCCAAACCCGCGATCCGCGTTGAGTTGTGGTCGTCCTACGACCAAAACTCGGTTAAGAAGCCCGGGAGAGGTGGGTGCGGACGGCGGTGAGCCACTCGGCGGGGTGGGTGAGTTGGGGTGAGTGGTAGGCGCCGTCGATGATGACGCACTCGCCGTTCACCACGCCGTCGGCGAGTGCCGGTGCGTGGTCGACGAAGGGATGATCGTGCTCGCCCGCGATCACGGTGACCGGCGCGTCGATGTCGCCGAGGAGATGGTCGACGGGCTGGAGCCGGTTGTCGAACAGCGCGAGTCCGAGCGCCTTGCACGCCATCGGGTCGAAGGCGGCGCTCAGCTCGGCCTTGCGGGCCCGCCAATCCGCAGGCGTGGCCGCCTCGATCAGCGGATCCTCCGGGGTCGCCGGGGGCTGCCCCATCGGTGAGTCGACCGTGAGCGACCCGAAGTAGCCGGTGATCAGCTCGGCGACCGCCGGATCCTCGATGCCGAACGTCCACGCGGTCGTATCCATCAGGATCAGCGAGTGCACGAGGTCGCGTCGAGCCAGTGCGAAGCGCAGCGCGACGCGGCCCCCCATCGAGTGGCCGAGCATGTCGACCGGCCCGTCGACCGTGTGGGTGAGCCAGTCGATGACGTCGTCGACGATGTGGTCGACGGTGTACGTCTCCTCGTCGAAGGAGTTGGACGACCGGCCGTGGCCCCGATGGTCGATGGCCAGCACCCGCCGGTCCGCGGCGAGCGCATCGATGTGGAGATCGAAGTCGTGCGCCGACCCGGAGAACCCGTGCACGAGGACGAGCGGTGGGCCGTCACCACGACCCCACTCGTCCCAGGCGAGCGAGAACCCCTCGACCTCGTAGGACCTGGTCAGCTCGTGCGTCATGTCGGCAGTGTCGCGGACTCAGGCCTCGTTGACGAGCGGGACGACCTGCTCGACGAACGCGTCGACCTGGTCGAGGTACTCCGCGATGTCGCGGGAGCGGAACTTGAGGTGGATCGTGTTGGCGCCGACGGCGCGGGCCGCCCGGATGTCCTCGACCAGGGGTTCGACCCCGCCGGACAACGCCATCACGCCCTCGGGCACGTCGCCGAGCAGGTAGGTCCACGGCGGCATGTAGCCGATGTCGAACGTCGCGTCGCCGCGACCGGCGGCCTCCGCCGCGGCGCCGATCGTGTCGAGGATCTCGGGGTACTGGTCCTTGCCGTTGCCCATCGGGATGTAGCCGTCACCGATCCGACCGGTCCGGCGCCACGCGGCCTTACCCATGCCGCCGATCCAGATCGGCAGTTCGTTCGCGGGCTGAGGCGCGACCCCGACATCGGCGTAGGAATAGAAGTCGCCGTCGTGGGACACATAGGTGTCGGTGAACGCGCCCCGCACCGCGTCGAGCGTCTCGTCGAGTCGCTTGCCCCGGGTGCTGAAGTCCACCCCGAGCGCGTCGAACTCTGCTTCGACATGACCCGCGCCGACCCCGAGGATCGCCCGCCCGCCGGACAGATGGTCGAGCGTGCCGAAGGACTTGGCGGTCTGCAGTGGGTGCCGGTAGCCGGCGATCCACACGACCGAGAGGAGCCGGATGTTCCGGGTCCTCGCCGCGAGGAATGCGAGCGTCGCGATCGTGTCGTACCACGTGGTCGTCATCCGCGACGCGTACTCGTTGTCCGGAATGGCGACGTGGTCGCACACGCCGACGAAGTCGTAGCCCCGCTCGTCGCAGCGGGTCGCGATCGTGACGAGGTCGTCGACGGTGGCGTCGTCCTCCCAGGGATCGACGAGCGTGCGGGTCAGGGTCTGGATCGGGAGTTGGAGCCCGAACGACCAGTCGTTGCCCGTGTTGATCGCAGCCATCAGCCCGCGTCTCCCTCGTCGTCGGCCTCGGTCTGTTCTTTTTCGAGCTGTTCCTTCTCGAACCATGCGATCGCGCCCTCGGTCACGCCGGTGAACTCGGCGGCGCGCGGGTAGCCGACATAGGGCGTCGCCTGAATCAGTACTTCACGCAACTGCTCCGCAGTGAAGTCGCCCCGCTTCAGGCCGGCCTTGCACTGGATCTCCCAGGTCGTGGTGCCCCCGATCGCGGCGATCACGCCCATGATGATCAGCCGCCGGTCGCGCACGTCGAGCGCGTCACGACTCCACACCGCACCGAAGAGGTCCTCGGTCATGATGTCGGCGAAGTCCATGAACCCCTGGGGGACGACCGGCACGATGCCCTGGTAGACGTCCTCGAGCTTCGCCGCGCCCCGTTCCCACTTCGCCTGGTCGACTTCGTGTGCCATCTCAGGTCTCCTTCGCCTGGTCACCCGCGCCCGGCATCGCGTACACGAGGTTCATCGAGTCACGCACCGTCTCGACGACCGGCATCGGCCGCCCGGACTCGCGGCCGAGACTCGCCGCGATGTCGAGATCCTTCTCCGCGAGATAGATCGGGCCCTTCAGATAGTCGCCGAACGGGCCCGCCTTGTCGTCGGCCGACATGTCGAGGATCGACCAGAACATCTCGGTGAGGGCGCCGAGCTGGCCGACATGGCGCCACCCGTCGAGCAGGAGGGACGGATCCGCACCCTCGCCCACCATGATCTGATGCGCCGCGCTCGCGGCCGCCTGCTGGAAGTACGTCATCACGTTGAACGCGACCTTCATGGCCGCTCCCGCACCGACCGGCCCGGCCTCGAACACGATGCCGCCGCACGACTCGATCACCGCCCGTGCCGTCGCCGGCAGACCGCCGTCCGGCACCCCGACCATGATCGACAGATTGCCCTTCTCGGCATTGGCGGTTCCGCCGCCGACCGACGCGTCGAAGACGATGACCTGGCGCTCCGCGGCCAACGCCGCGGCATCCCGCACCGTGTCGGGGTGCACGGTCGAGTGGATCGCGATCGTGGTGCCAGGGGCGCAGGAGTCGAGGATGCCGTTCTCGCCGGCGATGACGTCCATCACGATCTCGTCGTTCGGCACGCAGATGGAGATGTGATCACATGATGCCGCGAGCGCCGCGCCGGAGTCGGCCGCGCGGCCCCCCTTGTCGACGACCGCTGCCACGGCCGCAGCGTCGAGGTCGAACACCTGGAGGTCGAAGTCCTGTGTCGCGAGCCAGCCGGCCATGGCCCCACCCATGTCGCCGACTCCGATGTACCCGATCGAGCTCGTCACGATGATCTCCCTGTCGCGGTGCGAGGCGAGGGACAAACGTACCCGCCGACCCCGACCCGCCGGGAATCAGAGGTAGTCGAGCGGGAGCGCGGTCGTCTGCTTCATCTGCTCCATCACGAAGACCGTGCGCACGTCGTAGAGATCCACCCGCGCGATCAGTCGTTTGTAGAAGCCGTCGTACGCCTCGATCGAGGGAACGACCACCTTGAGCGTGTAGTCGATCTCGCCGGAGGTGCGAAACGCCTCGACGATCTCGGGCAGGTCGGCGATGGCGGCACAGAACCGGTCGAGCCACGCCGCGCTGTGGTCGTTGGTCCGGATGTGCACGAGCGCGGTGACGTCGAGATTCAAGGCCGCGGGATCGACGAGCGCGACGCGGCCCGTGATCACGCCGGCCTTCTCGAGGTTCTGCACGCGCCGCCAGACCGGCGTCGGGGTGAGTCCGACCTGCTCCGCCAGTTCCCGCGCGGTCAGATCGCCCTGCTCCTGCAGCAAACGCAGTATTTCCCGATCAACTTCGTCCACAATAGAAGATTCTACTACTCCAAATGGAGCCGAGAGTTACGGCGGCTGCTCTTTCGGCGAATCGTGCATGAACTTGCACGGATCTTCTGCGCGGGAATCCGTAGCCTGGACGCATGGCTGCCAACCCCTTCACCGACCATTGCCACGAAGCTGGCGAGACGTACCGCGAGCACATGGCGGTCGCGCTCGGTGTCAGCCGCCAGTTGGCCGGCGCAGCGACGGCCGCGTTCGTCCACGCCCTCGTCCCCCGGTTCCACGAGACCACCGCGAGCGACAAGATCCGCGCCCTCGCCGATTGTCTCGAGCGCAAGGACCGCGGCGGCCTGCGCGGCCACGCCACGATCACCGCCGTCGACGGCGCCGCCTGACCACCTCCCCGTTCTGCCCCCCCCTTACCCGTTCTGGGTGAACATAGGGTCGGAATCCGCGCCTCCGTTCACCCAGAACGAAGGAAGTGGGGGTTCACCACTTGGTGGGGTGGGTGCCGACGCGGTCGAACCTGGGGCCGAGGATGACGCCGAGCTGACGTTCCTCGCCGTCGGCGAGTGCGATGCCGGGGCGACCGTGGGCGAAACGGAAGTTGTCGAACACGGCGATCTCGCCGGGTCGCCAGTCGACCTTGATCCCGAAGCGGTCGTACTGACGCACCATCAGCTGGAGTTCGTCGCGGCTGAACTCGGTGTCGTCACCAAAGGTCATGTGCAACGGACGCTCGTGGTGGGGCAGGTGCATGACCAGCGGCCAGGTGTCGAACCACATGCCGTGGTCCGCGACCGAGCAGTAGAAGAGGTTCCGATCCGTCACCGGGTCGTACTCGAAGGCCTCGCAGTAGTAGCGCGTCCTGAGCAGGCGGTCGGGCCCCCACTCGGTGACGAGGCCACGTTCCTGTGCGTAGGCCTCGGCCTCGGCGGGATCGTCGGTGCCCATCGAGAGCTGCCAATGGTTGTACACGCCGACCTCGAGTTTGTCGGCGAAGGCCTCGCGGTCGGTCAGGTTGCGGTGGTAGCAGACGCCGAGTTCGCGCAGCTTCTGACCCAGCTCGGTGGCCAACATGAAGTCGGTGCTGGCGAGCCCGTCGGAGAAGTAGGTCGCCCCGCGGTCCGGCAGCGCCTTCTTGCACAGGAAGGCGAGCGCCCGCGTGCTCTTCGACACGTAGGCCATCTCGTGGTGATAGTGGAGATGGGCCGACAGCGGCGCACCGACCTCGAAGACGTTGGCTTCCAGCGGCTCGCGTGGGTTGCTCCCGCCCTCGTACTGCATCTCGCCGGGCAGGCAGTGCCGGGCGAGCGTCCGCATGTCCGCGAGCTCGGTGAGGCCGGTGTTGCGGACGTGGACGAGGCCGACGTCGTCGTAGACGCGACGCATCTCGGCGGCGAGGGCGCCGGCCGGGTCGAGGTCGGCGCGGCCGCCGGCGTCGACCTCGTAGCGGTCGGCTGCGATCGCGGGCGTGCCGTTCCACCACTCGGGCAGGATGAGGTCGTCGAGACGTCGATCGAGTTCCGGTGGTGCCTGCAGGAAGTCGATCGAACCCGCTGCTGTGTTCATGTGCCTGCTCCGCATTCCGCTCGGTGGGCAAATCCCGATGAGACGGACCCGACTGGTCAATCCCGACGTATGTGGTCAGGAATCGTACCTCACACTTAGCCGAATGCCCACCGCGAATTTCCTCACTGCCAGTTCGCCCTCGTCGCGCCCGCCCGACAGACTGCGAGGTATGAGCGAGACGCATCACATCGTCATCAGCGCCGACACCCATTGCGGCGCCGATCTCCTCGACTATCGGCCCTACCTCGAGTCGAAGTACCACGAGGAGTTCGACAGCTGGGCCGCCTACATGCAGCAGGAAGCCGAGGAACGCAAGAAGATGTTCGCCGGCATGGAACGCACGCCGCTCGAGGTCGGCGTCGACGGCGATCCCGACGTCTTCGGCTACCGCAACCACTCGTCCGAGCAGCGCCTGCGCGAGCAGGAGGAGGACGGCGTCGTCGCGGCCGTGCTCTTCCCGAACACCACGCCGCCGTTCGCGCCCCCCGCCTCGTCGTCGTTCGAAGCGCCGCCCTACTCCGACAACTTCGAACACCGCTGGGCCGGGCTGCGGGCCCACAACCGCTGGCTCGCCGACTTCGTCAGCCAAGCGCCCGAACGCCGCGCCGGCATCTTCCAGATCTTCCTCGGCGACGTCGAGGGTTCCGTCAAGGAGATCGAGTGGGCGGCCGAACAGGGCCTGCGGGGCGGCGTCCTCGTGCCCGGCGCCCCGCCGGACTCCCCGTTCGAGCCGCTGTACGCCGCGTCGTACGAGCCGATCTGGGCGGCCGCCGCGGCGCACGGCATGCCGCTCAACCACCACGCCGGCGGCGCCACGCCGAACTTCGGCAACCACTTCCCGTCGTCGCTCGCCATGTTCATGCTCGAGGTGCAGTGGTGGACCCAGCGGGCCCTCTGGCACCTGATGTTCTCCGGCGTGTTCGAGCGTCACCCCGACATGCCCTACGTGATCACCGAGACCGGCACCGCGTGGGTCCCCGACACGCTGGCCAAGCTCGACAGCTTCCACCATCGGATGAAGTACTCGAAGTACGGCAGCGAATCGATCTTCGGCGGCCAGGCAGTCGCCCAGATGTCGCTCACCCCGACGGAGTACTTCGAACGTCAGTGCTACATCGGCGCATCGTTCCTGCGGCCGGCCGAGGCCGACATCGCTCGCAGCGTCGGTGTCGAGCGCGTGATGTGGGGATCGGACTATCCCCACATCGAGGGCTCGTACCCGCACACCCATGAGCACCTGCGGCTCACGTTCGCGCAGATGACGCGCCAGGAGACGACGACGATGCTCACCGACAACGCGGCGAAGGTCTACAAGTTCGACCTCGACGCGCTGCGCCCCCTCGCCGAACAGTTCTGTCCGACCAAGGAGTTCGTCGAGACGCCCATCGACTACGCCGACATCCCCGAACGGGCCAAGGGCTGCCCCGGGATGAATCCACTCAACCAGGTGAAGGAGGTCGCGTGATGAGCGACGGAACAGCCACGGATGCGATCGCCGACATTGAGATCGCCGGCACGGTCGCCGTCGTCACCGGTGGCGCGAGCGGCATCGGCAAGGGCATCGTCGGAGGCCTCCTGCGGGCCGGCTCGTCCGTCGTCATCGCCGACATCGAAAAGGACGCCATCGACGCGACCGTCGAGGAGTTCGCCGACCTCGGCGATGTGTCCGGGGTCCAGACCGACATCACCGACGAGGCGTCGGTCAAGGCGCTCGCCGACGAGACCTACGACCGCCACGGCAAGGTGAACCTGCTCTACAACAACGCCGGCGTCACATCCGGCGGCGGCGGCAAGCCCTGGCAGCAGGAGCCGAACGACTGGCGCTGGTGCTTCGGCGTCAACGTGTTCGGCACCGCCATCTGCACATCGGAGTTCGTCCCCCGCATGCTCGAAGGCGACGAACCCGGCCAGGTGGTCAACACGTCGTCGGGCGACGGGGGCTTCGCGCCCGTGCCGACGGCGTCGGTCTACGCCGCATCCAAGGCCGCTGTCAGCTGCTTCACCGAGGCGCTGCACCACAACCTCGTCATGGAGGACACGTTGCTGCGCGCGTCGGTGTTCTATCCCGCCGGCGGGCTTCAGCGAACCGGGCTGTTCACGGCCCAGCGCAACCGGCCCGAGCATCTCCAGCGGGTCGGGGCCGGCACCGGACGCAAGAGCATGACCTTCGACGAGATGAAGGCGATGCTCGAGAAGGGCGGGCGCGAGGTGGTCGAAGCGGATCTCGACGCCCAGGGCGACTTCGTGGTCAGCGAGACCGCTGCGAGGCGCTACATCATCACGCTGAACCTCGGCGACACCGTGGCGCTGCTCCATCGCCGCGCCGATGCCATCGGCGCCCTCGACGTGCCGCCCCATCACGGCATGCCCATCTGATCGGGGCCTGGTGACGGCGAGCGACGAGAACGCAGGCGAGCTCGCGGCTTACACCGCGGTGCGCCGGACGCAGGACCGCTACGCCGACATCGTGACCCGTCGGGCGTGGCCCGAGCTCCACGAGATCATGCGGGCCGACTGCGTCATCACGGTGGACCTCGTCGACCGCGCCATCGACTTCAACGGGCCCCAGGCGATCGGAGACTTCATCGCGGGGCAGCTCGAGCAATTCGACTTCTTCGAGTTCGTCATCCTCAACACGGTGATCGAGATCGACGCCACTGCCGGTCGAGCCGGCGCTCGGATGTACATGCAAGAGGCGCGCCAGGAAATCGCGACCGGGCGCCGGACGGACACCTACGGCGTGTACCACGACCGATTCGAACGCGGCGACGACGGCCGTTGGTGGTTCGCCCGGCGCCACTACCGCTCCTACGCCCGCACCACCCCGGCGGGCGACGACGCTGATCTGGTCGTCTTCGAGCTTCCGTCGTTCGACCTCGGCGCCCTCGCCCGCGGCGAGCACGGCTGACCGTCAGGACGAGCCAATCACCAATCGTGGGCGAGACCGGCGACGATCCGGGGCATCCACAGGTCGTCCATCGAGTCGCCGTCGTAGCTGTCGCTCTGCAGCACCGCGATGCTCATCAGGATCTGCACCGCCTGGCCGCGGTACGTCGCGGCGATCGCCGCCCGCAGGTCGGCGCGGTCGACGTCCACCCCTCGCTCGACCAGTGCCCGTTCGTAGCCGGCGACGAGATCGTTCGCGCTGGACAGGCGATCCTCGGAGAGGCAGCTGCTGAGCAGGTAGCCGACGTCGTAGCCGGGATGGGCGAAGGCCGCCAGCGCCCAGTCGAGCAGGACGACCTGGCCGTCGTCGCGGTAGAGGATGTTGTCCGAGCGGGGATCGCCATGGATCAGCGTGATCGGTTCGTTGACCAGGGCGACGTCGGACCCGAAACGATCCAACGCGTCGTGCAACAGCCGCTCGTGCTCGTCGGTGAACCAGTCCGACCAGCGCTCCCGCGCGAGCGGGAGGCAACGACGACGGCCGACCGTCTGGTAGAGTCGCGGCGTGCGCGTGAGGATGGTGCGGAAGACGTCGTTGCCGGCCAGCGAACGATCGTTCCAGAACGCGGCGTGGACCGACGCGAGCACGTCGAGGGCCGCGGCGAGCTGGTCGTCGTCCGGCGGATCGATGAGATCGTGCACGGTCGTGTCGCCGCCGAGATCCTCGATCAGGAGGGCGTAGCGCCGCTTGCTCGCTCGCATGAACCGGGTGACGTCCCTCGTGACCGCGAGCTGCACGGGTGCGGGCAGCGCATCGACGATGCGGGATGCCAGCGGACTGCCGGTGAACGACGAGCCTTCGTCGAACGCCCCGCCGAGGTACGTCGGCGTGGGGCACGGCATCCGGTGCGCGAACTCGCGATAGAAGCGGATCTCGCGCGCGTAGGCGTCGAAGTTCTCGAGCATGCCGCGGTTCTGGCGATCGCGGGTCGGGAACTTGGCGATCAGCGTTTCCGGCGCACCCTCCGCGCCCTCGGTCGTGAGCGTGACCCTGACCGTCTCGCCGGTGAAGCCAGTCCCGCCATCCGAGATCGACTCGATCCGGATCTCCCGCACGCGGCCGTGCGGAAGCGCACCGGCGTCTCGCATCGCGTGCGTGACCCAGTCGGGAGTGAGGTCGCCGGGAGAACCGGGAATGAAGCCGGACACGAGGGGCCAGAGTAGTGGCGCGCACCCCGAGTGCCGGAGGCACGTGTCTCATGACACACGGAGGGTGAGACCGACCTACGGTGCTCTCCGTGAGCCTCGACGAACGTCCGATCGCCGCAGACACCGTCGGCCTGCTCGAAGGGCTGACCACGACGCGAGCGATCCGCCGCTACCGCGACGAACCCATTCCGCCCGAGGTGCTGCGCGACATGCTGTTCGCCGCAACCCGCGCGCCCTCGGGTTCGAACCGTCAGAACTTCCGTTTCATCGTCCTGACCGACGGCGACATCGCCGACCGGGCGAAGGCGCTCGTGGCTCGAGCCGCCCAGACCATGTGGGACACGAAACGGCGGGACGAGGGCTACGACGAGGGGTCCGGCGCCGTCGACGACTCGCCGAAGGCCCGCATGGCACGATCCATGGCGCACTATGTCGACAACATGGCGACCGTGCCGGCGCTGGTCCTCCCTTGCCTCATCCGACACCGGCCGGCGAACGCGACCGAGGGTGCGTCCGTCTACCCGGCCTGCCAGAACCTGCTGCTCGCGGCCCGCGCCCTCGGCTACGGCGGCGTCCTCACGATCTTCCACGTGTTCGTCGAGGACGAACTGCGGGCCCTCCTCGAGCTGCCCGACGAGGTCGCGATCGCCGCGACGATCACCCTCGGCAAGCCGGCAGGCAACCACGGCCCGGTGCGGCGGGTCCCGCTCGCGGACCTCGTCTACGACGGTGTGTGGGGCGACACCGCCGACTGGGCCGTCGACCCGCCCGGCACCAGCCACACGCGTGCCGGCCCGCCGCGGCCGAGCCGCTGACTCAGCCGAACGTCTCGCCGACGAAGGCCTCCGACATCGCCCACAGGCGCGCCGCGGCATCGACGTCGACGGCATAGGGGGCCGGCGTGCTGACCGAGGCGTCCTCGCAGTACTGCCCGCCGACGTCCGCCATCTCGTCGGACACGGCGACCCACACCGATGTGGCGGCGCCCTGCTCGACCGACTTGAAGTCGGGCAGCCCGGGACCCGTCCGCTTGGAGGCCCGGTCCCGGAGCTCCGTCATGTCGTCGGGCCCCATGTGGCGCGCGAGGTCCGTCATGATCATCCCCGGATGCACGGCGTTCGCCCGTACCCCGCTCGCCGCGTGGCGGCGATCGAGTTCGACGGAGAAGAGGATGTTGGCCGTCTTGGACTGGCCGTACGCGTTGAACTTGTCGTAGGGCGTCGTCTCGAAGTTCGGGTCGTCCCAGATCACGTCGCTGGTGAAGTGACCTGCGCTCGACAGGTTCACGATGCGGCTGGGCGCGGCGGCGACGAGCGCCGGCAGGAGCCGGTTCGTCAGCACGAAGTGACCGAGATGGTTGGTGCCGAACTGGGTCTCGAATCCGTCGACCGTGGTGCCGGGCGGGGTGAACATCACACCCGCGTTGTTGATCAGGAGGTCGATGCGATCGTGGCGGGCCAACAGCGCATCGGCCCCGGCCCGGACCGTCGCGAGATCGGCGAGATCGAACGTCTGCGCCTCGAGGCTCGCGTCGGGCGCTGCCTCACGGATCGCCGCCATCGCCGCCTCGCACTTCTCGGCGGTGCGTCCGCAGACCACGACGTGGGCGCCCGTCTCGGCCAGCGCCCGGGCGGTTTCGCGTCCGAGGCCGGTCGTCGCGCCGGTGACCACCGCGGTGTGCCCGCCGAGGTCCACACCCTGGATCACGTCCTGCGTCGTTGTTTCGAAAGCCATGGGCGGAGCTTCGCACAAGTGGTCGCCCGCGCGCGCTCCGTGCGAAGTCGGGCTAGTCCTACCGAACAACGTCCGGCTAATGTCAGGCCCTCGCAGAGTGGCTGGGGGGAGTCCGGGTGAGCGACAGCGACGGAGCAACGCGGTCTGCAGCCTCCTTGACCGCGACGGTCCTGGACGAGGAGGCGGCGCGCCAGGAGGCGCAGGCCGCCCGGTCGAAGGAAGTCCTGTTCGCCGACGATCTGCTTCCCGGAGTCGGCAGCGAAGAGATGAGCCTTCGGGACGGGTTCGCCAAGGGTGGCGCCTACACCTTCGTCGTGTTGCTCCTCCTCAACTCGATGGACGAGCTCGAGGGCGCGGCGATCAACATCCTCGGCCCCGACATCGGCGAGACCTTCGGTGTCAGCGACGGCCTCATCACGTTCATCTCGGTCGCCTCGGTCGCCTTCTTCGTGCTCGGGGCCGGCCCCATGGGCTACCTCGCCGATCGCATGCGCCGCGGCCCCATCGTGGGGGTCGCCAGCGTCGCCTTCGCCGCGTTCGCCTTCCTCAGTGGTCTGGCCGTCAACGCGTTCATGTTCTTCTGGACGCGGTTCTTCACCGGCATCTCCAAGGCCAACACGATCACGGTCCATTCGACGCTCCTCGCCGACGCCTACCCGATCGCGATCCGCGGCCGCATGTATTCGATCAACGCGGCGATCGGGCGGGTGTTCAACGCCATGAGTCCGATCCTCGTCGGCGGCATCGCCGTGTGGGTCGGCGGTACCGAGGGCTGGCGCTGGGCGTACCTCCTGCTCACCCTGCCGGTGGCCGTCCTCGCCGTCCTCGCCTTCGCGATTCCCGAGCCCGAGCGGGGCCAATGGGAGAAGAAGGACGTCCTCGGTCACAGCTTCGGCGCTGACGGCGAGGAGATCCCGATCTCGATCGGCGCCGCGTTCAACCGCATCTGGCGGATCGACACGGTGCGGTCGATGACGATCGGCCTCGCCGCGATCGGTTTCGCCCTCTTCCCCGCGGGCTCGATCACGAGCTTCTTCCTCGAGGAGGAGTTCGGTCTCGACGCGCTCGAGCGGGGCTTCGCCGTCGCCCCGTCGGGTGTGCTGATCATCATCCTCTTGCCGATCATCGGGAAGCGGTTCGACCAGACGTTCCGCCAGGCGCCCGATCGGGCGCTGCGCATCATCGGCACCTTGCTCATCCCGGTTGGCATCCTCATCCCGATCCAGTTCTCGATGCCCAACGTGTGGCTCTTCATCATCTTCGCCACGCTGACGAGCACCTTCCTCGGCGCCGCGTTCTCGATGATCCAGCCGTCGATCCAGGGCGTGGTCCCCTACCGACTCCGCGGCATGGGCACGGCGATCATCACCTTCTTCATGTTCGCGATCGGCGGCATCGGCGGCGGCCTGCTGTCGGGCTTCATGCAGAACGAGTGGGGTGAGCGATTCGCCATCACCTTCCTGACGCTGATCTTCATGCCGCTCGGCGGCTGGAACATCATCAAGGGCAGCCGCGCCATCCGCCGCGACCTCTCGCTGGTCGTCGAGGAGCTCCAGGAGGAGCAGGCCTACTTCGACCTGGTCGCGGCCGGCACCGACATCCCGGTGATGCAGGTCAACCACATCGACTTCAGCTACGGCCAGGTGCAGGTGCTGTTCGACGTGTCGTTCGACGTGGCGCAGGGCGAATGTCTCGCCCTGCTCGGCACCAACGGTGCGGGCAAGTCCACGATCCTCAAGGTGATCGCGGGACTCGAGACACCCGAGCGCGGCGTCGTGAGATACCACGGTCGAACCGCCACCTTCGCGAGCCCGGAGATCCGCGGATCGCTCGGCATCCAGATGCTCCCGGGCGGCAAGGGTGTGTGGCCGAACCTCACGATCGGCGACAACCTCGACGTCGGCGCGTACAACTACCGCAAAGATCCCCAGGACGTACAGCGGCGCAAGGACCGGGTGCTCGAGATGTTCCCCGCGCTCCAGGACCGCCTCGACGAGCGGGCCGGCGACCTGTCCGGCGGTCAGCAACAGATGCTGGCCCTCGCTCGCGTCATGCTGCACGAGCCCGACCTGCTGATCATCGACGAGTTGAGCCTCGGCCTCGCTCCCACCGTCGTGCAGGACCTGCTCGGCCACATCGACACGCTGCGGGCCGCGGGCCAGACGATGATCATCGTGGAGCAGTCGCTCAACGTCGCCCTCGCGATCTCCGACCGGGCGATCTTCCTCGAGAAGGGGCAGGTCCGCTTCGAGGGGTCGGCGCAGGAGCTCACCGAACGGGACGACCTCGCGCGAGCCGTCTTCCTCGGGAAGGAAGGCGGTTGATGGAGTCCGGGCTCCTGCTCGGCGCGTGGATCACGCGCCAGATCCTGTTCTGGACGCTGGTCCAGGGCCTCGTGTTCGGCCTCCTCGCGATGGGCATCGTGCTCATCTACCGGAGCACGAGGGTCATCAACTTCGCGGTCGGCAACATGGGCCTGCCCGGCGCCACGCTGATGGCCCTGCTCGTCATCAACTGGCACTTCCCGTTCTGGCTCGCGTTCGTGATCTCGCTCACCGTCGGCGCCCTGCTCGGTCTCGTCACCGAGATCATCGTCGTCAAACGGCTGTTCCACAGACCGCGCATCGTCCTGCTCATCGCGACGGTGGCGATCGCCGACTTCTGGCGCGCCGTCGTGCTGCTCAGTTTCCCGAAGGTCGAGGGCGCGCAGACCACCTACCCCGCGGCGATCGGGCGCAACTACGAGGGAGTCGGCGGAGACTTCTCGGCTCTCGACGGGATCGGTGTCGGCACCGACGAGGGCATCCTCATCAAGGGCTCGGACATCCAGATCCTGATCGTCGTCCCGCTCATCGCCATCCTGCTCGGCCTGATGATGAGCCGCACGACGTTCGGCAAGTCCATCACCGCATCGGCCGACAACCCCGATCTCAGCCGCCTGTCGGGCGTGAACCCCCATGTCGTCTCGTCGGTCGTCTGGACGATCGGCGGCTTCCTCGCCACCCTCTCGATGATCCTGCTCAGCAGCGGCCGCGCCGCGACGGGCATCGACAACCTCGGCCCGTTCACGCTCACCAACGCGCTCGCCGCCGCCGTCATCGCGGGCATGCGCTCCTTCCCGCGCGCCATGGCCGGCGGCATCCTGATCGCCTTCGGCGACAACCTCTTCGGCTTCAACTTCACCTCCGACCCGGGGCTGTCGACCCTGCTCGTTTTCGTCGCCGTCATCGTCGCCCTCCTCTGGCAGAGCCGGAGCAACAACGACGAATCCCCGCTCAGCTTCGCCACGAAGGTGCGGCCCCTCCCCCTCCACATCGCGAAGATCTGGTGGGTGCGCTGGATGCCGCGGATCGTGCTCGGTGTCCTGCTCATCGCGGTGTGGCAGGTGTCAATCCACCACGAGACGCTCTTCGACTGGGCCGACCGCTTCCTGTGGTTCTGGGACGCCCCGCCCGAGAGGATCGTGCCGTCGAAGTGGTTCCTCTACAGCTCGGTCGTGGCGTTCGCGATCATCACCGCGTCGCTGACGGTCATCACCGGTTGGTCCGGCCAGGTCTCCCTGGCCCAGGCCGCCTACGCCGGCATCGGCGCCCTCAGTGCGGCCGCGTTCAACCGCGGCATCGAGCTCGACATCGGCTGGGGAAGCAACCGCCTGCTGGACGTGGAGTGGTCCGGCATCCCGACGTTGCCGTCGATCGTCGCCGCGGTGTTCCTCACCGCGGCCATCGCCGCCATCACCGGTATCGGCGCGCTCCGAGTGCGGGGGATCATGCTCGCGATCTCCACCTTCGCGTTCGCGATCGCGGCCGAGAAGTACATCTACCAGCGCCCGTTCTTCTCGAACGGTGACAGCTCCGTCGTGTTCGAGCGGGGCCACTTCTTCGGCATCAACCTGCGCCAGCAGGAAAACTTCTTCCGCTTCAGCCTCGTGTGTCTCGTGGTCACGATCCTCGTCATCGGTCGACTCCGCCGCAGCGGGATCGGCCGTTCGATCATCGCCGTCCGAGACAACACGGACACGGCGTCGGCCTACACGGTCTCCCCGGTGCGGATGAAACTCACGGCGTTCGCGATCGCCGGCGGCATCGCCGGACTCGGCGGCGCCCTCTTCGGCAACGCCGCCCGTCAGATCCGCTTCGGCGAGGCCCACTTCCAGATCGCGGATTCGCTCCAGGTCGTCAACATGGCGGTTATCGGCGGGCTCGGCTCCGTCATCGGGCCGGTCCTCGGTGCGTTCTGGGTCCGCGGCCTGCCGTCGTTCTTCTCCGACAACCCCATCATCAGTCTCGCCACGTCGTCCATCGGCTTCCTGGTGATGCTGATGTACTTCCCGGGCGGTTTCGTCCAGATCGCCTACAAGGTGCGCGACGGGATCGTCGAGCGGCTCGAGCGCAGCTACGGAGCGGCCGAGATCTCCAGCACGACCGCCACGCCCGACGCGATCCGCCGCGGCAGCGACGGATCCATCATCGTCGACGACACCGGACGCTCGTCGCTGCTCGACTGGCTCGTGAGCGGGATCGCGCTCGTCGCGAAGGTGATCACCTTCCTCTATGTGGCCCGGCTCGCGGTCGATCACCTCTTCGGCGACGGCACCCGCGGCATCCGCGGCTTCCCGATCGAGAGCACCTGGTTCGACTACTACCTGGTCGGGGCCGTGATCTCCGGCGTCATCGCGTTCGCCATGCTGCTGCAGCTCGCCCAGATCCGCAGCGAGCGGATCGGCGCGATCGGCACCAAGGCGGGCTACAGCTTCTATCTCGTCTTCGAGCCCTTGATCCCGTTCCTGTGGCCGCTCGTGATCGGGCGCTGGCTCCGCCGGGACCTCGCCGCCAACGACCCCCGGCCGGCGCGGGTCTACGAGAACCTGCCGCAGAACGCCGAGGGTCGCGACATCACCCTCAAGACGAGCGGCGTGACCGTCCGCTTCGGTGGCAACGTCGCGGTGAGCGACGTGAGCATCGACGTCGGCCGCGACGAGATCGTGGGGCTTATCGGCACGAACGGTGCAGGCAAGTCCACCCTGATGAACGCGATCGGCGGCTACGTCCCCGCGGAGGGCAGGGTCACCCTGCTCGGCAAGAACATCGAGTCGCTCGCGTCGCCGGTGCGTTCCTCGATGGGGCTCGGCCGCACCTTCCAGGCGGCGACGCTGTTCCCCGAGCTGACGGTGCGCGAATGCGTGCAGGTGGCGCTCGAGGCGCGGCACCCGTCGTCGTTCGCCCGCAGCGTCCTGTTCCTCGACATGGCGTCCGAACGGCGTATGCGCAGCGAGGCCGACGAGCTCATCGACTTCCTCGGTCTGGGCCGCTACGCCGACGCCTTCGTCTCGGACCTCTCGACCGGCACCCGCCGCATCGTCGAGTTGAGCGGCCTGCTCGCCCTCGACGCCGACGTCCTGTGCCTCGACGAGCCGACGGCCGGTGTCGCCCAACGCGAGACCGAGGCCTTCGGCCCGCTGATCACCGAAATCCGTCGCGAGATGGGCGCCTCGATGCTGATCATCGAGCACGACATGCCGCTCATCATGAGCATCAGCGACCGGGTGTACTGCCTGGAGGCGGGTTCGGTCATCGCCGAAGGCTCGCCGGACGCCGTGCGCAGCGATCCCCTCGTCGTGGCCAGCTATCTGGGCACCGACGAACGCGCCATCGACCGCAGCGACTCCTGAACGACGATGGCGGTCCTCGGCTCGCTCCGGTCCGTTGTCCGCTTCCGCCGCTTCGAACGCGACGGCGACCTTCGCCGCCTCCGGTCCGTCGCCGACGTGGCCGATCTGCGGCGGCTGGCCGAACGCCGCCTCCCCGGCGGCGTCTTCGACTACATCGACGGCGGAGCCGAGGACGAGCAGACGATGGCGGACAACGCCGCCGCGTACCGGCACATCGGGTTCCACCCGCGGGTCCTGCGCGACGTGAGCAATGTCGACACCTCCACCTCGCTCCTGGGCCGCGTCATGCCGATGCCGTTGGTGCTCGCCCCGACGGGGTTCACCCGCATCGCCGATCCGCAGGGCGAGCTCGCAGTCGCCCGTGCCTGCGCGCGGGTCGGCATCCCCTACACCCTGTCGACGATGGGCACTCGCTCGATCGAGGAGATGGCCGCCGCCAGCGACAGTGTGCCCTGGGCCGGCGAGGGCGAGCGGCGACTCTGGTTCCAGGTCTACGTCTGGCGCGATCGCGGACTGGTGCAGGAGATGGTCGAACGGGCCGCGGCGGCGCGCTACGAGGCGCTGGTCCTCACCGTCGACACCGCCTATCTCGGCCGGCGGGAGCGCGACGTCCGCCGAGGGATGGAGCTGCCGCCGAAGCTCGGACCGGGCACGATCGTCGATGGCCTCCGGCACCCGGGCTGGACCCGCCGGTTCCTCACGAACGAACCGATCGTGTTCGCCAACGTCGCGACCAGCACCAGGGCGCAGTCCGTCCCCGACGGCAGTTCGGCGGTCGATCTCGCGCAGCAGATCAACACCCAGTTCGACCCGTCGCTGAACTGGGACGAGATCGCGTGGCTTCGTTCGATCTGGGACGGCAAGATCGTCGTGAAAGGCATCCAGACCGTTGCCGACGCCGAGTTGTGTGTCGAACACGGCGTGGACGCGGCGTGCCTCTCGAACCACGGCGGACGCCAGCTCGACGGCTCGCCGGCGACGATCTCCCTCGTCGCTCCCACCCGCGACGCCGTCGGCGACGCGATCGAGATCATCGTGGACGGCGGTTGCCGGCGGGGCAGCGATCTGGTGAAGGCCCGGGCCCTGGGAGCCGACGCTGTCATGGCCGGTCGGCCCTACCTCTACGCCCTCGGCGCCGCGGGCGAGGCCGGCGTCGATTGGCTGCTCGACTTCTACGCGTCCGGCATGCGCCGAACGATGGCGTTGTGCGGTGAGACCGCGACGACCGGACTGTCGCCGGCGATGCTGTCCGGCGTGTGACATCACCCGGCCCCGTTCCCTACGGTGGGCCGCCGACACCCGGAGGTGACCCATGGCCCGACGATCCATCGCCGCAGCCGACATCGCAGACTACGCAACGGCGCACAGCACACCGCCGGACGACGTGCAGCGCGCCCTGCAGACCGCCACCACCGAGATCGCCGGGCCGTTCGCCGGCATGCAGATCGGCGCGGACCAGGGTGCGTTCATGTCCGTGCTGGTCTCGATCCTGCAGCCGGCCTTCGCGGTCGAGGTGGGCACGTTCACCGGCTACTCGTCGCTGGCGATCGCGAAGGCGCTCCCGCCCGGCGGGCGCCTCCTGTGCTGCGACATCAGCGAGGAGTGGACCGACGTCGCCCGGGAGCACTGGGCGAAGGCCGGGGTCGACGACCGGATCGACCTCGTGATCGCCCCCGCGGTCGAGACACTGGCCGCGCTTCCCGCCGACCAGCAGATCGACTTCGCGTTCATCGACGCGGACAAGACCGGCTACCGCAGCTACTACGAGGAGATCCTGCAGCGGCTCGCGCCGCAGGGTGTGATCCTGATCGACAACACCCTGTGGGGCGCGCAGGTCCTGGCCGATTCCGGTGCCGACGACGACGACACCGAGGCGATCCGGGCGCTGAACGACTTCCTGGTGAACGACGACCGAGTCGAGGTCGCCCAACTGACGGTGGGCGACGGCGTGACGATGGTGCGCCGCCGCTAGGCGCTAGACCGACGCCTCGTCGTCGTGGGCCTGGGCGAGGTCCGCGACGGGAATGGTGGACGGGTCCGGCGGTGGCGGGATCGGGTGCTCCCCCTGATGGCGGAACCACACGGTCTGCTGGGGGAACGGGATCTCGATGCCGGCGGCGTCGAGCGCGTTCTTCAGCCGGAGTCGCAGCTCGCGCTCCACGGCCCACTGCTGCGAGGGTTCGGTCTTCACGACGAGACGGATCGCCACGGCCGACGACCCGAGGCTCTGGACGCCCCAGACCTCGGGACGTTCCATGAGTTCGTCGCCGCCCCAGGCCGGGTCCTCCCACAGGTCGTCGGCGACCTTCTGGATGACCCCCTGGGCAAGCTCGAGGTCCGTGTCGTAGGCGACCTCGACGTCGAGAAGCGCCCGACTCCACAGCTGGCTGTAGTTGCCCACCCGACTGATCTCGCCGTTGGGGATGTGCCACACCGTGCCGTAGACGTCGCGCACGGTCGTCGACCGCAACGAGACCTTCTCGACCGTGCCGGTCGCCTCGCCGACGTCGATGATGTCGCCGACGCCGTACTGGTCCTCGATGAGCATGAAGAGGCCGGCCAGGAAGTCCTTCACGATGGACTGTGCACCGAAGCCGAGGGCGATGCCGCCGATGCCGGCGCCGGCGATCAGCGGGGCGAGGTCGATCTCGAGCTGACCGAGCACCAGCAACGCGGCGATGCTCCAGACGACCGCGACGACGATGCTCTTCAGCACGAGCCCGATCGTCTCGGCTCGGGCCTCGGCGCGCTTTCGCTCCGATTCCTCGATCAGCAGGCGACCCGGGCCTCGCTCCCGCAGCGCCTGGAACCGTTCGTCGGTCGGCGACGCCGCGATCGTGTTCACGAACCGGACGACGACCCGCTGGAGGATGCGCGAGATGATCCAGGCGGCGACGAGGACGAAGACGATCCGGATCGGTCGGTCGAGCATCCACTCGGCGGCGTTGGCGAGGAACTTGCTGTCCGTCCACTCGAACACCTGCTCGCAGGTGTAGGAGACGTCGGTGATGCCGCACGCGTCGGCGAGGGCTTCGGCATCGGTGTCCTGGACAAGCGGGATCTGGGCCATGCCGAGACGCTACGAGAGTGCCGCAATCCGTCGGTGGATCAACCAAATATCCCGCAGGTGCAAGATATTTTGTACCCTTTGACCGCATGCACCAGTTTCGGATGGGTGAGGCGGCGCGGCTGCTCGGCGTGAGCGTGGACACGGTCCGCCGCTGGGCCGACCAGGGACGGCTCGAGACCAGCCGCACCGAAGGCGGCCATCGCGAGGTGGCGGGCCCGGAGTTGGCCCGGTTGGCGCTCGAGCTCGGCGATCAGCCGACCGAGGCCGATCGCACCGTTTCGGCCCGGAATCGCTTCCCCGGCCTCGTCACCCGGGTGGTCAAGGACACGGTGATGGCCCAGGTCGAGATCCAGGCGGGGCCCCACCGGATCGTGTCGCTCATCTCCGCCGAGGCGGTCGACGCCCTCGGCCTCGAACCGGGCGCACCCGCCGTTGCGTCGATCAAGTCCACCAACGTCGTGATCGAGGCCACGTGATCCGTCGGCTCTCGATCGTCGTCGTCGCGATCGTCGCCACCGCGGGACTGTGCGGCGAGAGCGACGACCCGGACATCGCCATGGTCCCGAGTTCGTTCACCGATCTCACGGCCGAGATCGACCGCGCCCTCGACGACGACCCGGTCTGGGTCATCGCCGGCAGCAGCCGACTCGTGCGCCAACTCGCGGACGGCGCCGCCGCGGACCTGTTGATCACCGCCGACGCGGCGACCATGGAGCAGGCGCTCGCCGACGGCCTCGTCGACACCACGCTCGGCGTCGTGGCCCGCAACCGGCTCGTGTTCGCCGTCGCGCCGGACAACCCCGGTGGGATCACGTCGGTCGAGGACCTCGGCGATGGCGACCGCTTTCTCGGCGTCTGCGCACCGGAGGTGCCGTGCGGTCGACTGGCCGCCGCCGCGCTCGACGAGCTCGGCATCGAGGTTGCCGCGGACACGGAGGAGCCGAACGTGCGCGCCCTCGCGTTGAAGATCGCCCGCGGCGAGCTCGACGGCGGACTGATCTACGCCACCGACGCGCGGGCCTTCTCGCTCGACACCGTCGACGACGTGCGGCTCGAAGCCTTCGTCACCGACTATGTGGCCGCGTCGGTGCACGGAGGCACGACCGGGATCCCTGCCTTCCTGCGCAGCGACGAGGGGCGAGCGCTTCTCGAATCCCGCGGGTTCCTCGTGCCGTGAGTGCTCCGCCCCGGCACACGCCGCGTCCGCTGATCGCGCCGGCCGGCGTGGCGGTCGCGATCCTCACGGTCCCGCTCATCGGGCTGCTCCAACGGGCGCCCTGGTCCTCGATCGTCGAACGCCTCACCACCGACGCGGTCCTCGACGCGTTCCGCGTGAGCCTGATCGTCAGCGTGTCCGCCGCACTGGCGTGCGTGGTCGTCGGCCTGCCCCTCGCGTGGGTCATGGCCCGATCCTCCCGCCGGGGCATCGCCGCGTTGCGGGTGATCGTGCTGCTGCCGATGGTGCTGCCGCCCGTCGTCGGCGGCACGGCGTTGCTCTTCGCGCTCGGTCGGCGCGGCCTGTTCGGCGAGTGGCTCGATCGCTGGTTCGGCATCACGCTGCCGTTCACGACGGCCGGCGCCGTGGTCGCCGCGACCTTCGTCGCGATGCCGTTCTTCGTCACCACCGTCGAGTCCGCGCTACGCGACGCGGGACCCGACCTGGACGAGGCCGCGGCCACGCTCGGGGCCGGGCCGTGGGCGACGTTCGTGCACGTCACCGTACCCACCGTGCGACCCGCCATCGGCGCCGGCCTCGCGCTGTCGTGGGCCCGCGCCCTCGGCGAGTTCGGCGCGACCATCACCTTCGCAGGCAGCCTGGGCGGCCGGACGCGGACCCTCCCGGTCGAGACCTTCCTCGCGCTGGAGACCGACCCCGAGTCGGCGATCGCGATCAGCGTCCTGCTGTTGGCGATCAGCCTCGCCGTGCTCGTCCTGCTCCGTGGACGGTGGCTCCGGCGATGACGATCGAACTGCACGGCCACGTCCGCCGCGGTGACCTCGCGCTCGACATCGACCTGTCGCTCGAACCCGGCCTCACCACGGTCGCCGGCGGCAACGGCGCAGGGAAGACCACACTGCTACGCACGCTCGCCGGATTGGAGGCGCTCGACGGCGGCTCGCTCGTGATCGACGGCCGCGTGCTCGACGACGCGTCACGATCGGGGTTCGTGGCGGCCCACGACCGCGACGTCGCCCTGCTCTTCCAGGATCACCGGCTCTTCCCCCATCTCGACGCCCTCGACAATGTGGCGTTCGCCGCCCGCCGGCGCGGCGTCGCCCGCGCCACGGCGCGACGCGCGGCGCGCGACGCCCTCGCCGCGGTCGAGATGGCGGACTTCGGGTCACGTCGACCCGACTCGCTCTCGCTCGGTCAGCGACAACGGGTGGCGATCGCCCGCACCCTCGCGGCCGGGGCAGGGACCGTCCTGCTGGACGAGCCCCTCGCCGCGGTCGACGACGCGGGACGGACGACCCTGCGCGACGCGTTGCGCTCCTTCGACGCCACCAACATCGTCTGGGTCACCCACGACCCGGTCGACGCGGCCGGTGCCCCACAACGCGTGTCGGCGGGGAACGGCACGGTGCGCAAGACTTCCGACTCGTGACCACTCCCGACCCGCTCTCCGCCTTCCGCCTCGACGACCGCGTCGCGATCGTCACCGGGGCCAGCTCCGGCCTCGGTGCCCGGTTCGCCCGCACCCTCGCGGGCGTCGGCGCCAAGGTCGTCCTCGCCGCCCGGCGGGCGGACCGCCTGGAGGCCCTGGCGGCTGAACTCCCCGACGCACTCGCCGTCGCCGTCGACCTGACGGAGGCGGGCGCAGCGGCCGACCTCGTCAACCGGACGGTCGAGCACTACGGCCGGATCGACGTGCTGGTGAACAACGCAGGCGTGAGCACCGCCATCCCCGCGCTGGACTTCGACGAGGACGACTTCCGGCGCGAGGTCGAGATCGACCTCGTCGCGCCCTACGCGCTCGCCCGGGCCACCGGCGCGTGGGCGATCGAGAACGCGCACCCGCTGAGCATCGTCAACATCGGGTCGGTGCTCGGCTTCGTCGGCGGCGGCAAGCTCCGGGTGCCGGGCTATGCCGCGGCGAAGGGCGGCCTCCACAACCTCACGCGTGAGCTGGCGTCCCAGTGGGCCCGCAAGGGCGTGCGGGTGAACGCGATCGCTCCGGGCTGGTTCGAGACCGAGATGAACACGGAGATGTTCGAGGACGACCGGTCGTTCGCCTACATGGCGGACGGCGCGCCCATGGGTCGGGCGGGCATCGACGGCGAGCTCGACGGCGCCCTGCTCCTCCTCGCGTCGGACGCGAGTTCCTTCATGACCGGGGCCATCGTGGCGGTCGACGGCGGATGGACCGCCGTGTGAGCCGCTCGCTACTCTGCGTGCGATGAGTCTTCTCCGAACGGACGATCTCTCGGTGTCGTTCGGCGGCGTCAAGGCACTCTCGGGCGTGGACCTGCGCGTCGATCAGGGCGGCATCACCGGCCTGATCGGGCCGAACGGCGCCGGAAAGACGACCTTCATCGACGCGGTGACGGGCATGGTTCCCTCGAGTGGACAGGTCATGCTGGGCGACGTCGAGATCACCTCCATGCCGCCGGCCGAACGAGCCCGGCTCGGTCTCGTCCGCACGTTCCAGACGCTGGAGCTCTTCGAGGATCTGACGGTCGAGGACAACCTCGCGGCCGCCGCACTTCACCGGCCCTGGTGGCAGTTCGTCGTGGATGCACTGTGGCCGTGGGGGTCGCGGGGCATACCCCCGGAGGTCGACGACGCGCTCGATCTCCTCGGTATCACGGCCGACCGCGACCGGTTCCCATCCGACCTCAGCCACGGTCAGCGCCGGCTCGTCGGCGTCGCCCGCGCCCTCGCCGCTCGACCGCGGGTGCTGCTGCTCGACGAACCGGCGGCCGGGCTCGACTCCGCGGAGAGCGCCGCACTCGGTCGACGGCTGCGAGCGATCGCCGACACCGGCGTGACCGTCTTTCTCATCGACCACGACATGGGGCTCGTGCTCGACGTCTGCGACACGATCCACGTGCTCGACTTCGGCTCGATCATCGCGTCGGGCACGGCGGAACAGGTCCGCGCGGATCCCGCCGTCGTCGCCGCGTACCTCGGACGGGCGGCCGAGGCATGACCGTCCTGCGCATCCGCGGACTGCACGCGGGCTACAACGGCGTTGCCGTGGTATGGGGTCTCGACCTCGAGGTCGCGGCCGGCGAGGTCGTCGCCCTGCTCGGCCCGAACGGCGCGGGCAAGACCACCACGCTCCGCACGATCAGCGGCCTGCTGCCGGTGATCGACGGCACGGTGGAAGTAGCCGGCCAGCCGACCGACAGTCGGCGGCCCTTCAAGGTCGCGCGCCGCGGCGTCGCCCATGTGGCCGAGGACCGTTCGCTCTTCCCGGGCCTCACGGTCAAGGAGAACCTGCGCCTGTCCCCCGGCTTGAAGCGTCGGGATCGGGCTGCCGCCTACGACCGGGCCGTCGATGTCTTCCCCGCCCTCGGCCCACTCATGAACCGGCGGGCCGGGCTCCTGTCGGGCGGCGAGCAGCAGATGCTCGCCGTGGCCCGCGGGATCATCACGAAGCCGCAGTTGCTCCTCGTCGACGAGATGAGTCTGGGGCTCGCCCCGGTCATCGTCGAGGAGATGCTCCCGGTCGTACGTCGCGTCGCCGACGAGCTCGACACCGCCGTGGTCGTCGTCGAGCAGCACATCCATCTCGCCCTCGAGCTCGCCGACCGGGCCGTGGTGCTCGCCAACGGCTCCGTCGTCCTCGACGGCGACGCCGCCGCCCTGCGCGACGACCCCAGCCGGATCGAAGCCAGCTATCTCGGCTGAGAACGGACAGGGGGTCAGACGCCTGTCCATTCTCGGGCATCTAGATTGGCGCCATGAGCGACGATGCGGGGCCGCGGCCCGACGCGGGCTGGTACCCGGACCCCGAAGTCGCCGGCGGGCTGCGTTACTGGGACGGCGCCGACTGGACCACGCACCGCCAACCACCGGCCGGTCCGCCCCCGCCCCCGCTGCTCGCGCCCCGACCGGACAACGGCGCCGCGATCGCGTCGCTCGTCATCTCCATCGCCGGCTTCTTCTTCACGTGCATGGTGTTGTGCCCGATCGGCATGATCCTCGGTCGCAACGAGGTGCAGCGCATCGACCGCGGCGAGGGTGACCCGGCCGCTCGAGGACTCGCCCAGGCCGGCTACATCATCGGCGCGATCGGCACGGCGCTTCTCGCCCTCGGGATCGTGTTCATCGCGATGATCCTGGCCGTGGCCGCGGCGAACACATGACCGCCACCGCGACCCGTGTCCCCCTGGCGACCCACGTCACGCCGCGCCTGGCGGTCGTGGGTGCGCTCGCCGCGACCGCGGTGGCAACCGCCGGAGCGGAGGACGGCGTGGTGCTGTGCCCGTTCCGTCGGTGCACGGGCGCCTACTGCCCGGGCTGCGGCGCGACCCGGGCGACGAACCGGCTCGTGCGCGGTGACCTCGGCGCGGCCTGGGCCCACCACCCGGCGATCGTGCTCATGGCGGCGCAGGTCGCGGTCATCGGCGCGGTCCTGCTCGCCCGGCGCCAGGATCCCCGGACACTTCCGCGCTGGCTGGTCCTCGGCTGGGTGAGCGTCAACGCGGCCGCGATGATCGTCGTCTGGGCGGTACGGATCGGATCCGGCGCGATCCCCCGCGGGATCTTCTGACCGTCAGATCGTGCGACCGGCGTCGGCCCAGTACGGCTCGCGCAGCTCCCGTTTCAGGATCTTGCCGGTCCCCGTCCGCGGCATCTCGTCGACGAAATCGACCGAGCGGGGTCGCTTGTACCCCGCCAGCTTCTCCCGGCATGCGTCGATGAGGGCGTCGGCGAGCGCGTCGCGGTCGACGGTGGGATCGGACACGGCGACGATCGCCTTGACCTCCTCGCCGAACTCCTCGTTCGGCACACCGATCACGGCGACGTCCTCGACCGCATCGTTCTCGGAGATGATGGCCTCGATCTCGGCCGGATAGATGTTGACCCCACCCGAGATGATCATGTCGATCTTGCGGTCGGACAGCCAGAGGTAGCCGTCGGCGTCGAGATGGCCGACGTCGCCCGTGGTGAACACGCCCGGCTCGAGATGGGCAGCGGCGGTCTTCTCGGGGTCGTTGTGGTACTCGAAGTCGCTGCCCATCGCGTTCTTGAAGTAGAGCGTGCCGGTCTCGTCCACGCCGAGGTGGTTGCCGTCGTCGTCGACGACGAAGACCTCCATCACCTCGAGCGGCTTGCCGACGCTGCCGCCCTTGTCGAGCCACTCGTCGGCCCGGATGACGCTGATGAACGCGCCCTCGGTCGAGCCGTAGTACTCGTGGAAAACCGGACCCATCCAGTCGATCATCGCCCGCTTCCACGGCGGCGGGAAGGGCGCGGCGCCGTGCCAGACCGCGACCAGCGACGACCCGTCGAACCCGCCCCGCTCGTCGGCGGGGAGGTCGAGCAGGCGCTTGAACTGGGTCGGCACGAGATGGACGTTGGTCACCGCGTGCTCGTCGATGAGCGCCAGCGCGCCGGCGGCGTCGAACTTGTGCTGCATGACGATCGTCGACCCGTTGACGAGCGGCATGAAGCTGAAGGCCCACTGGGCGGAGTGGTAGGCCGGGCCGGCCAACAGGGTCGTGCCGTCGGAAGGCACGAAGTCGTTCATCGACGCGCAGATGAGCTGGAAGATCTCCGACGGGATCCCCTGCCCGCCCGACAACATGCCCCGCACGCCCTTGGGACGCCCGGTCGTACCGGAGGTGTAGAACATCGGACCGCCAAGGAGCTGTTCTTCCAGCGGCGCATCGTCGCCGGACGCGACCAGGTCCTCGTAGGCATCCAGGTCGCCGGAGCCGACGACGGCCGAGAACTCGACCGTGGCGGCCCGCGGGTCCGCGAGCGCCGCCGTTGCGACGTCGACGAACCGGTTCCCCACCAGCAGCGCCTTCGCGCCGGCGTCGTCGAGCACGTAGGCCAGCTCGTCGGCCACCCAGTGCCAGTTGACGGGGACGACGGTGAATCCGGTGTGGGCCGCGGCGAGCAGGATCTCGTAGAGCTCGCGGCGGTTGCCCATCATCACCGCGATGGTGTCGCCGGAGCCGACGCCGCGATCCGCCATTGCCCGGGAGAGCCGCGTGACCCGCGTCCGCAGTTCGGCCCATGTGGTGGTGCCGTGCTCGTCGACGAGCGCGGCCCGATCCGGGTGCGCGGCGACATGATTGTCGAGCAGGATCGCCATCAGCCGCGGGGCATCCAGTTGCCGTGGGCGCCGTAGGGGACGCGCTGGGGCGAGAACACCCGGGCCACCGGCGGACCGGAGAAGTCCTGGGCGTCGATGATCCGGAACTCGCTGACGTCGGTCTCGACGTCGTGGCCGAACAGCACGACCCAACCGTCGTCCTCGGCACCACCCTCACCGCGGGGGATGAACACGGGCTCGCCGCCGTTGACGTTGCCGAGGTCGTGGATCTCGGGGACGCCCGTGCGCAGGTCGTACTTGTAGATCTCCTGGCCCATCGACGGGTTCTCCGGGGAGTGCCCGAGCTGTTGGGCGTAGCCGAAGCGGGTCTGGAGGCCGACGAGGCGATCGTTCACCCGGGGGAAGTCCGCCTTGTGGTCGTCGAGGTGCTCCTCCTTGACCGTGCCCGCGGTGAGGTCGATCGTCCAGCGCCACAGCTCGGCCTTGCCGGAGATGTCGTCGAAGCCCCCGTCCATGAAGCTGTCGAGCCGGCAGACGACGAGGACGATCGTGTCGCCCTCCTCCCACGAGTTGACGGGATGCAGCACGTAGCCCGGCTCGATGTCGAACCAGCGCACGTCGGCATCGCCGCCGGTGCGGGGCATCACGCCCAGCCGGGAGCCGTTGTCCGGCGTCCAGCCGAACGGGGTTTCACCTGCCATCGCCTTGTCGAGGCTGAAGCAGACGGGGAGGTCCATCCACACCACGTTGTGTTCCGTGATGTTGAAGTCGTGCATCATCACCCCGGTGGGGAGCGTGATCGGCTCCGCTTGGATCAGCGCGCCCGATGCATCGAAGCGGTAGTAGCGGAGGAACTCGGGGCCCACGACGCGGTACCCGAACGCGAGCATCTCGCCCGTCACCGGGCAGAGCTTCGGGTGGGCGGTGAACGGACCGACCACCCTGCCGTCGAAGTTCTCCATGCCGATCGTGTTCAGGTCGCGGTCCATCTCGTAGGGGGCGAACCCCTCGTTCAGCGCGAAGAGCCGACCGGCGTGGGGCACGATGTTGGTGTTGGCCGGCGAGTTGGCGGGATCCATCGAGAATCCGTCGGCGCCACCTTCGAGCACCGGCGTGCGCACATAGCGGTTGGTGATCGACGCCTTGCCGTCGCGCAGGTCGACGGCGTGGATCATGCCGTCGCCGAAGAACCAGTGATCGCTCCAACCGCTCTTCGGGTTGAACCCGTTGCGCATGTACGTGCCGTCGATCTCGGCCGGGATCGCGCCCTCGACCTCGAGATCGTCGAGCGTGAGCTCCTCCTCGATCGGGCCGTAGTTGCCCTGGAGATGCCACGGCAGATCCGTCGGCGTGGTCGGCGTGATGTCGGCTTCGGCGGTGCTCATGGTTCCCCTCGCGATGGCTGACGACAAACCTAGCCCAGCCGGTTAACACTGTTAAGTCCCGGACGGCTAACGTCGTTCACCACTTCGGGATCATGAGGGAGATTTCCGTGCATCGTCGCCTGTTCGCCGTTCTGACCGTTGCCGTCCTGTTCGCGGCCGCCTGCAGCGAGGACCCCGATGTCAACAGCACCGCAGACGACGCCGGAACCGACACGACCGACGACGACTCGGCGGACGGCGGCACGGCGGACGACAGCACGGCGGACGACAGCACGGGCAACGACAATGCCGACGACGGCACCGGCGACGACAGCACGGACGAGCCCCAGGGCGACGGCACCTCGATCGTCGAGCGCCTCGCCGGCGAGGAATGGTTCCTCGGCACGATCCCCGATCTACCGGTTGCGGCCGACCCCTCGCTGGAGCCGATCAAGATCGGCATGATCAACCAGGAGAACTCGCCCGCCGGCTCGTTCCCCGAGCTGCGCTTCGCCGCCGAGGCGGCGATCAACTGGATCAACGCCGAGCTCGGCGGCGTCGACGGTCGCCCGCTCGAGCTGTACCCGTGCATCACCGAGTTCAGCCCCGAGAGCTCGCAGGCCTGCGCGCAGGAACTCGTGCTCGAAGAGGTCGTCGCGCTCGTCGGTGGCCTCGACGTGCTCATCCACGGCGCCCTCCCGGTGCTCGAGGAGAACGGCCTGCCGATCGTCGGCGGCATCCCCGCGGGGCTGGCCGAACAGCGCAGCCCGTCGGCGTTCGCGTTCTCCGGCGGCACCGCCGGGGGTATGGCCGCGTTCATGAAGCACGCGGCCGATCAGGGCTACGAGAAGGCCTTCATCGCCTACGGCGACTTCGACTCCTTCCAGGTCGCGGTGGAGGAGTACGGGGCGAAGGTCGGCGAGAGCCTCGGGCTCGAGGTGCGGACGAACAACTTCCCGCTCTTCGGGGCCGACTACACCCGGGTGCTGAACGACGCGAAGGCGTTCGGGGCCGAAGCCGTCGTGATCAACGCCGCCGACGCGGCCTGTGTCCCGGTGATGAAGGGCTTCCGCGACCTCGGCTTCGAGGGCACGCTCTACATGTTCGGCGCCTGTGCGGCCGAGGAGATCATCGGCGCGGCCGACGGCGCCAACATCGGCGTGATCTTCAACAGCGAGGGCCCGCCGGCCCAGGACGACACCGAAGGTGAGATCTTCGACCTCGCCTCCAACAAGTACAACACCGGCAACGCCCAGGCCGCCGGGACCGTTGCGTTCCGCGGGATGATGAACCTCTACGCCGTGCTCCAGGAGCTCGGCGGTGAGAACATCACCAGCGCCGGGATCGTGGAGATCCTCGAGAACGCGGTGGACCGCGAGAGCTTCTGGGGCCACAACTACACATGCGACGGCGAGCAGGTGCCCGGCCTACCCTCGCTGTGTGCGCCACAGCAGACGCTCATGACCATCGAGGGCGATTCGCAGGACGACCTGATCTTCCTGACCGACTGGATCGACACGGTCACCCTCTTCCACGACGCGCTCGCCGACTAGCGGACCCCGCGGGCCGTGACCACGTTCTTCTCCAACCTCCTCCTCGGACTCGGGGTCGGCGGCGTCATCGCCGCCCTCGCGGTCGGCGTGGTCGTCACCCATCGCGCCAGCAACGTCATCAACTTCGCCCACGCCGCGATCGGCACGTACCTGGCGCTCGTGTACTACGAGTTCCGGCGCACGGGCGACATCGTGCAGCCGCTGCTGGTGCCGTTCGCGCCGGACCGGTTCCATCTGCTCGACCGTCCGACCGTCTCCAGTGCGCTGTTCGTCACGCTCGTCATCTCCGCGCTCGTCGGACTGATCACGTACTGGCTCGTCTTCCGGCCGCTGCGAACGTCGCCGCCGCTCGCCCGGGTGGTCGCGTCGCTCGGCCTCATGACCTATCTCATCGGCGTGATGACGGTCCGCTTCCCGACGAGCGGTGCCGTGGTCAACGTGATCGACGGTCCGCTCCCGACCGATCTGGTCGAGTTCGGCGGCACGTTCATCCCGGCGGATCGCTATCTGCTCGCCGGCGGTGTCGTCGCCGCCGCGCTCGCGATCAGCGCGTTGAGCAAGTTCACCAACTTCGGTCTGGCGACGCGGGCCAACGCCGAGAACGAGAACGGCGCGACGCTCGTCGGCATCTCCGCCGACCGGATCAGCGTCCTCAACTGGATGCTCGCCACGACCCTGGCCGGCGCCGCCATGATCCTCGCCGCCCCGATCCTGAACAACCTCGATCCGCCGACGAGCAGCCTGCTGATCGTGCCCGCGCTCGGCGCTGCGCTGCTCGCTCGGTTCTCGTCGATCGGCATCGCGTCCGCGGCGGGGCTGGGAATCGGCATGCTCCAGTCGGAGATCCAGGCCGCCCAGTCGGAGTGGGACAGCCTCCGCGGGATCGGCCTCGCCGAAGGACTGCCCTTCCTGCTGGTCCTGCTCGCGCTCACGCTGCGCAGCGATCGCGTGATCGGTCGCGGCGACATCCTGACGACCCGACTCCCGGCCGCACCGGACCCGCAGCGCACGCTCTGGGTCACCGGGGCGGTCGTGGCGCTCGGGGTCGTCGGGCTCTACACGCTCGAGAGCGACTGGCGCAACGCGATCATCTTCTCCGCGATCTCGGGGGTGATGGCGCTCTCCGTCATCGTGCTCACGGGCTTCGTCGGCCAGATCTCGCTCGCCACGTTCGCCCTCGCGGGCACCGCCGGCTTCACGATGGTGAAGGTGGGCGACTCGATCGGCCTCGGCTTCCCGTGGGCGCCGCTCGTCGGCACGCTCGCCGCCGTCGCCGTCGGCACGCTCGCGGGCCTCCCGGCGATCCGCGTCCGGGGTCTCACGCTCGCCATCGCCTCGCTCGCCGCCGCGGTCGCCGTCGAACAACTGCTCTTCAAGTGGGACTGGCTCACCGGCGGTATCGAGGGCGCCCGCGCCGATCCACCCTCGCTGTTCGGCATCGGGCTCCAGATCCAGGGCAAGGGCGCGCTGTTCCCCCGCAAGGAGTTCGGGCTGCTCACGCTCGCTGCGCTCGGTTTCGCGATGTACGTGGTCGTGAATCTGCGACGAAGCCACACCGGCCGTCAGTGGCTCGCGGTGCGGGCCAACGAACGCGCGGCCGAGGCCATCGGCATCTCCGCGCCACGGGTGAAGCTCTCGGCGAACGCCGTCGCGGCCCTCCTGGCCGGCATGGGCGGAACACTGGCCGCCTACCAGAACAGCATCGTGTCCGCGAGCTCGTTCGACGCGCTGAAATCGCTCGTCCTCGTCGCCATGACGTACCTCTCCGGCATCGCCGCGCCGGTCGCGGCCCTCGTCGCCGGCGCCCTCACCCAGGAGGGCGTCCTCACCGTCGGCATGGACCAGATCAACGACGACGCGTCGCAGTACCAGTTCGCGGTGAGCGGCCTGTTCCTGATGATCGCCGCCATCAAGTTTCCGTCCGGCATCGTCGGTGCGTCGTCTCGCCTCGCCCGCCGAAACCGCAGCGCATGAACGCCGAACGAGCACCCCTCTCCGCGGCGCGGATCGTGGATGAAGCCATCGCGCTGATCCGCGAACGCGACGTCAGCGCGCTCTCCATGCGAGCCCTCGCCACCCGGCTCGACGTGACCGCACCGGCGCTCTACGCCCACTTCGCGAACCGGGATGCGCTCCTGCGGGCCTGCGCCCAGGTGGGATACGACGAACTCGATCGACGGTTCCGCGCCGAAGCACCCGAGTCGGCGATCGACATGATCTGGGTGTCGAGCCGCAGCTATGTCGCCTTCGCCCTCGACGAGCCGGCGCTCTTCTCACTGATGTTCATGTACCGCCCGGATGCGATCGAGATCGACGTCGATCCGGACGGCGAGGTCGAGCACGGCGGAGCGACCTCGGTGTTCGACAGCATGCTCGTCAACATCGCGACCGCGATGGACGGCGGCGAACTCCGCCGGGGCGATCCGCTTGCCGACGGTCTCGCCCTGTGGGCCGCGGTCCACGGCGTCGCCACCGTGGCCGGCCTGGCCCCCGGGCTCGACGTCGACAGCCTGCTCGATGACGTCGTCGGCGGCCTGCTCGACGGCTGGCGCCCGACCTGACACGGCCCGATCCGGAGAGAGCGGCGGCGGCGGAACGCACCTCCTCCCCCATGGGTGCGCACCGCCGCCCCGCGGTCCCGGGCACCCGTGAGGGTCCCGGTGGACTGCTCCACGCTACGGGGGCGTGTGGCGGATGACACATGGTGCGCCACGTCGCCGCCGGGGTCAAGAGGTGAGCGAGCGGCGGTCCCCCGGATCGGTCAGTCGAGACCGAGAGCTTCCTGGAGGAAGTGCAGCTGCACCAGCAGGAGGTTCTCCGCCACCTCCTCCTGCGGCGTCATGTGGGTGACGCCGCTGAGCGGCAGGACGGTGTGGGGCCGGCCGGCTTCGAGCAGTGCCCGCGACAGCGAGAGCGTGTGGGCCGCGACGACATTGTCGTCGGCGAGACCGTGGATCAGCATCAAGGGCGGCAGGACGACGTCCGGGTCGAGGCGAGCGACCGCACCCGCGAGACCGCTGCGCTCGTAGTTCTCGGGCTCGGAGTCGGGGTGGCCGAGATAGCGCTCGGTGTAGTGGGTGTCATAGAGCCGCCAATCGGTCACGGGGGCTCCGGCGATCGCCGCGTGGAACACGTCGGGTCGCTCCAGCACCGCGAGAGCGGACAGGTAGCCGCCGAAGGACCAGCCCCGCATGGCCACCCGGTCGAGATCCAGCCGCGGCTCCAGCGCCGCGGCGGCGTGGAGCGCGTCGATCTGATCCTCGAGCACCGGGTTGGCAAGGTCGCCACGGACCTCGCGCTCGAATGCCGGGCCGCGTCCAGGCGTTCCCCGACCGTCGGTGACGAGCACGGCGAAGCCCTGGTCCGCGAACCACTGGGACGCGTGGAACAGCGAGCGGGACTGTTGCACCCGCTGGGCATGGGGTCCGCCGTAGGGATCGAGGAGCACCGGGAGCCGGGCGTCGTCGGCCACGCCATTGGGCAGCAAGAGGGCGGACGCGAGCTCCCGTTCGCCCAGCCGCAGCAGCTTCATGTTGAGCGCGACGTCGGGCCGTTCGCCGTGTTCGGCGATCGAACCGGGGTCCCGGCCGGGCGAACGGACGGTGATGCGGGGCCCGTCGATCCCGAGGCTGCGGCTGACCTCGACACGCGTCGCGCCGCCGACGACCGCCGAGTGGACGCCGGCGTCGTCGGTCAGCCACTCGAGGGCACCGGTCCAGTCGACGCGGGCGAGCTGCACGGTGGTCGGCTCGCGTGACGCGGCGATCACGATGCCGTCGTCGCTCGTCGCCACCACGCGTCGCACCTGCACGCCGTCGCCGGTGACGGTGGTGCCGTCGATGCACAGGCGTCGTGCCGCGCCCCGGTCCTCCACGGTGACGAGACGCCCGTCGTGGAGGGCGGGCGTGCCGGGGATCAGCTCGACCCAGTGTTCATCCTCCACCCGATGGCGCTCGACGACGCTCCCGTCCGTCAGGTCGACCGCGAGCACGGCGAGCCGGCGCTGATCCCGGCTCTGCACCGTGAGCCGGATGCCGTCGTCGTCCCAGGATGCGTCGGCGAGGTATTCCCACCCGCCGGCCGCCCAGTCGATGTCCTGACGGGACCCGTCGAGGCCGACGATCGCGAGGCCCACCGTCGCGTTGGCGGTGCCCGCCCCCGGGTAGCGGACCGGCGTGGGCGCCACGCGGGGCGTGACCGGGGACGCGATCCACCATCGGTCGACCGGGCTGACATCGACCCGTTCGACGAGCAGGCGCTCGCCGTCGGGGGCCCACCAGAATCCGCGGGTCCGACCCATCTCCTCACCCGCGATGAACTCCGCCGCGCCCCAGCTGACATGCGGATCGTCGTCCGAGATCACCCGCCGGTCGACACCATCGACCACGGCGCGCAGCTCGGACCCGCTCACGTACGCGACGCTCGAGCCGTCCGACGAGAGACGCGGGTCGAAGACACTCGCCGTGTCGGGCATCGCGACGGACCCGCGCTCGACATCGACGATCGCGAGCTGGCCGCCGATGGCGAACGTCGCCGTTGCGAGGTCGGCCGTCGCGTCGAAGGCGACGATCCCGCCGCCGGACTCGCGTGCTCGTTCGCGGCGGGCGCGTTCCTCGGGCGGCAGGTCCGCATCCGCTCCGCCGAGGGTGGATGCGTCCACGACGAGGCGCTCGGCCCCCGCGGCCACGTCGTACTCCCAGAGCGAGTTGATCGAATCCTCGGGACCGGTCGAACGCAGGAACAGGACGCGACCGCCGTCGTCGGACACGCGGAAATCGCGGGGCAGACCGAGCGTGAACCGGCGGGTGACGGCCTGTCGGCGCGGGAACGTGTGCGTCTCTGACATCTGCGTATCGTGGCCGCTGAGACGCCGACGTGCAGGGAGCATCCATGGAACCACTGACGGGACCGATCCGATGGGGTCTCGCCGGCACCGGCAACATCGTGACGTCGTTCGCGACGGACTTCCCCCGCGCCGGCGAGGGCGAGATCGTCGCGGTGGCCTCACGGAGCCAGGCGAGCGCCGATGCGTTCGCCGCGGAACACGCCATCGGCCGGGCCCACGGCAGCTACGAAGCACTGGCCGCGGACCCCGAGGTCGATGTCGTCTACGTCGGCGGCATCCACCCGGTGCACTGCCCGCAGACCGTGATGTTCCTCGAGGCGGGCAAGCACGTGCTCGTCGAGAAGCCGATCGCGCTCAACACCCGCGAGGTCGACGAGATGATCGCCGCGGCCACGGCCAACGATCGTTTCCTCATGGAGGCGATGTGGATGCGTTTCAATCCGGCGTCCGTCGACGCGGTCGCCCGGATCCACGAGGGCGCCATCGGCGAGGTCCGCCGCGTCCTCGCCGACTTCTCGTTCAACGTGCCCTACGACCCCGAGATGCGACTGCTCGACCCGACCAAGGGCGGCGGCGCGCTCCTCGACGTCGGCATCTACCCGTTCACGCTCGCCTGGTGGATCCTGGGGGAGCCCGCCACGGCGACCGCCGCCGGACACCTCGCCGACACCGGCGTGGACGACGCGATCAGCGTGGTGTGCGGGTGGGAGAACGGCGCGTCGGCCGCGCTCACGGCCGGCGTACGGGTGCCCGGCACCATGACGGCGCGGGTCGAGGGCTCCGAGGGTGTGGTCGAGTTCCCCCTCCCCGCCCACGCGCCCGACCACTTCGTCCTGAAGCAGGGGTTCGACGAGGAGACCGTGCATCACGACCCGCCCGGACTGCACTACCAGGCCATCGAGGTCCACCGCTGTCTACGAGCCGGCGAGCGCGAGAGCCCGCGGATGCCGTTGGGGACGAGCCGGGCGATGACGACGCACTTCGACGCCCTGCGGGCCCAGCTCGGTGTGGTCTACCCGGCCGACTGAGCGGCGTCGAACACCTGGACGACCTCGATCTCGCCGTCCACGACCGCGACCGCCCGCCCCGGCGTGGGCCGGAGCGCGAGCCGGGCGGGAAGCTGCGCGCCGAGCAGATCGCCGTCGATCGGATCCGGCCGCAGGAGCAGGCCGACGCGTGACGAGCGGATCTCCGTGACCCAGTGGCCGTAGGCGGACCGCAGCCGGTCGGTGCGCACGGCAGCCACGATGTGGACTCCCGGCGACGACGCGGCGGCGAGCCGGGCGAGGGCGCCGGTCGGGTCGTCGACCTCGGTCGCGTCATCGACGAGGAGGAGTACGGCACCGCGGCCCTGGATGGCGGAGTCCAGGGCCGCGGGCGTCGTGGGGACGACCCCGCTGCGGCGGACGAGATCGCCATCGCCGACCACGATGACGTCGTCCCCGCCGGCGCGGGCCATCGCCGCGAGCATGTTGGTCCGGCCGGTACGCGAACCCCCGACGACCAACGCGTGCTGACCTCGGTGCAGCGTGAGCGGATGGGGCTGGAGGTCCCGGTCCCGGATCGCCACGGTGATCGTCGTCGTGTCGCCGGTGCGAGTGACGGCCGTCGTTGCCGGATCGAACGGGATAGCGGAGGCCAGCTCGCCGACTTCGTGGGGGACGTCGACCGGCGGCGGACCGGCGTGGGCCGCCACCGCCTGCTCGATCGTGTGATCGTCCATCACCACCTGGACGTGGCGACCGTCGCCCACCCGCACCGCCCGCCCCGGCGGCAGGTCGGCGAGGGATTCGACGATGCCGAAGCGCAGACCATCGCCCGCATCGGCACTGCGGTGGAGCAGCACGGTGCCCGCCGTGGCGACGAGCGCCGGGGGGAGATCGGCCGAGCGCCGAAGGGATGTGGCGACCACCACCCCGACCGCCGGGCCGTCGGCCCAGATCCGGGCGACCCGGTCGTGGATGGCGGCGTCGCGCACCGGGTCGTGGGCCCGGGCGAGGCCGCCGAAGTCATCGATGACCACGAGGAGGTCGGGTGACGCGCCGCCCGGCCTGGCTCGACGGCGGCCGACCTCGTCGTCGAGCCACCGCACGAGGCGTTGGCGACGCTCGTCGTCGGTGGGACCGGCGTGGGTGCCGGCCGCCGGGAGGGCCGCGAGCGGCGCGAGGTCACCGCCGGCCATGTCGACCAGGTGCAGATGGTGGCCGCCGGCGCGCGACGCGGCGAGGGCGGCGGTGGCGAGCGTGGTCGTCGCCCCGCACCCCGGACCGCCGACCACGACGAGGTGACCATCGGCGGGCCGCCAGCCGTCGAGCCGCCGCCGTTGGCGATCGGGTTCGTCGACGAGGAGCCAGTCGTCGAGCGCCGCGTCGAACGTCGGCGCCAGCTCGGCGCGAAGGACGTGCTCGGGCAACGGCGGCGGCCACGGCGACCGGGGAACCCGACCGCCCCGCCGGCGATGAGCTCCCTGGATGGCGCGAACCAGGCGCTCCAGGTCGGTCGGGCCTCGCGGGATCGGGTCCGCCGCTCCCCCGGCGTGCACCGTGATGCCGGACCGTCCCGCCGTGTGCCCCGTGGCGAGGGCGGACTGGAACGCCACCAGCTCGCCGGGGCCGAGGCGGGCGAGCGCTCGCCCGGGCCGGCCCCGCGGAATCGACGCCGCGTCCGGCGCGTCGATCACGTCGATGGAGTCGTTGCGGTCGGTGACGCGCAGTGCGATCCGACACGCGGTGTTCGCCCGGATGTCGTCGGTGATCACGCCGGCCGGCCGTTGGGTCGCCAGCACGAGGTGGACCCCGAGGCTGCGCCCTCGCTGGGCGATACCGACGAGGGCGGCGACGAAGTCCGGTAGGTCGGCGGCCATCGAGGCGAACTCGTCGACCACCACGAGGAGGCGGGGCAACGGGTCGCCGCCGACCGCGGCAGAGCGGAACGCCGGGAGGTCCTCGGCGCCGGCGGCACGGAGCCGTTCTTCACGATGGTGCAGCTCCGCTTCGAGACACTGCAACGCCCGGGCGGCCAGGGTCGCGTCGAGATCCGTCACGAGCCCGGCGATGTGGGGCAGGTCCGCGCAGCAGTCGAAGGCCGCACCGCCCTTGTAGTCGATCAGCACCATGGCCACATGGTCCGGATCCGCCGAGGCGGCGACGCCCGCCACCAGCGAGCGCAACAGTTCGGACTTCCCCGATCCGGTCGTGCCGCCGACGAGCACGTGCGGTCCGTCGGCGACGAGGTCGAGAACGATCGGCCCCTCACCGTCGGCGCCGAGGGGGACGGCCAGGTCGGCGGTGCCGTCCGTGCGCCGCCACCGGCCCTCGATCTCGCCCGGACCGTCGCCGTCGACCTCCAGGAGATGCAGAAGCGACACCGACCCCGGGAGCGCGGCGCCGGCGAGCGGCAACTCCGGATCGTCGAGCCGGGCCAGCCGGCGTGCCGCGGTGGCCGCGACGTCCTCCGGCATGCCCCAGGCGAGGGCGGGGCGACCGTCACCGGCGTGCCGCGGGTCGACGATCTCGAGCCACCCGAGGTCGTCGACATGCACGATCCGGTCGCACCCCGCCGGCAGGCGATGGGCGTCGCCCACCAACACGAGGGCGGCGGCCGACTCGTGGAGCAACAGCGCCCGGCCCGCCGTGGACCGCCCCTGGAACGGGTCGTCGCCGTCGAGGACCGCGAGCATGCGCCGTTCGCCGAGGGCGGCGAGCAGCGCCGCCGCATCCCGGGCGTCGTCCGTGTGGAGCAGGCCCGCGCCGCGCCGACCGGTCGCGGCGTCGGCGAGATGGGGCAGCCAGGTGGTCCAGGACCAGGCGGGCCGGTCGTCGGCGGCCACGGCGACCGACAGGTCGGCCGGACCGTGGTGCACACACATCTGCACGACGAGGGAGCGGGCCACGGCCGAGCGCGCCGCGCGGCCCCCGACGAGACCGACGATGCGGCCGGCCCGCAGGTCGACCTCCACCGGCACGTCGGCCATCGCCGGCAGGGCGCGAACGAGCGCATTCGCCTCGGCGGCGACCACCGGGCCGGCTGCGTCCGGGGTCGACGACGCCGGCCGGAAGCGCTCGTCGTCGACTCCCAGCCCGACCCGGAACGCGTCCGGATCGTCGCGTCGCCGTTCCCAGAGCCGCACCGAGAGATCGCACGCGCGACGCACGACCTCCGCCGGCTCGGGATGCAGCGTGCGGCGGCGGGCGGTCTCCGCCAGGCGGAGCGCGGGCAGCCGCTGCTCGAGGGCGATCAGGGTGTCGCCGAAGGCCCGCATCGCGAGCCGGTGCGCCCGGCGGGCGCGACGTCGCCGCTCCCACCACGTACCGACGGTCAGCACCGGGCCGAGGGCGGCGAAGATCGCCATGAAGGGCGAGAACAGGACCGCCACGACCGCGCCCGCGAGGACCGGCAGGACGATGCCGGCGACCGACAACGGCTCGGTCGGCGGGGCCTCGGGCGCCGGCTCCGGCAGGGAGCACGCGGTGGGGTCGGTGGGCGGGGCGAGACGGGGCGGACGATTGAACGGAATCGTGCCCCCGCGGGCCCCGAGGCCGGCCTCGATGGCGACGGGCCGGTCGCGCACCGGCTCGCGCAGCACGAAACGGCTGGTGCCGGCGCGGATCGAGGCATCGGGAGTGACCGGCGTGGGTCCCGCCACCGGGTGACCCTCGATCGCGGTGCCGTTGCGCGAGTGCAGGTCGCAGAGCGTCCCGCCGGCGATGCGCAGGTGCCGGGCCTCGAGGCCGGGGTCGTCGAGGACCACGTCCGCGCCCGGCGACCGGCCGATCGTCGTGGCCCGGGTGAGCGCAATCGCGCCGCCGGCCCGGATGCCGCCACTCACGGCGAGCATCCGGGCCCCGGCACTGGTGGTGGCGGTGGCGGCGCCCGCCGTCGAGCGGAGGGCCGTCTCGATCACGCTGCCTTCGCAGATCGTGACGTCGCGTAGGGGGAGATGCAACGCCACCTCGTGACCGTCGATGACGGCGGCGGGCGCAGCGACGGGGAGCGGGGAACCCAATGCGTTCAGCAGGTCGCCCACGGTGCGGGCCGGATCGTCGATGTCGAGATCGAGGATCCGTTCGCCGCGCAGACCGCGATGAACGACACGCATTGCCGCCCCCCGTCGCGTTCTCAGACCGTGTCGAGGGCGGTGACGCCGGCCTGGAGTTCCCGTCCGATGAAGGTGGAGTGCTCACCGAGCGCCTCCACGAGGTTCATCAGGCTCGGGCGGAACTCGCTGTCCCAGAGCTGGCGGAACCGGTCGGCCCGGTTGCCCTGCCAGGTGGTGCCGTCGAGCCCGCCCTGGATCGCCCGGATGACGTCCTGTACCGCCTGGCTCTGATGCCCGAACGTCGCCGCGAGCTGCTCCATCTGGGACTTGCTCATCACCAACATGTCGCCTGCCATTTCTCGTCCTCCTCATCGCACGCTGTCACGCCTTGTGACTGCATTTCATGATGTTGACTCTGACAGGTGACGCGCGGAAAAGCAAGAGATTCACTGAAAAGCATTCAAAGACGGGCGACTCTTTACTGGCCGCGGAATGCGGCTGGGCGCTTCTCGAGGAAGGCCCGGCCGGCCTCGGCGACGTCGGCCGTGGTGAAGTTCACGTTCTGCGCCAACCCCTCCGCTTCGACGGACTGGGCGAGTGACGAGTGCGCGGCATTGTCGAGCAGCCGCTTGGACATCGACAGGGCGAGCGGCGGACCGGCCACGATCCGCTCGACATAGTCGTCGACGGCCGCATCGAGCTCCCCGGCGGGCACGACCCGGTTCACGAAGCCGATCTCGGCCGCCGCGGCGGCGTCGAACTCGTTGGCCGTGAGCGCCATCTCCTTCGCCCGGTGCAGGCCGACGCGCTGGGGAAGGAGATAGGACGTGCCGAAGTCCAGCGACAGCCCGCGCCGCGCGAAGATCAGCGCGAAGCGGGCCCGATCGGTGCACACCATCAGGTCGGCGGACAGGGCCAGACCGAAGCCGGCGCCCACGCACACCCCGTCGACCGCGGCGATCGTCGGCATGGGCAGGTCGTGGAGGGCGATGACCGCGTCGCCGATCCGGCGCATGTTGTGCAGCCCGTGGTCGACGCCCTCGATGCCGTCCGCGCTCTCGCCGCTCACATCGGCCCCCGAGCAGAAGTGATCGCCGCCGCCCCGGACGACGACGACGCGGGGGGCGGCGTTGCGCATGATGATCGCGGCCCGGTGCAACGCATCGAACATCGCGCCCGTGCATGCGTTCATGCGTTCGGGCCGATCGACGGTGATCGTGCCGACGCCGTCCCGGATGGCGACCGTCACGTTCGGATGCGGGTTCTCGGTCATGGTCACTCCTGCACGGTCTTCTTCATGGCGGCCAGGGGGTCGGCCTTGAACGCCTGCACCGACGCCTGATGGCCGGCCAGCGCCTGGAACTCCTGGCCGGCGCGCATGGCGGCGCGGCCTCCCTCGACGTCGAACTGGCGATGGACCATCCGCTTCACGATCTGCGAGAGGTCGGGGGCGACCCCCGCGATGCGTTCCGCGACCGCCAGCACCTCCGCCTCGAGCTGATCCGGCGGATACGAGCGGTTCGCCCAGCCCCGCCGCATCGCCTCGATGCCGTCCATGCCGTCGCCGGTGAGCATCGTCTCCATGGCGTGGCGCATGCCCATCAGTGGCTCGTGGTACTGCCAATCCGGCGGCGACGCGACCCGCACGACCGGGTACGAGATCTGCGCGTCGTCGGCGACGTAGACGAGATCACAGGCCGACGCGAGCTCGGTCGCTCCGGCCATCGCGTAGCCGTGCACCTGGGCGAGGACGGGCTTGGCGAGGTCCCAGATCCGGAACCATCCGTCGGTCGCCTGCCGGGCCCACTGCCCGTCGCCGGGCGCCGACGGGTACGGCGGATCGTCCATCAGCGGACTGCGGAGGTCGTAGCCGGACGAGAAGCACACGCCGGCCCCGCGGATGATGGACACCCGGACGTCGTCGTCGTTGTCGTGGGCGTGGAGGATGTCGAACAGCTGGGCCCGCATCGGGGTGGAGATCGCGTTGCGCTTCTCCGGGCGGTTGAGGGTGACGTAGCGGACGAAGGGGGCAGCCTCCTCGACGGTCACCAGTTGCTCGGCCATCACTCCCCTCCCGTGTCGCGCGTGCCGGCCAACTCGGCGGCGAGCTCGAGACCCTCGTGGGTCTCCGTTCGCACCGTGAGCCCGGTGACGCCCTCCGGGATCACCTCCGCCCAGCGGCTGCGGATGCGATCCGGCGTGCCGAACAGGGAACCGGCATCGATGTATTCGTCGGGTACGGCGGCGATCGCCTCGTCCTTCTTGCCCGCGAGCCACAGGTCCTGGATCCGCTGGGCCTCCTCGGGGAACCCACGCCGGGCCATCGCCTCCTTGTGGAAGTTCTTGGACTCGCTGCCCATCCCCCCGACGTACATGCCGGTGAGGGGCTTCTTCGCGTCGATCGCGGACTGGACGTCGTCGGTGATCTCGATCGTGATGCCGCCCATGATGTCGAAGTCGTCGGGCCGGCCCCCGCGCCGGGCCCACCCCTTCTCGAGTTGCGGCCCGTGGACCTGCCAGCCGTCCTGGCCGTAGCCCATCGGCAGCCAGCCGTCGCACACCTCGGCCGCCAGCGCGGTGTTGAGTGGCGCACCGGCCGCGATCCAGATCTCGATCGGCCCGGCCGGATGCAGGATCGACTTCAGCGCCTTGCCCTGGCCGAGCGCGCCCGGCCCCTCGTAGGGAAGCGAGATCTCGGCGCCGTCGTGGGTGACCGGCTCCTCCCGCGCGATCACCTTGCGCATGATGGCGACATAGTCACGGAGCCGCTTCACCGGCGAACCCCAGGGCACGCCGTACCAGCCCTCGACGATCTGGGGACCGGACACACCGAGCCCCACGATCACGCGCCCGCCGCCGGCCAGGGCGTCGATGGTCATCGCCTGCATCGCGGTGGCCGCCGGGGTGCGGGCCGCGATCTGCACGATGCCGGTCGCGAGCTTGATCCGGTTCGTGTGCGCGGCGATGTAAGCGAGGGGCGTCATCGCGTCACAGCCGTAGGCCTCGGCCGTCCACACGGAGTGGTAGCCGAGGTCCTCGATGAGCTTGATCGTGTCGATCGGGACGTCCAGCTTCGCCGCGCGATAGAGGTCGAGTCCGTAGCCGAGCTTCATGGGCCGGAGGTTACGAGACGGCCGCCGAAACGTCAGATGTCGGGGGCAGCGGCCGGTAGGTTGCCGACGTGATCCCGCCACCGCGCGCAACCCGCGCCGAGTTCGATCGAGCCGACGAGACCCCGCGCGCGTCCGAACGCGAGTACGGCACCGGCGTCTACCGGCGGCGCATCGTGGTGCGCCTCGACGAGCGGCGGGCGTCGGGCGAGTTGGAGGACGATTTCCATCACTTCCGCGTGGCGATCGAGCACGACGGCCGCGCGGTGACGGCCGTCGACGGATCCGGCGTGCGCTCGCCGTGGACGATGTGTCTGTCGGCCGGCGAACCGTTGCAGGCGGTCGTCGGCCGGCCGCTGGTGGTCGGGCCGCTGGCCCTCGGCGGGCTCGACGCCAAGCAGAACTGCACCCACATGTTCGACCTGGCCGGACTCGTGGTCACCCACGCGGCCCGCGGGGTGGACGGCGACCGCCAGTACGACATGGCGATCGACGACCCCGATCCCGACACAGCCGAACGTCATGCCCGCCTGTGGCGCGACGGCACGCTCGTGCTCGACTGGCACCTCCGCGACCGCGAGGTGCTGGCGCCGGACGAATGGCGGGAGGCACCACTGTGGTCGGGGTTCATCCCGTGGGCGGACACCCACCTCGAAGCCGAGGTGGCCGAGGCGGCCGTCGCCCTGCGCCGAGCGTGCGACATCAGCCGGGGTCGCCTCGGTGACCTGGACGAGATGGAAACGGCCGAGCCGTTGCTCGAGATGATGTCCGGCATCTGTCACGCGTTCCAACCGGCCCATGCGCCGCTCGCGATCCGGCGGAAGGGTTCGGGTCGCGACTTCACGGACCGCCCCGAGCTGCTGCTCGCCGACTTCGACGCCCGCAACGGATGACGCCCCAGCGGTTGCTCGCCGACGGCCGGCGGCCCGTCGTGCTCGCGCTGATGGCGACGATCGGCATCGCGTCGTACAACAACCTCTCGGTGGCCGCGGCCCTGCCCGACATCGGTGACGACCTCGGCGACATCTCGCTGCTGCCCTTCGTCATCACGGTCGAGCTGCTGACCTCCGCCGTCGCCGTCCTCGCGGCGGGGCCGATCGTCGACGGTCTCGGCGCCCGTCGCACGTTCCGCGCCGCCACGGTCGGGTTCGTCGCGACGTCGATCCTCGTGGCCGCGGCGCCGACGATGCCGATGCTCGTCGCCGGCCGCGCCATCCAGGGCGTCTTCGCCGGCGCGATCATGACCGTCGGCGTCGCCACCATCGGTCTGGCGATCCCCGAGGCGTTGCGGCCGCGGGCCTTCGCCCTCACGTCCGCGATCTGGGGCGTCATGGGCGTGGCCGGCCCGGCCATCGCCGCGATCCTCGTCTCCACCGTTGGTTGGCGGGGCATCTTCCTCGTCAACGTGCCCGTGACGGCCGTCGCGGCCATCGCCGGCTGGCACCGGATCCCCGACCGCCACGCGGACGCCACCCGACAGCGATTCGACGGCCGCGGCATCGCCCTCATCGCCGCGATCACGACGGCCGCGCTCGCGCTGGCGTCGTATCAGCCCGTGGTGATCGCCGTCGCCCTCGTCGTGATCGTCGTGACCGTGCCGCTCTATGTCCGCCGGAGCCGCCGCACGGCCCACCCGGTCGTGCGCATCCCCCACCTGCTCGACGCCCGCTACCGCACCGTTCACCTCACGTCGATGGCCGTCCTCGCCGGCGGCGTCGGGGCCAACTCCCTCCTCCCGCTCTACCTCCGCACCGTGCGCGGCCAGAGCAACTCGGCCGCCGCCTTCAGCGTGTTGTTCCTGACGATCGGCTGGTCGACCAGCGCGTGGATCTCCAGCCGGCTGCAGGACCGGTTCGCCGCGGAGTGGGTGTCGCTGCTCGGCGCGGTCATCGCGTCGCCCGCCGCCATCGCCACCGCGCTCATGATCCATCTCGAGGCGCCGCTCGGGCTGATCTACGCCGTCTTCTTCTGGCTCGGCGCCGGGGTCGGCATGGTCACCTCGACCGGCGCGGCACTCCTCCAGTCACGCACCCGCGAGGACGAGATGGGGCGGCTGACCGGCGCCCACCAGTTCCTACGCACCCTCGCCATCACCTTCGGGATCGCGATCGTCGGCGCGGTCACGCTCGCGGTCGTCGACGCTCGGGTCGGCGACGTCGAGGTGGTGCGGGACCTGCTCTCCGATGACGACGTCATCGTCAGCCGGGAGATCCTCGAGTCCATCGGCGACGGCTTCGCCATCGCCATCGCCGCGATGGCCGTGCTGGTCGCCACGTCGCTGCTCAGCGCGGTTCACCTCGTGCGCCATCGGGGCCAGGGGGTAGCCTCCGCCCCGTGAAGGCGCTCCGCTTCAGCCGCAAGGAAGGCCGCTACGCCGCGGCGATGGTCGCGTCGCGATTCCGACCCGGCGCGGGTGCATCCGTCGGGCCGCTCGATCTCGTCGACGACGATCCGCCGGACCTGCCTGACGAGGGCTGGCACCGCGTGTGGCCCCGGCTCACCGGCATCTGCGGGAGTGATCTGTCGACCATCGACGGTCATGCCTCGCGCTACTTCGAGGACTTCGTGTCCTTTCCGTTCGTTCCCGGCCACGAGATCGTCGGCGACATGGCCGGTGGACGCCGGGTCGTCATCGAGCCGGTGCTCGGTCACGCCGCCCGCGGTTTCCCGCTCCCCTTCGAGGGCGCAGCCCCGGCCGACGGCAACGACTACCGCCATCTCACGTGCGGCCATCTCGAGCCGGGCATCCAGACCGGATTCTGCGAGAGCACGGGCGGCGGTTGGTCCACGGAGTTCGTGGCCCACGAGAGCCAGCTCCACGACGTGCCCGAGTGGATGAGCGACGAGCTCGCCGTCACCCTCGAACCCGTCGCCGGCGGCATCCACGCCGCACTGCGCGCCGCGGTGAGCGATGGCGACACCGTGGCCGTCATCGGTGCCGGCCCGATGGGCCTCGTCACGGTGGCGGCGCTGCGCCACTTCACCGACCCCGGCTCGATCATGATCGGCGCCAAGTACCCGGTGCAGCGGTCGCTGGCGGAGGAGTTCGGCGCGGACGTCGTCACCGCGCCCGGCGAGTTGGACCGGGCCGTGCGCCGGGCGACCAACTCGTTCATGATCGGCACCCGCCTGTCCGGCGGGGCCGACATCGTGATCGATGCCGTCGGCTCCGAGGAGTCGATCGCCCAGGCGATCGGCCTGTGTCGGCCCCGGGGCCGCGTCGTCATGCTCGGCATGCCCGGCGTGGTGAACGTCGACCTCACGGCGCTCTGGCACCGCGAGACCGAGCTGGTCGGCACCTACACGTACGGCACGGAGACCACGAAGGACGGCCGCACCGCGACGAGCTTCGAGCTGGCGTTCGAGCTGGCGGGCAAGGTGCCGTTCGACAAGATGCTCTCCGCGACCTATCCGCTGGACCGCTATCGCGAGGCGTTGGAACACGCGGCGAGCGCCGGTCCGCGGGGCGGCGTGAAGATCGCCTTCGACCTGCGGGACGAGAAGCGGCGAGGCCTCCCGGAGGAGTAGTGGCGCGGGGAAGTGGACGTGAGGTCGTGTCCGCGGCCCGCACCCGCCAGAATGGTCCGATGCCCGACACCGACTCCGCACCGAAGCTCGACGACGAGACCACCGCTGCGCTGACCCTGTACAACGAGTACGTCGACGCCGATCGCGAGCGCAACCAGCGCGAGAAGCGGATCAAGAAGGCCGAGCGGGCGAAGGACGAGGCCGCCGCGGTCGTCAAGAAGGTGTCCGAGCGCGGATCGGCCGAGGAGAAGGCCGAAGCCGAGGCGGCCTACCGGGAAGCCGCGGACGCGTGGAAGCGGCTGCGCGACGGCGAGGAACCCGAGAAGGCACCCAAGGGTGAAGAAGCCCCGGCCGAGGAACCCCCCGCCGACGAGCCGGACGAGGTCGACGAGGGCGCCCCGACCGAGGAAGCCGCGGCCGAGGCTCCTGCCAACGAGGACGCTGCCGCCGAGGCACCCGCCGCCGAAGAAGAGTGAGCGCGGCGCCGGTGGTCAGCGACACCGACCGGCACCGCTACGCGACCGATGGCGTCGTCGCCCTGCGGGGCGTGCTGCCGATCGCGCTCGTCGAGTCGATGGCTGCGCCGGTCGAACGGGCGCTCGCCGATCCTGACACGACGACCGACATGACCGAGCTCGGCGCCGCGCTGGGCGGCACGACGCCGACGGCCGGGCAGGGGCGATTCCGCAGCGGGGTGGACCACTGGCGCCACGACGCCGAGATGCTCGCCTTCGCCACCGACTCCGCGCTCCCGGCCGCCATCGCGTCCCTGCTCGAGACGCCGACGCTGCACCTTTACGAGGACTCCGTCCTCGCGAAGGAACCGGGCACGCTCGAGCCGACGGTGTTCCATCAGGACCATCCGTACTTCTCGGTCGACGGTGAGCAGGTGTGCACCACCTGGATCCCGCTCGATGTCGTCACGCGCGACACCGGCGGCATGGGCTACGTGCGGGGCAGCCATCTCGACGAGCGGGACTGGCGACCGAACCTGTTCGTCACCCGTGATGCCATTCCGGGAGCCGCCGGCGAGGACGTGCCGGACTTCCACACCGATCCTGGCGACGCCGACATCGTGTGGATCGACGCCGAGCCCGGCGACGTGATCGTGCACCACGCCCGCACCCTCCACGGCGCGGGGCCGAACCGATCGACGACCCTGCGTCGACGCGCGATCTCGATCCGCTACTGCGGCGCCGGTGTGACGTTTCGGCGGCGGGCGCTCACCCCGAAGCCGCACCACGAGCCCATGAAGGACGGCGACCCGCTGGGCCCACCCGCATTCCCGCGAGCCTGGCCCTAGCGACGTCAGCAGTCGTCCGGCACCAGCGACTGCGCTTCCGCCGCCGCCTGGGCGATGTCGAACCCGTCCGGCATCGGCATCGCACCCCCACTGCCCGCGGCCTCGATGGCCGTCGCGCCGTCGAGGTGCCACGTCCGGCGCGTCCACGCGAGCTCATCGTCGACCAGCCGCACGACCGCCTGCACGAACTCCTCGGTGCCATCACCGTCGACATCACCGCAGCCCGACGCTCCCCAATCACCCTCCAACGGGCCCGTTCCCTCGTAGCCGTCGCGCAACGTCAGCACGCCGCCGTCGGCCGTGTGCACGAAGACCAGGCGATCGTCCTGCCACACCATCGGATCGCTGTAGGCGGCGCCCACCGAAGTACCACCGGTCCACACGACCGGGGTGTCGGCGGGGCCCTCGCCGACGCCGAAGACCTCCCCCATCCCACCGACCAGCACCTCGTCGGTGATGCCGGACGCGAGGCACACCGCCACCGCCGGCCCACCGAACTCGAACCCGCGGAGGACCTCCGCTCCGTTCGCGTCACGCTGGCGGGCGAGATCGTCGATCCCGTCGCGGTCGAGGTCGATCGGGAGGGCCTCCGACGAGAAGCGGGAGCCGGTCTCGCAGATCGCGGCCGGCGGGCGGATGCGGAGGACATCGACGACCGCGTCGCCGCACGAGAAGGTGCCCGGCACGGCGTCGTCGTCCACCCCTGAGATAAGCTCCACGAGTTCGCGGGCACCGTCGCCGTCGAGATCGAGACAGCTCACGCCGGTGCTGGGGCCGAGCCACACACCGCTCAGGCCTTCGGTCTCCGCCGTGAGGCCATCGCCGGCAGTGTCGATCCGATAGAGCTGCGTGCTCACGATCCCGGGTGCGTCCTCGTGGGCCGCCGCACCGAGGAAGACGTCGTCCACCCCGTCGGGCTCCACGTCGACGACGGCCACGTACCAGACCGCGTATTCGAGCTCGAGGGATCGCGCCCGTTCGTTCCCACAGATCCAGAGGGCCTGGCCGCCCTCGCGTTCGGCGAGCAGCAGGTCCTCGTGTTCGCCGTCGCCGTCGACGTCGGCCCGACCGACCGCCGCGACGGCGGGACAGCCGGTCTCCGGCGCCGCTTCGACCGTGGTCGTGGTCACCGCGGTCGTCGACGGGGCCGACGTCACGGTCGAGGTGGTCGTCGAGTCGACCGGATCCCCGGCGGACGGATCGTCGCCGGAGTCGGCGCAGGCCGCCGCCAGGAGGGCGACGGAGAGAAGCAGCACCGCCGGTCGCACGGCCCCGACACTACCGGCGGCCCGCACCCCGGGAATGACACCCGGCCCACCCGTTGCGGGTGGGCCGGATCGATCACTCCGGCGACTGGTCGCTGATCTCCCAGCTGAGGCCGCCGTCGTCGTTGCCCCAGGCCTCCACGATCCAGAGCGAGCCATCACCCTCGAAGTCGATCTTGGCGACCTCGGCGGGGTTGCCCTGGTTGTAGTCCCAGAAGCCGTAGCCCTCGGCGAGCTCCCACTCCTTGACGTAGACGAGGCCGTCGCTCCAGAGCTTGAACTTCACGGCACCCACCTCGGGCACCTCGACCCACTGGTAGACCGGCTCGAAGGGCGGCTCCTCGTCCCAGAAGTGGAGCTCGACCTCACCGAAGTCGTTGATGAGCGCCTTGCCGTACCAGATCCATTCACCGTTGGTGAAGCCGACGTAGACCTTCCAGCCCTCACCCTTGATGATGTCGTAGTCGTAGCCCTCGTTCGGGGAGACGTTGCCGACCCAGAGCGTCTCGCCTTCGCGCTCGACGATGAAGCTGCCCCGGCCGTCGACGACCACCTCGAAGCGGTCGACGACGGGATCCGGCTCCTCGTACTTGACGGTCGTGGTCGTCGTGGTGGTCGTGGTGGTCGTCGTCGGGATCACGAGGTCGTTGACGTCGACCTGGATCTCGTCGCGCACACCCTCGTAGATCTCGATGATCTTGATGACGTCGCCCTTCGTGATCACGATGCGGATGCCGTCGTCGGTCACGTCGATCGAGTGGATCTCCCAGCCGGCCACGAGGTCCGTGTGGAGCAGTTCGAAGCCGCCTTCGTCGACGGCGACCTCGGCCTCTCCGAGAGGACCGAGGCTCAGCACCTTCGTCCGCTCCTCGGCGACGGGCTCGTCGCCGGCATCGCCGTCGTCGTTGCCGTCACCGTCGTCTCCGTCGGCCTCGTCGGCCTCCGGGGCGTCCTGGACGTCGCCGTCGGCATCGCCGATGTCCGGCAGCTCGACGTCCGGCGCGTCGGCCTCGTCGCCGCCGTCGTGGGCGGTCTCGGTCGCGGGCTGGTCCCCCCCGTCGGCGGCCATCGCGACCGCGCCGAGGCCGAGGACCGGCACCATCGCCAGGCAGGCGATCATGCGACGAACGTGACCGACTCGGGCGGCCTTCATGCGGGGCCGGAGGCCCTCGAGGATCTCATCGGTGTGGGGGTTCATCGCGCTGCTTCCTTGCGGCCGGAGACCGCCGGTTCCTGACGGCCGAGCTTTTCGGCCATGCGTGGCTTGAGGGATCGACGGGCTCGGCTCAGATGGAAACGGAACGCGCCGGGCGAGATGCCCATGCGGTTCGCGGCTTCCTCGGTGCTGAACCCGTCGCCGTAGTAGAGATCGACAGCTCTCCGCTGCTGCGGGGGCAGGAGATCGAGGGCGTCGTCGAGTCCGTCGACGCTCGCGATGTCGGCGACGGCCGGGACCGTCATGGGCTCGGACACGAGCTTCGGCAACGCGTTCTCCCGGGTCGTCCGCTGGCGGTGCTGATCGCGCACGACGTTGACCGCCACGCGCCGCACCCATGCGGCCGGTTCCCGGTAGTGCCCGACCCGCCACCACCGCGCATAGGCCCGGACGTACGCCTCCTGGGCGGCGTCGTGGGCATCGTCGGTTCGGGTGCCGTCGAGCTCCAGGCCCCGGACCGTCTGGTCATAGGAGTCCCGGAAGAAGTCGTCGAAGTGTCGGGCCATGCCCTACCTCTCTGCCTGCTGTTGCTGCCGTGCATCGCCGACGCCTCCCACGCATCTCACGTGCGAGCCATCGGTTTTGTTTGGCCACGCACAGAAATTTCCTGAACGCCCGCCTCCATCGGCGCCAGGTCAGGAAAACCAACGAGAAAGTACAGGGGGTCAGACCCCCGTACTTTCTCAGTGGGGGTGCATGCCGCCGTCGGCGACGAGGACCTGGCCGGTCACGTAGGACGCACCGCGGCCGGCGAGGAACAGGGCGGGGCCGACCATCTCGTCGGGCTGGGCCGGACGGCCGAGCAGGGTGCCGGCTCCCATCGCCTCCGGGGCCCCTTCACCGAGGTTCCGGGTCATGTCGGTGTCGACGGGCCCGGGTGCCAGGGCGTTCACCCGAATCCCCTTGCCCGCGAGCTCGCCGGCGAACGAGCGGGTCACCGAGAGCAACGCCGCCTTCATCGCCGCGTACATCGAGACGCCGCGGGCGAACTGGAACGCGCCGACACTGATCACGTTGACCACCGAAGCGTGTTCGGCGGCCTCCAGGTGGGGCACGGCCGCCTGGATCAGCAGGGCCGGTCCCCGCAGGTTCACCTCGAAGGACTTCTGCCAGGTCGCATCGGTCTGCTCGCCGATCGGCGCGGCGAGGGCGTTCGCCGCGTTGTTGATCACGATGTCGACACCACCGAACCGCTCGACCGTTGCCGCCACCAGCCGCTCGGCGCCATCGGCGTCACCCATGTTGAGCGCGATCCCCAGCGCCTGCGCACCCATCGACTCCAGGTGGGCCTGCGTCTCGGCGCAGGCGTCGGCCTTGCGGCTCGCGACGACGACATCGGCGCCGCCGGCGGCCAGCCCCTCCGCGACCGCCCGACCGATGCCACGGGTGCCGCCCGTGACGATGGCGGTCTGCCCGGTGAAGTCGTGAAAAGTCGAGAGCTGATCAGCGTCCATGGGCGGCGACGCTAGCCGGTTGCCCCGGCGAGCTCGACGGCGTGCTCGTAGAGACGTCGGTCGTACTCGGTGTCCGCGTTGATCTGCTCGATCAGCGCGGGCGGGACCGCACTCGCGGGGTCACCGACGTTGGCGTGCGGCACCGCGCGCAACTCGAGGCCCGTCCGTGCGGCGACCCGTTGCACCACCGCAGGCAGATCCGACGTGACACCGACGCAGTCGTAGCGAGCCAGCGTGGCCTTGGCGGCGTCGAGCTCCGCGGGGCCGACCGTCATCGGCCGGGAGATGCCCGTCCGCCAGAACTTCGAGAGGTCAGCGGCGAGCTGGGCGCGCCCGGACTCGTCCATCGCCTCGACGTCGACGGCCCCCGCCGCCGCAAGCTCCCGAGCTTCGGTGTCCGCGAAGAGCTGCGTCTGGTAGTTCGTGAGCCGGCTCCGCCATCCCTCGTCGGCGTAGATCTCCTCGATGTCGTCGGGCGTGTCCGGCGCGTGGCGCACCTGTCGGAGGTGGGAGATCGTGCGAGCCACCGGCTCGCGCAGGACCGTGAGCTTGAACGCATCCGGGGCGACCGCGAATGCGACCCACGCCGGTTGGTGAACGCTGATCAATCGCAGGGCGGCGCGCTCGTCCGCGCCGAGCTCCCGCAGAACGTGGCTGAACGTCTTCGACGCCACCATCGTCTGTTCCCCTTCGTCCCTCGGGAACACCTCCGTCGCCGTGAAACACGACTGCAGCACCCGCCCGATCGACGTTCCGCCGGTCTTCATCACGTGGGTGTAGAAGATCTGGCGGGTCATCCGAGCAGTGTGGCACAGGCCTCAATCGGCCAGAAGTCCGAACAGCAGCTCGAAGAAGTGCTCGCTCGGATAGTGGCTCACGATGTCGATGTTCGGCTCCGCATCCGTGATTCCGAGCTGATCGACGTCCATCACGCCGCGCTGGGGTCCGTCGCCGACCATCACATCGACCCAGAGCCGACGCATCTCGGAGCGGCTGGGATCGATGGCGTGCGCCATCGCGATCGGGTCGGGAAGGTCGTCGCCCTCCAGCCCGTTCGACATGGCGAACTCCCGGACGACGCGGGCGATCTTGACCGCGAAGTCACCCATCGGCGTGCCGAGCGCCTTCATCGCCTCGTGACGCTCGGCGGTGACGACCGCCGACGCGATCGAGATGTCCCACCCGACCAGCTCGAGCGGCAGACCGGAGCGCGCGACGATCTGCGCCGCCTCGGGGTCGGCCCAGAAGTTGTACTCCGCCATCGCCGAGACGTTGCCCGGCCCGTTCACGCCGGTGCCGCCCATGACGACGACGCGGTCGACGGCGTCCACGATCTCGGGTGCACGCATGACCGCGAGGGCGACGTTGGTGAGGGGGCCGAGGGTCACGAGCGTGATCTCACCCGGCGCACCGAGGATGGTGTCGACGAGGACGTCGCATCCCCGCCCCTCCGCCGGCGTGCGACCGGACAACGGCAGGCCACAGTCACCCATCCCGTCGGCGCCGTGCACATACTGCGCGGTCTCCAACGTGCGCATCATCGGCCGCTGGGCGCCTGCGTGGACGGGCACGTCGGCACCGCAGAACTCGACCGTGTAGAGCGCGTTCTGCACGGCCTGGTCCAGCCCGACGTTGCCGCAGGACACGGTGATGGCTTCGACCTGCACATCCGGATGACGCAATGCCATCACCAGCGCGACGGCGTCATCGGAGGCGGTGTCGGTATCGATCAGGAAGCGACGCATCGGGCGAGCCTAGGACGCGAGGCCTGTGGGGGTGAGCCCGAGCCGGAGGGCGAGTTCGTCGAGAAGCTCGTCCATCGTCGGCCAGTCCTCGTCGGGGTGACGCCCGAGAAGGTCGACCATGCCGTGGATCCAGGTGTGGACCTGGGCAGCGACGAAGCGGGCGTCGCGCCGATCGCCGTTGGCGTCGAGCATGGCGGCGACCATCACGACGAGATAGTCGAACGCCGACGTGCCGGCCGTGCGGTCCACCCCGAGATCGATCTTGTTGGAGAAGAGCACCCGGTACTTGCCCGGCTGACGCGACGCGAAGTCGATGTAGGCGGTGCCTGCGGCTCGGAACGCGACGAACGGATCGTCGGAGGACGCACCCGCGTCGACGAGCGCCCGCTCGAATTCGTCCCAGCAGTGGACGACGGCGGCTCTCAGCAGCTCCAGATGGTCGTCGAAGTGGCGGTAGACCGCCGTGGGACTGACGCCGGCGCGGGCTGCGATGGCCCGCAGCGACACCACGTCGCCCTCCTCGGCGAGCAGATCGGCCGCCGCGTCGAGCAGGTCGACCCGCAACCGGGCGCCCTTCCCCTTCGGGTTCCGTGGTCGCGGTCGATCGGTCACGGCGATGAGCGTATCCGGTCCGAGAATCATGGGTTGACATCCGTACATGTACAGTTGTTAACTTACGACATGCCCGCTCTCACCGAAACCCCCGGCACCATCGAACCCGAACGCGACTATGTCGTCGTCGTGACCCGTCTCACGGTGCGCAATCCGATCACCGCGCTCGCCTTTCTCCGCACGGTTCCCGCCGTGCGGCGCCAACTCCGAGCCGCCGACGGCGTGATCCACCACGGGCTGCTCGCCTCACTGCTCCGACTGCAGTTCTCGACCTTCGCCGTGTTCGAGAGTCGGCGTCATCTGACCGCGTTCGTCGGCGCCGGCGCGCACCGCGACGTGATGCGGAGGCTGCGGGGCCGGTTCCGACTCGTCGAAGCCCGGACCGGAGTCCGTCGTGGCGACCGGATCCCGAGGGACTGGCCGGCGATCCACTCGCTGTTGACCGAATCGGATCCTGTGGCCGTGTAACCACTCCCCGTGATAGAACGAGGACGTGTTCACGCGGCTCGGCAACTTCGCGGTGCGTCGTCGCGGCGTCGCTCTGACCCTGACGACGATCGTCCTCGTCATCGCCGCGATGCTCGGTCCGGGGGTGATCGACCGGCTCGCGGGGAGCGGCTTCGACGACCCCGACGCCGACTCCGTCGCCGCGCGCGCCGAACTCGACCGGATCTTCGACACCGGCTTCCCGGATCTCGTCTTCCTGATGGAGACCAACGTCGGCACCCCGAACTCCGGGGTCGTCGACCGGGCGGTCATGCGCGACGCCGGGCTCGCGTTCACCGAGGAGATCGCCGCGATCGACGGTACCGACGACGTCGTGTCCTACTGGTCGACCGGCGACCCGGCGCTGCGGTCGATCGACGAGCGGTCGGCCCTGCTCCTCCTGCGGCTTCCCGGTGACGAGAACGACCCCGCGCGCGAGGAGCTGTCGATCCGGCTGGTGGAGGACTACGCCCGGGTCCAACGGGGACCGCTCGCCATTCGGATCGCCGGCCGAGACGCCGTCTTCGAACACATCGGCTCGATCGCCGAGAGTGACCTCACCCGCGCCGAGCTGATCGCGATTCCACTCACCCTCCTCCTGCTGATGGTCGTCTTCCGCACGGTCGTGGCGGCGCTCGTTCCCGCCCTCGTCGGCATCGCCACCCTCCTGGGCGCCCTGCTCGTGCTCTACCTGATCACCGCGTTCACCGACGTCTCGATCTTCGCGATCAATCTCGTGACGACACTCGGACTCGGGCTCGCGATCGACTACTCGCTGCTCGTCGTGAGCCGCTTCCGGGAGGAACGCGCGGCCGGCTACACGGTCGACACCGCGGTCCGACGCACCGTCCGCACGGCAGGTCGCACCGTCGCCTTCAGTGGCCTGACCGTCGCCGTGTCGCTGAGCGCCCTGCTGATCTTCCCGATCTACTTCCTGCGCTCGTTCGCCTATGCCGGCATCGGCGTCGTGGCATTCGCCCTGCTGATGTCGCTCATCGCCGTGCCCGCCGCGCTCAGCCTGCTCGGCGACCGCATCGAGTCGCTCACCGTGCGTCGACGGCCCCGCAAGCGCCACGTCATCTCGATCTGGCGGGAGCGGGCCGACCTCGTGGTCGACCACCCGTGGCGCTACCTCCTCGGCGGCACCGCGATCCTGGTCGCCCTCGCCGCGCCGTTCGCCCTCGTCGAGTGGGGCGAGGCCGACCATCGCACGCTGCCCGCCGACGACGCCATCCGTCGCACCACCGAGCAGATCCTCAACCAGTTCGACTCCTCCGAGGCCAACGCCATCCCGATGCTCGCCCTCGGCAACGTCGACAACGCCGCCGTCACCGCGCACGCGCTCGCGGTGAGTCAGCTTCCCGGCGTGACCCGCGTCGACAGCGCCACCGGGTCGTTCACCGCCGGCGCGGCCGTGGTCCCGGCCGACGACGGCGCGCGGGATCGGTTCCTGCGCGAGAGCGAGGACGCCACCTGGTTCAACATCGTGCCCTCGGTCGACCCGATCAGTGCGGCAGGCGAGCGGCTCGTCACCGACCTGCGCACTCTCGACACGCCGTTCGCGGAGACGTTGGTCGGCGGTGGTGCCGCGTCGTTCGTCGACACCAAGGCTGCGATCCTCGACAACCTCCCACTCGCCGCTGCGCTGCTCTTCGGCTCCACCTACGTCCTGCTCTTCCTGACGTTCGGAAGCCTGCTCGTTCCGCTCAAGGCCATCGTGTTGAACATCCTCAGCCTCGGCGCGACGTTCGGCATGCTCGTGGTCGTGTTCCAGGAGGGTGTGGGCGCCGGCTTCCTCGGCGTGACGGCGGCGGGCACGACGGACCTGAGCACCGTCGTACTGATCTTCGGCATCGCCTTCGGTCTGAGCATGGACTACGAGGTGTTCCTCCTGTCGCGCATCAAGGAGGAGTACGACGCGTCGGGCCACCCGCAGGACTCGGTCGTCGAAGGCATCGACCGCACCGGCCCGATCATCAGCGCAGCCGCGCTGTTGCTCACGGTGACCTTCCTCGCGACGGCCACCTCGAGCCTCGCCTTCGTGAAGATGTTCGGCCTCGGCCTCGCAGTCGCCGTCGTGACCGACGCGTTCCTCGTGCGCATCACCGTCGTGCCCGCGCTGATGACGCTCGCCGGGAAGTGGAACTGGTGGGCGCCGGGGCCGTTGCGTCGCCTCCACGATCGCTGGGGTATCCCGGACAGCGACACCGGCGTCGTCATCGACCTGCGTGACGACGAGGCGATGATCGACCTGACCCGTCCGTCGCCGTCGCGCGTCGATCTCGACCTTCGGGAAACCGAGCCGGAGACCGAGCCGCTGTTCGCGGCGTTCCCCCGCGACGACGACTGACGTCGACGCGACCGCGGGGCGCGGCGTTCCTCATGAGCCGCGGCTTCGTGTTCTAGCGTCCTCGCCGGTGCCATGAAGGGGGCAGGAATGGAAGAGTTCTTCGAGACGTTGGGCGACGAAGCGCGGGCGCGCCTCGAACCGTCCGTCAAGGGTGCGATCACCGCAGCCGCCGCCGTGCTCGCGTGGATCGGCCTGATGGCCATCGCCGTGGACAATGTCGAGCCCGACAGCACCAATGTCATGGGCATCTTCCTCGGCCTCCTGGCGCTCGGGGCCGGGCACGGCATCATCGCCGGACTCGATCCGTCGGTGCGGCCGGCCGGGGTCGCCCTCATCGCTCTCGGCACGGTGCAGGCCCTCGGGTTCATGTTCGACGACCTCGACTCGCCGACCGCCCTGCTGTTCCTGCTCGTCCTCGCCTACGGGGCCCAGTACGCATTCGGGCCCGCTCGCGGGGCCACGACCCTGCTCACGCTGGGACTGCTCTCGGGTTGGGCGTTCATCATCGACGCGGCGGCCGGCGATCCCGACGCCCGCTCGATCCGGGACGGATCGGTCTTCCTCGACGATTCATTCGTCAACGTGCCCGACTCGAGCTTCACCCGGGGTGACGACACCGTCGCCTATCTGAGCCTGCTCATCGGCGCGGGCTTGCTGCTCGCAGTGCGCGTCCTCGACCGGCGGGGATGGCGCGGCATCGCGACGTCGGCCGTCATCGTCGGCGACATCGCGTTCGTGGTCGGCGTGTTCGGCGTGCTCGGGACGTTCGACAACGACACGGCCGGTTCGATGCTGGTGCTGGCCGCCGGTGTCGTGCTCGCCCTCTGCGCCGCGCCGGGAGGCCGCCGCTTCTCCACCTGGCTCGGCGGGATCGGCGTGTTCGCCGGGCTCGTCGCGCTGATCACCACCACGATGGAACCCGACGATGCGGTCCAGTTCGGTCTGGTGTGTGTGCTGATCGGCGGATCCATCGTGGTCGCCGGTGCCTACCTCGACCTCGACTCGCTGCGCACCAACCAGCCGGTGGGCACCACCACGACGGACTGGTCGGCCCCCGATCCGGCCGCGGAGCCGGTGCCCGACCCGGCCCCGGCCGCGCCCGACCCGGCCCCGGCGGCGGAAGGCTGGCACCCGGATCCGTCGGGCCGCCACGAGCTGCGCTACCACGACGGCGCCGCCTGGACGGCGCATGTGTCCGACGGCGGCGCGACCTCCACCGACGAAGGGCTCTAGCCCGAGCTGGGTTCCTCATCGGCGGCGGACGTCCCCGCGGGGACGTCGGCCATCGCTCGTACTCGCAGGCAGTGTTCGGCGATCACCGACACCGCGAACCGGAAGTCGAGCGGATCGCGGTGCCAGATCGACTCGATGGCTGACGCCGGCACCGCCTCGCCCCCGCTGTCATTGCGCACCGCCCGTGCGTCGCCTTCCAGCGGCTCCACGGTGGCCGGCGTGCCCTCGGGATCGCTCCAGACCACCGCCCCTTGCGTGAGCGCGACGGACCACCCGCCCTCGTGGACCGCCGAGTGGTGATGACCGCAGAGCAGGACGAGGTTGGCGAGCTCGGTCGGCCCGCCGTCGACCCAGTGGACGATGTGGTGAGCATGGAGCCACGAACCGGCCCCGCACCCGGGAAAGCGGCACATGCCCCGATCCCGACGGTGCAGGGCGCGGCGTAGCCGCCGATTGATCACCCGCGTTTCGCGGCCTTCGTCGCAACCGTGACCCTCGTGATCCACGACCACCGATGCCCGGATGTCACACGCCCACCGGCGGGCCACCTCCGGCGCGATCCGCTCGCCACCCAGCGTGCACTCGCCCGGGTCACCGTCCGCACCGTCGGCGATCTCGGCCAGCGTGTCGGTGTCGACGATCAGTTGGAGCCGCCCGACGTCGCCCCGCTCCGCCGCCGCGGGCTCGGCCGCGAGGGCCTGCTCGGCTATCTGGAGCAGCGCATCGGCCCGCACCGCCGCCAGTCCACCCCGTTCGGCGATCACGTCCCGTCGCGTTCGATCCGACCCGGCCACGGCACCGTCGATCATCCGCGACGCCACCACCTCGATCGCCGCCGCGATCGTCGCCACCGCATCCGTGGGCGCATCCACCTTGATGTGGCTCATCCCACCGTTTCCCGAGACCCGTACCACCCGGCGGCGTTCGTGAGCCACCCGCGCGTCGCGGGTCTCGTTCTCGTCGATCGCCTTGCGAACGCCCGACACGATCCGGTCGAGCTCGGATCCCGTGCTGTGGCGGGCCTGGATCAGCCAGTCCTCGTCGTCGGCCGCCGTCGCCACCCGGGTGACGGCCCGCACCTTCGAGTAGGACAGCTCACCCGCCGCGAACGAGGCCCGGATCGCCGGCAGCGACTCGAGGGCCCGGGCCACCCGCACCTTCTCGCGAGCAGTGTGGAGCGACTCCCCGCACTTCCACGACATCCACTCGGCACACGACCGGCAGCTCCAGGTCTTCCATCCCTCACGTCGGTCGTATTCCGCGATCCACGCCAACAGCCGGGCCGTGGCCGCCGCCAGATTGCCCGACCAGGACATGATCTCGACCTCGATCCGCTCCAGCGGGATGTCGTCGTTGCCCGCCATGATCGGGCCTGCGTCGCTGCTCATCGGATCCTCCGGATTTTCGTCGTCGTTGCACCCCAAAGTACCGACGGGGTATGACACCCTCCGGAGCGTTCGCCGCCCGAAAACGTCCCCGCGGGGACGTCCCCCATCCTGCGAAGGAGCACCCGATGCCCATCCCCTCCGCCGACCTCGACGAGATCCAACGGTGGATCGAGACCAAGAACGGTGGGTCCGGCGACCGGTGCGACGACATACGGCTCGAGGCGGACGTAGGTGCACGGGCGGTCACGATCCTCGAGTCCCGTCCCCGCGGGGACGACTCCGCCGATTCCGAGCCGGACCGGCGACGGATCGCCCGGCTCCGTTTCACGGCGTCGCGCAACGAATGGAGGCTCTACCGGACAGATCATCGCGGGCGCTTCACGGTCCACAAGGAAGCGGCCCCGACTCCGCTGATCGGCCCCCTCCTCGTCGAGATCGACGACGACCCGACCGGCGTGTTCTGGGACTGACGCGGACGTCCCCGCGGGGACGTCGAAACCTGACCCGACCGGCCACCGGCCCCCGGTAGCCTCCATCCCCATGAGTGCAGCCGAGAACGCAGGCGCGGACGCGCCCTACCCGCATGTCGAGAGTCCGGATCTTCCGGGCATCGAGCGGCGCATTCTCGAGCGGTGGGAGACCGCGAAGACGTTCGAGGAATCGGTCGAGCAACGTCCCGTCACCATCGACGGCGCGAACAACGAATACGTCTTCTACGACGGTCCGCCGTTCGCCAACGGCCTCCCCCACCACGGCCATCTGCTCACCGGCTACGTGAAGGACGTCGTCCCCCGCTACCAGACGATGCAGGGCAAGCGGGTCGAGCGCCGTTTCGGCTGGGACTGCCACGGCCTGCCCGCCGAGATGGAGGCCGAGAAGGAGCTCCCGGTCAGCGGCCGGGCGTCGATCATCGAGTACGGCATCGAGCGGTTCAACGAGTACTGCCGCACCTCGGTGCTGAAGTACACGCAGGACTGGGAGGAGACCGTCACCCGTCAGGCTCGCTGGGTCGACTTCGAGAACGACTACAAGACGATGGACATCGACTACATGGAGTCGGTGATGTGGGCGTTCAAGCAGCTCTGGGACAAGGGCCTCGTCTACCAGGCCAACCGGGTGCTGCCCTACAGCTGGGGCGCGGAGACGCCCCTGTCGAACCACGAGATCCGTCTCGACGACGCGACGCGGCCCCGTCAGGACCCCGCGATCACCGTCGCGTTCACGCTCGACGATCCGCACGGCATCCCGGGCAGCGCCGATGTCGACGGCGGCCATCTCCCCGCGGGCAGCCCGGTCGCGATCCTCGCGTGGACCACCACGCCGTGGACCCTGCCGTCGAACCTCGCCCTCGCGGTCGGCCCGGACCTCGACTATGCCGTCATGGCGGACGCGGACGGCACCCGCTACATCCTCGGCGAGGCGGTGCTCGAGCAGTACGACAAGCAGCTCGAGAACGCGGAGCAGGTCGGCACCGTGAAGGGCTCCGACCTCGTCGGACGCACCTACCAACCCCTGCTCCCCTACTTCGCCGACATGGCGGAGGTCGATCCGGCGAAGCCCCACCACGGCACGAACCGAGCGTTCGTCGTGCTCGCCGGCGACTTCATCGACACGTCCGAGGGCACCGGTGTCGTCCACATGGCGCCCGGCTTCGGCGAGGACGACCAGCGGGTCGGCGAGGAGGCCGGCATCGGGATGGTCGTGCCCGTCGACGATTCGGGCCGCTTCACCGACGATGTCGTGGAGTGGGCCGGGCAGAACGTGCTCGAGGCGAACAGCGACATCATCCGCCACCTGCGCGAGACCGGACAGCTCGTCCGCCACGACAGCTACACGCACAACTACCCCCACTGCTGGCGCACGGACACGCCGATCATCTACAAGGCGATGCCGTCCTGGTACGTGGAGGTCACGGCCATCCGGGACCGGCTGCTGGAGACCAACCAGGAGATCAACTGGGTCCCGTCGCACATCCGCGACGGCCGCTTCGGCATGTGGTTGGAGGGCGCCCGCGACTGGTCGATCAGCCGCAACCGCTTCTGGGGTTCGCCGATCCCCGTCTGGGTCAGCGACGACCCGGCCTACCCCCGCACGGACGTCTACGGCAGTCTCGACGAACTCGAGGCCGACTTCGGTGTGCGACCGGACAACCTGCACCGCCCGTTCATCGACGAGCTCACCCGCCCCAACCCGGACGACCCGACGGGGAAGTCCACCATGCGCCGCGTGCCGGAGGTGCTCGACTGCTGGTTCGAGTCCGGCTCCATGCCGTTCGCCCAGGTGCACTATCCGTTCGAGAACAAGGAGTGGTTCGACGAGCACTTCCCGGCGGACTTCATCGTCGAGTACATCAACCAGTCGCGCGGCTGGTTCTACACGATGCACGTCCTGTCCACGGCGCTGTTCGACCGTCACGGCTTCGACAACGCGATCTGCCACGGCATCCTGCTCGCCGACGACGGGGCCAAGCTCTCCAAGAAGCTGCGCAACTACACGGAGCCGTCCGAGATCTTCGAGAAGCAGGGCGCCGACGCGCTGCGGTGGTACTTCATGTCCACCAACATCGTGCGGGGCGGCGACACGCGGATCTCCGACCAGGCGATCGACGACGTCGTCCGCCAGGTGATCCTGCCGATCTGGAACGCGTATTCCTTCTTCACGCTCTACGCAAACGTCGAAGGCCATCGGGCCACCTTCCGGACCGACTCGACCGAGCTGCTCGATCGCTACATCCTCGCCAAGACCCGCGACCTCGTCGCGGCCACCGAGTCGCGCATGGACGCCTACGACCTGCCGGGCGCGGCGATGGAGACCCAGTCGTTCATCGACGCGCTGAACAACTGGTACATCCGACGCTCGCGCGATCGCTTCTGGGGCAGCGCGGGTGGCGGGGCCGACACCGATGGTCTCGACACGCTCTACACCGTGCTGCTCACCCTCGTGCAGGTCGCCGCGCCGCTGCTGCCGATGATCACCGAGGAGATCTGGCTGGGGTTGACGGGCGGCGACGCCGACCAACCCGACTCGGTGCATCTGTGTGACTGGCCGGACGCCGACGCCTATCCGGCGAACTCGGCCCTGGTCGCGGCGATGGACCGTCTGCGTGACGTCGCGTCGACCGGCCTGCGTCTGCGCGAGGACCAGGGGCTGCGGGTGCGCCTCCCCCTCGCGTCGGTCACGGTCGCGGGCCGAGACGCGGGCACGCTCGAGCCCTTCGCCGACCTCCTCGCCGACGAGCTCAACGTGAAGTCCGTCCACCTCACCGAGGAGATCGGGTCGCTGGCAACATTCGTGCTCCGGCCCGACGGCAAGGCCCTCGGGCCCCGACTCGGCAAGGACGTGCAGACCGTCTTCGGCGCGGCGAAGTCGGGCGACTGGTCGCCCAACGACGACGGCACGGTCACCGCGGCGGGCCATGTGCTCGCCGAGGACGAGTACGAGCTCGCGCTCGAGTCGCCTGACGACGTCGTGGCGGCCGCCCTGCGATCGAACGACGCCGTGGTCACCCTCGACACCGAGGTCACCGAGGCACTCGCCGCGGAGGGCCTCGCCCGCGACATCGTGCGGGAGGTGCAGAACGCCCGCAAGGCCGAGGACCTCGTCGTCACCGACCGCATCGAGGTCTGGTTCGAGGTCGAGTCCGCCGCGGCAGCCGAGGCGATCACCGCCCACGACGCCTACATCGCCGACCAGGTGCTCGCGACATCGCTCACCATCGGCGCCGGCCCCGACGACCTCCGCATCCACGAGGCCACCATCGACGGCGAACCCTTCCGCTTCACCCTCCACCCCACGGTCTGACCCCCGCTTCACCTGCGCCGCCCGACAGACCGTGGCGTCCACGAGCGGGGGCGAAGCCCTGCGAGCTACCGTCGTTCGATGCGGGCACAACGGGGCGGACGCGGGAGACGACTGAGCATCGGGGGGTGGCTGGTGGCGCTCGCCGCCACCGTCCTCGCCGTCGCTCCCGTCGCCGCACAGGACACCGACGTCGACGACGACATCGACACGGCGGACGACGTCATCTGGGTCACCGCGGTCCCGCGCCAGGAGGTGGAACCGGCTCGACTGGGCGCGGTCGACGACAGCTCGCCGCAGATCCTGTCCACGGCGAGCGCCTACTTCGACATCGCCGAGTCGCTCGACGCCATGCCCGGCCCCACGATCGGCGAGGGGACACCCGGGTTCTTCGTCCATCGTCCGGCGAACTACGACTACTACCCGGAGGCCGGCTCGTTCGCCGTTCACCAGATGGAGGTCCAGCTCGCGGCCGATTGGGCCACGAGCGGCCAGAATCTCGAGTTCGCCGTCTTCTACAAGCGCGACGACGTGCCCGGCGTCGAGGTCCCGCCGCCCGACCCCGGTGCCGGGGCGTACCAGGTGGGGACGGTGGTCTGGGACGGCGAATCCTGGGACTCACTCGTCGGCCTGAACAACGAGGGCACGATGGAGCTGTTCCAGAACGCCTACGAGGCATGGATCGTGCCGATCGGCGGGGACCGGATCGTCGTCAGCCACGTCTTCGCCGACTCGACGTTCAACCCGACGTTCACGGCTTCGTGGTCGGACGGCGTCGACCCCTCGACGTTCGGCTTCGCCACCGTCATCGGCGAGGCGCCGGGGATGGAGAACCCGATCACGACGATCACCGACGAGATCCGGGCCGCGCTCCCGACCGACTGGATCCTCGTGCCCGGCGAACCGATCACCGAGCAGCCGACGAACGAGGTCGTCGGTTCGGAGGGCAGCGGTTCGGACGATGGCGACGACGGCGGCTTCAACGTGATCCTCGTCCTCATCCCGATCGTCATCGCCGGCGTGGTGTTCCTGTTCGTCGTCAGGGTCCGGCGGAAGGGCGGTGGCCCACCGGCACCCGTCGCCGCGCCGCCGGAGCCGGCGCATCCCTGTGACTGTGGCCTGACCGTCGAGATCTCCGGGCCCCGGGCGTTTCGCGTCTGTTGCATGAAGCCCGAGTTGACGCTGCGGGAGGCGTTCCAGAACACCCAGGTCCATCTCGACGCCGACGTGCGGGATCGACACGGCTGGGACCTGTTCGACGCCATGTACACCGCCGTCGCCACCCCGTCCTGCACCGGCGAGGGCGAGGTGCTGCTCGACGAAGCGGTGTACCGGTGGCACCTCACGGGTGAGAGCGACACGGGGTTCACGTTGCACGTGCGGGCCGCGGCACCGGCTCGCTGCGCCCATGGCGAGCTCGACAACGTCGTCGCCCACGCGTCCTACGAGGTGATCTACGAGGACGCGCCGTGCATCATCCGGGTGCTGATCCAGCGCGACACGGGACTGTCGGTGAGCCATGTCGACGTCCACATCATGTGTGGCACCTACAGCGAGGTGTTCGGGTTCTTCGCCATCGAGGAGGACCGCGGGATCGAGGCGATCGCCGGCGTTCCCGGCGAGGTCGGTCGTCATCGCTCCAACCGGGTCGGCGTCACCACCGGACAGCAACGCCTCACGACCGGTGTGGACGACGGCATCGGCGCCGCCTACGAGATCAGCCACGCGGAGAAGGCGCTCGAGGTATGGGAGATCGGTCCCGTCGACTGCACCGTGTGCGAGGCGCTGCGCAACGAATGGGAACTGCTCGCCGCCAGCCCCGGCACCTACTGGCTCACCGAGAACAATTGCGCGACCCAGGCATACCAAACCCTCTTCACCGCCGGTGCCATTCCGCGCGGCGACATGCGCACGATCACCCCGACCGCCATGAGCGAACGACTACGCAAGCTCCACCGTGACTCCAGCGCACCCTGGCCGATCGCGGAGCCCTACCACATCGATCCACCCCCGTCGGCCGGGGACTAACTTCGCCGACATGATTCTCCTCACCACTCGGCGGACGTTGATGAGCCTCCTCACGGTCGCGGTGATGGCCGCGGCCTGCGGCGACGGTGGCGACGAGGTCGGCGAGCCGCCGGAGTCGACCACGACCACCCTCGACGGCACGACCACCACGACGGCGGCACCGGACGATGCGACCACGACGACAACGACGACCACCACGACGGTGCCGGCGCCGACGGGGGCGGAGCCCCTGCCCCTCGAGGACATCGTCGACCTCGTGCTCGCCTGGGGCGAGGGCGACGGCGATCCGCTCCAACTCGCGAAGGACATCACCGGCTTCCCGCTCGACATCCCCGTTCCCAACGGAACACCGCACGGGATCGGCGTCGACCTGTTCGGTGGCGACACCGACGCGACCTGGGAGTGGGACTGGACCTACGAGGTCCTCTCGACCGAGCCCATGCCCGACATCGACATCCGCGCCGACGACCCGAGCCCGGGCTACGTCGCCCTGAGCGACTTCTACGACCCGATCATGGCCGACCTGGGCTACCGCCGAACCGGCACCACGGGGAGCGATCCCGGTGACGAGGGCGGTCCCCACTCCGTCAACCACGTGTACCAGAGCGACGCCGAGACACTGATCGTCAACGGTCTGGAGGCGATTCCCGAACCGATCTTCGCCTGGGCCGACGAGGAGCAGGTGTTCGGCGAGGGCGTCCCCGGCTACCAGGTCGACGCGCCGTTCGAGTTCGAGGCGGGCGTGGTGCCCGTGCCGCTCTTCCTCACGCTGATCGAACACTTCCCCGCGCTCGACGACGCGACGCTCGTCGACGCCGACATCACCAGTTGGTCACGCCCCGAGGACAGCTTCGACGCCGATCTCGGTCTGCGCTACTTCGACGCGGAACTCGTGTGGGCGATCGACGACCCGGAGGGTGCGCAGGCGCAGGTCCTCGACGAGCTCGACGGCGCCGTCTTCGTCGCCGGCAGCGAGAGCTTCTTCGATCCCGGGTTCCTCGAGCCCGAGGAGCCGAGGATCAACGGCACCGAGTGGCGCCAGACCATCGTGTTCCTCAACCACTACGTGGGCGCGGTCACGATCGACTCCGAGGAGTCGACCCTCGAGCTGTCGATCCGGTTCGAGCCGGGCCGCGTCGAACTGCAGGCGCCCGAGGAGTAGGGCGATCAGTCGACCCGGCGGCCGTCCTCGACCAGATTGATCTCCCACAGCACCTTGTCGAGCGCGTCGGCCGCGCTGATCGTCGGGTAGCGCAGCGGCGTGTCGGGGGTGACGCACGTGCCGATCGGCTCGAGCATCGTCCACGGCGTGGGGTGGGCGAACTGGACGACCGAGTACCGATCACCCTGCTGCCCCGGCGCCGACACGACCTGATGGATGCCCGGCGGGATCACCCCGTTCGTGAGCCGCTCGAGCATGAGCCCGGTGTTGATGATCGCGCGCCCGTCGGGCGGGGCCGCGTCGACCCAGCTGCCGTCGACCTTCACCTGGAGCCCGGCCGCGGTCGCGCGGGGCAGCGCCGTGATCAGGTTGATGTCGGCGTGTTCGCCCGCCCAGACGTGCTGCTCGCCGGGCGCGTTCTCCATCGCGGGGTAGTGGATCGCCCGGGTGAGGGTCGCGCCATCGACCAGCATGTCGTCGAAGAACCGCTCGTCCACACCGAGCCCCACGGCGATGATCCGCAGCACGCGCGCCTGGAGATCGGCGATCGTCTCGTGGAAGTGGAGCAGGAGGTCGTTGATGCCGGGAAGATCGGCCTCCGGAAGCGTGGGCGGGCCGTAGCGGTGCGGATACTTTGCCCGGAGCGGATGCCCGGCGCCGAGCGGCGCGCCCCAGTTGAGCATCTCCTTCCAGTCGGGCACATCGGCGATCGCTGCGGTCTCGACCAACAGCCCCGTGTAGCCGCTCTGCCCGTTCGAGCCGGGCACGACATAGGCGTCCTTGTTCTCCTGCGGCAGGGTGAAGAACGCCTCGAGCTGTCCGTAGACCTCGTCGATCATGTCGACGCTGAGGTCGTGTTCCACATAGACGAAGCCGGTGCGCAGGGATTCGGTGACGCCGTCGACGACGGCGGCCCGCTGCGTGGCATCGCCGTTCTCGAACGCCAGCAGGTCGACATCGAGGATCGCGGGTTCTCCCATTCGCCCACGCTACCCCGTCGCCGCTGCCGTGGATCGGGCCACTCCGAGTGCGATGATCGAAGGCGGTGAAACGGGCTCTGGGCGTCTCGGGCGTCGTCGTGGCGTGGGCATTCGTGGTCGCCGCCTGCGCCGACTCGACCACCGGGGCCGATCCCGTTCCGTCCGACCCGACGACCACGTCCGTCCCGATCCCGACGAGTTCGACGACGACCACGACCACCCTCGCCGAGCCGGCCGGTTGTGCCGCGTCGGTCCCCGATGACGCCGCCCACATCTCGGCCAACCGCACGCCGCTCGATGTCGACCGGGACGGCGTCGCGGACGAAATCCTCGTGAGCGAGACCGACGACGGACACCGCATCCACGTCCGCCTCGCCGACGGGTCGTTGTGGGTCGACGTGCCCGGCACCGACTGGCCCCGGCTCCTCGACCGTCCGGGCGGTGGCGCCGCGGCCCGTGATCTCGACGGCGACGGCCTCCTCGAGTTCTTTCTCCCGCCGACCTCGACGAACGGCGCCGAACTGGTCCGGCTCGGCGAGTGCGGCGGCACGGTCCACGAGATCGGCCCGCACGAGGGCGAGTGGTGCCTGCGTGACGGCGAACTCCGCTGCGATCGCCGTATCGCCTGCGTCGGCCCGGATCTCATCAGCGACATGACATCGGGCGGGGATGTGGAAGGGCTGGACGCCGACGAGTGGCGCTGGGGCCGCACCCTGATCCGGCTCGACGGCGACGAACTCGTCGTCGCCCCGATCACCTCCGTCGAGTACGAGTTGGCGAACCCGCCGCCCGGCGTGCCGACGGCAGCCGACGCGGGAACCGTCGACTGTTCACCGGACGAGGACGCCGAGGTCCCCGCGATCGACGCCGGCCCCGAATGCACTGCGACCGGCGATCGGCCGGCCGATGCGACACTCGTCGCGGAGGTGGATCTCGACGGCGACGGCACGCTCGACCGCATCGTCAGTTGGGAGGCGGGCAGCGGTGCCCCGGAGGGATGGCTCCACATCGAGCTCGCCGGCGGGGCCACCGAGTCGATCGCCATCCCCTACAACTGGGGCGGCGGGCCGGAGCTCATGGCGGCCGCCGATGTCGACGGCGACGGCGTGCTCGAGGTGTTCCTGACCGCACCGTCCAACACCGCCCGCAACGCGTTCGCCGTCCAGCTGACCGGCTGCACGGTCGACGTCATCGACTACGCGGACGAACCGGCCTCGGACCCCTGGTCGCAGGGCCTCCTGCTCCACGGCATCGGGGGCGGCAGTTGTGCGCCGACCGGCTGCGTCGCCCGGGTGACGTGCACCACCACGGGTGTCGTCGTCGAGCAGACCGGCCCCAACGACAACCGCAACGAGCAGTTCGATCCCGACGACCCCGAGATGTACTGGTGGCGGACGGTGTACGCGCTCCGCGACGGCGCCTGGCACATCGTCGACGAGACGACGACGATCTACCGGCACGCCGACCCGCCGGCGGACTCCCCGCAGGTCCTGGGCGAGGGCCTGCACTGCTGATACTTGGTGACAGTCCCATCGTTACCAAGTACGCTGCAACCATGGCGTCCGTCGAGCAGTTCCTCATCTCCACGTCCGGTCAGATGTCGCTTCCGGCTCCGGCACGGCGCCGCTGGGGACTCTCACAGGGCGGGCCCGTCGACGTTCTCGACCTCGGCTTCGGCGTCCTCACCGTCCCCGCGGGGACGGGCCGCGCACTCCTGGATGACCTGCTGAGCGCCGAGGACCATCGCGCCTTCGTCGCGTCGCTCGACGATCCCGAGCTCACCACCACGTGAGCCACGTCGTCCTCGACGATCATCTGCTCCGCGACCTCCTCGCCGACTCGCCGTCACCCGGGCTGCAGCGCATCCTGCGTATGCGATCGCCGGCAACGACGAACCTCTACTACGTGCGCCTCTGCCGCAGCGCCGTGGCCGCCACCGGCGGCGCCCTCACCGGCTCCTGGTCCGCGGACCGCCGCCGGGCGCTCGCCGACGCGCTGACCACGCTTCCGGACGACGTCCGCATCGTGTCGATGCGGACGCTCGCGTTCGACATGGCGACGCTCGCGGCGGACCACGGTCTGTCCAGGCTCGGCGCCGAAGCGATCGCTGCGTGCCGCATGCTCGATGCACCGCTGTACGTGGACGAGTTCGACGACGGTCCGCGGATCCGCGCTGCCGCCGCGGCCAGCCGCATCCGCTACCGCGTCCTCGCCCGCTGAACCGCCTGCGGGTGCGCGAACGGGGTGCGGCTGGCAAGCTGGACGCATGGCCATCACCGATCGTCCCGAAGGAACCGACCTCGACCTGACCACCGTCGACGTCGCCGCTGTCGTCGAGGGCGTGCGCGCCGTGTACGACTCCGGGCGCACCAAGCCGATGGCGTGGCGGCTCGAACAGCTGGACGGACTCGTCCGCATGCTGAGGATGGAGGGCTCCCGCTTCGAGGAGGCGCTGGCGCTGGACCTCGGCAAGCCGGCCATCGAAGGCTTCGCGGCCGATGTCGGCTCGACGGCCAGTGAGATCGCCGGGATGCGCAAGAACGCCCCGAAGTACGCCAAGCCCCGCAGGGCCCGGCTGCCGATGGCCTCCCAGCCGGGCAAGGGCTACATCGTCCCTGAGCCGCTCGGCGTCGCGCTGATCGTCGCCCCCTGGAACTATCCGGTGCAGCTGCTGCTGCTCCCGATGGCCGCGGCCATCGCGGCGGGTAACGCCGTGATCGCCAAGCCATCGGAGGTCGCCGGCGCCACGAGCAACCTGCTCGCCGAGCTGATCCCGCGCTACTGCGACCCCGAGGCCATCGCCGTGATCGAGGGCGACGTGGCCGTGGCCACCGATCTGCTCGAGCAGCGCTTCGACCACATCTTCTACACGGGCTCCACCGACGTCGGCCGCATCGTCTACCAGGCCGCCGCCCGTCACCTCACGCCGGTCACGCTGGAGCTCGGCGGCAAGAGCCCGGTGCTCGTCGACGACTCCGCCAACATCGAGGTCACCGGCCGACGCCTGGCCTGGGGCAAATGGCTCAACGCCGGGCAGACCTGTGTCGCTCCGGACTATGTCCTCGTCACGGAGAAGAACCGTGATGCCCTCGTCGACAGCATGAGGACCGCGTTCGACGAGTTCAGCGGGGGCAAGGGCACCAAGGACAACAAGGACTTCGGTTCGATCGTCACGGATCGCCACGCGAGCCGGCTCGAGGGACTCCTCGCCGACCATGGCGGCACCGTCGCCTTCGGGGGCGAGGTGGACGTCGACGCCAAGTACGTCGAACCGACGGTCATCGTCGACCCGGCGAAGGACTCCAGGATCATGCAGGAGGAGATCTTCGGACCCCTTCTGCCGGTCATCACCGTCGAGTCGATGGCCGAAGCCGTCGAGATCGTGAACGGGCGGGAGAAGCCGCTGGCGCTCTACGTCTTCGCCGAGGACGGCGAGAAGGCCGAGGAGCTCATCGGCTCCACCACGTCCGGTGGCGCCTGCGTCAACCATGTCGTGCTCCACATCACCCCGCCGGACCTGCCCTTCGGCGGCGTCGGCGAGTCCGGCACCGGCCGCTACCACGGTCGTTCGGGCTTCGACACGTTCTCCAACCTGAAGTCGGTGATGAAGAAGCCGACCAAGATGGACCCGAAGATGCTCTACCCGCCGTACACGGCGAAGAAGGAAAAGCTGATCCGGCGGTTCATCTGAGCGCCGACCAGCTCCGTCGACACGAGTCGTCGACGTATTCGCAGAACGGCGAGGACGGGATCCTGGCCGCCCTGTTCGCCGCGATCGGCACCACGAACCGGCGATTCGTGGAGTTCGGCGTCGGCGAACTCGGTGAGGAGTGCAACACCCGGCTCCTGCTGGAGCAGGGTTGGACGGGCCTGCGCATGGACGGCGTGGCGCAGCCCGCCCCGAACGACATCCGGCAGGAGTTCATCACCGCGGAGAACATCAACGAGCTGTTCGCCCGCTACGACGTGCCGGACGACTTCGATCTGCTGTCGATCGACATCGACTCCAACGAGTACTGGGTGTTGCGGGCGCTCGACGGGCGCTACCGGCCCCGGGTCCTCACGATGGAGTACAACGCGTCGCTCGGGCCGGTCGCCCGGAAGACGATCGCATATGACCCGACCCACATCTGGGACGTGTCCTCGTACTTCGGGGCGTCGCTCGCCGCCCTCCACGATCTGGCCTCCCGACGGGGCTACGAGCTGGTCGGCTGCGACTCGATGGGCGTCAACGCGTTCTGGGTGCGAGCCGGTGAGTCCCATGGTCTGCGGGCGCTGACGCCGGCCGAGGCGTGGGTCGAACCCGGCTACGGCATCACCGTCTGGGGACGTCGGATCGGGTTCAGCCCGAGCGCCCGGCCCTTCGTGCGGGTGTGACGGCGTTCGGTTTTTCGCCCGTCCGCCTCGACTCGGTCGGGGCGGGTCGGTAGCGTTTCCGCCCGTGACTCCCGGGGGCGGAATCCGACGATGACCTCACACGACGTTGTCGTCGTCGGCGCCGGCCTTGCCGGGCTCGCCGCGTCGATCCGGCTCCGCGACAAGGGGCACGAACCGCTGGTGCTCGAGCGCTCCGACGGCCCCGGCGGTCGGGTCCGCACCGACATGGTCGACGGCTTCCGGCTCGACCGTGGTTTCCAGCTGCTCCTCACCGCCTATCCGGCGGCGCAGGACCTGCTCGACTACGACGCCCTGGATCTCGAACCGTTCGACGCCGGTGCGCTGGTGCGGATCGACGATGCGTTCCACCGCGTCGCCGACCCGTTCCGCTCGCCGGGTGACGCCTTCGGGACCCTGCGGGCCCCCATCGGAACCCTGAAGGACAAGCGAGCGATCCTGCGGTTCCGCAAGCGGGTGCAGGCCGGCGAGGTCGACGACCTTTTCACCCAGAAGGAGACCACGGCGCTCGACCGACTTCGCGAGGTGGGCTTCTCCGATCGGATGATCGACCGGTTCCTCCGCCCCCTCTTCAGCGGCATCGCCCTCGACGACGCGCTCGGGTTCTCGAGCCGCTCGCTCGAGTTCGTGTTCCGGATGCTGTCCGACGGGGATGCCGCCGTTCCCCGAGCCGGCATGGGCGCCATCTCCGACCAGCTCGCGAGCCGGCTCCCCGCCGGGTCGATCCGCTACGACACCACGGTCACGGGCGTCGGCGATCGCCATGTCGAGATCGGTGACCGTCGGCTCGAGGCCGATGCCGTCGTGGTCGCCACCGACGCCGCCGACGCCGCCCGCCTCACCGACGGCGAGGTCGACGATCCCGGCGCCAACGCCCTCACCACCTGGTGGTTCGCCGCGCCGGAGCCGCCGCTGCGGCGCCCCCTCATCGTGCTCGACGGCAACGGCGACAGCGCCGTCAACAACCTCGCCGTTCTCTCGCAGGTCTCACCCGACTACGCGCCGGACGACCGCGCCCTGGTGGCCGTGTCCTCGCCGCGACTCGGCGTGGACGAATCCGCTGTCCGCACGACCCTCACCGACTGGTACGGCGGGGGCGTCGAGGGGTGGGAGACCCTCCGGGTCGACGCGATCGAGCGGGCCCAGCCGAAGCAGCTCGTCGGCGAGGACCCCGACCAGCGGGTCCGCCTGAACTCGGGCCTCTTCGTGGCCGGCGACCATCGCCAGCACGCCTCGATCAACGGAGCCCTCGTCTCCGGCTGCCGAGCCGCCGACGCCGTCGCCGCCAAGCTATGCCGCGCCGACTGACCCATACCTTCTGGGGTCAGACCCCCATACTTTCTCGCGTTTGTGATTCGCATGCGGCGCGCGCGAACGGCCGAGTTTCGCTCGGACACTGGCGTCCACGGGTCCCGGAAAGTTCCTCTTGACGAGCGTGTAGTTACGCGGCTGTAATTACGAGTCCGCAACTCTTGTCCGAGAGAGTGGCGGCGAGGCGTCGATCCGACCGGGAGTCACGCCTTCGATTCGCACTCCCGGCGCGGGGAAGGGGCCTGGAAATGGCGATCACGGAGGACCGGCTGACCGCCGTCGACAACACGGAGACGGCAGCAGCGACCACGACGAGCATGCGGGTGAAGAAGCGCAGCGGTGCGCTCGAACCCGTCGACGTGAACAAGATCGTCAATGCGGTCGCCCGGGCGAGCGAGGGTCTGCTCGGGGTCGATCCGATGGTGGTGTCGACCCGCACCATCGCCGCGCTGGCCGACGGCGCCACCACCCAGGAGCTCGACGAGCTGTCGATCCGCACCGCGGCGGGGCTCATCGTCGAGGAGCCCCACTACTCGAAGCTCGCGGCCCGCCTGCTGTCGATCTACATCGACAAGGAGGTGCGCAACCAGAACGCCCCGTGGTTCTCGGAGTCGGTGTCGCTCGGCCACAAGCTCGGCCTGATCGGCGACGACGTCCTCGCCTTCGTGGAGGAGCACGCCCCCGAGCTCAACGCCGCCATCAACAGCCAGCGGGACAAGAACTTCGAGTTCTTCGGTCTGCGCACCGTCTACGACCGCTACCTGCTGCGCCACCCGGAGACCCGCGACGTCATCGAGACCCCGCAGTACTTCTTCCTGCGCGTCGCCTGCGGCCTGTCGACCAACCCGACCGAGGCGATCAAGTTCTACGACCTCATGTCGTCGCTCGCCTACCTGCCCTCCTCCCCCACCCTGTTCAACTCGGGCACGACCCACCCGCAGATGTCGAGCTGCTACCTCCTCGACTCGCCGGAGGACAGCCTCGAGGGCATCTACAAGCGCTACACCGACATCGCCCGCCTCTCGAAGTTCGCCGGCGGCATCGGCGTCGCGTGGCACCGCATCCGTTCGAAGAACAGCCTGATCGTCGGCACCAACGGGCTCTCCAACGGCATCGTGCCGTGGCTGAAGACCCTCGACGCGTCCGTCGCCGCGGTGAACCAGGGCGGTCGCCGCAAGGGCGCCGCCTGCGTCTATCTCGAAGCGTGGCACGCCGACATCGACCAGTTCCTCGAGCTGCGCGACAACACCGGCGACCACGCCCGACGCACCCACAACATCAACCTGGCCAACTGGATCCCCGACATGTTCATGGAGCGGGTCGAGAAGGACTGGCAGTGGAGCCTCTTCGATCCGAAGAAGGTGCCGGAGCTGATCGACACGTTCGGCGACGAGTTCCGCTCGATCTACGAACAGGCCGAGGCCGACGGCAAGTACGAAAAGCAGGTCCCGGCCCGCCAGCTCTACCAGCGCATGATGAAGACGCTGGCCGAGACGGGCAACGGTTGGATGACCTTCAAGGACTCCTCCAACGAGAAGTGCAACCAGACCGGTCCGGGCACGGCGGGCGCCGGCAGCGCGAACGCCCGTGACCGGGTCGTGCACCTCTCCAACCTCTGCACCGAGATCCTCGAGGTCACGAGCCAGGCCGAGACCGCGGTGTGCAACCTCGGCTCGGTCAACCTCGGCGAGTTCGTCGTCGAGTCCGAGGGCGTCATCGCGATGGACTACACCCGTCTCGGCGAGGTCGTGCGCCAGGTCGTGCCGTTCCTCGACCGGGTGATCGACATCAACTACTACCCCACCGACGAGTCCGGTGCGTCCAACGCCCGTTGGCGCCCGGTCGGCCTCGGCCTCATGGGCCTGCAGGACGTCTTCTTCAAGATGGGCGTGGCCTTCGACAGTCCGGTCGCACGCGACGTGAGCCGACGGATCTCCGAGGAGATCTACTTCAACGCCCTGTGGGCGTCGACCGAGCTCGCGGAGGCCAGCGGCCCCCACGAGGCGTTCGCCGAGACCCGGGCCGCGGCCGGCGACCTCCAGTTCGACCTGTGGGGCGTGGAGCCGTCCGACCCGGAGCGCTGGGCTCCCCTGCGCGACCGCATCGAGCAGCACGGCCTGCGCAACTCGCTGATGATCGCGATCGCGCCGACGGCGACGATCGCCTCCATCGCCGGCTGCTACGAGTGCATCGAGCCCCAGGTGTCCAACCTGTTCAAGCGCGAGACGCTGTCCGGCGAGTTCATGCAGATCAACCGACACCTGGTCAAGGAGCTCCAGCGCCGCGGCCTGTGGGATGCCGAGATGATCGGCGAGGTCAAGAAGGCCGAGGGCTCGATCCAGGACATCGAGCGCATCCCGGACGACCTCAAGGCGATCTACCGCACCGCCTGGGAGATCCCGATGAAGTCCCTGATCGAGATGGCGGCCGACCGCGGCGCCTTCATCGACCAGAGCCAGTCGCTGAACCTCTTCATGGAGGCCCCGACCATCGGCAAGCTCTCGTCGATGTACATGTACGCCTGGAAGGCCGGTCTGAAGACCACCTACTACCTGCGCAGCCGTCCGGCGACCCGCATCAACAAGACGACCACCTCCGGCACGCCGGGCACCACGCCCGACGGTCCCGGCGGTGGCGGCGAACCCACGAAGACCTTCACCGACGAAGAGGCGGTTGCCTGCTCGTTGGAGAACCCCGAGTCGTGTGAGGCGTGCGACTGATGGCGCTCGCAGACGACCTCAACCTTGCTCTGGGTTCGGCCGGCGCTGCGCCGGTCGCGCCGGAGTCCCCCGGTGACCGTCACGGTCACTTCGCCACCCCGGCGAACGCTCAGTCCAACATCCTGGATCCCGGGTTCAACCTGACGCTCCGGCCGATGCGCTACCCCCAGTTCTTCGAGATGTACAAGGACGCGATCAAGAACACCTGGACGGTCGAGGAGATCGACTTCTCCGACGATCTGACGGATCTCGACCGCAAGCTGATGCCGGCGGAGAAGCACATGATCAGCCGTCTCGTGGCGTTCTTCGCCACCGGCGACTCGATCGTGGCCAACAACCTCGTCCTCAACCTCTACGAGCACATCAACTCGCCCGAGGCCCGGATGTACCTGAGCCGCCAGCTCTACGAAGAGGCGCTCCACGTCCAGTTCTACCTGAACCTGCTCGACAACTACATCCCCGATGCCGACGAGCGGGCCGAGGCGTTCGCGGCCATCGAGAACATCCCGGCGATCCGGGCGAAGGCCGAGTTCTGCTTCAAGTGGATGGGCGACGTCCCCGACGGGCAACTGCAGACGCCCGAGGATCGCAAGCGTTTCCTGATGAACCTCATCTGCTTCGCGACCTGCATCGAGGGGCTGTTCTTCTTCGCCGCCTTCGCCTACGTCTACTTCCTGCGTTCGAAGGGTCTGCTCAACGGGCTCGCGGCCGGCACCAACTGGGTGTTCCGCGACGAGTCGATGCACATGAACTTCGCCCTCGAGGTGATCAACACCGTGCGGGCCGAGGAGCCCGAACTGTTCGACGCCGATCTCGGCGAACGGATCACGGCGATGGTCGAGGAAGCCGTCGATGCCGAGTTCCAGTTCGCCGAGGACCTCCTCGGCGAGGGCGTGCCCGGCATGTCCACCGCCGACACCCGGATGTATCTGGAGTTCGTCGCCGACCAGCGGCTCGCTCAGCTCGGCCTGCCGAAGCGGTTCGGCTCGTCCAACCCGTTCAGCTTCATGGAGCTGCAGGACGTGCAGGAGCTCTCGAACTTCTTCGAGCGCACCGTGTCCGCCTACCAGGTCGGCGTCGAAGGCGACGTCGCCTTCGACGAGGACTTCTAGTCCCACCGTCTCGGCGGCTTCGGCCACCGGTCACCACCACCCCCGGCTCGCGAGGACGGGGCAACCCCCCACGACGGCCGTCCGTCTCGCTCCGAGGAGCGAGCGGGCGGCCGTCCCGCGTTCACCAGTCCAACAGGTCCGCGTGGATGCCCTGCGCCCGGATTGCCTCGAGCACCCGCTCGGCGTGCTCGGCATCGAGGGTGTCGATGCGCAGTTCGAGCACCGTGCTGCGGGCCCCGGTCGACCCGAGGCCGTCGTGGTCGACCTCGACGACGTTGGCCGCCTCCCGGGCGATCAGGTCGGCCACGAGGGCCAGGCGCCCGGGCACGTCGTCGAGTTCGACCCGGAGGCGATTGAGCCGGCCCGCGACGGCAAGGCCGCGCAATGTGACGACGGACAGGGTGCGCGGGTCGATGTTGCCGCCGGACAACACGAGCCCGACCCGCTTGCCCGCAAAGCGCTCCGGGTAGGTCATGAGCGCCGCGAGGCAAGCCGCGCCGGCCCCCTCGACCACCGTCTTCTCGATCTCGAGCAGCATCGCGATCGCCTGTTCGATCGCCGCCTCGGGAACCACGAGAACGTCGACCCCGTGCTCGGCCAGGATCGCGGCGGTGAGCCCGCCCGGCTCGGTGACGGCGATGCCGTCGGCCACCGTGGACCCGGCCCGTGCGGTCGACGCCCGCCCGGCCAGCCGATCGGCCATCGAGGGATAGCGCTCGGTCTGCACGCCGACGATCTCGACCGGGCGGTCATGGCCCGACGCGGCGACGGCGAGTCCGGCCGCGAGTCCGCCGCCGCCGACCGACGTGACGATCATGTCGAGCGCCGGCTCCTGTTCGAGCATTTCCAACCCGACGGTCCCCTGCCCGGCGATCACGGCCGGGTCGTCGAACGGGTGGATGAACTCGAGTCCCCGCTCCTCGGCCAGCTCACGGGCGCGCCCGGCGGCCTCCATGACGTCGGCCCCGGCGAGCACGACCTCGGCGCCCAGATCCCGCGTCCGGGCGACCTTCACGAACGGCGTGTTCTCGGGCATGACGATCGTCGTCGGCAGTCCGAGCAGGGCACCATGGTGGGCGACCCCCTGCGCATGGTTCCCGGCGGACATCGCCACGACGCCTCGACCCGGCGCGACCGTCAACAGCCGGTGACGGGCACCGCGCCCCTTGAACGACCCCGTGTACTGGAGGTTCTCGAACTTGAGATGCACCGTCGCCCCGGTGATCTCGCTGAGTGTGCGGGAGTGGGTCAGCGGTGTGCGTTCGAGCGCGCCATCGATCGCGGCCGCGGCCGCACGAATGGCATCGAGATTGACGGCGTCGGCCGCGGGCGGGGACATCCGGAAAGGGTAGGCCGTTCCGTCAACGACCGAAGCCTCACGCCATCGACGCGAGTTGCTCCGGCTTCAGCAGGATCCAGACGGTCTCGGCCAGCGCGAGTATGTCGCCGGTTTCGTCCCAGATCACCGACCCCGCCATCCGGCGCCGCCCCTCGCTCGCCACCCGCCAGCCCCCGACCACCAGCGACTCGCCTGTGGCGGCCCGACGTAGGACACGGGCGGTCATGGTGCCGAGCACCATCCCCGGCGAACCCGGGTCCGCGTCGACCAGGAAGGCCATGCCCGACGGGCAGTCCAGCGCGGCCCAGAGCACGGCCACGTCGACGAGGCCATCCTCATCGCCGACCGACTCATGGGGCGACCAGGGCCAGGCGACGAGTGCGTCGCGGCCGGCGTCTCCGGGAAAGAGGCGAAGTCCGTCTCGATCATCTCGAGCCGGTCCGCACGCGAAACAGGTCGGGAAGATGTGCGCGTTCGTGTACTCGTCGAGATCGAAGTCCGTGCGGAGGGCGGCCGCCTCGCTCGGCGACACCGCGCTCGGTGCGGCGACTGTCGGGACCCCGGCCGTTGCGGAGACGACGATGCCGTCGGGCCCGACGAGCGCAACCTCGTCAGCGCTTCGCTCGACCTCCAGCGCCGTGTTCAACGGTGGGGGCAGGTGGAGGCGCACGGTCGCGGCAGGCTGGCCGAGCGACTTCGCCGCCAGCCCACAGGCGTATCCGCCGTTGGCGGAGCGCGGTGGCCCGTGAAACCGACTCTCGATGACAACCGTTTCCGCCATGCGCTGCTCCTCGGGCATTGAACCTACGTGACCGCGGCGCGGTCCGCGGGATAGCCGGCGGCCAGGTCGCCCTCGATCACCCGGGCCAGCCGCTCGATCGCCGTGTGGGCGTCGAGGTGCGATGTCGTCAACGGCGACAGTCCGAGCCGGATGTTGTCCGGGGCGCGGAAGTCCGGGATGACGCGGCCGACGTCGATGAGGGCCTGGCAGATCTGCCAGGCCTGCTCGTGGGCGAGCGCCGCGTGCGCGCCGCGCCGGGCCGGGTCGCGCGGCGACACCCATTCCACGCCGAGCGGGGCGAGCCGGCGGTCGGCGAGCGCCTCCACCCGGGCGACCAACGCCCGTCCCTTGGCCGCGATCGCGTCGATCCCCGCGTCACCCACCGCGCCGACGCCCGCCTCGGCCCCGATCAACGACAGGATCGGCGCGGTGCCGGTCTGGAAGCGCGCGATCCCCGGCGCCGGGTCGTGGGCGAGTCCGAACTCGAACGGCTCCGCATCGCCCCACCATCCCGCGATCGGGTTGCGGAGCTCGTCCTGGAGATCGCGGCGCACGTAGAGGAACGCCGGCGAGCCCGGGCCACCGTTGAGGAACTTGTAGGTGCATCCAACCGCGAGGTCCGCGTCGGCCGCGGCGAGATCCAGCTCGACGGCGCCGACACTGTGACTGAGATCCCAGAGGACGAGGGCGCCCACCTCGTGGGCGGCCGCGGTGATCGCCGCGAGGTCGTAGGTGTACCCCGACTTGAAGACCGTGGCCGACAGCGACAGCAGCGCGACGTCCTCGTCGAGCGCGTCGACGATCGCCGCGACCGGACCGTGGACGCCGTCCGACGGCACCACCTGGAGCAGGGCGCCGGCGGCATTCGCCACCGATCGGAGGACGTGGACATCCGACGGGAAGTTCAGATCGTCCGTGACGACCCGGGACCGTCCGACCTGTCGGGTCATGGCTGCGGTCGCGAGCTTGTGCAGGTTCACCGTGGTGGAGTCCGCCACGATCACCTCATCCGCCGCGGCGCCGATGAGCGGGGCAATGCGGCCACCCACGTCGGCGGCCAGCGACCACCAACGCTCGTTCCACGAACGAATCAGTCGGCTCCCCCATTCATGACGCACGGCGGTCGCGACGGCGTCGACCGCCGTGTGCGGCAGCCGCCCGAGCGAGTTGCCGTCCAGATAGATCATCGAGGGATCGTCGTCGACGAAGCGATCCCGGTAGGACCGCAGCGGATCGACAGCATCGGCCGCGACGGCCTCGTCGTAGCCCGCGCTGGAAGGGAACGGACCCAGGTCGAACGCCGCCGTCATGGCGACACCGCCGCGTCCAGCAGCTCGAGGAGGCGAGCGAGGTGGGCTCGTGCCGTGCCTTCGACGCCGATGGAAACGCGCACCATCCAGCGATCGTCGAGCACGGACGGACTGAGGAACGCCTCACCCGAGGTGTTGATCGCACGGACCCAGGCGAGCGTGTGGGTGTCGAGCGCGTCACCGTCGAGTGCCTCACCTTCGAGCGCCTCACCAGGGCAGTGGCGGATGCACACGGTCTGGAGGCGGACGGGAGCCACGACCTCCCATCCCGGCCGGGCCGCGATCTGGGCCGCGAACCATGTCGCGTTGTCCAGGTCCCGGCGCAGGCGCTCCCGGATCGCCTCGATGCCGTCGATGCGCAACTGGTACCAGAGCTTGAGCGAGCGGAACCGGCGGCCCAGCGGGATCCCCCAGTCGCGGTACTGGGTGGCCTCGCCGCCGGCGGTGGCGCGCAGATAGCTCGGGTTCGTCGACATCACCCGGATCAGGTGGTCCGGATCACGCACGTACATGAGCGAACAGTCGAGGATCGTCCCGAACCACTTGTGGGGGTTCCACGCAATGGAGTCGGCCCCTTCGATCCCGGCGAACAGGTGCCGCTGCTCGGGGAGAACCATCGCGGCTCCCGCCATCGCCGCGTCGGCGTGTACCCACACCCCGTGGGCCGCGGCGATCCCCACGATCTCGTCGATCGGGTCGAACGCCGTCGTTCCCGTCGAACCGAGCGAGGCCACGACCGCCATCGGCGTGCGGCCGGCGTCGACGTCGGCCTCGATGAGGGCGCGGAGGTGCTGCGGCACCATGTCCCTCGTCTGGGGGTCGATGTCGACGAGACGGATGTGATCCGCCCCGACACCGGCGAGTAGCGCGGCCTTGCGGACCGAGGAGTGCGCCTCGGTCGTGGTGTAGACGCACAGCGGGGCCGACTCGCCGACGAGCCCGGACGACGCCTGGCCGTGGTCCGTCGCCCGCTCCCGGGCGGCCAGCATCGCCACGAGGCAGGTCGTGGAGGCGGTGTCCTGGATGACACCCTTCCACTCGGGCGGCAGTCCGGTCAGTTGGCGCAGCCAGTCGACGACGACCTCCTCCACCTCGGTCAGCGCGGGCGACGACTCCCAGGAGATGCCGAGCGACGACAGACCCGACGACGCGATGTCACCCAGAATCGACGAGAGGGAGGCGTTCGCCGGAAACCAGCCGAAGTGCATCGGGTGCTGCACCTCCAGCACCCCGGGCGCGACGATGGCATCGAGATCGGCCAACACCGCGGCGGCCGAGTCGACCTCGGTCGGCGGTTGGGCGGGAAGGGCGGCGATCAGGTCGCCGGGTTCGACATCGGGCCGGACACGGCGCTGCTCGACCGAGGCGCGCCGGTCGGCGATCCAGTCGATCAGTTCGTGGCCGGCAGCGCGGAACTCCTCGGGCGTCACGCCGTGACGCTACCCCTCGCCGCGTTCGACGGCCCCGCCGTAGCCGTCCGTGCCCGAGGCGCCCGCGGCCGAGCCGAGCCGGTCGAGCGGCGTCGTGTTCGTGGACGGCGTGGGGGTGAACTCGACGGGCATCTCCTTGACGCCCCCGATGAAGTTCGAGCGCAGGTAGGCCAGCTCACCGGCGAGACGGATGTCCGGCAGCCGCTCGGCGATCCCCTTGAACATCAGGGCGATCTCCATCTTCGCGAGGTTCGACCCCAGGCAGAAGTGGGGACCACCGCCGCCGAACCCGACGTGGTCGTTCGGGCTCCGGGTGATGTCGAACGTCCACGGGTCGTCGAAGGCGCGGGGGTCGCGGTTGGCTGCGATGTGCCACATCACGACCTTGTCACCCGCCTTCATCTTCACCCCGTCGATCTCGTAGTCCTGCATGCACTGGCGGCGGAAGTTGAGCACCGGGGTCGCCCAGCGGACGACCTCGTCGACCATCGTGTCCTCGTACTTCGCGGGGTCGCTCTTGTAGAGCTCCCACTGGTCGGGGAACTCGAAGAAGCCGTGCATCCCGCGGGTGATCGAGTTCCGGGTGGTCTCGTTGCCGGCCACGCAGAGCAGCAGGAAGAACATGTCGAACTCTGTCTCGTCGAGTTGCTCGCCGTCGATGTCGGCCGACAGGAGCGTCGTGATGATGTCGTCGGCCGGCGCGTCCCGCCTCTCCTTCTGCAGGGCGTTGGAGTAGGCGAACAGCTGCGAGAACGCCGTCATCACGTCCTCCTCGCTCTGGGCGAAGTCGGGGTCGTCGGCCCCGATCATCGAGTTGGTCCAGTCGAAGATCTTCGAGCGGTCGTCGAGCGGGATGCCGACCATCTCGGCGATCGCCTGGAGCGGCAGTTCGGCGGAGAGCTCCGTGACGAACTCGGCCGTGCCCCGCTCGCACACGCGATCGATGATCATCTGGGTGCGGTTGTGGAGGTAGTCCTCCAGCAGGTTGATCATGCGGGGCGTGAATCCCCGACTCACGATCCGGCGGTAGCGAGTGTGCTTCGGCGGGTCCATGGAGAGCATCAGGGAGTCGTTCTGGAAGTCGTCCAGACCGTCGGCCCGCTGGCGCTCCTGCATCTGGGTGCCGCCCTCGTTGGACGAGAAGATCTCGGCCTGACGGTTGACCTCCTTGAGGTGGGCCTGGCGGGTGATCGCCCAGAACCCCGGGCCCATGTCACCCTCGTCGACCCAGTGGATGCCCGGATCGGTCTCACGCAGCTGTTCGAGCATCGCGTGGTGTTCCTGGCGCTGGAACGCATCCATGTCCCAGAGATCGACATCTTCAAACGTGGTCATTCGGACCTGCTCCTCACCCCGAACCGGGGAAACCTTCCGTGGAAGACAAACCCTAGGACGCGGCGGGAACCGGGGCGAGTCAGCCCGGCACGGCGACCTGCGGTTCCGGACCGATGTAGCGGGCGCTGGGGCGAACGATCTTGCCGACACCGTGCTGCTCGATCACGTGGGCGGACCAGCCGATCGACCGGCTCACGGAGAACGTCGGGGTGAACATGGCCCGGGGCAGCCCCGCGAGCTCGAGCACGACGGCCGCCCAGAACTCGACGTTGGTCACGATTCGCTGGCCCGGCTTCCACTCGGCGAGCACGGCCAGGATCTCCCGCTCGATGCCGGCCGCCCGTTCGACCAGGTCTCCCCCGAGCCGCTCGGCCGCTTCGCGCAGCACCACACCTCGCGGGTCCTCCGCCCGGTACACCGCGTGGCCGAAGCCCATGATCTTCTCGCCGGTGTCGAGTTGACGGCGGACCCAGTCGGCCGCCCGATCCGGTGTCTCGATCTCGTCGATCATCGCGATGCACCGACTCGGCGCCCCACCGTGCAGCGGACCGGTCAGCGCGCCGACGGCCGCGACGAGCGACCCTGCCATGTCGGCCCCCGTGCTCGCGACGACGCGGCCGGTGAACGTCGAGGCGTTGAAGCCGTGGTCCACTGTCGCGACGAGGTACTGCTCGACCGCTCGCGCCGCCGCGGGATCCGGCATCGAGTCCGTCGCCATGCGGAGATAGTCCGCCGCGTGCCCGAGCTCGGGATCGGGCGGGACCGGTGCCTCGCCCTGGCGAACCCGATGGTGCCGGGCGAGGAGCGTGGGCACGACGGCGACCAGGCGAAGGGCGTCGTCGTCGATCTGCTCGTCGGTGCGATCGAGCATGGACCCGCGGGCCTCGTGGTCGCCGAGTGTCAACAACCCGACCCGCAGCGTGACCATGGGGTCGGCCACCCGGGCCGCCGTCTCGTCGACGAGCTCGGCGACCGAGCCCGGCAGGTGGCGGTAGCGGCCGCCGTCGATCGACTCGGCCGCCGGCGGCAGCTCACCGCGCAGCTGGAGGGTCCAGACGTCCTCGAGCGTGTGGGTACGGGCGAGTTCGGCCGCGTCGTAGTGGCGATAGTGGAAGAAGCCCTCCTGGCCGCGAACGTCGCCGAGCACGGTGTCGGCGACCGCCAGACCCTTCAGACCGGGGGGAGCGATGAGTGGATCAGGGGTGTCGTTGTCGGTCATGTCTCCAACCTGCGCCATCGCGGGTACATTGACAACATTGATCGGCTCAACATTGATCGAATCAATGTATGGGCATCGGGCCAGGGGAGGAGAGAGGAGTGATGGTGAGCGTGCCGGACGACGAACGCATCAGTGCCGCCGAGGCCGCCTCCCGGCTCGGGGTGAAGCGGGAGACGATCTACGCCTACGTGAGCCGCGGCCTCCTGCACTCGAAGCGACACCTCGACGGGAAGTCCTCCACGTTCGACCCGGCCGAGATCGACCGATTCCGGCGTCGCAAGGCCGACGATCGACCCGGTCGGCTGGAGGTGCCGGTCGCCTCCGGGATCACCGAGGTCCTCGACGGGTCGGTCCGTCTCCGCGGCCACTCGATCGGCGATCTCGTCGACGCCGGCCACAGCTATGAGTCGGTCGCGGAGCTGCTGTGGACGTCGACACTCACCGAGCCGGTCCCCTGGACCCCGTCGGCCCCCGTCGCCCGAGCGGTGCGCAAGGCCGGGGCAGCGCTGCCCTCGCACGCGACGCCCACCGACCGCATGATGGCGGGCGTCGTCGCCGCCGGTGCCGTCGACCCGTTCCGCGACGACCGGTCCGTCGCCGGCGCGACAGCCACGGCCCGACAGCTGATCCGGGCGATCGTCGACTCACTGCCGACCGATCACGACGTCGCGACGGACCGGATCGCCCAACGGCTGTGGGTCCGCTTGACCGACGCCGACGAGCGGGCCTGGCCCGCCCTGCAGACCGCGATGGTGATCCTCGCCGATCACGGCATGGCCACATCGACGCTCGCCGCCCGCCTCGCGGCATCGACGCGAGCGGCACCCCACGCGATCGTGCTCGCCGGGCTCGGTGCGGTGGCCGGTCCCCTGCACGGTGCGGCAAGCCGAACCGTGCATCTCCTGTTCGCCGACGCCGAGGCGAGCGGGCCCGACGCGGCGATCGCCGAGGTGATGCGGCGCGACGGTCGGGTTCCCGGCATCGGTCACTTCATCCACAGGGAGCGCGACCCGCGCCACGACATCCTGTTCGACGCGCTCGCGGACCTTCCCCTCGACGGGCCGAGAATGGACGTCGTGGCCTCGGTTGTCGCCCGCACGACCGAGCGCATCCCGGCCGCGCCCAACGTCGACCTCGCGCTCGGCGCGCTCACCTACATCAGCGGCATGAGCCCGAACGCCGGCGAGGTGATCTTCGCGATCGCCCGCACGGCCGGCTGGATCGCCCACGCGCTCGAGGAGTACGAGGAGACGCCGATCCGCTTCCGGCCGGTCGGGCGCTACGTCGATCCGGTCAATCGTCGTCCGCGATGATGACCACACCCAGTCCCCAGAACCCGGGCCAGAGATCGGCATTGGGCGACGGCGAACTGTGGACCACCACACCCCATTCCCCCAACCACGCCGGCGGTTCGTCGGCGGTGTCACCGTGGACCGTGATGTCGATCGAGGTCGTCGTCGTGCCCGGTGCGAACGTGGCGGTGCCCGACCCCGCGCCGATGTCGGAACCCACGGACGCCAGCGGTGCGGCGCCGTCGTGGACCGTCCAGTCGACCGTCACGGGCTGTGACACCGGCTCCGAGAGCGTCAGCGGGAGCGACACCACCTGTGATCCCGCGTCGCCCTCCCAGACGGCGACGACTCCGGGCCGGATCTCCGGGCGGGGGTCGATGATCCAGTCGAAGTCGACATCCGCGGTGTCGGTGCCGTCGTCCGTGGTCACGGTCACGGGGAAGGTGCCCGTCGTCGTCACGGTGCCGGTGATCACCCCGGTCGTCGGGTGGATCGAGGTGCCGGTCGGGAGGCCCGTCGCGGCGAACGTGAACGGGTCGCCATCGGGGTCCGTCGCCCCGATGGGGAGGTTCACGGCGTCGCCGATGGTCGACGCCTGATCACCGGGATCGACCATCACCGGTGCGTTGTTGGGCACCGGATCGATCGTGATGGTGACCTCGTCGTGGATCGACGGGTCGTCGTCGAGCGTCGCTCGGACGATGACGTCGTCCCCCGGCGGCGGGGAGGCCGGCGCGACGTAGAGGCCCCCGGTCGTGATCGTGCCCACGGTGCTGTTGCCGCCACCGACGCCGTCGACCGACCAGGACACGCCGTCGGGCGCGTCGGTGACCGTCGCCGTCAGCTGGGCGGAGGTGCCGGCGATGAGCGAGGCCGGCGCGCCGGAGATCTCGACCGCCGGGTCGAGCGCGGCGCCGACATCGAGCGACACCGAGGCGATGGTCGGGTTGAGCGGATAGGCGCTGGAGTTGTCCCGGGCGATGTACTCGAAGCTGTCGGGACCGTTGTAGCCGGGATCCGGCGTGTAGGTGACGTTGGGCGACGAGAACGAGGCGCCGACCGACCGGCTCAGCGAGCCGTGGGCCGGCGCGGTCACGATCTCGAAACGACGGCTGCCGGGCGAACCGAACGACTCGGACTCGAGCGTGACGCCGACCGCGGTGTTCTCCACCGTCGACACGGGTCCGACGGGAAGGGCGTTGTAGCCGGGGATCGTCGACGCGACCTCGGCGAACCCGATCTGGTTGTTGGTCTCGTCCGACTCGACGATCCGGTTGTGCGGGTCCGCCTCGTTGGCGAGGTAGTAGATGCCGGGAGCCGTCTCGGAGACGTCGACCCACTGGAACGTGAGGTAGGCGCCGTAGACGTCGCGCCACCCCTCGCTGGTGCCCATGATCAGGCTCGTCGTGTTCGGGTTGTTGCTGTCACAGAACTGGGTGACCGACCCCGTGTACTCCCGACTCGGGTGCGAACCGGACCAGTCCTCGGATTCCGCGTGTTCGATGTCGTAGAGGCAGAAGCCGACCTTCTGGCCCGGCGCGGCCTCGGCGGTCTTCGATTCGTTCCACAACGAGTAGCGACCGACCTCCATCAGGTGGAAATGGTTGTGACTGTCGGCCGTCTCGTACTGGACGAGCGGCGTCGCGACGATGTGCCAGGTGCCGGTCGAGTCGATGGCGCGCTGGTGCACGGCGCTCGGGTTCGACGAGTCGGTGATCTGCGGATTACCCGACACCTCGAGCGGCCCGTCACCGACATTGGTCACGTAGCCGTCGAACCGCAGGACCAGCCGCGGTGTCCCGGTGTAGGAGTTCACCTCGAGCGAGACCGGGTCCGGCTGATCGGAGATGAGGTCCGGCAACAGGATCGCCTGCGTGGCGGCCTGAGCCGTGGCCAGCGGAACCGAGACCAGGGCCGCGGCGGAGACGATGGCGATCGCTCGCCGGGGCCGCAGCCGGGGCAGACCGGCGCGGGCGAGGAACACCACGGCGAGCGCCACGGTGGCGGCCACGACCACGCCGAGCGGGATGCCACCCCCGCTCGCCGCGTCGACCGGCAGCGCCTCCGCCGCAGCCTCGGCCGCGCGGAGCTGGTCCGGGTCGTGGTGTGCGCCGGCCGGCGAGGCCGACCACAGCACGGCGGCACCGGCGAGAAGGGCGGCGGCCGTGCGGCGAAGAAGAACAGGGGACGTCAGCATTGCGGGTGGATCTCCGTGGAGTCGGACGGAGGGGCCGGTTTCGCTGTGGCTTCTCCTCAGCGCCGCGACCAGGCCAGCTGAGGGATCATCGCCTCCCCGCAGGCCGAGAGTACGAGACGAATCCGCGTCCGTCGATACCCGACACGGGGAAGGGGGAGGATCGACTCAGTCGCCGAGCAGGCGATCGACAGCCGCAGCCGGGGTCGTCTCGCCGGCCAACACTGCGGCTTCGAGCTCACGTTGGCGACGTCGCAGCGCCGGATCCGCCTCGAATCGCTCGACGAGGCGCTCGCGCACCATCGCCCGCATCCAGGCCAACTGCTGCTCGCGACGCCGTTCGTCGCGCTCACCGGTGGCGGTCAGGGTGGACCGGTGGAGCTCGATCTGCGCCCACACGTCGTCGAGCCCGTCACCGGTGAGGGCGGAACACGTGAGCACCGGTGGCGTCCACGAGGGGCTCGGCGGCTGGAGGAGGTGCAACGCCCGCCGGTAGTCCGCTGCGGCGAGGGTCGCCGGCTGCACATTGTCGCCGTCGGCCTTGTTGACCGCGAGGAGATCCGCGAGTTCGAGCACCCCCTTCTTGATGCCCTGGAGTTCGTCGCCCGCGCCGGCCAGCATCAGCACGACGAAGATGTCGACCATGCCGTGCACGACCGTTTCGCTCTGGCCGACGCCGACCGTCTCGACGATGACGACGTCGTGACCGGCCGCTTCGAGCACCAGGATCGATTCGCGGGTCGCTCGGGTGACGCCGCCGAGCGTGCCGGCCGAGGGCGACGGCCGGATGAAGGCGCCGTCGTCGACCGCGAGCCGGGGCATGCGGGTCTTGTCACCGAGGATCGAACCGCCGGTGCGTGAGCTCGACGGGTCGACCGCGATGACGGCAACCCGATGGCCGGCCGCCGTGAGCCGGGTGCCCAGCGACTCGATGAAGGTGGACTTCCCGACGCCGGGCACACCGGTGATCCCGACCCGATGCGCTCCGCCGGTGTGGGGCAACAGCACGTCGAGCACAGCGGCGGCGCGGGCCCGATCGTCCGGGCGCGTGGACTCGACGAGTGTGATCGCCCGGCCGATGGCGGTGCGATCACCGGCGAGGACGCCGTCGACCAGCGTCCGGTCGTCCTCGCTCATTTCCGTCGCCATCGCCGCGACGTTACCGTCTCGCCATGATCCGACACACCGTCCTCATCGCCTGCGACGGCGCCGCCACCGACGCCGTCGATCGAATCGTCGATGAGCTGCGTGCGCTGCCGCCGCTGATCCCCGAGATCAAGGGCTACACGGTGGGGCGCAACCTGGGGCTGGACGGTTCCACCGCAGACGTCGCAGTGATCGCCGATTTCGCGTCGGTCGAGGACTACGCGATCTACAGCGCTCACCCCGAACACGTCCGCGTCGTGACGGACTTCGTGAAGCCCGTCGCGACCGGACTCACCCGGGCACAGTTCGAGCTCGACTGACGCCGGTCAGCCCGTCGAGCGACTCCGGCGCCCGAGCAGAGCACCCGCGGCGATCAGGCCGACACCCAGTGCGGCCAACGCCCCCGTCTCGACGCCGGTGTACGCGAGTTCACCGTCGTTGGTCTCGGTGGTGCCGAGCACCTGGGTGGGCACCGTCGTGACGACCGGCGGCGCGGTGGAGGTGACCGTGGGTGCCGGCGGCGCGACCGACGTCGGCGACGACAGTTCGATCGTGGTGGTCGTGGTCTGCACCGGCGGCAACTGGGCAATGGTGGTGGTGGACACCGGATCGTCGACGGTGACGGGGTCGTCCTGAGCGGCGACGGGCGCGGCGAGCACTGCGAGCGCCATCGTGATCGCGGCGAGGGCGGAGAGCAGGCGTCGGGTCACAGCAACTCCAGGAGTTCGAGGGCGGCATCGGCGATGACCGTGCCCGGCGGGTAGACGGCGACGGCGCCCATGTCGAGCAGCGTGGGCACGTCGTCGGGCGGGATGACGCCGCCGACCGTGATCCGTATGTCCTCACGCCCGAGGCGGGCCAGTTCGTCGCGGAGTTCGGGCACGAGTGTGAGGTGGCCGGCCGCCAGCGACGACGCGCCGACCACGTGCACGTCGGCCTCGACGGCCTGGCGGGCGACTTCGGCCGGCGTCTGGAAGAGCGGCCCGATGTCGACGTCGAATCCGAGATCGGCGAACGCCGTGGCGATCACCTTCTGGCCCCGGTCGTGGCCGTCCTGGCCCATCTTCGCGATGAGGATGCGGGGGCGGCGCCCGTTGGCCGCGGCGAAGTCGTCGACCTTCGCCCGGACTTCGGTGACGGAATCGGAATCGGCACCCACTTCGGCTCGATACACCCCTTCGATCGTGCGGATCTGCGCGACATGACGACCGTAGACCGTCTCGAGCGCGTCGCTGATCTCCCCGACGCTCGCCTTGGCGCGTGCGGCGTCGATGGCGAGGGCGAGCAGATTGCCGGTGCCGTCACGGGCCGCCGCGGTCAGCGCCGCGAGGGCGGTGTCGACCTCGGCCTGGTCCCGCTCGGCCCGCAGCTGCTCGAGCTTCGCGATCTGGGCGGCGCGCACCTCGGCGTTGTCGATCCGGAGGACGTCGATGTCCTCGTTCTCGTCGAGGCGGTACTTGTTGACGCCGATGACCGCCTGACGACCCGAGTCGATGCGGGCCTGGGTGCGAGCCGCCGCCTCCTCGATGCGCATCTTCGGGATCCCGGCCTCGATGGCGGCGGCCATGCCGCCCATCTCCTCGACCTCGGTGATGTGGTCCCACGCCTTCTTGGCGAGCTCGTGGGTGAGCCGTTCGACATGATGGCTGCCGCCCCACGGGTCGACCGTGCGGGTCGTGCCGCTCTCCTGTTGGAGGAAGAGCTGGGTGTTGCGGGCGATCCGGGCGGAGAAGTCCGTGGGCAGCGCCAGCGCCTCGTCGAGCGCGTTGGTGTGCAGCGACTGGGTGTGGCCCTGCGTTGCGGCCATCGCCTCGACGCAGGTGCGGACGACGTTGTTGTAGACGTCCTGCGCGGTCAGCGACCACCCGCTGGTCTGGCTGTGGGTCCGCAGCGACAGCGACTTCGGGTTCTGCGGCTCGAACTCCTTCATCAGCTTCGACCACAGGAGACGCGCCGCTCGGAGCTTCGCCACCTCCATGAAGAAGTCCATCCCGATCGCCCAGAAGAAGCTGAGGCGGGGGGCGAACGCGTCCACGTCGAGCCCGGCCTCGATGCCGGCCCGGACGTACTCGACACCGTCGGCGAGCGTGTACGCGAGCTCGAGATCGGCCGTCGCCCCCGCTTCCTGCATGTGGTAGCCCGAGATCGAGATCGAGTTGAACTTGGGCATCTCCTCGCTCGTGAAGGCGAAGATGTCCGAGATGATCCGCATGCTCGGGGCCGGCGGGTAGATGTAGGTGTTGCGGACCATGAACTCCTTGAGGATGTCGTTCTGGATGGTCCCCGCGAGCTGTTCCGGCTTCACCCCCTGCTCCTCGGCCGCGACGACGTAGAGGGCGAGGATCGGCAAGACCGCCCCGTTCATCGTCATCGAGACGCTCATCTGATCGAGCGGGATGCCGTCGAACAGCTGGCGCATGTCGAGGATCGAGTCGATGGCGACACCCGCCATCCCGACATCGCCGGACACGCGGGGGTTGTCGGAGTCGTAGCCCCGGTGGGTGGCGAGGTCGAACGCGACGGACAGACCCTTCTGGCCGGCCGCGAGGTTGCGTCGGTAGAAGGCGTTGGACTCCTCGGCGGTCGAGAACCCGGCGTACTGGCGGATCGTCCACGGTTGGTTGACGTACATCGTCGGGTACGGACCCCGCAGGAACGGCGGCAGGCCGGGAAGGGTCTCGAGAAAGTCCAGATCGGCGATGTCGTCGGCCGTCGTGACGGCGGGGATCTCGATCCCCTCGGGAGTCTCCGACACATGGTCCGACGCGGCCGTCGGCGCGGTCGCGGCTTCGAGATCGAGGTCGATCGTCGTGAAGTCCGGGATCACGCTCATGGCTCCACGGTACCGAGGCGACGCGGGTTTTCGAAAAGCGCGCCGCCCCGGTAGATCAGATGTCGAGCTCGACCTCGCCGTCGGTGTTGCCCGACAGGTCCGACGTGGTCACGTTGACGGAGCCGGAGCCACCCGCGGCCTCGACGCCCCATTCACCGTTGCCGGTCAGGGTGGACCTCGCGACGGTCACCAGCACGGTGCCGCCGTCGTCCTCGACCGCCTTGACGCCGGAACCGTCCGCCCCGGTCGACGTGACCCGGGTGACCACGACGGTGACCGTGCCGGTGCCGTCGCCGTCCTCGGACTCGACTTCGATCTGGTCGTTGCCGGCGTCCTCGAAGGTCGACCGCTTGATGTTCGCGGTGTTGTCGCCGCCGTCGGCTTCGGAGGCCTTGTAGCCCTCGTCACCATTGCGGGACGCCTCCGTCCGGGTGACCGTGGCGACGATCGAGCCCTCACCCGCCTCGTCCATGTCCATGCCCTCGTCGAAGTTGTCGCTCACCTCGGAGCGGCGGACGAGCACGATGATGTCGCCGCCGTCCGCCTCGTCGATGTCGAAACCGTCGTCGAGATCCTCGATCGGCTCGCCGAGATCGCCTGCCTCGCAGAGTCCGTCGTCGCCACCGTTGGTCGTCGGCACGGTGCAGAGGATCGAGACCGTGTCGCCATTGGCGTTGAACGTCGAGCGTGCGACGTGGGCATCCACCGAGCCCTCGCCCTTCTCGTCGAGCTCCACTCCGTCGGCGAGGTTTCCGTCGAAGTTCGATCGAGTCAGCGTGGCGGTGAGGTCGCCGTCGCCGCCCTGATCCACGCGCAGACCGTCGAAGTCCTGAGGGCAACCGGTGGCCTGCGTGATGTCATAGCCATCGAGCTGACCGGAGCCGGTGACGGACGAGCGCCTCAACGTGATGTCGATGTTGATGTTCGAGTCGACCGGGTGCGGGTCCACACAGTTCGGATGGATGAAGTCGTCAGTGTTGTAGCCGGTCGTGGACTGGCCATCGATGAGCACGCCGTGGAACTGGGCGCCGGTGACGTTGACCTCGGTGAGGACGATCTCCACGCTGCCCTTGTCCGCCGGGAGGAAGACGGCGAGACCGTTGTTGAAGCTGTCGGCGAAGGTGAGATCGCGGATCGTCAGATCGCCCGTGGACTCCGAGACGAACAGGCCCGAGTCCCAGGTGTCGGTGTCGGCCGCCACGGTGGCGCCCGAGATCGTCGCCCCGCGACCCGCGAGGACCAGATCCTGCGATCCGGTGAACCGAACCTCTTCGGTCAGCTCGATGACCGCGCCGCGCTCGAAGATAATCCTGCTGATCCGCGGGTCCTTGTTGGCCAGGGCCACGGCCGCCCGCAGTTCCTTCTCGTCGGACACCCCTGACGGGTTTGTCCCGGCGAGGACGGGTGACGCGGCGAGGCCGACCACGGCCAGTGCGATCGCCACGAACGCAGCAACGAATCGGATCTTCATGCTTCTCCTTCGAGTGGGTGAACCAGCTACCGGAGACATGGATATCGAGCGGTTCTGAACCCCCCGTGAACGGGCGCGAGCGCGAACTGAACACTCGACGGCCGTCACACGTCAGGTCGCGTGAGCCAGAACGTCGGACGCGCGCTAGAGGACGAGGGTGGTGCCGCCGTCGACCTTCATGATCGTGCCGTTCAGGTAGGTGTTGGTCACACACGCCATGATCGCCTGGGCGCAGTCCTCGGGAGTAGCCGACCGCTTCATGGGATTCATCGCCGCCATCCCGGCGTGGAGATCGTCCCAGTCCTCGGTCCAGGGCGTCGCGACGAGGCCGGGCGCGACCGCGTTGGCCCGTACGGGGCCGCAGTACCGCGCGAGGTCCTCGGTGAAGCTGTTGAGCGCGGCCTTGGCCATGCCGTACGCGAGGGAGGATCCGAGCGGGCGGATTCCCGCGATCGAGGTGACGTTCACGATGCATCCCTCGCTCTCCTGGAGGGCGGGCATTGCCGCCCGAGTGAGCCACCAGGTGCCGTAGACGTTGACCTCGAAGGTCTTGAAGAGGATGTCGTTGGTGAGCGCTTCGTGGTCACGGTGGTCGACGCGGGTCGTCCACCCCGCGTTGTTCACGAGGATGTCGAGGCGGCCGAACCGGTCGAGGGTCTGGGCGACGAGCGCGCGGTCCTGGTCTTCGTCGGCGATGTCGGCCTGGATGTAGATCGAGTCCGTCGGCAACGATGCGGCGACCGCGCTACCGGCCTCGACCGAGCTCGACGAGTTGACGACGACCGACGCACCCACGGCCGCGAGCGCTCTCGCGGTGGCTTCGCCGATCCCACTCGACGACCCCGTGACGATCGCGACCTTCCCGTCCATTGCACCCATGGCTGTTCTCCGATCCCTGTCCGGGGAGAACCGTACCCGCGTCGCTCAGAGGCCGAGCGTGGCGTGGAGACGGGTGAGGGCGTCGAGCACGTCCACACCGACATGCCAGTACTCGTCGACACCGGCGGCATCGAGTTCGGCCCGGAGGTCGCCGGGCGCACCCGCCAGGACGACGTGGAGCGCACCTGCTTCCTTGAGCGCGGTGGCCGTCGCCGCGGCGCGTTCGGCGTAGACCCCGTCCGACGAGCAGATCACCGCGACGGTGCACCCGCTGTCGACGAAGCGGGCCTCGGCCTCGATCGGTGAGGTCGCGCCGTCGGTGTCGCCCCCGTCCGCGGCGATGCCACCGACCGCCAGGAGGTTGGCGATCCATGCGCTGCGGGCGGTGTGGGTGGCGAGGTCGTGGAGCGTCGCCAGGTGCACCGTCGGCCGGGCCCCGGTGTCGGCGAGATGCCGGTCGGCGGCGTCGCGCAGCTCCTCGAACGGGGCCGCCAGTCGGCGGACCGGGAAGCCGGCGGTGCTCGTTGCCGGGGCCGGGCGGGTGAGGAGGGTCTCGTCGAGATCGGGGAACTCCGACACGCCGGTGATCGACTGGCGGCGGGTGCCGAGCGCGTCCAGGCGTGCCGCCCAGGATGCATCGAGGCTGTCCTGGATCCGACCGGATTCGAGTGCGGCTTCCATGCCGCCATCGGCCTCGATGCCCTGGAACACCGACCACGCGGCCGTGGCGAGACGTCCGGTGAGGGACTCGACGAACCAGGATCCGGCGGCCGGGTCGACCACCCGGGCCAGATGGGATTCCTCGACCAGCAGCAGCTGGGTGTTCCGGGCGACCCGGCGGGCGAAGTCGTCCGACTGGCCGACGGCGTCGTCGAAGGGGAGAACGGTGACGGCGTCGGCACCGCCGACACCCGCGGCCAGCGCGGCGGTCGTGCCCCGCAGCATGTTCACCCACGGGTCGCGGCGGCTGTACATCGCGGCGCCGGTGACCGCCTGGACGACGGCGGGGGCGGCGTCGGCGGGAACACCACAGACCTCCAGCACCCGCGCCCAGGCGACTCGCAGCGCCCGCAGCACCGCGATCGTCATGAACTGGTCGGCCCCGATCCCGATCCGGAACGCGATCGTGTTGGCCGCCTCCTCGATCGACATGCCGGCGGACTCGAGGGCGCGCAGGACGGCAACCGCCGACGCGATGCTCCAGCCCAGTTCCTCGGCCTCGGTCGCGCCGGCGTCGCCGTAGCGACTCGAATCCACCGTGATCGTGCGCCCCGCGGGCAGCGTCGGTGCGAGCTCGGCGGCGAGGGCCGCGCAGGCCGCCAGGTCGGCGTGCTCCCCACGGCTGGTCGCGCCCATGGGGTCGAGGCCGAGCCAGCTTCCCGTCGTCTCGAGGTCACCACGGGCGGCGATCACCGCGTGCAACGCCCGCGCCGCGTCGAGGTCCGCGTGGGGGGCCAGGCAGATCGGAGCGAGGTCGAGGAGCACGCCGGCAATGGCCGCGTCGAGCCGCTCCGTCGTCCACCCGTCGGCCGGTGACCGGAGCTCGATCGAGGTGACGCCGCGCTCCAGCTCGGCGACGATCCCGAGCGCGCACCCGGCCGAGCCACCCTCGTGGACCTGCCGGACATCCCACCCGTGCGTGAGTCGTGTCGGGGACGCCGCCGCCGGAACCGGCGTCGGCATGGCGTCGTCCGCGGTGTAGAGCGGTTGGATGTCGAGCCCGTCGCGGGTCGAACCGACGAGTACCTTGTCGAACGGCCGGCCCCGGAGCACCTTCTCCACCGCGGCAATCCATTCGGCCCGGTCAGGTGTCGGAAACTCCGCAGCGAGGTCGAGTTCAGTCACCCCGTGACGGTACCGGCGCGCCTGGGCGAGCGTCGATCCGGGCCGGGCTGTGCCGTCTGGCACATCCGCGAACCCAGCAAGTATCGTCCGTCCTCTGCCGAGCGCCGGATCTCGGCAGCGTGTCTGGGGGCACCATGTCCAGAAAGCTCGTCCTGCGGATCTTCGCCGCATTCCTCGCGATGGGACTCATCGCCTCCGCCTGCGGCGGGCGCGACGACAACGCCACCGACACGGCCACGACGACGACCACGACGACCACCGCCGCACCGGACGACTCCCCGGACCCGGACGAGCCGGCGGACCCGGACGATCCCGCGGAGCCCGACGAGCCGGCGGAGCCGGACCCGTGCGCCGACGTCACGCTCGAAGCCACCGAGATCGGGGTGAGCGAGGACACGATCAAGGTCATCGTCATGGCCGACAGCGAGAACGCGCTCGCGGCCGGCCTCTTCGAAGGCGCCCGCGTCGGCGCCTTCGCGTGGGCGGAGGACGTGAACAGCCGCGGCGGCATCGGCTGCCGCACCGTGGAGATCGAGTTCTGGGATTCCATGCTCAACCCGACGGAGACGGAGAACGGATTCCTCCGCGCCTGCAGCGAGGCCTTGGCCCTCGTCGGCACGACCGTGCTGTTCGGCACGAGCACCGACGACCTCGAGACCTGCGACGACGCCAACGGCGACCCGACCGGCGTGCCGGACCTGGCCTACATCACCACCGAGGTGCCCCATCAGTGCTCCTCGGTGAGCTTCCACCTGAGTCGCCCGGGCGCCGAATGCCCCTACGAGTCCGGTGACCGCAACCACACCGCGGTGAACGGACAGGTCTCGTGGCTGGCCGAACATGTCGGCGAGGATCTGCACGGCCTCTTCCTCGTGCCGGGCGACTTGCCGTCGACCACCGCGTCCGCCGTACCGCAGCTCGCGGCGCACGCCGAGGCGGGCATCGTCTACGAGAAGGCCTACGGCATCAGCGGCGCGGCGCCGCAGGCGTCGTTCACCCCGTACGTCCAGGCGATCCGGGAGAACGGCTCGAACTTCGTCTACAACGGCTCGAACGACGCCACCATGGCGAAGCTGATGAACGAGGCCAACGACCAGGGGCTCGACATGAGTTCGGTCAACTGGTTGTGCACCCTCTCCTGCTACACGCCGGCGTTCCTCGAGAACGGTGACGTGGTCGAGGGCACCTACCTCTGGACCTTCTTCCTCCCGTTCGAGGAAGCGGACACCAACGAGGAACTCGCCCGGTTCCTCGATGCCGTCGGCGACGACTTCCCCGAGGCGTGGGCCGCGGGAGCCTGGGCGGCCGGCATCCTCTTCGAGCAGGCGATCAACGGGATCGTCGAGACCGATGGCCCCAACGCCATCACGCGAGCCCGGCTGCTGGAAGAGCTCCGCAGCATCGATTCGTTCGACGTCAACGGGTGGTGGGGCACGGCGGACTTCGCCAGCTCGAACACCATCTCCGAGTGCTTCATGGTGATGCAGATCCAGGACGGCGAGTACGTCCGGGTCCATCCCGAGGAACGAGGCACGCTCGACTGCGACTCGAGCAACGTCACGGCGGTGACCGTCGACGCGGGGACGTTCACCCCCGACAGCTGATCGACCACACCGTCCCGTGAAACGCTTCGAGCTCCGAACGTCGCAAGCCGCCGCGCTCGTCGGCGGGGCGGCGTTCCTGATCGCCCTGGTGTGGTTGAACTGGGCCGGCAACGCCGTCGCGTTCGACAGCTTCCTCGCGGCGACGATCGCCGGACTCTCGATCGGGTCGCTCTACGCGATCTCGGCGACGGGGATGGTGGTGGTCTACACCACGACGGGCACCTTCAACTTCGCGCACGGCGGCATCGGGGTGTTCTCCGCGTTCTTCTACTGGGAGCTCGTCGAGAACGCCGACGGAGCCGGTCTGCCCAACTGGCTCGGACTCATCCTCGTCGTCCTGGTGGTGGCCCCGGCCATCGGTGTCCTGCTCGACATCGTCCTGATGCGGAGTCTGCGCGACGCGCCGATGGTCGTGCAGCTGATGGTGACGGTCGGCCTGATGGTCTTCCTGCTGACCTTGACGGGCCAACTGTGGCAGGGCGACCGGTCGCGCAAGATCGAGAAGTTCTGGCCCGACAACGGCATCGACATCGGCGAGTTCCGCGTGTCGTGGCATCGCTTCCTCGTCATCATCGTCGCCGCCCTGATCGCCGCGCTGCTGCGGGTCCTGCTCTTCCAGACCCGGCTCGGGGTCGCGATGCGCGCCGTGGTGGACAATCGCGATCTCACGGCGCTCAACGGTGCACGACCGGGCACGCTGTCCTCGTTCGCGTGGGCTCTCGGTGCGTCGCTCGCCGCCCTCGGCGGGATCCTGATCGCACCGGAGTTGGATCCGCTGGATCCCGGCAACCTCAACAACCTGATGCTGATCGCGGCGATCACCGCGGCGGCGATCGGCCAACTCCGGAACCTTCCGATGACCGTGCTCGGCGGGCTCCTGATCGGGCTCATCGCCCAGCACCAGGCCCAATGGTTGAGCTTCGGCAGTGACTGGCCCTTCGTCCGCGACGCCGCCGCGCCGGTGCTGCTGTTCATCGTCGTGCTCGCCCTGCCCCAGTCGCGGCTCGCCGTCGGACGGACCGCCAGCAACCTGCGCCCGATCGAGCGCACGACGAACTGGTGGGAGGGGGCCATCGGCGCGGTGGCGCTGGTCCTGGTCGGCGTCGTGTTCGCGAACGGGTCGCTGAACTTCGGCTTCTGGGATCCGGGGGCATGGGATCAGATCGCCCTCAACAACGGCATCGCCGCTCTCGTCCTCGCCATGATCGGCCTCTCGCTCATCCCGCTGACGGGATGGGCCGGGCAGATCAACTTCGCGCCGCTGGCGTTCGCCGGGTTCGGCGCGTTCATCTTCCTCGAGTTCGGCGGCGACAGCGGCAACCTGCTGTGGCTGCCGCTCGTGGGCCTGCTCTGTGCGCCGCTCGGCGCGCTGGTCGCCCTGTTCGCGGCCCGGCTGAGCGGCCTCTACCTCGCCCTACTGTCCCTGGCGTTCGCGCTGGTCATGGGGCGCCTCGTGCTCCCCCATCCGAAGATCTTCCCCACCATCCATCGCTTCGAGGACCCGACCCTGTTCGGCTACGAGATCGACAGCCGCTATCGCTACTTCATCACCTTGTTGTGCTTCCTGGCGTTCGGCATCTTCGCGCTGGTCATGCTGCGGCGGTCCCGGTTCGGTCGGCGGTGGATCGCCATGCAGGACTCCGAGGCGGCGGCCGCGACCATCGGGGTCAACACGATGCTCACGAAGGTGGTCGTCTATGCCTTCTCCGCATCGCTGGCCGGAACCGCCGGGGTGTTCTGGGCGCTCAGCAAGGGAAGCATCGATTCCGGTCGCGACTTCGAGGTGCTGGCCAACTTCGAGATCGTGCTGCTCATGGCGGCCGCCGGACTCGCGTTCCCCGCGGCGGCGTTGTTCCTGTCATTCCGCTTCGTCATCGAGGCACTGGGCGGCCGCCTCGACGAGTCCGGATCCGTCCCCTGGCTCGTCTGGCTGCTCGACGACTTCCTCGCGAAATTCGGGCCCGGACTCCTCGCGATCGGCATGGTGGTGAACCAGCGGGGCGCGATCTTCGAGATGGGTCGGGGGTTCGCCCCGATCCTGCCGTGGCGCCGGGACGCGCGCGCCGAGCTCGCGCAGGAACGTGCATCCAAGAAGGTGCGCGAGGTCGGTGGCCTCGGGCTGACCGAACCGTTCACCAACGAGTCCGTCATCGCGCTCGACAACGAGCTCGGCATCGTCGATGACGTGACCCCCTCCGGCGGCTACACCCATGGCGTCGAGGCGGAGCCGACATGAGCAGCGCCATCCTCGAAGCCGTGGACGTCGACGTCCGCTTCGGCGGGCTCCAGGCGCTCGCCGGGGCCAACATCGAGGCCCACCCCGGCACGATCACGGGGCTCATCGGCCCGAACGGCGCCGGCAAGACGACACTGTTCAACGTGATCACCGGTCACCAGGCACCCACGGCGGGCGACGTCCGGCTCCTCGGGAAGAGCGTGCGGCGCCTCGGTGTCGCCCGGCGGGCGCAGCTCGGCATGTGCCGCACGTTCCAGAAGCTCGAGGCGTTCAACTCGCTGAGTGCGCGCGACAACGTGCTCGTCGCCGCGGAGATGCACCGCTCGATCCGCAATCCGGCCGGGTTGGCGGACCAGATCCTCGACCGGGTCGGGCTCGGCGACGTGGCCGAGATCACCGTCGGCACCCTGCCCACCGGCACCGCCCGGCTCGTGGAGCTGGCCCGGGCCCTGGCCACGCAGCCCAAGGTCCTGCTGCTCGACGAGGCCTCCTCGGGTCTCACCGAGGAGGAGACGAACGCGGTCGGCGACCTGTTGAAGCAACTCGTCACCGAAGACGACCTGGCCGTGCTCCTGGTCGAGCACGACATGAGCTTCGTGATGAACACCTGCAGCCTGATCCACGTGCTCGACTTCGGCCACATCATCGCCGTCGGCACCCCCGACGAGGTGCAGGGCGATGCGGCCGTCCGGGCCGCCTATCTGGGGGTGGACGAGTGAGCGCCCCCCTCCTCGAGTTGCGCGGCATCCGGGCCGGCTACGGCATCATCGACGTCCTGCACGGCGTGGACCTCGTCCTCGAACGGGGCCAGGTCGTCGCCCTGCTCGGCCCCAACGGCGCCGGGAAGAGCACGACCCTCGCCGTGGCGAGCGGCCAGATCCACCCCAGCGCCGGACAACTGATGATCGGCGGTCGAGAGGTCAACGGCGTGCGCCCCGACTCGCTCGCCCGGGCCGGTGTCTGCCTCGTGCCGGAGGGCCGGGGAATCTTCCCCAACCTCACCGTGGCCGAGAACATCCGCATGATGACCTTCAGCGGCAAGCCGCTCGACGAGGTCCAGGACCGCGCCTACGAGCTGTTCCCGCGGCTCGGCGAGCGACGTCGCCAACTCGCCGGCACGCTTTCCGGCGGTGAGCAGCAGATGCTCGCCATGTCGCGGGCGATGGCGACGGACCCGGCCCTGCTGATGCTGGACGAGCTGTCGATGGGGCTTGCGCCGATCATCGTCGAGGAGCTCTACAGTCAGGTCGCCGAACTGGCCCGAGGTGGCCTGTCGATCCTGATCGTCGAGCAGTTCGCCCAGACCGTTTTGGGCGTCGCCGACCAGGCCGCGATCATGCTCCATGGGCGGGTCACCCGCACCGGCCCACCCGCGGAGATCGCCGAAGAACTCACCGCTGCCTATCTGGGCATCGACGATGGAGGAACGTGAATGTGTCGGAGGACAAGCCATGAGTGACGAGACCAGCCCCCGGCTCCGGGAGTTCCAGGAGCACGTCGACGAACTGAAGCTGCACGGCGGAGGTGCCAATCCCGAGCGCACCGCGGTTCGACTGTCGATCGTGCTCTTCGTCGTCGCGGTCGTGATGGAGGTCGTCGCCTACTCGGGCTCGCGCAACACGTCCAGCAGCCTCGAGCAGAACGACTTCCTCATCCTCGCCATCCTCGGCGTCGTCGTCGCACTCGGTGCGGTGGCGCTGTTCGTGCGGGCCTCGATGACGCGCTACCTGCGCTACTGGCTCGTCCGACTCATCTACGAGGATCGGGCGGGCACGGACCGCATCGTCGAAGCGATCGAGGAGAGCAACTGACATGACGCACCCGATGGACGGCATCGGTGCCGTCGACTGCATGATCTCGTTCCCGGCGGCCGACTTCACCCAGTACGACTTCATCCGCGACCAGCTCAAGGACAGCGAGTCGACCGACTTCGAGTTCCCCGTCGAGTACATGTTCAAGGGCGTCCCCAAGGAGCTCTACGGCAGCGACGACCCGATCTCCCTGACGCTCGGCGAGATGGACAAGTACGGCATCGAGTGGGGGCTGATCGGATGCGAGGGCGAGGTGAGCCAGACGGCGCTGCGCGATCATCCGGACCGGTTCGTGGCGCAGAGCAACTGCGACCCCAACGACGTGGTCGGTGCCGTGCGCAAGATCCGTCGCGAGCACGAGGAGTTCGGCACGCGATCGGTCGGCGCGTTCCCCGCCGGCTGCAACCCGCAGGTGCCGATCGACGATCCGAAGTTCTATCCGATCTACGCGACGTGCTGTGAGCTCGACCTCCCCATCTTCGTGTGTGCGGGCGTGCCCGGACCCCGACTCCCGATGTCGCCCCAGCACGTCGAGCGCATCGACCAGGTGATGTACGACTTCCCCGAACTCACCTTCGTGACCCGCCACGGATGCGAACCGTGGGAGGACCTCGCCGTGAAGCTCATGCTGAAGTGGCCCGGCCTGCACTACTCGACCTCCGCGTTCGCGCCCAAGCACTACCCCCAGGCGGTCATCGACTACGCCAACACCCGCGGGGCCGAGAAGGTGCTCTACGCGGGCTACTTCCCGATGGGCCTGTCGATCGAGCGGATCATGACGGAGATGCGCGACGTCCCCTTCCGTGATCACGTGTGGGAGCCGTTCCTGCGGGGCAACGCGGCCCGTCTGCTGAAGCTCGACTGACCGCCGTCAGAAGTCGCCCAGGCGACCGGCGATCGGCGCATCCTCGGGGTTGATGTCCTCCAGCTCGCGCCGCGCGGTCTCGGGGTAGAGGAACGCGACCATGGCGGCGACGACCAAGGCGCCGATCCCGAGCAACGCGATGCCGCGGCCGAGGCCGCCGTAGCGGTCGTCGAGTCGTCCGGCGATCACGAGCCCGAGCGCCGAACCGGTGACGGTCACCGTCGTGATGATCGCGTTGGCCCGGCCTCGCAGCTGGGTCGGGAAGAGCTCGGGTCCGTAGACACCGAGGGCGGGCACGGCCGCCGCGCTGAAGATGATGGTGATCACCGCCAGCCCCCACATGCCGAGGCCGTCCGTTTGGTACGTCGCCACCATCGCCGCGCCGCCGACGAGGATGCTGACGGCGCCGACCCGTCGCCGACCGAACCCTTCGGCAAGACGTCCGCCGATGACGATCCCGAGGATCCCGGGAAGCGACGTCGCCATGCGAAACAGCGAGATCGTGCCGGCCGAGAATCCCCGCTCGTCCTTGAGGAAGTCGTTCAGCAGCTGGTGGGCCGGGGCCTGGAACGAGGCGTGGATGAAGCCTGCGGTGCCGAGGAGCAGCAGTCGGCTGCGGAAGTGGCGGCGGGCATCGGGTTGGCGACGCAGCTCCTCGTCCTCGTCGCTCGACTCCGCGGCCAGGAACCGGCGCGACTCCGGCAGCGTTCGGGCGATCGAGCGACACGCGGGGAGAAACGCCAGCGGCACCAGGAACAGGAGGCGCCAGGTCCAGTCGGCGAGGCCGGCCACCGGCAGGAGCATGATGGCGAAGAAGCCGCCGGCACCGCCGGTCATCACGAGCATGCCGATCGCGTAGGCACGGCTGCGGGCGCCGACCTCCTCGGCGGCGACCACGCCGAGCAGGATGCTGGCCGTGGTCGCGAGGCCCCGGGTGAGGGTCTGGGAACCGGCCAGCAGGTAGATGTTCGGCGCCACGGCGCCGAGCGCGGCCGTGACGCATCCCGCCGCCACCGTCCCGATGAGGATCCCCCGCCGACCCCGACGATCGGCGATGCCGAGCAGCACGAGCGACATCAGCACGCCGATGCGCACAGAAGCGAGTGCGTTCCCCTGCGCCGAGTCGGACACACCGAAATCGTCGACGGCGAACGTCATCGTCTGGGTCGTCACCGCGGTGGCGTAGCCGATCACGAACGCCAGGGCGCAGAGCAGGCCGAGCATGTGCGACACCCGGGCGTTCTGCCGCTCCGGGGGGATCCACCACGGCCAGCGGGTCGCGTCGGTGGAGATCTCCCCGACCTGGCGACGGATGTTGCGGTGGAACACCGCGCCGAAGAACGGCATGGCGACGCGATAGCGGACCGTCTGCACGACCGGCCACGAGCCGTCGCGCTCCTCTCCGATCTCGACCTGTCGCTCGTACGCGTGGAACGGGCCCTCCACGAGCTCGAAACGCCCCGGCTCGGCCTCGGCTTCCAGGACGAAATCGTCGCGTGGCGTCTCCAGTCGTCGGCGGGTGGCGTCGTCGACGAGGAGTTCGGTGACGACGACGGCCTGACGCATCCGGGCAGCCTGTCAGACCGGCCGGTCACGATCGAAACAGCCATCGCCTCCCGAGCCGACCCAAGGCACGAGGGCCGGCTCGAGGGGTGTGGCGCCCGTCAGCCCAGCGGTGCTTCGCCGGGGTCTGCGTCGTCGCGAACGAGGCGTCGACCGGTGGCGATCGTCGCGAGAGCCAGCGCGCCGCTCACGATGAGTGGGGTCGAGCCGGGCGGAAGTATCGCCAGGATCGTTTGCATGTCGGCACCTCCGATCTCTCTCGAACGTCGTTGTCCCCGAATCGTCGGCGCGCCGAGCGCTGGGGTTGACCCGAAACCGTCGAAGCACCCATGCGGTGGTGACGCGATTCCCGGGACGGAGGTCCCGGGCCGTTCAGCCCACGAAAAAGTGACACTCCCGGGGGTGAGCGTCCCCCGGGAGTGTCCAAGACAGAACGCACCTCGCTGGACAGGAAGGGTCGGAGCGTTCCGCTGCTCAATCGGCGCGTGGCGAACCGATCTGAGGTTTTGCGGGACCGCTCGGTCCTCTCAGATCGAACGGCCCGCCTCGGACCAGTACTCGTCCTTGAGCAGCCGCTTGTAGAGCTTCCCCGTCGGGTGGCGGGGCAACTCCTCACGGAAGTCGATGGTCCGGGGGCACTTCACGTCAGCGAGCTTCTCGCGGCAGTAGGCGACCAGCTCACGCGAGAGAGCGGCCGCAGCGGCATCGTCCGCAGGCATCTCGACCGGCTGGACCACGCCCTTGACCTCTTCGCCGAAGTCGTCGTTCGGCACGCCGAACACCGCCACGTCCTCAACCGCCGGGTGCATGGTGAGCACGTCCTCCGCCTCCTGCGGATAGATGTTCACCCCGCCCGAGATGATCATGTACGCCTTGCGGTCGGTGAGATACAGGAAGCCGTCCTCGTCGAGGCGGCCCACATCGCCGAGCGTCGTCCACCCCTCCGGGTGCCGCGAGTCCGCCGTCTTCTCGGGGTCGCCGTGGTATTCGAACTCGGCTTCGCTGTCGAAGTAGATCGTGCCCTCCTCGCCGACGGGCACCTCCTCGCCGTCGTCGCCCACGATGTGGATCACCCCGAGGATCGCCGTGCCGACGGTGCCCGGATGGGCGAGCCACTGCTCGCTGTTGCAGTACACGAAGCCGTTGCCCTCGGTGCCGGCGTAGTACTCGTGGATGACGGGCCCCCACCACTCGATCATCCGGCGCTTGACGTCCACCGGGCACGGTGCGGCCGCGTGGATGCAGGCCCGCAGGCTCGACACGTCGTAGGCCGCGCGCGTCTCCTCGGGCAGCTTCAGCATCCGGACGAACATCGTCGGCACGACCTGCGACATCGTGATCTGGTACTTCTCGATCAGCCGGAGATAGTCCTCCGGGTCGAACCGCTCCATCACGTAGACCGTGCCACCCGTGATGTGCACGCCCATGCAGAACCGCAGGGGGGCCGCGTGGTACAGCGGGGCGGGCGACAGGTAGCGCTGGTCCTCGTCGAAACCGAACAGCAACGAGCCGAGCCCCGACACCCCGGTGCCGGCCTGGTCGAGCGGGGTCGCACTCACGGTCGGCAGGATGCCCTTCGGGCGTCCGGTCGTGCCCGAGCTGTAGAGCATGTCGGTGCCGGCGACGCGGTTCGACAGGGGCGTCGAGGAGGCATGCTCGATCGCGGCCTCGTAGCTGTCGTAACCGTCGATCGTGGCGTCGACCATGAGCCGGAGTTCGACCGCCGGCATCCGGTCGCGCAGCTCGGCAGCCTGATCCGCCTTGTACGGCGACGTGATGAACACCTTCGCGCCACAGTTCTCGATGATGTACGCCATCTCGTCGGTCGTGAGTCGACTGCTCATCGCCGTGTAGATCAGCCCGGCGTAGTGCGCGCCCCAGCAGATCGCGAGGAACCGGGGGTGGTTCTCCATGCAGAACGCCACATGGTCGCCGGGTTCGAGGCCCATGGATCGAAAGACGTTCGACAGCCGGTTGGCCTCTTCGTCGAGCTCCGCGTAGGTGATGACGTCACCCGTGGCGGCCATGACAACGGCGGGATGATCGGGGCGGGCGGCGGCGTGACTTCCGGGGTACAACGATGCTCCTCAGTCGGGACCTCGGGAAGTTAGCGCCGCTCAGCCGTCGCCGTCGACGCCGAGTCGGCGCATGAGGTCGCGCACGCGCCCCTCGATCACGTCGCGGATCGGACGCACGGCGTCGACCCCTTGACCGGCCGGGTCGTCGAGCGGCCAGTCCTCGTACACCGTCCCCGGTACGTAGGGGCACTCGTCGCCACAGCCCATGGTGATGACGACGTCGACGGCCTCGAGGTCACTGTCGGCCCAGCGCCGGGGCCGGGCGGCGGAGATGTCGATGCCCAGCTCCGCCATCGCCTCGACGGCGGCGGGGTTGACGGCGTCACCGGGGGTGGACCCGGCGCTGAGGACCTCGACGCCGTCGCCGCCGAGGTGGCGCAGGAATCCGGCAGCCATCTGTGACCGGCCTGCGTTGTGGACGCAGAGGAAGAGCACCGCGGGAATCTCACCGGCAACCGGGATCATGTCCGTCATGGGCCGTGACCGTAGCCAGCGTGGGGGTTCGGACGGTGACGTCTGCGGGTACGGACGGTGAAGTCTGCGGGTTCAGACGGTGAAGCCACCGTCGACATCGAGGTGCTGGCCGGTGATGAAGCGAGCCCGGTCCGAGGCGAGGAAGCAGACCGCCTCGGCGATGTCGGCGGCCACGCCGAACCGACGCATCGGGATGTTGGCGCGGGCGGCATCGAGGGCCCGTTCGTCCAGGTCGCCGTCCGCCATGAGCCGCTGCGCCATGCCGTCGGTCAGCATCCCCGGGCCGACCGTGTTGGCCCGCACGCCGAACCGCCCCTCCTCGGCCGCGAAACCGCGCACGGCCGCCTCGACCGCGGCCTTCGGGATGGACGACAGGCCGTCGCGCACGGGGAACCGCCGAGTGGCTGCCGTGGTGACCGCGACGAGATTGCCCTCGACCTCACGAAGGAATGGAAGCGCCGACTGGGCGACGGCGAAGAATCCCGCCGCGTCGTTGTCGAGCTGTTCGCGGACGACGCCGGGATCAACGGTGCTGAGATGCTTCTGGGGGACATGCGGCCCCGCGGCGTACACGAGCGTGTGGATGCCGCCCGCCGCTTCGGCGACCGCGTCCACGGATGCCTTCACCTGGGCGTGGTTGGTCAGGTCGAGGCCGACGGCCCACGCTCGCCGGCCCCACTCGCTGATGTCGGCGGCGAGGGCCTGGGCGGCGTCCTCGTTGCCCCGATACGTGAGCGCGACGTCGCTGCCCCGCACGGCGAGCTCCCGGCAGATCACCGCGCCGAGGCCACCGCTCCCGCCCACGACGAAGGCCGCGCCACTGCGGGCGGCGAAATCGGCGGTGAGGTCGGTGCCGTGCTCGGTCATGGCGAAAGCGTGACCCAAACCCCGCACCGATGCCACCTTCTAGGATCACGCCATGCGCATCGGCGTGTCGATCTCATCCACCCAGTTCGTCGAGAACCACGCCGAGGGCGCGCAGCACATCGTCGACCGGGCCCGCGCGGCACGCGACGCGGGCCTCGACTCGCTCAGCCTCGGCGACCACCACTCGATGGCGATCCCCTACTACCAGAACGTGCCGATGGTCGGCCGGCTGACCGCCGAATGGGCGCCGGATCGACCGCTCGGCTGTCTGTTCCTGCTGCCCCTGTGGAACCCGGTGCTCGTCGCCGAACAGATCGGCACGCTGGCGGCCCTTCACGCGGCGCCGTTCATCGTCCAGACCGGCATCGGCGGCGGCGCCGATCAGTTCGCGGCGATGGGGGCGGAGCTGTCCACGCGTGGCACCGTCCTCGACGAGGCGATCCGGGTGGTCGCCGCACTGCTGGCCGGCGAGACCGCATCGAGCGAACGCTTCGGCATCACCGACGCCCGGGTGAACCCCCGACCGCCGGCCGGCGTGGAGTGGTGGATCGGTGCAGGCGCCGACGGTCCGTTGCGCCGGGCCGCCCGGGTCGGCGATGCGTGGTACGGCGGACCGAACGTCACCGCCGCGGACGCGCCGCGGATGCTGGACGTCTACCGCAGCGAGGCGAACCGCCTCGGCCGGCCCCATCGGGCGATCGTGCGCAAGGACGTGATCATCCTCGAGGACGCGGCCCGGGCCGAGGCGCTCGGCGACGACCTGTTCGCGGCCGGCTATCGGGGCATGCCCCGCGAGGCGATCGTGTACGGCGGCGTCGAACGGGTCACGGCGGAACTCGGCGAGTACGCCGCGCTCGGCTTCGACGACGTGATCATCCGCTGTATGACGATCCCGCAGGCCGACGCGCTGGAGACGCTGACGCTCGCCGGGCAGGTCAGGTCCAGGCTTCTCGCCTGACCTCCCAGATCACCTCGACACCGACCTCGCCGACGGCGCTGATCTCCGCCTCACGACGGACAGCCTCGGTGAAGCCGAGCTTCTCGGCGACCCGACCACTCGCCCCGTTCGCCGCGTCGTGGTGGATCACGACCGCGTCGACGTCCCGCAGCCCGAAGGCCGCGTCGGTGAGCAGCCGGGCGGCCGCGGTGGCGATTCCGGCGGCGGCCCGATCGGACCGCACCCAGTAGCCGACCTCCAGTCGCCCCGGCCCCTGTCGGGTCATCAGGCCGCACCCACCGATGACCTCGCCCGTGACGGGATCGGTCATGACGTAGTTGAACTCCCGTCGCTCCCGCCAGAACACCTGCCATGTCGCCAGGACGTCGAGCGTCACCTCCCGCGATTGCGGCGCGTCGTCCTGCGCCCAGTTCATGAACCGGCGGAGCTCGGCATGGCTCGTCTCGACGGCCGCGTGGAGTCCGTCGATGTGGCTCGGCCGGGCCCGGAGCAGGACGACGACGTCGCCCACGAGGCGATCGGGGGGTTCCAGACGATTCATCGCCGTTCAGGCAGGGACGACCTCGACGGGGATGCCGTTGAGGACCGCGTTGCCCGACAGTGGATCGATGGCCTCCGGGTCCGTGAGCACGTTGCTGTTCACACCGGCATGTTCGGCCGCGATGCCCATGCGGATGCCGGGTTTCGAATGCCCCCAGCCGTGCGGGAGGCTCACGACACCCGGCATGACCGAGTCGGTCACCTCGACCGGTGCGGTCACCTCGCCGACCCGGGACCGGACGATCGCCGCGTCGCCATCGGTCAGGCCGAGGTCCGCCGCGTTGTCCGGATGCAGCTGCAGCGTGCAGCGCGGCTTTCCCTTCACGAGCACCTGGACGTTGTGCATCCAGGAGTTGTTGCTGCGCAGGTGGCGCCGGCCGACGAGCCGGAGGCGATCGTCGTCGGCCCACTCGGGCAGCCGATCGGCGAGGCGCTCCAGGTCCTGCGCGAACGGACCGGCGAACAGGTCGAGACGCTGCTCCGGCGTTCGCAGCAGTGCAGGCAGCCGCGGCTCGAGCGCGCCGAAGTCGATGCCGTGCGGGTTGTCCCGGAGCAGCGCGAGCGACAGCCCGCCCTCGACGGCCCCGAACCCGTCGCCGCGCGGACCGGTACGCAGCATCGCGTCGAGCAACCGCTCACTCCCGCTGTCGCCGTCGACCATCGCCAGCAGCTCGTCGAGGTCGCGACCGGCGACGGGCGACTCGGGGGTGTCGATCTCCGCCTGGAGCAGTCCGGCCAGCACCTGTCCGTGGAGAACGTCCGGATCGGCGTCGGGCCCGAACCCCAGGGCGATGAGCGCGAGCTTGGCGAGGATGTCCTCCTCGGTCGGACCGTCGGCCTCGAAGATCGCGGGCGAGAAGTTCGCCACGTTGCGGATGCTGAGGCCGGTGAAACTGAGGTCGTAGTGGCTCTTCTCGAGCGAGCCCGGAGGCGGGAAGACGACGCTCGCGTGGCGCGTCGTCTCGTTCAGGTAGATGTCGACGCTGATCATCGCGTCGAGCGAGCCGAACGCCTCGTCCATCCGTTCGCCGTCCGGACAGCTCAGCACCGGGTTGCCGGCGACGGTGAACAGCATCCGTAGCTGCCCGTCGCCCTCGGTGAGCACCTCGTCCGGCAGGTCGGCGACCGGGAACTCGCCCTGGATCTCGGGCCGGTTGTTGACCCGACTGTGACGACGGCCGACGCGGTACGGGCGACCGGGGCGTTCGGCGCGGACCCGCTCGTGCGACGCATGGGGGAACATCATCCCGCCCGGTTCGTCGAGGTTGCCGGTGAGGATCGAGATCACGTCGAGCAACCAGGTGGTGAGTGTCCCGAACTCGACCGTGCACACGCCGATGCGGCCGTAGACCGCCGCCGACCGCGCGGCTGCGATCTCGTCGGCCAGCGCCTCGATCGTCACGCCGTCGACGCCCGTCGCCGCCGCGGCGAGCTCGGTCGTGAACGGCGCCACCGCGGCGCGCAACTCGTCGACGCCGTCGACGAATGCCATGAACCGATCGTCCGGCGTCGCGCCACCCTCGAGCAGGCGCCGCACGACGGCCGCGAGGAGCACCGCGTCGGTTCCCGGCTTCACGGGAATGTGGAGATCGGCCTGCTCGGCGGTCCGGGAGCGCCGCGGGTCGATCACGATGACGCGACCTCCGCGTTCCTGCACCGCCTCGATCCGGCCCGGGAAGTCCGGCGCCGTGGCGATGCTGCCGTTGGACGCGTAGGGGTTGGCCCCCATGCAGACGAACAGATCCGTGCGGTCGATGTCGGGCACGGGCATGGACCCGCCGCTGCCGTAGAGATAACCCGATGCGACGTGCCGGGGCATCTGGTCGACGGTGCTCGCCGAGAAGACTGCGCCCCCGCCGAGGGCCTTGATGAGGTGACGGGTGTGCGTCGTCGCCCCGAGCACGTGGGCGCCCGGGTTGCCCAGGTACATGCCGACGGCCTCGTTGCCGTGGGCGGCGCGCACCTCGCCGAGCAGCCGGTCGGCCTCGGCGAACGCCTCGTCCCAGGAGACCTCCTCGAAGATCGGCGCACCCGCGTGGTCGAACCCGCGGCGGATCACCGGCTGGCGGAGTCGATCCGGGTCCTCGTGCAACTGCTTCAGCGTGGAGCCCTTCGGGCAGATGAACCCGTGGGAGAACACATCCTCGCGATCGCCCCGGATGCGGCGGACGGCGCCGTCGGTGATCTCGATCTCGAGGCCACACGTCGCCTCGCAGAGGGGGCAGGTGCGAAAGACGGTGCGATCGGCGGTGTCGGTCATGCGGTCATCGTGGCACGACACCCGGTTGCGGTCACGGCCACGGCTCGCCGGCGACCGCTAACGTCGGGCGATGCGGTCCGGGCGATCCACCGGCGTCGAGCGTTCCCGGGCAACCGAGTTCAGCGCCGACGGGGTCACCAAGTACTACGACGACCTCGCCAAGGCGACGGCGGCCGCCGCGAAATACCAGGCCCTCGCCGCCATCGGCGGGACGCGGTTTCGCAGTCCGGTCGTGCGATCCGTGTCCGACGACCCGCCCCGCATCGAGTTCGAGATCCTTCCCGCCGCCCGCACCGCGGATGCCGCAGTCGTCGCCGCGCTCCGCGACCACGACGAGCCAGACGCCCGCGCGATCGTGGCCGCGGTCGGGACGGCCTTGGCGGGCATCCACGACGATCTCGATCTCCCGACCGCGCAGGAACGGTCGCGGGCCCCAGCCCTGCGCGACGCGCTGCCGCCCGGCGGGTTGAGCCGATTCGCCCCGAGCACGCTAGTCACGCTCCACGGCGATTTCGGCTTCTCGAACGTCTGGCTCGCCGACGACGGCGTGCCCGTCATCTTCGATCCGGAGCCGTCGCGCTACACGAGCAACGCCATCGACGCGGTCGATTTCCCGGAGATGGACCTCGCCACGTACGTCACGTGCCTGGCGGGTCGGGCCGCCCGCCTGTCCGATGCCCGGCTGCTCCGGCGGCACGCCTCCGAGCTGATCCCGGCGTTCCTGTCGGCCTATCGCGAGGCGAGAGCCGACTCGGCCGGCGCCTGCGACGGTGAGCGGCTCGCGTGTCTCGTGCGCGCCCAGGTACGCGCCTATCGGCGCATCGCGACCTGGCGCAGCGGACTCGGCGTGGCCCTCGCCGCCCGGCGAGCCGCGGCGATCAGCGGGCGGGGCTGACGCGGCGGAGCAGGGCCAGCGGCCGCGGACCGCAGATGCCGTCCGCGTGGGTCGACGACTCGAGCACCTCTGCGGACCAGCGCTTCTCCATTGCCGCGAAGTTCTCCGCCGTGACCTTTGGATCCTCGTTCTCCTTGCCCTCGAACACGAGGTACTCCCACGGGATCTCGGCAACCCCGGTCGGGAACGACACGTGGTGCCACGCCGCGAGGAAGAGGCAGACCGAGCCATCGACCGGCAGCCACGTCGGCACGGCGGACGCGAAGTCCGTGTCGTCGTCGATCGACACGCCGTGCACGCTGCTCCGCCCCGCGCCCAGCGAGCCGAGGAGTTCGTCCGCCGCGGCTGCGACGCCCGGCAGATCCCAGCCCACGGCCCATCGAGCGCCGCGGGCGAGGGCTTCGCCCATCATCATGCCGCTGTTGCAGCACACGTCGAAGACCGTGCGACCGGCGAACCCGCCACCGTGGCGGGCGAGCATCGCTTCGATGGCCTCGATGCGTGACGTGGTGTCCCGTCGGCCCGGCGCCGCCCGGCCCGGCACGTCCTGGTAGAGGAAACGTTCGCCGCCGTTCACGACGCTGAGGACGTCGCCGAAGTGCAAGGTCTCCTCGTGGCGGTCGATCACCCGATCGGTCAGCGCGGTCCGCGCCACGCCGCGGGCAACGGCTTCGGAGCCGCCCGCGTCGGTCACGACGACGCCCCCCGATGCCGTGGCGACCGCGTCGTAGGGGCGAGGGCCACCATCGAGCCACGCCGCGGTCACCGCGACCGATCGGGCATCGACGCTCGCTCGATCGCCCGTACCGAGCACCAGGTACTCGGCGTCCGGCGGGAACACCGCGGCCGCGGGCCCGAACACGGACGGGGCCGCGGACCCGGGGGCGACGACGAGTCCGTCGTCCACCTCGGCCACGCCGACGCCGGCAGCGGACGCCCGTGAGCGAACCGCCTCGACGCCGAGGTCGGACCATCCCTCGAGCGGCGCCTGCCAGGCCTCGTCGCCACCGCCGTCACCGTCGCGACGCGCCTTGGCCCGTCGATAGCGGGCGAGCTTCAGCGCGACCACGCCTTCCTTGGCGAGGCGATGCGCGACCGGGACGCGCTTGAGCGACCGCCGCGCCACATTGCGCACGGCGGCGCGTACGCCGGTGGTGCTGACCTCAGCCATCGCGCCGAGGGTACCGGTCGGCCCTGCGCCGAGACAGAGGCGACCGGCTCAATAGTCCAGATAGCCCTTGAGGCTCTCGACGGCCTCGATGAACTCCTCGACCATCTCCATGACGACCTGGGTGGACGACTTGCGCTGGTTCATGTTCCCGACGATCTGCCCGACGAAGTAGTTCGACAGCTTCTCCGCGCCCGACCCGGCGTGGTGCGACGCGCGGTTGATCCGTCGCTGCGCCTCCGCGGTGAGGATGGGCTGGAGCGGCATGCCGAGGGGGTCGGGCGTGTCGGGGCTCTCCCATTCGTCCGTCCAGGCCGACTTGAGCATGCGGGCGTGCTTCCCCGTGAGCGACCGGGAGCGGATCGTGTCGGCCGACGTCGCGGCGAGGAACTTGTCCTTCACGACCGGATGGGTCTCGGCCTCGTCGGTGGTCAGCCAGACCGACCCGCACCACACGCCCTGCGCGCCGAGGGCCATCGCCGCGGCCATCTGCCGCCCGCGGCCGATGCCGCCGGCACCGAGCACCGGTCGTGACGTGGCGTCCACGATCTCGGGGATGAGGACCATCGTGCCGATCTCGCCGGTGTGGCCGCCGGCCTCGGACCCCTGGGCGATGATGATGTCGACGCCGGCCCGCTCGTGGGCCTCGGCATGCGACGGTCGTCCGGCGAGGGCACCGACGACCCGGCCCGCACCCTTCACCGCGTCGATCATGTGTTGGGGGGGCGGGCCGAGTGCGTTGGCGACGAACGCGGTCTTCTTCGCCAGGGCGACGTCGATCTGAGGACCCGCCGCGTTCGCGGAGAACGGCGCCGCACCGCTGCGGTCCATGCCGCCCTGACCGCGGCGCTCGTCGTCGTCGCTCTCCGGCAGCGGCGGCACGTCGTAGCGGGCGAGGATGTCGTCGAGGAACTCGCGGTGCTCCGCGGGGATGAGCTGGATCAGATCCGCGGTGGTGTAGCCGCCCTGGTCGTCGCCCGCGTACTTGGCGGGGATGATCAGATCGACGCCGTAGGGCTTGTCGCCGATCTCGTCCTCGATCCAGTCCAGGTCGATCTCGAGCTGCTCGGGCGAGTGGGCGACCGCGCCCAGCACGCCGAGGCCGCCGGCCTTCGAGACCGCGGCGACCACGTCGCGGCAGTGACTGAACGCGAAGATCGGGAACTCCAGATCCAGCATCTCGGTGACATCGTTCTGCATCGCGCTCTCCCCGGCAGGTCGCTTCCGACGCTATCGGAGCAGTTCGCGATCGTTCACATCTGGACGGACCGTCGCGGGGTCGTCGATTCTCGTGAAGGATTCAGTGGCGCATGACGTCCAAACACTCGTGAGAGGAAAGATGTCGTCGACGAACGGCCTCGAGACCGCAGCGCGACGCGGGGACGAACACTCGTTCACCGCGCTGCTCGAACTCCACGACGAAACGATGCGCCGTCTCGCGTTCCGGCTTCTCGGGTCCGCCGCGTCAATGGACGACGCGCTGCAGGACGCCTATCTGAAGGCCTTCCGGAACATCGGCCGGTTCGAGGGACGATCCGCATTCGGCACGTGGTTGTACCGGATCGTGTACCGCACCTGCGTCGACCATCTGCGGGCGCGGCAACGTCACACCCACCTGGCGCTGGGCGAGGCACCCGTCCTGTCCAGCCCCGATCCCACCGACGCCGCACTCGACGTCCACCACGCGATCCATCTGCTGGCGCAGCTCCCGATCGACCTCCGCGCCGTGGTCGTCCTCGTCGACGGTGAGGGAATGAGCTACGCCGACGCCAGCGCAGTCCTCGATGTGCCCGAGGGAACGGTGGCGAGCCGTCTCCATCGCGCGCACCGCGACCTGCGTCGGATCGCCGACACGGAAGGAGGCCTGAGATGAACATCGAAGAGTTGCTCCGGGACACACCGACTCCGAGCCACGGCGACGGCTTCTGGGATGCGGTTCGCGCCGAAGTCCGTGCCCACGCACGCGAGCCGAACTCCGGTCCTGCCGTGACCGACGAGGTCGCAATCATCGAGCCTGCTGAACTCCATGCCGCGGGACCCGATGGGCGGCCCCAGGGCGCCCGGCCCTCCCGCCGGCGATGGCTCGTCCCCGTGGCGGTCGCGGCGGCGATCGCCCTCGTCTTGTTCGGATTGTCGGCCGAGGACGAGGAACAGCCGGCGGTCACGGACGACCGGCCCGTGCCCGGCGACGCGGAGGTCGGCCCCGAGACGCGATCCGTGCTGAGTCCGCTCGTGCAGCTCGGGAGCCTGCTCCTCGAGCAAGCAGAGCTCGAACTCTTCACCGTTCGGGTCGATCCGGATCATCGCGGCTACTGGCGAATGATGGCGCTCACCGAGTTCGAGGACGGGATCTGGCGCCGCTCCTCCAACTTCGACCCCGCAGTCGGCGCAGTCGAATCCGGCGTCGCCGAGGGCGTCTCGCGCACAACGGTTCGCCAGGAGATCACCGTCTCCGGGCTCGACGGCATCTACCTCCCCGCGGCCTTCGAGGTCAGCCGCATCGTGTTCACGGACGGCGTCGAACTCGAGTACGAGGTCGAAACCGGAGCGCTCGTCGTCGAGCACGGCCTCGCCGAGATACCCGATTCGTTCACCTACGTCATCGAGTCCGCGGTCCCCGACTACGACGTCGACAGCCTGCCCGCGGACGCCGGGGCAGGGGTCGACGACGCCTTCATGGAAGAGCACACGCAGCTCCCGCCCGTCTGCTCGCCGGGCTCGACCGCGGCCGGTCGGGAGTGTTGGCCCGAGGAGATCTCGGCGCTCGCTCGCGAGGTCACCGCCGGCCAGCAGACCGACCTCGCTCGCGCCGTCGCGCTGCAGAGCTTCTTTCGGGATCCCGAACGCTTCGTGTACGACCTGGACGTCGCCCTCGACCAGTCAGCGGCCGACATCGAGAGCTTCCTCGCCATCGGGCGCGGATACAGCGAACAGTTCGCCTCGGCCTTCGCCGCGATGGCTCGCAGCATCGGCATCCCGTCGCGCGTCGCCGTCGGATTCACCTGGGGCGAGTACGACTCGGCCCTCGACGAGTACCTCGTGTCGGGGAAGCACGCCCATGCATGGCCGGAGCTGTACTTCGCCGATGCCGGCTGGATCCCGTTCGAGCCGACTCCGGGGCGGAGCTCGACGGGGGAACAGTCGGTTGCCCCGACCGACCACACCGGACTCAACTGGACCCGAGCCGCGGCACCTCCCGGGAGCGCCGCGACGATCTCGTGGGCCGGTTCGACCTTCGCCGCGGGCACGACCGAAGGGCTCTTCCTCAGCGCCGACGGGGCGAGCTGGTCGAAGGTCGAGAGCGTCGCAGGTGTCTCGATCGAGGGCGCGACGGGCGACGGCGAGTCGATGGTCGCCTGGTCGGATTCCGACGCGAGGCTGTGGTCCAGTGTCGACGGCGGGAACTCGTGGACCGAGATCCCGGCCGGCGACCTTCGGCCCCCGGACCTCCGCGATCCGGCGCTCGGCGCCAGCGTCGAGTTGGCGGCCGCAGCGGTCACCGGACGCACCGTGGTGGTGGTGGCCATCCAGGACGTCGGACTCGACGATGCCCTCGCCGCCCTCCGTAACGGAGGCGTGCCGGTCCCCGACGTCGTCGTGGGCCCGTGGCCCGGACCGTTTCGCGTGGTCCCGGCCGCGGACCCCGCCGACGCGCCGACGATCTCGTACTGCCCGGCGTTCGACACGGATACGGGCGAGTGCCCGACGGAGTCGGACTGGGACTCGTACACGCTCGCCGACTTGGGAATCGATGAGTCCGCGGTGGCTCGCTGGGACCCGCACCCGCTCGTCTATCGGTCGGTCGACGGTGAAGCGTTCCAGCGGGTCGACGGCGCGCCCGAAGCCGCGCTCCTGGGAGTCGCCGACGGGAGCTTCGTCGCTGTGGCGGGTGACGCGTTGGCCGTTTCGTCCGACGGTGTCGAATGGCGCGAGCGGCCCTTCGACGGCTCCCTTCGCTCGGTCACGTTCGCCGACCGTGCCATCTACGCAGGGCGGGGCGCGGGGATCATCCGGTCGGACGACCTTGGGCTCACCTGGGAGTCGGTTCGGGTCGAAGGCGGTCACGCGGGGTTCGGGATCTCGGCCGGCCCGGCCGGCATCATCGCCTATGGCCTGCTCGACACCGACGATCTGAGCGACCCCCGGGTCGTCGCCTGGTCGACGGCCGACGAAGACGAGTTGTCGGACTGGACGCTCACGGAGACGATCCTCGCGTCGGACTTGAGCGTGATGTCAGCAGCGGTCGGGACCGATCGGGTCGTCCTCCAACTCACGTCGGGAGTCAGTGGCTCCTCACCGGAGCCGAGCGGGATCGCCGTTGGCGTCGTGGTCTCTCCCTGAGCCCGCAGACGCTCGCATGGCCGCTCGGCCGCCGGATTTCACGCCACCGGAAGGATGCGCGGCTCGAGTCCGTCTCATGAACGAGACAACGGACGGAGCGGGCAGATGGCTCGAAAGGCGGAAGCGGTGGTCGTCGCGGAGAACGCGGCCGAACGAGTCAGGCGCGCAGCGGCGGTGCCGCTGATGCTGGGCGTCATGGCCCTCCTCGCCACGATCTACGGCCACACCGCGAGCCCCCATCGTGCGGCTCCGGACGACCCCGTTCCCGCGCCGGTGTCGTCTCGCGCGATCGATGACGACCCGCCGGAGGAGGAACCCGAGTACATCGAGGTGACCTACTGGGAGGCTGTGCGCGACGACGCGGCGGGGGCCTCCTTCGAGGGGGTCGCGACGCACCTGGGCCGAGCCTCGGGCGTGACGGTGGAGGGCTCCGTCTCGTGTCCGCAGGACGAGTCGCCGCCGACGCGACAGGTCATCGGAGGAACGATCACGTCGCAGTGGGGCGAGGAGATCCACTACACGGTCGGCACCTGCTCCGGCGATCCGGATGTCCGGGTCGTCACCGGAGGTTCGGGGCGCTTCGAGGGGGCGACGGGAGCCATCTCCACCGCCGCGAGCACGCTGCCCGAGTTCTCGAGCTTCGCGACGGGTCGGCTTCGGGTGCGCGCGGACCTCTGGGAGGACTGGCTGCCCTCGGCCCCGCGTTCGGCACCGCCATCCCCGGCCGGCCTCGTCGAACTGGCGTACTTCGAGGGACTCGTCGCGGTGGAGACCTCGGCGCCGGAGAGCGGCTGCGATCACAGCCTCACCCCGCTCGTCGTCTGCGACTTCCACGAAACGGGCGAGCTGCGCGGTCCGACGATCGGCGAGGCGACCTACGCCGCGACCGGCCATCGCGCCATCGGGACGAGCATGTCGTGCGACAACGACGACGGATCCACCAGCCGACCGGAGCTACGCCTGGCGACGGGCACGATCACCGTCGAGGGAGGCGATCAACTCTTCTACTCGTCGTTGGCCCGGCTCGGCGGGTGCGCCGACCACGGATCAGGCCTCGAGACGACGGTCACGTACCGCCTCATCACCGGGGGCACCGGGCGCTTCGAGCGTGCGCACGGGTTGATCTCCGGCGTCGAGGTCCCCGAACTGGGATTCGCCGCCATCGGCCTCGGAAGATTGTTCGTGCACGACGCCGGCGAGGGAAGGAACGCGGGAGCCGCTTCGTCTACTCGGGAAAGCACCCACACAGGAGCGGCGGAATGACTTCATCGGCGGACATCATCATCGAGGAGGAGCCGGCGGGTTCCCACGACCCGGCACGGCGGCGGATCTGGACGGTCCGAGCCGTCGGCGTGATCACGATCGCAGGCCTGGTCGCACTCGGCTGGCCGCTCGCCGCCCGTTCTCCGGCGAGCATCGAGCCCCTGGAGCTCGGCGCCGGCGGCGACTCGGCCTTCGCTCCCCCGGGACCGCAGGCTCCGGCAGCACCCCCGGCGGTCGCGGCGGCCGTCGAGGAGTCGGCGCCTACCGACGAGCCGGTGCCTGCGGCTCCTCCGGAGGAGTCGAGCGTCGACCCGATCATCGTCCCCGATCCCCGCCCTGGCGACCTCCGGGTGGACGCGAACGCGGACGTGTTGCCCACGGCCTACACCCCGGAGCCCCCACGGGCTCCGCAACTCGACGTCCCCTACGGACCCGATCCGGAGCAGCAGCTCGACGTGTACCTCCCTGCTCGCGACCACGCGCCCGCAGTCGTCTACCTGCACGCCGGCGGTTGGGTCGCGGGCGGCAAGGAACACCTGCCGGACATGGTCCTACGGTTCGCGGAACTCGGCTACGCGGTGGTGTCGGTCGGCTACCGGCTCGCCCCGGATCATCCGTTCCCGGCACCCGTCGAAGACGTCAAGCGCGCCCTTCGCTGGGTCAAGGTGATGGGCGAGGAGACCGGCGCCATCGACGGTGACCGCATCGTGCTCTACGGCGCGTCCGCCGGAGGCCACCTGGCAGCGTTCGTCGCGGCGACACCAGGCGACTTCGAACCGACCGGGTTGACGCCGGCGGAAGAACGCGTCGACTCGACGGTGGCAGGGGTCGTGAGCGTTGTCGGACCGACGGACCTCGTGTCCTTCGCCGACCACCCACACGACTGGGCGCTGACGCTGACCCGGGCGCACCTCGGCTGTGAGCTGTGCACCGACGAGACGCTGGCGCACGCCAGCCCGCTGTGGCGGCTCGGGGACGACGTCCCTCCGGCCTACTGGGCCGTCGGAGCCCAGGATCCGCTCGTCGATCCCGACACCCAGGGCGCCCCGGTCGCGGCCGCATGGGCAGCCGCCGGTGGGCCGCTGTCCTCGTGGTACGACGTCGTGGACGACGCGGGCCACAACATCGACGAGAGCATCATCAACCAGCGTTTCGTGGAGCTCTTCGTCGAGTTCGCCACCCAGGCCGGGTGATGCAGAAGCGGGTGGAAGGATTCATCTCCCTCGTGCGTCTCACCCATTGATGGAACACTCGAGGCGGCGGATCTCGCGAGGGAGGAGGGCGGTGGACCCGGTCACGCCAGCGGCAGATCTCGTTCGCGCTGCCCAGACCGGGGACCACCGCGCCTTCTCCCAGCTGATCCGCGACTGCGACGAGCGGATGCGCCGTCTCGCCTTCCGGCTGATGGGCTCGGCCGCCGCCATGGACGACGCGCTGCAGGACGCCTACCTGAAGGCGTACCGGAAGCTCGACACCTACAACGGGAGTGCCGCCTTCTCGACCTGGCTCTACACGATCGTCTACCGCACGTGCCTGGACCACCTCCGGCGCCGCCGCAACCGACGGGAAACCGACATCGATCTCGTGGCGGAGTCGGTGTCCGTCGGTGCCGACATCTCGAAGCAGGCAGTCGATGCCGATGCATTGGCGGCGGCGCTCGCCGACCTGCCGGCGGACCAGTGTGCCGCGGTGCTGCTCGTGGACGGCGACGGCCTTTCCTACGCCGAGGCCGCCAGCGTTCTCGACGTCCGCGAGGGCACCGTCGCCAGCCGCCTGAACCGGGCCCACGCCCGACTCCGAACCGTTCTCGGCGACCCGGGAGGTGATCTCGGATGAGCGCGCTCGGCGACCTCCTGAACGACCTTCCGGTGCCGGAGCACGGTGACGACTTCTGGGCCCGACTCGAGCGCGACCTCGTGGACGACACCCTCGTCGTCGAGCCCTCGCCCACCACGGTGGGCGAGGGCGGCGCGGACACGACCATCGAGCCCGACGGCGACGAACTTCGACGGCGACGAACGAGGCGATTCCTCCTCGTCGCCGCGGCCGCGGCTGCCGCGGTGATCGCCATCATCATCGGCTACGGCAGCCTGATCGAGGACAGCGGCCCCACCCGTGTCGTCGACGACCCGCCGACGCCGACGCCGACACCCACGGTCCTCGATCCCCCCGATGACGCGACCGTCCGGTCGGTCGGGGCTCTCGAATGGACCGAGACGGCCGCCGCGGTCCCGGAGAATGCGGCGACGGGGATGTTGGGGTTGGTGCCCTGGGGGCCGGCGGGCTTCTCGGCGTTCGACTACACCACCGACCCCGGGACGCTCTTCGTGTCTCGCGACGGCCGCTCGTGGAACGAGGAGGATCGACTGCCGGACGCGTTCGGAGCCCAGTGGATCGGGGGCCGGGACGACGACTGGGTGGCGACCGAATCCGGCAACGAATCCGTGCGGGTGATCGCCAGCCGCGACGCGGGCGACTCGTGGACCGAGCTCCCCGTGCTCGAGCCCGACCTCGTGCTGTCCGAGTCCGTGACCGGGTGGATCCAGGACGCATCGGCGTTGGTCAACGACGGCACGATCCTGCTGACCGTGCGGTTGCAGACCATCGTCGACGACATCGCGGTCATGCGTGCAGCCGGACACCGGGCCGAGGAGCTGATCATCCAGTGGGGATCGTGGAACGAGGCCGGCCACTATGTCGTCACCGCCTGCGATCGAAATGCCGTCGAGCCCGAGGCGAACCAGTTCCCCGCATGCCCGGACGCGGCGACCGACGAGTACGACCTCGGCGACCTCGGCGTCGGCGTCCCCTGGGGCAACGCCGTGAAGTGGTTCGTCTCGGACGACGGCGGGCCCTTCACCGAAACCGAGGGGCCCGGTGTCGCCGCTGCGGTCCAGCTCGTCGTCGGAGGCGAGTTCCTCGTACTCGGCCAGGTCCCGGCCGGGGGCACGTCCGCGTTGCACCGCTCTGCCGACGGAAGGGACTGGACCTCGGGGTCCTTCTCGGCCGAAGGAACCAACGACTTCCAGGCCCTCTCGCTCTTCTCGACGGGCGAGATCCTCTTCGCCATGCGCGACGGAGTCCTGATCCGCTCCCTCGACGTCGGCCGCACGTGGGAGGAGTTGGACACGCCGCCGGGCGAGATCGACCGTGTCGCCGTCGGCCCGGGTGGCATCGCGCTCGCCGGCCGGATCGACGTCGATCCGGCGGTCGCGGAGCCACCGGTGATCGAACGCGACGGCTACACCATCGAGTTCGTGCTCGGTGACGGGATCGTGGTGACCGACGGCGACGGCCGGACGATCCTGCGCACCGCTCATGGGCTCGAGTCCGAGACCCACACCGCCGAACAGGTGGACGACGGGCCGGTGGCCTATCGGCTCGTCGACGAGACGGGCGCGGTCGTCCTCGAGATCACCTATGAGGAGACGTTGGCCCTCGCCTTGCCGGGCAACGGCTCGGAAGGACAGCCGCCGACCGCGGTGATCGCCTGGTCGCCGGACGGCGCCGGACTGGTCTGGACCCCCGTCCACGAGGTCTTCGATCTCGACCCGTCCGGCACGCCGAACCTGAGTGTCCTCGGAGTCGGCGAGACCACGCTGCTCGCAGTCGTCAGCACGAGCGGGCCGACCCGAGAGGTCGACGCCCGAGAACTGCTCGACAACTTCACAGAGGTCGACCCGATTCCGGGCAACGCAACGGTGACCATGGCGGGCGAGTCGACCGTGCGCACCTACGTGGCGGATCTGCAGTGAGCACCGACGGGGCGGCGCGTCTCGGTCTGCACGCACTGCGTCTCCACGACGAGCGGATGCGCCGCTACGCGCACCGGATGGTCGGCTCACCCTCGGACATGGACGCGGTGCTCACGGTCGCGTACGCCGCGGCCCACCGCGAACAGGTCGACCGGGCCACGGCGCCGAGTCCACTGATCCGGCTGTACCGAGCCGTCCACCGTAGTTGCCGCGCCCATCTCAGCAAGCCGATCGAGGGGGACGGGGCCCCGGCACCGGAGGCGAACGCCGGGGTTCTCGGCGCGCTCGCCCTCGTACCGATCGACGACCGCGGTCTGGTCCTGCTCGTCGACGGCGAGGAATTGGCAGTGCCGGACGCGGCTCAGGCGGTGGAGATCGACGAAACCGGTGCGCCGGCTCGGCTCGCGCACGCCCGCGCCGTCATCACCGAAACCCTCGAGCACGATCGGGGGCAAGCATGAGCGATCTCTCCGATCTCCTCCGCGAGCTGTCCGTCCCCGAGCACGCACCGGACTTCTGGACGCGTCTCGAATCGCAGATCGACGCGGTGGACGCGACCGAGTCGGCGCGTCAGCGACGGCTCGCTCCCGTCCCGGAAACGGAACTCGTCGTCGTCGAGCCCGACCCCGGGGAGCCCGCGCCCCATCGGCTCCGACGTCGGGCTCTGCTGATCGCGGCCGCAGCGGCCACCGTGCTCGCGGTCCTGTTCGGATTGGGCGAGCTCGCGGACGACGGCGCCCCCGCGCCGACGATCACCGACGAGGATCTGCCGACGACGACCACGCGTGCGTCGACGACGACCACCACCACGACCGAGGGTCCGCCGGACTCGTCGACGGTCCCGGCGCCGGCCGACGACGGGAGTGCCGAGCTGCGTTCACTCGGCCTCCCCCTCGACTTTTCGAGCGCGACGGGTCTGACCGATCTCCAGCCTGTCGAAGTCGCGGGCTCGGGCTTCGATCCCGGAGCCTCGCTCGCCGTGTTGCAGTGCCACGGCCCGATGGACTCGCCGGACGACGGCAACCTCGTCGCAGCAGTGGACGGCTGCGACCTGAGCGGATATCGGACCCTCGTCGCCGACGAGAACGGCGAGTTCGTCACGACCTATCAACCCCGCCGATTCATGTCGAACGAACACGGGTCGTTCGACTGCGCGAACCCCGGACCGCCCAACGTGTGCGGCATCGCGGCGGGCGACACGCTCGACCTCACGAGCTTCGGGATCCGCGAGGTCACGTTCGCGGCAAGCGCCGACGCGTCGGCTGCCCCCCACCTCGTGGTCGATCGCAGCGTCCCCTTCGCCGCCGGCCAGACCGTGACGGTCACCGGCCGCGGTTTCGCGCCCGGCGAGCCGGTCGAGGTCGCGATCTGCTCGCTCGACGCCCCCGCGTGGAGTACGTGCCGGGGATCGACCGCGGCCTACCGGTTCACGGCCGACGGGAACGGCGAGTTCGTCGCCGAGATGCCGATGCACCGGATCGCCGGCGGAGCCGACTGCACGTCCATCCTTTTCGGGTGTCGCCTCGTCGGCTTCGGGGGCCGGGTGACCCATCCTCTGCTCCTCGAGTTCGACACGACGGAGGCCGCGACCGGTCCGGCCTCGTTGCCGGACGCGCGCGTTCCGGCCGATGCCGCTTCGGCGCGGCTGGAGATACCGACTTCCGAAGCGCCCGCCGGCTCGATGATCGAGGCGAGGGTCTGCACCGACGTCAATCGGCTTCCACCCGAACAGATCTGCGGCCCAGCCGTCTCGGCGACGGGGACGGGCGCGACGACGACCGTGGAGATTCCGGTCGGCACGACCATCGGCGACGGAGAGAGCGTCGCCGACTGCATCGACTGGCGATCGACCGCGACCGACTTGTGCCACCTCGTGGTCACGACCGACTCCTACCGCTATCCGCCCGTGAATCTCGTCTTCGAGCTGTGACGCGGCGCTGCGTGCGAAGCGTCCCAACCGATGGTCGCGCTCAGGTCCCGGCCCGCTGCTCGTCGGCGATCTCGCAGGCGTGCTCGTAGAGCTCACGGTCGAGGGTCGTGTCGTCCTCGATCGCTGCGGTGAGCGCGTCGGACACGACCGCCCGATTCGACGACACACGAACCCGCTCGATCCGCTCGAACGAGATGCCGGCCCGCCGGGCGAGCCGGGTGGCCATCCTGTCGAGCCGTTCGGTGACACCGACCACGTCCACCCGACGCAGCCGGGCGAGCGCCGCGGCAAGGTCCGCGGCGACCATGATCGTCGGGTCGCCGACGCCGGTCGCCAGCGCCGACAGCAACATGGTCTGGACCTCGTCCGGCTCCATGTTCGCTGCGGCGACCGCGGCGGCATCCTTCCCGGCCTGATGCGTCGACGCGTCCGCGGCGAACAGTCGCGTCTGGTAGTTGCGCAGACGGTCGCGCCAGGCGGGAATCTCGTAGATCGCTTCGAGGTCGTCCGGCGTTGCCTCGTAGCCGGCGACCTGGCGCAGGTGCGAGATCGTGCGGGCCGTCGGCTCGCGCAGCACCGTCACGTGCAGGTGATGGGGTGCCACCTCCTCCGCCACCCATGCCGGAACATGCGGCGTCAGGAGATCGAACCCCGTATCGCCGCGCACCCGCTCGAGAAGTGCGTCGATCGAACCCTTCTCCTCGAAGAGCGCGTCCGGCGTCGGATAGCAACGCGATGGCGCATAGGAGCCCTGGAGGGCCCGGATCAGTGCGCTACCGCCGGTCTTCATGACGTGGACGAAGAAGATCGGACTCGGTGGAGAACGGACCTGGCTACCCATGGCCATCGACGGTACCGCCCCCGGCCGCGGCGACCCCCAGACGACGATCTCTCGGATGTTTTCGTGATGTCGGGAACGAAACGGCCGACGGACACGTCATAGGACACAACCACCCCCCATCGCGTGTCCCGGCGGAGACATCCCGGGCATCAGAGGCAGGCACCCCCGTGGGCCCTTCGAGAGCACCTTCCCCCGACGCGCCCCGACGCGGGCGCACCAGCGACCAGCGCGGTGTCCTCGTGCTGCTCGGCGCCATCCTCCTCGTCGCCGCGATGGGCGTTGCGCCGAGCATCGTGTCGGGCGAGCCGGTGGTCGTCGACGATCCGGCCGCCGATGATCCGACGACGCCGACATCCGCGCCTGCCGTCGAGCGCATCAGCGACCCGACGACGACGCTCACTCCTGCGGGTCCCACACAGGTGCAACTCGTCGCCGATCCGCGGCCGGGTGATCTGCGCGTCGACCCGAACGGCGACCTCCTGGCGAACGACTACGAGCCCTGGAGCGGGCGCGAGATCCGACGGGATGTCGAGTACGGACCCGACCCGTACCACCGCTACGACCTGTACCTCCCGGCCGACGACGGCGCGCCGCTGATCGTCTACCTCCACTCCGGCGGTTGGATCGGCGGCGACCGTTCGTACGTGCCGCCGATGGTGTTGCGCTTCGTCGAGCTCGGCTACGCCGTGGCCTCCGTCGAGTACCGGATCGCGCCGTACAGCACGTTCCCCGGCCCCGTCGAGGACGTGAAGCGGGCGATCCGTGAGCTCAAGGCGATGGGGGTCGAGACCGGGCTGATCGATCCCGACCGCGTCGTGGCCTACGGGACGTCCGCCGGCGGCCACCTCGCCACCTTCGCCGCGGCATCGGTCGGCGAATTCGAGCCGACCGACGTCTCCCCGACCGCCCAGGCCTTCGATTCGAGCGTCGCCGCCGTCGTGTCCGCCGTCGGCCCGACCGACCTCGTGCAGATGTACGGCCACCCGAACGCGTGGGCGGCCCCGATGACCGGCACGTTCATGGGCTGCTTCCCGACCTGCACGCCGGATCAGCTGCTGCCCGCCAATCCGGCCGAATACCTGCACGCCGACCTCCCGCCGGCGTATTGGGCCTACGGCGCGCTCGACCCGCTCGTCGATGCGGACGCACAGGGCGTCGTGATCGCCGAGGCGTGGGCGGCCGCCGGGGCCGAGAGCTGGCTCGACGTCGTGGAGAACGGCGACCACAATCTCGACGGCACGCTCGTCAACCAGCGTGCCATCGAGGCGTTCCTCGCGCGGGCGATCGCCGCCGACTGAATGGCGCGAGTGCGCCGAATGTGAACGATCGCTAACTTCTGGGTACGCTGCGTGCATGAGCGAACCCCGTACTTCCGAGCGAGATGTCGTCATCGTCGATGCCGTGCGCAGCCCCATCGGCAAGCGCAACGGCGAGCTGTCCACCATGCACAGCATCAACCTGCTGGGCGACGTCCAGAAGGCGATCTTCGATCGCACCGGCATGGATCCGGCCGAGGTCGGTCAGGTCGTCGGTGGCTGTGTCGGTCAGGTCGGCATGCAGACCATGAACGTCGCCCGCAACGCGTGGCTCGCCGCCGGTCTCCCGCTCGGGGTCGCGGCGACCACCGTCGACGCCCAGTGCGGCTCGAGCCAGCAGGCGACCAACCTCGCCTACTCGCTCGTGAAGTCCGGCGTCGTCGACTCCGCCCTCTCCTGCGGCATCGAACTGATGAGCCAGATCAAGATGGGCGCCACCATCCCCGACGCCGACACCACCGGCGTGCCGGTCAACGCCCGCTACTGGGAGAACTACGAGTGGACCTCGCAGTTCGAGGGAGCCGAGCGCATCGCCGACCAGTGGGGCATCACCCGCCAGGACGCCGACGAGTTCGGTCTCCGCAGTCAGGAGCTCGCCGCGAAGGCGTGGGCCGAGGACGCGTTCAGCACCCAGATCGTCCCGGTCGAGGCGCCGGTGCGCGACGAAGAGGGCAACGTCTCCGAACAGACCACGACCGTCACCCGTGACGGCGGCCTGCGCGACACCACGCTCGAAGGACTGGCGAACCTCAAGCCCGTCGCCCGCGAGGACGGCGTGCACACCGCCGGCTCGTCGAGCCAGATCAGCGACGGCGCCGGTGCCGTGCTGATGATGACCCGCGAGAAAGCCGACGAGCTCGGGCTGAAGCCGCTGGCCAGGATCGTCGACACCTGCCTCGTCGGCACCGACCCGGTCCTCATGCTGACCGGTCCGATCGACGCCACGAAGAAGCTGCTCGACGACAACGGGCTCACGATGGACGACATCGGTGTCGTCGAGATCAACGAGGCGTTCGCCTCGGTCGTGCTCGCCTGGGAGAAGGAGTTCTCCCCGAACATGGACACCGTGAACCCCAACGGCGGCGCCATCGGCCTCGGTCATCCGCTCGGCGGCACCGGCTCGATCCTGGTGACCAAGGCGGTCCACGAGATGCAGCGCTCCGACATCGAGTACGGCCTCGTCACCATGTGCTGCGGCGGCGGCCTCGGCACCGGCACCCTCCTCCAGAAGCTCTGACCCGCGCTTCAACTGGGGTCTGACCCCAGTTGAAGCGGACTAGGCGAACGTCGTGGTGTCGGCGCGGGCGAGTTCGATCCAGGTGGTGCCGGGGGTGAGGGCGACGGGGACGCCGTCGGGGGTCGTCCACGTGGCGACCGAATGGATCGAGGGTTTCGTCCACGTCACCTCGATGACGTGACCGTCGGTGAAGACCCAGCCGCGGCCGGAGCCCAGGAACTGCTGTTCGAACACCGTTGACCCGGCCGTGTCCACCGACCCGGTGGCGACGTCGCGCACCTCGGCGACGACGACGTTCGCGGCGACCACCCGCTCCCCCTGCGCGTCGACGTGTTCGGTGCCGCCCTGGGTGCGGGCCCATCCCTCGAGGGTCGGGTCCCAGTCCCACTGGGCCGTCACCGAGGGGAACGAGACGGTGACGGACGTGGCGGGCTCGGCCGTCTCCGGCAGCCCGACCGCGGCAGTGCGGTACTCGAAGTGGGGGGACGGCGCCGAGCCGTCACGGCCGGCCGCGATCTCGTGCAGCGTCTCGGCCTCGATCATCAGGTCGTAGGTGCCGGGCCGGTCGGCGGCGCGGAAGTACTCGCCGCGACTCTGGGCCCCGAGGTCGATCATGTTCTGGCGACGCAGCAGCGCGGCGTGGACCAGGTTCGCCCCTGACCACGCGAAGATCGGCGTGTTGAGCGAGCCGAGGATGGCGATGTCCGTCGTACGGCCGGACCGGATGGGACCGAGCAGGGGCGCGTGCGAGTGATAGACCGCGGCGAGCCGCGTGAAGCCACCCTCGATCATCTCCTCGTAGACGAGATCCGCCTGGGCCAACGCCTCCTGCGGACGACCTTTGCTCGTGTTGTCGATCTTGACGACGATCGCCGGCCGGGCGGCCACCGAAGCGTCGTCCAACGGCAGACCCGTCAACGGCGCGATGCCGTCCGCGACAGGCGCCGGCGGCAAGGCCACCGCGGCGACGATGTTGCGATCCGGGTCGACCTGGCCGAGCACCCCGCGGTACGCCGGTTCCCCGCTCAGCACCGTCAGGGCGCCGACCGCGCCCAGCGGCTCGACCACGAGGTCCGGCGCGGGGCCGCGCGTCGTCGGTGGACCGACGGGAAGCGTCGAGCTCGATGCCGACGTCGTCGAGGTCTCGTCACCGGCGGGGACGGACGAATCGGTCGTCGACGATGTCTCCGGCTCGTCGGACCCGCCCCCACCGCACGCAGCGGCAAGGAGACCCAGAACGGCAACGGTCGCAAGGAGGCGGCGGGGCATGGCGGGTCACGCTAGACCCGGCGCACCGCGATTCGTCGGCGCGGCGCCGGTCAGTCGGTGGCGGACCCGTCCGTCGACCAGAAGGCGTGCCACGACGCCTCGCTGTAGGGCATGGAGCCGAGCCCGACCTGCCGCTCGGGCCAATCGGCCGGCGCTTGGGCCAACGGCGCCGGGTCGTCGTGCTTCCAACCGAGCCAGAGGAGGTGCTTGCGGCGGGTGAAGCGCCACTCCCCGCCGATGCGGACGTAACGGTCGTCGTACTTGATCAGCTGCTGGATGAAGCCCTCGTCGTGGTCGTCGATGAACCCGTGGGCCCAGACCGTTCCGGTCGCGTTGTCCGCGTCCTCGAACTCGATGAGGTGATTCGCGACGAGGACGACGGCGATGCCGATCTCCCGGAGGGACTCGTCGAAGAACGCCCGGGCCGCGTCCGCACCCTCGCCGTGCTCACCGAAGCGGGCATCGGGTCGGTACAACGCCGCCAGGGCGTCGATGTCGCGCCGATCCAGCGCGTCGCTGTACCGGTAGGCGAGCCGGCGGATGTCCTCCGTCGCGACGACCCGGTCGAGCGGACTCATCTCCTCGGTCATGTCCGGACGCTACCGTTCCCGCCGTGACCGACGCGACCGACGACCCGGCGATCCGCTTCGCGGTGATCGGTGTCGATCACCCCCACGCCCTGGAGCTGACCGGCGAGCTCCTGATTGCCGGCGCCGAATGCGTCGGCTGGGTGGAGACCCCGGGCGAGCCGGACGGCCTGTTCCCCGCGATCTTCCCGGACATTGCGAGCGTCGACGTCGACGATGCGCTGGACGCGGGCATCGACCTCGTCGTCGTCGCCGCCGTCCCGAACCTCCGCCCCGACTACGCCATCGCGGCCATGCGGTCCGGCGCGGATGTCCTGGTCGCCAAGCCCGCCGCCACGGACATGGACCAGCTCGCCGAGATCGAGACGACCGCGGCCTCCACCGGCCGCCGTTGGTGGGTCGCCTTCACCGAGCACTTCACGAGTCGGGCCGTGAACCGGGCCCACTCGCTGATCGCGGACGGGCGGATCGGCACGGTGCGCCACGTCATCGGCCTGGGCCCCCACCGCCGCGGCGATACCCGCCCGGCGTGGTTCTCCGACCCCGCTCGGTCAGGGCCGATGCTCGCCGATCTCGCCAGCCATCAACTCCACCACGCGGCGACGCTGCTCGGCTCCACCGATCTGTCCGTGGTCGCCGCCCGCACCACCGCGGCGCCCGGCGGCACGCATCCCGAGATCCTGGCCGAAGTCATGCTCGAGGGCGGCACCGGCAGTGCGTACTGCCGTGTCGATTGGATGACCCCGGCCGGCCTGCCGACGTGGGGCGATGTCCGCTTGATGATCACGGGGGACACCGGCACGATCGAGGTGCGGTCGAACTGCGATCCCGGCGGCGCCGACGACGGCGACCACCTCATCGTGGTGGACGCGGACGGCGTCGAACGTCTCGATTGCCGCGCCGACCTGCTCACGTGGGCGACACAGCTCTGTGCCGATGTGCGCGACGGGACCGAAGCGCTCGTCACCACCGCCCATTCGTTGGCGGTCAGCCGGCTCGCGCTCGACGCGGCCGCCGTCGCCCGGCGCTAGGACGCGTCCGCCTCCGCGGCCTCGACCAGCCGGTCGAGGAACCCGCCGATGACCCCCAGGGCCAGGTCGACGAACGCCCACCCCGCCTCGGTCGGTTCCGGATCGACGACGAGCCCCCACGACACATGGCACTCGTCGCCGTCGTCGCGGAGCACGAAGGTGCCCTCGTAGAGCTCGAGTCCGTGGTCGCCCTCCACCTTGTAGCTGCGACGCCACGGTGGCTCGAACGACAGCACCGTCTCGACGAGCGCAGTCTCCTCGAGCGCAGTGTCTTCGAGCGCAGTGTCCTCGAGCGCAGTGCCGCCCGTGCCCGCCTCGATCAGATCGAGCAGCACCGTCCACGTGTGTTCCCGCGGTGCCCGCACGTGCCGCTCCAACGACCGGGATGTGTGACGCACCTTCTTCGGCTTGTCGGTCATCGACTCCTCGATCCGTCAGCGGCTCCGCCGCGACATGGCCGCGACGATGTCGTCCACCAGGTCGGCCCGACTGATGATCAGGCCGGGCGACCACGGGTCCTCCTTGTTGAACCACAGTGGCGAGCCGTCGAGGCGGCACGCAACCAGTCCCGCCGCCTCGGCGACCGCGGCGGGGGCGCACGAGTCCCACTCGTAGAGCCCGCCGCCGTGCACGTACGCGTCGACCTCTCCCCGCACGACCGCCATCGCCTTCACCCCGGCGGACCCGACGGCCATCACGTCGGCACCGAGCGCCTCCTGGAGCAGGCGTCCGTCCATGTGCCGTCGCGAGCGGGACACGACGATCCGCGGTCGGTCGCCGACGCGCGACATGATCGGCTGCGGAGTGGGTTCCGTCGCCCACGTCGTGCGCCATCCCGGCACGGCGACGGCACCGGCGGTCACCACGCGGTCCTCCACGAGCGCGACATGGACCGACCAGTGGTCGCTCCACCCGAAGTCGCTCGACCCGTCGAGCGGGTCCACGATCCACACCCGGTCGGCGCTCAGCCGAGCCGGATCGTCCCGTCCCTCTTCGGACAGGACATGGTCCTCGGGCCGCTCCCTGGCGAGCTCGCCGACGATGAAGTTGTGCGCCGAACGGTCGCCCGTGTATTCGATCGAGCTCCACCCCTGTCGGTGCGCGTCGGGGTCGTCGAGGAGCGCGACGAGGAGGTCACCGGTGTCGGAGGCGATGCGCGCCGCGAGCGCGTGATCAGAGGCGTCGGCCACCGGCTGCTCAGGGTTCCCAGCTCGTGGGGGGATCGCCGTCGACGAGGCGCCGGCTCCGCTCGAGGATCTGCTCGGCGAACTCGGGATGGGGAAGGATCGTGAACCGACCGCTCTGGAGCGCCTCGAAGATGCGCTCGGCCACCTCTGCCGGGGGGATGCCACTGGCGACGAGCTCGCGCATCGCGGCCCGCATGAGGTCGTTGTCCTCCCCCATGGCCAGCGGCTCCGCCAGGTGTTCGGGCTTGTTGCGATCGCTGTCGGCGATGTTGGTCGCGACGAATCCGGGGCACAGCACGTGGACCTGCATCGCCGACCCCTGCGTCTCGAGCGACAGGGTCTCGCTCATCGCCACCACCGCGTACTTGGACACAGTGTAGGACCCGAGCATCGGGGTGGGCAGCAGGCCGGCCATGGACGCGGTGCTCACGATGGCGCACGGTTCACCGTGCGCGAGCATCCCGGGCCCGAACGCCTTGATCCCGTGGACCACCCCGAAGAGGTTGACGCCCAGCGTCCAGTTCCAGACGTCCAGCTCGGTGTCGAGCATCGGCCCGCCGCCGCCGACGCCGGCGTTGTTGAAGAGCACATGGACGGGACCGAACCGTTCGACCGCAGCTTCGGCCAGCGCGGTGACCGCGTCGAAGTCGGCGACGTCGGTGGTCACCCCGATGACCGCGTGACCGTCACCTCGGAGGCGGTCGACCTGTTCGTCGAGCACGCGCTCCTCGATGTCGCCGAGGACGAGGTTCATCCCGGCACGGCCGAGTCGCTCCGCGGTGGCGAGTCCGATACCGCTCGCCCCACCCGTGATCACCGCGGTCCGCCCCGTGAATTCCTGCATCACCCGATCCTCGCACGTCGGTCGGCGCGGCCACGAACACGGCCGACCGGCCGGGGGTCACCGGGCACGGTGCACGGAGACGGCATAGTCACCGCCGGCGAAGGGCCGGCGATCCCATGTCGACCAGCGGTCGACCACCTCGAGGCCGGCGGCGCGGCAGTGCGCGTCGTACTCGTCGACGGTGAGCCGGCCACCGCCCGTCTGGAAACCGGCGACCACGAGTCCGCCGGGTCGGGTCTGACGAGCCAGGTTGGACAGGACGGCCGACTCCGTGCCGGGCGCCACGAAGATCATGACGTTGCCGGGCATCACGACGAGGTCGAACGAACGACCGAGATCGACGTCCAGCAGATCACCCACGGTCCAGGCGAGTTCCGGCGCCTTCGACCGAGCCTCGGCCAGCATCGCCTCGTCGAGGTCGACACCCACGACGTCGTAGCCACGATGCGCCAACTCGATCGCGACCCGCCCCGTGCCACAACCGGCGTCGAGGAGGACCGGGTCGGCGAACCCCTCCCGGTCGATCAGCCATTCGACGAGGTCGACCTCACCGTGGATCGACTCCCCCGCCGCCGCCATCGCCTTCCACCGCTCGTCGTACGCCGCCCCGCGCGGCACGTCGTCACGCTCGCGCCATCGTGACATCGCTAGCCGACCGCGACCCGTTGCAGGGCCGTCAGATCGGTGATCCCGATCCGACGCCGGCCGGTGATGACACAACCTCTGTCGCGCAGCGTGCGCAGGGAGCGAGCGGTCGCCTCACGGGTCGCGCCGATCCAACCGGCGACGTCCTCCTGGGACAGCGCGAGATCGATGTTGACCCCGCTGCCGTTCACCTCGCCGTAGCGCTGGGACAGGTCACACAGCAGCATCGCCAGCCGCTGGGTGGTGTCCGCGCTCGCTCGCGCCGTCGTGCGGTGGACCGCGCTCCGCAGATCCTGGCTGACCCGTCGGAGGAGGTCGACCGCCAGCCCCGGTTCCTCCTCGAGGGCGCGGAGGAACTCGTCCACGCTCGCCTGGACGAGCTGCACGTCCTCGACGGCCACGGCGGTCGCCGAGCGCGTCGTGCCGTCGAGCGCACCGAGCTCGCCGAGCAGGTCGCCGGGCTCCTTCACACCGAGCACGAGCCGTCCGCCGGTGGGCGTCGTCACCTCGATCCGGATCCGGCCACCGACGACGCCGTACGCCGCCCCGGACGGGTCGCCCTCGCGAAAGACGATGTCGCCCGCCCGCACCCGCATCGCGGTGCCGTACCCCTCGAGCAACCGTGCCAAGTCCACGCCGGGGAAGTTACCCCCGGTCGTCGACCACGTCTTCTTCGTGTTCGTCGTCGTGTTCGCCTCGCAGCGTGGTCTCGGCCCGCCGGGACCCGAGCAGGAAGAGGAGTCCCACGGCCGCGCTGGTCGCCATCAGCCCGGCGGGTTCCGCGAGGAACGACGTGAGCGCGCTCAGGCCGGTTCCGCTGATCGGCGGACTGGAAGATGGGCTCGAGGGCGGCGATGCCGGTGGGCTGATCGGCGGCTCGTCGTCCTCCCATGCGACGACGGTGACCGGCCGGCAGCCGAAGGCGCGTTCGTCGGAACTGTTGGTGCCGGCGACGCAGAGCTCGGTGTCACCGACGTCGATGTCGAGCTCCGAGGAGAGCCCGCCCCAGTTCGCGTCGGGGTACCCGTTGCCGGTCTGATCGACGACCGTGTCGCCACCGCCGGTCATCTCCGCTTCCAGACCGGTCGGCCCGGCCCAGAACTGCGACCCGAAGAACGTGATCCCCGGCAGGAATCCCTCGGAGCCCTCGAGCACCATGCGGAACGAGATGTCCTCGGTCGCGGGGACGCCCGCGGTGACGACGTCGGGTGTCCCGAACCGCCCCTCGCGGACCGAGTACACGAACACCCGTTGGCAGGTGTCGAACGTGTCGCTCGACGCTGCGCCGTCCGCACAGGTGGCCGCGCTCCACACCGCTCGCGGGTAGCGGGCGGTCGTGATGTCACCATCGGTGAAGTCCGAGAGGACGAAGAGACCGTCGTCGAATCGACCGTGCAGGTACACGCCCTGGGCCGAGGAGCCGATGAAGCGCGAGCCCTCGAAGCCACCGTCGAGGAGCGCGAGGTCGAGGGTCGAACTGATGAACGTCACCGCGCCGGAACCGCCGGTGAAGTCGGCCGCCGTCAGGTCGAGGTTGGCGAAGGTGGCGCCGTCGAGGTTCGCATCGGTGGCCACGATGTCGGACCAGTCACCGTTGACGATCGTCGCCCCGGCGAAGTTCGCCCAGCGCAGGTCGGCGCCGGCGAGATCCTCGCCGACCAGGGTGGCCCCGGAGAAATCACACCACGAGAGGTTCGCGCCGGGGCCGAGTCGGTCGAAGCAGTCCGGGAACGGCTCGTCGTTGAGGACACCGAGGAAGGCGAGGCCGAAGAAGCCGCCCGGTCGTGCGTTCTCCACCCGTGTGATGCCGACGAGAACGAGCTCGTCCTGTTCGGGCACGTCGTCCTCGACGATCTCGACCGGGATCTCGGCCGTCAGCTCGCCGGCAGGGATCGTGGCGGTGCCGGAGGCCGCCACATAGTCCTCGCCCGGGTTGGTGGTGGGGCCGTGGCCGCCGACGACCCAGTCGAACGTGACGTCCTTCGCCGAGTAGTTGTCGAGCGTGAAGGGAACCATCACGGTGGCGTCGTCCTCGAGGACTACGACGTCGCCGGGAATCAACCTCGGCGGCTCGTCGTCGTCGACGATCGTCACGATGGAGAGACCGTAGAAGCCGCCGATCGTCGCGCCGCCGTCGGGGAGCTGGAACCGCACGACCGCGCGCTCGTCGACCTCGTCCAGCAGATCGCCGAACACACGCAGGACGATGTGATCGTCGAGGGAGAGGTCCACCGAGTCGACGAGGAGGTTGATGTCGGTCGGGTCGCTCGTGGGATAGCTCCCACCCTGCGTCTTGGCCTCGACGCCGATGATGTCGAGCTCCGCGTACACCGGCCAATCGACCTCGCGCGACAGGCTCAGGTCGATGTCGAGGGACCGGACACCGACGTCGCCTTCGTCGGTCGACACGCTCGCTTCGATGACCGCCACGGGCAGATCCTCGACGGTGCTCACGGCGACGGCTCGGCGCCAGAGCTCGGCGCCGTTGACGTCGAATCCCGTGATCAGGATCCGGCATGCCACCGGCGCATCGGCATAGCAGGTGGCGCCGTTCGTGAAGTTCTGGTCCCACACGTAGGAGAACGTGTAGTCCGCCCCGTCCACGGGGTTCGGCAGGAGTCCCCGACCGGAGAACGAGTCGCCGTCGGCGATGAGCGGCGGATGCGACCCGCTGTGGCAGTAGGCGTCCGTCTCGGCGAAGTACGGCAGACCGTTCTCGGCGTTGCCGCAGCTCGTGATGACCAGCGCGTCGGCCCCGTCGTAGCCGTTGGAACCGTCGATCACGAGGGCGATGACGTCACCGTCCGCGGGTGCGCCGGTGGGCGCAGGCACGATGATGTCGGGCTCGGCCCCGACCGACGGGACGACGAAGAACGCGACGAAGAGCACGATCGCGCCACCGATGACCGATGCCCGTGTTCGCCTCGCCACGCCCGTCTCCCTCACTCTCCGTGGTCACCGTACCGCACGTCGCGGCTGTTGTCAGCTGCGGCGGGAGATCCGGTAGACGCAGCGTTCATCGCCGGCGAGCAGGTGCTGGCTGCGCTCGACCGCGGCACCCTCACCGAGCGCATCGGCGAACAGGGCGAGCTCGTTGCGACACAGGCTCTGACACTCGGTCGCCGCGGCACACACCGGGCAGTGATGCTCCACGAGCAGCAGTTCGTCACCGTCGGGCACGACCTCCGCCATGTAGCCCTGCCGCGACCGCGCCTCGGCCAGCACCTCGACCCGGGCGCCGAGGTCGTCGGCCGCGAGTCCGTCCATCTGGGCCTCCAGCGCGGCGAGATGCTGTTTGTCGCGGGCGGCCAGGACGGCATCGAGGGCCTCGTCCCCCAGCTCGGCCCGCATCGTCTGGAGCAGCTCGACGGTGAGGTCGGCGTGGCGGTCGGGAAACAACTCGATCGCCAGGTCGGTGAGCGCCCAGCCGACCGGCGGGCGGCCCCGGGTACCCGTGACGAGGGTCTCCGAACGCACGAGACCACGCTCCTCCAGCTCGACGAGTTGGGGTCGCACGGCCTGGGTGGTCACGGCGAGTGCGTCCGCGATGCCCGCCGTGGTGGACGCGCCGGCCCGCTTGAGGAAGTCGACGATGCGACGTTGGGCGTCGCCGATACCGGCGCGATCGGACATGTCCACGAGCGTAGCCGATATTTCACAAGAGTCGTCTTGACAATTGTCGAGTCGCGCCACAATATAACAAGCACATACTTTCCTAAAGGAGCCCTCCATGCCCGGCATGCTCGAACACGCCAACGTCACCGTGACCGATCCGACAGCCTCGGCGGCGATGCTCGAGCGGGTGTTCGACTGGCATGTCCGCTGGGAGGGCCCGTCCATGCTCGGCGGCCGGACGGTGCACGTCGGAACCGACACGCACTATGTCGCGCTCTACACGCCGCCCGAACCTCCCGAGCCGATGGCGGACGCCGACCGGCTCGGCGGCCTGCAACACCTCGGCATCCTCGTCGACGACCTCGACCTGATCGAGACGCGGGTGCGCGCGGAGGGCATCGAGCCGTACAGCTTCATGACGTACGACCCCGGACGGCGCTTCTACTTCAACGACCACGACGGAGTCGAGTACGAGGTCGTCAGCTACCGCTGACGGTCGACACCGGAGAGAACGTCGGCACCGCGCTCCCGACGTGGTTCACTCTCTGGGTGCCGAACCCGAGGGCGAGCAGCATTCCGAAGCCGAGCATGGGCGACGTGATCGCCGGCTTCTCGGTCGCCCTGGTGCTGATCCCCCAGTCGCTCGCCTACGCGGAGATCGCCGGCGTACCCGCCCACATCGGATTGTTCGCGGCCGCGCTGCCCCCACTCATCGCCGCGCCGCTGATGTCCTCGCCGTATCTCCAGACGGGTCCGGTCGCGCTCACCTCACTGCTCACCTTCGGCGCCCTGTCCGGGCTCGCCGCCACCGGTTCCGCCGAATACGTCGAACTCGCCGCGCTGTTGGCGCTCATCGTCGGTGTCACCCGGTTCCTGCTCGGGCTGCTGCGCATGGGGACGCTCGCGTACCTGATGTCGCAACCCGTGCTCCAGGGCTTCACCAGCGCCGCCGCGATCCTGATCGTCTCGTCCCAGCTCCCGTCGATGTTCGCGGTGGACCCCGACACCGACGGCGTCTTGCCCCGCGCCTGGTCGACGATCACCTCACCGGGCGACTGGTCGGGCACCGCGCTGACCCTGACGATCCTCACCACCGTCGTCGTCCTCGGCTCCCGCAAGGTGCACAACCTGTTCCCCGGCGTGCTGCTCATGGTGATCGGCGCGACCGTGTGGAGCGCCGTCACCGACTACGCCGGCCCCACGGTCGGCAATCTCCCGGACGGCTTCATCACGCTCAGCCTCGACCTCCCCTACGACCAGTTCGGCGACCTGATCATCCCCGGCGTCGTGATCGCCCTCGTCGGGTTCGCCGAACCCGCATCGATCAGCCGCACGTTCGCGGCGCTCGACCGGATTCCCTGGAGCGCCAATCGGGAGCTCATCTCCTCGGGCGTGGCCAACGTGACGTCGGCGATCTCCGGCGCGTTCCCGGTCGGCGGCTCGTTCTCGCGCAGTTCGCTCAACCGCTTCGCCGGGGCGAAGAGCAACTGGTCCGGCGCCGTCACCGGCGCGACCGTGATCGCGGCGCTCCCGCTGGCCTCGAACCTCGAGACCCTCCCCCGCGCCGTGCTGGGAGCCGTGGTCTTCACCGCCGTCTACCGACTCATCCAGCCGAAGCCGATCATCCGCATGTGGCGCCAGAGCGCACCCCAGGCGGCGATCGCGACGGGCACCTTCGTCGCCACGCTCATGTTCTCCCCCAACGTCGAGCGGGGCGTCCTGCTCGGCGTCGCTCTCGCGATCGGCTTCCATCTCTACCGCGAGATGCGGGTCGATCACGTCTACGAGAGCGACGGCGACAGCCTCACCGTCCGGCCGGCGGGGGTCGTCTGGTTCGCGTCCACCCCGGCGTTGGAGGATGCGTTCCGCAATGCGGTCGCCGAGCATCCGGAGACCACCCACATCGTCGTCGACCTGGGCCAGTGCGGTCGCCTCGACTACTCGGGCGCCAACACGCTCTCGGAACTGATCGCCGATCTCGAGCGGGACGACATGACCATCGAGTTCGTCAACGTCCCCGACCACGCGGCCCGCGCCCTCGCGGTGTTCCTGGGTGGATCACACGGCGTGCCGTCGATCGAGGATCTCCCCGACGCGGCCCGCTTCCAGTGGGTCGCGCCGTGGCGGCGGTAGGGCCCGGTCGCGGCAGCCCTAGCCCTTCACGACCTCGGCGACCCGCTTGATGTCGTCGGGGGTGCGAGCCGAGACGTTCAGCATCGTGACGGGGCTCTCCTCCCAGGCCTGGAGGCGGTCGCGGATCCGCTCGACCGAGCCGACGAGCGAGATCTCGTCGGCGAAATCAGTGGGCACCGTGGCGATCGCCTCGTCGCGCTTCCCCTCGAAGAACAGATCCTGGATCTTGTAGGCCTCTTCCTCGTAACCCATCCGCGCCATCAGCTTGGTGTGGTAGTTCTGCCCCTTCGCACCCATGCCCCCGATGTAGAAGCCGAGCGACGCCTTCGTGCCGTAGAGGGCCGCCTCGATGTCGTCGGTGATGTTCAACGAGACGTTGACGGCGATCTCGAAACCCGGCTTCGCGTCCTTCAGCTGCTCCGCGTACACCTCGGGTCGGAACGGCGAGTAGTAGAGCGGCAGCCAGCCGTCGGCGATCTCGGCGGTCTGGGTCACGTTCTTCGGACCCTCGGCGCCGATCCAGATCGGGATCTGACGCAGCGGGTGGGTCATGATCTTCAGCGGCTTGCCGAGGCCTTCGGCTCCTTCGCCGGTGTAGGGCATCTGGATGTGCTCGCCGTGGAACTCCGCCGGACCCTCCCGGTCCATGATCTGGCGGAGCACCTGGACGTACTCACGCGTGCGGGCGAGCGGCTTGCGCGAGGGCATGCCGTACCACCCCTCGACGACCTGGGGGCCGGACACGCCGAGGCCGAGGATGACCCGGCCGCCCGAGAGATGGTCGAGCGTGACCGCGTGCATCGCGGTGGCCGCCGCGGTGCGGGCCGACAGCTGCACCACACCGGTGCCGAGCTTGATCCGGTCCGTGTGGGCGGCGATGTAGGCGAGCGGCGAGAACGCGTCACTCCCCCACGACTCGGCCGACCACAAGCAGTCGAACCCGGCGTCCTCGGCGGCCTTGCTCAACTCGATCAGGTTGTCGGGCATCGCCCGCGTCCAGTAGCCCCACGTGAATCCCAGCTGCATGGCGCCGACCGTACTGTCTCGCCTCGTGCAAGCTGTAGTCCGTGCGCCCCGGTCTACCGAGGCCTCGTGGGATCCGACGGCGGGCTCGTTCCCTAGGCCAGGATGCCGGAGGGCGCCGAAGCGGCGATACTGGTCACCATGTTCACGCGCATGGACGAGGGTTCGACCGAAGAGTGGCTGGAGATCCGCGAGCTGACGCTCGCCAGCCAGAAGCAGGTCGCCGACCGGATCATCCCGATGCTCGAGTGGTTGCGCAACAGCGTCGACGGCTACGCGGTCGACCAGTTGACGCATTCGCTGCAGACCGCGGCCCGGGCCGAAGCCGACGGCGCCGACGACGAACTCGTCATCACCGCGTTGTGCCACGACATCGGCAAGTTCGTGTCGACCGCGAACCATGCATCGATGTCGGCCGAGGTACTCGCCCCCTATGTCCGGCCCGAGCTCTACCAGCTGATCCAGCACCACCAGGTCTTCCAGGGGGCGGCCTACAACCACCACTTCGGTTGGGATCCCGATGCCCGCGAGGCGTTTCGCGACGAGCCGTGGTTCGACCTGGCGGTCACGTTCGCCGACGACTGGGACCAGATGTCGTTCGATCCCGGCTACCCCACGCCGCCCCTCTCCCACTTCGAGGAGCGCCTCCGGGCGGTCTTCGCCGAGCCCCGCATCACCAAGTAACGCGTCCGCGATTCACCCGCCCGCGACGACCTCGTCGAGCAGGGCGAGGGTCGCCTCGGCGATCGGCTGCCAGTCGAGGGCGGCCTGCCGTTCGGGCATCGCGGCGCGACAGGCCGCGAGCCGGTCCTCGGTCAGCCCGTCGACACAGGCCGTGAGGTCCTCGGCGGCGTCGCCGTAGTAGATCGCCGCGTCGCCCAGGGCCTCGCGGAGGTACCCCCACGAGGAGGCGAGGGTGGGGATCCCGGCGCCGATCGCGTCGGCCATGGTCCCCGTCGTCAGCATCCCCTCGGTGAACGGCATCACGAGTGCGTCGAGGGTGTGGAGCCGGCGGGCATAGACCGCGTGATCGGTCATCTCGTAGGGCTCGGCGATGATCCGGGGGTCATCGGGGACCGTCTCGCCGTCGAGGCTCCACACCCGCAGCTCGATGTCGTCGCGGGTGCTCGCGTGCACGGCGTCGAGCACGAGCTGCACGTCCTTTTGCACACGCGGCGCGCCGACCACGCCGAGCCGCAACGGCACCGCGTCCATCCCACACGCCTGCTCGGCCTCCGCCTTTCCGCCGGCCGGGCGCAGCGGTTCGAGCATGTGTCCCCAGTGACCGTGGGGGATCACGGCGTGGCGGGTGTGTTCGCCGTAGGTGTACTCCCGCTCCATCACCGCCCGGCCGTATTCGCTGTGGTGCACGACGACGTCGGCGTTCGCCGCCCACACCGCATACATGTCGGCGGCGTCCTGGTGGCGGTGGGGAACGCGGTTGTGCTGCGTCCAGAAGATGGTGACGCCGGCCTCGCGGAGCTTGCCGATCGTGCGCTCGGCCGCCTCCGGGGTCGGGCCGCTCGTCCACTCCGGCCAGTGGATGTGGGCCACGTCGAAGGCGCTCATCGCCGCGGGATCCTCGAGGATCCAACCCGACGAGTGGCGCGTGACCCGGTCGCCGAGCGGATCCCAGAGACTCGAGTCGTACCAGTGACCGTGGGCGGTGCTCGCCACCCGCAGCGCGGGGGTGACCCGGCACCGGTAGGACAGCGAGCGAGCGGGTTCGAGGACGAGTTCGTGGCTGCGGCCGTGCTCGTGCCAGAACGACCGGTGCTTCTGCATGCCTGCGGTGTCGACGACCGTGGCGGTGTGGGGCAGGTCCGTCTCGAACTCGACGGCGAGCGGCCGGACCGTGGTCTCCGGGATCGACACCGAGATCGCGTCGATGGTCGCCGGATCGCGATCCAGCTCGAGCTCCTCCTCGATCACGAGCGAACGCCGCTCGACCCGATAGCGGGTGCGTCGGGTGCCGTCGATCGCGATGTTGGCCGGCTCCTTCGCGCCGAGATCGAACGAGCTGAACCGGTCGAACGACACCGTCACCGCGTTCGGCTCGTGGGCGACCGACGCCGGGGGGCCCTGCGTGGAACGAACGGTGCCGTCGGCGTGGATCAGGGGGAGCCAGCCGATGTGGTGATTGCTGTCGACCGGCGTCTCGAAGGTGCCCGGGAGCCGCGGCGACGCCGCGTAGTCACCCCAGAAACCCCCGACGAACGGCAGGACGAAGTCGACGCCGCCGCCCCGATGGGCCCACACCGCGGCTTCGCGCTCGTCCTCGAACCGGACCAGGCGGTCCACCGGGCCGAAGCTCTGCGCCGGAGACGCGGCCTCGACGTCCGCGCCCCGCCGCAACTCGCCGACGGCCTGCACGAGCTTGCCGAGCAGGTCGAGCGTCATCTGGAGCCGGCGCTCCGGACCGCGGTAACCCATCGTCATCTTGTGCTGATGGGCGGTGACCACGCCATCGACGAACCAGTCCCGCAGCGCCCGCGCCGCCAGCGCCGCCTTGCCCAGCCACGCCCCGGGGTCATCGCTCATGTCGCGACCGACCGCGGTCGCACCCAGCTCGACGTTCATGACCACGCCGAGGGCCCCGGTCGAACGCCCCCACGACACGGCGCCACCCGGGGTCGCGACGTCCGCAAGGTCCCCCAGCACGGCCCGTAGCCCCGTCGCCCAGCTCTCGCCCAGCTCGTCGGCGAAGGGCTCGGCGAACAGGTACACGTCCGGCGTGTACATGTCGTAGTTCGCCCCGCCGAAGTCGTCCCACCAGCCGTAGGGCAGGCCACCGAAGAGTCCGCGGAGCGTGTCGAGCAGTTCGTCGAGGCGGTTGTCGTCCGGCAGTCGACCGAGCGCCCGTCGGGCGATCTCGCACCGGGTCAGCACGACCGCGAAGTTGTTGGGGAGCGTGCCGTCGTCGAGCATCGACAACATCGAGGTCGAGTCGATCGCGGACTCGACGTTCGCGATGTCGTCCGCCGTCCAGTGGGCCAGCCGCGGATTGTCGTCGAGTCCGCCGAGCCGAGCGAGCGTCTCGGCGGCGCGGTACGAGTAGAAGCTGTGCGTCGTCGGGCCGTCGAGTCGGCGCACGATCTCGAGCGCCACATCGTCGCCGCGAACACCAGCCACCTTCTCGACGCCCTCGGCGTGGAGCAACCCGAGCGTGAACGCGAGGTCCGCCCGGGCGTCGGCCCCGACGAGATAGCCACCGAACACCGGCGGGAGTTCGAGGGCGGGCGCGTGGTGCGACTCGAGCTCGGTCAGCACGTCGACGGTCATGTCCAGCAGCTCGTCGGCGAGCTCGGCCGCGGTCGTCACCCCAGCACCTCCTCGGTGGCAGAAGTCGTACGGTAGTTCCCGTGCCCTCGCCGTATGGAATGACCGCCGGTCACCGTCTGCAACCACCCACGCCCGTGCACCGCCACCGCCTCGAGAGCCCGAGCGGCCTCTCGATCGAACTTCTCGACCTCGGCGCCACGCTCTGTCGGATCGAGATCCCCGGCCCCCACGGCCCGATCCCGCTCTCACTCGGTCTCGATTCCGTGGCGGCCTACGAAGACCCGGTTCGCAACCCCTACCTCGGGGTCACCGTCGGGCGTTTCGCGAACCGGATCGGTGGCGCGATGTTCACGATCGACGACATCGCCTACGCCCTCGACGCCAACGAGGGCGACAACCAACTCCACGGCGGGTCGCTCGGGTTCTCACGATTCGTGTGGGACGCCGACGCGACCGATGACGCGGTCACCTTCCGACGCACGAGCCCGGACCGCGAGATGGGGTTCCCCGGAACGCTCCACGCCGCGGTGACCTTCCGGCTCGACGACCGCACGATCCACATCCGCCACGAGGCCACCTGCGATCAAGCGACCATCGTGTCGATGACGAACCACACCTACTGGAACCTCGGCGGGCCGACCGAGGCCGACGTGCGCGAGCACGCCGTGCAGATCGACGCGACGACGGTCGTGCCGGTGGACGACGCGACGCTGCCGAGCGGTCCGCCGCACCCGGTCGCCGGCACGACCCACGATCTGCGCGCGGCGACACGACTCGGTGACCGCCTCGGCTTCGGCCTGCCGAACGGCTACGACGACTGCTTCGTCGTCGACGGCGACGGTCTCCGCCGCCACGCCCGGGTCGACCACCCGTCCGGACGAGCGCTCGAGGTGTGGAGCGACCAGCCGGCCGTGCAGTTCTACACCGGGGCGTTCCTCTCGGGTGGTCCCGGTGCCGACGGCCGCGCCCACGACCCGTTCGCTGCGTTCTGCCTCGAACCGCAACACATCCCCGACGCGCCCAACCTCGACTGGGCACCATCGGCGGCGCTGCGACCGGGCGAGCGCTACGTTCACGAACTCGAGTTCCGCCTCGACTGGGCCGACTGATCGCGAGCGTCATGACCAATCCCCGTCTCACCAGCCGCAGCCGTTCCGTCGCCGGGAAGGTGGTGCTGATCACCGGCGCCGCGTCCGGCATGGGGCGGGCCGAAGCGCACCTCTTCGCGGACGAGGGCGCCACGGTCGCCGTGACCGACCTGCGCGAGGCGGACGTGGACGTCGTCGTCGACGAGATCACCGCCGTCGGCGGCACGGGGGCGGGCTATGTCCTGGACGTCACCGACCCGCAGGCGATCACGACGGTCGTCGACCGGATCCGGGCGGACCTCGGCCCGGTCGACATCCTCGTGAACAACGCGGGCGTCTCCCTGGGGGGACCGGTCGACGCCGACGACTTCGAGGACACCTGGGCGCTCGCCCTCGACGTTCTCCTCACGGCGCACCAGCGCATGGTGCGGGCCTGTCTGCCGGATCTTCGCGCGAGCGGCGAGGGCCGCATCATCAACATCTCGTCGACCGAGGGACTCGGCGCCCAGCGGGGCACGCTGCCCTACACCACGGCCAAGCACGGGGTCATCGGGCTCACCCGGGCGCTCGCGGTCGATCTCGCCACCGACGGCATCACGGTGAACGCGGTCTGCCCCGGCCCGATCCTCACCGGTATGACCGAGTTGATCCCGCCGGAGCACCGCGAGAAGTTCGCCCGCCGCCGAACGGCACTGCGCCGTTACGGCGACCCGGAGGAGGTCGCGCACATGGTGCTCAACCTCGCCCTGCCCGCCTCGTCCTACGTCACCGGCACGGTGATCCCCGTCGACGGCGGCCAGACGATGAAGAACGACTGATCCGCTCGGTTTCCACGGGTCCCGTCGTCGGGTACCGTTGCTCCCCGTTCATTACGTTTCTGTGACGACAGAACGTGTGCACCGCCTCGTCATGACCGTCCGCCGTCGCTTCCGTCGCCCTCGTGCCTTCGTCGTCATCGTCCTGGCGGCGTCCGCCTTCACGGCATCGCTCGCCGGCGCGGCCGACAGCCCGGACGAATTGCGCGAACAACGCCGCGAGGTCCAGGAGGACACGGCCGACATCGAGATCCTCGTCAACGCACTCACCGTCGACGCCGAGACGCTGACGGAGGAGCTCGACAAGCTCCGCGAGTCGATCGACGCGCAGCAGGCCGCGCTCGATGCCGCCCAGCGGCGCGTCGACGCGGCGGTCAGGCAGGAGATCGCGGCCCAGCTCCGCATCGACGATCTCGAACGCGACGTCGGGCGGGTGCAACAGCTGCTCCAGGACACCGCGGTCAACGCGTTCGTCGGGTTCCAGGGTCCGAACTCCGACAACGCCGCCCTCGACGAGAACCCGTGGCAGTACGCCCGCACCGAAGCACTGATCGACTTCGGCACCGGCAACACGACGGAGATCATCGACGAGCTGCGCGCCCTCGGCGCCGAGCTCGACCGCCAGCGAGAGGAAGCGGCAGCCACGAGGGCGGAGCAGGAGGACCAGGCGGCCGAGGTCGCCCGCCACAAGGCAGCCCTCGACGAGGCGTACGCCACGGAGGAAGAGGCGTTGCGCGCGGTCGAGGACCGGCTGGACGCCCGACTCGCCGAGGTCGCCGCCCTCGAAGCGCTCGACGCCGAGCTGGCCGCCGAGATCAAGGCCGAGGAGCAACGGATCGCCGACGCCATCGCCCAGCGCAACCGCGAACGCGGACCCGTCACCATTCCGAACGATGCGCCCGTCGAGCTCACCACGGTGCGGGGCATCGTCGTGAACGCGCTCATCGCCGAGCAGGTCGAGGGGTTCCTCGCGGCCATGGAGGCCCGCGGCTACCCACTGTCCGGGGGCGGCTACCGCAGCTCCGATTCCCAGATCCGTCTCCGCCGCTCCCACTGCGGCACGTCGGACTACGCCATCTGGGAGATGCCCGCCTATCAGTGCAGTCCGCCGACCGCCCGGCCCGGCCGGTCCGCCCACGAACGCGGACTCGCGATCGACTTCACCTACAACGGCTCCATCATCCGCAGTCGTAGCTCGTCGGTGTTCCAGGTCATGAGCGAGGTCGCCGGCGACTTCGGCCTCATCAACCTCCCCAGCGAGCCCTGGCACTGGTCGACCACCGGCGGCTGATGATCCTCGACCTCGCGGCGGCGGAGCCGGACACGCTCGCCCTGACCGACGACCTCGGCGGACAACGGACCCGCGCCGAGTTCGTCGATCGGGCCACCCGGCTCGGCCATGCGTTGCGCGACGAGCTGGCGGTGCCCGCCGGCGGTCACATCGCGCTGCTCACCGACAATCGGGTCGAAGTGTTCGAGGTCTATCTCGCCGCCGTGCTCAGCGGCGTGTGGTTCGTGCCCGTCAACGGCCTGCTCGCGCCCCACGAGGTCGACTATGTCCTGCATGATGCAGAGGCCGCGCTCGTGATCGCGGAACCCGACCTGGCCCACCTCGTGCCCGACGAGATCCCGGTCGTCACCCTCGGCCCCGAACTGGACGCGCTCGTCGCCCGGGCCGATGACACGCCCTTCGCCCTCGACGGCCCGCCGGGCTCGCGCTTCAGCTACACCTCAGGGACGACCGGGCACCCGAAAGGCGTCAAGCGCGCCGTCCCCGCGACGGTCGCAGAGATGCTCTCCCTCCAGGAACGCCTCGGACTCCAGGTCGGTTTCGACGGGACCGGCACCCAACTGATCACCGGACCCGCCTACCACGCCGCGGTCGGCGGCTACGGCTTCTTCGATCTGTGCAACGGGGCCCGGCTGCACCTCATGCGTCGCTTCGACGCGGCCCGCACGCTCGACCTCATCGGGGAGCTCCGGGTGCGCCGCACCCACCTCGTGCCGACGATGATGGTCCGCCTCCTCCGGCTGCCCGACGATGTCCGGGAGGCGTTCGATCCCTCGCCGCTCGACATCGTGCTGCACGGTGCGGCACCGATCAGCCCCACGGTGAAGCGGCAGATGATCGACTGGTTCGGCCCGATCCTCACCGAATACTGGGGCACGTCGGAGGCCGGTGTTTTCACCCGCGTCGACGCCGAGGACTGGCTCGCCAACCCGGGCACCGTCGGCCGCCCCGTGCCCGGCTTCGAGGTCTTCGCCGTCGACGACGAGGGGACGCGGCTTCCCGCCGGCGAGGTGGGCACGCTCTACTGCCACACCCCCGGGAGTGACCGTCCGTTCGAATACTGGAACGCGCCGGAGAAGACGGAGGCGTCCTACCTCGCACCCGGCGTGTTCTCCCTCGGCGACATGGGTTCGGTCGACGCGGCGGGCTGGGTCCATCTCGCCGATCGGGCCACGAACATGATCATCTCGGGCGGCGTGAACATCTATCCGACCGAGGTCGAGCAGGCGCTGCTCGACCATCCGTCGGTCGTCGACGTCGCCGTCTTCGGCATTCCCGACGACGAGTGGGGCGAGCAGGTGAAGGCCGCGGTCGAGTTCACCGCCGACGCCGGACCGGGCGCGGTCGACGAACTCCTGGCCTTCGCCCGGGAGCGGTTGGGCCGCCACAAGGTGCCGCGTTCGGTCGATGTCCACGAGCAGCTACCCCGCCAACCCAACGGCAAGCTCTACACCCGCCAACTGCGTGACCCGTACTGGGCGGGGCGGGACCGGTCGATCTAGACCGGTTCGACCGAGACCGGTTCGAGCTCGCGGTGCTCACCGTCGCCGACATGCCCGGCCGTGCCGGCCGAACGTTCGTTGAGGTAGAGACCGAGGAAGATGCCCGGGATCGCGACGAGACCGAGCATGGCGCCGGACGACACCATCACCAGCGCCGGCGCGGGGCAGGTGCCGGCGATGGCCCACCCGAGCCCGAACAACGCGCCCCCCTGCCAGTGGTGCCGCTCGGGCCGCGAACGCGACAGGCGCACGTCGCCCCCGAAGATCGAACGGGCTCGGCGCCGTTCGAGGACGTACAGCATCGGCGCCGACACGGCGATGGCCGACGCCATGATGAGGAAGACGTCCGCCTCGTCGAGCCGGAGCATCGCGTGGATCGTGTCGTACTCGTGGAGCTGGGCACCGGCGAGCAGGCCGCCGAACAGGGCGCCGAAGAGGAGGCCGACCAGGTTGAGTTTCACAGGTCACCTCCGGTCGCGACGCGGAGGACGAAGGTGGTGGCGATGGCGACGGCCATGAACGTCGCCGTCACGGCCAGGCTGGCCGGCGACCGTTGCGCGGTGCCGCAGAGTCCGTGACCGCTGGTGCAACCCCCGGCGCGGCCGGCACCGAAGCCGAGCACCGTCGCGCCGCCGAAGACCATCGGGACGACGATCCAGAGCGGCCACACGTCGCGCAGGGCGTCGTAGCCGCTGCGGACCTCGGTCCCCTCGCGGAGCACCTGCGTCACCACGACGCCACCGGCGAACATGCCGACGAAGTACCAGACCCGCCAGACGGCGACGTCGGTGCGGCGCCGCAGCAGGCCCGAGGTCTGGACATAGGCGCCGCTCGCGCCGAGTGGCTGGTTGGCGATGAAGAAGAGGCCGACGATCAGGAGACCGAGGCCGGGTCCGACCACGTACCACGGCACGCGATCCGGAAGAACATCGAACATGGAGTCCCCTTTCCCTCCTTGATCGTAGAGGTCAACCCTGGGCGGTCACCCACGCGCCATACCCGCCGAGCAGGTCACTCACGTCACGGAACCCCGCGGCGACGAGTCGGCTCGCGGCGATCGACGACCGGTATCCGCCGGCGCAATAGACCACCGTGGGCTTGGCGGCGTCGAGCGAGGCCAGTCGCTCGTTCAACCGGGTGAGCGGGATCTCGATGGCGCCCTCGATGGTGCCGATCGCCGTCTCACCGGGCTGGCGGACGTCGACCAACTGCACCTCGCCCTCGGCGCGGGCCCGAAGGAGGGCGTCGACATCGAGCCGGGAGCTCCCGACCACGTCGTCCGGGTTCGCCATGAAGGCGGCGAGCGGATCCGCGAGATGTCCGATCACATTGTCGAACCCGATCCGGGCCAGGCGGTTCTTGGCCTCCGTCTCCATCCCGGCGTCGGTCACGAGGACGATCGAGGCGCCCGGCTGGATGACACCACCGGCGAACTCCGCGTAGCGACCCTCGAGCCCGACATTGATCGCGCCGAGCAGGTGGCCCACGGCGAACTCGTTCGGGTCCCGCGTGTCGAGCACCACGGCACCCTGCCGTTGGGCGCGCACGATCTCCTCGATGCTCATCGCCGGCGGCGGCAACTCCTCGTCGAGCAGGGGTCGGTTCTCGCGATTCAGGTTGGCATCGAAGGAGAAGTACGCGGGCGGCGCGCTCTGACCGTCGGTCACCACCGCCACGAACTCCTCCCGGCTCATCGGCGCGACCGCGTAGTTGGTGGCCCGCTGGTCACCGATCGTGGACGTGGTCTCGGTCGAGAGGTTCTTGCCGCACGCCGATCCGGCACCGTGGGCGGGGAACACACGGGTGGCGTCCGGCAGGGTCATCAGCTGCTCGTGGAGTGAGTCGTAGAGCATCGATCCGAGGTCGTCGCTGGTGACCCCGCGCGATGCCAGCAGATCGGGGCGTCCGACGTCACCGATGAAGAGGGTGTCGCCGGTGAGCACGCCGTAGGGCACCTCCCCGCCGTCGTGGACGACGATCGAGATCGACTCCGGCGTGTGCCCGGGGGTGTGGCGGATCTCGAGCTCGACCGAGCCGAGATCGATGCGCTCACCGTGTTCGAGTTTGCGGATGTCGAACTCCGCGTCGGCTCGGGACCCGTAGGCGATCTCCGCGCCCGTCGCAGCGGCGAGCTCCAGATGACCGGACAGGAAGTCGGCGTGGAAGTGGGTCTCGATCACCATCTCGATCGTGAGGCCGTGCTCCGCGGCCGACTCGAGATAGGGGGCGACATCCCGGCGCGGGTCCACGACGACGGCGCGGCCGGTGTCCTCGTCGCCGATCAGGTACGAGGCCTGCGACAGGCACTCGAGATAGTGCTGCTCGAAGATCATCGTCGCCGCTCCTCCAAATGTCCGTACATTCCGCATGTTACACCGCGCCCCGACGGGCGACCGGAGGTGTCTCGTCAGTTTTGGTTGACGAATCGGCGCGCGCGTCAAGCAAAACTGACGAGACACCCCACGCGAGGTCAGGCCCCGGGTCGCGGCGCGCGCTCGAGCACCGTGATCGGATCACGAAGATCGTCGATGTAGCCGAGGGCGTAGGCGCCCATCCGGTAGCCCATCAATCGCTGGAGCTCCTCGGGGAAGGTCGCGGCGACGGGCTGGGGCACCGACAGGTACTGGTTCTCCTCCTGGCGCAGGAAGCTCACGTTGTACGTGATGTTGATCGCGCGCCGGTGGGCGTCGGTCGTGTTGGGTCCGCCGCCGTGGTACACGGAGCCGCTGTAGAACAGCACCGAACCCCGCGTCATCTCCGCCGGGACGGTGTCCTCGATGCCGAACCGGAGTCCGTCCTCGCGGCGACTGCTGCCGACGACGATGCGGGTCGCCCCGTTCGCCTCCGTGAAGTCGTCGCCGGCCCAGATGGTGTTGCACTGCACCTCGTATCCGGACGGGAACGGGAAGAAGTCGAACGCCCACTGGTCGCGGTGGATCTGCTGCTCGGCGGCCCCCGGTCCGATGTCGATGATCTGGGTGAGGTGGAGCTGGTAGCTGGTGACGTGGCCGAGGAAGTCATCACAGGTCGCCAGCACCGTGGGATGCATCACGAACTCCCGGCTCGTGACGGATCGGGCGAGGAGGCCACCGGTGCGGCGGGTCGTGACACCGGTAAACGCGTCGGGGCCGACCGGGGTCGCGTCGACGAACGGCTGCATCTCGTCGAAGAACGCGTCGAGCTGCGCCTCGTCGGCCAGGTCGTCGACGATCACGCCCCCGTCCCGCCGGAGCACCTCGGCGATCTCCGCGCCGGTGGCCGTCGGAGGCAGATGGGTGAGCATGACGGAACGGTAGTCGCGGCGCGATCCATGCGACCATGGCCCGATGCGGATCGTCTTCTTCCTCTACGAGGGCCTGACCACGCTCGACGTGATCGGCCCCCACGACGTCCTCGCCCGGCTCCCGGGGGCAGAGGCGATCTCGGTCTCGAAGGACGGCGGCCCGGTCAACGCCGACACGGGCGCGCTCGGGCTCACCCCGACCCACGCGATGGCCGATGTCGAGGCCTGCGACGTCCTCGTAGTGCCCGGAGGCCTGGAGGGCACGTTCGCCGCCGCGGCCGACGAAGAGATCCTGGACTGGATCCGCGCGGTGACCGCCGAGGCCACCTGGATCACGTCGGTCTGCACCGGCTCGCTCATCCTGGGCGCGGCCGGTCTCCTGGCCGGGAAGCGGGCGACCACCCATTGGGCGGCGATCGACCTGCTCGCGAACTCGGGTGCCGAACCGGTACGCGAGCGGGTGGTGTTCGACGGGAACATCGTGACCGGTGCCGGCGTGTCCGCCGGGATCGACATGGCGCTCACCCTTGCCGCCGCGATCGCCGGCGACGACACCGCGAAAGCGCTCCAGCTCGGGATCGAATACGACCCCCACCCGCCGTTCGACTGCGGCTCGCCCGACAAGGCGTCCGACGAGCTGATCGCCCTCGCCGGTGCCGCGCTGAGCTGAGCTGAGCTGAGCTGAGCCCGACTGAGCCGAGCTACTCCATCGACATCATCTGGCGAGTGCGTTCGAGTGAATCGACGCACTCCTCGACCATCTCGAAGATGACGTCCGCGCTGCGCTTGACCTTGTTCATCGTGCCCACGATCTGACCCACCGGATTGAACGCGACCTGCTGGGCCTTGTCCGGATAGCGGCCGCTGCGCACCATCGCCTCGCGGACGGCCATCATCTGCAACGGCATGCCGAGCGTGTCCGGCGTGTCGGCCCGCTCCCACGATTCCGTCCAGTCGTTGCGCAACATGCGGCACGGCTTGCCGGTGTAGCTCCGGCTGCGGACGGTGTCCTTGCTGGTGGCATCGAGGTACGACTGGATCTGGGCCGGGGTGCCGGCCGCCTCCTCGACCGCGAGCCACAGCGAGCCCGTCCACACGCCGGCCGCCCCCATCGACAGCGCAGCAGCCATCTGGCGCCCGTTGCCGATACCCCCGGCCGCGAGGACCGGGATCGGCGAGACCGCGTCGATGACCTGCGGCCACAGCACCACCGAGCCGATGTCGCCGGTGTGCCCTCCGCCCTCGTAGCCCTGGGCGATCACGAAGTCGAGACCGGCCGCCGCGTGGCGGCTGGCCTGCGCCGGCGTGCCGCACAGCGCGCCCACCGCGCGTCCGGACGCCTGGATCTGCTCGACGAGATCAGGCGGCGGCGTGCCGAGGGCGTTGGCGACCATGACGACGTTGTCGTGGCGGAGGATCTCCTCGACCTGCGGAACCGCGGTGGCCGCGTTCCATCCCATGAGGCCGCTGCCCAGCTCCTCGTCCTCGGGCAGCTCGGGCACCCCGTGCTTGTCGAGCATGTCGCGCACGAAGTCCTTGTGCTCCTCCGGGATCATCCCCTGGAGGTCCTTGGTGAGCTTGCCGAGGTCCATCTCGCCGGCATCGCCGTCGTACTTCTGGGGCAGGACGATGTCGACGGCATAGGGCTTGTCGCCGATGTGCTCGTCGATCCAGTCGAGTTCGACCTTCAGCTGCTCGACGCTGAACCCGACCGCGCCGAGCACGCCGAGACCACCCGCCTTGCTGACCGCCACCACGACATCGCGACAATGGGTGAAGGCGTAGATCGGAAACTCGATACCGAAGCGCTCGGTCAGTTCGTTCTGCATACCGCCGACGCTACGCCTCACCCCGCCCCGCGAGAAAGTACGCCGGGGTCAGACCCCCGTACTTTCTCCGTGCGTGTGGCGGGCGGCGGGCATCCAGTTCTTGCCGGCGGTGGCGTCGATGCGGGCGATGAACGCGTCGTGGTGGGGTTCCAGCAGCTCGCAGAACGCGAGCGTGTTGGCCTCGCCGAACGCCTCCCACAGCTGCGCACAGATCTCGTCGGTCCGCTGCTCGATGTCATGGCGGAGGGTGCGGGCTTCGTCGGTGAACACCCGGTCGACGGCGAGGCCCTTTCGTTCGAGGCGGGCCCATCCTCTCGCGATCTCCTCGTCCGTCGCGCCGCGACTGCGGACGATCCACTCGGCCTCCTCATAGTCGACCATCACGTTGTGGATCAGGCCGACCTCGGCCCCGTTCAGGTCCGCCGAGGCGTTCAGCGCCCAGTGGGTGTCGCCTCGCCACTCGCGGATGCAGTTGAAGGCGAGCCATGCCGACAGCGCGGGATCACCCGCGTGACGTTCGGCGCGGTCGCGATGGGCGGCGAACAACACCCGCGCTCCGTTGTGCAGCCCGTCCACCACCTCCCACGCGTCGACGGCGAGGGGCGCGAGTCCCTCCGCGATCGCAGGCGAGATCTCCGCGAGGCCGGGGAGCACCCGCGCGTCGCGGGCGAGCATCACGGACTCGGGGTCGGTGTGCTCGCGCATGAGGTCCATCCCCATGCCGAGAAACGGCTCGCTGATCGAATACGCCGTCGCCCCGAGGACCCCGTTGCTGGCACCGGCGAGGGGTGCGAACCGGGAGCCCACGTAGTAGCCGATGCCGTCGGGCACGCCGAGCTCGCCGTACATCTCGGCGGCCGTCGGATCGAAGTAGATCCACCCGATCAGGTCGTGGCACGCCCGTGACCCCCGTTGCGCGAGCGCGGCCCAGTCGGTCATCTCAGCCCTCCCCGACTGCGGGCAACACCTTGTCGACCACCATCTCCATCGACGACCACGCGGCATCGATCGGCATCCCGCCGCAGAGCGGATGCAACGACAGGGCGCCGGTCTCCCGGATGCGATCGACGGCCTGCTCGGGGGTGAGGAACTGGTAGATGCCTTCGGCGCGTAGCTCCTCGACGGAGCTCGCATGCGTGTGGACGGCCGAGGTCTGTCCGGGCGGTTGCCACGAGTCGTAGGTCGATGCCTCGAACCAGAAGTGTTCGCCCAACTCGGCCCATGCCTTGTCGGGATCCTCCACCACGTTGACCATCGCGACCTGCTCGGGCGCGATGCAGAACCCGGCGGTGCCGTGCTTCTCGCACTCCTCGTAGTACAGCGCCTCGATCTCCGGCAGGGGCGCGGGCAGCTGCAGCGGGAGTCCGAACCGGGCCGCTCGTTTCGCGGCGGCCGGGCTGGACCCGCCGACCATCACCATCGGGTGCGGGCGGGAGTACGGCATCGGACCCACCTGGATCGTCTCGCCGTTGATCTCGAACGGCTCACCGGACCAGACCTTCAGCATCGTCTCGAGACACTCGTCGAGGATCTTGCCCCGCCGCTTCCACTCGAGCCCGAGCGCCGCGTACTCCGCCGGCCGGTAGCCGATGCCCGTCGTGATCGAGAGCCGTCCCTTCGAGACCAGGTCGATGACGCTCATCTGCTGGGCGAGGCGAACGGGGTCGTGGAGGGGGACGAGCAGCGCCGTGATGGCGACCGACAGGTTCTCGGTGCGGTTCAGGATCATCGCCGCGGTGAGCAGCGGCGTCGGGCTCCAGCCCATCGGCGTGGCCGTGTGTTCCTCGGTGCTGACCATCGCGAATCCGTGCCTGTCCGCGTACTCGGCGAGATCGATGCCGGCCCGGTAGCGGTCGCTCATGTGCTGGGGATCCGTGGGGTCCGGGTGCACGAAGTTCAACCGCATCAACATGAACGCCACAGGAGATCTCCTCGTAATTCCGCACGGCCGGACCCGGCCGTGGCGCGAGACTATGGCTCTCTCGAAGGAGAGTCATCATCCATGCCTGCCCCGCTGATCATCCTCACCGGTCCTCCCGGCACCGGGAAGTCGACGGCCGCGGAGCGACTGTCCGCCACATTCGATCGGTCGGCCCTCGTCGGGGGGGACTTCTTCCTGGAGGCGCTGCGGGCCGGGAAGATCGAGCCGTGGTTACCCGCGTCGCACGATCAGAACACCCGGGTCATGGAGATCACCGCACGTACCGCGCGCGACTACGCCACCGCCGGCTGGACGACGGTGCTCGAGGGCATCGTGGGTCCCTGGTTCCTTCCGACCGTCCTCGCCGAAGTCGGCGCACTCGAGGTGCACTATCTGGTACTGACCGCACCGCTCGACGTGTGCCGGACGCGGGTGCGGATCCGCAGCCGCGGTTCGATGTCGGCCATCGTCGAGAAGATGCACGCGGAGTTCGAGACGCACGCGCCCGACGATCGGCATCTCGTGGACGCGGACCGCCCCCGCGAGGAGATCGTCGCCGACCTCGCCGCCCGCGTCGCATCACGCGACGCGCTGGTGTCAGAAGGGTGACGCGACGCCGGATCGACCGGCCGGGGTGAAGATCACCGGCATCGTCACCACGCCCGTCATCAGGAGGTTGCCGGGATAGGGCCGGAAGCCGTCCGGATCGATCTCGTAGTCGGGCATCCGGTCCAACACGTCGGCGATCATCAGCTCGGACTCGATGCGGGCGATGCTCGAGCCGATGCAGCGGTGGCCGCCGAGGCCGAACGCGAGATGCTTGTTCTCGGGCCGGTCGATCACGACCCGATCGGCCTCGGGGAACGCATCGGGGTCGTGGTTCGCCGCGACCCACGAGATGAACACCACATCGCCCCGCTTGATCTGCCGACCACCGAGCTCGACGTCGCGGGTGGCGGTTCGCGTGAGCGATTCACTGGGGCTGTAGAAGCGGAGGAACTCCTCGACGGCGCCCGGGATCAGCGCGGGGTCCTCGATCAGCCGCCGTCGGTCGTCGGGATGGGTCCCGAGGTGGTGCAGACCCCAGCTCACGAGCGATGTGGTGGTGTCCAGGCCGCCGGCCACGAGGTTCCACAGGATCCCGGCGACCTCATCGTCGGTCAGCAGACGCCCGTCGATCTCGCTGGTGACGATGGCCGACGTGAGGTCGTCGCCCGGGTTCTCACGCCGATGCCGGGCGATCTCACCGAGCTCGCCGAACATGTCACCCACCCGCGCGATCGCCTGCTGGAACTCGTCGTCGCTCGGCTTGAACGACGACGTCGCGTGGAAGAAGTCCGCGTAGTACTTCCAGTTGGTGGACGGCATCCCCATCATCTCGAGGGTCATGACGCCCGGCACCGGCGACGCGTAGTCGTTCACGAGATCGCCGGAGCCGGCCTCGATCATCTCGTCGAGGAACCAGGCGGACACGTGGGCCAGCCGCTCACGCTTCGCCATCACGGCCTTGGTCACCATGTGCGGATTGATGACCCTCCGCAGGTCGGCGTGTTCGGGACCGTCGATCTCGGAGACACCCATGCGGGGGGTGCCCGCCTTGCGGGGAACGCCACAGATGCCGTGGTAGTCGATGCCGTCCGCGGCACCGAGCTCGTACTTGTGGGCGAACGTCTCGTTGTCCCGGGCGACCTCGGCGACCGACGCGTAGTCGGTCACCATCCAGAATCCCCCGTGGGCCTCGTTGAACACCACCGGGCAGCCGGCCCGCAGCTCGGCGTAGTGCTCGTGGCGGTTGCGGACCCAGTCCCGGTCGTGGTGGTCGACGTGGATCGTCTCGGTCATGCGTCCTCCTCGGTCTGCAGCGCGGCGAAGAACTCGAAATCGGCGGCGAGCGTCTCGGCCCGGTTCTCGACGAAACGCCAGGCTCGCGGATGGGTCAGGACCGTGCCCCGGTCGGCCTCGATGCCGGCGACGACATAGCGACCGACGTCCTCCTGCGCCATCGCGTGGGGCATCTGCCCCTTGCTCTCGGGGAACTCCTCGGGGCCGCCGAACCGCTCCGGTCGATTGCGCATCGACGTGGCCATCAGGTTCGAGTCGACCGTGCCGGGGCACAGACACGACACGCCGATCCCCTCCGCCGCCAGCTCGCCCCGCAGCGTGTCGGTGTAGCCGACGACAGCGTGCTTCGTCGTCGTGTAGAGCCCGAGCAGCGCGCCCGAGACCTCCTCGGGCCGCGAGGCCCAGAGACCCGCCATCGAGGCCGTGTTGACGACGTGTCCCCCACCCCCGTGCGCCCGGATCCGGGGAACGATCGTTGCGCACGATCGCACGATCGTCATCAGGTTGAACTCGATGACCCAACCCCACTCGGCCTCGGACGCGTCGAGGAGGCCGCCGATCTGCACGACGCCCACATTGTTCGACAGGATGTGGATCCCGCCGAACCGGCGCTCGGCCTCGTCCGCGAGCGCGGCCAGCGACGCCGCGTCCGTCGCGTCGACCGGCGCGGCGACGGCCTCCACGCCGAGCCCGGCCACCTCGTCCGCGACCGCCGACGCCGTGTCGATCTCGATGTCCGCGATGACACAGCGCACGCCGCGTGACGCGAGCCCGAGGGCGGTGCCGCGGCCGACGCCACCTCCTCCGCCGACGATGACGGCGACGTGCTCGGGACCGAGCTTCATGCGTCCGCCGGGGCCGGGCCGGCGGGCGTGACCTGCTCGCCGAGCCGCCGCCGCAGGTCCATCTCGAAGGCGGCGACCGTGTCGTTGGCGTGCTGCTCCCACAGTTCGGCGAGGCGGGGATGGCCGGCGTCGCGTTGCTCGTCCCACTCGTCGGCGAAGCGACCGGAGGTGATGTCCTCGAGGAGCTCCCCCATCCGGGCATGGAGGTCGATGTCGTCGAACGTGCCCCGCCGACTGAGCTGCCCGTACTGGCTCGTCGGCGAGTGGAATCCGAGTTGGCCGACGAACCCGAGCTTGCGCACGAGCGTGTAGCTCCGCTCGACCTCACCGCTCAGCATCAGCTCGGTGATGATCGCCTCGATCGGGATGTCGTTCTCCATCATGAGCCGGACGAACGCGTTGTTGACATGGGTGAGCGCGGGCGACAAGACCTGCTCGACGGCGAGGTCGAGCACGGCCTCCTGGCGGGGCGACATCTCCAGCCCGCCCTGTTTCAGCCCGCCGATGCCGTGGGCGACGGCGAGGGTCCGGGCGAGCGCGGTGCCGGTCCGGTCTTTGTGCACGCCCACCCCCGTGATGAACCCCCAGCCCTCCTCGTAGCAACTCCGCACTTCCGGGCCGAGCATGCGGGGCGCGACCATCGCCTGGTCGCCGGGCGGATCGAACCGGTCGAACGCGAGCGTGTAGCCGGACGCAACGATCGACAGGGCGTCGTCGCTCGGCGTGATCGGGAGTTCCGGGATCGCGTCGTCGGGCACGAGCAGGCAGAGCACGTCGGCGTCACTCGCGTCCTCCAGCTCGGCCGCGTCGAACCCGTCGTCGATCGCCTGCGCCCGCGATTCGTCGTTGCGGACGCAGACGGTCGGGGCGACACCGCTGTCGCGGAGGTTGAGCGCCCAACTGCGGCCCTGGTTGCCGTAGCCGACGACCGCGACGGTCTGATCGGCGAGTACGGCGAGGTCGGCATCGGCCTCGTAGTGGATCGTCGTCATGAACGTTTTCTAACATCCGTGTCATGTCTCCTCCCAACGGTCCGGTGAGTCGCCGGACGTTCCTCGCCGCGTCGGCCGGGATCGTGGTCGCGGCGTGCAGCGGCGACGACGCCGGCGACACGGCCGAGGCGACGACCACGACGACCGGATCGACGTCGACGTCGCCGCCGACAACGGCATCCACGACGACCACGACGGTGCCGGTTCCGGCGATGACCGGAGACCCCTTCACCCTCGGTGTGGCATCGGGTGACCCGCTGGCCGACGCCGTGGTGATCTGGACGCGCGTGGCGCCGGACCCGTTCGCCGACGATGCCGGCGTCGACGGCGACCAAGTGCCGGTCCAGTGGGCCGTGGCGACCGACGAAGCGTTCACCGAGATCATCGCCGACGGCACCTTCGTGACGACGGCGGCGCACGGTCACTCCGTGCATGTCGACGTCACCGATCTCGACCCGGCGACGAGCTATTGGTACCAGTTCGCCGTCGGCGACTGGGCGAGCCCGGTCGGGCGCACCCGGACGGCACCGGCGCCGGGCGCGCCGACCGAGCAACTGTCGTTCGCCGTCGCCAACTGCGCGGCGTATCTGTCCGGCTACTTCACCGCCTATGCGCATCTCGCCGAGGAGGAAGACCTCGACGCGGTCGTCTTCGTGGGCGACTACATCTACGAATTGGAGGGCGGCACCACCCGCAGCCACGGGCTCGACCTGAACCCGACGACCCTGGCGGAGTACCGGGCGTTCTATGTCGTGGCGAGGCTGGAGGAGCCGCTCGCCCTCGCCCACGCCAACCATCCGTGGATCGTGATGTGGGACGACCACGAGGTGGAGGACAACTACGCGGGCTGGAACCCCGGCGGCATCGGCTTGCTCGTCGACCCGAACGCGGCGGACACGTTCCGGGATCGCCGCACCGCTGCGTACCAGGCGTGGTGGGAGTTCATGCCGGTGCGCACCGGGCCGCCGATCGACGGCGTCCTGCAGGTGTACCGGGACTTCACGTTCGGCGACCTGGCGAAGCTGACGATGATCGACGACCGCCAGTACCGCTCCGCCATCGTGCAGGGCGACGGCGACGGCGACCTCCCCCGCCCGTTCGGCGGCGGGCCCCAACTCGAAGGCACGTTCGACGAGAGTCGCACCATGCTCGGCGAGGAGCAGGAGGCGTGGTTCGAGTCGTCGATCGTCCACGGAGCGACGTGGGCGCTCCTCGGACAGCAGACGATCATGGCCGAGGTCGACCGCGCCCCCGACGACCCGACGAGGGGCTTCTCGATGGACGCGTGGGACGGCTACGCCGCGCCTCGTGAACGTCTGCTCGGCTACGTCCACGATCAGGGGGTCGAGAACTTCGTCGTGCTCGGCGGCGACATCCACACGAGCGCCGTCGCCGACCTGCACGTGTCGTACCGGGAGCCCGGTTCGCCGATGGTCGGCACCGAATTCGTCGCACCCTCGATCACGAGCCTGGAGCTGTTGCTCCCGGAGTTCGTGGAGGGGTCACGGTCGAACCCGCACGTCCACCTCTACGAGAAGGAGCATCGCGGCTACCTGCGGGTCGACATGACCCACGAGGAGCTGCTCGCCCACTACCGCTGGGTGGACACCACGGCCGAGCCGACGTCGCCCATCTCGACCGCGTCGACGTGGCGCGTACGATCGGGCGAGGTCGGGGTCGAGGAGGTGACCGCGTGAACAAGGTCGAGGACTGGTTCACCATGCCGCCCTACGACGAGTGGCCGATCGCCCAGCCCTACCCGATGTGGGGGCGGGCCCGGCGGGAGTGCCCCGTGGTCGAGACACCCGGGAACGAGTGGGCGCCACTGCCGACGTACTCGACGACGAACTTCGCCGACGGTGATCGGGTGCTGCGCGACAGCGCCACGTTCTCCGCATCGATCAACGCCGAGTCGATGGCGCCCTACATGGGCGAGTTGATGCTCGGGATGGACGGCGAGGAGCATCGGCGGTACCGCAGCATCGTCGCCCAGGCGTTCAAGCGGTCGTCGATCGAACGCTGGAAGCCCGAGTTGATCGACGGCGTGCTCGCCCGCCTGCTCGACGACATCGCGCCGCGCGGCCGCGGCGACCTCGTCGCGCTCCTGACAGCGCGCTACCCGGTGCAGGTGATCTGCGGCATCGTCGGCGTGCCGATCGAGGACCACGAGCGCTTCGCGATGTGGGGCGAGCAGATCAGCGCGGGACCGCTCGAGCCCGAGACCGGACTCGCGGCGAGCGCGGCGATGATGGCGTACCTCGAGCCGCTCGTCGCGGCCCGGCGGGCCGAGCCGACGGGCGACCTGCTGAGCGAGCTCGTCCACGCCGAGGTGGACGGGGAGCAGCTCACCGACGGCAAGCTCTACGGCTTCCTGCGCCTTCTCCTCCCCGCCGGGGCCGAGACGACCTATCGCCTCTTCGGGTCGTGTCTGCTCGCGTTGCTCACCCACCCCGACGTGCTGAAGAGGGTGCGGGCGGACCGGTCGTTGATCATGCCGCTCATCGAGGAGACACTGCGCTGGGAGACCGCGGTCACGATGGTGAGCCGGCGCGCCACCACCGACACCGAGATCGGCGGATGCCCCGTGCCGGCCGGCTCGCCGGTCACCGTCTACAACGGCTCGGCCAACCACGACGAGCAACGTTGGGACGATCCCACGACGTGGGACATCGACCGGGAGCCGATGTCGCATCTCGCGTTCGGCACCGGCGCCCACCAGTGCCTCGGCATGCACCTCGCCCGCGTCGAGCTGGACGCGGGCATCAACGCCGTCCTCGACCGGCTTCCCGATCTCCGCCTCGACCGCGACGCCGACCCGCCTGTCGTCTCCGGCTACGCCTTCCGCTCGCCGCTCACCCTCCCCACCACCTGGACCACACCTTCTGGTGCCATACCTTCTGGTGTCTGACACCAGAAGGTATGGGGACCTCAGCTGCGAGGGAGGCCGAGGACGCGTTCGGCGATGATGTTGCGCTGGATCTCCGAACTCCCGGCGCTGATCGTCGAGCCGAACGTCGTGAAGTAGGCCTCCAGTGAGCCGACCGATCCGTGGCGGACCGTGGAGGTCAACAGCGAGTCCGGACCGGCCAACTCCGCGGCGACGCGGGCGAGGTCCTGGCGGATCTCGGTCGAGTACACCTTCATGAGCGCCTGCTCGGGGGCGGATCCAGTCTTCACGTAGCGGGCGAACCCGCGGTAGCCCAGGCAGCGCGACGCGACGGTGTCGACATAGAGACCGGCGATGTCGTCGGCGACGATCGCCTGCTCGGCCTCCGGGAGCGCCTCGAGCCGCGCCGGCGCCGTGTCGAGCAGTTCGCGCATCGACGACTCCATCCCCATCACCCCCATCAGCCAGACCATCGACCGCTCGTGGGCGAGTGAGCCGTTCGCCATCGCCCACCCGTTGTTCTCGTCGCCGACGAGATTGCTCGCGGGCAGGATCACGTCGTCGAGGAACACCTCGTTGAGGTCGGGATGCTCCGGCGACACGATCTCCTTGAGGGGCCGGACGGTGACGCCCGGCGTGTCCATCGGCATGAGGATGATCGAGATGCCCTTGTGCTTGGGCGCGTCCGGATCGGTGCGGCAGAAGAGGAAGCAGAAGTCGGCGAAGTTCGCACCGGACGTCCAGACCTTCTGCCCGTTGATCACATAGTTGTCGCCGTCGCGCACCGCTCGGGTCTTGAGGTTGGCGAGATCGCTCCCGGCATCGGGCTCGCTCATGCCGAGACAGGCCGACGTCTCGCCCCGCAGCAGCGGCATCGCGTACTGCTCGATCTGTTCGGGCGTGCCGAAGTCCAGCAGCGACGGCGCGATGATTCCGAGCCCCTGCGGGTTGGTGGTGCGGGGAATGTCGGCCTTGTTGAGTTCCTCGAGATAGACGAGCGTCTCGATCGGGCCGGCGTTGCGTCCACCGCGCTCCGGCGGCCAGCCGGGCACCAGCCAGCCGTCGTCGAACATGCGCTTGGTGAACGAGCGCGACCACTCCGGCACGTAGGCACTCGAGATCGGCGGGTCGGCCGCGATCTCCTCCGGCGTCGGCCGGTTGACGTCGAGCCACGCCAGGAACTCGGCGCGGAACGCCTCCACCTCGTCGTCGAACCGCAGCTTCATGCCGACGCCCCGAGGAGTCCGAGCCGCCCCGCGAGCTGGGCACGGTGATGGGTGCGTCCGCCGCACAGGACCTCGCCGGCCTTCGCCCGTTTGAGGAGGAAGTGCAGATCGTTCTCCCACGTGAAGCCGATGCCGCCGTGGAGTTGGAGGCCGTCCTCGGCGACGAGCTTCTGGCAGTCGCCGGCCGCGGCCTTGGCGACGTTGACCGCCTCCGCCCTCGCCTCGTCGTCCTCCGCGATCGCGAGCGCCGCGTAGTACCCGACAGCGTTGGCTCGCTCGACGGCCAGGAACATGTCCGCAAACCGGTGCTTGAGCGCCTGGAACGAGCCGATCACCTTGTCGTACTGCTCGCGCACCTTGGCGTATTCGAGGGTCACCTCGAATATCCGGCGGCACGCGCCGACCGTGTGGAGCGCCATGGCGACGGTCGCCTGTTCGATCACCCGGGTCAGCGCCTCGGTGGTGGCCGGACCCGGAGCAAGCAGCAACGTCGCGGGCGCGTCCTCGAACGCCACGTCGGCGAGACCGAGGCCCGGGTCGATCACGTCGGTGATCGTGACGGCGCTGTTCGCCGCATCGACGAGCCAGGCGCCGATGCCCGAGTCGGTCCGGGCGACGACGGCGAACCGGTCGGCGTGCGCACCCGCCAGCACGGCGGCCTTGGTCCCGGACACGCGCCAGCCGCCGTTCGCTTCGGTCGCGGTCGCGTCCACGGCATCGAGATCCCAGCGGCCGTTCTCGGCCAACGCCAACGCGCCGACCGACTCGCCGGCGGCCGCGGCGGCAAGCTCATCCTCCGCGCCCGCCTCGGTGAGCACCGGGATGAACTGGCTGACGACGGCCAGCAGCGGCCCGGGCGCGGCGACCCGTCCGAGCTCCTCCGCCAGCAGGCCGAGTTCGACGAAGCCGAGTCCGAGACCGCCCGCGTCCTCGGCGACCCCGAGGGCCGGCCAGTACAGCTCGACCATCTGCGTCCACAGCGCGTCGGCGCTCCCTCCGCCGTCGTAGATCGACCGGACGAGAGCCGGTTGACACGCCCCCTCGAGCACCGATCGGATGTTGTCGCGGAGGTCGAACTGGTCGTCGGAGAGTTCGAGATCCATACTTCCCTGTCCGTTCCGTTGACAGCTTCTAACAGTGGCGTCACCGTAATCAGCGACCGTCACCGAGAGGAAACCCATGACCATCGATCTGTTCCGATACGAGGGAAAGCGGGTTGTCGTCGTCGGCGGCGCGACCGGCATGGGCGCCGCGACCGCACGCATGGCCGCTGATCTCGGCGCCGAGGTGATCGTGCTCGACGTCGCACCGGTCGAGTACGACTGCGCGCAGTCGATCGAGGTCGACCTGCGGAACCAGGCGAGCGTCGACGCGGCTGCCGATGCGATCGACGGCGGTGTCGACGCGATCTTCGCGTGCGCCGGCGTCGCCGACGGCACCGCCGGGATCATGCTGATCAACTTCACGGCGCAGCGACATTTCATCGACCGCATCCGGTCGCAGGGGAAGTTGAACGCCGGTGGCTCGATCGCGTTCATCTCGTCCACGGCCGGGCTGGGCTGGAAGAACAATCGGGAGCGGGTCGCCGACTTCCTGTCGAACGCGGACTGGGCCTCGGCCGCGGCCTGGACCGAGGAGAACCCCGACACCGACAGCTACGGGTTCAGCAAGGAAGCGATCAACCTCTACGTCGTGCAGCAGGCGTTCCCCATGCTCAAGGCCGGTCATCGCATCAACGCGATCTGCCCCGGTCCGACGGTCACGCCCCTCGCCGAGGCCAACGCCGACATGTGGCTCACGTTCGCCGCCGACTATCGCGAGGAGGCCGGGGTCGACACGCTCCAGCCGGAGCAGATGGCGAGCACGCTGATCTTCCTGTGCAGCGCGGCGGCGAGTGGCATCAACGGCGAGATGCTCCAGGTCGATCAGGGCCACACCAACGCGTCGCTGTACGACGCCTACGACGCTCCCATCGTGAAGATGATCGCCGGCGACATCGAATGGGACTTCGCCGCCCTCGGCTTCGAATAGCCATACTTTCTGGGGTCAGACCCCCGCACTTTCTGGGGTCAGACCCCCGTACGTTCTTGGGCGTCACACCCTCTCCGTAGCTTCGGTCGCATGGCACGAATGCGGAGACGGGAAGTCGGCGGCGGGTGGCACCATGTGCTGAACCGGGGAGCGCGAAGACTCCCGGTCTTCGGCGACGAGGCCGACTACCGAGCCTTCCTGCGCATCCTCGGCCAGTCGCTCGCAGCGTCGGACGCCCGAGCGCACGCCTACGCGCTCATGCCGAACCACTTTCATCTCGTGCTCGAGGCCACGGTGGACCAAATGGCGACGACGATGAAATCGCTGGCGGCGTCGTACACCCGGAGGTTCAACGCGCGCTACGGCTACGACGGCGCTCTCTTCCGCGGTCGCTATCGATCCAAGCCGATCGCTTCGGAGCGACAACTGCGCGAGACCGTCCGCTATGTCCATCGCAACCCCGTCGGCGACGGTCCGCTCGACCCGACGCGGCTCCGTTGGACCAGCCACCTGGCATACACGGGAGTCGTCAGCGGGCCGTCCTGGCTGAAGACGGCGACGGTGCTGCATCGGTTCGCGGACGACGTCGCAACCTTCGACGCCTTCGTCTCCTCCGGCACCGCCGAGGGTCACGGACCACGCCTCCTCGACCCGGTCCTCAACGTCTCCGGCATTCGGCGGATCGAGGCTGCCCTCGGTGTGGAGTCCGACGCCGAGCGTGAAGTCCTTCGAGCCGGTGGACGAGGGGTACGCAACGACGTCCGGCTGGCCGCACTCCTCCTCGGCCACCTCCGCGGCGTCGAAGATGTCGGTTCGCTGGCCGAGCGCTACGGGTACCGCAACATTGCGACGGCTCGCAGCGCCATCGCTCGCGCCCGGGCCCGAGTGGATCGCGATCCCGGCTTCCGCGCGTTGGTGTCCGACGCCGCAGCTCGGCTCGACCAATGGCGCAGAGAAAGTACGGGGGTCTGACCCCTACATACCTTCGCGGAGGACGGTCTTCTTGATCTTGCCCATGGGGGTGCGGGCGAAGCCGTCGACGAAGGTGATGGCATCGGGAACCTTGTAGCGGGCGAGGTGTTGGCCGCACAGGGCGATCAGATCGGCATCGCTCACCGCGCTGTCCTCCATCAGCTCGACGAAGGCGACCACACGCTCACCGAGACGGTCGTCCGGCACGCCGATCACCGCGCAGGCCGCGACGGCCGGACTCTCGTGGAGTACCCGTTCGACCTCGGCCGGGTACACGTTGGCGCCGCCTCGGATGATGAGGTCGTTCTTGCGATCGTGGATGCGCAGGTTGCCGTCGGCATCGAGCGAACCGATGTCACCGGTGTGCAGCAACCCGCCCCGCAGTGCCTCGGCGGTCGCATCCGCCCGGTTCCAGTAGCCGAGCATCGGCCGCCAGACGTCGACGAACTCGCCGTCGGTCGCGGTGCCCACGCACACCTCACCCGGCTCACCCGGCGCGCAGTCGCCACCGTTCTCGTCGAGGATTCGCACCGAGCACTGGGGCAGCGCCTTGCCACACGAGCCCTCGACCGGCGGCTCCGTGACGTCCTCCACCGTCACCGCCGTCGGTGCCTCCGTGAGCCCGTACCCGGTGCCCACCCGCACGCCGAACCGCTCCTCGTACAGCCGACGAAATGCGTCGGGCATGTCCGCGCCGCCCACGCCGATTGCCTGGATCGACGCGAGCATGTCGTCGGTCACTGCCGGATTCGTGAGCAGGTCGTGGACCATCGCGGGGACCGCGGAGAACGTCGTGATCCGCTCCGCCGCGATCCACTCGGCCATGCCGACCCCGTCCACGCGATCCATGCAGACGAGACTGAGCCCGCACTGGTATGACACACAGGGGCCGAGCACGACCAGGTTGAGAATCGTCAGCGGCAGGGCGACACCCATGACACCGCCGTCCGGATGGGTCCCCCGCACCGCACTCACGCGGCCCGGGACGAGCATGTTGTGCTGCGAGTGGACCGCACCCTTCGGGAACCCGGTCGTGCCGGACGTGTACGCGATCGCGGCCGGCGCGAGCGGGTCGATCGTCGCCCGCGTCGCGGCGTCCGCGCTCGCGACGCGCTCGCGCCACTCCCCCACCTCGACGATCTCCCGAAGCTCGGGGACCTCGCCATGTTGTCGCTGCGCGGCGGCCACGTCCGCGTCAGCGAGCAGCACCCCGGCCTGCGCGTCGCGCAGCATGTACGCCTTCTCCGGCGGCGCCAGCGGACGATTGATCCCGAGCCAGATCGCACCGAGTCGCATCGCGGCGAAGAACGCGATGACGATGTCGACGTCGTTCGGCAGCGACATCGCGACCCGGTCACCGGACCCCACACCGAGCGCCACCAACGCGCCCGCCGCACGGTCCACCTCCGCGTCGAGTTCCGCCAGCGTGAAGCGGCCACCCCGCCCGACGAGGGCGAGGGCGTCGGGCGAAGCCACGACCGCATCGTCCAGCAGCGCGGCGACCGTCCCCGGCCCTCCGACATCGCGGGGAGCCGTCGCTGGCGCGATGAGGCCGTGAGCCGCGAGGCCGATCACGCGGGCGCGGCGGCCAGCGAGGCGAGCGTCTCGCCCATGATCAGCGCCTGTTCGTCGTCCGTCAGCCCGGTCAGTCCGTCGCGGAACGTCAGCGGTTCGGCGAGCCCCTCGGCATGCGGGTAATCCGACCCGAACAGCACCTGCGACGCCCCGATGACGTCACACAGCGCCGGGATGTCCTCCTCGTGATACGGCGAGACGAACACCTTGTCCTTCACCACCTCGCTCGGGCGGCCGGACACATACCCGCCGGGCCACGGCCCGTTGCGCCCCATGCCCTTCATCTTGTCCATCGCCGCCAGGAGATAGGGCACCCACAGCGAGCCGTTCTCCACCGACATGATCCGGATGTTCGGGAACCGGCCGAAGAAGTTCATGAACGTCAGGCCCGAGATCGTCTGCATGATCGGCAGGTCGCCGTAGAAGCTCGTCCACTGGAAGGCCGACTGCTGATGCGACGACGGGTTCGCCTCCTCGCCCCACGCCACCGAGAACAGCTCGTTGTAGCCGGACTCGGAGATGTGGAACGTGACGGTCACGCCGGCCTCGTCGACGCGCGACCAGAACGGGTCGAACACGGGGTCGGCGGGATTGCGCCCGCCCTGTGGTCCGGGGCGGAGGTGGATGAAGCGGGCGCCCCGTTCGAGCACGGACTCGAGCTCGGCCACGGCGGCGTCCACGTCGATGAGCGACATCAGCGGCACGCCGTAGATCCGGCCGTCGGCGCCGAAGCCCCAGTCCTCCTCGAGCCAGCGGTTGAACGAGTGCACGTTGAGGTACGTCCGCTCCGGATCGTCCTTCATGAAGTGTTCGACACAGACGGCAACCGTCGGGAAGAGCACCATCGCATCGACTCCCTGCTCGTCCATCCGCGCCAGGCGAGCCTCACGATTCTGGTACTCGGGCTGGACCGGCTCGATCGCGTCGTTCTCCTCGATCGGTAGGCCCGACTTCATGTTGCGCAGCATCTCGCGCAGCGAGCCCGGCTTCGTGTGGACCTCGGAGAACGGCTCGCTCAGGAACGTGAACGGACGGTCGCCGATCAGCACCTCCGAGCGATCGCCCGACTCCACCACCCGAACCGCCTCCTCCATCCGGGACGCCGGCATGAACCGGGTGAAACAGTCCTGCGGCTCGTAGTAGTGGTTGTCGGCGTCGAAGATCACGAACGCTCCGGATCTGCGTTGAGTTGTGGTCGTCCTGCAACCACAACTTGGTTAAGAAGCATCCTGGTCTGGATCGCGGACCTGACGCTGGTGTTAGATTTCCGTCAACGAGACCCGTAGGTCAAGGGGGACCCCCGTGGACAAGAACGACATGATCCTCGTCAGCGTCGATGATCACCTGTGTGAGCCACCCGACATGTTCGATCAGCACCTTCCCGCGAAGTGGAAGGACGAGGCGCCGAAGCTGATCCGCACCGAGACCGGCGACGACGTCTGGACCTTCAACGGCGCGGTGATCCCCAACGTCGGGCTCAACGCGGTCGCCGGTCGCCCCAAGGAGGAGTACGGCCTCGAGCCGACCTGCTTCGAGGAGATGCGGCCCGGTTGCTACAGCGTCGACGACCGCATCAAGGACATGGACGCGGGCGGCGTGCTCGGGTCGATGTGCTTCCCGTCGTTCCCCGGCTTCGCGGGGCGGCTCTTCGCCGACCACCCCGACAAGGAGTTCGCGGCCGACCTGATCCGGGCCTACAACGACTGGCACATCGACGAGTGGTGTGGGGCCCATCCCGGCCGCTTCATCCCGATGATCCTGCCGATGATCTGGTCCGCGGAGGAGACCGCCGCCGAGATCCGCCGGGTCGCCGACAAGGGCTGCCACTCGATCACCTTCACCGAGAACCCCGTGCCCCTCGGGCAGCCGAGCTGGCACGACGAGGACTACTGGGACCCGATGTTCCACGCGCTCGTCGACTGCGACACCGTGCTGTCGATCCACCTCGGGTCGTCGGGCCAGATGGTCGTCACCGCACCGGACGCCCCGATGGACGTCATGATCCAGATGCAGCCGATGAACATCTCCACAGCCGCGGCCGACCTGATCTGGTCGACCATCCCCCGCCGTCATTCCGACATCAAGATCGCGCTCTCCGAGGGTGGCACCGGCTGGGTCCCCTACTTCATGGACCGGGCCGACAAGACCTACGACATGCACCACCTCTGGACCGGTCAGGACTTCGGCGACCTCAAGCCGAGCGACGTGTTCCGCCGCAACTTCCTGACGTGCTTCATCACCGATCCGGTCGGCATCAAGATGCGCCACGAGATCGGCATCGACAACATCACCTGGGAGATGGACTACCCCCACTCCGACTCGAACTGGCCGTGGGCTCCGGAGGAACTCGAGGAGCACCTCGCCGATGTTCCCGACGACGAGATCCACAAGATCACCCATCGCAACGCGATGGAGTGGTTCTCCTACGACCCCTTCTCGGTGATCCCCCGCGAGGAGTGCACGGTGGGTGCGCTCCGGGCCCGAGCCGGCGACCACGACGTGTCGGAGAAGTCGATGCTCACCGGGCGCCACGACCGAGACGACAAGATCTCGCTGGCGGAGTTCGCGGGTCGCACCTCGGCCCGCTGAGGATGTACGACCTCGGCGGGCGCACCGCGCTCGTCACCGGCGCGGCCGGCGGCGGCATCGGCAAGGCCACCGCTCGCCGCCTTCTCCTCGAAGGAGCCAACGTGGTCGTCACCGATCCGCACGAGCGCCGCACCGACGAGACGGTCGCCGCGTTCGCCGACGAGTTCGGGGCCGACCGGGTGATGGGCGCGTACCTCGACGCCGGTGACCGCGACCAGATCGACGAGGTCCTCGCCGCCGCCCGCGACCGGTTCGGCATCGTCGACGTGCTCGTCAACAACGCCGCTGTCAATGCCCTCAATCCGGTGGGCGACATGACGCCCGAGGAGTGGGACTGGGCGATCGGGGTCAACCTCTCCGGCCCCTGGTACCTGTGCCGCGCCGTTCTCCCGGCGATGGCCGAACAGGGCTGGGGTTCGATCGTCAACATCACGTCCGTCGCCGGCTGGATCCACGGCACCAACGAGGGCCCCTACGCCGGGGCCAAGGCCGCGCTGCATCAGCTCACGCGGACGATAGCGACCGAGTACGGACCTCAGGGCATCCGCTGCAACGGCGTCGCCCCGGGAATCATCCACACGTGGTTCGTCGACGCCAAGGCGCCGCAGTTGCTGGACGAAGCGCCGAAGACGCCGGTGCGGCGCCTCGGCACGCCGGAGGACATCGCCAACGTCGTCGCCTGGCTGGTGAGCGACGAGTCGAGCTTCGTCACCGGCGAGACGATCAACGCCAGCGGGGGCTGGTACATGCGGCCCTAGCGGACGGCATCCACGAGCGCTTGGTCGAGACAGGTCGTCGCGGTCTCGTCGGCAGCCCGGACCGTCGTGGCCAGGGTGACGGTGAAGCTGTCCGCCCCCGCGAAGGTCGACAGGGCCGGGAACTCGATCTCGATCGCGCCGTCGACCCACCGCGCCGTCGCGGTTCCTTCGGGGGGCCGCTCGCCCGTGCCGAAGGGGAGGGCGGTGACCGGCGCGCCGTCCCGACGAATGGTCGGGAACGACCACTGCCACTCCGCACCGCCCAGGAACGCCCCGTCGTCGGTCTCGATGAACTCGCCGAACAGAACGGTGAGGCCGAACTCGAGGTCCCAGCCACCCGGGAGCGCGGCCGCGGTCGGGTCGTCGAACTCGATGTCCATGATGCCTCCGGGCGCGAACCCGTCGACCACCGAGTCGAGGTCGGGGCGGAAGTACACCTCCTCGATGTTGACCATGCGGATGGCGTCGACATCGGGCGTCGCGACGTCGCGATCGGTCGCCGTGCACGCGTTCTCCTGGAACTCGTTGCGCACGTCGCTCGCGTCGGACGGCTCCTGCGACGACGCCGCGATGGGTGACGGAGCGGCCTCGACCTCGGGCTCCGTGTGCGAGAAGCCGATCCGCGACCCGTCGGGCCGGTTGCCGAGCGCGTCGACCTGTCGACCCGTGAAGATGACATCGACCTCCTCACCCTCGTCGAGCCGCTCGCAGCGCGTGAAGCCGAAGTCCGGCACCCGTTCGAAGAAGAACCATCGCCCGCTCCCGAACGCATCGAGGTCGTACACGATGTCGCCGACGAAGCTCTCCGCCGTGCGCGAGTTCGCGCCGCCCTGCGGGTCGCCGGTGCACAGCGAGAGTTGACCCCAGAGATCGATTCCCGTGTTGCGCGACGGCGTCACCACCCGCCCGATGATGCGGTCCCCCTCGTAGGCGAACTCGAGCACGCCGTCGCCGATGAGGGTGAACTGCCCGAGCAGATCCGGCGAGATGCCTCCATCGACGGGCGAGGGGGTCATCGTCGGACCGTCGTTGCCGAGCGGGTCGTCGGGCGGCTCACCCGGGATGCCGTCGATCGGTTCGCCGGGCCCGCCGCCATCGTCGGCGCCGGGCACCACATCGTCTCCGGGCAGGTCGCCCACGTCATCGATGACCGCGGGCGGATCGCTGGAGACGCCGTCGTCGCCGCCGATCACGCCCGTGCCGACCAGGACCGCGCCGCCGAGGCCGATGCCGACCCCGATGACCGCGGCCGGGACCCAGCGAGGGAGTCCGTTGCCCGACGAGATGAGGGGCGGCTCGGGCGGGCCGATGTTCTTGCCGAATCGCGGCGTCTCGGCCACGACCGGAGCGGGGGACGCGTGATCGGCGCCACCGGACACGCGGGGCGGTGCCGCGTCGATCGCCACCATCTCACCCAGCGTGTCGCCGACCGCGAGCACGCGTTCCGGCCCGACCTCCGCCCGCGGCCAGTCGAGCGCGGGATCCGCCGGCTGGCGCTGGGGAACGCCACAGACGTCCCGTTCGGGCGGCGCGAGATGTTCCACCGGTCCGATCGTGTCGAACCAGCCCCCGCGCGCCGCATCGGCGTGATCCCGAAGGACTCTCGAGCCGGGGGTGCGGAGCCGAGCGGCGATCAGGCGGTCGAGCCGCCCGGCGTCGAGGTCCGCCACGAACCGGGCGAGACCCGACCGGGGCACGGCCGCGAAGATCCGGTCGTTCCGATCCGCGATCTCCAGAACCGACGCGTCCCAGGTGAGCGCGTACGGCCGGATCCGGAGGTCGGCGCGAACGCGGGTGGCGACGACCGCGCCCTCCGCCACGACCCCGTTCGGACGCGCGGCCGGTGCCGGTGCGCGATCCACGCCGCGCTCGCAGGGCAGCGGGCGCGCCCCGGCGACGATCTCGTCCGCGGCCGCGAGGTCGGGCGCCCCGACCACTCCGTCCAGGCGTTCCCGCGCCGCCGCCCAGGCGCGCTCGAGCAGGTCCTGCGCTCGGAGCCGACCCCGCCGTTCGCCCCGGAGCTTCGCGCGCCGGCCACCTTCGAGGAGATCGATGCCGAAGGCGCCTCGATCCAAATACCAGCCCCATCGATCGACAGCCGGCTCGATCTGCATCCGCGCGGCCCGCGGGAGGTCGGCGAGGAGACGCTCGCCCGACACGATGTCGCGACACAGGAGAACACCGCCGAGCGCGAGTGCCGTGGCCGCCTCGAGGTCGTGCTCACGCACGTACTCCGCTCCGAGCTCGACGCGGCCGGCGCGGGGGCGAACCAGGAGGCCCGGCGAGTCGACGTCGTCCATCAACAGCATCAGGGCCGGCCCGAAGGCGCGGGCGAAGAGGCCACCGACCTCCTCACAGGCGTCGTCGGACACCGAGACGGAGAGATGGGTGGACTCACCGACGAACGAACACTCCGGGTAGAGACCGGCGAGGGTGCCGGCCCCCAACCCCGTCCAGGCGACCACGGTCTCGACGACGCCCCGGAGCACTTCGAGGGGCGGCGTCGCGATCTCGGCCTCCGCCCCGTCGCAGGTGAGCTTCAGGCCGCTGTGCAGGCGATAGGCATGGATGTCGCCCGGATCGAGACGCCGGCCGGGCACCGCCCGGCGGTGAATGAGCCGACGAAAATCGACGCGGGCGCCGTCCCGCCACACCTGGTACTCGTGCTCGACACCGATCTGATCCGCCATGGACTCAGAGGGCCGGTGGCCCGTCGTCGAGCCCCTCGAGCGCAGGAGGCTCCGGAGCATTCGACTGCCCGCCAATGGAGTCCATGGACAGGCTCGTCGGGTCGACCTTCGGCATGGCGCCTTCCTTCCTCTCGCGCCGGCGGTCGCGGTCTTCCTCGCGGCGCTCGCGTGCCTTCTCCTCACGCTCTCGGGCCTTGCGCTTCGCCTCTCGCTCGCCCGCGGCCTTGGCATCCGCGTCGCGTTGTTCCTGTTCGAGACGGTCGGTCTCGCGCTTCAGCTCCTCCCACGACGGCTCGGGCTCCTTCGCCGCGGGATCCCCGGAGGTCGGCGGCGCTTCTTCGGTCGTCTCCGCGGGGCTCGCCGATTCATCCCCGGCGCCCGCGCCGGAGGGCGGCGGCGACATGGTGCGTCGTGCCGTCTCGTTCCCGTCCGCATCGCGTTCGGTCACCTGCGTTCCGTCCGCGGTCGTCTCGTAGTCGGTGGTCGAACCGTCCGGGTTCTCCTTCGTCATCGTCGCCCGACCGCTTCCCTGGGGACGCGCCGCCTCCGGCTGCACCTCGGTCGCGGTCGGCGCGGAAGCACCACCGACGGTCTCGGCCGATCCCGTGCCGGCGGGGACGTTGAACTTCTCGGACATGGTTGGCCCTCTCTCCGTGGTGTGGTCGTCGCTCGCGACCATGCAGGGCGCCCGTCAGCGGCGCGTCAGTCACGGCGCTGGCGGGCCATCGCGAAGCGGGCGATCATGGCCCATGGCCAAGTGGGGCACGGGTGGCGCAACGCCGAGGCGGCCGCGGGTCGAGGAGCTGCTCGTCCAGCGTTGGAACGTCCGCGCGATGCAGCTCGCCGCCGGCGCCGGCTGCGGCAAGACGACCGCGCTCCGCCGCACGATCGAGGCGAATCGCACCGACCCGATGGGCGTCGACCTCTTCGCCTCGGTCGGCGATCACGGCAGCCTGGCGGAGGCGATCGAGCGGCTCGGTAACCAGCTCGCCCAGTCGAGAAGCGACGCGTCGTCCTTGATTCGGGCGATCACGGCCCTCGCACCGCGGCACGTGTGCCTGATCGTGGATGACGCCCACAAGCTCGACGATCCGGCGGCGCTCGCCGCCTTCGGTGCGCAGCTGCCGAGCAACGCCCACCTGCTGGTCGGCACCCGGAGTCGCCTCGACATCGACGGCGCGGTCCTGGTGCTCGAGGACGACCTCGCGTTCGACGACTCGGAGATCGCCGCCCTGGCCGCCGCGACCGGCCGACCCGCGGACGAGCTGGCCCGCGTCGGTCGCTGGCCGGCAGGGGTCGATCTCGCGGCGACCTCCGGTCGCGCGGCTGCGGACCGGGCTGTGGCGGAGACACTCGTCGGCGAGCTCGGCGCCGACACCCGAGCCGCGGTGGAAGCCGTCGCGGTGCTCGGCCGGGCGAGCGATGCCGTGCTGCACTCGCTCGGCGTGCGGATCAGCGCTTCCGCGCTGGCCGAGGCCGTCCCCCTGCTGCGCCGCGAGGACGACGACGTGGTCGCCCACGACCTGCTCCGCGGCGCGCTCACCGATCAGGTGGAGCACGCCACATCGACCCGCCGGACGGCCGCCGCGGCACTCCTCGCGAGCGGGGACATCGAGCCGGCGGCGTCCCATCTCGCCGACGCCGGCGACTGGGACGCGGCGCTCGATGCCCTCGCCACCCGCACCATCGGTGGTCTCAGCGCCAGCGGTCACGCGACGGCCCGGCGCTGGCTCGACCGGGTTCCCCCGACGCACCTCGACCACCCGACCTGCGGGTTGTTCCGCGCCGCGATCGCCCGACGCCAGGATCCGGCGCTCCCCGAGGTCCGTGAGCAGCTCGAGCGCGTCACCCGGGCGTTCGAGGAACGCGGTCACCAGGAGGGCGAACTCGCGGGGCTCACCATGCTCGGCTACATCCACTCTCGGGTGACCGGCGACCTGCTCGGTCTCGCAGGCGTGCATGCCCGGGTGGTCGAGCTCCACGCCGCCGGTTGTGATGCCGCGACCGGACTGGCGATGCTCGGCGATGCCGTCATCGCCCACATCAGTGGCGACGTCGCCGACGCGGCACGGCGCCTGGATGCACTGCCGCGGAGCACGCTCACCGATGAATGGCAGGGGATCGCGGACTGGTACCACGGGATGGCGCTGCTCGACCTCGGCCGCCCGGCCGACGCCCTCGCCGTCCGGGACGCGCCCCGCGAGGAAGCCAAGATCCCGATGGAGGAGTCGCTGCACGGCGCGACATGGGCGCGATGGGCGTCCGGCGACGTGCGGCCCATCACCGCGGCGTTGCGCGCTGCGCTCGACAGCCCGGTGCCCGCCCTTCCGCGCGAGCGGGTGGACACGGGGCTGTACTCCCTCGGCTTCCTGAGCGCCACCGGCGATCTCGAGAGCGCCCGACGCGCCGAGCGGATGGTGCTCGACAACATCGGGCCGGACGACCACACGATTCGCGACAACCTCCTCGTCGCCCAGTCGATGTTCGCGGTTGCGGACGACGACGAAGCGCTCGCGGCGGACCTCCTCCACCGCCGGTTCCCGACCGGCCTCACCACGGCCGCAGAGCGCCGCGCGACCATACGCCTGCTCCCGATCCCCTATGTGGTCGACGCCGAACTCCGCGCCGACATCGATGCGCAGGACTGGCCGGGGGTGTGGGCGGCCGGGCTCACGCTCGCTCGGAGCCTGGTCGCGGCGCGCGACGGCGCGCCGGTCGAGTGGACGACGCTGCCGTGGCACGAGCCGGACATGCTGGTCTCGCATCTCGGGTTGCGATGGGCGATCGAGCTCTGTGCCCGCGCCCATCAGCTCGGCGTCGGTCCGGCGCGCGAGTCCTGTTCCGCGCTGCTCGAGCACTTCCCGACCGCGTCGATCCGGCTTCTCGACGCGATGCGCGAGGGCGGCGATCCCGGTCTCGCGAAGGGGGCTGCGTCGCTGCTCACGGAGCTGCCGGCCCCGCCGCCGGTCGCCGTGCGGGTGGCGATGCTCGGCCCGACGACGATGCATCGCGGGGACACCGAGGTCGCGGACAAGGACTGGCGGCGGGAACGGGTCCGGGCCCTCCTCACCCTGCTGGTGGTCGAACGCCGGGTCACGCGTGAGGTCGCGGCGACTCAGCTGTGGCCCGACCTCGAAGCCGACCGGGCGGCGGCGAATCTGCGGACGACGCTGAACTATCTCCAGCGGGTTCTCGAACCGGATCGACCGCGCAACGCGGCATCGTGGCTACTGCGGACCGACGGCACCCTGTTGCGTATCGTCGACGACGACTGTCTCGCGATCGACGTGTGGGACTTCGAGGCGGCGACGGAACGCGCCGAGGACCTCGAACGAGCCGGCGACGCCGAGGGAGCGGTCACCCACCGGCTGGCCGCCATCGAGCTGTGGCAGGGCGATCCGTTCACCGAATGCCGCTACGAGGACTGGGCGATGCCGGAGATCGAGCGGCTCCGCCTTCTGCTGTTCCGCCAACTCGTGCGAGCGGCGGAGGTGCTCGCGGCGACCGGTCGGGTCGACGAGGCGATCACGCTCGCCGGTCGGGCGCTCACGCTCGAGCCGACGGCCGAGAACGCGGCGCGGGCGCTGGTGACCGCCCACCTCCAGCGCGACGACATCGGGTCGGCGCGGGCCGCGTACCGCCAGGCGCTCACCGGTATCGAGACGATGGGTTTCGCGCCCGAACCGGCCACCCTCGAACTCGGACGCCGTCTCGGCCTGAGCTGATCAGCCCCGCCGAGAAAGTATGACGGTGTCAGACACCAGAACGCGCGGGGTCAGCGCAGGCCGCCGTCCATGCGCAGGATCGCGCCGGTGGTGAATGATGACGCGTCGGTGGCGAAGTAAAGGGCGGCACCGACGACCTCGCCGGGCTCGCCGGCCCGGCCCAGGGAAAGGGCCGAACCGATGCCGGCCAACGCCTGTTCGTCCCACGCCTTCGCGATGTCGGTGAGGAACGGACCGGGCTGGATGCAGTTGACCCGCACCTCCGGGCCGTACGCCTTCGAGAGCATCTCCGTCATGTTGTGGAGACCGGCCTTCGCCATCGCGTAGACCGCCTCCCCCGGCGTGGGCTTCACCGCCGCCGTCGAGCTGACGGAGATGATCGACCCCTTGCCGTTGGCCTTCATGTGGTCGCCCATCAGGATGGACAGGCGGAACGTTCCCTTCAGGTTGACGTCCATCGTCTTGTCGTAGAGCGCCTCGGTGATCTCGGCGAGCGACGGGTAGAGCGGCGACATCCCCGCGTTGTTGACGAGGACGTCGATCGTCCCGAACTCGGCGATGGCCGCCTCGGCGAGCGCGTCCGCCTGCTCCCAGTAGCCGATGTGGCATTCGACCGGGAGCGCCCGCACGCCATGGGCGGCCTCGACCTCGGCGGCCAGCGTCTCGCAGTTGTCGAGCTTGCGGCTCGCGATGACGACGTTGGCTCCCTGGGCCGCGAATGCACGAACCGTCTCGGCGCCGAGGCCGCGGCTTCCCCCCGTGACGATCGCCGTCCGCCCGGAGAGATCGAACAGGTCGGTGGGCGCGGTCATGCGCGGGATCGTAGCCATGTGGACATGGGACCACCCGACGAGAAATACTGACACGACTGTTAGATCCGCTCCGGAGGCCACCATGGCGCGCACGATCGACTACCCCGTCTTCGATGCCGACAACCACATGTACGAAACGGAGGAGGCCTTCACCCGCTACCTCCCCGACGCGCACAAGGGCGCGATCAAGTACGTCCAGGTGAACGGACGCACGAAGATCGCGATCAACAACACCATCTCGGACTACATCCCGAATCCGACCTTCGAGGTCGTCGCCCAACCGGGCGCCCAGGAGGAGTACTTCCGCACCGGCAACCCCGACGGCAAGAGCCTTCGCGAGATCTTCGGCGAACCGATGAAATGCCCGGATTGGGCCCGCAACGCCGCGGCCCGCCTCCCCCACCTCGACGAACTGGGGCTCGACGGCTCGCTCATGTTCCCCACCCTCGCCAGCCTCCTCGAGGAGCGCATGCGCGACGACCCGGACCTCTGCCACGCCGCGATCCACTCGCTCAACCAGTGGATCTACGACGAGTGGACGTTCAACCACGAGGACCGCATCTTCGCCACACCGGTGATCGCTCTGCCGATCGTGGAGAAGGCGATCGAGGAGCTCGAGTGGGTCCTCGATCGAGGCGCCCGCTGCATCCTCATCCGCCCGGCTCCCGCCTGGGGCCTGCGAGGCCCGCGCTCGCCGGGGCTCGAGGAGTTCGACCCGTTCTGGGCCCGCGTACAGGAGGCCGGTGTCTTCGTCGGCATGCATTCGTCCGACTCGGGCTACGCCGATCTGGCGAGCGTCTGGGAAGGCCGGGGCGAGTTCCTCCCGTTCCAGCCGAACCCGTTCCGGAGCCTCGTCATGAGCAATCGGCCGATCACCGACATGATGAACGCGATGATCTGCCATGGCGCGTTCACCCGGTTCCCCGACATGCGGTTCGGCACGATCGAGAACGGCGGCACCTGGGTGAAGCCCCTCGTCGAGGGCCTCGAGGCGATCTACAAGAAGATGCCCCACGAGTTCGACGAGCACCCGGTGAACACCTTCCGGCGCAACGTCTACGTCAACCCGTTCTGGGAGGACGCCATCGAGGGGCTGATCGAGATCATGACGCCGGACCGACTCCTCTTCGGCTCCGACTATCCGCACCCGGAGGGGCTCGCGAACCCGATCTCGTTCGCGGACGATCTCCCCGACAGCCTGTCCGATGCCGACGTGGCGAAGATCATGGGCGGCAACCTCAAGGAACTGCTGAAGGTCTGACGGTGAAGGTCCAACTCGACCGCGACCGCTGCCAGGGGCACGGTCGCTGCTATGTGCTCGCCTCATCCGTCTTCGAATCGGACGACGACGGCTACGGCCTCGTCGTCTCGGACTCGGTGCCGGTGGAGCTCCACGAACCGGCGCGCAAGGGCGCCGGCAACTGTCCGGAAGACGCCATCACCATCATCGAGGATTGACTGTGCCCGACGAGAACACTGTGCCAGACGAGAACGAGATCCCCGAGGCCGGTGCGGCCGGCGACGACAGCATCCAAGCCGTCTACAGGATCCTGCGCGACACGATGCCCGTGATGGCGATCGAGCACGAGATGATGACCGGCACCACCGTCGCGCTCCAGGACGACGTCATGACCGTCCTGCAGAATCCCGACGTCTTCTCGTCGCTCGGCGCCGCGGAGATCGGTCAGATCCGTCCGCTGATCCCGCTCGAGATCGACCCCCCGGAACATTCGAAGTACCGCAAGCTGCTCGACCCCCTCTTCGCGCCCCGCCGGGTCGCGGAGCTCGAGGGTTCGACGCGGTCGCTGGTGAACACCCTCATCGACCGGGTGATCGACGCCGGTGAGGCCAACTTCCATCACGCGATCGCCGAGCCGCTCCCGAGCCAGGTCTTCCTCACGATGTTCGGCCTCGATGTCGGACGCACGCCCGAGTTCATCGAGTTGAAGGACGGCATCATCCGCCCGCCGGTCGAGTCACCGGCCGAGGCGACCGCGTATCGCAACGAGACGGGGCGACGGATCTACGCCGTTCTCGCCGAGGCGATCGAGGAGAAGAAGCAGGCGCGCACCGACGACTTCATCTCACAGTTCCTCGACGCGGAGGTGGACGGCCATCGGCTCACCGAGGAGGACGTGCAGGACATCGGCTACCTCTTCTTCCTCGCCGGGCTCGACACCGTCACCGCCTCGCTCGACTGCATGCTCGCGTACCTCGCCCAGCACCCGAACCAGCGGCAGCGCCTCGTGGACCGTCCCGACGACATCCCGGCCGCGGTCGAGGAGCTCTTGCGGTGGGAGTCGCCGGTCGCCGGGGTTGTCCGCGTCGCGACGCAGGACACCGAGCTGTCCGGCTGCCCGATCAAGGCGGGCGAGACGGTGTCGGTCAACATCGGCTCAGCGAACACCGACGAGCGCTTCTGGGCCGACGCCGACTCGGTCGACTTCGACCGCGAGATCAACAAGCACATCGCCTTCGGCGGCGGCGTGCACCGCTGTCTCGGGTCGCACCTCGCCCGCATGGAGCTGCGGGTGTGTCTCGAGGAATGGCACAAGCGGGTGCCCTCGTATGAACTCAAGCCGGGCACGGTGCCCGAGTACACGATGGGGTTGCGCAGCGTCGACAACCTCGAACTGATCTGGGAGACGTGATGGACCAGAAGCTGCTGATCGACGGCGAACTCGTCGATGCCGAGAACGGCGCGTTGTTCGACAACATCAACCCGGCGACGGAGGAAGTGATCGGCCAGGTCGCCGACGGCAGCAAGGCCGACATGGAGCGGGCCGTCGCCGCGGCTCGTCGCGCCTTCGACACCACCGACTGGTCGACGAACCACGCGTTCCGCAAGGCGTGCCTACTGCAGCTCCAGGAGGCGATCGAGAGCGAGCAGGAGGAGTTCCGCCAGGACCTCGTCGCCGAGGTCGGGTGCCCGCTCCTCATCACCTACGGCCCCCAACTCGACGCACCGCTGCGCGAAGCCCTGCGCTGGCCGGCCGAGATGATCGACACGTTCGAGTGGAAGCGCTCGATCGGCGGGGCGGACGCGATGGGCGTCGGCTACCAGACCGAGCGCGAGGTCTGGAAGGAGCCGATCGGTGTGGTGGGCGTGATCGTGCCGTGGAACTTCCCGATGGAGATCACCCTCAACAAGCTGGGTCCGGTCCTCGCGATGGGAAACACCTGCGTGATCAAGCCCGCGCCCGACACGTCCGCCACGTCCGCACGGCTCGGACGCCTGATCGCCGAGAAGACCGACATTCCCGCGGGCGTCGTCAACATCGTGTCGAGTGAGGACCACCTCACCGGCGAGGTGCTCACGACGTCGCCGGACGTCGACCTAGTCGCGTTCACCGGGTCGAGCGCGACCGGCAAGCGGATCATGGAGGCGGCGGCGGCCACGCTGAAGCCGGTGTTCCTCGAGCTCGGCGGCAAGTCCGCCAACATCTATCTCGACGACGTCGACCTCTCCCAGGCGCTCGCGAGCGCGGTCACCTCGTGCATGCACGGCGGCCAGGGCTGCGCCATCCCGACCCGACTGCTCGTGCCCCGCGATCGCTACGACGAGGCGGTCGCGGCGGCAACGGAGAGCTTCGCCAACTGGAACTACGGCGACCCGACCGATGCCAACAACCTGCAGGGCCCCCAGGTGTCGAAGAAGCAGCACGACCGGGTGCTCGGCTACATCCAGAAGGGCATCGACGAGGGCGCCCGCGTCGCCATCGGTGGCGGTGTCCCGGCCCATCTCGAGAAGGGGTACTACGTCGAGCCGACGCTCTTCGTGGACGTCGACAACTCGATGACGATCGCCCAGGAGGAGATCTTCGGGCCCGTGATCTGTCTCATCGCCTATGACGACGAAGAGGACGCGATCCGGATCGCCAACGACTCGCCGTTCGGGCTGTCCGGCAACATCTTCAGCGCGGACCTCGAGCGGGCCAAGCGCGTCGCGGCGCGCATCCGCACCGGCACGCTCGGCATCAACGGCGGCGTCTGGTACGGCGCGGACGCCCCGTTCGGCGGCTACAAGGGATCCGGCATCGGCCGCCAGTGCGGCATCGAGGGCCTCGAGATCTTCACCGAGACCAAAACCGTCGGCTGGCCCGCCTAGCCGAGCAATCTGCCCAACACGAGGAACCTGCCCAACACGAGCAACCTGCCCAACACGAGGAACCTGCCCAACACGAGGAACCTGCCCAACACGAGGAATCTATGGTCACGAAAGGGTCGCAAATCCCGGCGTTTTCGTGACCCTTTCATGACCAGAGATTCCTCCCTCGGAGGGGGGTCTCGGAGGGAGACGTGCGATGACGAAGCCACTCGAGGGGATTCGGGTCGTCGAACTGGCGAGCTGGATGTTCGTACCGTCGGCGGGGTCGGTCCTGGCGGACTGGGGTGCGGACGTGTTGAAGGTCGAGCCGCCGAACGGAGGTGACCCCCAGCGGGGGCTGATCACCAGCGGACTCGTTCCCGGTGGTCCCGGCGGGGTGAACTTCATGATCGAGCAGCCGAACCGCTCGAAGCGGAGCCTCGCCATCAACCTGACGAACGACGACGGGCGCGAGGTCTTCCTGAAGCTGATCGAGACCGCCGACGTGTTCCTGACGAACTATCTGCCCGACGTCCGCGAGAAGCTCGGCGTCGACACCGACGACATCCGGGCACGGAACGCGAACATCATCATCGCCCGGGGTTCGGGGCAGGGTCCCCTGGGGCCGGACGCGCCGAAGGGCGGCTACGACGGCGCCTCGTTCTGGGCCCGCGGTGGCATGGGGGCCGTCTTCCCGCCCGGCGAGGACGGCTGGCCGGCCAACCAGTCGTCGCCCGCGTTCGGCGACGTGATCGGCGGCCTGTCGGTGGCCGGCGCGATCGCGGCGGCACTCGTGAAGCGCGAACGCACCGGCGAGGGAAGCGTCGTCGACGTCTCCCTGCTCGCCACGGCGATGTGGCAGATCTCGCCACTCGTCGTCGCGTCGAAGCTGTTCGGCATGAGTTCGCTGCCCCGGGGCGACCGCCGCATGTCGCCCAACCCGGGCGTCGGTGTGTACCGCACCAAGGACGACCGCTTCATCAGCCTCATCCTGTTGCAGAGCGACAAGCACTGGGACGATTTCGCGGCCCGGCTCGAGCGTCCTGTCCTCGTGGACGACGAGCGGTTCAACCACTCCTCGGCGCGAGCCCAGAACGGCCCCGAGTGCATCGACATCCTCGACGAGGCCTTCGCCGAGCGGACGCTGGACGAGTGGAAGGAACGGCTCGAGACCTTCGACGGTGTCTGGACTCCGTTCCAGACGCTCGACGAGCTGTACTCCGACCCCCAGGTGATCGCCAACGGATACCTCCCGTCGATGACCCACGGCTCGGGCGACGAGGTCCAGCTCGTCGCGAGCCCGGCCCAGTTCGACGAGCAACCGATCGAGGTGGAGCGGGCGCCGGAACTCGGCGAACACACCGAGTTGGTACTCAACGAACTGGGCATCGATTGGGACGAGATCGGCGCGCTGAAGGAGTCAGGGGCCATCCTGTAACGGATGGAGGAGATCAACTCGTCGCGACGGGCGCCCTTCGGCGCCAATCCTGTGGTCGGCGACGCGGGCCGGGCGACGCAGCAGCGCATCCTGACCGCAGCCGCCGAGGTGTTCGCGTCCGAGGGCTACGCCCGCACGAGTGTCGAAGCGATCACCGACAAGGCCGGCTGTAGTCGGCCGACCTTCTACCAGTACTTCTCGGGCAAGGAGGACCTTCATCGCCGTCTCGCCGCCCGTCTGGGCACCGAACTCGCCGCCCTCGTCGACGACCTCGGGCCCGTCGATGCGGGGCGGGAGGGTCGCGACGCACTCGTCGTCTGGCTGACCGGCCTCGCGGCCACGTACGACCGCTATCGCGCGGTGACCGACAGCTTCTCGGCCTCCGTTCGCACCGACGACCGCATGGTCCGCGGGGCCGCGACCCTCAGCGATCGCTATCGCTCGACACTGGCCGACGCGATCGTGGGGACGCCCGCGGCGGGGGTCGACGTGCCCGCGGTCGCGGCCGTGGTGAACTCGGTCGCGTTCGGCGCGTGCACGTTCCGTCAGCGGATGGGCGGCGTCTCCCCCGAGCGGCTGACCGACGCCCTCGCCGACGCCGTGCACCGCTCGTTCTTCGGCCCGCTCGAGGGCATCAACGTGGGCGCACGGAAGCGATCCCGCATCCCGAAGCGACCGCCGCCGCTCACCACGCAGACCCCGGAACTCCCACCCCGCCGGGGCCTCCAGACGCGGGCCCGACTCCTGACGGCCGCCACCATCGCGTTCGCCACCCTCGGCTACGACGCCGTGCGCGTCGACGACATCGCCCGCGAAGCCGGCGTGTCGCACGGGAGCTTCTACCGCTACTTCGCGGACAAGGAGGCGATCTACGCGGAGCACCTCCTTGCGGCCATCGCCGAGGTCGTCGACCTCGTGGACGAACTCCCGACCGCGCATCCCCACCAGTGGATGGACCGCTACTTCGAGATGTACAGCCGAGCCGGCGGGATCCTCTCCAATCTCCCGGAGGCCTACGCCGCCGGGGTACGCGGCGCGATCGAGGCCCGGGGCGCCGGTGCTGCGGCCCTGGCCCGGGCTCTCGGACGACGCTCCTTCGGCGACACGGACGCGGACATCTACATCGCGTTCGCGCTCCTCGATGTCGTTCCGGCGACCGCGTTTCGTCGCGGCGCGGCCGCATCGGAGAGCACGCTCCACGCCGCCGCCCGCGTCCTCGATCGTGGCCTGTTCGGCCGGACCGGTTGATCCGCCGAGGCGGCGATCAGGCGACCGAGGCGGCAACCGACACGGCGAGCGACTGCAGGCGCTTGCGGAATCGGGTGGTCGTCGGATCGTCGTACTTGAAGCCGATCGGCGCGAGCAGCAACAGGTCGACGGCGGCGCCGGGGTCGTCGGCGCCGGCGGACGACAGATGCTTGTGGAGCGCCTTGCGGATGCGTCCGTTGACCGCGTCCGACACCGGTTTCGCGTACCCGGCCTTGGCCTCCACCAGGTCGCCGCCGTGTTCGGTGGCTCGCAACTGCTCGGTCAGGTCACCGGTCCAGCGCTGGAGGAACCCGTCCAACTGCGCCTCCAAGTCGCTCTCCGACTGCAGTGCGGCGATCGCTTTGTCCGCCGCGGACTCGAGGATCCGGCCGAGCATCGCCCGGAAGATGTCCTCCTTGTTGGCGAAGTGCTGATACAGCGCCGGCCGGGACATCTCGGCCGCTTCGGCGATGTCCGCCATGGACGTGCGAGCGAACCCGTAGGCGGCGAACTTCCCGAGCGCAGCGTCGAGGATCAGGTTGCGCTTCTCGTCGTCCTGTGGCCCGGCCATGACACCGAGTGTACCGATGTCGCCACGGTAGACAAGCTGACACTTTCTGCTTAGAGTGTCACAACGTCAGCGAACGGAGCACCATGACCCGCCTCGGCTACCAGATTCCGAACTTCGACTACCCGGGCGTCGCGCCGTCGGGCATCTTCGACACCGTCGTCGCCCAGGCGAAGGCCGCGGAGGCCTCCGGCTTCGACCGCGTCTTCGTGATGGATCACTTTTACCAATTGCCCGGGATCGGCAATCCGGACGACACCATGTTCGAGTGCTACACGCTGCTCGCGGCGCTGGCCCAGCACACCGAACGGGTGCGGCTCTCGGCCCTCGTCACCGGCAACACCTACCGCAACCCGGCGGTGCTCGCGAAGACGATCACCGCGCTCGACCACGTCTCGCACGGCAGAGCCACGCTCGGGATCGGCTCGGGCTGGTTCGAGCTCGAACACGACTCGTTCGGCATCCCGTTCAACACCTTCTCCGAACGCTTCGAGAAGCTCGAGGAGGCGTTGAACATCATCCTTCCCATGCTGCGGGGCGAGCGGCCGTCACTCGACGGGAAGCACTACACGGTGAGCGACGCGATCAACGAGCCCCAGCCGCTGTCGAAGATTCCGGTCATGATCGGTGGCAGTGGTGAGAAGAAGACGCTGCGGATGGTCGCCCAGTACGCCGACGAGTCGAACCTCACGTGCTCGACCGAGGAGATCCCCCGCAAGCTCGAGGCGCTCGACGCCCATTGCGAACGTCTCGGGCGCGACCGGTCCGAGATCAAGGTCACCAAGCTCGTGATGATGGCGATCGGCGAGACGCACGACCAGTGCGTGGCCGACCTCAAGGCCTTCGCCGAGTTCAAGGGCTGGCCGGAGAGCGTCGTGGACATGATGCTCGGCATGCTCACCTACGGCGGCCCCGACGAGGTCGCCGAGCAGGTCCGCGAGATGATCGACGCGGGCATCGACGGCGTCACGGTGAACCTCGTGAGCAACGGCCACAACCCGGAGATGGTCGAGCTCGCGGGCCGCACGCTCGACGCGGCGATCGGCTGATCAGCCGGCGGCGAACCGCTCGATGGCGTCGACCGTGTCGAGGTCGTCCACCGCCTGCTCCGCCCGATCGACGAACGCCGCCGAGAACGCACGCCGGCCCGGGCTGTCGGTCGGCCTCGCGACGATCGACTGACACGAGGCGACCACCGTGTAGGCGGCCTGGAGCCGGTGCCAGAACCACGCGTCGTCCGGATCGATCGGCGCGGCACCGAGCGCAGTCCGCGCGTCCAGGTACTCGTCGATGAGCGCCCGCTCCGTCGACCGTCGATCCGCCGGCGACAGCGTCATGGCGATCAGGTAGGACACGTCCCGCATCGGGGAGCCGATCGTCATCAACCCGAAGTCGTAGAACCCGAGCCGCGCCGGGTCGACCCGCTCGTCCACGAAGACGTTGCCGATGTGGGCGTCACCGTGCAGGACGGTCGCGGGCCCGAGCTCCCACGCGTCCTGGAGCAGGTCCCGGTCGGCGATGTAGCGCTCGGCCACGGCGACGAACGCCGCACCGAGCCGAGCGCCACTGTCGATGCCCTCGCGCAGGAGGCGCGCCCCGTAGTCGCTCGTCCGGCCGGACGGGGCCAGCCAGGCCGCGGATCGAGCCCGTGCGGACGGGTCCTCGAACCGCGCGTGGAGCTCGGCGAGGTCTCGCACCGCGTCGGCGAGCAGCGCCGGGTCGAGTCCACCGACGAGATCCGGAAGGCGGGTGCCGGCCTCGCCGAGGTGTTCGAGGACGAGCACGAACTCGCCCGACGCGTCGTCGACCTCGGCCACGAACGCGGCCGGCGCCTGCAGGCCGATGTCCGTCGCCATCTCGCGATAGAAGCGCACCTCGCGGGCGCCCATCGACGCCCAGTCCAGTCGCTGCCGTCGCTGCGGATCGAGCGGTGGCAGCTTGACGAACAGGCGGTTCGGGAGTCGGTCCGGGGCGTCGTGGCGGACGGCGATCGTGGCGTTGACGTTCGTTGCGTCCACGACCCGCTCGACCGCCACGTCGTCGACCGCGACGCCGGGGGCCGCCGCCTGGAGTGCCTCGGTCAGCCACGATGCCGAGATGTCGTCGGGGTGACGGGGAATCACACCTTGGGCTCCCGGGGCAAACCGAGCACCCGCTCCCCCACGATGTTCTTGTTCACCTCGGTGGTGCCCCCGGCGATCGTCAACGACCGACTGCCCGCGAGGCGCTCTCCCCACGCACCGGACAAGGCGTCGAGCCCGAGCACGTCCATGGCGCTCTCCGCGACCCGCTGTTCCATCTGCGACCACGCCAGCTTCACCACGCTCGCCTCGGCGCCCGGCGTGCGGCCGTTCATGACGGCCGAGATCGTGCGCTGGGACAGGAGCCGGAGCAGCACCGCATCGGTGTGGCGGGCGGCGAGGAGTTGGCGCACGATCGGGTCCTCGCGCCGGTCGGCACCGGCGTCGGCCAGGAGTCGGTCCACGTTCTCCTGGAGCATCAGCGCGAGCTTCGCGACACCTGCCCGTTCGAAGCCGAGCGTGCGCGTGGCGACATGCCAGCCCGAGCCGACCTCGCCGAGCACGGCCTCCACCGGCACCTCGACATCGGTGAAGAACACGTCCGCGAAGTCGAGTGACCCGCCCATGGTTCGGATCGGCCGCGCGTCCACACCGGCCGAGCGCATGTCGACGAGCAGGCACGTCATCCCCTCGTGCTTCGGCGCGGCCGGGTCGGTGCGCACGTAGAGCTGGCACCAGTCGGCGCGATGACCGAGCGAGTTCCACGTCTTCTGCCCGTTGACGATGAAGCGGTCACCGTCGCGCACGGCACGACACGACAGGGCGGCGAGGTCCGAGCCGGCGTCGGGCTCCGACATGCCCTGGCTCCAGATCTCCTCGCCCCGCAGCATCGGCTTGAGGAAGCGCTCCTTCTGCTCCTGCGTGCCGATGGTCATGATCGCCGGTGCGATGTTGGCAACGCCGATCGCGTTCACCGGACCCGGGGCGCCGGCGCGGGCCATCTCTTCGATGTAGATGAGCTGCTCGAGCACCGAGGCACCGCGACCGCCGTATTCCGTGGGCCAGTCGATCGCGGCCCAGCCGGACTCGAACAGGGTCGCGTTCCAGTCCCGGCGCCGCTCGAACAGGGCGTCGGCGTCGCCGTCGTCCTCGTTCAGGTCGGCCGGGAGGTTGTCCGCGAGCCAGCCGCGGATGACGGATCGAAACGCATCACCCTCCGGTCCGATGGACAGATCCACACAACCTCCGTTCGGCGTCTGGAGCAGTCTCGCGCCCCGCGCTAACGTCGCTTTCTAACACCGGCGTCAGGTGTGCCACCGCATCCGACGCCAACGTCATCCTTGGGGGAACGATGCACCGACGTACGCAGGGCTTCATGGCCGTCCTACTCGCTTTCGGCCTGCTCGCCGCAGCCTGTGGCAACAGCGGTGATTCCGAAACGAGCGACACGACCACGACCACCACGACCGCGGCCCCCGATGACGGCGGCGACGACGGCGACGACCCCGGCACCGACGACGGCGGCGATGACGGAACCGACGACGGCACCGACGGCTCGAGCGATGCCGACGGCACGGACGACACCCCGTCGGAGCCCGACCGCGACACGTTCGTCCCCCTCGACGGCGTGCCCGGCGTGAGCGACGAGGAGATCGCGGTGGCGATCCTCAGTCTCAAGGAGGGCAACATCCTGGGCACCTGCATCCTCGACTGCTACCAGACCGGCATCCAGGCGTACTTCGACTACCAGAACTCGCTGGGAGGCGTGTTCGGTCGCCAGCTGGTGATCGGCGACGTCTTCGACGACGAACTCGTGCAGAACCAGGCGAAGGCGCTCGAGATCATCGCCGACGAGGACACCTTCGTGACGTTCGCCGCGACGCTCAACCCGACGGGGTTCGGCGATCTCGACGACGCCGGCGTGCCGACGTTCAACTGGGGGATCCAGGCACCGAAGAACAACGAGCGCTTCAATCTCTTCCCCCACCTCGGGGTGCTGTGCGGCGACTGCACGGGGCGGGCCGTGCCGTACCAGATGAGCTTGAAGGGAGCGACGACCGCCGTCGCGCTGGGCTACAAGATCTCGCCGGAGTCCCAGACGTGCTCGCGCACCGTCGGTGCCGCGATCGACTTCTACGGTGACGACCTCGGGATCGGTACCGCCCGGGTCTACGACGACCTCGACTTCGGCCTGCCGAACGGCATCGCGCCACAGGTCACGGAGTGGATCGAGCTCGGCGTCGACTTCGTGGCCTCGTGCCTCGACCTCAACGCGATGAAGAAGATCGCGGAGGAGTTGGTGCGCCAAGGGGCGCGGGACCAGATCACCCTGCAGCACCCGAACACCTACGACGCGGCGTTCGTCGCCGAAGCAGGCGACCTGTTCGACGGCGACTTCGTCTCCGCCCAGTTCACGCCCTTCGAGTTCACCGACCACCCGCAGATCCAGCTCTACAACGAGTGGGTCGATGCCCACGGCGGCCAGACCGCGGAGCAGACGATGATCGGCTGGATGAACGCCATGCTCTTCGTCGACGGCCTCATCGCGACCGGCCCGGAGTTCGACCGGGCCTCGCTGGTCGACACCATCAACACCGAGTTCACGGCGCACACCTACGGCGGACTCACGCTGCCGCTCGACTGGAGCCGGCAGCACGTCGCACCGACGAACGACGACCGCCTCACGAACGGTGCCGTGCAGGAGTGCACGACGCTCGTCCAGATGCAGGACGGAGCGTTCGTCACCGTGTCCGACCAACCGTGGTTGTGCTGGCCCCAGGACGACCTCAGCTGGCAGGAGCCGGTCGAGACGACGTTCGACTGACTGACCGACCGGAGCCGCAGGGACATCTGACGTGACGTTCGCGTTCATCGGCGAAGACTTCATCCGCGCCCTGTTGCAGGGAACGCCACCCGGCACGGTCTACGCGTTGATCGGGTTGGGCTTCGTCCTGACGTACAAGACATCGGGCGTCTTCAACCTCGCATTCGGTGCGCAGGCCTACATCTCGGCCGCGATGTTCTTCAAGGCTCGCCAGGACTGGAACTGGAGCATCGTCCCCGCGCTCATCCTGTCGGTGTTCGTGCTGGCACCGGCGATCGGGCTCGTGCTGGAGCGGCTGATCTTCCGCAACCTGCGGACGGCGTCCGCCGTGTCGAAGCTCGTTATCGCGATCGGGCTGAGCGTCGCGCTGCCGGCACTCTTCGAGCTGCTGGCGAGCTACAAGCCGGTGGCCGGACGGTCCCCGACCGGCATCGTGCCGGACGGATCGTCGGTGTTCTACGACCCGATCGGTGTTTACCCCTTCAGCCGCGACGAGCTCGCCCAGATGGCGGTCGCGCTCGTCGGCATGCTGGCGTTGGGTGCGCTCTTCCGGTTCACCGCGATCGGTCTCGCGATGCGAGGCGTCGTGGAGAGTCCCCGCCTCACCGAGCTCGCCGGCATCCCGGCGGACCGCGTCTCGGCGTTCGCCTGGGCCGTCTCCAGCACGTTCGCCGGGATGGCCGGTGTCCTGATCGCTCCTCGACTCCCGACTCTCGTCAACACGGACTTCCTGACCCTGGTCATCGTCGCGATGGCCGCCGCGGCCATCGGGCGCCTCGTGAGTCTCCCCCGCGCGCTCGCCGGCGGTCTCGGACTCGGATGGCTCATCGCCGTCAGCAACACGTACCTCCCTCGGTGGGCCGACGACTACACGTGGCTCGAGCCGTTCAAGGACAACCTGACGCCGGCTCTCCCGTTCCTGGTCCTGTTCGGAATCCTCGTCTTCTGGCCGGCGATCCGGCGATCGATCGATGCCACCGACCCGCTCTCCGGGGTCGATCCGCCGCCGCCGGCGCTCGCCTCCAGCACTCGACATCCGCTCCTGACGCTGCAGACCCGCCTCTTCGGCGTGTTCTTCTTCGCGCTCGTCGGCTTCCTCGCGTTCACGCAAGCCGACATCCGCTGGCTGTTCCTGATCACCCAGGCGGTGATCCTCGCGACGATCTACCTCTCCATCACCGTGATCACCGGTCTCGCCGGCCAGATCTCGCTGTGTCAGGGCGCCTTCGCGGCGATCGGCGGCTTCACCGTCTTCCAGATGGCCGACCGCTACGAGATGTCGGTGCTGCTCGCCGCGGTCATCGGCGCCTTCGTCGCCGCCCTCGTCGGGGCGCTGCTCTCCCTCCCCGTTCTGCGCCTCGGTGGCGTCTGGCTCGCGATCGCGACGTTGGCGTTCGCCTTCTTCTTCGACGCGGTGATGGTGCAGTTCTCCTGGGTCGGCGGTGGCGGCACGGCACTGCTCAGCGGCACGGAGGTGCCCCGACCGGTGCTGGGCCCCTTGGACTTCGGGGCGTCCGAGCGATCGTTCCTCGCGCTCGCGCTGGTCGTCTTCGCCATCGTCTCGGTCGCCGTGATCCAGCTTCGCGAAGGCACCATCGGTCGCTCGCTCCGGGCGCTCCGGGGAAGCGAGGTGGCGGCGGAATCGATCGGCATCTCGCCGGCCCGGGCGCGGATCATCGCCTTTGCCGTGTCCGCCTTCATCGCCGGCCTCGGCGGCGCGATGCTGTCGATTCACCAGGAGAACGTCAACTACGCAACGAACTTCACCCCGTTCGCGGCGATGTTCTGGCTGGTGCTCGTCGTGTCGCTCAGCGCTCGCACGGTCGAGGGTGCGGGCCAAGCCGGCGCGGCGTTCGCCCTGTTCGGACCACTGGTCCTGGAGGGTTCGTTCCTCGCATGGATCCTGCGGTCCGAGGAACGGGTTCCCGGCATCTTCCCCATCTCGGCGAAGTGGCGGTTCGTCCTCTTCGGACTCACCGCCATCCAGTTCGCCCGCCACCCCGAGGGCATGGTCGAGTTCGGCAAGCGACGGGCGACCCGCAAACGCAACGAGCGCTACTTCGCCCGCGACGCGCTCGACGCGGCGTCACCGGACGCGGAGGCGACGACATGAGCACCGTCTTGGAGGCCAGGAACATCACCAAGTCCTTCTCCGGCATCCAGGCACTCAGCGGCGTGAACCTCGATGTCCACGAGGGCGAGCGCGTGGGGCTCATCGGGCCGAACGGCGCGGGCAAGACGACCTTCTTCAACTGCCTGCTCGGCATCCTCACCCCGGATGACGGGGACGTGCGGTTCCTCGGTCGGGACATCTCCACCTTCCCGGTGCACAAGCGGGCACGAGCCGGCATCGGCCGGACATTCCAACGAATCGAGCTCTTCACGGACACGACCGTTCGCGAACACCTGCTCATCGCCGAACGAATCCACAACGGGACCGGTTCGTTCTGGAAGGACCTGATCGGTCGCGGTCGGCCCACCGCAATCGAGATCGACCGCTGCGACAGCGTGCTCGACATGCTCGGACTGCTCGATCTCGCCACCGAACCGATCGAAGCCCTCAGCCTCGGGCAGGGACGCCTCGTCGAGGTCGGACGGGCGTTGATGACCGAGCCGAGCCTCCTGCTGCTCGACGAGCCGTCGTCGGGACTCGATCCCGACGAGACGGAAACCCTCGCGGCGACTCTGCGCAGCATCCAGGCGGAGAAGGAGTTCGCCATCCTCCTCGTCGAGCACGACGTCGAGCTGGTGTCGACGTTCACCGAGCGGTTGTACGTCCTCGACTTCGGTTCCCTGATCGCGCAGGGAGAGACACGCGAGACGCTCGCGCATCCGGCCGTTCGCCACGCCTATCTCGGCACCATGGAGGTGTCCGATGGCTGACACTCCGCTCCTCGAGCTGCGCGACGTGAGTGCCGAGTACGGACCGTTCCGGGCCCTCTTCGGGGTCTCGCTCACGATCATGCCCGGCGGCGCGGTCGCACTGCTCGGCGCGAACGGTGCGGGGAAAACGACGGTTGCCCGTGTCGCGAGCGGGCTCGTCCCGGCGGCGAGCGGCGCCGTCCTCGTCGACGGCGAGGACATGACCTCACGCCGCACGTACGAGTTCGCACGCACCGGCATCGCCCACGCACCGGAGGGCCGCTCCGTGTTCGCGACGTTCACCGTCGAGGAGAACCTCGTCCTCTCGTTTCGCCAGGCCCTCGGCAAGTCACGGGTGTCCGACGCGTTGACGGAGGCGTACGGCCTGTTCCCGCGGTTGGGTGAGCGACGCCGCCAGATCGCCGGCACCCTCTCCGGCGGCGAGCAGCGGATGCTGTCACTCGCTCGGGTTCTCGTCGAGAAGCCACGTCTCCTGATCGCCGATGAGCTCTCACTCGGCCTCGCGCCGATCGTCGTCGACGAGGTGTACGAGACCCTTGCGTCCATCCGCTCCAGCGGCACGGCGCTGCTGATCGTCGAGCAGCATGTGCAGCACGCGCTCGCGCTGTGTGATCGCGTCGCGATCCTCGATCATGGCCGGGTTGCGTGGGAGGGCGACGCCGCCGACGCCGCCGACGTGGTCGTCAACCATCTCTTCGAGACAGGATCGTCGTCGTGAACGAGCCGATCGAGCGTCAGGCGATCATCAGCGGCGCCGCGCAGTCGCAGATCGGACGGCGCCTGTACCGCTCCGGCCTCGATCTCACCATCGAGGCGTCACTGCGGGCGATCGAGGACGCCGGGCTCACCGTCGACGACATCGACGGGATCTCGACCTACCCGGGCTCGGGCGGCCCGTTCGGCGGCATCTCCGGTGCCGAGCTGCACGACGCGCTGCGCTTCTCGCTCAACTGGCGCGACGGCGCGCTCGAGACCAGCGGTCAGCTCGGCGCCGTCCACAAGGCGGTGCTCGCGGTAGCCGCGGGCCTGGCCCGTCATGTGCTCGTCTTCCGCACCGTCGTCGAGGGCAGCGGCGGGCCGGTGCGAGCCGGCGGCGGCGGGGGCATGGGTGGCGGCATGCCGCCGACGTTCCAGTACCTCATCCCCTACGGCGTCACCTCGGCCGCGAACTGGATCGCCTGCTACGCCCAACGCCACATGCACGAGTACGGCACGACCCGCGAGCAGCTCGGGGCGATCGCGATCAACGCCCGCACCAACGCGGCGAGCAACCCCCAGGCGATCTACACCGACCCGATGACGATGGACGACTATCTCGGCATCCGCATGATCAGCGAGCCGTTCGGGCTCTACGACTGCGACGTGCCGTGCGACGGTTCCACGGTCGTCATCGTCTCGCACCGCGACTACGCGCCGGACGCGCCCAACGGCGCCGTGCACGTCAACGCGATGGGCACCGCATTGCGGGGCCGCCCGTCCTGGGACCAGTTCGACGATCTGACGACGATGGCGATGCGCGACTCCGCCGCGTCCATGTGGGAACGCACGGAGCTCAAAGCGGCGGACGTCGACACGGCGCAGCTCTACGACGGGTTCTCGTGGCTCGCGATGGCATGGATCGAAGCGCTCGGGTTCTGCGGCAAGGGCGAAGGCGGCCCGTTCGTCGAGGGCGGCGCCCGCATCGCGCCCGACGGCGAGCTGCCGCTCAACACCTGGGGCGGCCAGCTCTCCGGGGGCAGGCTCCACGGCTTCGGGTTCCTCCACGAAGGCGTGATGCAGCTGCGGGGCACGGCGAACGTCCAGATCGCCGACTGCGAGGTCGCCGCGGTCGGAGCCGGCGGCGGCCCCGAATCGGGATGCCTGCTGCTGACGAAGGAGATCCGATGAGCGACGGCCCACCGCCCCGCTTCATCAGCTCCCACGCCGAGGGGGAGTTCTACTGGACGGCCGGCGCCGACGGCCGGCTCCGGATCCAGCGCTGCGGTGATTGTCGCCGCTGGATCCACCCACCGGGGCCCGTGTGCCCCTACTGCCACTCGCGCGAGCTCGCACCGGAGGCGGTCGCCGGGACCGGCACGATCGCGACCTTCACGATCAACCACAAGGAATGGATCCCCGGGTTCGAGCCGCCCTACGCGTTCGCCCTCGTCGAGCTGGACGAGGATCCGACGATCCGGATCGGCACGAACATCGTCGGCTGCGCGGTGGACGCGGTGCGGATCGGCATGCGGGTCGAGGTCGAGTTCGAGGAGAACGGCGAGTTCTTCGTGCCCCTGTTCCACCCGATCGAGAGCGGCTGACCGTGGCGAAGCGCGGACTCGCCGAGTTCATCCCCCAACGCCCCGAGCACCTCACGAACGAGTGGCTCACCGACACCCTCGGCGACGGGGAGGCTCGCGTCACCGGCTTCACGACCGGCGCGCCGGGCTCGGGCGTCGGCTTCTCCGGCATCACCACCAAGGTGACGCTCGAGTGGGACCGCGACGACCCGGCGCTGCCCCGCCAGATCGTCGCCAAGTTCCCCACCGACTCGGTCCACCGGGGGGTCACCGAGGGGGAAGGCGCCTACGAACGGGAGATCTGGTTCTACCAGGGGCTCGGGACGGACATGCCGCTGCGCATTCCCCGCTGCCACTACGCCGAGATGGACCCGGGGCCGGCTCTGGCGAAGCGCCGCAAGTCGGCCCAGCGGGTCAATCGCACGCCGGCCCCGATCGCCCGGTTCATCGCGAAACGGGCCAACAAGCTCATCCGGCCGACGAAGCGGCGCTACGTCGTGCTGATGGAATACATCCCCGACGCTCGGGTCACCCCGCTCGATCAGGAAGTCCCCCGCGACGACATCGAGGCGATCCTGCGGGCGCTGGCCCGCATGCACGCCAGGTTCTGGCGTGACCCGCGCCTCGCGACCGATCCCGCCACGAGCTACGACACGGCGTCGCAGAACTTCACCTTCCTGCGCGCCGGCTACGACCTGTGGGTCGACGAGACCTTCGCCCGCACACCGGCGTTGCAGGACTCGCATCGCCGGATCATGGACTGGACCCAGGAGCACCTCCCCGCCGTGCTCGACCGCCTCAACGAGCCGTACACACTGCTCCACGGCGACGCCCGCACGGACAACATGCTGTTTCTCGAGGACGGCGAACTCGTCGTGATCGACTTCGGCACGACGAGCAGCGGGCCGCCGGCGTGGGACGTGGGCTACGCGCTGTCCGCTGCGCTCGAACCCGGCCCCGATGCCCGCTCGGTTCTCGCGGACCTCGCCGACGTGTACCACGCCGCGCTCGTCGCCGAGGGGGTCACCGAGTACTCCCGGGAGACGCTCGGCAACGACATCGACGTCGTCCTCGGCTTCCTCGGCCACCGCCAGGTCCTGACCGCGATGGTGATGGAGGGTGGCTACGACACTGAGGGAGCCGGCGCGGAAACGAACATCGGTGACGTGTGGATGCGCAAGATCATCGACCTCCTCCCGCCCGACCCGCCGACCCTGGAGGCCACCGATGGCGCTCGTTGAACTCGACGCCGTCCTCGGCTGCCTCGCCGTCGAACAGACCGGCCCCGCCACCTGGACCGCGCCCAACATCGAGATGGACTATCGCCGCATCTTCGGCGGCCAGCTCCTCGCCCAGGCGATCGCGCTCGGCGCGGCGACAAGCGACGGGAAGACGGTGCGCTCGGTCACCTGCCTGTTCCCCCGCGAGGGTTCGCTCGACGAGGCGCTCGAGTTCGAGGTCGAGGAGACGCAGACCGGCCGGGCGTTCGCGACCCGTCGGATCAGCGCCGCGCAGAACGGCAAGACGTTCTTCGTCGCCCAGCTGTCGATGCACGACAGCTCCGAGGCGAGTCCGCACGACCATCACGACGCGATGCCCGACGTCGGCTCGCCCGACGACGCCGCCCCGGACGAGTCGACGATGATCCCCTGGGACAACCGGGTGGTCGGCGGCGTCGACCTCGCCGACCGGGGCACAGCTGACGCGGACTTCGCCTTCTGGTCACGCATCTCGGACCGCGACCTGCCCGACGACCTCACGACCCATCAGGCGCTCGCCGCCTACGCCACGGACCTCAACGTGATCGCCACGTTGCTCCGACCGATCGACGGGGTGAGCGTCGCCGATGCCCACGTGACGCTGCACACCGCAGTCACGAGCCACTCGCTGTCGTTTCACCGTCCGTTCCGCATGGACGATTGGTGCCTGATCGGTCAGCACGGCGTCAGCCTCTCCGGCGCCCGCGGCTACGGCACCGGCACCGTCCACACGATCGACGGCACCCTCGCCGCCAGCTTCACCCAGGAATCCATGATCCGCCCCCTCCCCCCCGCTCCACCCAACGCTTCTTAACCAAGTTGTGGTCGTCAGACGACCACAACCCAACGCAGATCCGAGGAGGGCATCACGATGACCGTCGAGTTCGATCCGTTCAGCCGTGAGTATTTCGACGACCCGACGGAGATGTACGCCGGGCTCCGGGAGCACGCGCCGTGCTTTCACAGCGAGACTTACGACTTCTACGCGTTCAGCCGGTTCGACGACTGCGTCGCCGTGCACCGCGACACGGAGAACTTCACGTCGACGCACGGGCTGACGTACGAGCAGCTCAGCGACCCGGATTTCGACATGAGCATGGCCAACTCCATGATCATGATGGATCCGCCCGAGCACACGCGGTACCGCAAGCTCGTCTCCCGTTCGTTCACCCCGCGGGCCATGGCTCGCTACGGCGATCTCATCCGCGCCGGCATCACCAAGTATCTGGACCCACTGATGGATCGCCGGGAATTCGACCTCGTCGGCGACTTCTCCGGTCCGTTCCCGGTGGAGATCATCTGCGCGATCCTCGGCGTTCCCGAGGCCGACTGGCAGATGATCCGCCATCAGACCGACGCGATGTTGCACCGCGAGGAAGGGCAGGCGCTCGGCAGCCCCGCGCAGGCCGAGGCGGCGATCAACCAGGCCGTCTACTTCATCGAGTTCGTCCAGGACAAGCGACGCCATCCCGGCGACGACCTGACGTCGACCCTCGTCGAGGCGCAGGTCGAGACCGACGACGGCGAGCTGGCGAACCTCACCGACAACGACATCGCCGGGTTCGCCTCGTTGCTCGCCGCGGCCGGCAGCGAGACGGTGACCAAAGCCGTGGCCAATGGCGCGGTGCTGTTCCATCGCTGGCCTGACGAATGGGCGAAGCTCCAGGCAGATCCGACCAAAACGACGGCAGCCGTCGAGGAGGTGCTGCGTTACTGGGCGCCGTCGCAGTACCAGGGCCGGCTCTCGGTCAACGAGACCGAGTGGCACGGCGTGACCGTCGAGGCCGGCAAGCCCGTCTTCATCGTGACCGGAGCGGCGAATCACGACGAGCGCGAGTTCGGGCCGACCGCCACGAGGTTCGACATCGACCGTGAGCAACGCCTCGCCCTGTCGCTCGGCCATGGCATCCACACCTGCCTCGGCGCCGCCCTCGCCCGCATGGAGTGCGCCGTGGCGTTCGACGAGATCCGTCGCCGCTGGCCCTCCTACGAAATCGACGAATCCCGCTGCGAGCGCGTTCAGATGTCCAACGTCGCGGGCTACGCCAGCGTCCCCTTCTCGGCTTCTTAGTTGAGTTGTGGTCGTCTCACGACCACAACTCGGTTAAGAAGCCCGAAGTCGGGGTCAGCTGTTTTGTTCTTTCATCTGGGAGAGGTTCACGAGGACGGGGTAGCCGTTGATGGTCATGGCGTTGCCGTGGCCGACCGTGTGCATGTCGAAACCGGACTGGAGGGCGTTGTAGAAGCCCTGGATGTCCTGGGTCTGGTTGACGATGCGCTTCGCCTGGGTGAGGGCGAACGGATGCATCTCCGCGATCTCGCGGGCGAGGGTCATCGTCTCGTCGAGGAGGTCGTCGAGCGGGACGACCCGGTTGACCATGCCGAGCTTCTCCGCCTCCTCGGCGGGGAAGCGCCGCGCCGTGAACAGCATCTCCTTGGCCTTGCGCGGGCCGACCTCCCAGGTGTGACCGTGGTACTCGACCCCGCCGATCCCCATCCGCAGCACCGGGTCGGAGAAGTGGGCGTTGTCCGCCGCGATGATCAGGTCCATCGGCCAGCACAGCATCAGCCCACCGGCGATGCACGCGCCCTGAACGGCGGCGATGGTCGGCTTCGGGATGTCCCGCCAGCGGCGGCTGTAGCCGAGATAGTGGATGCGCTCCCACTCGAAGATCGCCTGGAGACCGCGCTCCTCCCAGTCGAGCTGTGACGACTGGCGAGCCTTCTCGGGGTCGGCGTTGTCGCCGATCGCGTCGTCCGAGCCGGACATGTCGTGGCCCGACGAGAAGTGCTTCCCCTCCGCCCGCAGGACGATGACCTTCACGTCAATGTCTTCCTCGGCGGCGCGGAAGCACGCGTCCATCTCGTCGAGGGTCTGCTGGTTGACGGCGTTCGCCTTGTCGGCGCGATCGATGGTGACGATCCCGATGGGACCGTCGACCTCGTAGGTCGTGTGGCCGAGGTCGTTCATGTCGACGGGGTTGGGCATGGTTCTCTCCGGTTTGCGGGGTCAGGACGCTGCGGCGAGATGCGGTGGCTGCCAGGCGCCACGGATCATGCCGTAGATGTTGGTGAAGTTCTCGATGATCTCGTCGGGCAACGGGACGACGCCGCCCAACGCCTCGGCGCCGGCGACGATCTTCGCCGTGTGTTCGACGACGGCCGCCGTGTGCAGGGCGTCCTCGGGGGACTTCCCGACGCAGAGCAGGCCGTGGTTCGCCATCAGCACCGCGCCCCGCGCGCCGAGATGACGCACGACCTCGTCGGCCAGTTCGTCACTGCCGGTCGTGCGGTACTCGGCAACCGGGATGTCGCCGCCGATGTAGACGATGACCTCCTCGATGCACGCCGGGATCGCCCGGCGGGCGATCGCGAACATCGACGCGTGGGCCGGATGGCAGTGCACGACCCCGCCCACCTCGGGGAAGGAGCGGTAGCAGTTCAGATGCATCGCCTTCTCGCTCGACGGCCGGGCGGATCCCTCGACGATCTCGCCGTCGAGGTCCACGATTGCGAGACCGGGCACGGTGATCTCCGGGTACGGCACAGACGACGGGGTCATGGCCACGGACCCGTCGGCGAGTCGGCCCGACACGTTGCCGGCCGTGCCGACGACGAGGCCGGTCGTGAACATCTCCAGGGCGGTGTCGACCACCGCCTGGCGGACGTCGGGGTTCGTGCTCACGCGAGGACCTCCGGGTTCTTGCAGTGGGTCGGCGTCTCGCCGTTCAGGATCGCCTTCACGTCCGCGACGATCATCTCGGTCTGGCGGATCTCGACGTCGTACGTCGCCCCGCCGATGTGGGGTGTGAGGACGACGTTCGGACGCCCGAGCAGCGGGTGCCCCTCGGGGAGCGTCTCGCCGTCCACATGGTCCAGCGCGGCGCCGGCGAGGCGGCCGGATTCGAGCGCGTCGACCAGCGCCTCCACGTCGTGGAGGCCGGCCCGGGCCGAGTTGACGTAGACCGCGCCGCGCTTCATGAGCGCGAACTTCGGCGCGTTCATCATGCCGAACGTGTCCGGCGTGACGGCCGCGTGCATGGACACGACATCCGCCTCGGCCAACAGGTCGTCCAGCTCGTGGGTCGCGTCATCGGCGAACGGATCGGCTGCGATCACCTGCATGCCGAGTCCTTCGAGACGCCACTTCGTGGCCCGGCCGACCGCTCCGAGCCCGACGAGGCCGGCCGTCTGCCCGGCCACCTGCCACGCCCGATAGCGCTGATACGGCAGCGACTCGCCGTGCACGGTGCCCTCGCTCATGTCGCGATGCCCCGCAATGATGTGGCGGGTCAGGGCCATCAGCAGCGCGACGGTCATCTCCGCGACGGCGTCGGCGTTGCGACCCGGCGTGTGGACGACGGGAATGCCGGCGGCCGTCGCTGCGTCGACGTCGACGTTCGTCGGATCGCCGCGGGTCGAGCCGATGACGGTCAGCGGCAGGTCGAGCACCGGCCCCATGCAGAAGTCCGCCTCGCAGATCACGATCGACGCGCCGAGCTCCTCGATCCGCGCCGCGAGGTCGTCCGGGCCGTGCAGCTTGATCGGCCGGTACTCGATCCACGGGTCGAACACGACGTCCGCGATCGTGCGCAGTTCCTCCAGCGCCGGCCCCCGAAGGGGAGCCGTCACGAGGGCTACCGGTCGCGCCATGACACAGACGTTAGTTTTGCGCCCGAGCAAGGGAGGAATCCGTGGGCCACGACGCCGACACCGCCATCTCCGTCGGCATCGACATCGGCACGACCTCGGTGAAGGCCGTGGCCGCCACGCCCGACGGGACGATCGTCGCCCGCACCCGGATCCCCCACGAACTGCGGGCGCCGGATGCCGACACGTTCGAACACGACGCCACGGCGGCATGGGTGGACGGCGTGCTCGCCGCGTGGGAGGCCGTCGCGGCCGACCGCCGCGTGGACGCCGCCATGGTGTCCGCCATGGTGCCGTCGCTGTGCGGGGTGGACGACCACGGCCGCCCGGTCACCCCCGGTCTGCTCTACGGCGATGCCCGGGGCCGAACCGACCACGCCGGCACGGCCGGCATGGGTGAGAGCGTCGGGTTCGCCGCCGCGCTCGCCGACCAGCCCGGGGTCGCTGCCCTCTGGCCCGCCCAGGCGGTGGCGAACCACGCCCTGTGCGGGGCCGGCACCATCGACACGTCCACCGCGATGACCATGACCCCGCTCTTCACAGGCACCGGATGGGACACCGATCACCTCGACCGGATCGGCCTGACCGACGACCAGCTCCCCGACTTCGTCGTCGGTGGCACCACGATCGGCACGAGAGACGGCGCCGCGATCGGCTGCGGCACGATCGACGCGCTCGCCGAGCAGGACGTCGGCGCGGCCACCGCACCCGGCGACGTGATGGTCATCTGTGGGACGACACTCATCCCCTGGGCGCTCACGACCGAGTGGATCGAGATCGACGGACTCTGGACGATCCCCTACTCGGTACCCGGCGTGATCGCGATCGGCGGGGCGAGCAATGCCGGCGGGTTGTTCATCGACAGCGTCCGCCGCCTCACCGGCGACCCCGACCCGAACACCGTGCTCGCCGTCGACCCCGAGAAGCGGCCGGTGTGGCTGCCCTACATCCGCGGCGAACGGACCCCGTTCCACGATCCGACCCGACGGGCCCACCTGCGCGACGTCGACAACAGCCACGGACCTGCCGCGGTCATGGCTGCGGCCTACGACGCGGCCGCGATGGTCGTGCGCCATCACCTCGATCTCGCCGGTGCCGAGTTGGCAGCGGCGGGCACGCCGCCGGCCCGGATCGTCGCTGCGGGCGGCGGCACCCGATCGGCCCCGTGGATGCAGTCGCTCGCCGATGTCATCGGTCTGCCCGTGGACGTCAGTGCCCAGCCCGAGGGCGCCGCCCTCGGCGCAGCCCGCGGCGCCCGCATCGCCGCCGGGCTCGACGTCGAGGGAGACTGGCGCGCGATCAGTCACCGGGTGGAGCCCCGTCCCGATCATGTCGCCGGTGCCGAACGCCGCTACGTCCGATTCCGCGAAGAGGTCGACCGATGAAGTTCAGCGTGACGTACCCACTCGTCACCCATCCGTACAACCCCGAGTTCCTCACGAAGGACGCGGTCGTCCGCTTCGCGCGGGCCGCGGAGGACGCCGGCTTCTCCGGCATCGGGTTCACCGACCACCCGGCCCCCACCCACCGCTGGCTGGAGGCCGGCGGTCACGACGCGCTCGACCCCTTCGCCGCGCTCGCCTTCGTGGCCGCGGTCACGGAGCGGATCCGGCTGATCCCGAACGTCGTCGTCCTCCCCTACCGGAACCCGTTCCTCGTCGCGAAGAGCGTCGCGACCATCGCCGCGCTCTCGGGCGACCGCTTCACGCTGGCCGTCGGCACCGGCTACCTCAAGGGCGAGTACAAGGCGTTGGGGGTGGACTTCGACGAGCGCAACGCGATCTTCGACGACGCGCTCGAGGTGCTGCGCGGCGTGTGGACGACCGACGACTTCGCCTACGAGGGCACCGGTTTCCTCGCCCACGGCCAGACCGCCAACCCGAAACCCGGCCATGTCCCGATCTGGATCGGCGGCAACAGCCGGCTCTCCCGGCGACGCGTCGCCCGGAAGGCGGACGGCTGGGTGCCGTTCCCCGCGCCCCGGAGCCTCGCCACGACTGCGAAGACGCCGCCGCTCGAGACAGTGGACGATCTCGCCGCGATGCTCGATGAACTCTGGCAACACGTCGACGAGGCCGGCCGTGACCGCTCCGACATCGATGTCAGCTTCGGCACACCGGCCGGCGGGTCGCCCGCCGACCACGACTTCGACGCCGTCGCCCATCTCGACGCGCTCGACGAACTCGCCCGCCTCGGCGTCACCTGGAGCGGCGTGAACGCGCCGGGGGACTCGCTCGACCACGCGATCGAAACGCTCGAGCGCTTTGGCGCGGACGTCATCGCCGCGCAGCCCTGAGCGAGCCGCTCAAACGATGCCGCAGACCGTCTCGTCGTAGTTCTCGAGCACCTCGGTCGCCGCGTTCATCGGCTCGTTGAACTCCGGATCCGAGGTGAGCTCGGCGAGATCTTCGTCCGCCGCGTCCAGGTCGAATCCGTACTGTTCGAGCAGCACGTAGATGGTCGAGATCCCTTCACCGATCGTGTCGATGTGCGCCTTGAGCTCGTCGGGCGCGAGCTCCCACAGGCCGACGAGCGCATCGAGCACATCGTCGTAGAAGGCCTGGATCGCGTCCGGACCTTCACCGATCGGGATGCTGCGCGAGTCCTCCGAGAACGCGAACGCGAGCTGGCAGTACGGCGAATCGCTGAACCCGGCCTGCTCGTCGTCGCCGTTCGGGGCACCGTCGTCGCCGCCATCGCCGCCATCGTCCGACTCGATTCCGCAGATGTCCGCATCGAAGGCATCGAGTCGTTCGATCGCCGCCGCGAGGCCCGCGGACTCGAAGAGCGCGTCCACCTCGTCGATGACCGCGAAGTAGTTCCAGCCGTTGGCCTCGAGCAGGTCGACGAGCTCGCCGATCGCGCGGCCGAGCAGCGCGAAGTCGTCGCGGATCTGCGCGGGAACCACGTCGCGGGCCTGCTCGATCAGTGCGAGCTGTGTGCGCCAGTGATCCTCGACCTCGGCGACCGACATGGTGGCCGGGTTGAACCCGTCGCCCGCCTCGTCGGCCTGGACCGCGAGCGCGCAGTACGCCTCCGCGTCCGCGGTGCCGTCACCCATGTCACCGTCGTCGCCGTCGCTGCCCATGTCGTCGTCATCGGCGCTGCCCATGTCGTCATCGGCGCTGCCGTCGACCACATCGCTGCCGTCGGTCTCGCGGCCCCCGTCGCCACCACCGTCATCGGCGCTGCCGTCGTCATCGTTCCCGTCGTCACCGCTGTCGTCGCTGACCGCGTCGTCGCCGGTGGCGGTGGAAGCGGGCGAGGCGTCATCGCCGCAGCCGGACGCGACGAGGGCGAACACGGCGAGGATCGCGAGGAGCACACGGGACAAGGGGGAGCGCATGCGGCGAGAGTAGCGGGCACCCGCGGCCGCAGGGCTCAGGGGTCGCGGGGCAGACCGAGCAGGCGTTCACCGATGACGTTGCGCTGCACCTCACTCGTTCCGCCGGCGATGGTGAGGCTTCGATTCCACAGGAAGCTGCTCACCCAGCCCGCGGCGATGCCCGATGCTGCCGCCGCGCTCGCGCCGAGGAGTTCGACGCCGGTCTCCTGCACGTCCTGGTCGTGGATGACGCCGAGCAACTTCACGATGCTGGCCTCCGGGCCGGCGTCCGCACCGGCGAGTGAGCGGATCGTCATGCGCGCCCGCAGCGCGCCGAGTGCGGCGTCTCGCGCCAGCAACCCACCCACCAGCTCGACATCGTGCGCCGAACTCCCGTCGTCGAGCAGATCCACCAGCGCCGACACGCCGGCCCCGATCGACGCGCCCGAGCCCATCGACACGCGCTCGTTCGCCAGCGTCGTTCGCCCCGCCCGCCAGCCGTCGTCCACGGCGCCGATGATGCAGTCGTCCGGCACGAAGACGTCGTCGAAGAAGACCTCGTTGAACCAGGCATCGCCGTTGATCTCGCGCAGCGGCCGCACGTCGATGCCGTCGCTGGCCATGTCGACGAAGAAGCACGTGATGCCGTCGTGGTTCGGCTTGTCAGGCGACGTCCGGGCGAGGCAGATCCCCCAGTCGGCGGTGTGCGCCATCGACGTCCAGACCTTCTGGCCCGTCAGGCGCCAGCCGTCGCCGTCACGGACCGCCCGCATCCGCAGCGACGCGAGATCCGATCCCGCTTCGGGCTCGGAGAACAGCTGGCACCACATGATCTCCTGGCGCAGCGACGGGCCAACCCAGCGTTCCTGCTGCTCGGCGGAACCGTGGGCGATCAGCGTCGGCAATGCCCACGCCGCGACCTGGAGGTGCGGGCGCCGAATTCGCAGGCGCGCGAATTCCTGGTCGATCACGACCTGCTCGACGGCCGACGCGCCCCGCCCCCAGGGCTCGGGCCAGTGGGGCACGAGATAGCCGTCGTCGGCGATGCGCCGGTTCCAGGTCTCCTTCGGTTCGGACGCGAGTGCGTCGAGCCACGCAGCCACGCCGGCCCGGATCTCGTCGGCCTCCGGCGGGAGTTCGAGCGGCAGGGACCGCACGACGCCGGACCGCACGAGCGTCACGACCTCCGCCTTGCGAACGGAGGCCGAGGGCAGCAGCGACCGGGTGGCGAGGGCTCGCCGCAGGGCGAGGTGGGCGTCGTGCTCCCACGTGAACCCGATACCGCCGAGCACCTGGATGCAGTCCTTCGCCACGCCGACGACGGCGTCGGGCACGACTGCGCCGACGCTCGCGATCGCGAGCCGCTGTTCGTCGGGCGGGCCGCCCCGAGCGGCGTCCCAGGTGACCGCCCGCGCGAGTTCGAGCGCGGCGAGCATGTCCGCACAGCGATGCTTCACTCCCTGGAACTGGCCGATCGGGCGGCCGAACTGCACGCGGTCGGCGGCGTAGGTGGCGGCCGTCTCCACGCACCAGGCCGCGAGTCCGACCGCCTCGCTGCACAGCAGCAACGTGGCGAGGTCGGCCACGCGGTGCGCGGCGATCGGCACCGCGACACCGGGTCCGGCGGGGCGCACCACGGACACGCCCCGCACGAGATCCACCCCGGTCGGCTCGTCGCACGCGAACTCGTCGGCCGTCCACAGCGCCCAGCCGGCGCCCGAGGGTCCGATCAACAGGTCGGCGTCCGCCGCGCCGAGCACCGTGGCGAACGCGTCCGCGCCGGTCCCCGCGAAGGCGACCGCCGCCGTCGCCCCTGCCGCGATCCGACCGATCCATTCCCCGGCGAGGGCGCGGTCGTCGGCCTCGGCCAGCACGGCGACGGCCAACGCGGTCGGCAGCAACGGACCGGGAACGCCGCCCCGCCCCGTCTCCTCCAGCACGACCGCCAGGTCCGCGAGATCGAAACCCTCGCCGCCGAATTCCTCCGGAGCATGGAGCGTCGGCCATCCCATCGCGACGATCTCGTCCCAGTGGGCGAACGCCGGAGCGTCGTCCAGACCGGCGCGTCGCCCGGCCTCGCCGACGACGTCGTCGATCCACCGGCGAACGGTTTCGCCGAGCGCCTCGTGGTCGGCGCCCACCCCGAGGCTCGATCCGATGCCACTCATGCCTGCACCGCCTCGAGCGCGGCGCGCTTCGCCCATCCGTAGTCGCCCTTGCCGGTCACCTTGCGCACGACCTCCTCGACCACGATCAGCTCCCGCGGCACCTTGTAGCCCGCGATCACGGTGCGGCAATGGTCGCCCAACTCCTGCACCGTGGGTGCCACCGCGCCTTCCTGCAGCGACACGACCGCGGCCACGCGGGACCCGAACCGATCGTCCGGCACACCGACCACGAGCGAGTCGAAGATCGCCGGATGGCCCTTCACCGCAGCCTCGACCTCCTCGGGGAAGACCTTCTCGCCGCCGGTGTTGATCACCATCGACCCCCGTCCGAACACGGAGATCGTGCCGTCCGCCTCGATCGTCGCGAGGTCGCCCGGCACGGAGTAGCGCACGCCGTCGATCGTCGGGAACGTCGCCGCCGCCTTCTCCTCGTCCTTCCAGTAGCCGAGCGGGATCCACCCCGAACGGGCCAGCCGACCCCGTTCACCGGACCCGGGCGTCAAGGGGCGCCCGTCGTCGCCGATCACCGTCGTCTGCTCGTCGGCCAGCAGCTGGAGTGGGCCGGTGCCGTCGGCCGACCGTTTGATCCGACCCTGGCCCCCGGTCTCCGAGGCGCCGAACCGATCGATCACCTTCGTGGCCGGCAGGTACTCCTCGAGCGCCGCCTTCACGGCAGGCGACAGGATGGCTCCGGAAGACGACACGAGCCGCAGCGCGGACAGGTCGTAGAGCTCGTGGTTGCGGCGCAGCTCGTCGGCCAACGGACGGGCCACGGCATCGCCGATGATCATCAGGAACTCGGCCCGCTCGTCCGTCGCGAGCCGCAACGCCGATCCGGCGTCGAGCGAGGCGTCGACGGTCAACAGGCAGGTGCCGCCCGTGAGCAGCGCGGTGAGCGCGATCCATTGGGCGCCGCCGTGGATCAACGGACAGAGGGGTAGGCGACGGGTGATGCCGGTCCCCTGGGTGACGAACGCGCCGATGTCGTCCGGCGACGCGAGCTTCGGTAGACCCTGGCGGGGCGCGCCCGTTCCCCCGAGGGCGCCGAAGAACACGTCTTCGTGACGCCAGACGACACCCTTCGGCATCCCCGTCGTCCCTCCCGTGTAGAGGAGGTAGCGATCGTCCGAGGAGCGGGGGCCGACATCAACGGGGGTGGCCGGCGCGCCGGCGAGGGTGTCCTCGTAGTCCTCGCCGATCGTGATGAGCGGTCGGTCACCGGCGGCCGCCGCGGCTTCGCCCCGGATCGCCGATTGGGTGAAGACGGCCGAGACCTCCGCGTCGTCGAACACGTACCGCAGCTCGTCGGTGGTGTAGCGGAAGTTCCCGTTGACGGGCACGGCCCGCAGCTTGAACACGCCGAGCGTGATCTCCATGAACTCCAGACAGTTCATGGCGTGGACGGCGACATGGTCGTGCGGGCCGACGCCGAGGTCCGCCAGCACGTGGGCGACCTGGTTCGCTCGGGCATCGAGCTCGGCGTAGGTGCACCGGCGGGTGGGCTCGTCCGCGCCGGCGGTGACCACGGCATCCTGATCGGGAAGCGCCTCGGCGGCGCCCTCGAACAGGTCGGCGAGGTTGAACGAGCGGCTCGGAACGCTGACCATGGCGTCATCCTCCCGCGCCGCACGGCGCCGGTGCGAAACCACCGGCCGCCCACCGGCTTTCCACCTCAGCGACTCTTTCCTACGCTCGCGGACATGTCCGAGCTCCCGTACCTCGCGTTCGACGCCGACAACCACTACTACGAGGCCGAGGACGCGTTCATCCGCCACATCGACCCGAAGATGAAGAAGCGGTGCATGCAGTGGGCCGAGATCGACGGCAAGAAGCGCTTCCTCGTCGGCGGTCGGGTCAACAAGTTCATCCCGAACCCCACATTCGATCCGATCGCGCGGCCGGGCAGCCTCGAGGACTACTTCCGCGGCAAGAACGTCGACGGCGGCATGGATCTCGGGAAGATGTTCGGCGAGCTCGACCCGATCGCCGAGCACCCCGGCTACCGCGATCGTGACGCCCGCCTCGAACTCATGGACAGCCAGGGGTTGGAGACGGTGCTGCTCTTCCCCACCAAGGGCGTCGGCATGCAGGAGGCGCTGAAGAAGGACATCCCCGCGCTGCACGCCGCGTTCACCGCGTTCAACTCCTGGCTCGACGAGGACTGGGGCTTCGACCGCGGTGACGGCCGTATCTACGCCGTGCCGTTCCTCACGCTCGCTGATCCGGAGCTCGCCGTCGCGGAGCTCGATCGCGTCCTCGCCATGGGGGCCCGCATGGTGTGCACGGTGCCCGGCCCGGTCCCGACGGAGCACGGCTATCAGTCGCCGGGCATGCCCGCGTACGACCCGATCTGGGCCCGCCTCGAGGAGGCCGGCGTGCCCTATGCGATCCACGCCGGGCTCTCGGGCACCGCGCAGTACGGGAAGATCTGGGAACCGCCCTCCGGCCAGTTCGAGGGTTTCCGCCACTCCCCGTTCCCGGTCGTCGCCTTCGCCGACCGGACGATCGCCGACACGTTCGCGGCGATGATCTGTCATGGCGTGCTCGACCGCTTCCCGAAGCTGCGGCTCGCCACGATCGAGAACGGCGCGATGTGGGTGCCGGACCTGCTCCGCAACCTCCAGGCGGGCTACGGCAAGATGCCCTTCGCCTTCGAACGTCACCCGGTCGAGGCGTTCACGGAGAACATCTGGGTCTCGCCGTTCTTCGAGGACGACATGGATCTCCTGAAGGAGGCGATCGGCATCGATCGGCTCCTGTTCGGCAGCGACTTCCCCCACGCCGAGGGTCTTCCCACGCCCACGGACTATGTGAAGGACATCGCCAACTTCACCGACGCGGAGACCCGCCAGGTGATGCGCGACAACGCCTACGACCTCATCGCCTCCTCGGCCCGCTGAGCCGTGTACCCCGGCGCCCACGATCCCGATCGCGCCGCGGTCGTGATGGCGGGCACCGGCGACACGGTCAGCTACGGCGACCTCGAGGCGCGTTCGATCCGGTTGGCCCGCGTCTGGCACGAAGCCGGGCTTCGACCCGGCGACCATGTCGCGATTCTGTTGGAGAACCATCCCCGCTACTTCGAAGTCGTGTGGGCGGCGCTGCGGTCCGGCCTCTACTACACCCCGGTGAACTGCCACCTCACCGCCGAGGAGGTCGCCTTCATCGTCGACGACTGCGGCGCCCGATCGCTGGTGACCTCCGCGGCGCTCGCCGACCGGGCGGCCCCGAGCGTCGAGGTCCCGCTCATGATGGACGGCGCGGCCGACGGCTGGCTCGCCTACGAGGCTGAACTCGACCGCCATCCCGCTCGGCCTCTCGACGACCAGCCCAACGGCCAGGGCATGTTCTACTCGTCGGGCACCACGGGACGACCGAAGGGCATCCTCTTCCCGCTGCCCGACCGCTCGGTGACGGACGACGATCCGATGGTGCTCAACGGTGGCCCGCTCGGCCTCGCCGACGGGTGTGTCTACCTCCTGCCCGCGCCGCTGTACCACGCGTCGCCCGTCGTCACGGGCGCCCTGTGTCATCGCTACGGCGGCACCGTGGTCGTCATGGAGCGGTTCGACGCGGAGGCGTGCCTCGACGCGATCGAGCGCTACCAGGTCGATGTCGCCCAGTTCGTGCCGACGATGTTCGTGCGCATGTTGAAGCTCCCCGACGACGTGCGGACGCGGGCGGACCTGTCGAGCCTCCGCCACGTGAGCCACGCCGCCGCGCCGTGCCCGGTGGAGGTGAAGCGGCAGATGATCGACTGGTGGGGGCCGATCATCGTCGAGTTCTACGCCGGGTCGGAGAACGTCGGGTCGACGATGATCACCTCGGAGGAATGGCTCGACCATCCCGGTTCGGTCGGGCTCCCCCGCTTCTGCACCACCCACATCTGCGACGACGACTTCGACGATCTGCCGACCGGCGAGATCGGCACCGTTTGGTTCGACACGCCCGGTGCGGCCATGGAGTACCACGGCGACCCCGAGAAGACCGCCGAGAGTCGGAGTCCGCAGGGTTGGTACACGATGGGCGACGTCGGCTACGTCGACGACGACGGCTACCTGTACCTGACGGATCGTGCGTCGTTCATGATCGTGTCGGGCGGGGTGAACATCTATCCGCAGGAAGCCGAGACCGTCCTGATCGCCCACGACGCGGTGCTCGATGTCGCCGTCATCGGGGTGCCCGACGACGACCTCGGCGAGGCGGCCAAGGCGGTCGTGCAACTCGTCGACCCGGCTGCCGCGAGCGACACGCTCGCTGCCGACCTGCTCGCCCACTGCGGCGACCATCTCGCCCGCTACAAGTGCCCGCGCTCGGTCGACTTCACCGACGAACTCCCCCGCCTCGACACCGGCAAGCTCTACAAACGTCTGCTCCGCGATCGGTACTGGGGCGACCGCACCTCGAGGATCGTCTGATGCAACGCCACCAGTTCTCGTTCGACATCGACGCCACCCCGGACGAGGTGTGGCAGGTGTTCCACGGCCCGAAGCCGAAGGTGATGGAGCACGGCGACGTGCGCATCGAGATCCTCCATCCGGGCACCGAGGGCGGCAACGGGCTGGTGCGTCACTGCCACTTCCGGGTGCCCCGCTACCTGCTCTCGGGCGGACGGGCGAAGAGCTGGGAATGGCTGACCGAGCTCGACCCGCCGCGTCGCTGGCGCTACGACGCCATCGGCAAGCCGCTCTGGTCCGAGGCGACCGGGGTGACCGAGTTGGAGGACATCGGCGACGGCCGCACCCGGGTGCACTTCACCGAGACGTACCACGTCTTCAACCCCGTCATGCGGGCGCTGCTCGAACGCCGCGTCCACCGCTTCATCTCCAGGGACAACGACCGGCTGATGAAGGCCGGGGTGGAGGCCGGGCTCCGCGCCCTGCGGCGCGGGCGTCAGTCCGGGTAGGCAGTGACTTCCAGGTGCCGACCATCGGGATCCTCGAAGCGCACGGTCAGCGCAACACCCGCCGTGTCGCTGATCTCGCCGAACAACGAGATGTGATCGATCGGGGCGCCGTCGCGGATGAGGTTGCCCGGCAGCGACCGCAATGGCGCCTCGACCACCGGCCCCGAACCGGCACTCACGACCTGCACGAAGGACCCGTTCGGCATGAACAGCAGGACGCTTCGCTCGTCGCCGACAAGAGGCTCTCGGCCACGACGACTCCCGACCGGCACCGGCGGCACCCGTCCGCACGCTAGTCCCGCGTCGGCGACCAGTCCTCTCTCCCCGCGGGGTCGGAAGCGCCCGGACATTCGTCTCACGTACTGCGACATGCGACATGCGACAAGCGACAACCGACAAGCGACAAACGGTTTTGTCGCATGTCGCAGTACGTGAGACGAAAGCGCGAACGGATCTCCGCCGAGGACTGCTCGTGGCGCGTCGGTCCGCGTCGGTTCGGTTCGGTCAGCCGGCGAGCGCCGGCTGCACCCGGTCGATCAGGAGGCCGGCCTGCTCCTCCACCATGTCCTCGGGCATGCCGCCGATCGACGCCCAGAGGTAGAGATGCTCGACCGGCGCATCGGCCGCGATCGAACGGATGCGTTCGACGGCGGCCTCCGGCGTCAACACGGACAGCGCGCCGATCACACCCGACCCCCGACCCTCGCGCACTTCGTCCTCGGTGAGCATCCGGGGCGAGCGGCCGGATCCCTTCGCGGCGTTCTGGCGGTAGCTGTTGAGCTGATGGGTGCGGTGGGGCACGAGCCGCTCGAAGAAGCGTTCCGGATCCTCGGCCACCAGGAAGTCGACAACGCCGCCCATCCGACCCACCGACGGGTCGTGCCCGGCGGCCACGAGCGCATCGCGATAGATCGGCCAGCTGGCCGGGTTCCACGTGAGCAACCCGACCCCGAGTCGACCGGCTCGGCGTGCCCCGACCGGACCGAGATAGCCGGCCCAGATCGGAAGCGGGTCCTGGACCGGCCCGGGGGTGCAACCACCGTCGGCGTGGATACGACCCACTTCGGCCAGCGCGTGATCGGTGTCGTGGTAGCGCTGCGCGAGGTCGGCCCCGAACGCCTCGAACTCCGGGGCGACATAGCCGGCGCCGAGGCCGAGCTCGACCCGACCGCCGCTGATCACGTCGGCCAGCGCGGCCTGCTCGGCGATCACCATCGGGTGCATCAGCGGAGCGACGACCACCCCGGTGCCGAGCCGGCATCGTGACGTGCGTGCCGCGATCGCCGAGAGCATCGGGAGGGGCTGGGGGAGATAGCCGTCCTCCACGAAGTGGTGCTCGGTGACCCAGATCGATCCGATGCCGCGACGGTCGACGTCCTCCATCAGGTCGAGATGCCAGCCGTAGTACGCGGCGGGATCGCGATGCCACGGTTCCGGATTGCGGAAGTCGAAGTAGAGGCCGATGGTTGGGCTCATGGGAGTAGCCACTCCTGATAGTCGGCGGCGATTCGGGCGAGCTCGTCGTCATCGAGCGCGAACGTGGCGTAGGCGACGAAGGGCGACCGCCACCGCATCTCGAGGAAGTTCGCCGTACCGGCGATCGGGAGCAGGAACGACTCGACCGAATGACCGTTCCAGCCGGCGGTCCCGAACTCCGACGCCGGGGCGCCGGTGGTCACCGCGCAGGCGAGCGTCTTCCCCCTGAGGGCGAGCCCGGTCCCGTCGGCGCCCATCGGGTCATAGGCCCAGCCGAGCGTGAGAACGTCGTCCTGCCAGGCCTTCAGGAGCGGCGGCGTGCTGTACCAGTGGAGCGGGAACTGGAAGACGATCGAGTCGTGCGCCTCGACGGCCTGCTGCTCGGCCTCGACATCGATCCGACCCTCCGGGTATGCGGCATGGAGATCGTGGACCGTGACCTCGGCGAGATCGTGGGCCGCCGCCGCGAGCATCGCGTTGGCGCGCGAGTTGGGCAGATCAGGATGCGCGAGCAGCACCAGGGTGGACACGGCCTAGCCCTGATCGAGCAGCGACGGGTCGGCCCGCAGCTCGACGCGCACGGCGGCCTCCCAGAAGCCGATGAAGCCGTCGCCCTCGCTCTTCGCGAACGCGGCTGCCGGCGCGGCCCCGAGCCGTGACCGGAGCGGGCCCTCGCTGATCGCCCGGGCGTGCCAGGCTCGCTCGGCGCGCTGTTCGAGGGCGACACAGCGTTGGTGCGCGGCGCGGACGCTGACGCCGGTGACGAAAACCCCGTGGGCGGCGAGCAGCGCCATGTCGGCGTCACCCATCAGCCGCACCGCGGCCGCCGCCGCGCTGGAGTCGTTGGCCGCTCCGTCGTACTCGTCGACCGCGACGAGCGAGCCACCGCCGAGCGCCGACGACTGATCGAGCACCGGCGGCACCTCGGCGAGGTCGGCCCACACCGTGGCGTAGAGGGGGTGGCTGTGGACCGCCACCTGCACCTCGGGCCGGACCCGGTGCATCTCCAGGTGCAGCGGGATGCCCAGCGGCACCGGCCAGTCCTGGCCGTCGAGGCTCGGCTCGACGACAGTGCCGTCGAGGTCGATGGCGATCACGTGCTCCGGCCGGAGCTCCTCCCACGTGAGCAGCCAGGGGTTGCACCAGAGCGTTCCGTCACCCCGGTTGACCGTGATGTGGCCGGCCAGATGATCGTTGTACCCCTCACGCCACAGGGCCCGCGCCAGCAGCGCGAGCTCCTGGCGCGGCGTGAGTGTCGGGACCAGACGATCCGGTGTGGGCGTGAACGGCATGCGCCTGATCATGGCCCACTCGCTCCGCCGGGGCCACGTTTCGCACGGAGAGGAACGAACGCACGATCAGCACCGCTCCCACCAGCGTCTGCACCGCGATCACGCCGTACATCGCGCCGTAGCGCACCAGGCCCTCCGCCGGCTCGAGCTGCCAGGCCAGGGCGTAGACGGCGCCGGCGGCGACGGGCATGGCGACGAGCGGAACCAGCGCGACCGGCGCGACCCGTCCGGTGAGTTCCGCCAGGATGCTGCGGTCGCCGCCGACCGCATGGCGCCGCAGGCCCCAGCGCTGCAGGGCGACGCCGCCCACGAACATCGGCGCCGCCCAGGGGATCGCCACGGTCCAGCCGATCACCGCGGCGCCGACGACGGCCATCCAGAGCAGGACCATCGGCCGACCGGGACGGAACTGGGGGAGCCAGATCCGGCCGAGGAGCCAGTGCGCCGCGGCCAGGATCGCGGTGAACGTCAGGGCGTAGATCGCGAAGTCGAGCGGTCCGAGGATCTCGAGCGGTCCGCCGGCGTCGGCGATCAGGCCCGGATCCTCCACGTTCTCCGGAAGCCACATCGTCGTCGACCAGACGCCCCAGAACGCGCCGAGCCCGACCGCGACAGCCCACAGCGCGCCGGTCCGCCGGGCGAGCAGCAGGCGACGGATGCCGAAGACCATCACCGCGAGTCCGAGCACGCCGTGCCAGAACGCGAACCAGACCGGGAAGAACGGAATCGGACCGCCGGCGTAGACGACGGGCGTGACGACCCCCTCCACGAAGTAGCCCAGGAGCGGCGCGACGAGGACGAGACCCCACAGCCCACGGACGTGGTAGCGGTCGATGAACCACAGGCAGCCGGCGACGGCCGGCGCGTACACCATCGCGACGACCAGATGATCCAGCGGGTTCGTCGCCCAGTACCAGAACATCCGCTCCGAGCTGACCCCGACCACCGCCGCCATCACGAGAACGAACAGGAGGCGATGAAGACCCGCACGCAGCTGCATGCCTTCTCTATCGAGCGCTACCCCGCAACCGGTTCACGGGCCGTGAACGTGATCGGCAGCGAGCGCCATCCGGTCACGTTGCTGGAGTGGAACCGGACCTTGGCGTCGTGGTCCACCGCGAAGTCCGGGATCCGTCGGAGGATCTCCTCCACGGCGACCTTCCCCTCCATGCGGGCCAGCGCCGCGCCGAGACAGAAGTGGGCGCCGTAGCCGAAGGCGAGATGGCGCTCGGCCTTGCGGTGGATGTCGAACTCCTCGGCCGTGGGTCCGAACTCACGCTCGTCGTGGTTCGCCGCGCCGATCAGGAGCAGGACCGAGTCGCCGGCCCGCATCTGCCGGCCGTGCATCTCGTGGTCCCGGGTGAGGGTCCGGTGCATGTACTGGGTGGAGTTGTGGAACCGCAGCACCTCCTCGATCACGTCCGGCACGAGGGCGGGATCGGCCGTCACCTCCGCTCGCTGCTCGGGGTGTCGCGACAGGATCTCGAGCACGTTGGCGACCATCTTCGTGGTCGTCTCGTGACCGGCGATGATGAAGAGGACGCAGAAGCCGAGCAGTTCCTCGTCGGTCAGGCTCCGCCCGTCGACCTCGAACCCGACCAGGTCGTTGAGCAGGCCGCTCCCCTCCCCCGCCTTGCGCCTGGGGAGATCCTCCATGAAGTAGCCGACGAGGCCGAGCATCCCCTCCGCCGCGGCGGGCGGGATCTCGAGCACCCCGTCGTTGCGGATCATGATCTTGTCGCTGTCGCGGCGAAGCCCCTCGCGGAACTCCTCGGGCACGCCGAGGACCGCCGAGATCACATCCATCGGGTACGGGCTCGTGAGGTCCTCGACCACCTCTGCCCGGCCGGTCTCGACGACCCGGTCGAGATAGCGGGTGAAGATCGTGCGGATCTCGTCCTCCATCCGGGCGACGGTGCGGATGGTGAAGACGCGGCTCACCAGCTTGCGCAGCACGGTGTGATCCGGTGGATCGAGTTCGATGAACTGGTCGAACCCGGTCGACTGGCCGATCGGCCGCCGGTTCTCCAGCGCGATACCGCCCGCCGACGAGTAGAGCTCGGTGTCCCGAAAGGCCTCCTGCACATCGGCGAACCGGCTCAGCGCCCAGAAGCGGAGCTCGTCGTTGCGATAGCACGGCGCCTCGTCGCGCAGCCGCCGGTAGGTCACGTAGGGATCGTCGTGGTGGGAGAACCCGAACGGGTTGAAGACGAGATCGCTCACGGCGTGACCGTAGCGAAGCGGGGTTGCCGGTTCGATTCCGGACGGCTCAGCGAGACGCCTCCGCGATCGACGCGATCGTGTCGGCGACCCGCTCGATGTCGCGCTCGGCGAGAGTGCCGACGCTCAGCCGCACGTGGCCGGCGGTCGACGCGCCTACCCGGAACGGCGCTCCCGGCGAGACGCCGATGCTGTGGGCGGCCAACGCCACGACCGCACGATGTTCGTCCTCGACCGGGATCCACATGTTGAGACCGACGCCCGGATCGACCTCGATCCCGTGCTCCGCCAGGCACGCCCGCAAACGGTCACGGCGCCGCTGGTAGGTCCGCGCCGCGTCGGCGACCAACCGGTCGGTCGCCGGGTCGACCAGCATCGTGAGCAGGATCTGCTGGATGAGGCGGCTGGTCCACGACGGACCCAGTTGGCGCCGTCGCACGATGTTGCCGACCAACTCACCGGCACCACCGAGGGCGGCGATGCGCAGGTCGGGCCCGTGCGACTTCGAGAAGCTGTGGATGTGGACGGTCTGGGCGGGGATGACGGTGCCCACGCTCTCCACCGCCACGCCGGCTGCACCGCCGGAATGGTCGTCCTCGACCACGACACAGCGCGTGCCCCGCACGAGCCCGGCAATGGCCCGGGCTCGATCGCGTGAGGTGTGGATGCCCGTGGGGTTGTGGGTCCGCGGCTGCGTGAACAGGGCGACGGGGTCGGCCCGCAGGGCGTCCTCGAGCACGGACACCATCGGCCCCTCGTGGTCGAGCGGTACGCCGATGACCTCGGCGCCCACCGCGTCGAGCATGTCGAGCAGGGGCGGAAACGTCGGATCCTCCACCACGACGACATCGCCGAGCCGCACGAGTTCGACGACCACCCGGTCGAGGGCATCGAGCGCTCCGTCGACGACCGTGAGCGATTCGGGGACGAAGGGCCAGCGCCGCCGCAACTCGATCTCGAGATCCTCGAGCAGGGGTGGATCGACGTAGGAGGTCACCGCGACGTCGGCGTGGAGGCGTTGCAGGACCGGGCCGAGCGGCGGCAGCAGCGCTTGGTCGGGGGTACCCGCGCTCAGGTCGAGCTCGATCGTGCCCGGCTCGACCGGGACCTGCCAGTGCCGGCCGATGCCGGAGCGGCGCCCCCGCACGGTGGTGCCCCGCCGCCGGTCGGTCCGGATCGCGCCATGGTTCCGCAGGATCCGCCACGCTTCGGAGACGGTGTTCGGACTGACGTCCAGGCGGGCGGCGAGGGCCCGCACCGTGGGGAGCCGGTCCCCCTCGACGAGGACGTCGTCGTTGATCAGCGACCCGATCGCGCGGGCCAGCCCGTCGGCGGAGGTCTCCTCCACCCGGGCGGCGATCCGATCAAGCATGGACGTTTTGTATAGGACAAAGATGCCCTTGTACACCCTCCATCCAGTCAAATAGGTTTGGGGAATCATCGGGACGGGGGTCCCGTCGCTCAGCCGCGCAGGAGGCTCACGTGGAGGTAGCAAGATGTCCGAGGTAGTGAAGGCCGCGATACTCCAGACCGCGTGGACCGGTGACAAGGAGTCGATGATCGAGCTCCACGAGAAGTACCTCGCCGAGGCCGCCGAAGCCGGCACCCAGGTGATGTGTTTCCAGGAGCTGTTCTACGGCCCCTACTTCTGTCAGGTGCAGGACGCGAAGTTCTACAGCTACGCCGAGGCGATCCCGGACGGACCGACCACCAAGCGGTTCCAGGAGCTCGCCGCCAAGTACGGCATCGTCCTCGTCCTTCCCATGTACGAAGAGGAACAGCCGGGCATCCTCTACAACACCGCGGCGGTGATCGACGCCGACGGCAGCTATCTGGGCAAGTACCGCAAGGTCCACATCCCGCAGGTCAACGGCTTCTGGGAGAAGTTCTACTTCCGGCCCGGAAACCTCGGCTACCCCGTGTTCGACACCGCGGTCGGCAAGGTCGCCGTCAACATCTGCTACGACCGCCACTTCCCCGAGGGCTGGCGGGCGCTCGGTCTCAACGGCGCCCAGATGGTGTTCAACCCGTCGGCCACCAGCCGAGGCCTGTCGGCGTATCTGTGGCAGCTCGAACAGACCGCCTCGGCCGCGGCCAACATGTACTTCGTCGGCGCCATCAACCGGGTCGGCGTGGAGGACCTGGGCGACAACGACTTCTACGGAACCTCCTACTTCGCCAACCCCCGCGGCCAGTTCGTGGGTGACGTCGCCTCCGACACCGCGGAGGAGTTGGTGATCCGCGACCTGGACCTCGGCCTCGTCAACGAGGTCCGCGATCAGTGGGCCTTCTACCGGGACCGCCGTCCCGACATGTACGGCAACCTCACCGAGGCATGACAACCAACGCCGAGCTGCACGAGCGCTACAAGGCGGTCCTTCCGTCCTACGTCAAGCCGCTCTACGCCGAGCCGATCTCCATCGACCGGGGCGAAGGCGGCTACGTGTGGGATCTCGAGGGCAACCGTTACCTCGACTTCTTCGGCGGCGTGCTCACCACGATGATCGGCCACAGCAACCCTGATGTGGTCGCCGCGGTACAGGCGCAGGCGGCGAAGGTGATGCACACCTCCACGCTGTATCTCAGCGAACCGATGATCGAGCTCGCCGAGGAGATCGCGGCGGTGTCGGGCATCCCCAACGCCCGGGTGTTCTTCACCACCTCGGGCAGCGAGGCGAACGACACCGCGATCCTGCTCGCCACCAGCCACCGCAAGTCCAACCAGGTGCTGGCGATGCGCAACAGCTACCACGGTCGGTCGTTCACGGCCCAGGCCATCACCTCCCACTCGTCGTGGTCGTCCACGAGCCTCTCGGGCCTGTCCGTCAACTTCGTCCAGGGCGGCTACCGGCTGCGCAGCCCGTTCCGTCACCTCGACGACGACGAATTCACCGAGGCGTGTGTCGACGACCTCCAGCAGGTGATCGACATGATGACGGCGGGCGACGTCGCCTGCCTGATCGCCGAGCCGATCCAGGGTGTCGGCGGGTTCGCCACGCCCCCCGACGGCTTCTTCGGCGCGTTGGGGAAGGTCCTCGCCAACCACGGCATCCTCTTCGTGGCCGACGAGGTCCAGACCGGGTGGGGGCGCACCGGCGAACACTTCTGGGGGTACGAAGCCCACGACATCGTCCCCGACATGCTCACGTTCGCGAAGGGCGTCGGCAACGGCATCACCCTCGCCGGCATCGTCGCCCGGGCCGAGATCATGGACTCGATCACCGCCCTCTCGTTCAGCACGTTCGGCGGGAACCCGCTGTCCGCGTCGGCCGGCCTGGCCACCCTGCGCCACGTGCGCGAGCACGACCTCCAGGGCAACGCCCTGCGGATGGGCGAGCGGCTGACCGCGGGCCTCGCCCCGGTCGTCGAGCGCACCCCCTGGATCGCCGAGCTACGGGGCAAGGGACTGATGCAGGCGATCGAGATCGTGCAGCCCGACACCATCGAGCCCGATTCCACCCGGGCGGGCGAGGTTCTCGAGGCGTGCAAGCGCCGGGGGCTGCTCGTGGGCAAAGGTGGGCTCTACAACAACGCAATCCGCATCACGCCGATGCTCGACGTGAGCGAAACGGAGATCGACGAAGGCATCGACGCGATCGTCGGCGCAATCGAGGAGGCATCATGAAGAAGCTCATCAAGAACGGCACCGTGATCACATCGACCGGCGCCGATCCCGCCGAGGTGCTGATCGACGGCGAGACCATCGTGGCCGTGCTCCAGCCCGGCTCCGAGGTCGCCGCGTCCGCCGAAGCGGGCGCCGACGAGATCATCGACGCGTCCGGGCTCTACGTGATCCCGGGCGGGGTCGACGGCCACACCCACATGGAGTTGCCCTTCGGCGGCACGGTCGCGTCCGACGACTTCGAGAACGGCACCCGCGCCGCGGCGTGGGGTGGCACCACCACCATCGTCGACTTCGCCGTGCAACGCGCCGGCGAGAGCGTGCGTGACTGTCTCGACCAGTGGTTCGCCAAGGCCGAGGGCAAGTGTGCGATCGACTACGGGTTCCACCAGATCATCGGCGGCGTCGACGACCAGTCGCTGAAGGACATGGACGCGCTCGTGGACGAGGGCATCACCAGCTTCAAGCTCTTCATGGCGTACCCGGGCGTGTTCCTGTCCGACGACGGCCAGATCCTGCGGGCGATGCAGCAGGCGGCCGGCAACGGGGCGCTGATCATGATGCACGCCGAGAACGGGCTCGCGATCGACGTGCTGGCCGAGCAGGCGGTCGAACGAGGCGAGACCGACCCGGTCAACCACGGGCTCGTGCGCCGGGCCGAGTTCGAGAGCGAGGCCACGCATCGGGCGATCCAGCTCGCCAAGGTCGGGGCCGCGCCCCTCTACATCGTCCACCTCTCCGCATCGCAGGCCCTCGAGCAGGTCGCGATCGCGCGCGACCGGGGCGCCAACGTGTTCGCCGAGACCTGCCCGCAGTACCTCTACCTCAACGTCGAGGACCACATGGACCGCGGCTTCGACGGCGCCGCCTACGTGTGTTCGACCCCCCTGCGCACCAAACACGAACATCACCACGAGGACCTCTGGAAGGGTCTGCGCACCAATGACCTCAGCGTCGTGGCCACCGATCACTGCCCGTTCTGCATGAAGGACCAGAAGGAACTGGGCCGTGACGACTTCCGGGCCATTCCGAACGGCATCGGCGGCGTCGAGCACCGCATGGACCTCATCTACCAGGGTGTGGTCAACGGCGAGATCACCCTGCCCCGCTGGGTCGAACTCTGCGCGACGACCCCGGCTCGCATGTTCGGCCTCTACCCGAAGAAGGGCACGATCCAGCCGGGCGCCGACGCCGACATCGTCCTCTACGACCCCAACCGCACCTGGACCATCAGCGAAGAGAACCACCACATGAACATGGACCACTCGGCCTGGGAGGGCTTCGAGATCAACGGCCACGTCCACACCGTGATGTCTCGCGGTCGCGTGATCATCGAGAACGACTCCTACACCGGTTCGACCGGCCACGGGCAGTACCTGCGCCGCGGTCTCTCCGACTACCTCATCTAAGGCACGCATGCAGCAGATCCAGCACCTCATCGACGGCGTTTCCGTCGCGGCCACCTCCGATCGAACCTCGCCGGTCTTCAACCCGGCGACGGGCGAACAGACCGGCGAGCTCGCCCTCGCATCGGTCGCCGACGTGGACGCGGCGGTCGCGAGCGCGAAGGCCGCATTCGCCACCTGGCAGAGCGTGAGCGTCGCCCGCCGGGCGAAGCTGATGTTCGCCTACCGCAACCTCGTGGTCGAGAACGCCGACGAGATCGCGGCCCGCCTCACCGCCGAGCACGGCAAGGTGCTGAGCGACGCCGGCGGGGAGGTCGCCCGGGCGATCGAGAACATCGAGTTCGCGTGTGGGCTGGCCGACCAGTTGAAGGGCAGCCACAGCGAACAGGCGTCGACCGGGGTCGACGTCTTCTCGGTCCGGCGCCCCCTGGGAGTCGTGGCCGGCATCACGCCGTTCAACTTCCCGGCCATGGTGCCGTTGTGGATGATCCCCAACGCGGTCGCCTGCGGCAACACCTTCGTCCTCAAGCCGTCGGAGAAGGATCCGTCGGCCCCACTGCTCATCGCCGAGCTGTTCCAGGAGGCCGGGTTCCCGCCGGGCGTGCTCAACGTCGTGCAGGGCGACAAGGTGGCCGTCGATCGACTCCTCGAACACCCCGACGTGAAGGCGGTGAGCTTCGTCGGCTCCACCCCGATCGCCCACTACGTCTACGAGACCGGCACCCATCACGGCAAGCGGGTGCAGGCGCTCGGCGGGGCCAAGAACCACATGGTCGTCCTCCCCGACGCCGACATCGACCTGGCCGCCGACTCGGCCGTGTCCGCCGCCTACGGATCGGCGGGCGAGCGCTGCATGGCGATCTCGGTCGCCGTCGCCGTGGGCGACGTCGCCGACCCGCTGGTCGATGCCATCAAGGTGCGCATGGAGAAGCTCGTGATCGGCCCCGGCACGGACCAGGGCTCGGAGATGGGTCCGCTCATCACCGAGGCGCACCGCGACAAGGTCGCGGGCTACATCGACGCCGGCGCCGACGCCGGGGCGACCGTGGTCGTCGACGGGCGCGAGGCCGAGTTCGACGGCGACGGTTACTTCCTCGGGGTCACGCTGCTCGACCATGTCACGCCGGACATGACCGTCTACACCGACGAGATCTTCGGCCCGGTCCTGTGTGTCGTGCGCGTCGACACCTACCAGGAGGGGGTCGACCTCATCTCCACGAACCCGTGGGGCAACGGTGCCGCGATCTTCACCCGCGACGGTGGCGCGGCCCGCCAGTTCCAGGAGGACGCCGACGCGGGCATGGTCGGCATCAACGTCCCGATCCCGGTGCCCGTGGGCTACCACTCCTTCGGCGGATGGAAGGACTCCGCCTTCGGGGACACCACCATCTACGGCCCCGAAGGCATCCACTTCTACACGCGGCCGAAGGTCGTCACGAGCCGGTGGCCCGACCCGGCCGGCAGTGCCGTCAACCTCGGCTTCCCCACCAACCAGTAGCCCGATACCCAGTAGCCCGATACGCAAGAGGAGCATCCATGGACTTCGGCGTCGTTCTCCAGACCGACCCTCCGGCGTGGCGGGTCGTCGATCTCGCCCGCAAGGCCGAGACACTCGGCTTCAGCCACGGCTGGACCTTCGACAGCCATGTGCTGTGGCAGGAGCCGTACGTCATCTACAGCCAGATGTTGTCCGCCACGAACCGGATGATCGTCGGCCCGATGGTCACCAACCCGGGCACCCGCAACTGGACGGTCACCGCCTCGCTCTACGCCACGCTCAACGACATGTTCGGCAATCGCACGATCTGCGGCATCGGCCGGGGCGACTCGGCCATGCGGGTGCTCGGCCACAGCCCCACCAAGCTCTCGACGCTGAGTGAATCGATGCATGTCATCAAGGAGCTCGCCGAGGGGCGCGAGGTCACCTACAACGGCACCCAGCAGCACTTCCCGTGGGCCGAGGAGTCGAAGCTCGACATCCTCATGGCCGGCTACGGACCGAAGGCGCTCGACCTGTGTGGCCGCGAGTCCGACGGGTTCATCCTCCAGCTGGCCGACCTGTCGCTGGCCGAATGGACCATCGGTGCCGTTCGCGCGGCCGCGGCCGATGCCGGCCGCGACCCCGACGATCTCTACATCTGTGTCGCCGCGCCGGCCTACGTCGGCACCGACATCGAACACCAGCGCGACCAGTGCCGCTGGTTCGGGGGGATGGTCGGGAATCATGTCGCCGACCTCGTCGAGCGCTATGGCGACAGTGGTGCCGTGCCCCAGGAGCTCACCGACTACATCAAGGGGCGCGAAGGCTACGACTACGCCGGCCACGGCAAGGCCGGGCACGACCACACGGACTTCGTCCCCGACGACATCGTCGACCGTTTCTGCATCCTCGGCGACGAGGACGCCCACATCGAGCGCCTCAAGGCCCTCGAGGCGCTCGGGGTCGACCAGTTCGCGATCTATCTGATGCACGACCAGAAGGACGAGACCCTGAACGCCTACGGCCAGCGCATCATCCCGGCGATCAGCACGCCGGGTTGAGGGAGTCTCAGACGCCGGTGCTCTGGCGCCGCCAGGGCATGGCCACCCATTCCAGCGCTGCCACCGCCGCGAACATCGCGATGCCCACTGCGCTGGCCCCGAGCACCGCGGCCCAGGCGATGTCGTAGCGGGACAGGCCCGCGCTCTGGGTGATCAGCTGGCCGAGCGACCCCTGGGTACCGCCGAAGTACTCCGCCACGATCGCCGAGATGATCGCCAGCGAGCTCGCCAGCCGCAGCGAGGACATGAGGAACGGAATCGCGTTCGGAATCCGGACGCGACGGATCACCGACCACTCGGAGGCCGCCTGACTCCGCATCAACTCGACGTGGATCGAGTCCACCTGCGTGAGACCCTTGGTCACGTTCACGAACACAGGGAAGAACACCACCACGATCACGACGAGTCGTCGCGAGAACGAGTTGGTCGAGCCGAACCAGATGTTGAAGACCGGTGCCAGCGAGACGATCGGGACCGCCGCCATGCCCGAAGCGATCGGGGTGACCACATCGCTGAACCAGTCCCATCGCGAAGACAGGAGGGCCGCGAGGATCGCGATGATCGAGCCGACGATGAGGCCATAGACGGCGTTGCCGCCGGTGATCTCCACGCCGTCCCAGATGCGTTGTGCGTTCTCGCCGACTGCGGTGTAGATCGAGGAGGGACTCGGGAGCAGGAACTGTTTGATGTCGAACGCCCGCACCATCCATTCCCAGAGCGAGAAGAACACCGCTCCGAAAACCACCGGGACCACGATCGTGGAGGTTCGGTCCGAGAATCGCGCGACGACGCTCACAACGGGACGTCCGATCGCTCGCGAGACCCGGGCACGAGCCGTTCGAGACCACCAACGGCCGAGGTGAACACGAGGCCGAGCACACCGGCGCCGATGATGGCGCAGTACATCTTGGGAGGGTCGGTCTGAGCCTGCTGGGCGTAGGCCAGGATCAAACGACCGACCCCACCGGGCAGGCCGATGGAGATCTCGCCCACGATCGAGCCGATGATGGAGGCGGCGGCGGCGAGCTTGAGTGCCGGGATGAGATAGGGCACGGCGCCCGGCAGGCGGACCTTGAGAAGGGTCTGGCGTCTGGTCGACGCGTACGACTCCATCAACTCGATGGAGTGGGCGGGGGGTGATTGCAGACCGCGCAGTCCGTTCACCGCCACCGGGAAGAACGTGAGATACGTCGCGATCAGTGACACCGACATCCACGGCTGCCAGTCGACCACTTCGATCCGGTTGCCCCACGTCACGATGACCGGGGCGAGGGCGAGAAGCGGGATGGTCTGCGAGACGATGATCCAGGGCAGGATCCCCCGCTCGAGCAGCTTCGAACGCAGCATGAGGATGGCCAACGCCATACCGATGACGGCACCCATGAGGAAGCCCGCGGCCGAGATCCGCATGGTGTACCACGAGCCCTGGATCACGGCCTCGAGCACGGTGGTGCTGCTTCGCCGCTGCTGTGGCTCGAAGAAGCGGCTGATGATGTCCGCCAACTCGGGCATCGTCACCTGGTTGGTCTTGACGGGAAGGTCACCGCCGAAGATCGGCCACTGATCGTCCGTCGCGAGACCCATCCGGCGGTAGCCCTCGTAGAGCGCACAGAGCGCCACGATGGCCACCGCCGGAGGAAGGACTCGCTTCAGTCCGTTCTTTGCCTTCTGCTTCACGAGTGTTCGAGCTCAGTCGGCATCGACGGACTCAGGCCTCGCTCACTCGCCGCCGGGTGTGGGTTCGACGTCGATACGGGTGTAGCTGTCGCCGGTCACGTCGAGACCGTCCGCCTTCAGCTCGTCGAGCGCCTCGTTGATCAGGTCGGACCGGGTGGCTTCCTCGTCCGGCTGACCGCTGAGGATCTCGAACTCGACGGCGACATCCACGGTCTGCTGGTAGAGGTCGGGATCGAGGACACCGACGCCGTCGGGGGACGGCCAGATGAGGCTGTTGACCTCGTTGATCATCCAGCGCTGATGGCCCTCACCCAGGATCGGGGCGTTGTCGAGCACGATCTCGACGCCGTCCTCGAGGTTGTCCCGGCAGTAGATCCAACCCTCCATCGACGCGGCGAGGAAGTCGACGGTCTGGGCCCGGAACTCCTCGTCGTCGAGCCGGTTCGTCTCGGCCCAGAGGGCGTCCTGCAGCATCGCCACACCGAGGTCGTTGTAGTCGATGACGTGGAGCTCCTCGGGCTGGATCAGCTCACCCGTGTCGGGGTTGACCGTTTCCAGCATCTGGGCGTACTCGTTGTAGATCGTCGCCTCGGCGGCGTCGATCTCGCGGTTGACGAGTGCGACCATGTCGAACTGCTGTTGCACGAGCTCGACATCGGTCGCAGGATCAAGGCCGGCCTGTCGGATCGCGGCCAGTACCTCGAACTCGTTGCCGAAGCCCCAGTTGCCGATCTTCTTGCCTTCCCAGTCGGCCACCGTCGTGATCCCCGAATCGGCCCAGGAGACCTGGCGGGTACCCGAACGCTGGAAGACCTGCGCGATCTGTGTGATCTCCGCGCCGGCCTCCCGGGAGGCGAGACCACGAACAGTGAACGAGACCGCATAGTCGGCGTCGCCATTGGCCACGACCGTCTGCGGGACGATGTCGACGCCACCTTCGATGATCGTCAGGTCGAGACCGCGATCGGCGTAGTAGCCCTGCTCGATACCGGCGTAGTAGCCGCAGAACTGGCCCTGGGTGAACCATTGCAGCTGCAGGGAGATCGGCGTGAGCTCGTCAGTGCTCCCCCCGTCGTCGCCCGTGCTGTCGTCGGAGTCGTCGTCGCCGCACGCAGCGGCGAAGAGGGCGAATCCGACGAAGAGCGCCAGAAGCAGGCGCCATCGTGGTCTACGTGACATTCTCATGTTTCCTCCAGGTGATGGGGTTCTCTCATGTCGAGGACTCCTCGACGAGACCTTGGTAGAGCGGCGGCCTGCGGTCACGAAGAAACGGAAGCCGCTGGCGACGCTCGGCGATGGCCGCAAGATCCACCCGTGCGAACACTACCTCCGCATCGTCCGTGCCTGCCTGAGATGAAATGTTTCCGTCAGGCTCATAGATCGCGCTCAGCCCGTAGTAGTCCTTGCTCGTTTCGCCCGCGCCCTCGAGCCCGACTCGATTCGCGCAGACGACGAACAGCGAGTTGAACACCGCGTGGGCGCGGAGCTCGAGCTGGAACACCTCCTTGGTCGGCGCGCTCGCGCACGCGACCGGAACGCACATCACGGATGCGCCACCGAGGGCAACCAGTCGTCCGAGTTCGGGGAAGTGGCGCTCGTAGCAGATGATGACCCCGGCCTTCGTCGGGCCGACGTCGACGACCGGTGGCGGGTCCTCACCGGGCCGGAAGTAGTACTTCTCGGGGAAGCCGTTGGAGAAGGGCAGGTGTGACTTGCGGTAGTGCACCGCCGCTTCGCCGTTCACGAAGATGCTTGCGGTGTTGTGGTGAACGCCGGGCGTCGGGCTGGCCTCGAAGACCGACGACACGATCGTGATCCCGTGGGCGGCCGACCGCTCGGCCACGAGGGTGTTCGACGGGCCGTCCAGGGCCTCGGCCCACTCGAAGTAGGTCGGATCGACCTCGGCGGCCACGAACGGCGCGGAGAATATCTCCGGGAGGACCACCAGCTCGGCGCCGAGTCCCGCGGCCTCGTCGATGAGCTCGGCGGTCTCACGGAGGTTCCGATCTCGATCGGCCGTCGGCCGGACCTGGATTGCGGCGACGCCGTACGGGGAGTCCATGCGCGCTCAGCCTCTCCCGGCCGCGGCGGCCAGAGCAAGAAGGGTCTGTTCCTTGTCGCCGTGCGTGGAGATGATGGGCAACTCGACGCCGGCCTCGTGGAACTCGCAGAGCTTGTCGTAGGCCTGGCCGGCCCGGCCGCACGCAGCGACCTCGTGGACCAGTGACGTCGGCACGAGGCGCATCGCCCGGCGGACGTCGTCGGGGGTCGCCGGCCAACCCGCAACCTCCTTGATGCGCTCGACCAGATCCGGGTCGACACCGCAGTGCTCCGCGATGTGGGGCTGTTGCATCAGGTACTGCGTGAGGAACGCCCGACAGGCATCGACCGCCTCGTCGGGATCGTCATCGTCGACGCTGCAAGCGATGATCTGCGTGACGTGAATCTGCTCGCGGCCGTCGATGCGCTTCGCGATGCCCTTGCCGATGGCGGCGAGAGCGCCCTCGAGATAGGAGACCGGCAGCAGGAAGTCGAGGTTCACGCCATCGCTGATCTCACCGGCCAGCTGGAGCATCTTCGGTCCGACCGAGCCGAAGTAGATCGGCACGTCGATCGCCTTGTTCTCGTGGTACATGCTGTCGAACCGCACGCCGTCCATGTGCACGAAGTCGCCGGAGAACTCGACGAGCTCGTTGCGGAAGAAGGCCTGGAGCACGCCGACGTACTCCCGCATCGCCGTGACCGGCCGTTCGACCGGGGTTCCCACCTTCGACGCGATCGGTTCCCACCAGGCGCCGATCCCGAGGATCGCCCGACCCGGCGCGATCTCATCGAGCGTCTTGAATGTGACCGCCATCAACGCGGCGTTGCGGCTCTTGTTGTTGACCACTCCGGTGGCCACACCGACCCGTTGTGTCCGCGCTGCGATGACCGCCGCCGGGACGATGCCATCGCGGGCCAATCGGCCCTCGGCGACCCAGACCGACTCGAAGCCGTGGGTGTCGGCGAACTCTGCCTGCCACCAGGTCTGGTCGAGCGTCAGCCGTTCGCCGAGGTGCACGCCGAGCGGGATCTCGGTCATGAAGATCTCCGTGTCGGTTCGATCGGCCGTCGGCGCGCCAAATAGCGACCGCGACCGCGTGCTGCGCTGATCTCGCCGTGGTCCACGACCACCTCGCCACGCGACAGCACGTGGGTCGGGCCGCCGACGATCTCGGTCCCCTCGTAGAGGTTGTAGTCCGTGCGCATGTGTTGCTCGGCGGCACGAACGGTTCGCCGCACCTCCGGGTCCCACACCACGAGATCAGCGTCGGACCCCGGGGCGATCGTGCCCTTCTGTGGATAGAGCCCGAAGAGTTTTGCCGGCCTGGTGGAGACCAGATCGACGAAGCGACTCACATCGAAGCGGCCCTGGCGAACGCCGGCCTGCCAGATCAACGACAGGCGATCCTCGATCCCGGGGACGCCGTTGGGCACGTCGGGGAAATACCCGAGACCCCGCCCCTTCTGGGGCGGCAGATCGTCCGGCTGCCCCATGCAGAACGCTGCGTGGTCGGTGCCGATCGTCGACAATGCGTCGCTCACGAGCGCATCCCACAGGCTCTCCTGATTGGCGCGTTCGCGGATCGGCGGCGAGCAGAGGTACTTCGCCGCCTCGTGACCGAGACCCTCGTAGTCCTCGTAGGCCGCCAGCAGGTACTGAGGACAGGTCTCACCATGGACCGGGACCGCTCGGGCCCTCGCCAGCTGGATCTCGGCGGCGGCGTAGCGGCTCGACACGTGGACGACGAAGAGCGCGCTGCCCACCGACTCGGCAATGGCGATCGCTCGATGCACGGCCTCGTGCTCGGAGGTGTGGGTGTGCGCCGCGAGATGATGGTGTTCCTCGACCATGCCGGCCTCGATGAGCCGGTCGGTCGCGTCCTGCACCAGGTGGCCGTTCTCGGCATGCACCATGGGCAGGACACCCTCCTCGGCCGCGGCGCGGAAACCGGCGATCAGGGTGGCATCGTCGACCATCATCCCGTGGTAGGCCATGAAGAACTTCCAGCTGGTGGCGCCCTCGGCCGCGAGCTGGCGGAGCTCGGAGATCGAGTCGACCTCCAGCGCGTTGCTCGGGACCATCGGGTGCAGCCCGTAGTCGACGACGACCTTCGCGTCCGCAACGGCTCGACGGGCCTGGAAGGCGTCGTAGATCGACTCCTCCGGACGGGACTTGACGAAATCCACGATCGTCGTGGTCCCCCCGGCGGCTGCTGCGATCGTGCCGGTGTGGAAGTCATCCGAGCTCACGGTGCTGAACGCGAGAGCCGGATTCTCGAGATGGGTGTGGGTGTCGATGCCTCCAGGCAGCACGTAGCACCCACGTGCGTCGATCTCGCGGTCGGCCGTAGCGGTCCCGGGATCGACGAGGCCGACGATCTTCTCGCCGTCGATCACGACGTCGGCCGCGAAAACGCCGCTCACGGACACGACGTCGCCGCCCCGGACGATGAGGGCGGCCATCAGTCGAGCTCCTCGTCGACGAGGCCGAGCAATTCATCGAGGATGTCCAGACCGAGTTCGAGATCCTCGTGACTCGTCACGAGGGGCGGTGCCAGCCGGATGATGTTGTTGTAGCTCGCGAGGAACAGCCCGCGGTCCTTGGCACCGCGCATGATCCTGGCCATTGGGGCTGCCGCGTCCCCAGTGGCCTTGAAGGGCACGAGCGGCTCTCTCGTGTCTCGATCCCGCACCAACTCGACGCCGTGGAAGAGACCCATGCCGCGCACGTCGCCGATGCAACGGCGCCGTGCGGCCATCTCCTCGAGCCGGGCGGACACGAGTGCGCCCGCCGCAACGGTACGGGCGAGGATGTCCTCGTCCTGGAAGACCTTGATCGACTCGACCCCGACCGCACAGGCGAGCGGATGCCCCGCGTAGGTCTGTCCGATCGAGAAGCGATTGTCCTCCAACCACTCCCGTATCGGCGCGCTGACGATCATCGCGCCGAGGGGCACGTAGCCCGAGTTGATGCCCTTCGCCACGACGAGGATGTCGGGCACCACGTCGTAGTTGTCGCACGCGAACCAGGTGCCAGTGCGCCCGAAGCCGACCATGACCTCATCGAGGATCAACATGATCCCGTGACGGTCGCAGACCTCGCGGATCGCGGCGAGATATCCGTCGGGCGGATAGATGATGCCGTTGGTCCCGGTGACGGTCTCGAGCACGATTGCCGCGACCGACGCAGGGTTCTCGTACATCAGGATCTCTTCGAGGTGCGGGGCGCCGGTGCAGACGGGACACGGATCGGGGTGCCCGGCCGGGCACCGGTAGGTGTAGGGATCGAGGATACGGACCACACCCGGGACGCCGGGTTCGGCGTCCCACCGGCGGGGATCGCCGCCGACGGTGATGGTGCCCATCGTCGCACCGTGGTACGAGCGGTTGCGGGCGATGACCTTCGTCCGTCCCGTCACATGCCGGGCCAGCTTGATCGCGCTTTCGACGGCGGCCGCACCGCCCGTGGTGAAGTAGGAGGCGGTGAGGTCGCCCGGGGTGATCTCCGCCAACTGGCTCGCCAGCTCGCTGCGGGCATCGTTGGCCATGTTGGGGGCGACGTAGCAGAGCGTGTCGGCCTGCCGCTTGATCGCCTCGACGAGCCGTGGATGCTGATGCCCGAGGTTCATGTTGACGAGCTGCGACTGGAAGTCGAGGAACCGACGACCGTCGTGGGTCCAGAACCAGGCACCCTCCCCGCCCGACACGAGAAGTGGATCGACGGCGGACTGGGTCGACCACGAGGTCAGGACGAGATCGCGATCCCGCTGCAGGGCCACGAGGGCGTCGCCCGGCTCGGGAGTCCCGTCGGATGGGTCCATGGGTTGCGCTGTCCCTTCACCGGCGACCGACCGGCTACACTGGTTCACTGTATGAACCGATGGTCCACAAAAACCGTAGCACAGCGCGACCGGCGACTCGCATGACGCAGGCAGTTCTCGCGTCTCGGACGGCGGCCCTCCTCCGCCTCGTCGCGTCGAACCCCGCGCCGCTCGGCCTGAGTGAGATCGCGCGGGACTCCACGATCCCGAAAGCGACCTGCATCCGCATCCTCCGAGCGCTGGTCGAGGAGGAACTGCTCGAGATCGATCCCGAAACCCGGCGCTATCGCGTCTCCTTCGCCCTCACCGCGCTCATGGCCGATCGCGTGCAAGCCGACGGCTCCATCGAGTTGCTGCGCCACGAGCTCGACCGACTCCGCGCCTCGACCCACGAGACCGCCGGTATCGATCTCCTGATCGGCGATGACGTCGTCGTCGTGTTGCAGGTGGAAGGTCCACAGCTGATCAGCCAGACGGGCAAGCCCGTGCCTCGGCGACTCCCACTCCTTCGCTCATCCACCGGGAAGGCGTTCCTGACCTGGCACCACGACCCGTCAATCGCCGAGGCCGCCCTCGCCCCACTCAGCCCGACCGAACGGGCCCGCGTGGCCGAGGAACAGGACACGAACCGGCAGCGGGGTTACGCGGTCGCGTTCGAGGAACTCGACCCGGCAGCCGCGGCCATTGCCGCGCCGGTGATCGTCCACGACACCATGGTCTGCACCGTGTGGATCGGTGGACCCAGCTTCCGGATGACGCCGGAGGAGCTTCCCGACCTCGCCACCCATGTGGTGGAATCGGCGAACCGTCTCGCTGTCCTACTCCGCACGGGGCAGGTCTCTCTCGACGATCTTCCGTCCGCACCCATGAAGGAAGTCTCATGACGACGACTCGTATCGCATGCCTCCAGACCGAGCCCGTGCTCGGAGAGGTGACCCAGAACCTCGCCGACCAGGCGATCGCGTGTGCGGACGCCGTGGCCAATGGGGCCGACCTCCTCGTCCTGCCGGAATGTTCGACCACCGGCTGGGCGTTCGAGAGTCCCGCACAGGCGCACGAGGTCGCCGAGCCGGTTCCCGACGGGGCAGCGTTCCGGCAGTGGTCGGCGTTGTGTCGTGACGAGGGCATCCACCTCGTCGCCGGCGTGGCCGAGAGCGACGGCGACGCGCTCTTCAACACGGCGGTGTTGATCGGCCCTGATGGGTTGATCGGGAAGTACCGCAAGGCCCACACCTGGGCCCTCGAGAAGACCTTCTACGAGCCCGGGGATCTCGGCGTGCCGGTCTTCGACACCCCGCTCGGTCGAATCGGTATGCACATCTGTTACGACTGCTGGTTCCCCGAGTCCTTCCGTCTGATGGCTGCCCAGGGCGCCGACCTCGTGTGTGCACCGTCGAACTGGGTCCCCGTCCCGACACAACGCGACGACCTGCCGGTGATGGCCAACATGCTCTGCATGACCAATGCCCACGCGAACCTGGTCTACGTCGCGGCCGCCGATCGTGTCGGGGCGGATGGCGATCAGCCCTTCATCGGGCGGAGCATCATCGTCGATCACACGGGTTGGCCGATCGCCGGTCCGGCCAGCCCCGACCGTCCCGAGATCATCTACGCGGATGTCGACCTCATCGGCTCACGCGCCGAGCGTCGCGGCAATCCGTTCAACCAGCCCCTGCGCGACCGCCGGCTGGATGTCTACGACGAGATGCTCGGCTCCGGCCAGGCGGCCGGCGAGTACTGACGAGGGTCAGGACAGAACCTGCTCGACGGATCGCAACGCGTTGCGCACTTCGTTCGTTTTCTCGAAGAAGGACGGGTCGTTGCGAATGGCATCGGTGCGCTCACCCAGGTCGATGTCGACCGTGGAGTGGATCTGACCGGGGCGAGGCGACATGACGACCACGCGTGAGGACAGGTAAACCGCCTCGGCGATCGAGTGCGTGACGAAGATGATCGTGGTGTCGAGCTCGTTGTAGATACGCAGGAGTTCCGCCTGCATGTGCTCGCGGGTCATCTCGTCGAGCGCACCGAACGGTTCGTCCATCAACAGGAGCTTCGGCTCGAAGGTGAGGCAGCGGGCGATCGCCACCCGCTGCTGCATGCCGCCGGAGAGATGGAACGGATAGTGCGACCCGAACTCGTCGAGCTTCACGAGTTCGAGCATCTCCTCGCTGCGCTTGCGACGGTCCACCTTGGACCAGCCCTTGAGCTCGAGGGGCAGCTCGATGTTGGCCCGCACGGTGCGCCAGTCGAAGAGACCTGCCTTCTGGAAGGCCATTGCGTGGTCCTGGTCGAGCCGCGCCTGTGGCGCCGACTTACCGAAGACCGTGACGGTGCCGCGGTTCGACGGCAGGAGGTCGGCGACAACTCGCAGCAGGGTGGACTTGCCGCAACCGGAGGGACCGATCAACGAGACGAACTCGCCCTGCTCCACGGTCAGGTCGATGCCGCGGAGCGCCTCCACGGCGTTGGCCGCGCCCTCGTTGAAGACCTTGTCGACGCCAACGAGTTCGACGGCCGGGGCGGACGGATCGACGGTGGTCACGCAGACTCCTGGTTCATCCGCTCGTCGGGCACGATTCCGAGCTCGTCGAGCACTTCGCGAGCGAGGCGGAAGGCCTCGACCCCGGCAGGGACGCCGGCGTAGACCGACACCTGCAGGAGGGTGTCGCGGATCTCCTCGAGTGTGCAGCCGTTGCCGATCGCGGCACGGAAGTGGGTCTTGAACTCGTGCGACCGGTTGAGCGCCGACAGGATGCAAAGATTGTTGAGGCTGCGCTGCCGGTCGTCGAGTACCGAGCGCCCCCACACGCCACCCCAGCAGTATTCGGTGACCGTCTCCTGGAACTCGCGGTTGAAGGTGTCCACCCCGGCGAACGCCCGGTCAACGTACTCATCGCCGAGTACCCGGCGACGGGCGGCCATGCCTTCGTCGAACTTGGAATTGCTCACGTCGTGTCTGCTTTCATCCGCGTCGGCGTCACCATACTCCACACCCATTTCCACGAATGCGGGCAACCGCTCCTCATGGGGACTCGTCGCCTCGCGGGGCCATCACCGCGTCGGTGTCGAGGGTCGCCGGGAGACTGCTCGCCCGGATGCGCGCTGCGAAGGCGTAGTCGAGTGGCGCGATTCCGTCGAAGGGCGCGTCCAGCACGATCTCGGCGCCGGCCCCGTAGGGCGCTGCCGCTCGCGTCGCCAGGGTGACGTCCGCGGTCACGCCGGACAGCAGATGAATGTCGGCTTCGAGGCCGGGGAAGAACCGGCTCGCGAACGACATCACGCCGTGCACGCCGTCCACCGCGACCGCCCGTTCGGCCACGGCGCGGGCGTCGCCGTCGCCTCGACGGAGCACGACCCGGATGCCGGTGTGGCCGACATGGGGCACGTCGCGGTCGTCGAGCCGCAGCACCGGGTCACCCACGACCCACGAGAGATCCATCGCGTCGCCGGTACGCACGGTGCGACGACCGGCGCCCTCCATGCGCCCCGCGGCCTCGAGCACCTCGCGGAAGCCGGTCATGGCCTGGATGGCCTCACCGGGATCGACCGCGGTCAGATAGATCGTGACGTTCACACCCTTGCCGTCCTCGAAACCGCCGTGGACGCCGGTGGTCGGCAAACGGATCTCGTGGAGCTCCGGCGGTGCCACGTAGCGGCAACCGCCGGCGATCTCGGGCATGGCGAGGTTCGGTGGCAGGTGTTCGAGGTCGTACCAACGATTCCAGCTCTCGATGTTGTCGTGGTCGGTGTCGAGCGCCGTGAAGATGATGCCGGTGGCTTCCATGCCGGAACCTCGCCTATTTCTCGAAGAGGGGAATGTGGCTGTCGCCCAGGAAGTGGGTCTCGTTGAAGCTTCGCACGGTGACGGAGTCGTTCGACGCAGACGCGAGGACACGCGTGACGCCCGCGTAGTCCGGTACGAACCGGAGCGTGTCGTCGATGCCGAGCATCTGGGCGAACCAGACCGAGGTGACCATCCCGTGGCAGAACACGGCCACGCGGCGGCCGGGGTTCTCCGCGACGATCGAGGCGAACGCGTCGTGCACGCCGGTCATCCACCGACGCTTCTCGTCCTCGCCCAGCACGCTCAACGGATCCTCCCAGGTCTCGTCGGTCGCGCCGTCCCTGATCAGCTGCCTCGTCACCTCGGCCGGCACGTAGGACGAGTCGTGCCGGTCGTACTCGGCCACGCCGTCGACCACGATCGGTTCGAGGCCGAGCATCCGGGCAAGCGGCGCGGCCGTCTGACGGGCCCGGGCGAGCGGACTCGTCACGACGACGTCGACGCCCATCGGCGCCAGGTACTCACCGACCCGCTCCGCCTGCCGGTGACCGACATCGGCGAGATCGGGATCGGCTGCGCCGGCCACGTCCTCGACGTGTTCGGGTCGTCCGTGGCGAACGATGATCAGCTCCATCTCGCGTCCCCTTCCGCACGCCGCTCCGCATTCTCCTGACAGCGTCGTGCTGCGCGACACTAACGAGATGCAGGGACTCATCCTCGAAGGAACCACCGAAGACAGCGTGCGACTGTCGGACGACATCACGCTGGCCGCCGCCGATCTGGCCCCCCGTCAGGTGCGGGTGGAGATCAAGGCCGCCGGCGTCTGCGGCTCCGACCTGAGCTGTGTGCACGGCAAGTACTACATGCCCACGCCGCTCGTGCCGGGCCACGAGGCCGCCGGCGTCGTGACCGAGATCGGTGCCGCAGTGACCTACTGCGAGGTCGGCGACCACGTCATCCTCTCGACCTTCTCCAACTGTGGGCACTGCCCCGACTGCGAGGGCGGCGATCCGGGCAACTGCGCGGTGTCGATGGGCAACCTCACCCAGCCCTATGTCGAGGGCGACCAGCCGCTCTACAACTTCGCGGGCATCGGGGCGTTCGTGCAGGAGACCATCGTCGGCGAGAACCAGTGCATCCCGATCCCGAAAGAGATGCCGCTCACCGCGGCGGCGCTCATCGGCTGCGGTGTGATCACCGGCACCGGCGCGGTGTTCAACCGGGCCAACGTGCAGTTGGGCGACACGTGTGTCGTCATCGGTGCCGGCGGCGTCGGACTCAATGTGATCCAGGCGGCCAAGCTCTGCGGCGCCTCGCAGATCATCGCCGTGGATCGGGCTCCCGAGAAGGAGGCCTTCGCCACCGACTTCGGCGCGACCGACTTCATCCTCGCCGAGGAGGGCGTCGACGTCGTCAAGGAGGTCACCCAGATGACCGGCCGGGGCGTCAACCACGCGTTCGAGGTCGTCGGCAGCACCCAGCTGCTCGCGGACTGCATCCAGATGACCCGGCCGGGCGGCAACATCTGCGCGGTCGGCGTGCCCGACCTCACCGCGACGGTCACCTACGGCTTCCAGTCCCTGCACCAGAACAAGAACCTGATGGGCATCCGGGCCGGCGGCGCCCGGCCCCGCAAGGACTTCCCGATGCTCGCCGATCTCTACATGAAGGGGAAGCTCAAACTCGACGAGCTCATCTCCAACACCGCCGGCCTCGACGGCATCCAAGGCGCCTTCGACGCCATCAAGACCGGCACCGAGGCCCGCACCATCCTGCTCCCCAACGGCTGAGAAAGTATGGGGGTCAGACCCCAGTACTTTCTCGGGGCAACACGACGGCGGGAAGCGGGTGGCGGTAGAGCTTGGCCGCGTTCTCGGAGCAGATCATCCGGAGTTCGTGCGCCGGAAGGTCACCCCAGGCGTCGGCGATCACTTGCTGCGTGTGCGGCCACGTCGAGTCGCCGTGCGGATAGTCCGTCTCGACACAGATGTTCTCGACGCCGATGACGTCCCTCGTTCGGATCGTGGACGGGTCATCGATCGTGCAGAACCAGAAGTTGCGCCGCAGCACGTCGGCGGGGCGGACGTCCCATCCCAGCCCGTAGCCGGACCGATCCACGATGTTGTCGAGCCGGTCGATCAGCATCGCGACCCAGCCGATCCCGCCCTCACTCATGGCGATCTTCAGGCCTGGGTGCTTCAGCGGATACTCGGACCACAGCCACTCGGCGCACGCCCCGAGCGACAGCTGACCGAACATCGTGGCGCCGAGTTGGAGCCCGGGCGCGCCGGCCGGGATCTCGTGGAGTCCCGACGAGCCGACATGGAGGGAGATGACCGTGTCGGTGTCGACGCACGCCTGGATGATCGGATCCCAGAAGCTGCGGTCCCACAGATTCGGCAGGCCGATCGCGTGGGGACGCTCGGGCATCGTCACCGAGGTGAACCCCCGCTGGGCGTTGCGATGGATCTCCGCGGCTGCCGCCTGCGGGTCACCCAGATAGGTGATGCCGCCGGGAATCACCCGTTCGGGATGCGGCTCGTACCACTCGGTGAAGAGCCAGTCGTTCCACGCCCGGACCGCGTCGAGCCCGATCTCGGGATCGGAGGCCCGGGCGAACACCGCGCCGCAGAAGCCGGTGACCTGGCTCGGGAAGTTGAGCATCGCCCAGATGCCACCGAGGTCCATGTCGCGGATGCGGGCCTCGACGTCGTAGCAACCGGGGCGCATGTGCTCGAAGCGGAACGGCTCGACGTTCACCGATTCGGGCCGTCGCCCGGCCACGGCGTTCATCCCCATCTGGACATAGCGCTTGCCGTCGAACTCCCACAGCTGATGGCCGTGCTCGTTCTCGACGAGTTGGGGGCCGCGGTCGCGCAACGCCGGCTGCATGTAGGTCTCGAAGAGGTGGGGCGGCTCCACGACATGGTCGTCCACCGAGATCACGGTGTACCGCACGTCGGCGGGTTCGGGATCGGGGAGGAAGAGCTCCGGGTCGAGGGTTGTCATCAGTCGATCTCCAGGTCGGGTTCCAGTCGGTAGCGCAGGTGCGGGGCCGGCCAGGCCCCGAGCTCTTCGTCCTTGCGAGCGCCGTCGGCGCGCCAGCCGTGCCGCTCGTAGAAGGTGATGGCGCGATCATTGCCCTCGAGCACCCACAGCACGAGCGGCCGGGTGCGATCGGCGCGCAGCTCGGCCGACGCCGCGCGCAGGAGCGCCGACCCGGCGCCGGTGCCCCAGGCATCCGGGTCGACATAGATCGAGAAGATCTCCCCACAGCCCTCCGTGGGGGACTCGGTCGTGCCCACGACGAAGCCGACGATCTCGTCGTCCACCTCGGCGGCGAGACGCGCGCCCTGACTCGGTTGCGCGAGCCAGACATCGCGCCATTCGACGGTGCGCTGGGCGACCGTCAGACCGGCGAGGAACTCGGGATCGACCAACCCCGCGTAGCCGTGCTGCCAGGCGCGGACGTGCACCCGGGCGATGCCGGGCGCGTCCGCCGCCGTGATCTCCCGGATCTCCATGGCCAGACCGTAGCGAGGGCGACGGGCTAGCGTCCCGCCCATGAAGGTGCTCGTCATGGGGGGAACCAACTTCAACGGCCTGGCGCTCGTGCACGAACTCGTGCATCAGGGCCACGACGTCAGCGTGCTCAATCGCGGCCGGAGCGAGGCATCCATCCCCGACTCGGTCACTCGCCTCGTCGGCGACCGCAGCGAGCCCGACACGATCCGCGCCGCCCTCGCGGGCACCGAGTGGGACGTGATCCAGGACGTGACCGCCTACCACCCGGAGGACGTCGAGCTCATGATCGAGCTCTTCCGCGACCGGGTCGGCCACTACATCTTCGCCAGCTCGACGGTGACCTACGCGGCGAGCGGGCTGCTGCCCATCACCGAGGAGCACCCCGACGACCGCACCAGCGCGCAGAACGAGTACGGCCTCCACAAGCTCCTCTGCGAGGACGTGCTCTGGCGGGCCCACGCCGAGCACGGCTTCCCCGCGACGAGCGTGCCGTTCTCGATGGTCTTCGGACCCCACAACATGATCTCGGCCCGCGAGCAGGCCATGTTCCGGCGGGTCGTCGACGGGCGTCCGGTCATCGTGCCGGGCGACGGCGAGACGCTGCTCCAGGTCGGCCACGTCGACGACCAGGCCAAGGCGCTCACGCAGATGATGGGCAACTCGGCCACCCTCGGCCGGCGTTACAACCTCACCGGAGCCGAGTTCGTCACCCGCAACCACTATGTCGCCACGATCGCCGCGGCGGCCGGCGGCGACGACCCCGACGTGCGCCACGTCCCCCACGAGACGATGGAAGCGCTGTGGACCGGCGAGATCCTCGTCGACCTCGGGGAGACCGGCGGCATGCTGCAGACCCGCTCGACATCCGAGGGCCGGGCGAACCCACGCCAGTCCGCCGGCGCCCAGCGGTTCCAGCTCGCCCAGCTCGTCCAGCATCTCGCGCCCAACATCCACCACTGGAACGCGTCGACCGTCTTCTCGATCGATCGGCTCCGCGCCGACGTCGGCTGGGAGCCGGAGCACACGTTCGCGTCGATGGTCGAGGACACGTTCGGGTGGTGGCGCGGCACCGACCTCCCGGCGCAGCCGAAGGACTGGACGTTCGAGGACAACCTCCTCGGCCTGCTCTGACCGCCGAGGTCAGCGGAGCAGCGAACGGGCGTCCGCGAGGACGCGCGACCTAGGGTTTCGCCCATGGCTGTCGACGGACTCGATCTCATCTCACCGGAGTACTACGGAGCGGCCGGGCCCCCGTGGGCCCAGTGGCGCGAGCTGCGGGCGCAGCCCCTCACCCGCTTCGAACCCGAGGGGTACCAACCCTTCTGGGCGGTGACCCGTCACGCCGACATCGTGGAGATCTCCGGACGCCCGGACGACTTCTGCAACGGGGAGGGCATCGTCCTGCTCACCAACGAGCAGGCCCGCAACGCCGAGGAGAGCGAGTTCGCCGGCCTCATGAAGACGATCATCGAGATGGATCCGCCGGACCATCGGATGTTCCGCAAGGTGGCCAGCGGCTACTTCACCCCGCGTGGCATCGAGCGTCTCGACGAGATCGTTTCCACGAGCGCAAAGGCTGTCATCGACGCGCTCGGCCCCGAAGGCGAAGCGGATTTCGTCGAGCGGATCACCCAGCAGCATCCGCTCCGGGTCCTGTCCACCATCCTCGGCATCGAGCCGGACCAGGAACAGAAGCTCCTCGAGCTGACGACCCAGCTCTTCGGTGGCGACGACCCCGAGCTCCAGCGCGAGGGCGAGGACCGCGACGAGGCCATGAAGGCGTTGTTCATGGACTTCTACCTGATGTTCAACGAGATCATCCAGGACCGGCGGGCCAATCCGCGCGACGACCTCGCGACGATGCTCGCCACCGCCACCCTCGACAACGGTGAGCCGCTCGGCGACATCGAGACGCTCGGCTACTACCTCATCGTCTTCAACGCCGGCCACGACACGACCCGTCACTCCCTCACCGGCGCATTCCAGGCGTTTCTCGACAATCCCGGCGAGCTCCAGCGCCTGCGCGACGACCCGAGCCTGATGAAGACGGCGGTCGAGGAGATCGTCCGCTACGTCGCGCCGGTCAACTACATGAAGCGCACCGCCACGCGTGACCTCGTCTACGACGGGCACCAGATCACGAAGGGTGACCGGTTCGGACTGTTCTACGCGTCGGCGAACCGTGACGCCGAGGTGTTCGACGACCCCGACCGGTTCGACATCGGCCGGTCACCCAACCGGCACCTCGGATTCGGCTGGGCTGAGCACTACTGCCTCGGCGCCCACCTCGCCCGCGCTTCCATCGCCGCCCTGCTCGAACAACTCGCGGCCCGCATGGAGTCCATGGAGCCGGCCGGCGATCCGGCGTATGTCGCCTCCTCGTTCGTGGTCGGGCCGAAGCACCTTCCCATCCGCTACAAGATCTCGTCCTGACGGGCGGATGACCGACGACCGCAGGTTCCAGGAACCCGACTACCGGGCGACGGCCGGCGAGTTCATCCGTCATGTGGCGGACGCGTGGGGCGACCGGGAGCTCGCGGTTCTCGATGGTCATCGCCTCACCTTCGCGGAGGCGGAACGGGAATCGGCTCGGCTGGCAAAAGCACTGCTTGCCACCGGCGTGAAAGCGGGCACCCATGTCGCCCTGCTCGCTCCCAACGGACCGGACTGGATCGTCGGCTTCCTCGCGGCAACCCGCATCGGCGCGCTCGTGCCGCTGCTCAACACCTACTACAAGCCGCGCGAGCTCGGTTGGGTGCTCGAACACTGCGACGCCGAGGTCCTCCTGACCGTCGATCGCCACCTCGGCCACGACTACGCCGAGCGGCTCGAGGAGGTCGCCCCGGGCCTCGCCGACCAGTCCCACGGTCAGATCCATGTGGACACACATCCGACCCTGCGCACCGTGTGGATGTGGGCCGACGACACGCCGTCGTGGGCCGCGCCGGTGAGTGACCTCCTGGCTCGTGCCGGTGACGTGGCCGACGCCGATCTCCTCGAAGCCGAGGCAAGCCTGCGTCCCAACGACGCCATGCTCGTCATCTACACGTCCGGCAGCACGGCCGAGCCGAAGGGTGTCATCCACTCCCACGGCGGCACGATCCGTCACCCGTACAACCTGCTCCCGTTCCGGGATCTCGAGCCGGGCGACGTCTGCTACACGCCCATGCCGCTGTTCTGGGTCGGCGGACTCACCTACACGCTGATCAGCTGCATGCACGCGGGCGCGACCGTCGTCTTCGAGCAGCAGTTCGAACCGGGCGCCACGCTGGACCTGATCGAGCGCGAGCGAGTCACCCACGTGATCGGCTGGCCCCACATGGCCAAGGCGCTGACCGAGCACCCGTCGTTCGCCGACCGCGACCTCTCGTCGGTACGTGGCGGCTCGCTCGACGCCCTGCTGCCCGCGCACCTGCGGGTGGGCGACCCGGAGCTGCGGGCCAACTCGCTCGGCATGACCGAGTCGCTCGGCCCCCACTCGATCGAGTTGATCGGGAGTCAGCTCCCACCGGACAAGCGCGGGTCCTTCGGTCGCTCGGTGCCGGGCATCGAGCATCGCATCGTCGACCCGATCACGGGCAAGAACCAACCGCCCGGCGAGATGGGCGAGATCTGGATCAAGGGCTACTCCCTGATGCTCGGCCATCTCCGGAAGAGCCGACGGGACGTGTTCACGAAGGACGGCTGGCTACCGACGGGCGACGCGGGCTATCTCGACGCGGACGGGCACCTGTACTTCAAGGGCCGGCTCGGGGATCAGATCAAGTCGTCCGGCATGAACATCACGCCCCGCGAAGTCGAGCTCGTGCTCGAGGAGCAGCCCGAGGTCATGCACGCGTTCGTGATGGGCGTGCCCCACACCGAGCGGGGGGAGGACGTCGCCGCCGCGGTGGTGTTCCGCCCCGAGCAATCGGCAGGCAGTGACGACCTCCGGGCCCGCCTCAAGGCGGAGATGGCGAGCTACAAGGTGCCCCGCCACATCGCGACGTATGCGTCACCCCAGGAACTGCCCTGGCTCGACAGCGGCAAGATCGACCGCCGGGCGTTGCAGCAGTCGTTGATCGACCGCTTCGGCGACGGGTCCTGACCGGCGGCCGCACAACTAGCTGCCCGCGCCCGCCCGAATCGACGCGGCGAGGTCGTTCGCCTCGGCCTCCGTGAAGTTGCCGGTGATGGAGATCTGGTCGCGGTCGAAGGACGCAGCGTTGACGGACGGTGCCGAGACGACGCCGCCGTCGACCACGATCGCGATCTGGCCGGCCGGGCAACGCCGGCTACGGGAAACGCAGGCTGCGGCGAGCGAGTTGAAGTCGTCGATCCCCGGTGACCCGGCATGAAGGGTGAGCGAGACGTTCCACTGCCCCGCGAACGTGGCATAGGCCGACTCGATTCCGCCGGCCGGGAGCGCATCGCCGAGCACCGGATCCACGCCGAGACCCTCGGACCACGGTTCGAGCAACGCACGGAACTCGACCGTGGCGGGCTCGACCTCGAGTACTTCGTCGATCGTGTCATCGCCACACCCGACGAGCAGCGCACCCGCGGCCACCAGGCCGACCAGAACTCGCATGCTCCGAGACTCACTCATGTCGCTACCCCCGTGGCATCCCGAGCATCCGCTCGGCGATGATCGTCCGCTGGACTTCGCTCGTGCCGCCTGCAATGGAGGCGGACTTGGACCACAGCCATTGACGCTGCCACGTCCCCGCGGCCGAAGCACCAGTGGGCGTCGGCCACAGCGGGGCCTCGTCGCCCAGGATCCGGAGGGCGAGGGCCGACACGTGCTGGGTCATGTCGGACCACGTGAGCTTCACCACGGAGGACTCCGGACCGGGTTCTCCGCCGCGCCCGAGGGCCGACAGCGTGCGCCAGTTCTGCAGGCGCAACAGCCGCAACTGCACGAACGCGTCGGCGAGGTCGTCGGCGATCAGCGGGTCCTGCAACGCACCTCGCTCGGCGGCGAGCCGGGCGAGCTCGTCGAGGTACACCTCGTGGACGACCTGCTCCTTGAACGGGAAGTTCGTGCCCCGTTCGTGGGCGAGCGTGGTGTTGGCGACCATCCAGCCCTGGTGGAGGCCGCCGACGATCTGGTCGTCCGGGACGAAGACCTCGTCGAGGAAGACCTCGTTGAACTCCGCCTCGTCGGTGATCTGGTGCAGTGGTCGAATCTCGATCCCGGGCGCAGTCATGTCGATCACCATGTAGGAGATCCCGGCGTGCTTCTTCGCCTCGGGATCCGTGCGCACGAGGGCGATGCCCCACCGGGCGAACTGGGCGTAGGACGTCCACACCTTCTGACCGGACACGAGCCATCCGCCGTCTGCCCGCTCGGCTCGGCTGCGGAGCGCGGCGAGGTCGGACCCGGCGTCCGGCTCGGAGAACAACTGGCACCAGATCTCGCTCGCATCGAGGATCGACGGCAACCAGCGTTGCTGCTGTTCCTCGGTGCCGCACGCGAGGAGCGTCGGCCCGGCGAGGTTGATGCCCGCGCGGTTGACCGGCTGCGGCGCGCCGGCTCGGGCGTACTCCATGTTGTAGAGCGCCACCTCGACGGGCGAGGCGTCACGACCGCCGACCGCCGTGGGCCACGAGATCGCCACCATGCGGTCGGCCGCCATCCGTGCCTGCCACTGCCGACCCCACGCGACCTCTTCGTCCATCGAGGCGAACCGGGTGGGCTTGTCGGCGAGATGGTCGGCCAGCCACACCCGCACCTCGGCGGCGAAGGCGGCCTCGGCCGGCGCCAGCGAGAGGTCCATCAGCGGGACCAATCGGCGAGATAGTCGCCGTGGGCCATGTTGCCGAAGTCGAGCCCGCACAGCGCCTGGAGCCGCGGCGACAGCTGCTCCTGCACGTCGGTGGGGATCGAGCGCCACCAGTTGGTCTGCGGACGCAGGAAGCCTCGCGTGTAGAACGCGAACAGGAGGGCCCGGTCCCGATCCGCCGACCGGTTCTCGCCGGACGTGTGCCAGAGCCGACCGTGCATGAGGATCACGGAACCGGCACTCGCCGCGAACGACTGCATGCCGTCACGCGGATCGTCGGGCACCTCGGCGAACGACGTGAACTCGTGGGAACCGGGGAGATAGCGGGTGGCGCCGTTCTCCTCGTCGGTGTCGTGGAGACACCAGATGGCGTTCATCGCGAACGTCTCCGGCCACGGCTCGGGCATGATCGTCGACTGGTCGCAGTGCGGGTTCATCGAGCCGGAGCCGGGCAGCGCCGTGTTGGCGGTGAAGTTCGAGAGGATGATGTCGGGGCCGAGCAGCGTCTCCACGGCCGCGAGCACCGTGGGGTGGGCGGCGAGTTCGGCGAACACCCTGGCGTGGGCGACGAGGTCGTAGACCCGGATGTTGCGGCCGCCGGGATCGAGGGCCTCCAGCCGCACCGGCATGCCCTTCGCCTCCGACGCGGCGGTCGCATCCACCAGAGCGCGGCGCGCCTCGTCGACCTGCGTCGTCGACAGCACATCCGGGATGACCGACCAGCCTTCGGCCCAGAAGCGGTCGATCACCGCGCGGTCCGGCCCGGGGGCGTGAGGTGTGGGTGAGTCGGTCATGAGCGGCAAACGAGCGCGGTCCCTTGGGTGAGCCAGTATCGACTGTCCTAACGTCGCTGTCATGTCCGCCGACCCCACCGAGCTCGCCGCCGTCCAGGCCGTCCTCCGCCGCCAGCGCGCCCACCGATCGTTCACCGACGAGCCGGTCGACGAGCCCACCATCACCGACATCCTCGATCTCGCGACGCGGGCGCCGAGCGCGCAGAACACCCAGCCGTGGGAGTTCGTCGTCGTCCAGGACGCGGAGCGACGAGCGGCGATCTGGGAGCTGGCCGCCCGTCTGTGGGAGATGGGGGCCAGGGACGCGACGGACGGCAAGGTCGACGACCACATGAAGACCGACGTCGAGCAGGGCGTGCTCGGCGGGTTCGCGCAGGCGCCCGTGTCGATCGTCGTGTGCGCCGACACCGCGAAGTGGCCGGCGAACCTGATGGACTCGTCGATCTGGCCCGCGATCCAGAACATCATGACGGCGGCCACCGCCCACGGCCTCGGCAGCGCCCTCACCACGATCGGCACGATCCTCGTCGACGACCTGCGCGAGATCCTGGCGTTGCCCGACACGCTGGAACCCAAGGCCGTCGTCCCGATCGGCCACCCCGCCCGCACGCTCGGCTCGTCGCGGCGCGAGCCCGTGAGCGAACATGCCCACCGAGAGGAGTTCGGGCGTGCCTGGTGACGATCTGAAGCACGAGAGCGGGATCCGTCGGCTGCTGGCGATGTATTGCCAGCTCCTCGACGACGGGCGCTTCGACGAGTGGATCGCGCTGTTCACCGACGACATCGAGTTCGTCGTCATGGGCATGCACAAGCACGGACACGCCGAGCTCCGCGGCTTCATCGAGCCGAGCCAGCAGGCCGACGCGCGTGGCAAGCACATGATCAGCGAGCCGTGGGTGGAGCTGACGTCCGACGTCACCGCCGCCGCGACGACCGACTTCGCCTGGATCTCGAAGACCGGCGAGGTCGGGCAGACCGGCCGCTACCACGACCAGATCGTCCACACCGGCGAGCGTTGGCAGTTCCGACGCCGCGAGATCGTCTTCACAGGAGACCAACCCGAATGAGTGCCCCGTCCACCAACCCCGTCACACCCAAGGACGTCGCCGATCAGATGATCGAGACGATCGCCCAGTGGGTCGACAAGGAAGTCATCCCGAACGCGAGCGAGCTCGAGCACGCCGACGAGTTCCCCGAGACGATGTTCCGGCAGATGTGCGAGTTCGGCCTCTTCGGCGCCACGATCCCCGAGGAGTACGGCGGACTCGGGCTCGACGTCACCACTTACGCCCGCATCGTCGAGGAACTGTCGCGGGGGTGGATGTCGCTCTCCGGCATCCTCAACACGCACAAGATCGCGGCGACGATGATCGGCCGCTACGGCACCGAGGAACAGCGCCGGACCTATCTCCCCCGGATGGTCGACGGCAGCTACCGGGCCGCGTTCTCGCTGAGCGAGCCGGACTCCGGATCCGACGCCGGCGCCCTTCGCTGCAAGGCGACCCAGGACGGCGATGAGTGGATCATCAACGGCACGAAGATGTGGGTGACCAACGGCGAGCGGGCCCACCTCGTCATGCTGCTGGCCCGCACGCCGGACGATCGAGTGACCTGCTTCATCGTGGAGAAGGAGCCGGGCGACCGGTTCGAGGGAATCGCCACCAGCAAGAAGATCCACAAGCTCGGCTACAAGGGGCTCGAGACCGTGGAGATGAGCTATGTCGATCATCGGGTCCCCCACTCGCAGCTGCTCGGCGGTGACGAGGGCATGGGCAACGGGCTGCGCTACGCGCTGTCGGCGCTCGAGCTCGGCCGGATCAACATCGCGTCGCGCGCGGTCGGCGTGGGCCAGGCGGCGTTCGACTCGGCGATGAAGTACGCCCAGGAGCGCGAGACGTTCGGCAAGCCGATCTTCCAGCACCAGGCCATCCAATTCAAGCTCGCCGAGATGGCCACGAAGCTCCAGGCGGCCCGGCTGATGACCTATGACGCCGCGGCCCGCTACGACCGCGGCGAGCGCATCGATCTCGAAGCGGGCATGGCAAAGCTCTTCGCCTCCGAGGCGTGCTTCGAGATCTGCACTGACGCGCTGCGCATCCACGGCGGCAACGGCTACACCCAGGAGTACGACGTCGAGCGCTACTTCCGGGATTCGCCGCTGATGATCATCGGGGAAGGCACCAGCGAGGTCCAGAAGATGGTGATCGCCCGCAAGCTCCTCGAACGCCATGCGATCGAGTAAGTACCGGGGTCTGACCCCAGAAAGTATGCGATGACGATTCGGCAGCCGGCGGAGCGGTTTCGGGCGCTGTTCGAGCCGCGGGGGATCGTCGTGGCGGGGGCGGCCACGCATCCGGGCAAGTTCGGGTTCGTGGCGTACCACAACCTCCGGGCCGCCGGCTTCGAGGGCGCGCTCGTGGGGACGAACCTCGCCGGGGAGGACGTGCTCGGCGAGCGGACCTACGCCTCGATCGACGAGATCCCCGACGGGGACTACGACCTCGTCTTCCTCGGTGTCCCGGCGAAGGCAACGGCCGACATGCTCCGCCAGGCGGCTGACCGGGGCATCACCGCGGCGTTCTGTGCGTCAGCCGGCTACGGCGAGATCGACGAGGACGGTCGCGCTCACCAGCACGAGCTGGCGGAGCTCGCCGACTCGCTGGGCATCCTGTTCGCCGGCCCCAATGGACAGGGCGTGATCTCCACGCCGGTGAACATGTGCGCCCAGATCGTCGCGCCGATGCCACCGCGGGGAACGATCGCCATCGCGAGCCAATCCGGGGGCATGGTGTCGACATTCGGCAACTACGCCCGCCAGTGCGGTGTGGGGATCAGCCGGGCGATCTCGGTCGGCAACGGTGCCCAGATCAACGTCGCCGACTACATGGAATGGTTCGCCACGGATCCGGAGACCACGGTCGGTCTCGCCTACCTGGAACACGTCGGCGACGACACGGTCGAACGGCTCGGCGCCGTCGCGGAGGCGATGCCGGTGGTCGTGATGCGGGGCGGGCGTACGGGGTCCGGCGTGGCCGCGGTGGCCGCCCACACCGGATCGACCGCCGGGCTCGACGGCACGGACGAAGCCCTCGCCGCCGTCGGTGTCACCGTGGTCGGGTCGATCGACGAGGCCTGGCGCACCGCCGCCACCTTTGCGACCCAGCCCCTCCCCGCGGGTCCGCGCACCGTCGTCTTCGGCACCGCTGGCGGCTGGTGCGTGATCACCGGCGATGCGGTCGAGCGCAGCGAGCTCGAACTCATCGAGCTGCCCGCCGACCTCCGGGCCGAGGTGGACGCCCGGGTGCCGCCCCGCTGGAGCCGTCGCAATCCGATCGACCTGGCCGGGGGCGAGACCCGCGACACGATCCCCGAGCTGTTGCCGATCATCGCTGCGCATCCCGATGTCGACGCCGTCGTGTACCTCGGCCTCGGGATCCAATCGAACACCGGAGCCATGGAGAAGGCCGGTCCCTACTATCCCGACCACGGCCTCGACCGCATCGTCGAGTACCACGAGCGTCAGGACACCCGCTTCGCCGAGGCGGCGGCCGCGGCGTCGGTCCAGTCCGGCAAGCCGGTGATCACCTTCACCGAGCTCGCAACGACCAATCCCGACAACGCCGGGCCGGCCACCGTGCGCGCCACCGGTCGCTTCTGCCATGCCGCCGGCGACGAGGCCGTCCAGGCCCTCGAACATCTCTGGCGCTACGCCCGATTTCAGCTCGTGGTGCAGGGGCCGGCGGCGAACTCGTAGAAGGCGCCGATCGGGTTCCAGCCGGATTCGTTGCCGGCGGCGTCGCCCACCGTCACGGCCATCTGTACGACCTCGCCCGAGGGAACAGGCCAGGCGACGGCCCACCAGCGGTCGGTGTCGGTGCGGACCTGGCCGGAGTCGATCGTGTACTTGTGCAGGCGGGTGAACCCCGCCCCCTCGTCGATGTAGATGCGCACGTCGGCGATGTCGGCCGGATCCGCCGGTGCGTCCCATTCGAGCGTGATCTCGCCGCTGCCTGCGCCGACCCCGCACGTCACGTTGGTCGGCGCCGGCGGTGCCTCGGTGTCGGCAGGTTCGGACGTCGGGGTGACCGCGACGGTCGTGGTGGTCGTCGTGGTCGTCCCCTCCGCCACCGTCGTCGTGGGCGCGGTCGTCGTGGTCGTGGCGGCCGCGGTCGTGGTGGGCGCCGCGGTCGTCGTTGTGGTGGTCGTCGTGGTGGTCGGTGCCGTGTCGTCGCTGTCGTCGGAACATCCGGCCATGACGACCAGAGCGACGACCAGTGCCGACCCGCCGAGGGCCCGTCGCAGGTGCTGCATGCGCCAACGGTAGTTCGGCACGGGGTACCCACAGCGGTACCGTCCAGCAGGTGACGACCCTGGACGATCTGCTGCGCGCCGCCCCGCCGAGGGTCGACGCCGTCGTCGACGGCGACATTCGCCTGTCTTCCGATGACCTGACCGAGCGGGCCAGCGCGATCGCCGGCGCGCTCAACGGCCGCGGCGTGGGCCACGGTGACCGGGTCGCGTTCCAGCTCCCGATCGGCTGGCCCACGGTCGCGCTCTACCGGGCCTGCTGGCAGATCGGTGTGGTGCCCGTCGCCCTCCACCCGATGGCGGGCGCCGCCCAACTTCGCGATGCCCTGAACCAGTCGGAGCCGAGCGTGATCCTCGCCGCGCCCGGCATGACCCTGGCCGAGAACCCACAGGCCACCACCGTGGATTCACTGACCGGCGGCGCCGCTCCACTCGTGGCGGTCGATCCCGACGACGACGCGCTCGTGATGTTCACGTCCGGCAGCGGCGGTCCGCCGAAGGGCGTCGTCCATCGCCACCGCGGCCTCGTCTACAAGGCTCGTCAGTCGATCGACGTCCACGGCTTCACTGCCGATGACGTCGTGCTGATGCCCGCCCCCCTCGCCCACGTGTCGGGGCTGCTCCACGGCGTCCTCGTTCCCGGCACGGCCGGCGCCAAGGCGGTCCTCATGACGAAGTGGGAACCCGGTGCTGCGCTGGACCTGATCGAACGCGAGGGGGTCACCTGGATGATCGGGCCGCCCACCTTCTTCATCGGGCTCATGGACCATCCGGGCTTCGCGTCGAGCCGCGTGGAGTCGCTGCGGCTCCTGTCGTGCGGCGGCGCCGGCGTCAGCCCGGCGTTCGCCGAACGGGCCCGCCGCGAATTGGGCGCCGTGGTCAAGCGCGCCTACGGGTCGACCGAGGCGCCGACCATCACGACGAGCCACCACGACGACCCACCCGAGCGCATGATCGGCACGGATGGGAGGGCGTTCGGCGACGCCGAACTGCGCGTCGACGAGCACGGCGAACTCTGGGTGCGGGGACCGGAGCTCGCCCGCGGCTATCTCGACCCCGCGCGCACCGCGGACGCGTTCGTGGACGGCTGGTTCCGCACCGGCGACCTCGCGACGTTGGACGACGGCTGGCTGACGATCACCGGTCGGCTCGGCGATCGCATCATCCGCGGCGGCGAGAACATCTCGGCCTCCGAGGTCGAACAGCATCTCGAGGCGCATCCGGCCGTGCACCACGCGACTGCGGTTGCCGAACCGGACGAACGTCTCGGGGAACGCGTCGCCGCGTTCGTCATCGCGCCGGAGGGATTCGATCTCGACACCTGTCGCGCCTGGTTCGCCGATCGAGGCGCGGCCCGCTACACGACCCCCGAACGGATCGAAATCGTCGACGAGTTCCCCGTCCTCGCGAGCGGGAAGGTCGACCGCGCGGCCCTCGTCGCCCGCCTGTGAATTCGCACAACCCGGCTGCAATCGCGAAGCTGGTTCATGGCCGAGACGATGCGAGCGGCGCAGTACCGCCGCCCCGGGGAGGTCGAGATCGTGCATCTCGATGAACCGTCGGGCGACGACGCCACGATCGTGGAGATCGACTACTGCGGCATCTGCGGCACGGACCTGCACATGATGATCGACGGGTGGGGCACCCCCGACACCGTGTTCGGGCACGAGTGGTCCGGCCGGATCCTGGAGTCCGGGGCCAGTGATCTCGCCCCCGGCACACTGGTGGTCGGCCTGCCCGACACCCCGTGCGGGCGATGCGACCGATGTGCGGCGGGGCGCACGAGTCTGTGCCGCAACCGGCCCGAGGCGGGCGCGGCGCGCAGCCACGGGGCGTTCGCCCAGCGGATGACGACACCACCGGAGTCCCTGGTCGCCGTACCGCCCGGCATCGACGCGCGCGAGGCGGCCTACACCGAGCCGCTCGCCGTCGCCCTCCACGCCGTCACGCTGTCGGCGATCGGCGACGATCAGGCCGCGCTCGTCATCGGCGCGGGGCCGATCGGCGCCGCGATCATCGCCATCCTGGTGGACCGGGGCATCCGCGTCCGCGCCACCGAGCTGAGCGCGTCTCGCGCCGCCCTCGCCGCGGAGCTGGGCGCCACCGTCATCGCCCCCACCGAGCTCGACGTTCCCGCCCACCCCGGCCAGGACGCCGCCGACGCGGCCGACGTCGTCTTCGAGACGTCCGGGGCCCGCGCCGCGGCCGAACAGGGCCTCACCCAGGTCACCGCCGGCGGCCTCCTCATGCTCGTCGGCACCGGTCTCGACGCTCCTCGGATCGACACCAACCGCGTGATCCTCAACGAGATCCGTATCACCGGCGCGTTCAACTACGACGCAGCCGGTTTCACCGATGCACTCGCGTTGATCGGCAGCGGCCGTCTCCCGCTGGACCTGCTCATCGAGCCGCAGGCGGTCGGACTCGATGCGATGATGGATGCGATGCTCGCGCTCCGCGCGGGCACGATCGCCGGAAAGGTATTGGTGACACCATGAGCGAATTCCGAGGCCCCACGCGGTTCAACCATGTCGCGATGAGCATGGCGCCCGACGCGCTCGACGAGAAGAACCGAGCGGACATCACCGCGTTCTACGGCGAGGTCTTCGGCTGGCAGGAACACCCGACCATGACCGAGGATCGCAAGCGACTCGTGATGGGTGTTCACAGCTACGACCAGTTCGTGTTCCTCATCGCGGAGGACGAACCGATGAAGGCCCCCCGCCTCGACCATTTCGGTCTCGCCGTCGACACCCTCGACGAGCTCCAGGCGGTGCTCGCCAAGGCCAAGGCGTATGCCGAGAAGGACGACCGGGTCGACGTGATCGATTACGACGTCGAGGACCACGGCGTCCTGAAGCTGCACAACTTCTACGTCGGCTTCCTGCTCCCGATGATGGTCGAGGTGCAGTGCTTCGAGTTCACCGAGTGACGGGCCGGACCGCGCGGGTCAGTCGTCGTTCGGACCGTCCGTCTCGGTGCCGACGAGGTTGAACTCCTCGTCGAGCTGGACGTCGACCTGCCGGCCGTCGTCGAGGGTTACCTCGACCTCGTAGTAGCTCTCCTCGTCCTCGATCTCGGTCGCCGTCACGCGGCCCTCGCCGGTGTGCTCGAGGGCCACGGCCGACGCCCAGTCGAGCGCATCGCCGGTGATCGGCGTGTCGCCGGTGTCGTCGTCCACGTTTCCCGAGGCCAGCGCGGCGCCGGTGCCGCCGGCGGCAACCGCCGCAGCGATCGCGCCGGCGGCGAGAATCTTCGTCTTCGTCTGCATGGGTGCTCCTTGCATCTGCGGTGGGTTGACGAGGGCACCGTGCCAGACCGTCGCTGACGGGCTCCTGACCGGCTCAGCGAGCTTCGGCGGGGAGGCGGATCTCGACGACCGTGCCACCGTTCGTCCCCGAGTCGATGCGAATGCTTCCTCCGTGGCGCTCGACGATCTCCCGGGTGATCGCCAAGCCGAGTCCCGAGCCGACGCCGGCGGTGCGGGCCGCGTCGAGCCGCGTGAAACGCTCGAACACGCGGTGACGATCCGCGACGGGGATCCCCGGCCCGTCGTCGCTCACCCGGACCACGGCGCGGTCGCCGTCCCGGCGGAGCTCGACCTCGATCGCCGCGCCCGCATGGCGAGCGGCGTTGTCGAGCAGATTCCTGATCGCTCGTCGGAGGTGACCTTCGTCGCCACGAACGGGCACCGGTTCGACGCGCGTCGTGATCTGGTGCGCATCGTCACGCCACGGGCGGACCTCGTGCAGAACGAGATCGTCCAGATCCAGCAGGGTCCACCGGTCCGGCGTGACGTGCTCGGTCCGGGCGAGGAGCAGGAGGTCGTCGATCATGCGTTGGAGCGTGTCGACCTCCTCCAGCACGCTTCGGTGCGTCGCCTCCAGATCGGCGCCGCCGGGATGGGTGATGTCGACCTCGAGTTCGGACCGCATCCGCGCCAGTGGGGTCCGCAGTTCGTGCGATGCATCGGCGGTGAACTCCCGCTGTCGTGCGTGGGCGTTCTCGACGCGAGCGAGCATCGCGTTCATCGTCGTGGCGAGTCGCGAGATCTCGTCGTTGCCGTCGGGGACCGGCACCCGACGATCGAGCCGGTCGGCGCCGATCGCTTCGACTTCGCCCCGGATCGCCTCGACCGGCCGGAGCGTTCGCCCGACCAGCACCCACACGGCGGCCACGAGAAGCAGCGTGACGGCCGGGCCGACGACGCTCAGGGTTGCGACGAGGATCGTCTGTGACTCGTTGATGTCGTCGACGCTCTGGGCGACGTGGAGCACGAGCCCGTCGTCGATGCTCCTGCTGAGGATCCGGAAGCGATCATCGTCGACGGCGACCGTCGACGATTCGCTGATCCGTTCGCCGTCCGTCGCGAGGGCGATCGGGTCGAGCGTGATGGCCGTGTGGCTCGCCGCGACGACGACCCCGTCGGCGTCGACGATCTGGGCGACGGTGTCGTTCACCGCCGCGAGCAGCGGATCGCCGAGCGGCTCCCGCTCTTCCACGAGCGACTCGATGTCGTCGGCGCGGAGCCGGAGGTTGTCGTCGACACCGGCGAGCCGGAGCTGGCGAAGCGTCACGACGAGGGCCACCGACGCCAAGAGGAGAATGAGCGCGAACAGGACGCCGGCGAGCGACGCGACCTGGGCGCGAACCGACCGACCGGCGAGGAACCGGATCCGACGGTCAGACATCGGGGTTGAGCCGATACCCGGCGCCGCGCACGGTCTCGATCGACCGCCGCCCGAAGGGGTCGTCGATCTTGCGGCGCAGTCGACCCATGTAGACCTCCACGATGTTCGGGTCACCGTCGAAGTCGTCGGCCCAGACGCCGTCCAACACGTCCTTCTTCGACAGAACGGTGTTGACCCGACGCACGAAGAATTCGAACACGTCGAACTCGCGGGTCGTGAGCCCGACCTCGACGTCTCCCCGCCAGGCTCGGCGGGCTCGGGTGTCGATCCGGAGATCGCCGACGCGCCCCGGCGACCCCTCGCTGCTCGACGCGCGGCGCAGCAGGGCGCGAATCCGCGAGACGAGGACCGGGAACCGGACCGGCTTCACGAGATAGTCGTCCGCTCCCGTGTCCAGCGCCTCCGCCTCGTCGAGGTCGCCGTCCTTCGCGGTCAACATCAGGATCGGGGTCCAGTCCCCCTGCGCGCGCAGGTCGCGGCAGATCTGATAGCCGTTGCGTCCGGGCAGCATGATGTCGAGGACGATGAGGTCGTAGCGGCCCTCGGTCGCGAGCCAGAGTCCGTCCGTGCCGGTCTCGGCGACCTCGACGTGGAATCCCTCCGCCTTGAGTCCACGGCGAACGGACGCGGCGATCTTCTCGTCGTCCTCGACCAGCAGCAGCTTCACGACGAGCAGTCTTCCAGGCCAACCTGACTCGCCGCTGAACGTCGGGGCCCCGCAGTCAGCATCCGGTCAGGCCCTCCGGCGCAGGATCGGCGTCGATGATCACCTGCGACCAGATCAGCGTCTCGTACGGCCGGACCATCGCCGCGGAACGCGTGACCTTCGACGTGGCCGCCGGCGAGATCCTCGGCCTGCTCGGGCCGAACGGTGCCGGCAAGACGAGCGTGATCCGCGCCCTCACCACGATCCTGGAGCCGACCGGCGGATCCGCAGTCATCGACGGGTGCCCGCTGACGGACGCGCCCGCCGTGCGATCGCGGATCGGCGTGCTTCCCGAGAGCAGCGGCTACCCGACCGCCCGCTCCGCCCACGAAGTGCTCTTGTTCCACGGACGCCTCTTCGGACTGGACCGCGCCGAAGCGTCGGCGCGAGCTGATGAACTCCTCCAGCGCGTGGGCCTTCGCGACCAACGCGACGCCCGGGTGTCGACCTTCAGTCGCGGGATGCGGCAACGGCTCGGGATCGCCCGCGCTCTCGTGAATCGCCCGCGAGCCCTCTTCCTCGACGAACCGACCCTCGGACTCGACCCCGCCGGCCAGCAGGAGATCCTCACCTTCCTGCGCGAGGACGCGATCGCCGGCGGCGGAGCGGTCGTGCTGTGCAGCCACCTGCTCGACGAGGTCGAACGCGTGTGCGACCGGGTGGCGATCATGCACGACGCCCGGGTCGTCGCGGCCGGCTCCGTCGCCGACGTGGTCGCGTCCGCCCGGGTCCTCGGTGGGGCACGGCTCGACGTCCGCCCGACGGCGGTCGCGACGACGGTCGCCGCCCTCAACGAAGTCGCCGGCATGCACGCGACCTGCGGGACGGGCTCCGCCGGACGTGTCGACGTGGACTTCAGGCCGAACGGACCCACGATGTCGGACCTCGCCCGCGAGCTCGGCGAACGGCGGCTCGACTTCACAGCCCTCGAGGCTCGCGGCGCCCGCCTCAGCGACGCGTTCCTCGAGCTCACGGGGGCGACCGGAGAGGTGCTGGCGTGGTGACCGGCCGGAGGGCGCCCGGCTGGCAGGTCGTCGCGGCCCAGGAGTTGCGCGACCTGTGGCGCTCCGCCAAGGGGCTCAGCGTGCTGTTCGGCTTCACCGTCCTGCTGAGTGCGATGGCCTACGCCGCCGCGAGCGACGCCGACCTGAACCTTCTCGACTCCCGCGAATCCGTCGGGCTGGTCGGCCAGGCAGCGATCGCCCTCGGCGCGCTGGCGGCGCTCGTGGTCAGCGCCGACGCCATCTCCGGCGAGCGCGAGCGGGGCACGCTCGAATCGATCCTGGTGACGCCGCTGGCCCGGCGCGATCTGGTGATCGGCAAGCTCGTCGCGGCCAGCACGATGTGGCTCGCGGCGGTGGCGGTCGCCATCCCCTACCTCGCGACGATGGGCCGGGGGCCGGGTATCTCGTTCGACGCGGTCCTGACGGTCGGTCTGGCCGGCTCGCTGGCCGCGGCCGCGCTCACGGCCCTCGGACTCGCGATCAGCGCGGTCAGCTACTCGAATCGAGCGAGTCTCGCCGCATCCGTGGCGCTGCTTCTTCTCCTCGCCGCGCCGAGTCAGCTCCCCGCCATCACGACGAAGAGCACCCTCGGCTCGATCCTCATCAGGGCGAACCCGGTCGCCGCGGGGATGCGGCTGACCGATCGGGTGCTCGTCAAGCAGCACAGCTGGAGTTCCCAGTGGACGCTCCTGCTCGCGCCGGCGATCGCTGCGGTCCTGTTCACGGTGCTCGCCGTGCGAATGTCACGGCGTCTCGAGCTCGGAGACTCGCGATGAGGGTCGCCCTCACCCGATCAGCCGGCGCCATGGCGATCCTCCTCACGACGCTGCTGTCGGTGGCCGCACCGGCCACCGCTGCCGAGCGGGTCGCCGTCGGGATCGATCCGCCCGCCTCCGATCTCCGCCTCGGCGACGCGACGACCCTCACCATCACCGTCACCAACAACGGCGACGCCCCGACCGGCCGCCTCGCGGTGCACATCGACGTGACCAGCCCGACCGGTTCCGGCTCGGTCGATCCGGAGGACTGGAGTGCGACGCTCACCCGCCGCATCGACAGCATCGAACCCGGCGCGAGTCGTCGACTCGACTGGCGCCTGCAACCGATCAGCGGTGGCCGGTTCGTCGCCTACGCGGTGGCGATCCCGGTGGACGACGGCACCGATGTCTTCGTGTCCAACGGCGTGACCATCACCGTCGAGGAACGGCGCTCGCTCAATCCGGAAGGTGTCCTGCCCGTCGCCATCGGAGCACCGGCGGTCGTGGGTGTTCTCCTGCTGAGCCGGGTGCGGCGCGGGAGGCAGCGATGAAGCCGAGGCTCGCGCGGGGACTCGTGTGCGGATGGGCCGTGTTCGCCGTGTTCGTCGCGCTGCTGCTCGGCGGCGTGATCGACTACGGCAGCGGGATCTAGCGGCCGCGCCCCGGCGCGTAGCGGTGGTCGGCCTCGGGGTTGTCCGCGGCCTGGATCCGGTCCTGCACGTCGGTCAGTTCCGCTCGTGCCTCACGGGAGTAGCGCGGGTCGGGCTTGACCTCGTCGCCGGGCAGCGGCGGAAGTCCGAAGCCCGAATACACGACCTTGCGGGGCCGTTCGACCGGCGGATGGGCCCGGTGCAGCGTGTCGCTGCAGTGCACCGTGACGTCGCCGGTCGCCGTCTCGAGCATCCGGGGCCGCAGGTCCAGGTCGCGGTCGCGCATGGTCGCGATGGTGTTGGCACGGTGCGATCCGGGGATCACGCCGAGCGCGCCGCTCACCCGGTCGGCCCCCGTCACCGAGATCCCGCACGTCATGCCACTGCACACGTAGGAGTGGCGGCCCTGCCCGCAGTCCTTGTGCCACGGGAGATCACTGAGGCCCTTGACGATGCCGAGCGGCTTCACCAGTCCTTCCGCGCCGCCCTTGTGTTCGTGTCCGTCACCGGTCAGGTCCTTGAGCCACTGGTAGCGCTCGGACTCGACGAGGTCACGCAGCGCCTCCGACTTCTCGTAGAAGAAGAGCACGCGTACCGCCTGGTCGACGCCGTCCTCGTCTGTTGCCCACCAGGACTCGCCGTCATCGGGCGTGGCCCGTTCGATCCAGGTGTCGATGTCGTCGGCCACCGCCGCCATCTCCGCCTCGTCGAACACCCCCCGGATGTGGAGGAACCCGGCTTCGGCGAGGAAGTGGCCGATCTCCTCCTTGTCGTCCTCCGGCGTGAACGAGCGGTCGAGGTCGAGCGGTTCGCCGTCGAGACCGACGAAGTCGACATCGCCGGATTCGTGGACCTTGCGGCCGTCGAGCAGGGCCCGCAGGATCGGCTCCCAGAGAATCCACGCGTTGATGTCGCCGGCGGTCAGCTGCACCCGCGAGGTCATCGCGAGACCCATCGTCGACTGGCTGTCCTGCACCAGGTCGGAGAGGGCGTCCGCGCCCATCTCCGCGACCACGCCGGCGTCGTCGAGACCGGCCACCATCGTCATCGTGGAGCCTTCGGTCCGCAAGGTGATCGACCGATCGTCGACGCAGAGGCCGAGCGCCGGCGCGTTCTTGTAGGTCGCCCCCCGCCCGGCGAGATCGGCGTGGGTCGCGAGCGCCGTCGGGATCAGGTCGTCGAAGACCTCGTCGCGGGCGAGCTCACGGACGTCCTTCTGGAGCCGAGTGCGCTGATCGATCGACATGGATGGCCTCCTCGAGTGCCTCCATGGTCGCTCACCCGAGGACGGACCCGCCACTCTCGAGGCGAGCGGTCAGCAGCGCAGCGAGCTCGGCCCGGTGATGGCGCGCGTCGCCGAACGAGACCTGATCGAGCTGGGCCCGCTTGAGGTACCGGTGGACGTCGGCCTCCCAGGTGAACCCGATGCCGCCGTGCACCTGGAGCGCCGACTCCGCGACCCGTACCCCGGCGTCGCTGCACCAGACCTTCGCCGTGGCGGCGGCCACCGCCGCATCCGGATCATCCGCGCCGATTGCCCATGCTGCGTGGAACACCGCCGAGCGCATTCCCTCGACGTCCACCAGCATGTCCGCGCACCGGTGCTTGACCGCCTGGAAACTGCCGATCGGCCGCCCGAACTGCTCTCGCTCCTTCGCGTACTCGACGGCCAGCGTCATCACCGCCTCGGCGCTGCCGAGCATCTCCGCGGCGTGGAACACCGCGCCACGACGCCGGTGGGCCGCCACGGCGTCGGCCCCGCCGATCACGGTGGCGGGCGCATGATCGAGATCGATCCAGGCGAGCTGTCGCGTCCGGTCCATAGCCGGCTCGGCCACCCGATCCACACCGGCCAGATCGACGACCACGAGTTCGTCCCCCGCCGGCACCACCAGGAGGTCCGCGACCGCGCCGTAGACCACGGGCTCCGGACGCCCGGATGCCGTGCCGTCGTCGTTGCGGGCGATCGAGCGATGGGCGACGGCGGCGACGGTGTCGCCGGCGAGCAGCGAGGGCAACGACACCGATTCGGGCAGCGCCGCGATCGCGGTGAGCTGTTGGAGCAGGGGCACGGGCGCGAGGTGGGCACCCGCCTGCTCGAGCAGGACGGCGATCTCGACGACGCCGAGACCGAGCCCGCCGAGCCGCTCGGGTACGGCGATGGCCGTCCATCCCTGTTCGACCATGGACGCCCACAGCTCGCGATCGAAGCCGTCCGCCGCGGCGCGCACGCGTTCGATCGAACACTCGGCATCGAGCAGATTCGCAGCGGCATCACGCAGGGCCACCTGGTCAGGCGACAGATCGAAGTCCATCGAGGCCGCATCGTAGGACCCCGCTGCGTTTCCTGACAGTTCTCGCAGTTCTTGGTAGACCCGCGGCGTGGATCTCACGCCGACCGCGGATCAGGACGCGTTCCGGGCGGAGTGCCGCGCCTGGCTCGAGGACAACCTGCCCTGGGCGTACGGGGTCGGCCTGCCGCCCCTGTTCGACGACCTCGCCGAGGAGGTCGCCTTCCTGCGTGATTGGCAGGCGAAGCTCGCCGAGGCGGGGCTCGTCGGCGTGACCTGGCCGAGCGAGTACGGCGGTCGGGACGCAACGCCCCTCGACCACTACATCGTGCAGGAGGAACTCGCCCGGGCCCGCGCCCCCGAGCTGGTCGGCCGCATCGGCGTCAACCTCGTCGGCCCGACCCTGCTCGCCCACGGCACCGCGGAGCAGAAGGCCCGCTGGCTCCCGAGCATCCTCGGTGCCGACCAGCTCTTCTGCCAGCTCTTCAGCGAGCCGGATGCCGGCAGCGATCTCGCCGCGGTCAAGACACGGGCGACGCGGGTGGACGGCGGCTGGCTCCTCGACGGGCAGAAGGTGTGGACCTCCTACGCCCAGTTCGCCGACTGGGGCCTCTGCCTCGCCCGGACCGATCCGGAAGCCCGCAAGAACAAGGGGATCTCGGCGTTCATGGTGGACATGGCGGCGCCCGGTATCGACATCCGCCCGTTGCGGCAGATCACCGACGAGGCGGACTTCAACGAGGTGTTCTTCGACGAGGTGTTCGTCGCCGACGATCAGCTCATCGGCCCCGAGAACGGCGGGTGGGGTGTCTCCGGGTCGACCCTCACGCACGAGCGGGGCACGAACCCGCGCCAGTTGGTGATCCACTCGCAGCTGCTCGACGAGCTGTACCGCCTGGCGACGGACCGCGGCCTCACCGCCGACGTCCGCACCGAGCAGGACCTGGCACAGGCATTCGTCGAGCTGCGGCTGTTCCAACTCCAGAACTGGCGCTCGCTCAGTCGGCTCCAGCACGGTCGCGAGCTCGGGCCGGAGGCGGCAACGGCGAAGCTCTACTGGAGCGAGATGAGTCAGCGGTTGCACGCGACCGCGATGCGGGTCCTCGGCGACGAGGCGCCGCTGTGGCGAGGGGCCGCCGACAACCCGGCCGACGGGCGGTGGCAGCGGTCGTGGCTCTACTACCGGGCAGCGTCGATCTTCGCGGGCACGAACGAGATCCAGCGCAACATCATCGGTGAACGCACGCTGGGGCTTCCCCGCGAACCCCGCTGAAGGGGCTCAGGACTCGAGCGCGGCCTTCACTCGGCCCAGGGTCTTCCCCATGCCGGCCACCATCGCCTTGCGGCGGCTCCCGAACGCGTTGTACATGACTCGCTTGATTCCCGTGGTCGGCGGGTGGGAGAACGACTGGACCACGCGGGTGCCGTCGTCGACGGCGGAGAAGTCGAAGCGCCACGTCGTCGTGTCCTCCGTGACGAACTCGAAGACGACTCCTTCCTTGAAGGCGGTCACCTCCGAGACGGTGGTCCACTTCTTGAGTGTGATCGGCCCGAGCGCCGCGAGATTGTCTCCCTCGAACGTGGCGCCGACGCCTCGGCCGTCGCCGAGCCAACGGCACGCCACGGTCTCCGGGCTCCACTCCCCCATCCGGGTGATGTCGGCGATCGCGGCGAACACCTCAGCGGGTGGGCGCCCGATCGTGATCTCGCTGCGGCCGGTCGTCGTGTCGGTCATGGCACGAAGTCTCGCGCCGATCCGGCGCTACCGTTCGATCGCGCTGACGTCGACGACGCGGTCCGCGGGCCAGAGAAGGTTCGTGATCGCACCGGCGGGTGCGGGGCGGGCGTAAAGGTAGCCCTGGGCGTAGGTGCCGCCGACGGAGAGGAGTTGTTCGTGCTGCTCGGCGGTCTCGACGCCCTCGGCGATCACGGTCAGGCCCATCGTGCGGCCGAGACCGAGCACCATCGCGGCGATGGAGGACTCGGCGTTGCCGTTGGCGAGCTCCTCGATGAAGCGCCGATCGATCTTCACGATGTCGACGGGCATGTCCCGCAGGTAGGTGAGCGACGAGTAGCCGGTCCCGAAGTCATCCAGCGCGATCTGCACGCCCGTTCGACGCAGTCGAGTCAGGTTGTCGATCGCCGCCTGGGCATCGGTGACCAGCACGCTCTCCGTCACCTCCAGGGTGAGCGAGGACGGTGATGCTCCTGCGGCAGCAAGCGTGTCCAACACGGTGTCGACGATCGTGGGATCCATGACTTCACGGGCGGAGAGGTTCACGGCGATCCGCGGCGACCCGCCGCTGCGAGTACTCCAGTCGACGATCTGGCGGGCGACCTCCCGCAGGACGACGCGACCGATGTTGGTGACGAGACCGGTTTCCTCTGCCGTCGGGATGAACTCGGCGGGAGGGATGAAGCCGCGGGTCGGATGCTCCCACCGCACCAGCGCCTCGGCCCCCTCGAACTCACCGGAGACCACGTTCACGATGGGCTGGTAGTGGACCTCCAGCTCGTCGTTGTCCAGCGCGTGGCGGAGTTCCGTGTGGAGACGGTGACGGGAGCGCACCTTGTCGCGCATGGCGCCGTCGAACACGGCGACGCGACCGCGCCCACCGGTCTTGGCCGCGTACATGGCGACGTCCGCTTGACTCACGAGGTCGTTGGCGCTCACCCCGGGCTCGTCGCCGAGGGCGAGACCGACGCTCGCACCGACATAGGTGACGTGGTCGCCGAGTCGGAACGGGCTCTCCAGCTCGCGGATGATCCGGCGACCGAGCGCGACCAGCTCGTGGGGATCGTCCGTCGTCATCGCCATCACGACGAACTCGTCGCCACCGAAGCGGGCGAGAAGATCGCCGTCGCGGATCGCGTTCTTCAGCCGAGCCGTGACCAGCTTGAGGAGTTCGTCACCGGCCGCGTGGCCCCACGCGTCGTTGACCACCTTGAATCGATCCAGATCGATGAAGAGGACGGCCGGGATCTCGTCGTCCACCCGTTCGGTCGCCGACGCGAGGACCTGGTCCAGCTCCGACAGGAAGAGCTCCCGGTTCGGAAGACCGGTCAGACCGTCGTAGTGGGCGGACTCCCAGAGCCGACGCTCGAAGTCCACCGCCTCGGAGACGTCGCGCACGAGCACATGGAACCGCACGTTGTCGTCGATCTCGACCCGACTGAGCGAGATTCGCAGCGGCACCCGCTCGCCGGTGTCGCGGCGGGCGTACAGACCGAGGACCTCCTCCTCGCGGTTCCAGATCCACTCGACGAGGTTCGCACGCTCGGGGTCCACGTCGTCGCCGAGTGAGCTCACGCCGAAGTGATGGCTGAAGGGTTGTCCCTCGATCGCCGACGCCGGGCACCCCAGCAACGCCGCGGTCGCGGGATTGACCGACTCGATGATCCCTGCCCTTGAACAGGTCATGATGCCTTCGGCCGCGTGGTCGACGATCGACCGCACATTCGCATCGCTCGCCTCGAGCTGCGCGTTGACCTGCTCGAGTTCGCGGATGCGGAGGGCCTCGACCTCGTTGGCGTGCACGAGTGTGTCGGTCATCGTGGTGACCGCCGACGCGAGCGCGCCGATCTCGTCCCGGGTGGTGATGTCCGCCCGCGCCGCGAGGTCGCCCTCGGCAACGCCGACGGCGGCCTCGGTGAGGCGCTGGATCGGCTTCGAGATACGGCGCCCGAACAGGACGGCCAAGCCGATCACGAGGAGTGCGCCGATGAGGGTGGCGCCCACCAGCGTCGTCCGGAACGACGCCATGCCGGCGAGCGCTTCCGCCCGGTCCATCTTCACGACCACCGCCCAACCCGGCCCGTCGACCGTGCGGGTGACGGCGAGAACCGACTGGGCGCGATAGTCGGGCACACCGTCGAAGCGCTGCTCGTGGCCGGCGAGGGCGAGCGTGATCGGCGCCTCCGTGGCGGACGCCGGAATCACCAGGTCGAGAACCGCGCCGTCCGTGAAGCGGAGCGGGGCGATGAACTCGGCGCCGCCGGACTCGTGCCGTTGCGCGACCGACGTCTCGCCGGTCTCGCTCAAACCGTCGTAGTTGGTGGCGAGCGCCGTGATCGCATCGATCGACGTCTCGATGATGATGCAGCCGACCTCCACGCCGTCGACGACGACGGGAGTGGCACTCATCACGACCGGATCACCGTCGGCCCCCTCGACGACGACACCCTCGAACCCACCCTCCATGGACAGGAGGTCGCGGACGTCGTTGACGCGATCGACGGCGGAGGCGTCGCTGCCGGCGATCACGTTGTTGCCGGTGTCGAGGACGGCGACCGACTCGAGCCGTTCGATCTCCTCGACGGCCTCGACGAGCGCGGACTCGATGTCCGCGGACACCATCGTGAGTCCGTTGCGAACCGCCGTCTGGGTCACGAGGATCTCGGCGATCTCGCGATCGGCGTTGATGATGGCGTCGAGCTGACCGACTTGGGCGGCGGCGATTCCCTCCAGCCGCTCGAACGCACTCTCGAGGGCCAGGGACTCCTGTTTGGCGTCCGAGACGAGGCCCACGATCGCCAGCGGGGCGAGCGCGGCGACCAGCACCGCGGCGGTCATCTTCGTGCGAATGGAACGTCCACCCGCTGTCATTGCCGGACCGGCGCGCCGCGTTCCCATGTGTTCATATCGGCGGAAACTCGCAAAATCGAGATAGGCCGTATCGCCCAACCTCGCCGGGCCTGCCAGCATGGAGCGATGAGCGACCTACGGACCATCACCTACGAGGTCGACGGAATGATCTGCACGATCACTCTCGATCGACCCGACGTGGCGAACGCGCAGGACACGCAGATGATCGACGAGATCGACGAGGCGTTCGATCGGGCCGATGCCGATGACACCGTGCGCGTGGTGATCCTCGCCGCCAACGGCAAACACTGGTCGGCCGGCCACGATCTGAAGGCCCTCGTCGGCGATACCGAACCGGACCAGTGGCGCCAGATGCGCGACACGCCCGAGGGGAAATGGCAGCACGAGAAGGTCATGTACTTCGACCGCTGCCTGCGCATTCGTGACTTCCGCAAGCCGACGATCGCCGCCGTGCAGGGCAAGTGCATCGCGGCGGGGGTCATGCTCGCCTGCATGTGCGACATCATCGTCGCGAGCGACGACGCCTCGTTTCAGAACCCCGTGCTGCGGATGACCGGTGCGGGGGTCGAGTTGCTCGTCGAGCCGTGGGAGATGCCGGCCCGCAAGGCGAAGGAGTTCCTGCTCGCGGCGGAGACCTTCACCGCCCAGGAGGCCGAGCGGCTCGGCATGGTCAACCGCGTCGTCCCCCGCGACGAGCTCACAACGGCAACGCGGGAGCTGGCCGACCGGATCGCGCTCGTCCCCCCGGCCACGGCGCAGGTCGTGAAGCGGTCGATCAACAAGACGCTCGACCTCCAGGGTCAGCGCGACGCGTACGACTACCACTTCCAGGCGCATCACTGGATGCACAACACGTCGACCGCGCTGGAGGCGCTGGAGGCCCGGCAGGCCAAGGGGTCGATGAAAGAGGTGTTCGCGGAGCACCGGGACGAAGAGACGTCCCGGTGACCGACCGCGATCTCAACCCTCGGTGATTCCCGCCCGGATCGCGGCAACGACCTCGTCGGGCACCTCGCTCATGCCGTGGACGGTCGCGGCGTGCTCGGCGGCGGCCGCCAACACCTCGTCGTCGGTGGCGCCGGTTACGACGCCGTCACATCCCTCCACCACGGTTCCACACGCGAACTGCTTCATCTGACACTCCTGTCTGTTTGCGGCTCGACGGAGTGCGATCAGGCCGGCCGTGCCATCGCCCGCGCCTCGTGGGCGCCGAGATCCATGTCGTGGACCTCTTTCGCGTGCGTTCGTGCTTCCTCGACCGCTCGGTCGAGATCGCCGCCACGCAGCACCGTGCCGCAAGGACACTCGATGACGTGTTCGGACATGCTCGCTACCTCCGTGTGCGACGCTACGAGCACCCTATTGGCGACGGATTGGCGAATCCTTGGTACGAGTCTTCCTCACCGGCCGGCTCACGGTCGTGGGCGCCGACGGGTCCTTCGACGAAGCCGATCTGCCCGGCACCCAGGGGCGGGTGGCATTCGCCGCGCTCGCGCTACACCACGATCCGCTTGCCCGTGATGACCTCGCGGATCTCGTCTGGGACAACGACACGCTGCCGGGCGCATGGAGCCAGGCGCTGAACTCGATCGTAAGCAAGGTGCGTCGCCTGTTGACGTCGATCGGCGTCGACGGGCGGGCCGCCCTTCGCCAGGTGGGCGGCTCGTATCAACTCGTCGTTCCGAGCGACTGGTGGATCGATGCCGAGGACGCCGTGCGGCGCCTCGACCGGGCTGAAGGCGCGGCCCGGCACGGCGACTGGAAGGCTGCGGCAACCGACGCCACCGTCGCCGCGTCGATCTTCCGGCGCCCCTTTCTCACGGGAAGCGAGGGTCTGTGGGTCGAGCGGGAGCGGGCGCGGCTGCGCAATGCGCAGTACCGAAGCCACGAGGTCCTCGCCGAGAGCTGGATCGAGCAGCACGACCCGGGACTCGCGGCGACGATCGCCCGCCAGGCGATCGAGCTGGACCCTCTGCGCGAGAGCGCGTACCGGCTCGCGATCCGCGCCGAGCTCGCACGGGGTGATCGCGCCGCCGCCGCGCTCGTGTTCCGGCGCTGCGAGCAAACGCTGCGCGACGAACTCGGCATCACGCCGTCGGCGGACACCCGTCACCTCCGGGATCAGCTCGGGCCGTGACAGACTCCGGATCGTGAGCGCACGACGACCACTCGAAGGCCTCCGGGTCCTCGATCTGGGGACCCGGATCGCGGCGCCGTTCTGTGCCGGGTTGCTCGGCGAGCAGGGCGCCGAGGTGATCAAGATCGAGCAGCCCCAGGGTGGCGACCCGCTCCGGGACCTGGGTCCGTTCGTGGAGACCGATGAGGGTCCGTACTCGCTGTACTGGGCGGTCGAGGGCCGCGGCCGCCAGTCGGTCACCCTCGACCTCCGCACCGAGGAGGGCCAGGCGATCTTCCGCGATCTCGCCGCCGCGTCCGACGTCGTGTGCGAGAACTTCCGCCCCGGCACGCTCGAACGTTGGAACATCGATCCTTCCCGACTCGACCCGCGGCTCGTCACCGTGCGCATCAGCGTGTTCGGCCAGGACGGCCCCAAGTCGCTGCGCCCCGGTCTCGATCGCAACGGTGTCGCCTACGGCGGCCTGCTCCACCTCACCGGCGAACCGGATCGACCCCCGGTCCGGCCCGGCGTGACGGTCACCGACTACCTCACGGGCGTGTTCGCCGCTCAGGCCGCGCTGGCGCTCCTCTACGAGCGCGACGCCAAAGGGTCCGGCGTGGGCGGCGTCATCGACGCGTACCTCTACGGCTCGGCGCTGCGCATCCTCGAATGGTCGATCGCCGCCTACGACAAGCTCGGGATCGTCCGCACCCGCACGGGCAACCGGCTCGAGCACTCGGCGCCACTCGACAACTACCCGAGCAAGGACGGTCGCTACGTCTGCATCGTCGCCGCCGCCCAGAACAACTTCGAGCGGCTGTGCGCGGCGATGCAACGACCGGATCTCCTCACGGACGATCGCTACGCCACCCCGCAGGCCCGCGCCGCGAACAACGCGGCGATCAACCAGGTCGTGACCGACTGGGCCGCCGAGCTGACCGCCGCGGAGATCGAGGCGCGCTGTGTGGCCGAGGACGTGCCGGTCGGCACGGCCTACGACGCGGCGGACCTGAGCAGCGACGAGCACGTGCTCGCCCGCGGCGACATCCTCACGGTCGACGACCCGGTGATCGGCTCGGTCCGCCAGCAGGCCCCGTTTCCACGCCTCGCCGGCGAACCCCACCCGCAACCGACTGGCGCGCCCCGGCTCGGCGCCGACACCGATCGGGTGCTGCGCGAGGTCCTCGGATACGACGCCGATCGGCTCGCCGATCTCCGCGAGCGTGCGGTGATCTGACCCCGGCAACAACGACCTTGGTCGAGAATCGGTTGGAGGGGGTCTCCTCAACCGCCGCCAGGACGTTTCCGATGGGTGAGATGATGCCGTCGATGGCCGACCCCCACGAGCCTCCGCACCCGCTCGATCGGGCAGTCGTCGCCGCGCGCTCGGGCGAGTCGACCGGGTTCGACACGCTGTACCGCCGGTTGGCCGGCCCCATCACCGCGTTCGCCCGAACCCGAGGCGCGGCTGACCCCGAGGGCGTGTGCAACGAGACATTCCTGCGCGCGTTCCGGTCGATCCGCGAGTTCGAAGGTGACGGCGCCGCTTTTCGTCGCTGGTCGTTCTCGATCTGTCGCAACCAGCTGATCGACGATCATCGCCGGCGTCAGCGCCGCCCCGACGAGGTCCTCGCCGAGCCGCCGGTCATCACACAACCTTCGGCGGAGGACGCGGCGCTCGAGCAGCTGGCCGGCACCGACGTCGGCCGCATCCTGCGCGAGCTCACGGACGAGCAACGCGAAGTGATCGTCCTTCGCCTCGTGGCCGATCTCTCGCTCGCTGACACCGCCGAGATCGTGGGCCGACCCGTCACCGCCGTGAAACGACTCCAGGCTCGCGCCCTCAAGCGCCTGCAGTCGGAAATTCTTCGCCAGGAGGTCTCCTGATGTCGTTCGACGACGTTGACGGGGATGACATGACCCCCGACGACCTCTCCGCCGAGCAACTCGCTGCGCTTCTCGACGTCGACCCCGATGCGTTCCCCGGTCACCCGGTGGCCGACGCGCTTCGGGCGGCCCGAGTCGAGCTCGCGAGTCAGCCGGCGCCGACACCGAACGCGGCGTTGGCGGAGTTCCTCGACGTGGGTCCGGTCGCCCAACCCTTCCCCCCGTCTGCACGAGTCGACGAGGTCCTCGACCTCGACGCGGTCGCCGACACACACGCCAGGAGACCAGCCTTGATCAGTACCATCACCACCTTCGTGGGCACCTTCGCCGGAAAGGTGATCGTCGGCACGACGGTTGCCGCCGCATCCGTCGGCGGAGTTCACGCCACCGGTGTCGTCGACGTCCCGGGTCTGCCCGAGATCGACGATCCGGTCATCGTCGAGATCGAAGACGAGGACGACATGGACGATCTGGTCGAAGAGGTCGAAGACCAACTCGAGGCCCTCGAGGACGACGCAGACGATCAGGACGACGGGTCCGACCACGACGAGTCCGACGACGACGAGTCCGACGAGTCCGACGACAGCGACCACGACGACGACTCCGACAACAACGACTCCGACGACGACGAGTCCGACGACGACAACGACGAGTCCGACGACGACGACGAGTCCGACGACGACTCCGACGACGAGTCCGACGAGGACGACAGCGATCACGACGACTCCGACTCCGACGACGACGACGACTCCTCCGACGACGACTCCGACGACGACTCCGACGACGACGACTCCGACGACTCCGACGACGACTCCGACGACGACGACTCCGACGACGAAGAGGAGTGATCCTCAGCCGTCGGCGGTCTCATCCTCCGGCGGCTTCCTCTTCCCGATCCGCACATACACCTCATCCGGAATGTCGGTGGGCCGGCGGTACACATGGTGTACGCACGGCTCACCGGCGCGTTCGGGCGGAAACTCCACCGACGTCAGCCGGCCCGTCGTCTCGACGGCCTGCATCTCGTTGTTGACCGAGCAGTGGGCGCAGTACACCCACATCGAGTCGCGCCCGAAGGTGCGGGGGCCGGCCTCCTGCAGCACGAGCAGCGCGTCGTCACCCTCGTAGGCACCCGAGTCCACCAGCCAGCCGCCGGAGCCGCAGCGAAACGACATGACGATCTTCTCGTCGTCCTCGGTGATGTCAACGTCCGCACCGTTGGCGAGCATCGCCCGGGCCACGACCTTCGCCCGCACCTCCGCCGGTACGGACCACCAGTCATTCTCGGGTAGCGCACGCGCCGCGAGGTTCCGCTCACCGAACCGGCGCAGGGCATCCTCGACGGCCGCCTCACCCTGCGTCTCGCCGATCCTGGACAGCAACTCTGCGATCCAGCGGATCGAGTACTGCTTGAGCTCACGAGCCTGACGCTCCGCCCGCTCGACCTGGTCGGCGGCACGACCGACATCCCCGGCGTCGAGCGCGGCCCGGGCCTGGGCGAAGTGAGAGCTGCGGTCGATGCCATCGGAGGGCGTTGTCATCTCGTGATCGTCGCACCCGCACCGGAACCGCGCCACGGCTCCGACCGATCAACGAAGGAACTCGGACAACTCCACGACGCGACCTTCGTCGATCGAGCGGTGCGCCGCGGCGCCGATCGCGACGGAGAGCAGTCCGTCCTCGAGCGTGACCTCCGGATCCGTCCCCTCGAGGATCGCGTCACGGAACCGGAGGTGCTCGAGGTACGACGAGCCGTCGTGGTGCCCCTCGTAGGCGACACGGTCGTCGTGCACCTCGTGGGTCTCGACGCTCCCCATCCAGTGCTCGCCCCGGCGACCGATGCGCACGAGCGGGTGGGGCACGTAGGTCTCCACCTTGCCCTTCTCACCGACGACGCTCAGCTGCTCCTGGTCGTGGGTCGCCTCGGCGAACATGCAGAGGTCGAGCATGCCCCGTCCCCCGTCGTCGAACTCCACGATCACGAAGGCGTTGTCGAGGATGTCGGGCACCTCGCCGTCGTAGCTCTCGTCGAGATGGTTCACGTCCTGGGCGCCGCTGGCCATGACCCGCACGGGCGAGCCGGGCATGATCCGGCACATGAGGTCGAAGAAGTGGCACGTCTTCTCGACGAGCGTGCCCCCCGTGTTGCGGGAGAAGCGGTTCCAGTCGCCGACCTTGCGCAGGAACGGGAACCGGTGCTCGCGGATCGCGACCATGCGGGGAACGCCGACGGTCCCGGCGTCGACCTCGGCGATCAGCCTGGAGATCTGCGGGATGTAGCGGTACTCGAGGCCGACCCAGGTGAGCGCGTCGCGTCCCTCGGCCAGGTCGAGCACCGTGTAGCAGTCCTCGACCGTGGTGCACAGCGGCTTCTCGACGAGGAGGTGGAGATCCGTCGCGAGGAGATCGCGGAGCACGTCGATGTGGGTCATGTTGGGCGACGCCACGACGACCGCATCACAGACGTCGTCCTCGATCAGTTGCGTGTGGTCGGCATAGACCGCGGCGGCGGGAGCGAGCGTCGCGGCGGCGTCGCGACTGCCGTCGTCGGGATCGGCGACGGCCGTGATCTCGGTGCCGTCCACATGGAGGAGATTGTTGATGTGCTCGATGCCCATCATCCCGGTGCCGACGATTCCGTATCGCAGGGTGGTCATGACATCTCCTGATCGAGCCGGAAGGCACTTCCGAAGTCCGGATACCTTACGGGCGATGACGGACTCGCTGATCAACCCCGGCCCCCGATCCCTCGGCCCCTTCGAAGTGGGTCCGCTCGCGTTCGGGTGCTGGCGCCTCACCACCGACTCGGTGGACGACGCCCGCGCTCTCGTCGAGTCCGCCCTCGACCTCGGCATGAACCTCGTCGACAACGCGGACGTCTACGGGTTCGACTGGGGCGGTTCCGGGTTCGGGGCGAACGAGGACCTCCTGGGCCGGGTGCTCGCGTCCGCCCCCGGCCTGCGGGACCGGATGGTCCTCGCCACGAAGGGCGGGATCACGCCGCCGGTCCCCTACGACTCCAGCGCCGCCTACCTCGAGGCCGCGTGCGACGCGAGTCTCGCCCGGCTCCGGACCGACGTGATCGACGTGTACCAGATCCACCGACCGGACCTGCTCACGCATCCGGCGGAGGTCGCCGCCGCGCTCGCGGGCCTTCGGGAGAAGGGCAAGATCCGCGAGGTCGGGATCTCCAACCACACCCCCGCGCAGCACGAGGCGCTCGCTGCCCATCTGCCGTTCCCGCTGGTCTCGACCCAGCCGGAGTACTCGCCGGCGGTGCTCGATCCGCTGCGGGACGGCACGTTCGATCTCTGCATGCGCGACGGCGTGGTCCCACTCGCCTGGAGTCCGCTCGGCGGCGGCCGCCTGCTGTCCGGCGAGGGCGTCCGCCTCGAGCTGATCGCGACCCTCGACGAGCTCGCGGAACGCGAGGGCGTCGACCGCGCCGCGATCTGCATCGCCTTCGTGCTCGCCCATCCGTCCTCACCGGTCGCGATCCTCGGGACACAGACGCCGGCCCGTCTGGAGGCAGCGACGGCGGCGCTCGGAGTCACCCTCAGCCGCGCCGACGTGTACCGCGTGATCCAGGACAGTGAAGGCGCGCCCCTCCCGTGAGCGGCGCGCGTGATCCGGTCGAGATCAGCTGGTTCGGCGCCCTGTGTGACGACGACTACGAGTTCCTGGGTGTACCCGAGCCGGCGCTCGCCAGCTCGTGGGACCACTGCCGCGACATCGTCCAGACGGCGGACCGCAACGGGTTCGACAACGTGCTGCTGCCGTCCGGGTACCAGCTCGGTATCGACTCGACGGCGTTCGCCGCGGCCATTGCGACCCACACCGAGCAGATCCACCTCCTGCTCGCGGTCCGGATCGGCGAGATGTGGCTGCCCCAGCTCGCGCGTCAACTGGCCACGATCGACCAGATGGCCGGCGGGCGGCTGACGATCAACATCATCAGCTCGGACATGCCCGGTCAGTCGCTCGACTCCGAGCCCCGCTACCGCCGCACGGTCGAGTACATGCACGGCCTGCGGACGCTGCTCGACGGCGGCCGCCTGGAGCAGCACGGGGACTTCGTGGACGTCGATCTCGATCCGCCCCGGATCGCGACGGTGAACCCGGGCTGCCCGCCGATGTACTTCGGTGGCTTCTCCGAGGCTGCCAAGGAGTGCGCCGCGGAGGCGGCCGACGTGTTCCTGACCTGGCCCGACACCGTCGCAGCGGTGGCGGAGACGATCACCGACATGCGCGCCCGCGCCGCTCGGTTCGACCGCGAGCTGCGCTACGGCCTGCGGGCCCACATGATCGTGCGCGAGACCGAGGCCGAAGCGAGAGCCGCCGCCGATCGACTCGTCTCGCGGCTCGACGCCGAGACGGGCGAGGCGATCCGTCAGAAGTCACTCGACACGGCATCCGTCGGGGTGTCGCGCCAGTCCGCCCTACGGGAGGAGGCCGACGACGACGGCTACGCCGAGGCGAACCTCTGGACCGGCGTGGGTCGGGCCCGGAGCGGGGCCGGCGCGGCGATCGTGGGCGACCCCGACCAGGTCGTCGCCAAGCTCCGGGCGTACCAGGACGTCGGCGTCGACGCCTTCATCCTCTCCGGCTACACCCACATCGCCGAATGCGACCTCGTCGCCCGCCACGTCCTCCCCGCCATCGACCACGCCCCCCTCCGGTAGTTGAGACGCCGGGGTCAGAGTCCCGTCCCACCTTTGCGGATCGGAGATGAGACGGGACTCAGAGGCCGGCGTCTCACCTGTCCGATCTCAGAGGCGTTCGATGAGGGTGCCGGTGCCGAGGCCGCCGCCGCAGCACATCGAGATGAGGCCCCAGGTGCCGTCGGTGCGCTCGAGTTCGTGGAGTGTCTTGGTGGTGAGGATGCAGCCGGTGCCACCCAGCGGGTGACCGAGGGCGATCGCACCGCCGTTCGGGTTCGTCTTCTCGAGGTCGGCGCCGGTGGTCTTGGCCCAGGCGAGGACCACCGCGGCGAACGCCTCGTTCACCTCGAACACGTCCACGTCGTCAATCGAGATCCCCTCGCGGCTCAGCACCCGCTCGGTCGCCGGAATCGGCCCCTCCAGCATGAGGACCGGGTCGCAGCCGACCAGCGCGGTCTGAGCGATCCGCGCCTTGGGCTTCAACCCGAGTTCCGCCGCCTTCTCGGCCGACATCAGCAACACCGCGGCGGCGCCGTCGGAGATCTGTGACGACGAGCCGGCGGTGTGGATGCCGTCCTCCCGGGCGACCGGCTTCAGATTCGCGAGCGCCTCGAGGCTGGTGTCGCGAGGGACCTCGTCACGGGCGAACTCGACGGTCTCGCCGGTCTTGGTGCCCTCGTCGTCGACCACGACCGCGTCGATCGGCACGATCTGCGTCTCGAACCGGCCTTCGGCCCACGCCTTCGCCGCCCGCTCCTGGGACTCGAGGCCGAAGCGGTCGGTGTCGTCGCGGGTGATGCCGTACTTCGTCGCCATTCGCTCGGCCCCCTCGAACTGCGACGTGAACTCGTAGTGCTCGAAGTAGGACCGGCTGACCGGGCGCCCCGGCCCGTTGGCGGTGTTGGACCCGACCGGCAGCATCGTCATCACCTCGACGCCGCAGGCGAGCACCACGTCCTCCACCCCCGACGCGATCAGGGAGTAGCCGAGATTGACGGCGTGCTGGCTCGACCCGCACTGGGAGTCGACGGTCGAACACGCCGTGTTCTCGTCGCCCCCGTGGCTGAGCCAGGCCGTGCGGGTGATGTTCATCCCCTGGGCGCCGATCTGGTTGATACACCCGCCGACGACCTGGTCGACGTCGCTGCTGTCGATGCCGGCCCGCTCGAGCGCCGCCATCTGCACGGGCCCCAACAGGTCGGCCGGGTGGGTGTGACCGAGCGTGCCGTTCTTCTTGCCCACGGCGGATCGGACGGCTTCGACGATGACGACGTCGGTCATGAAAGTGCTCCTCTTCGGCGAACGGGACCCAGCGTGATCCGCAGTGAACGTGAACGCAAGGCGAGCGGGTTCTACGCTGGTATGCCATGACTGCCGTCGACACGCCCGATCTCCCCGACCAGCAGGAGATGGACGAGTCCATCAAGCTCATCACGGACAACGCCGACCGGGTGTTCTCCTGGAAGTACGACCGCGAGCGCGATCAACTCGTGACGCTCTACAACCGGGCGATGGCGTCGCAGTGGGACTCCGTCAACGATCTCGACTGGGCCACCGAGGTGGACCCCGAGTACCTCGTCCAGACGACCCAGAAGGACAATGCGACCGTCGCCATGGCCCGCGCGGCCAAGAACCTTCCCGGTTCACCCTTCGCCAACTGGTCCGAGCAGCAATTCACCGAGCTGTCGATCGAGTCGCTCAAGGCCACGCTCAGCCAGTTCATGCACGGCGAGCAGGGCGCCATGATGGTCGCTGCGAAGATCTGCGAGACCGTGCCGTGGATCGACGCGAAGTACTACGCCGCGACCCAGACGATGGACGAGGCCCGCCACACCGAGGTGTTCGCCAAGTACCTCCAGACGAAGCTCGGTGACCCGTACCCGATGAGCCCGTTCCTGGAGGAACAGATCCAGGTGCTCGTGGAGGACAGCCGCTGGGACATCGCGTATCTCGGCATGCAGATCATCATCGAGTCGCTCGCCCTCGCCGCCTTCGGCCAGATGCTGCGGGTGACCGAGGAACCGCTCCTGCGCAAGCTCCTGCGCTACGTGCTGTCCGACGAAGCCCGCCACGTCGCCTTCGGCATCCTGTCGCTCGGGGAGTTCTACGAGGGCCTGACCGAGGCGGAGCTCAAGGATCGCCAGGAGTTCATGGCGGAGAACACCATCCGCAACCGCACCCGCTCCACCACGCCCGAGATCTGGGAGCGGATGAACATGAACGTCGACGAGGTGCGTCCCTTCCTCATGGAAGCCGCAGCGACGCTCGACCGCTCGTACTTCACGACCTTCCAGGCCGGCTTCTTCGCGAAGCTCGTGCCGAACACCCGCCGCCTCGGCCTGCTCGACGCCAACGACGGTCTGCTGCGCCGCCAGTGGGGCGAGGCCGGGCTGATGGAGTACGAGTTCGCCGACTCGACGGCGGAGGACTACGACACCTACGACGCAGTCGCGCAGGATCGCGCCGCGGCCGGGTGACTGCAGCCCTTTCCCCGGAGATCATCGACGCGTTTCGCCGCGATGGTGCGGCCGTCGTGCGCGGCGCGCTGTCCGACGAATGGCTCCGGCTCCTCGCCGCCGGGGTGGAACACAACCGCACGAATCCGAGCGACTGGTCGCACTGGTACACGCGCGGTGACGAGGCCGTCGGCTTCTGGACCGACTACGTCACCTGGCCGGAGGTGGAGCCCTACCGCCGCGTCGCGTTCGAGAGCGGCCTCGCGGAGATGGCCGGCCGGTTGATGGGTTCCGAGACCGTTCGCTTCTTCCACGAGCACGTGCTGGTGAAGGAGCCGGGTGCCGCCGAGCGCACTCCCTGGCACCACGACCAGCCGTACTACTGCATCGACGGCGACCAGAACGTCAGCATGTGGATCGCATTGGACCCCGTACCGGACGAGACCGCGATGCGGTTCATCGCCGGGTCCCATCGCTGGGATCGCTGGTTCGTGCCCCGCATGTTCGTGGACTCGACGCCCTACGTCACCGACCCCGGCGATCGCTACGAGCTCGTCCCCGATCTCGATGCCGAGCTCGACGATCACGACGTCGTCGGCTTCGCCGTCGAACCGGGCGACGTCGTCTGCTTCCACTACCGCACGCTGCACGACGCGCCCGGCAACACGCTCGCGTCACGACGCCGGGCCGTCTCGCTGCGTTGGCTCGGTGACGACGCGGTGTTCGCCGAACGGCCGTGGCCGGTGTCGCCGCCCTACGAGGCCGACGGTCTCGTGGTGGGCGGACCGTTGGACGACGACCCCCGGTTCCCGGTCGTCGTCGGCTGAGTCAGACCATCTCGGGGGGCGGGGCCGGATCCACGAGCGCGCGCCGCCAACGGGTCCGATCGTCCAGTGTCTGGATGAGATCGAAGCCGAGCCGACGGAGCACGGCCTCGCTGGCGGTGTTGCCGAGCGTGACGCCGGCGTAGATCTCGTCGATGCCGAGGGCGCGGGCGTGGTCGAGCACGGCGCGGCCGGCGGTGGTCACGTAGCCCCTCCCGGTCGCGTCTGCGGCGAGCCAGTAGCCGAACACCGCCTGGCGGGTGCCGAGGTCCACGAGATCCATGCGGCCGACAATCTCGTCGTCCACGACCAGGACGAACCAGTGGTCGAAGCGGTTCTTCGCCGCGAGCTTCTCCGCCAGCTCCTCGACGCTCAGGTCCTGATCGAACACGTCGCCCTGGACGGACAGGTGGTCGTGGTTCGCGGCGAGCACGGCATGGAGGGCCTCGGCATCGCCGGCCCCGAGAGGCCGCAGCGTCAGTCGGGGATCCGACGTCGTGAGCAGTGTCATCGCCTCATCCGGTCGGCGGCGGGCTGAACCCGATCAGGCCGCCGGCGCGGTGGCGATCAGCTCCACGCTCGGGCCGTGCTCGGCCGCGAGCGGGGCGAGCGCGTCGAGGTCGAAGCCATAGACGTCGGCCGCGTTCTCCGACAGGATCCGGCGCACGTCGGCCGGATCCTTGTCGTGGAAAGCCCGTTGCAGCGCCGCCTGGGTGTTCGGGTAGCACCCCTCGTCGTGGGGGTAGTCGCTCCCCCACATGATCTTGCCGACGCCGATCGCGGCCAGCTCCTCATCGGTCATCGGCGGGATCTGTGACGCGACATAGCAGTTCTCCGCCCAGTACTCGCTCGGCTGGCGGGGAATGGCCTGATCGGGATCGAAACCCAGCTCGCCCATCTTCCCGGAGCGGACTCCCATCGCCATCATGTCGAGCATGCGGATCGCATCGGGCACCCAACCCGCACCCTGCTCGGTGAGCACCAGCTTCAGGTCGGGGTGGCGTTCGAACACGCCGCCGATGATCAGGTGGGTCAACGCGCGATGGGCGAACCAGCCCTGCTCGATGATCCAGATCACGCTGCCGGCCGGTTCGTCGCCGTAGTCCGGGCTGGCCGATCCGGTGTGGTGGTTCATCACGACGTCGAGGTCGGCGCAGAGCTGCCAGATCGGTTCGTACGTGCTGTGGTGGAGGCCGGGAAGTCCGGAGTCCTCCGGGGCGCCGGGGATGAGGACGCCGCCACGCAGACCGTTCTCGGCGATGAACCGGATGTCGTCGAGCGCGTCGTCGACGTCGTTGAGGAAGATCTGTCCGATGCCGGCCCGCCGCTCGGGATGCTCGGCACACCACTCGGCCAGCCATCGATTGTGGGCTCGGATTCCGGCGAGCCGCTGCTCGTAGTCGTCGGCCGTCGGCGGTCTCGAAACGAGGGAGCTCGTCGGGAAGAACGGCGGCACGGTGTTGGGGAACACGACCTCGGCGACGACACCCTGCCCGTTCTGCTCGGAGATGCGCTGCTCGTTGTCCCAGTTGCGGGTGCGCTTGGTGTTGGTCTTCTGCAGATCCCGGAAGGGGTTGCTGTACGCGCCGCGCCACGCATCGAAGTCCTCGTGCCACTTGGCTTCGAGATAGTCCTTGTAGGTGTCGATCGCGGCCCCGGCGTGGCAGTCGCTCGAGATGACGGTGTAGCGCTCGCTCATGGGTTCGACGCTACGTCCCGAGGCCGCCCCGGTCGACCCGCCCCGCCGCGGGGCCGCTACCGTCGGCAGCCGTGCCGCCCGCCGCCCGCCCGTTCGATGCGAACATCGCCGAGGTCTTCGAACGCGTGGCCGCGCGCATCCCCGACCGGGAGGCGGTCATCACCCCGACGAGACGGTTGACGTTCGCCGAGATCAGCGAGCGGTCGAACCGCTTGGCGAACGTCCTCGTCGCCGGAGGCATCGGCTGCCATACGGAGCGGGACCAGCTGGAACCCTGGGAGTCGGGACAGGATCACGTCGCGCTCTGTCTCGTCAACGGTTCGGAGTACATGGAGGGGATGCTCGCGGCCTGGAAGGCGCGGGGCGTCTCGTTCAACGTCAACTACCGCTACGTGGCCGCCGAACTCGTGGCGCTGCTGACCGACGCCGCGGCGAAGGCGATCGTCTTCCACGCCCGCTTCGCGCCGGTGATCGACGAGATCCGCGGTGACCTCCCGATGCTCACCACGCTGATCCAGGTCGCGGACGACAGCGGCGAAGCGCTCCTCGACGGCGCGCTCGACTACGAATCCGCCCTCGCCGCGGCATCCCCCGCCCAACCGGACCTCCCCTTGTCGCCCGACGATCTCTACATGGTCTACACAGGCGGCACGACCGGCCTGCCGAAGGGTGTGCTGTGGCGCCAGGCGGACATCTGGGTGGGCGCGATGGGTGGCGCCGATCCGCGCAACGGCGAGGAGTTCGCCGGCTACGACGCCGTCGTCGAGGCCGCGACCGAGGAACGCATCTACCCGTACATGATCGCCGCGCCCCTGATGCACGGCGGCGGGCAATGGCTCGCCTCGCTCGCCTGGATGGGCGGCGACCCGGTGGTGTTCGGCTCCGTGGTCGACCGACTCGATCCGGCGGACCTGCTGCGCACCGTCGAACGCGAGCGCTGCTCGTTCATGATCGTCATCGGCAACGCCTTCGGCCGACCGATCCTCGACGAGCTCGACCGCGCCGCCGCGGCCGGCGAGCCCTACGACTTCTCGTCGCTGCGGGTCCTCTCGACGGGCGCGGCAGCGATGACCACCGGCGTGAAGGAGGAGTTCCTCCGGCACAACCCGAAGCTGCGGGTGATCGATTCGGTCGGCGCATCCGAGAGCGGCACGCAGGGACGCAACGTCTCCACCGAGGACACGGCGCTCGAGGCCGGCATCTTCGAGCCGGGGCCGGGCACGGGGATCATCGACGACGCCATGACCGCGCCGATCCCGCCGACACCGGGGGCGACCGGCTGGCTCTCACGCACCGGGCGGATCCCGCTCGGCTACCTCGGCGATCCAGAGAAGACGCGACGCACGTTCCCCACGATCGACGGGTTGCGCTACGCCGTGCCCGGCGATCGCGCCGAGTGGCTCCCCGACGGCCGACTCAAGCTGCTGGGCCGCGACTCGGTCTGCATCAACACGGGCGGCGAGAAGGTCTTCGTCGAGGAGGTCGAAGCCGTCCTCCACGCGCACCCCGCGGTGCGCGACGCGGTGGTCGTCGGCCGGCCGAGCGAACGATGGGGCAACGAGGTGTGCGCGGTCGTGTCGACCAGCGCGCCCGTCACCACGGCCGAGCTGATCGATCACTGTGACGGGCATTTGGCCCGCTACAAGCTTCCCCGTACCGTGATCGCCGTCCCGGAGGTCGTGCGCGGCCCCAACGGCAAGGCCGACTATCGATGGGCCGCGGACGTCGCGGCGAACGAGAAAGAACAGGGAGACCGACCATGAGTGAGCTTCGATTCGACGAGCGGGCCGCGATCATCACCGGTGCCGGTAACGGTCTCGGCAAGGCCCACGCCCTCGAGCTCGCCCGCCGAGGCGCGATGGTGGTCGTCAACGACCTCGGCGGCGCGGTCGACGGCTCCGGCAACGACACCTCGGCCGCCCAGCTGGTCGTCGACGAGATCCGGGCGGCCGGCGATATCGCGGTCGCCAACACCGGATCGGTCACCGACCCGGCCGCCGCAAAGGGGCTCACCGAACAGGCGCTCGACGAGTTCGGTCGCCTGGACATCGTCGTCAACAACGCCGGCATCCTGCGGGACAAGGCGTTCCACAACTCCGACCTGGAGAACTGGCAGGCCGTGATCGACGTCCACCTCACGGGTGCCTACAACGTGACCCTCCCGGCGTTCCAGCACATGCGGGAGCAGGGGTCCGGACGCATCGTGATGACGTCGTCGCCCGCCGGCCTCTACGGCAACTTCGGCCAGACCAACTACAGCTCCGCGAAGATGGGGCTCGTCGGGTTCGCCCGGGCGATCATGCAGGAAGGCGGCCGCAAGGGCATCCACGCCAACGTGATCGCGCCCACCGCCGACACCCGGATGACCGAGGGGCTGCTCGGCACCCTCGCCGACGACACACCGCCCGAACTGATCACGGCCGTGGTCGGCTACCTCTGCCACGACAGCTGCGAGCTCAACGGCGAGGTGCTCGCCTGCGCCGGGGGTCGTGTCGCTCGCGTGTTCGTCGGCGTCACGCCCGGCATCTTCGACCGCAACCTGTCGATCGACATGGTCGCCGACCGCATCGACGAGATCTGCGCCGAGGACGGCTACACCGTGCCCGGCGGCGTGGGCGACGAGATGGCGCTCATCCTCGAGGGTCTGAAGGCGAACCCCAAGGACTGACGCGCAGGGCCAGCACGCAGACCGCGAGCAGCCCGCACAGCGCCACGTTGAGCAGGCCCCACGCGAACATCCAGTCGTCGAACGCGACATCGAAACGGTCGCCATAGTTGCCGTCCCACGGGTCCATGAGGCCATTGCCGTCTTCGTCGCGCCACCCGGCCCGGCGAAGACCGAGAGATCGGGAAGCGAAGAACGTCCAGACGAACGCCGCCGCAAAGGCCAGCTTGATGAGCCCACTCGCCCGTACCGGGATGCGACGGGACAGTGGCACGAACTGGTCCCGGCCAGTGAGCAACTCGAAGAGCCCGCTCACGCCGAGCATCGGGAGAGCGAAGACCGTGGTCCCGAGACCGACGAGACCCAAGGCGATCTCGACGCCGTGCTCTCCCACGGATCAACGCCCCGTCCAGCGAGGTTCGCGCTTCTCGAGGAACGCGGCGATGCCTTCCTTGATGTCATCGGACGCCATCACCTCGGCCTGGCCGCGGGCGGTTGCGGCCCAACCCTCGTCGTCGGTCCCCGACAGCACTGCGTCGACGGCCTGCAGCGTCTGCTGAACCGACACCGGTGCGTTGGCCGCGACGGTCTCGGCGAGGGTGACCGCCGCATCGAGCGCCGTACCCTTCGGGACGACCCGGTTGACGAAGCCGAGTTCGTGGGCGCGGGCGGCCGACATCTCGGCACCGGTGAGGAGAAGTTCCTTCGCGACGTTCGGCGGCAGGAGGCGGGCGGTCCGGAAGAGGGCACCGCTGTTCGCGATCACCCCGCGCTTCACCTCGGGGAGGGCGAATCGAGCGTCGTCGGCGGCGACGACCATGTCGCTCGCCATGCAGATCTCGAAGCCGCCTCCGAACGCCAGCCCTTCGACGGCGGCGATCAACGGTTTCGTGCGCCGCCGCCGGATGATGCCGTACTCGCCACCCCGTTCGGTGCCGCGGCCGGGGCCGTCCTTCAGGTCGGTGCCCGCACAGAAGACGTTCGGGCCGCCGGTGATGATCGCCACCCACTGATCCGAGTCGTCCTCGAAGTCGTTGAAGGCGGCATCGATCCCCGCGGCCACGTCGGCGTTGATGGCGTTGCGCTTGTCCTCACGGGTGATGGTCACGACCGTCACCCGGCCGCGATGCTCGACCCGGACGACGTCGTCGGCTGCTTCGCTCATGGACGGGAGCTTCGCATGCCCGGCACGCGTCTGACACCCCCGTCAGGTTTGGGGCATGCTGACCGGCGTGACGGCCACGACCGACCTCACGCTCCCTTCGCCCGACCTCGCGCGCATGCGCGCCGATCGGCTCGCCCGGCTGCAAGCCGAGCTCGTGAGCCAGGAGCTGGACGGCGCCGTCCTGCTCCACGGCCCGCACGTCACCTACGCCACGGGCCACATCCCGGACGCCGTCGACGCGAGCCACGCGAGCTTCCGGCGCGCCGTCGCGATCGTCCCGGCCGAGGGACCGCCCCGACTGCACGTGCACGGCGAACCCGGCGCCGTCGTCGGCGACGTCGGCCCCGCGATCTGGCCCGACCTCGACGAGGACGCCGCGGTGATGCGACAGACCATTCTCGACGTGATCGGCGATACCGCCGGGAGGCGGCTGGCCGTCGACTCGATCACCGGGGCCATGGTGCGGGCTGACGTGCTCGCGGGGGCAGATCTCACCGACGCCAGCCGCGTGCTCGGCCCGGCCCGGCTGGCGAAGACCGACGACGAGATCGCGTGCATCGAGGCCTCACAGTGGCAAGCCGAGCGGGCGATGGAAGCCGCTCGTGACGCCTGCGTGCCGGGCGCGAGCCGAGCCGAAGTGGCCGGCGCCTTTCTCGCCGCCCTCTGGGCACAGGGCGCCGAGCACAACGAGATCGATCCGATCTTCCAGGTGATGCCCCGCCATCGCGCCGCCGGACCGCGGACGTTCAACGACGACGTCGCCTTCCCGACCGGCATCGCCGACGCGACCTTCGAGACGGGCGACCTCGTCTGGGTCGACGCCGGCCACGGCTACGAGGGATACGCCTCGGACTACGGCCGGACCTGGATCGTCGGTCGGGAGCCGAACGACGCCGAGCTCTCCTGTTTCGACCGTTGGCTCACGATCATGGACGCCACCTACGCCGCGATCCGACCCGGCGCGACGTTGGGCGATGTCAGCCAGGCCGCGATCGCGGCAAACGGCGGCCTCCGCCCCTGGCTCCCCCACTTCTACGTGGGCCACGGGGTCGGGCTCGAGAGCGCCGAGATGCCCATGGCCGGTTCGGACCTCGGCGAAGAGTTCGACGACTCGTTCGTCCTCGCGCCGGGAATGATCATCGTGGTCGAACCGATCGTCTGGGACGACGGCATCGCCAGCTACCGGGCCGAGGAGATCGTCACGGTGACCGACGACGGGCATCGCGTCCTCACCAGCGGGCCGGGCTACGCGCCCTTCACGACATGACCGCAGACGCAGCCCTGATCGCCGCCCGCCGCGACCGCGTGCTGGCCGCGATGGCGGAGCGCGACATCGACGTGCTCGTGCTCGGGCGCCAGGACGACGCGAACTACGCAAGCGGCATGCACCGGCTCTGGACCGCCGGTACCCGTCCCTTCGGCGCGGGCTGCCTCGTCGTGCGAGAGACCGGGCGGACCCATGTCCTCTCCGGCTGGGACGCCGGGCTGCCCCCGACGATGACCTGGGACGACCTCTACCCGTCCACCTGGAACCCGCGGGTCATGGCCGCCAACCTCGCGGCGATCCCCGGACTCGCCGATGCGAAGCGGATCGGGACCGACGAGGTGTCGCCGTCGTTCCGCCGGGCCGCCGGCCGTCTCGCCCCCGACGCCGAGGTCGTCCCCGCCGATGACCTGATGGCCGCGGTGCGGCGGCACAAGCTCCCGGCCGAGATCGACCGGATCCGGGCCGCGTGCGGTGTCGTGTGGGAGGGCGTCCTCGCGATCGCCCGTCACGGCGCCGGCACCGACGAACAACTGATCGGCGCCGCAGTGCTCGCCATGGGACGGCTCGGCGCCACCATCCCCTCGTCCGCGCCGATCGTGCGTCGCAGCGGGGCCGACACCGTCGTCGACCTCGGCATGATCGTGGACGGCTACGAGGGCGGCCTCGGTGCCGTCATCAGCACCCACCTCGCGACCGGCGACGAGGCGCGCCCGCAACCCTTGCATCTGGCGAACGTCTGTCAGCCGGGGGCGACCGGCGCCGCCCTGGCGGCCGCGGCCGAGCATCCGGGCTGGCTCGTCCGCGGCGTCGGCATGGGGTTCGAGCTCCCGGTGATCGACGAGACGCACGGCCACGCCGAGATCCTGGAGCCGGACATGGTCCTCAGCGTGAGCGACGGCGACAGGCGCGAGATCGTCCACATCACCGACCGCGGACCGGCGCTGCTCTCCGGTCCACCCGAGGAGGCATCATGAGCGACTTCATCCGCAGCACCGACGGCGACGACGAGGAACGGACGAAGGGGCTCATCGACCCGGAGAAGCTCGGCGCCTGGATGGACGAGCAGGGTCTCCCCGGCGCGGGCGAGCCGATCTCGTCACGCTTCATCTCCGGTGGCGCGTCGAACGAGATCTTCGAGGTCAGCCGGGGCGACCAGCGCTGGGCGTTGCGGCGGCCTCCACGTGAGGTCCCGAAAGGTCGCAACGAGACGATGCTGCGGGAGTACCGGATCATCGACGCGCTCACCGACACCGAGGTCCCCCACTGCCGGGCCTGGGGCGCGTGCGAGGACACGTCCGTGCTCGGGTCCACCTTCTACCTGATGGAGTTCATCGACGGGTGGTCGCCCATCAGCGAGCCGGAATGGCCCGAGCCGTTCTTCTCGGATCTCGACACCCGCCCGGGGCTCGCCTACGAGCTGGTCGACGCGATCGCGAAGCTGTCCAACGTCGACTGGCGGGCCCGCGGGCTCGAGGGACTGGGCCGCCCCGACGGGTTCCACGAACGCCAGGTCGAACGCTGGCAGGCCCACCTGGCCGCCTTCTCGTTCCGCGAGATCCCCGGCCTCGACGAGGCCGCCACGTGGCTGCGCGACCGCCGGCCCAGGAGCTATGTGCCCGGGATCATGCACGGCGACTACCAGTTCGCCAACGTGATGTTCCACCACGGCGGCCCGGCCCGCATGGCCGCGATCGTCGACTGGGAGATGGGGACGATCGGCGATCCGCTGCTCGACCTCGCCTGGGTCGTCATGGGGTGGCCCGACGCCGACGAGGACCGCAGCGGCAAGGGCTATGTGGACTACACGGGTATGCCCGACCGGGCCGATCTCCTCGAACGGTACGCGACGGTCTCGGGCCGCGACGTGGACGAGATCGACTACTACGTCATCCTCGCCCGCTTCAAGATGGCGATCGTGCTCGAGGGTGGCTACGCCCGCTTCGTCCGCGGCGGCGCCGACAATCCGAAGATGGCGGCGTTCGGCGACGTGGTCCTCGACATGGCGGCGCGGGCGGCGGAGCTCGTGCAGAGCACCGACCTCCCCTGAGACACTGCACCATGCTCCTCGAGGGGAAGGTCGCCCTGATCACCGGGGCCGGCGCGGGTATCGGCGCCGCGGTCGCCCGCCGCTTCGCGGCCGAGGGCGCCCTGCTCTGGCTCAACGACCGTGACGCCGAGGCGCTCACAACGGTCATCGAGGAGACCGGCGGCTCCGGTATGGCGGGGGACGCGTCGGACTCCGGGTTCGTCGACGCCTGGGTGACCGAGGCCGTGCGCAGCCACGGCCGCGTCGACGTGCTCTACAACAACGTGGGCGTGTCCCGGACCGGGCTGCTCGCCGACACGTCCGACGAGGACTGGCGCTTCCAGCAACGCCTCACCCTCGACACGTGCTTCTTCGCGACACGGGCGGTGATCCCCCACATGATCGCCGGCGGAGGCGGCAGCATCGTCAGCATGTCGTCCGGGGCCGGTATCGGCGGCCAATACCAACTGGGGCCGTACGCGGCGGCGAAGGCCGGTGTGATCTCGCTGATGGAGACGGTGTCGACGGAGTACGGCGACCGCGGCATCCGCGCCAACGCCGTGACCCCGGGCCCGACCGCGACCGAGCCCCTCCTCGCCTATCTCGAGACGCGTCCGGGCGGGGCCGACGCCCACGCCGCCGACCTCGACCTGGGCCGACTCACGCAGCCCGACGAGGTGGCTGCGATGGTCACGTGGCTCGCGTCGGACGAGTCGTCGAGCATCACCGGGGCCTGTCTCCAGGCGAACATCCGCTCGCGCAGCTCGCGGCCGCGCTGATCATGCCCGCATGATGCCGCCACCGTCGACACCGATCGTCTGGCCCGTGACGTAGCGGCTGGCGTCCGACAGCAGGAAGGCGACGACCGGCGCGATGTCGTCGTCCGGATCGCCGTCGCGCCCGATCGGGTGATCGTCGTACATCGCGGCGAACGCGGCGGCCCGCTGCGGGCTCGCGTCGGGGTCGAGGCGGTGAGCGGCGGACGCGGGCAGCACACAGTTGACGGTGATCCCGTCGCGCCCCCACTCGCTCGCGGCGGTCCGGGTGAGGGAGCGGATCGCCTCGTTCGACGCGGCGTAGGGCCCGTAGCCGGCTGCGCCGGTCAGACCCATCGACGTTCCCATCGTGACGATCCGGCCCCAGCCGGCGTCGCGCATCGGTGCATGCACCGCCTGCATGGCCCACAGGGTTCCCTTGGGGCCGGTGTCGAAGAGGAGGTCCATGTCGCGGGCGGTCACGTCCGTGAGATCGGTCACCGGCCGGAAGGACTGGGCGTTGGCCACCAGTCCGTCGACCCGCCCCCAGCGGGCGAGCGCGTCGACGACCAGGCCTCGCGACGCGTCGGCGTCGGCCGCGTCGGCGACCCGCGCGAGATGATCGATGCCGAGGTCGGTCAGCTCCGCCGCCGCGGCCTCGACACCGTCGGCCTTGCGGCCGGTGACGACGACGCGAGCCCCCAGCCCACCGACGTGGCGGGCGATGCCGATACCGATTCCCCTGGTACCGCCGGTGACGATGACGACGCGCCCGTCGAGATCCACGAGTTTCGATCTAGCTCACGAACCGCGGGAGCTCGATGTTCTCCTGGCTCTCACCGTGGAGCAGTCCGTCGAAGTAGGCCGCGAGCCAGACGATCTGCGCGGCCTCGGCGATGAGCCCGGTGCGGGCGGCGGCGACGTCACCCTCGGCGACGGCCTTCGTGTTGACGAGCGCCGTGGCCTGCACCGTCTCCAGGAAGGAGGAACTGACGTCGAGCAACTGGTCGTAGCTCGCCTGGCTGAACCCCTGCACCGACAGCCCACCGCTCCACACGGCCCGGCCACGGGGGATCGCCGCTTCCTGCACCGGGATCAGCTCGGCGACCAGCTCCGGATCGGGCGGATCGTCGCTGTTGATCGCGGTCTGGAAATCGCCGAGCGACGGAAGCACCGCGAGCTTCGGTGTGGCGTAGACACAGTCGAACAGACCGCCACAGTTGATCTGGAACTGCGGCGACGCCTCGATGCCCTCCGGCGGAGCCTCCAGGATCTGGAGCATGTAGCCGCGGTTGTAGCCGAAGCTGTCGGTCAGCCCCCGGATCGGCTCGCCGCCTTCTTCGGTCGGCGGCGTGTCGAAGAGCGCGGCACGCGCGGCAGCGAGGATCGCGTCGTCCGTCCCGTCGATCGCGGCGAGGCGGGCCTCGGCCCGGGCGATGGTGTCGCGGAAGCCGGATTCGGACGGGGTCACGTCGACACTCAGAACCGGTGCGGCGTCCTGTTCCGCGGCGAAGATCTCACCCCGCAGCCAGCGCCCGCCGAAGTACCCCGAGAGGTGGAGCATCCACATGAGCTCCTGCTGACGCTGCGGTGTGGTGCCTTCGAAGATCTCGTCGAAGACGGTGACGGCCAGCGAACCGAACAGGAAGCGCTCCATCTCCGGTTCGGCCCCGGCCGGCAGCGATGCGGCGTAGGCCGCCGCCAGTTCGTCGAGCGCCTCCGGCGCCTCGACCGCGACGTCGTTGGGCCAGAACGGATGGTCGACGAGTGCGACGGTGAGCGTCAGGGGTGCCCCTTCGGTCGTGGTCGGAGCAGCCGTGGTCGTGGTGGTCGTCGGTGCAGCCGTGGACGTGGTGCTCGTGGTCGTGGTGCTCGTGGACGTGGTGGTCGTGGTCGCGTCCGCCGCCGCATCACCGTCGTCTCCGCAGCCTGCCGCAGCAAGCGCGATGACGACGAGAACGGCGGGGACGCGACCCGCACTCATCCGTTGCAGCCGGCGAGCACCCACTGCTGGAGGCTGAGGGAGGCAGTCGCCATGGCCAGCACCTCGGCGTTGGCCATCGCCGCGGCGAACTGCAGGGCGTCCTCCGGCGAGGTCAACGTGCTCGCGTCATAGCCGATTGCGGCGAACGCTTCCTCCATGGCCGCCAGGCCCGCGGCGATCACGTCTGCGTCGCCCTTCAGGTCATCGGGCAGTTGGCTGCGGAGCGCAGCCAGCGACGCCTGCGCCTGGGCGAAGTCGGCTCGGACGTCGTCCGGCGAGTTGCCGGCGGTCGGGTCGCCCGCATCGGCCAACGAATCGAGACCGTCGATGGCTGCGGCGAACTCGTCGCAGTTACCGAGCATGGGCACATCGTCCGAACCGCTGTCATCCGCGCTGCTGTCATCCGCGCTGCTGTCATCCGCGCTGCTGTCATCCGCGCCGCTGTCATCCGCGCTGCTGTCGTCCGCACTGCTGTCGTCGGCACTGCCGTCGTCGCCACCGGGATCGGCGTCCGATCCGCCGTCGTCGCCGCAGGCGGCCGCGAGCAGCATCACGGCGGCGAGGATCGCAAGCCATCGTTTCAGGGACTGGGTCATGTTCATTGGTGCCTCCAAGGGGTTCCGCCAACTCCCGAGACCATAAACGCTGGCCACCGGCCGCGTCGGGCACACCCGCTCCCAGCATGACGCCGCGGCGGCGCGGCTTTCGACCGCCACCCCGCGCGACCGTATGATCCGGCGGAGACGGTGTGCGTGGGCACACCGGATTGAGAGGTACCCGTGGCCATCGACTTCGCCATCGAGCCGGACTTCCAGGAGAAGCTCGACTGGATCGAGACCTTCGTCAAGACCGAAGTCGAGCCGCTCGACCTCTACTTCCGCGGCGAGGTCTCACCGTTCGACAAGACCCACGAGGTCGCCCAGGGACTCGTGCGCCCGCTCCAGGAGAAGGTCCGCGAGCAGGGCCTGTGGGCCTGTCACATCGGCCCGGAACTGGGCGGCGGCGGCTACGGCCAGGTGCGACTCGCCCTCATGAACGAGATCCTCGGCCGGTCCTCGTGGGCGCCCTCCGTCTTCGGGTGCCAGGCGCCCGACAGCGGCAACGCCGAAGTGCTCGCCCACTACGGCACCGACGAACAAAAGGAGCGCTATCTCGCCCCCCTGTTGCGGGGCGAGATCTCCACGACCTACGCGATGACCGAACCACAGGCGGGCTCGGACCCCGGCCAGTTCCGGTGCCGCGCCGTGCGCGACGGCGACGAGTGGGTGATCAGCGGCGAGAAGTGGTTCGCGTCGAACTTCGTCTACGCCGAGTTCATGATCGTCATGGTGGTGACGAACCCCGACGTGCCGATCTACAAGGGCTCGTCGATGATGCTCGTGCCGAAGGACGCGCCCGGCCTGGAGCTCGTGCGCAACGTGCATCTCGGCAGCGGCTCGTCCGGCGACGACGCGGGCCACGCCTACCTCCGGTTCAACGACGTCCGCGTACCGGCCGACCATCTCCTCGGCGACGAAGGCACCGGGTTCAAGATCGCCCAGACCCGACTCGGCGGCGGTCGCGTGCACCACGGGATGCGCTCGGTCGGCATGGCCCAGCGGGCGCTCGACATGATGTGTGAACGGGTCCTGTCCCGCGAGACCAAGGGATCGCTGATCGCCGAGAAGCAGTCGATCCAGCACTGGGTCGCCGACTCGTGGGTGCAGATCCAGCAGTTCCGCCTCCAGGTCCTCCACACCGCCTGGCTCATCGACAAGGAGGGCGGTGACTACGCCAAGATCCGCCAGCACGTCGCCGGGGTGAAGGTGGCCACGCCGAAGGTGCTCCTCGACGTCGTCTACCGGGCGCTGCACGCCCACGGCTCGCTCGGCGTGACGAACGAGATGCCGCTGATCGGCATGTGGATGGCCGCCCCGGTGATGGGCATCGCCGACGGGCCCACCGAGGTCCACAAGGACACCATCGCCAAGACCGTCCTGAAGCAGTACACGCCCTACGAGGGGCTGTTCCCCTCCCAACACATCCCGAGCCGCCTGCCGGCCGCGCGTGCCCACATCGAGGCCCGTATCGAGAACGAGATCGCCAACCTGTGATCCCCCTCGACGGTCCGTTCTACGACCGGTTGACGGTCGGGCAGCAGTTGCCCGTGCAGCCCTCGATCACGATCGACGAGGGCATGGCTGCGCTGTACCAGAGCTGGGTGGGCGAACGGCTCCCGATGGCGCTGGATGCCGGCGTGACCGAGGCGGTCACCGGCCGTCCGGGGCGACTCGCGAGCGCGGGCCTCGTGATGCAGCTGTCGATCGGCCAGTCGACGACCATCAGCCGCCGGGCGATCGCGAACCTCTTCTATCGAGACGTCCGTCTGGTGCGGCCGGTGTTCATCGGCGAGTCGGTGCGCACGGTCGTGACCGTCGCCGGGCTGGCCGACGGATCACACAAGGAGGGTCGGGATCGGCGCGGCAAGGTGCTGGTGGACATCGTGACCACGGCGGACGGCGACGACGCGGTCGTCTACCAACGGTGCCCGATGCTCCCCCAGGCCGAGCACGACGCCGCTCCCGGGCACGCCGACGACCTGGGCACCGGCGGGGACCTCGACCTCGCGGCCTACGCGTCGCTCGTGCCCCCGAGCTGGAACTTCGGACCGCTCGGCCCGGCGACCGACTGGGCAGTCGGCGAGACCATCGTCGACCCGACCCGTGACGTGATCGACGGCGCAACCGGCATGGTCCGCCTCACCCACAACCTGGCCATGATCCATCGGGACGCCGAACGGTCGCCGTATCCGGAGCGACTCGTCTACGGCGGCCACGTCGTCGGACTCGCCCAGGCGTCGCTCTCCCGCGTCCTCCACGGCATGGCGACGGTCGTGGGCTGGCACGGCTGCGACCACACCGGTCCGGCGTTCGAGGGCGACCTGCTGTCGTTCGAACACACGCTCATCGACACGGCACCCGCCGGCAACGGTCGGGCGTTCGCGGTGCGGATCGAAGGCTTCGCCCACCGGGGCGAGGATCCGGTCAAGCTCCTCGATTGGACGCTCGTGGCGGTCGCACCGTGATCGGTCCGGGTGCCATCGACCTGTGGGTCAACGTGAACATGGGGGACAACGTCCCCGCCGAGTTCCTCCAGCGGGTGAAGGAGGACTACTTCAAGGGCGGCGACGACTTCTTCCGGTCGCTCGACGTCGACGAGTGCATCGCCGAGATGGACGAGGCGGGTGTGGCCCATGCCGTCATCTCGACCGGCGTCCGGAATCCGGAACCGCGCGTGCTCGACTTCGTGGAGAAGCGACCGGACCGGTTCTCGCTCGCCGCCTACGTCCGGCCCCAGAAGCTGATGCGTGAGCTGTGGCGGCTGGAGGACCTCGTCGCATCCCATGCCGTCACGATGGCGCGGGTGGTGCCGTTCGACATCGACGTCGCGCCGAGCGACGCCGTCTACTACCCCCTCTACGCGAAGTGCGTCGAGCTCGACCTGCCGTTGTCGATCAACACGGGCCTGCCCGGGCCGCCGGTACCCGGCGAGTGCCAGGACCCCATCCACCTCGACCGCGTCTGCTACCGCTTCCCCGAGCTGCGGCTGGTCATGGCCCACGGCGCCGACCCCTGGTGGGCCACCGCGATCCGGCTGATGATCAAGTACGGCAATCTGCGGATGATGACGTCCGCCTACTCGCCGAAACACTTCCCACCGGAGCTGATCCACTTCATGAACACCCGTGGTCAGGATCGCATCATGATGGCGAGCGACCACCCGGTTCTCCCGATGAAACGCGTGATGGCGGAGGCGGCCCAGCTCGATCTGCGGGACGGTGTGCTCGAGAAGTTCCTCCGCACCAACGCGGAGGACTTCCTCTTCCGCGAACGCCGGCCCCCGCGGGGCTAGCCCCGCCGTTCAGCGGCCGGGCGCCGTCGCCACCTCGAGGACGGGGACGTCCTCGTCCGGACCGCGACTCGCGAGGGAATCATGGAGGTCCGCGACGTACGCGTCGTGGCTCGTGTCGACCTGGTTGAGGACGACGACGAACGACGCGTTCGGAGGGCGGCCCTTCTGCGATCCGTCGGCGCTGCTCAGCACCGCGGCGAGCCGATCGGCAGTCAGGCGATCGTCCGGCGAGCAGCCCGCGATCACTGCGACCTCCTCCGGCCGGTGGCACACGTCCCCGATGACGCCGTCGAACGCCGCCGCGCCGACACACGCCACGAGCAGGGTGGTGGCCGCCGGGACGACGGGCTCGTGGAGCGCCGGCGCCTTGAACGGTCGTCGCCTCGAGCCGTCCGCCTCCACGACCACATGGTCCGCGAGCCCGAGCGTCGACGACCAACGGTCGCAGGCCTCGGGCGTCACGCCGAGCGCTCGGTGCCCGTCCACGCCACCCCAGACGAGTGCGACCCGATCGCGGTCGAGGACAGTGGCCAGCTCGACGTCCGTCGGCGCGAGGATCGGATGGTGGCCGTCGACGCGATCGGAGCCCATCTTGGTGGTCGTCGTCAGCACCACCCGCCCCGCCAACTGCTCGCCGAGCGCGAACAGCGCCGTCGTCTTTCCGCCCCCGCCGACGAGCGAGATGAGGCTGCGCGAACCAGGGGCCAGTGCAGCCGCCAGACCCTCGATGTCGATCGTGTTTCGCACCCGTTTCGCCCCCGCGAAATATGTGGCCCGACGAGTTGACAGACCGCCCCCATCCCCTAAGTTTCGGTCGCAATTCACCTCGGAGGGAACCATCTCATGAAACGACGACTACTGCTCGTCCTGACCATCCTGCTCAGCTTCTCGCTGATCGCCGCGGCCTGCGGTGACGACGACGACACCGGGTCGGGCGACGACAGCTCCGGCGACGACAGCTCCGGCGACGACAGCTCCGGCGACGACGGCACCGGCGACGACGGCACCGGCGACGACGGCACGGCCGGCGGCGCGTCCGACGTCACCGCCGCCTTCGTCTACATCGGTGAGCCCGGCGACGCAGGGTGGACCTGGGCCCACGATCAGGGTCGTCAGTTCGCCGAGGATCAGACCGGTGCCACCACGGTCACCGTCGAGAACATCGGCGAAGGCTCGCCGGAATTCGATCAGGCCGTGCGGGACTTCATCGCCGACGGTGCCGATGTCATCTTCGCCACCTCGTTCGGCTACATGGACGCCATGGAGACGCTCGCCGCGGAGTTCCCCGACGTGGTCTTCGATCACGCGACCGGCTTCAAGAGCAATGGTGAGAACTTCGGCAACTACTTCGGCCGGATCTACCAGGCCCGCTACCTCACCGGCCTCACCGCCGGTGCGGCCAGCGAGAGCGGCAATGTCGGCTATGTCGCCGCCTTCCCGATTCCCGAGGTGATCCGCGGCATCAACGCCTTCACGCTGGGCGTCCGCGAGGCCAACCCCGACGCGACCGTCACGGTGAACTGGACCTTCACCTGGTTCGATCCTGCCGTCGAGGGCGATGCCGCGAACGCGCTCCTCGAGGGCGGCGCCGACGTCATCGCGATGCACCAGGACTCCACCGCCGCCGGCGAGGCCGCGGAGGCCGCCGGTGCCCGCTGGGTCTCCTACAACAGCGACATGAGTGCCTTCGCTCCCGACGCCTACCTCTCGTCCGCCGTCTGGGACTGGGGTCCCTACTACGCCAGCGTGATCGAGCAGGTCGCCGCCGGCACCTACGAGGGCGGCGCCTACTGGGGTGGCATGGACGACGGCATCGTCCAGCTCGGCAGCCTGGCCGACGACGTGTCCGACGAGACCAAGGCCCAGATCGACGATCTGTCCCAGCAGATGATCGACGGCACGTGGGATCCCTTCACCGGACCGATCAACGACCAGGACGGCAACGAGGTCATCGCCGACGGTGTCGTGCCGGACGACGGCGCTCTCCTCGGCATGGACTACTTCGTCGAGGGCGTCATCGGGTCCGCCAACCCCTGATGCCAAACGCCGTCGAACTCGATGGCATCTGGAAGCGGTTTCCCGGTGTGATCGCGAATTCCGGGGCGAGCCTCACGGTTCGCCCCGGAACGGTCCACGCCGTTCTCGGGGAGAACGGCGCCGGGAAGACCACGCTCATGAACTGTCTCGCCGGGGTCTACCGCCCCGACGAGGGCACGGTGCGCGTCGACGGGCACGAGATGCGTTTCGCGTCGCCCGCCGACGCGATCGCCGCGGGCGTCGGCATGGTCCACCAGGAGTTCCGGCTGGTGCCGACGTTCACCGTTGCGGAGAACGTCGTCCTCGGCGCCGCACCGACCATCGTCAATCGCGGCCAGATCAACGAGGCCGTGCGCGACCTCGCCGAACGGTTCGGCTTCCACGCCGACCCCGCCCGTCCCGTCTGGCAACTCTCGATGGGCGAACGCCAACGCGTGGAGATCCTCAAGGCACTCTGGCGTGACGCGAAGGTGCTGATCCTCGACGAGCCGACGGCGGTCCTCACCCCCCAGGAGGCCGAGGAGTTGGGCGCAGTCCTGCGCCGGATGGTCGCCGACGGCCGGTCGGTGATCTTCATCTCGCACAAGCTCGACGAGGTCACGTCCTTCTGTGACGAGGCCACGGTCCTGCGCGGTGGGGCGACGGTCGCCGCCTCGGTGGACGTCTCCTCGGTCGACGCGGCCGAGCTCGCGGCCCTCATGGTCGGAGCGGTCGACGACGCTCCGGCCAACGAACGGGTCACGATGGCGGGCGATGTCGCGCTGTCGGTCAAGGGCCTCACCGTCGTCGACACCCGCGGGATCACCGCAGTCGATGACGTCTCGCTCGAAGTCCGGGGTGGCGAGATCGTCGGGATCGCGGGCGTCGCCGGCAACGGCCAGCGGTCGCTCACGGACGCGATCGCCGGACTCGAACGACCTGTTGCCGGCACGGTGACGGTCATGGGGAAGGACGTCACCGGTTCGACGCCCCGCCAACGCCACGCGACGGGGCTCGCCTACGTGCCGGAGGACCGGCTCGGCGTGGGGCTCGCGCCGAAGCTCCCGATCACCGAGAACTCCGTGATGCGCTCGTACCGTCGCCTGCGCCGGGGGCCGATGCTCTCGTGGACGGCGGCCCGCGACTTCTGCGACGGCCTCATCGAGCGCTTCGAGGTGAAGGTCGGCAAGGTCGAATCGCCGATGGCATCGCTCTCCGGCGGCAACCTCCAGCGCCTTCTTCTCGGCCGCGAGCTGTCGGACGACCCTGACGTGATCGTGGCCTCCCAGCCGACGCGCGGACTCGACGTCGCCGGCGTGCGGGCGATCCAACAGCTCCTCGTCGAACAGCGCGACACCGGGACGGGCGTGCTGATGGTGTCCGAGGACCTCGACGAGCTGCTCGCCCTCTCGGATCGGATCCTGGTCATGGTCGAGGGACGGATCGTGGGCGCCTTCGATGCCCGCACCACGAGCCGAGCCGAGATCGGCGAAGCGATGATCGGCGCGGGAGCCCACGCATGAGGGTGGGCACGTCGTGAAGAAGCTCGTCCTCGTCCGTCGTGACACCCCCACCCGGGGTGGACAGCCGGCTGCGTTCCTCGCCGGGCTCGTCTTCGCCCTGCTCGTCGGTGCCCTGCTGCTGCTCGTGACCGGCGACCCGGTGTTCGACGTGTACCAGCGCATGTGGGAGCGCAGCCTCGGTTCCACCGACACCTGGAGCTCCACGTTCAACCGGGCGGTCCCGCTCGCGCTCGCCGGGCTCGCGGTGTCGATCGCGGCGACGATGGGTCTCTGGAACATCGGCGCCGAGGGTCAGATCCTCTTCGGCGCGACCGCCGCGACGCTCGTCGGCCGACTCTTCCCGGACGCCCCGGGCCCCGTCCTAATCATTCTCATGCTCCTCGCCGCCGCGATCGGCGGTGCCCTGTGGGCCCTCGGCCCGGGACTGGCGCGGGCCGAGATCGGCGTCAGCGAGATCATCACGACGCTGATGCTCACCGAGGTCGCCATCCGTCTCATCACCTATCTCGAGCAGGGGCCGTGGAAGGACCCGGACGGCTTCGGTTTCCCGAATGTCACCGCCCGCCCGGAGCAGGCCGAACTCGGTGATCTCTGGGACCGCACCCACATCGGTGTCCTGATCGCGCTCGCGGTCATCGGTGGCTTCGGCTGGTTCCTCAATCGCAGCGTCTGGGGCTACGAGCTGCGCATCGCCGGCTCGTCGGCGAAGACGGCCACCTACGCCGGCATCTCGATGCGGCGCAAGGTGCTCGGCGTGATGCTGCTCTCCGGCGCCGTCGCCGGCTTCGCCGGAGGAATCGAGCTCACCGGCACCGCCGTGCGCCTGAACACCCAGATCTCCAACGGCTACGGATTCGCCGGCATCATCGTCGCCGCGCTCGCCCTCATGCGCCCCAGCGGGGTGCCGTTCGTCGCGCTCGCCTTCGGCGCGGTGCAGGTCGGCGGTCAGAGCATCCAGACGTCACTCGGCGTCTCCCCCGCGGTCGCCACGATCCTCCAGGCACTCATCCTCTTCGGCGCGATCGGCGCCGCGGTGTTCTCGAACTATCGGGTGCAGGCCGTCGAACGCCAGGTGGTGACCGCATGATCCTCGGCGTCGCGTTCACCGAAGAGGCCGTCATCGGTCTGCTCGTCGCGGCCGTCCAGTTCGCCACGCTCCTCTATCTCGCCGCCCTCGGCGAGACGATCTCGGAGAAGGCGGGCGTGCTGAACCTCGGGGTCGAGGGGATGATGGCCACGGGCGCGGCGGTCGGCTTCATCGCCGGGGTCGAGACCGGAAGCCCGTGGCTCGGCCTCATCGCCGGCTCCGCGGCGGGCATGGTCCTGTCGATGCTGCACGCGTTCACCTCGGTCGGCCTCGGCGCCGACCAGGTGGTGAGCGGACTCGCGCTGACCTTCCTCGGACTCGGCTTCGCCGACTTCATCGGCGACGGCTACACCGACGACGAGCGACGGGCCCGTTTCGCCGACGTCGAGATCCCCGGGCTCGACGACATCCCCTACGTCGGCGAGATCCTGTTCCGTCACTCGCCGGTCACCTATCTCGCGGTGATCTCCGGCATCGCCGCCTGGTTCATCCTCAATCGAACCGCCGCCGGGTTGGGGCTGCGAGCCGTCGGCGAGACGGCGTCCACCGCGGACGCCGCGGGTCATTCCGTGCTGCGGCTGCGCTTCGTCGCGGTCGGCGTCGGCGGCGCCTTCGCCGGCGCGAGCGGCGCCTACCTCACCACCTACCTGGTCGGGTCCTGGAGCCAGAACCTGACGGCCGGCCGGGGCTGGATCGCCGTCGCCCTCGTGATCTTCGGCGCGTGGCGTCCGGGGCGGGTCGCGATCGGCGCCCTGCTCTTCGGCTTCACGCTGGCCCTCAAGAGCCGCCTCGTCATCTTCGAGATCGACTTCTCGCCGCGACTCCTCGACATGGCGCCCTATCTGCTCACCATCGTCGTGCTCGTGCTGATCTCCTACCGCGCCCGCAACCGGCCGTCACCGGCCCCGGCGGCGATCGGCATCCCCTACCGACGAGAAGAGCGCTGACCGACCACACCATCGAAACGTCGGCCGACCTCCTCGCCGGGCTCGACCTCGAGCCCGCGGGGGAAGCCGCCTTTCTCGGCGCCGGGCTCGTCATGCCCCGGGCGGTCTGGGTCTTCGGGGGACTCGTGGCGGCTCAGGCCATGGTCGCGGCGGCGACCACCGCCGAGACGATGGTGCCGCGTTCGGTGCGGGTCCGCTTCCTGCGCCAGGCCCCGCCGCACGAGCCGATCCGCCACGACGTGACGGTGGTGGCGGACTCCACCACCTTCGCCGACCGCCGGGTCGAGACCCGCTCGGATGGCGCGTTGGTGGCGACGACGACGGTCGTGTTCCACACGCCGGACGTGACCGAACTCGGCCACCAGCACGCGATGCCGGACGTCGCCGCCCCCGACGACGCCGAGGCGTTCGCCGGTGCCGGCTTTAAGACGATCGACCTGAACGACCCGCCTGCCCACAGTCGCCGTCCGGCGGACGCCCGGCAACGGCACTGGATGCGCGCGCCCGGAACCCCGACCGACGACGTCGTCCGCAACGCGGCGATGCTCACGATGGCGAGCGACCTGTTCCTGGTCGCGTCCGCGTGGCGGCCGGTCGACGGTCATTCGATCGTGCAGGTCGACCAGGTGATGTCGTTCGGCCTCGATTTCACGGTGTGGTTCCACCACCCCGTCGAGATCGCGTCCTGGCATCTCCTCGACGTCGACACGCCCTCGGCCGCGCACGGCCGATCGCTGAGCCTGGCGAACTGGTTCCGGCCGGACGGGCTGCTCGTGGCATCCGTCGCGCTCGACGCCGTGATGCGCGTCCGCCGCTAGGCGAGACGGCTGTTGACGGCGGACACGATGGCCCGCAGCGAGGCCGAGACGATCGATTCGTGGAGGCCGACGCCCCACACGACATCGCGAGCGCCGGTGTCGACCGCGACATAGGCGGCCGCGGTGGCATCGGAGCCGGCACCCATCGTGTGCTCGGTGTAGTCGGCGATCTTGCCGTCGAAGAGCCCCGCCTCGGTCAGACCGTGGACGAACGCGTCGATCGGGCCGTTGCCCTCACCGGTGATCATCTGCTCCTCACCGTCGACGATGAGCTTCGCCTCGAGGGTGGTGAGGCCGGAGTCGATGGTGTCACTCGTCGCCCGATGACCGACGATCTCGACCCGCGGGCGCTCCCGCTCGACGTACTCGGCCATGAAGTGGCGATGGATCTCGTAGGACGTGATCTCCGTGCCGGAGTCCTCGGTCACCTTCTGGATCTTCTTCGAGAAGTCGACCTGGAGTCCGCGCGGGAGGTCGAGCCCGTACTCGTGGAGGAGAACGTAGGAGACGCCGCCCTTGCCGGACTGGCTGTTGACACGGATGACGGCCTCGTAGGACCGCCCCAGGTGGCGGGGGTCGATCGGCAGGTACGGCACGTCCCACGCGTCATAGTTGCCGACCAACTGCTCACCGGGCTGCACGTCGTAGATGTCGGCCATGCCCTTCTTGATGGCGTCCTGGTGACTGCCCGAGAAGGCGGTGTAGACGAGGTCACCCACGTAGGGATGCCGGGGGTCGATCGACATGCGGTTGGAGAACTCGTACACGCGCCGCATCTCGTCGATGTCGCTCATGTCCAGGACCGGGTCCACGCCCTGGGTGAAGAGGTTCAGCGCGATGGTGACGACGTCGACGTTGCCGGTGCGCTCGCCGTTGCCGAAGAGCGTGCCCTCGACGCGGTCCGCGCCGGCCATCAGCCCCATCTCGGCCGCGGCGACCGCGGTGCCGCGGTCGTTGTGGGGGTGCAGCGAGAGCAGCACGGTGTCGCGATCCCTGATGTCGCGATCGAACCGCTCGATCATGTCGGCGTAGATGTTGGGCGTGGACATCTCCACGGTCGCCGGCAGGTTCAGGATCAGCGGCTTGTCGGGGGTCGGCTGGAACACGTCCATGACCGCTTCGCACACCTCGATCGCGAAGTCCGGCTCGGTGCCCGTGTAGCTCTCCGGTGAGTACTCCCACCGGATGGAGTCGGGGTCGCTCGACCGCTCGAGCCCTTCCAGGCAGATCCGGGCGCCGTTGACCGCGATGTCGATGATGCCCTGGCGGTCCGTGCCGAACACGACGCGGCGCTGGGTGGTCGACGTGGAGTTGTAGAGGTGGACGATCGCGCTCGGTGCGCCCTCGATCGCCTCGAAGGTGCGGTCGATCAGATCCTTGCGGGCCTGCGTGAGTACCTGGATCGTGACGTCGTTCGGGATCAACCCGCCCTCGATCAGCTCCCGCACGAAGTCGAAGTCCGTCTGGGAGGCAGCCGGGAAGCCGACTTCGATCTCCGTGAACCCCATGCTCACCAGGAGGTCCCACATGCGCCGCTTGCGCGTGGCGTCCATCGGGTCGACGAGCGCCTGGTTGCCGTCACGGAGGTCGACGGAGCACCACACCGGAGCCGTCTCGATACGTCGATTCGGCCAGGTGCGGTCGGGAAGCTCGACCGCCGGATACGGGCGGTACTTCTCGAACGGCATTCCCGAGGAGATTGCGGGGCTGGTCATGGCAGGTTCCTTGCGGATTCGGCTGTGGGAAAGGGTATTGGTGGATGGGACGGGTGTCGCGAACGTGCCGGAAAAGCACGAAACCCCTCGGGCCCGTGGGCACGAGGGGTTCGGCGAGCGCCGGTATGTGGCGCTCGCCTACACGAGAAGAAGCAGGGTCGTCTGTGGTTGCTTCACGGGGTTCACCCTACGGGAATCGGCAGGAGAGTCAACATCGTTACGAATTCGCCGTCTCGGTTAGCGTGTCGCGATGAGCCTCGATCGGGCCGAAGCGGTCCTCACCGACCCCACCCTCACCAACGAGGTCGACACCGTGCTGCGGCGTACCGACCACGGCTATCGGGCCGCGTCGGCGCGCGGTTCGCTCGACTTCACCCGCCGGGCCGACGACTCGATGGAGGTGCTCGCGACGTCGGGGATCAATCCGCTCGGCAACGAACGCGCCGACCAGCGGTTGCGCGTCGCCGACGAGACCGACGACGCCTGGGCCCTGCTGGGTGACCACGCGACGCCGATGGCGATGGCGAGCACGGCCCAGTACTTCGATTCGCCCCACGCGCCGGACCTGGTCGTGCTGCACGCGCCGACCCACCGGTTCCACGGCAACGTCGGCGAACACGGCTCGCTGGCGACCACCCAGGCCCGCGCGCCGTTCATCGCCGCCGGGCCCGGGGTCGTGGCCCGGGGCATCGTCGACGAGCACCTCCGCACGGTCGACGTCGCCCCGACCGTCGCTGCGCTCCTCGGCTGCGCGCCGGTCGACGGGCACGACGGACTCGGCCGTCCGCGCTCGGGCGTGCGGCTGCGCGTCCAGGACGGCGACGAACGAACCGAGCTGCTCGACCCCGACGCCCGTCCCGACCATGTCGTGTTGTTCAACTGGGACGGCTGCAACCCCCAGGCGCTGCACCACGCGGCCGCGACCGGGGGCGCACCGAACATCGCGGCGCTGATCGAGCGGGGAACGTCGTACCGCCACGGCGCCATCGCCGCACTGCCCACCGCGACGTTGGCCAACCACACGACCGAGACCACCGGGGTCCTGCCGGGTCGGTCCGGGATCCTGCACAACACCTGGTACGACCGCGACCGCGACCAGCTCGTCGACCTGCTCGATTTCGCTCAGATGATCACCGCCCGGGACCACATCCGCCCCGACATCGAGACGATCCACGAGGCGCTGCACCGCAACGACCCCGACGCCGTGTCCGTCGCCACCTACGAGTACGGCGACCGGGGTGCGGACTGGTCGACCTACATCCAGATGGCGACCGGCGGCCGGCAGGGTCCGCTCACCGACGAGGAACGGCGCCGCCATCGCACCACCGACTTCATGGGCGTACCGGACTATCGCAACTACTCGGTCTACGACGCCCACAGCCTCGGCGACGCGAAGCACTGCTGGTCCGGCGACCTCGGCACGCTGCCCCGGTTCTCGTGGTTCACCCTCAACCTCACGGACTCGGCCGGGCACTACGGCGGGCCCCACAGCGAGATGGGACGTGCGGCGATCCGCGACTCCGACGCCCGGATGGGCGAGATCATCGCGGAGATCGAGGCCCGGGGGGCGCTCGATCGCACCGCGATCGTCATGTGCGCCGACCACGGCATGCAGGCGACGGCGGACGGTGAGCCGGCCGACCTGTCGGCCCCGCTGCGCGAGGCCGGCGTCGATCACCGCATGGTCGACGCGCAATACGTCTACCTGCGTTGATGGACGCCGACGCGGCCACAGACGACTGGGACGTCGGCATCATCTGGCTGACGCGCCACCTCCAACGTCCGGACCGCATGCTGCGCCGCCGGATCGGGGCCACCCGCGGCCGCGACACCGAGGACCGTCCGGGGGTCCGCCGGAGGCGCTCGGCGGCGGGCGACGTGTTGGACGGCGCGAGCGGATGCGCCGACCTCGGGGACATCCCGGCGTTGCTGGTCGTCGTTGCGATCGTCGCCGTCGTCGGCGTGCTCGTCGCGTTGGGCCCCGGCCTCCTCGCCATCACCATCGGCCTCTTGGAGATCGCCCTCGTCCTGATCGGCGCGGCGATCGCGCTGGTGGGTCGCGTCGTGTTCCGCCAGCCGTGGGAGGTCGTCGCCCGGCGCGGCGACGAACAGCACGAGTGGCGGGTGCGGGGCATCCGTCGGGCGCGCGACGTGCTGGCCGAGATCGAGACCGGGGTGCGTCTCGGACATCACCCGGCGACACTCGCGCCGGAGCACGCGGACCCGGCGCCCCCGGATCTCAGCGGCGTGCCCGGCGTGTACCACCGCCCCGAGTTCCGCTTCCTCGGCCGCGTCTACGGCGCGATCCTCGCCCTCGCCATCCTCGTGGGCGCGGCCATCCTGGCCGCCGTGCTCAGCTGAGGCCGTCGAGAAAGGTCGTCACGGAATCGGTGAACGCGTCGTTGCGATCGCCGGCCACCATGTGGCCCGCCTCGCTGACGTCCACGAACGTCGCGTTGGGAATCTCGGCGACGAACCGCTCGGCCCCCTCGGGCGACACGACGTCGCTCATCCTTCCCCGCACGAGCATGATCGGCTCGGCGATGGCGGCGGCGCAGGCCATCAACAGCGTCGGGTCGTTGATCTCGTTCGGACCCCGCTCGGTGACCCCGGAGATGAAACGGGGGTCCCAGTGCCAGTACCAGCGGCCGCCGCGCTCGCGCAGGTTCTTCCGAAGCCCGTCGACCGAGGGCGGGCGTTCACGATGGTGGTTGTACGCGGCGACGGCGTCCGCCGCCTCCTCGAGACTCGCGAAACCGGTCTCGGCGTTCGCCATCATGAACTCGGCGATCCGGTCGGCGCCCCGCTGCTCCATGTTCGGCACGATGTCCACGAGGACGAGCCCGCGGCTCGCACCGGGCGCGGCGCGGCCGAGCAGGAGCAGGGAGGTGAGCCCGCCGAGCGACGCGCCGATCAGAGCCGGGCGACCCCCGATCTCCTCGATGACGCCGGCCATGTCGGCGGCGAAGGCCGAGAGCCGATAGTCGCCGTCGGTCGCCCAGTCACTCTCGCCGTGGCCCCGGGCGTCGATCGTCCACGAGCACCAGCCCCGCTCGGCGACCGCCGCCGCGGTGCCGCCCCACGAATGTCGGGTCTGCCCGCCCCCGTGCAGGAAGACGACGGCCGGGTCGCTCGGGCTGCCCCGCCGGTCGGCCACGAGGGTCACCCCGTCGGCGCCCTCGAAGGTGATCCGCGTCGCGTCGGTCGGCCCCATGGACGCGGGAACGTATCCGGTCGTGCCGGCGAGGAACAATCAGCCGTCGATCACAACCGCGAGCCAGGCGCGGATGTGGTCGTGGACCTCGTCGCGGTTCGTCTCGTTGAGCATCTCGTGGCGACCACCCGCGTAGTGGTGCGGAGTGACCGGTCCCTTGCCCGCCGACTCGAGGGCCGCCGCGAGCGCCGGAAGCGCGGCACCATTGCCTCCCACCGGGTCGTCGTCCCCGGCGATCAACAGGATGGGCCGACCGCTCGGGATCTCGGCGACCGCGGCGTCCGCGGCGAGCTCGCCGGCCCCGCCGAGCATGTCAGTGACGAATCCGTTCGAGAGGTCGATGCCGCACCACGGGTCGTCGGCGTAGGTCTGCACCTCGTCCTGGTCCCGCGACAGCCATTCGTAGCCGGTCGGGGCGGCGACATCGTCGGCGAAGGCGTCGTTGAACCCGTCGAACATCCCCGAGAAGATCGCCGACGGCGCGTCCGCTCCCTCGGCCTCCTCGACGGCGCGGAGCATGGCGAGCATCTCCGGATCCGCCGGAACCGTCTCGGTCATGCCGGAGAGGGCGAAGCCGGCGAAGCGGGCTCCGGCGCGGTGCATCACGTGGCGGGCGAGCATCGAACCCATGCTGTGACCGAGGAGTACGAGCGGGGTGTCCGGGTGGCGCGACGCGAGGTCGTCCGCGAGGGCGACGAGGTCGCCGATCATCGCCTCCCAGCCGCCGGGCCGGGCGACACCGAGCGCTCCGTGGCGGTCCGCGGTGCGGCCGTGGGCCCGCTGATCGGGCGCGTAGACGGCCGCTCCGTCCTCGAGCAGCAGCCGCGCGAGCCGGTCGTAGCGTTCGACGTGCTCTGCCGCGCCGTGGGCGATCATCACCACGACGCGCACCTCCCCCTCCGGCAACCACCGACGAACCTCGATGGCGGCACCGTCGGCGGCCGTGTGGGTGAACCAGTCCGCGTGCGTCGTCATGGGTGGCGACGCTACTGCCCCTGGGCCGTTCGGGTTCGACTCGGATAGGTTCACGGTCCCGACCCCGAGGAGCCACCATGGCCAGCCGAGCTGCTGCGATCTTCGATCTCGACCGGACGCTCATCCCCACCTCGTCCGCGCCGGTGTACCAGCGCCACCTGAGCGAAGCGGGGCTCGGCAACATCCCCGATCTGCCGATCGCGGACGCCTACATGCGGTTCTACGAGCGGTTCGGTGAGAGCTGGGTGATGATGCAACCGGCTCGCCTCGGCTCCCGGTCGGCCAAGGGCTGGCCGGTCGCCACCGTCGCCGCGGCAGCCGAGGCCGCCGTCGGCGAATTGGAGCCGATGGTCCCGCCCTACGCGCGTCAGCTCATCGACGAACATCGCGCCGCCGGCCGCCTCCTCGTGCTCGCCACCACCTCGCCCGAGCGATGGGTCGAGCCGCTCGCCGCACGACTCGGCTTCGACGCCGTCGTCGCGACGAAGTGGACGGCGAAGGACGGTGTCTACACCGGCGAGACCGATGGCGCCTTCGTGTGGGGGCGGGCGAAGGCCCAAGCCGTCGCTGCCTGGGCGGACGCGAACGGGGTCAACCTGCGCAAGAGCTACGCGTACAGCGACAGCTACTTCGATTCCCCGCTGCTCGATTCGGTCGGCCACGCCGTCGCCGTGAACCCCGACCTGCGCCTCCAGGGGCTGGCGCTGCTGAAGGGATGGCCCGTCCGCCACTTCGACTCGATGGACGGCATCCTCAAGATCGCCGGCATGGAGCTCCAGGAATTCGGTCGCCCGTTCCTGCGCGAGGAGTTCCAGCTCTCGGCCCGCTTCGAGTTCGACGGACTCGAGAACATCCCCGCCGACGGACCGGCGATCGTGGTGTTCAACCATCGGTCCTACTTCGACTCCGCCGCCATCGGCCTCCTCGTCGGCAAGGCGGGCCGCAACGTCCGCAGCCTCGGGAAGAAGGAAGTCTTCGCGATGCCCCTCATCGGTGGCCTCATGCGGGCGATCGGCGGCATCCCGGTCGACCGCGGTACCGGATCCGACGAGCCGCTCCAGAAGGCGGCCGACGCGCTCGGTTCGGGCGAGCTGCTGATGATGGCGCCCCAGGGCACGATCCCGCGCGGTCCCGCCTTCTTCGAGCCGGAGCTGAAGGGGCGATGGGGCGCGGCCCGCCTCGCGGCCATGACGAAGGCGCCGGTCATCCCCGTCGGTCTGTGGGGCACCGAACACGTGTGGCCCCGCAGTTCCCGGCTGCCGAAGGTCTTCCTCAACCCCGCCGACCGACCGCTCGTCAGTGTGCGGGTCGGCCCGCCCGTCGAGCTCGGCCACCACGACCCCGACACCGACACGAAGGCCATCATGAGCGCCCTGGTCGACCTGCTGCCCCGGGAGGCCCGGGAGCGGAAGGTGCCGACCGCCGAGGAGCTCGCCCGCACGTACCCACCGGGCTACCAGGGCGACCCCGACGCGGAATCCGATCGGCGGCCCGGCACCGACACGAGGAAGAACTGATGTCCGACACCACCCGCGAGTTCGACGTCGACGAGGACGATCGGATGTCGGAGCAAGAGGCGTTGATGTGGAACGTCGAGAAGGATCCGTGGCTCAACCCCAACGGCGGGGCCATGACGATCTACGACAAGCCGATCGACGTCGAACAGTTCCGCCGCAAGATGCGCCACGCCATCACCCAGGTCCCCCGCTTCTACCAGCGGGTCGTGCCCGGACTCGGCCGCCTCGCGACCCCGGCCTGGGTGCCGGACCCCGAGTTCGACCTCGACTACCACGTCCGGGTCCTCCATCTCCCGGCTCCCGGCACCGAACGCCAGCTGCTCGATCTGGCCGCGCAGCTCTATGTCGAACCACTCGATCGCACCCGTCCGCTGTGGCGCATGATCCTGATCGAGGGGCTCGAGGGCGGCGGCGGCGCGATGTACACGCTCATGCACCACGCCATCTCGGACGGGATCGGTCAGCTGCGCATCGCCGAGATGTTCCAGGAACTGGTCCCCGACGCCGAGTGGGCGCCGGAGGTCGACCTGGAAGGGGTCATCCAGGCCGCGGTCGAGGCGCACCAGGCGAAGCAGTCGGGAGGCGACCTGGCCCGCGGGCTCGGCCAGACCGCGCTCGACTCACTGAGCCATCTCGCCCGCCGCCAGGCGGGGATCGCCCGACGGGTCGCGGCCGAGGTCGCGATGTGGCCGGCGGACCCCAAGCGCATCACCGACGGCATCGAATCCGCCGGCACCACCGTGAAGGGCATCGCCGACATGCTCGGCAGCGGCGACGCCGAGGAGGGTGCGGTCGTCGGTGCCCCGCTCTGGCAGAACCGGTCGCGGCATCGTCATCTGGAGTCCGTACGCGTCGGCCTCGACGACCTCAAGGCGGCAGCCAAGGCCGAGGGCGCGACGATCAACGAGGCGTTCCTCGCCGTCATGGCGAACGCCGCGGTCACCTACCACGCGGACCGCGGTTCGACCTTCGACGTGTTGAACGCGTCCTTCGTCGTGAGCACCCGAGAGGACAACAAGGCCGGCGGCAACGCCTTCACCCCCGTGCCCGTCCGCCTGCCGGCCGCGCCGATGTCCGTGCGCGAGCGGATCGCCGCGATCAGAGACGTGATGGTGACGGCTCGCGAGGCGGCGCGCTCGACCGGTGGCATCACGGCGTTCGCGGGCGTCGTCAACCTCCTGCCCACCAGCGTCGTCACCCAGACGGTGCGCTCGCAGGCGAAACACATCGACATCGCCACCTCGAACCTGCGGGGCGCACCGATCCCGCTCTACGTCTCGGGGGCGAAGGCCGAGCGCCTCGTCACAATGGGCCCACTCGCCGGCACGCCGTGCAACGCGACCGCCGTGTCGTACATGGGGTTCTTCGACGTCGGCATCTTCATCGATCCCGTCGCCATCGAGGAGCCGGAGGCCTTTCGCGACTGTGTGATCGACGCGTTCGCCGAACTGACCGGCTGACCGGGGCGAACAGTAGGGTCCGCCCATGGCCTTTCCCGAGCTTCCCTTCGCCGGCGGCGGTGTCATCGACACGATGATGGGCACCACCGCGGGCACCACGGGCAAGAACCGCTACGCGTTCCTGGACCGCGCCCTCAAGGACGCCGAGTCGGCGAACATGAACTTCCCGGCCCAGTACATGTTCAAGGACGTCCCGTTCTCCGATCAGGCGCGGGGCGCGGACGGCACGCTCGAGGAGCCACCCCAAGGCGCCGATCTCCTGCTTCCGTTCATGGACCGGGCCGGGGTGGAGATCGCCATGGTCGGCTGCAAGCCCGATGGTGAGGGCTACGGCAACCAGTGTGTGCGGGATCATCCGGACCGGTTCGTCGCCGCGTTCGAGCCGGACCCGAACGACGGCGTCGATGCCCTGCGCCAGATCCGCTCGATGCACGCCGACCTCGGTCTGCGGGCCGTCACCGCCTTCCCGTCGGGGCGCACGCCCCAGGTGCCGATCGATGCCCCGCTGATGTACCCGATCTACGCCCTCTGCGTGGAGCTCGACATCCCCATCTTCTGCTGCGCCGGCATCCCGGGCCCGCGGGTCCCGGCCGATGCGCAACACGTGCGGCGAATCGACAACGTCATGTACGACTTCCCGGACCTGACGTTCGTCACCCGCCACGGGTGCGAACCGTGGGAGGACCTCGCGGTCAAGCTGATGCTGAAGTGGCCCGGGCTCCACTACTCGACGTCTGCGTTCGCGCCGAAGCACTACCCCCGGGCGATCATCGACTACGCCAACACCCGCGGGGTCGACAAGGTCATCTACGCGGGCTACTTCCCGATGGGGCTGTCACTCGACAAGATCTTCGAGCAGATGCGGGATGTGCCGTTCCGCGACCATGTGTGGGAGCCGTTCCTGCGGGGCAACGCGGCCCGGGTGCTGGGGCTGGACGGCTAGACCGGCGCCAGGCGTCGATCGTCCAGCCACTGCATCAGGTCGCGGGCCGGCATCGGGCGGGCGATCCCGAACCCCTGAAGGCGGTCGACGGGAAGCTCCCGGCGCAGCAGGTAGTCCCGTACCGCCATGTCCTCGACGCCCTCGGCGACGACGACGAGGTCGAGCGCCCGACCGAGATGGCTCACTGCCGCGACGATGGCCTCGTCGTCGATGGACGTGAGCACGTTGGCCATGAAACTGCGATCGATCTTCACCGAGGTCACGGGGAGCTGCCGAAGTCGGGACAGCGACGAGTGGCCGGTCCCGAAGTCGTCGATCGCGATGCCGACACCGAGCTCGCCGAGGGCGCTCAGCACGGCCCGGGCGGTGGACTGGTCGTCGACCAACTCGTCCTCGATCACCTCGACGGTGATGCGCTGGGGCACGACGTCGTGGCGGCGCAGGACATCGTCGAGGACCAGCGGGACCGACGACCGCAGGAGGCTGCCGGCGGAGACGTTGACGGAGACGCCGATGTCGAACGGCTGGAGTCGGCTGGCGAGCACCGCGGCCTGCTCGAAGACGAGACGGTCCATGGTCGAGCGTCGACCGATCCCCTCGACGAGGGCGAGGAAGTCGGCCGGACCGAGGACGCCGTGTTGTGGGTGTCGCCAACGCAGCAGTCCCTCGACGTCCACGACGGCCTCCGTCGTCATGTCGATGATCGGCTGGAAGAAGAGCTCGAACTCACCGTCGTCGAAGCCCCGTTCGACGTCACCCGACAGCGAGATGCGCTGACGAGACGCCGAGCGGGTCTGTCCCGACCAGCGCCGCACGCCGACCTGGGCTCGCTTCGCGTCGTACATCGCGAGGTCGGCGCGACGAATGAGTTCCGTCGGCTCGACCGCTGTTTCGGCGAACGCCACACCGATCGAGGCACCGACGGAGACGTCGACGTCGCCCAGCGGTATGCGATGACGGCAGACCTTCAGGAGCTCGCCGGCGAGGAAGTTGGGATCGGCATTGCGGACCAGCACGGCGAACTCGTCGCCGCCGACACGGGCCAACACGCCGCGTCCGCCGATCGCCTCCTCCATCCGCTCGGCGAGCGCGACGAGCAGTTCGTCGCCGGCCTTGTGGCCGAGCGTGTCGTTGATGTCCTTGAAGCCGTCGAGGTCGATGGCGATCACGGCATCGACCGGAGCCGCCTCCATGGCAGCCGCGAGCCCGGCCCGGTTGTACAGGCCCGTCAGCGAATCGTGCTCGGCGCGATGGTGGAGGCGGAGCTTGTACCGGAGTTCACGCTCGCGCTGGGTCGACGACATGAAGAACAGCAGCGGCAACAGCACGACATAGACCGTGACGAGCACGACCCACTGGTCGACGTTCTCGGCCAGGCCGACGGCTGTGAAGCCGGCCGTCCCGATGGCGGCGCTGTAGAACAACGCTCGCGAGTCCTCGCCGGCGACGAAGGCGAGCATGGCGACCGCCACGAGCATCGCGGCCGGGTAGGTCGTCGGGAGCAGATAGGCCACCACGACGCACCAGACCATGTCGACGACCGTCGCCACCGCGAGCACGCGATCGGCGTCCACGAGGCGGCGGACGACGAGATTGCCGGCCGGTACCGGCCCGACCAGCAGGCCCGCGATCAGCATCCGGTTCGGGCCCAGCTGGGGCAGCAGGACGACGGCCCCTGCCAGGGACAGAGCGGAGAGCATGCGGATCCACACCACGCGCAGGACGAGCGCGGGGTCCCAGCGGGTGTCGAGATCGAGCGCGGTCGGGCCGTTCACGTCGCTCCAATCGGCACTTCGGGCGCAGCATTGACCTTCGGCCGCGGGCATGCTGGAACCGTGGAGCACCTGATCTGGGAGCAGGAACCGAGTCGCCCCCTTCGCCAGCCGATCCTCGTGACGGCCTGGGACGGTCTCTTCGACGTCGGTGGCGCCGCCACGGGAGCCGTCGAGGCGCTCCGGCGCGAGGTCGCCACCCGGGTCGGCCACATCGACCCGGACGAGTTCTTCGACTTCAACGAGCGGCGCCCCCACGTCCGCCTCGACGAGCAGGGTCATCGTCGTATCGACTGGCCCCGCAACGACATCTACGCCCTTCCCCTCGACGAGCGCGACCGCGATCTCGTCCTCATGGAGGGGGTCGAGCCGCACCTGCGCTGGCGCACGTTCGTCGACGCGGTCGCCGCCGTGGTCGAGCGGTTCGACGTGAAGATGGTCGTCACCCTCGGCGCGATGATCGCCGAGACGCCGCACACCCGCCCACCGACCATCACCGGGTCGACCACGGACGCCGCGTTGGCCGAACTCATGCGACTCGATCGACCGTCGTACCAGGGCCCCACGGGCGTGGTCGGCGCGCTCCACGAGCATCTCGACCGACTCGGCGTGCCGGCGGTGTCGCTGCGGGCGAGCGTGCCCCACTATGTGTCGGGCACGCCGAACCCCAAGGCGTCGAGGGCCCTGCTCGAGCGCTTCGAGCGGGTCACCGGTCTTCCCACCGGATGGGCCGAACTCGACGAGGAAGCCCGAGAGTGGGAACTCCGCGTCAACGAGGCCATGGAGGGCGACGACGACATCATCCACTATGTCGCCCGGCTGGAGGAGCGCTACGACGCCCGCACGGCGTCATCGCTCCCGAACGCCGATGATCTCGCCGCCGAGTTCGAGCGCTTCCTTCGCCAGAACGACGACGACTGACCTACGCTCCCGGCCATGACCGACGTTTCCCAGACCGAAGCCGTCCACCTCGGCGAGGACGAGATCCCGTGGGTCGACACCGGCACGGGGGTCGAGATCAAGCTCGTCCAGGCCGACATCGAGCTGGGCCTCTGGATCGTGCGCAATCGCTTCGCTCCGGGCACCCGGGTACAGAAGCACAAGCACACCGGGCAGGTCTTCGGCTACACCTTGACCGGCGCGTGGAAGTACGACGAGTACCCCTACATGAACCGCGCCGGGTCGTTCCTGTTCGAACCGGCCGGCTCCGAGCACACCCTGGTCGTGCCGGACGACAACACCGAGCTGACCGACGTGTGGTTCCAGATCTACGGCGCGAACCTCAACCTCGACGCCGACGGCAATGTCGAGTCGATCACCGACGCGGCCGGGATCTACGCGGCCTACATGGCGATGTGCGAGGCCGCCGGGCTCGGACGCCCGAACGTGCTGACCTCGGGGCGCCCCTGACCCATCACCTCGTCACCGTCCCGCTCGACGGGCGCGACGGCGATGTCCTGAGCGGTGAGCTCTGGTCCCTCGGCGCGGTCGGCGTCGAGGAGCTCGCCGGCGGGTTGCGGGCCGCGTTCACCGACGCCGCGGCGGCAACCGCAGCGCGCGATCGACTTGCGCCGGGAGCCGCGGTCGAGGCCGTCGCCGACGACTTCGGTCTCGACGAACACCGCGATCGACTCACCGTCGAGCGGGCGGGCCGGTTCGCGATCCACCCCCCGTGGCTCGCCCCGCCCGACGGGTACATCGGCATCGAGATCGACCCGGGGCACGCGTTCGGCAGCGGCTCCCATCCGTCGACCCGCCTCGCCTTGATGCTGCTCGCCACCGTGGTCGAGTCGGGCATGCTCGTGGCCGACATCGGCTGCGGCACCGGCGTCCTCGCGATCGCCGCCGCACGGCTGGAGGCCACCGTCATCGCCGTCGACACCGATCCGGCGGCCGTCGCCGCGACGAGGGCCAACGTCGCCGCCAACCGGGTGGCGCCCGACGTCGACGTGCGCCACGGCTCCACCGAGAGGATCTCCGAGATGGTGGACGTCGCCGTCGTCAACGTCACGATCGACGGGCACGAGGCCCTCGGACCGACCGTGCCGCCGGCCCCGATCGTCGTGGTGTCCGGAATCCTGGCGACCCAGATCGATCGAGCCGCGACCGCCCACCGAAGGGTGGTCGCCGAGCGGGTCGACGAGGGCGACTGGGTTGCCGCCGTTCTGCGTCGACCATCGGGATACGGCGGCGCGGGCGCTCCGGCCTAGGCTCGCGGGATGGCACGGCTCGACGTCCCCGATGGCAACGGTCTCGAACGGGAGCGGTTGCTGATGATGCAGCCCGACGTCGCGATCGGCATGGGCGCGTTCGCGCAGGCGGTCTACGAGAAGACCTCCCTTCCCGCCCGTGAGCGCGAGATCGCCCGGCTCCGGGTCGCCGTCGCGAACGGTTGCCCCGTGTGCCTCAACACCCGTTCGCCGAAGGCAGAGGCCGCCGGACTCGACGAATCCGGCGTGCAGGACGTGATCGCGTGCTCGATCGGCAGCGCACCCGCGATCGAGGGTCTGACCGAACGCGAGCGACTCGCGGGCGAGTTCGCCGACCGCTTCGCGACCGACCACCACTCGATCGGCGACGAGTTCATGGCGAAGATGCGGGAGCACTTCTCGGACGTCGAGCTGATCGAACTCGCCGCGTTGTGTGCCATGACGGTCGGGAACGGCCGGTTCATGACGGTGCTCGACATCGCCGCGGACGACGACGGCCACTACCTGCTCCCCGAGGGCGACTGAGCGCACCCGTGCCGACGATGATCGAGTCCACCGACGGCGTCCGGGTCGCGCTCCATGACCTCGGTGGACGCGGCCGCCCGTTGCTGTTCCTGCACGCCACCGGCTTCCACGGGCGGTGCTACCAGCAGATCGCGAACCATCTCCACGACGACTACCACGTGTTCGCCCCGGATCTGCGCGGCCACGGCGACAGCGAGACGCCCGACATGGCGCTTCCCTGGCGGGGGATGGCCGACGACGTCGAGGCCGTGCTCGATCATCTCGCCCTCGACGGGCCGATCCCGGCGTGCGGTCACTCGATGGGCGGGGCGACTGTCGTGGCGACGGCCCTGCGTCGCCCGCAGGCCTTCCGGGCCGCCTGGATCTTCGAACCGATCCTGTTTCCGTCCGTGCACGAGACCAGAACCCGGGAGAACCCACTGGCCGAGGGCGCCCGCCGCCGCCGACACCACTTCGACTCCATCGACGAGATCATCGAGCGCTACGCGAGCAAGCCGCCGTTCGACGCCGTCGACCCCGCAGCCCTGCGGGACTATGTGGTGCACGGCTTCCGGGCGAGGGACGACGGCGTCACGCTGAAGACCACCGGGGAGAACGAGGCCCGCACGTTCGAGGGAGTCGACACCTCGGTGTTCGAACGCCTGTCCGAGATCACCATGCCCGTGACCGTCGTCGGCTCGGGCGACGGCATGCCCCCGGCCGTCGTCGCGCCCCAGGTGGCCGACGCCCTCCCCCACGGTGTGCTGACCCCCTGGCCGGACCGCACCCACTTCGGTCCCTTCGAGGACCCCGCCCGGGCTGCCGCCGACATCCGCCGGGCGCTGGGAGAGCAGACCTGATGGACGCCCGCGAATGGCTCGGCCTCGAGGCGACCCACAACCCGATGCGGTGGATCCTGCCGATCACGCCGAAGATCAGCGTCCACTCGCGGTTCCTCTTCGGCGGCGCCGCGCTCGGCGCGGCGATCGCCGCCCTGGAGGGCACCACCGAACGTCCCTGTGTGTGGGCGACCTGCCAGTACCTGTCGTTCGCGCCGGTCGGGTCGGTGATGGATCTCGACGTCCACGTCTCCGTCAGCAGCCGGTTCACGTCGCAGGCCCGCGTCATCGGCCACGTCGGCGAGAACGAGGTCATCGCGGTCACCGCCGCCCTCGGGCGACGGGAGCTGCCGATCGAGCGGGAGTGGCCCACGATGCCGTCGGTCCTCCCGCCGGCCGAGTGTCGCCCGCGGGACCGCCACTACGAAGAGGAGAGCCTCGGGCAGTACATGGATCAGCTCCTGGCGGTCGCGCCCGCCGACGAGGAGTCCGGCGGACCGACCGGCCACGGTGAGGGCCACGTCTGCATGTGGGCCAAACCGCCGCTCGCGTTCGAGCCGTCGGCCATCACGCTCGCCGTGCTGGGCGACTGGGTGCCGATGGGCATCGGCATGGCGTCGGGCCATCCCCTGGCGAGCAACAGTCTCGACAACACGATCCGGGTCCTCGACGTGCACCCGACGGACCACTATCTGCTCGAGATCGAGGCGGCCGGCATCCACCACGGGTTCGGCCACGGCCAGGTCCGTATCTGGGGCGACGACGGTCGCCTCCAGGCGATCGGGAGCCAGTCGGTGGTCGCCCGCGAGCGTCGACCCCGCGCCTGATCAGAGTCCGAACGACCCGTCCTCGCGGACCTTCCAACTGGCGGCGGCGATCGTCCCCCCGTCGACCGGGATGCTCGACCCGGTGACGAAACTCGCCATGTCCGACGCCAGGAACACGATCACGCTCGCGCACTCCTGCGCCGACCCCATCCGGCGCAGCGATGTCGGGAAGAGTCCGGGCATCAGGGCGCTGGAGTCCTCCTGGAGGTCCTCGTCGCCCGGCGTCGGCATCATGTCGGGCGCCACACAGTTCACCCGGATGCCCCGATGGCCGAGCTCCATCGACATGGTCTTGGTGAACTGCTCGACCGCGGCCTTCATGGCCGAGTAGATCCCGAAGCCCGGCGCCGCGTGGTACGCCTCGACGGAGGTGACGTTGATGATGGATCCGCCGTCGTTCATGTGCGCCACGCCATGCCGGATGCAGTTGCTGACGGTGCCGAAGTTCTCGGCGATGAGCACCCCCTCGCCCTTCGGTGACACGTTCTCGTAGAGGGCGTGGAAACCGCCGCCGGCGTTGTTGACGATGACGTCGATCGGTCCGAGATCGGCCCGCACGGCCGCCAGCCACGCCTCGACGCCGGTCGCGTCACGCACGTCGAGTTCGGTCACATGGGCGCGCCGTCCGAGTCGCTCGATCTCGGCTGCGACCGCCGGCAGCTTGTCGGCCTGGAAGTCGCAGATCGCGACGTCGGCACCGAAGGCCGCGAGCGCGGTGGCGGTCGCGGCGCCGATGCCCTGCGCCGCGCCGGTGACCACCGCGATCCGGTCCGTGAGCAGGGCTCGATCGGGGGTGATGTCCATGCGCCGTACCCTATGCGGGGTGACGATCGACCCTCGAACCCCTGTCATCATCGGTGCCGCCCAGGTCTCCCAGCGAGCCGTCGACGACCCCGAGCACGCCCCCGACGCCATCGACCTCATGACCGAGGCGGTGCGCGCCGCCGGCGCAGACTCGGGGGCGAACGTGCTGGACGCGATCGACCTCATCGCGGTGGTCGGGGGGCTGTGGCGCTACCGGAACCCGGGCGTCCTCATCGCCGACGAACTGGGGATCGAGGCCGACGGCCTGCTGACGACGTTCGGTGGCAACCTGCCGATCCACGCGACTGCCGTGCTCGGCGAGCGGATCGCCTCCGGCGAGCTCGACATGGTCGTGGTGAGCGGCGGCGAATGCAACGAGACCCGGCGTCGTCTGGCCGCGCAGGACAAGAAGCCCCGGGTGCGGGAGGAGACGCGCGCCGACGAGGCCGAGTCATTCGGACCGCCGCTCGACATGGGCGATCGCGTGGCGATCGAACGCGGCGGCGAGATCCCGTTCAACAGCTATGCCGTCCTCGACAGCGCCATCCGCGCCAGCCGGCACGAATCGCTCGACGAGGCCCGCGATCGGGCCGCCGCGCTGTGGGCGGGCTATGCCGCGGTCGCCGCCGACAACCCCCATGCCGCCGATCGACGGGGCATGTCGAGCGCGAAGATCCGCGAGCCGTCCCCGACCAATCGGATGGTCGCGTGGCCGTACACGAAGGCGATGTGCGCCAACAATCATGTCGACCAGGCGGCGGCGCTGATCCTGTGTGCGTCCGAGACCGCCGACCGACTCGGCGTGCCGGAGGAACGACGCGTGTATCCCCATCTCTGCGTCACGGCACACGACACCCTGACCCTCGTCGACCGTGAGAACGTCGCCGAGGTCCCGGGGCTCGAGGCCGCCGCCGCGGAGCTGCGATCGCGGCTCGGCGACATCGACACCATCGATCACATCGACCTGTACTCGTGCTTCCCGTCGATCGTCACGCTGACGAGCGGCGCGCTCGGCCTGACGCCGGGCCGTCGACTCACGGTGAACGGCGGACTCGCCTTCGCCGGCGCGCCCTTGAACTTCGCGGCCGGGCAGGCGCTCGTCGCGATGGTGCACACGCTGCGCGCCGATCCCGGCAGCCGCGGTCTCGTGCAGGGCAACGGCGGCCACGCCACGAAGCACGCCCTGGGCGTGTATTCCACAACGGCGCCGGAACGGCCGAGCGAGCTCGTCGACCTCGGGCCCAAAGGGACACCGCGGCCGATCGTGGGGCCAGACCATGTCGGGACCGGCACGATGCTCGGCGCGACCGTGGAGTACGACGCCCACGGACCGACCCGGGCCATCGCCATCGTCGAATACGACGACGGTGGCCGCTCATGGGCCAACAGCAGCGATCCGGAGATCATGCAACTCATCACCCAAGAGGAGACGGTGGGCCTCGCCGTCCACGTCGAGGCCGGCGAGATGACGCTGCACGCGAGGTGACGGTGCGCTAGAGATGCAGTCCGAGCCGCTCGCGCAACGCTGCGGACGGGCCCGGCTTGGCGAAGTAGAAGCCCTGGGCCCGGGTGCATCCGAGCTCCCGCAGCAACTCGGCCTGGTCCGCGGTCTCGACGCCCTCGGCGACCACGTCGAGGCTGAGCGCGCCGGCGAGCGACACGATCGATCGCACGAACGCGACGTCCTCCGAGTCGACAGCGAGGTCGCGGACGAACGCCCGGTCGATCTTGAGCGCATCGACGGGGAACCGCTTCAGGTACGCGAGCGAGCTGAAGCCGGTGCCGAAGTCGTCGACCGCGAGGTGCACGCCGAGGCCCTTCAGCCGGTGGAGGATCTCCTCGGAACGGTGGGGGTCGGTCATGACGGCGGACTCGGTGATCTCGAGGCACAGCCGTTCGGCGGCGAGGCCGGTCTCGGCGAGAACGGACCGGACGAGGGTCACCGTTTCCTCTCGCTGGAGTTGCGCGGCCGCGAGATTGACGCGGATCAGCGGACCATCGTCGCCACCCCAGCGCGCCGCCTCGCGACATGCCTCGGCGAGCACGAACTCGCCCATCTCGACGACCAGACCCGTTTCCTCGGCGACCTCGATGAACTCAGCGGCGGACAGGATCCCCTTCTCGGGATGATCCCAACGGATGAGGGCTTCAGCGCCGAGGACGGACCCGTCGACGAGCGAGACCTCGGGCTGGTAGTACACGAGCAGCTCGTTGTTGCGCAGGGCGCCGCGTAGCCCGGCCTCCGTGGCCATCCGTGTGTGGACCGCATCCCGGAGTTCCTCGTCGAAGGATTCCGCCCGGGCGCGCCCCTCGGCCTTGGCGCGGTACATCGCCGTGTCGGCGCGACGGATCAGATCGGCGACTGCCGTTCGATCGTCCGCCACCGCGATACCGATGCTCGCCGTCGGGTAGATCTTCTGCCGGCCGAGCGTGACCGGCTCGCCGATGAGGCGCATGAGCCGTTCGGCCACGAACTCGGCTTCGGCGGCGACGACCGGGCCCGGCAGGACGATGGCGAACTCGTCGCCGCCGAGACGGGCAACGAGATCGCCCGGACGCACGGCGAGTCGCAACCGGTCGGCGATGACGACCAGGAGCTCGTCGCCGCGATCGTGTCCGAGCGAGTCGTTGATGTTCTTGAAGCGGTCGAGGTCGAGCAGGAGCACGGCGACGGAGCCGGACCCGTTCTCGAGCCGGTGGATCTCGTTGAGGAGACGACGACGGTTGGCCAGCCCCGTCAGCTCGTCGTGCGAAGCCTGGAAGCGCAGGAGCTGCTCCGCCCGCCGCCGCTCCGTCACGTCCTCGATGTGGATGAGCCAGAAGTGCTCACCACCGTCCATTTCGATGACCGAGCCGCGCATCTGACCCCACACCCGTGAGCCGCCCGGCCCCCGGAACGCAGCCTCGCCCGTGAGTTGACCGGTCGCCTCCTCGGTCCATTCGAGCTCGTCGAAGCTCTGGTCGTAGACGAAGTTGGGCGCCGTGCCCACGAGTTCCTCCACGGATGCCGCACCGACGAAGTCGACGAACGCCTGGTTGCAGGTGATCAGGTTGAGCTTCTCGTCCCGCAGGACGACGCCGATCGGCGCGTCGGCGAACGCGGCCTTGGCGTAACGCTCGGCGCCGATTCGGGCATCCACCTCCTGCAGCAGCTGGCTGACCGACTCGATGAGCTCGACATCGGTGTCGCGCCACTGGCCGGTGTCGACGCGCGACGCCACGAGGATGCGCTCGACGCCGGTCGCCCCGCGCGGGATCGCGACGCGTGACGGCGCGCTGTCGCCATCGTCCGCGCCGTGAATGCGCACGGTGAGTTCCTGCTCGGTCCGCGCGCCGTCGAGCGCCGGCGCGTCACCCCAGGCGAGTGACTCCGGCAGGCCCGGGACCGGTTCGTCGTCGGTTAGCCAGATCGTCGAGCGCACATAGCGGTCGTTGGTGCTGTCGACCCGCCAGTCCACCAGCGAGGAGAGGCCACAGGCCTCACCGATCCGACGGAAGACCATGTCCAGCACCGTCGCGTAGTCCTCCGGCGTGGATTCGGCCAGGGTCGCGGCACACGCGGACAAGAGCCGTTGTGCGGCCAGACGCTCGCGCCCGCGGCGCTCCTCGGAGAGTCGGGAGCGGAACTGGCCGAGTGTTGCCGCGAGCGAGCGCGCCGCTTCGACCTCGTGATCGACGAGCTGGCGAGGCCCGACGATGGTCAGCGTCGCACCGACAGTGCCGGCCTCGACGATCGGGAGTACCAGGACCTCGATGCCCGGCCCCCATTCGGCCTCGAAGAAGCTCGTCCATCGCTCGTCACCTTGCGGGCTGAACTCCATGACGCTGGAGACGGACAGCTCCTGCTCGAACTCGACGACGGCGCCGGGCTCGGGGCGCATCCTCCCGGGCGGTGCCCAGGCCGTCTCCACGACGCTGGACGTGGCTCTCACGCGCCGCAGGGCCAGCCCGCCCAGCCCGAGGGCATCGCCGAAACGCGCGAACGTCGCGTCGATCACGGCATCGGACGTGTCGAGATGGGCGCCGAGCAGCTCGTCGGCGAGCTCGGCGAGCACCTCGTCCAACGCGAGCCGCCGGAGGACCTCCGACTCCGCGCGGACGCGCACGTTCAGCTGGCCGATCAGATCGGCCGCCGCGTTGACCAGGTCACGGGTCGCCGACGGATGGTCGATCTCCCCCGTGGACCAGACGAACGTGAGGGCGGCGGACGGGAGACCCGTGCCTCGAATCGGGGCGACGACCGTCGTCCAGCGACCGTCCTCGCTGTCGCGAAGACTCGGCGCGAGGTCGTCGGTTGCGGCGTGGGTTCTCACCGCCGTCTCGCCGGTGATCATCTCGTCGATCAACGGCGTGGCATTGCGGTTCAGGATGGTCCCGGCGTCGACGGTCAGCTCGTCCGAGGCCGACCAGCTCTCGGTGATCGTGACGGTCTCGTGGTCTACTCCGATGGTCGCGATCACGCCGAGGTCGGCACCGATCTCCGCGCCGATGCGACCCATCGCCTCGCTGATGACCGCCGGGGCGGTCTCGGCCGTGGCGTCGAGGAACGCGGCGCCGGTCTGCGAGAGAACCCGCTGCGCGGCCAGGACGTTGGCCGCCTCCCGCTGGGCGGACACGCGTCCGCGGGACTGACCGATCACCGAGGCGAGCATCGACAGCGACGCGACATCCTGCGGGGACCAGGTCTCTGCGCCGAGTCGGGTGACGGCGAGGATCGCGTCCAGGTGACCGAGCGACGCCGGTACGAGCACCACATTCCGGGCCGGATGCCGCACGCCGAACGCGTCCGTGATCTCCCGGCCCATCAGGGCGTCCGTGATCTCCGCGACGTCCACGAGCCGCGGTTCGGCGGCGTACTCGCGCAGGGTGAGGCCCTCTGCGCCGGGCAGGCCTGAGACATCCGGCACCGGGAGCGTGCGCCACTCGTCGGGCAGGGACCCCTGGCCGATGACGAACGGCAGGTGGACGGCGTCGTCACCCAGTAGGTCGACGAGAACGACGGACTCGGCACCGGCGATGAGGAGAAGCTCCTCGAGCGAGTCGGTGATGGCGTCGTCGAATGCGTCGGCGGACACCGACTGCAGCCGCGTCGCGAGGGACACCGTCAACTCATCGAGGCGGCGACGGCGCCGCAGACGATCCTCGGCGCGGATCCGGCGGTAGAACTGGCGCAGGAGCAGCACGGTGCCGCGGACGAGTTCCTCGGCGTGTCCCTCCCAGTTGTCGGTGGTCGAGCCGAGCACGAGCACGTTGGTCTCGTCGTCGGTCTGCTCGATGATGGCCACGACGGCGACGGCGCCGCGCCAGCCCCGCCGTTTCACCGTGTCGACACCGACGGTGAGCTCGAGCGGCACGATGGCGAAACCGCCGCCCGCGAGAACCGCGTCAGCAACGGCCGGATCCGGCGTGACCGACTCGTCACCCACGTCAGCGGACTCGTCGACGGACCATCGCTGGACGCTCGTGGCCTGCATGGTGTGCGGGTCGATCCGCCACACGCCCGCGGACGACGCGTCGAGCAGGAGCGCCACTCGCTCGATCGCAGCCTCGACCACGGCCGGGGCCGTGTCTGCGGTCGCGTCGATGAGCGACGCGCCCAACTCCCACAGGATGTCCTGCGGCGTCCACGATCGACCGGTTGCACTCATCGGGGACCAATCGGCCGCCTGACGGCGAAGCTGAGGATCTCGGGGTCAGCCCCGGGGCACGCCGTGGTAGGGGCTACCGGCCTCGCGCCAGGCCCCGAAGAGCTCGAAGAAGGCCTCCCCGAAGGGATCGACGTCCTGCAGCGGCATGGCGGCCCGGCGAACCGTGAAGTCGAACGGGGCGAGGCCGGCCGCCCGCTCGAACCAGCGGGCGGCGCGGTCCGTGTCGCCCGAGCGGCGGTGATGCTTGGCGATGCGGAACGCCAACCGGGCCTCGATCTCGTCGGCCGAGAGGTCCTCGACGGCGTAATCGGCGTCGTCGGGAAGCGTGCCGTCTCGCACCCACCGACGCACCTGTTCCATGTGTTCGTCCGGGGTCACGCCGGTGAAGTCGACGAACATGTCCGTGCCCACCTCGGCGGAGTTGGGCCGGGCGATCGTGCCGTCCTCGTCGATCCACACGACGGTCGGCACGTTGCTGACGGCGTAGAGCTCCGCGAGCAGGTGGTCCCGATCGAGGAGGACCGGGAACGAGATCCCGTCGGCCCACTCGCGCACGTCGTCGACCGATTCATCGAGCGCAACGGCGATCACCGAGAATCCGGTGTCGGCCAGCTCGTCGTGCAGTGTCTGCCACCCGGGCAGCTCGTAGCGGCAACCTCACCAACTGGCGAACGCGATGAGAAGTCGCTTGCGCCCTGCGAACTCATCCAGCGAATGGGCTCGACCGTCGAGGTCCGGCAGCGTGAAGTCCGGTGCCTGCCGACCCGCGAGCGCGGCCCGCCGATCCGTGGCCGCCACGCTGATCGCGACGGTGCCGGTCTCGTCGTCGACCAGCAGGGAGGACCCGAGCGCTGCGACCACCGCGCCGAGATCGACCTCCTCGCCGTCGATGCCCCGAACGGGCACGCACGCGTCACCGCGGCACAGCCCCTCGGGCTTCAACTCCCACCCGATGGCTGCGGGAAGGTCGGCGGCGGCGAGCGTGGCTCGCCCGTCGGCCGCGACGCCCGACACGGTTGCGGCACCCTCGGGGGTCAGGACAGTCAGGGTCGGCATCGGTCCTCCTGGTGGGGAGCGGTCAGTCTGCCAGCCCGTTGGGGGGCACCGCCACCGCGCCGATAGCGTGCGTCGCCATGGGAGAACACGTTCAGCTCGAGCGCGACACCGCCCCCGGCGTCGCGACGATCCGCCTCGACCGGCCGAAGGTCAACGCCATCACGGTGGCGATGACCGAGGACCTGCACGCCATCTGCACCGAGTTGGCGGCGGACGAGGGGGTTCGCTCGGTGGTGTTCACCGGCGGCGAGCGTCACTTCGCGGCCGGCATGGACATCGGCGACTTCGAACGGCTGGACCGGGCCGGCGCCCACGACCTGGCGACGAAGCTCAACGCCGCCGCGCTCGCGCTGGAGAACCTCCCCCAGATCACCATCTCGGCGATCAACGGCTTCGCCCTCGGCGGCGGGCTCGAATTGGCGATGGCCACGGACTTCCGCATCGCCGCCGGCGATGCACGGATGGGCCAACCCGAGATGCTCCTCGGGGTGATGCCCGGCGGCGGCGGCTCCCAGCGTCTGCCCCGTCTCACCGGCATCACCCTCGCCAAGGAGCTGATCTACACCGGCCGGAACCTCACGGCCGAGGAAGCGCTGGCGGCCGGTGTGATCTCGTCGATCCACGAGCCGGACGAGGTCCAGGCCGCGGCCGTCGAGCTGGCGACCCGCTACGCGGCCGGTCCGGCATCGCTCCGACTCGCCAAGACCGTCATGGTCGCGGGAATGCACCTCTCCGTCGAGGACGCGGTGCAGCTCGAGATCGAGGCCTTCGCCGACGCGTTCGAAACCGACGACCGCACGATCGGCGTCGCGAGCTTCCTGGAGAACGGCCCCGGCAAGGCCGAGTTCACCGGGCGCTGATCACGCCACCTCGAGATTGTCGAGCCGCACCGCCGAGAGGGCGAGCGCGACGACCACGATGACGAGCGGGACGCCGATGGCAACGGTCTGGGAGAGCGTGCCGATGTCGATGTCCACGCCGGTCCGGGCGCTGAGGATCGAGCTCGTGTAGCCCCGCATGGCGACCTTCGCGGCGGCACTGCCGAAGGCGGCGACGAGGCCCTCCCAGATCAGGATGTACGCCAGACCCCAGACGATCGCGTTCTTCACCAGGAGCCCGAGGAACACGAACAGGGCGCTGTAGACGAGCACGCCCACGATCGAACCGATCGCGGCACCGACCACGAGATCGGAACCCACGTCGTGCAGCATCGCGCTCACCACCATCGGGATGACGGTGATGGGCAGGCTCACCGTGATCGCCGCGAGCCATCCCCCGGCCGCCATCGTCCAACGCTTGGTCGGGCGCAGCCACAGGTAGACGAGCGTGCCGTCCTCTCGCGTGTCACCGAGCGACGCGGCCGCGAAGACCAGCGCGACGATGGGGACGAGGATGGTGAAGCCGAGGTTCGCGACCGTGTTCACGGCGTCGTCCAGGCGCAGTCGCTCGACCTCCTCCGGGCTGAGCCAGGGTTCGGTGTAGTCGGCCCGGCCGACCGCCCAGCCCACGAGCGCGACCACGGCACCGATCAGCGACAGCGCGACGAGCCGGCCCTTGCTGACCAGTTGTCGTAGCACCACCCGGTACGTGATCGCGATGGCCCGCGGTGAGGAGACGGTGCCGGTCATCGTCCACCCACCAGGTAGCGGAACACGGATTCGAGATCGTCATCCGTCGGTGCGACCTCACGGAGACGGACGCCGAGTTCGCGGGCGACGGGGGCGACGTTGCGGCCGAAGCCGTCCACATCGACCGTGTCGACGAGCAGTGCATCCGGCGCGATGGACACGCCGTCGACGAGGCCCCGCTCGACCAGGGCCGCGGCGAAGGAGCGGGGTTCGTCGACCCGGACGCGGATGCGATGGGGTCGGTCGTCCATGAGATCGCGGAGCGCGTGGTAGTCACCGGCCGCGGCCAGACGCCCCTGGGCGATGACGAGCACCCGCGACCCGAGACGGGCGACCTCGTCGAGGACATGGCTCGACACGAGGAGGCACTTGCCCGATTCGCCGAGCTCGACGAACAGTTCGATCATGCGCCGACGCTGGACCGGGTCGAGGCCGGTGAGCGGCTCGTCGAGGATCAGCACGGACGGGTCGTTGACGAGCGCGGTGGCGAGCTTGACCCGCTGCCGCATGCCCTTGCTGAACGATCCGACGGGCTTCGGATCGTCGGCCGGCAGCTGGACGAACTCCAGGACGCGGCGCGCCTCCGATTCGGGTTCGGCGACGCCATGGAGTTCGGCGGCGATCGAAACGAACGCCAGAGCATCCAGTCGATCGAAGAGGGCGTCCTGCTGCGGGGCGAGGCCGATCCGGCCCCGCACCTCGGCGTCGCGACGGGCGTCGCGGCCGAGCACCCGGACCTGACCGCTGGTGGGCGCGGCGAGCCCGCACAGCATCCGGAAGAGGGTGGACTTCCCGGCGCCGTTGGGGCCGAGGAGGGCGGTGATGCCGGGGCCGACGGTGAAGGACACGTCCGACACCGCGATCACGTCGCCGAAGGCCTTGGTGACGTTCGAGACGCTCACCATCGGGGGCGGCGGAGGCGGCGCATCCGACACCGGAGCCGTGAAGGTGGCACCGGCGCCGGGCGGGGGCGGAAGCGACGAGTCCGGCATCACGCACCTGCCTTGCGGTAGCGCCACCAGAGCAGGCCGAGCGACGCGCCGGCCCATCCGCCGTTGGCGGCGTAGATCCGTTCGCTGCCGATCTCGGGATACTCCCCCGAGTCGCCGAAGATCCGGGCGATCATCTCCATCGGCATGTTCACCGGGTCGAGCAGGCGCCAGTTGCGCGACAGGTCGGCCCCCTCGACGAGGATCTGGATGACGATCAGCGCCCCCATCATCGTGAGGATCACGGCGAGGCTCGCGAACGCCCGTCGGTCCGTGACGCTCGCGGCCGCCATCGAGATCAGCGCGTAGACGAGCGAGGCCAGCACCCCCGACACGAGGATGCGGATCAGCACGGTCATCCAGTCGCCGAAGCCCTCCGGCCCGAGCGAGGCGAACGTCATGCCGAGCAGGTAGAAGATCGTCGGCACGAGCACGACGAGCGACATCAGGCCGCCGACGGCGATGACCTTCGCCAGGATGTAGGTGCGGCGGGTGAGCGGCGTCGACAGGTAGAGCGACAGCATGCCGTCGCGGCGGTCGCGGACGAGCGCCTCCGGGGCGACGAGACCGGTGAAGAGCACGATGGCGGCCAACGACCCCCGCGGGAGCTCACTGAACCTCGGCACGACGCCTTCCAGGAAGTCGTTGACGAACTCGTCACCGCCGAGCAGCGCCGCGAAACCGACATAGGTGATGGCGGGCAGCATCGCGACGATGATCACGAGCACCGGGGCGATCTTGTGGCGGGCCTTGCGTCCGAGGCCCAGCACGCTGCGGGCGCTGTGCCAGGCGGTCGACCGCACCGCGCCGACGAGACCGGAGCGCTTCCCGTCGTACTTGCGATAGCCGCGATCGAGGATCTGGGCGTGTCCGTCGGCGGTCATGCCTGCACCGCCTCGAACAGGTCTTCGAGCTTGCGCCGGCGCTGCTCGATCCGGCGAACCCGGGCGCGGCTGTCGGCGATCGCATCGCGCACCGCGTCGGCGACCTCGTCGGCCGACGCGCCGAGCACGTCCATGCGGCCGAGACCCGCCTCGTGGTGCACCTCGAGCCCGGCGGCCCGCAGCCGGGCGGAGACGTCGTCGAACGAGCCGGGGACGTCGTCGATCTCCGCGAGTTCGACGGTCACGCCCTCGACATCACCGATCAGGTCGTCGAGCCGACCCTGGGCGACGAGGCGTCCGGCATCGAGCGCGACGACGTTGTCACAGATCCGTTCGACCTCTTCGAGCAGGTGCGAGGACAACATGACGTCGATCTGGTAGTCCTCGCTGATCTGGCGGATGAGGGCGAGCATCTCGTCACGCTGCACGGGATCGAGTCCGTCGGTCGGCTCGTCGAGCAGAACGAGGCTCGGGTCGGCGGCGATGGCCTGGGCGAGCTTCACCCGTTGACGTTGGCCCGTCGACATCGTGCCGAGGGCCCGGAAGCGCTCCTCACCGAGTCCGACGAGCCACAGGGCGTCGCTGGCCCGGCTCCGCGCCTCGCCGCGGGGCATGCCCCGTACCTCGGCGAGATGCTTGACGAAGTCGGACGCCGGCATGTCGTCGGGGAAGACGTTGCGCTCGGGGCCGTAGCCGACGTTGGCCCGCAGCTCCGCGCCCTGGCGCAGCGGGTCCAGGCCGAGCACCGAGACGGTGCCGGAGGTCGGGGTTCGCAATCCGAGCACGATCGACATGAAGGTGGTCTTGCCGGCGCCGTTCGCCCCGACGAGCCCGGTGACACCGGGCGGGACCGCGACATCGAGGGCGTCGAGTGCCGGATGGCTGCCGAACACCATCGACAAGCCGGTCGCCGCGATCACACTCACTGCTCCATCTTGGCGCACTTCCGGCGACGTTTGCGTCCGCCCCGGGGATGATCGTGCCCTCCTCTCTCAGGAGGAGGCGCCGACCGCCTCCCGCAGGGCCGCCAGGAGGCGTTTCGTCCGCGGGATCTGCCATCGGTCGCCCGGACGGTTGAGCACGTAGCCGACCGCGATGTCCGCCCCCACGTCGGCGAAGCCGAGGGAACCGCCGAAGCCGAAGTGGCCGAACGACTCCTCGGTGACGCCGATCGGGCGCTCCGGTTGATGGAGTTGAAACCCAAGGCCGAAACGGGATCGTTTCTCGAGGATCAGGTCCGGGCCGTCGACCTGTGTGGTGCACGCCTCCGCGAGGACGGCGCGATCGACGGGTCCGGACGGATCGAGCAGTGACCGGTACACCGTCGCGACCGCCGCGGCAGTGGCATGGAGGTTCGTGGACGGCACCTCGGCCTGGCGCCATTCGCGGGTCTCGACGACACCCATGCCCGAGACGGTCGAGGGGTTGAAGTAGGCGTGGTGGCGCATGCGCGCCAGCTCGTCGGAGAACTCGACCGCGGTCTTCGGCGCCGGGGGTGCCGAGCCGAACGCCAAGCCCAGCTCCGAGCATCGGGCGAGGTCACGAGCGGGCACGCCGTACACGAGGTCGGCGGCGAGCGGAGCGGCGAACCATTCGGCCAGCAGATCCCCGAACCGGGCAGCGCCGGCCGCGCGCCGCAGCGGCTCCCCGACGAGAAAGCCGGCCGTGTTGGTGTGGTAGCCGTGGGCGGTTCCTGGTTCCCACCAGGGCTCTGTCGCCGCGAGCGCCGCGCACATGGCGGGCCAGTCCATCGGCACCGAGGGGTCGACGTCGCCCCGCAGTGCCGGCAGCCCGGCCTGGTGGCTGAGGTGCTCGCGCAGCGTCGACCGCTGCGGCAGCTCGGTCCAGTGCCGGTTCGCCGGCGCGTCCAGATCGATGAGACCGCGCGAGACGGCGGTCAGCGCGACTGCGGCGGTGATCCCCTTCCCGACCGAGTAGCTGTTGACGAGCGTGTCGGGCGTGAACGGACGCGTCTGCGCCCGGTCGCGCCATCCACCCACGAGGTCGACGACCGTCCGTCCGCCCGCGATGACGCACAGGCCCGCGCCGAGGTCACCGGCATCGTCCTCGGACGGCGCGAAGTTGGCGATGAACACGTCCCGGATCGATTCCCATCCCGGGGCGACGGTCCCGACGATCGGTGGATCAGTCGGCATCGAGACGGCGCTCGAGCATGGTGACCCGCTTGACGCCGTCGGGCGAGTCCTGCTCGCCGACCGAGACGAACCCATGCGCGTCGTGGAAGGCCAGCGACGCGTCGTTGCGGGGCCGGATGTTGACCTCGGCGAGCATCACCGGAGTCTGGTCCGCCCGGCCGCGGCGAGCGAACTCGTCGTAGAGCAGGGAGCCGACGCCCCCGCCCCGTCCGGCTTCGGCGACGACGATGCGGTCCACATAGACGAAGTCGTCGTAGCGGGCGCTGAACCAGGCGTAGTTGTGTGAGTCGTAGCCGGCGCCGGGACCGAGCCCGATGAGGAACCCGGCGATGCCGTCGTCGGCAACGGCGACGACGAAGGTGTGGGCGACGGCGGCGAACCACTCCAGATCGGACCGCTCCAGATGGTTGACCGCGGGGACCGCCGCATTGTTGTGGACGAGGATCTCGTCGAGGTCGTCGTCGCGGACCGTCCGCAGCACGGTCAGGTCTGCCCGACGGCGACGCGGGCCTCGGCCCCGAGGAACTCGGCGCGGATCGCGTCGACGACCCGTTGCGACGCTCCGCCCGGCGGATACGTGTGGAAGCGGTGACGCAGCTCGTCGTAGCGGGCGCGGTGGGCGCCGATGCCGTCGCGCCGTGCCGCGAGCAATGCGTCCGCGAGCTGGTCCGCGGTCTCGCACAGGGGACCGACCGCCACGTCCTCGAGGTCGTACATGAGCGGCCGGTGGTCCGTGAAGCTCTCGAGATCGGGGATGTAGTAGATGATCGGTCGCTCGAGGAGCATGAAGTCGAAGGGCGCACTCGAGAAGTCCGAGATCATGCCGTCCGCGTGGGGGTAGGCATCGCTCGGGTCCATGTAGGGGTCGATCATCCGCAGGTGCGTCGAATCGTCGAGTTGGTCGACCCCGAGCACCCCGCGGTCGGCGTCGACATAGTGGAGCTTGACGGCAATGGTGACGTCGGCGGCTTCGGCCGCCGCGGCCAGCACCTCCCAGTCGAACGACTGGCGCGCCATACCCTCGCGGAAGGTGGGGAGGTAGACGAAGACCGGCCGGTCGGCCGGTATCTCCGGCCCGACGGTGGGGATCGAGGTGCGATCCTGCGGCGCGCCGTCGAGCAGGGCGTCGTGACGGGCGAACCCCGTGATGCGGATCTTGTCGGTGTCGGTGCCGTAGAACCAGTGGCCCTGGGTCGCGTGGGTCGGCGAGCACGCCATCAGCAGATCCGGTACGGGGAGGTGCCAGGGCAGGACGATGCGCCAGAACAGACGCTGCAGGGCCGATCCGTGGAACAGCTGGTAGAGCCGATGATCGGTGGCGTCGATCGCCCGCTCGATCTTCTTGATCCCGATGCCGTGGCGCAGGAGCACGAGGTTGGCGCCGCGCGACGTCCAGAAGTTGATGTCCTTCGGCAGCGAGTCGTAGACGAACACGCCCGACCGCAGCGTCCACCAGATACCCGCCGGCGACCACGCCGTGTAGGCCCGATGTCCCTCGGCACGCAGCTGGGCCCGGATCACCGGCTCGTTGGTGATCCACGCGATGGACACGCCGTCGACCGGGTGCTCGCTCAGATGCTCGAACACCGCGCCGGCATTGTCACCGAAGCGATGGCCACTCCAGCAACCGAACGACCACTGCCCGGCCCGGCGCGGCACCAACCCCGCGAGCGCGTAGAGCAGGAACTGTGCCGGCCGCAGCACGACGGAGACGACGCTCCACACGCGTGCGCTCAACGCCCGCTGCCTCGCTGCATCCTGTCGGTCGTCCCTTCGTGATCGTGCCGACGATTCGCCGGACGGTCCAACGTAGTATGGGAGTGACCACGCTCTGCGGCAAGACCGGGCCCGGGGTGACGGGCGTCGATTCCCGTCTCGCATAGGCTCCCGGCGTGTCGAACGTCCAGGCCGCGGGCCGAGCATCGCTGACGGTGCTCGCCCAGGGACTCTCGAGCGTCACCAACTTCGCCGCCGGCGCGTTCGCCCTCGACGCCGCCGACGGTGACATCGGCGCGTTCGGCCGGTTCGCGATCGCGTTCCAGCTGTGTCAGGTGGTCATCGCCATCGGGCACGCGTCGAGCGGCACGACCGTCCTCATCCACGGCGCGAAGAACGACGCGGACGGCAGCGTCGACCAGCTCCGCGCCGGCGCGGCCACGGCGGCCATCGTGATCGGCGGCGGGCTCGCTGCCGTCATCACGGTCGGTGGCCTCGTCGCCGGCTCCGACCTCGGGACGACGCTCCTGCTCGCCGCCGGCGCGCCCGCGCTCACCTCGCAGTACACGCTGCGCGCCTCGTACTTCGCCCAGAACAACGCGGCCGGTGTCGTCCGGGCCGACGCGATCTGGCTCGCCGTGCTGCTCGCCGCGGCCGCAGGCGACGCCATGGGCGGTTGGCACCCCTCGCCGGACGACTATCTCGCCGTGTGGCTGATCGGGGCCGCCGTGAGCGCGCTCCCCTCCCTGCTCGTGGGACTGGGCCGGGGCCGCCGTCACCTCGGCCTGTTCTGGGCCACCACCGGTCCACAGGCGATCCGCACCGGGGCCGACTCGCTGCTCGCCCGCAGCGTCTTCGTCTTCACGCTCTTCGCAGCCGAACGGATCGTCGGCGTGGAGGCCAGTGGCGTGATCGCGGCCGCCGTCCTGGTCTTCTCGCCCCTGACCGTCGTCCACACGTCGTCGGCCGCGGTCGTGATCCCGGCCAACATCCGCCGCCGGGGCATCCACATCCCGTCACCGAGGCTCCCGCTCCAGGCCGCGGCGGCCATCGCGGCGATCACGCTCGGCTGGGCGGCCTTCCTGCTCGTGTTCAACGAGACCCGCTACGCCTTCGGTCCCTTCGACCTCGACTCGGCCGGGGTCACCGGTGCCCTGTTCGCCGCGACACTCGTCCGCTTCCTCGCCATGGCGTTCTGGCGAGGACCCGAACTCGCCCTCCGGATCGCGGATGCGGCCACCGCGAGCCTGCAGGCGCGCATGGTCGGCACCTGCGTGCAATGGATCGTGCCGGTCATCGGCTTCGCGGTCGCCGACGTGAACGGCGGTGCCTTCGGCCTCGGCATCGCCACCTGGGTCGGTGCCCTCGTGGCGTGGGAGCGCTACCGCCAGCTCGGCCCGCCCTCCCCCGCCTGACGATCGCTCACATCCGGGGTCGTCGCGGTCGATGGCATCGGCATGTGGCGTGTCGCGGTCAGGAGTCTCGTCGGCCTGTCGGGCCTCGCACTGCTCGCCGCGGGATGCGCCGACGCACCCGATGAGGTCGCCACGACCGGTGTCGAGCGCATCGCCGGCGTCGCGCCCACCACCGAGCCGCCCCTGATCGATGCCGGCGCGACCGCGTCCCCCGCGCTCACGCCGACGCTTCCTCCGACGACGACGATCGCCGCGACCACCACGACGATCCCGGCACCGGCCCCGACCCCGACGACCACCCCGACCGCCACCTCGACCGCCACCTCGACCGCACCCCCAACGCCCACCACCACTACGACCACCTCCACCACCGCCACCGTGCCCGACGCCGGCTGTTGCGGGGAGGGTCGGCTGGAGATCTTCGTCACCGCGAAGTCCGCCTTCGACGTGTGGACCAGCGGCGGGCACTGGGACTGGATGAACGAGCACTACGACTCGATGGTGGTCTGGGAGCCGTACTGGGATTCCCGACTGGACTCCTACGACGACGTGACGGTCTACCGCGACGCCTACGCGATCAAGACGAACACCGACAAGGACCGCCGTTCGGTCGACCATCCCGACTGGCTTCTGCGCGACGCGGCCGGCGACCCCGTCTACATCCCGTTCGCCTGCAACGGCGGGTGTCCCCAGTTCGCGGCCGACGTCGGCAACCCGGCCTTCCGCGACGACTGGATCGCCCGGGTGCAGGCCTCCGTCGACCGGGGCTACCGCGGCCTGTTGATCGACGACGTGAACATGCTCTGGCGGTTCAGCGACGTGAACGGCGGCGACATCGAGCCGATCGACCCCCGCACGGGTGCGGTGCTGACCCTCGCCGACTGGCAGCGCTACATGACCGAGTTCATGGAGCAGGTGCGCGCCGCGTTCCCCCAGCTCGAGATCTGGCACAACTCGATCTGGTACGCCGACTCCCCCACGTTCGACAACGCCCTCGTCGACCGTCAGATACGGGCCGCCGACGTGATCCAGCTCGAGCGCGGGATGAACGATCTCGGCCTCAAGAGCGGAACGTCGAAGTACGGCATGCAGACGTTCATGACCTTCATCGACCGGGTGCACGCCAACGGCGCCGGCGTCGCCCTACTCGACGAGAACGCCGTCGACATCCAGGGCCAGTGGTACAACATCGCCGGCGGTCTGCTTGTCAACAACGGACGCGACCTGGTGACCACCGAGGACTGGGATCTGATCGCGCCGGGCGGGCTGTTCGACGGGTATCTCACCGATCTCGGCCACGCCCTCGGTCCCCGCGCTGTGGTCGACGGCACGATCCAGCGGGAGTTCACGGGCGGACTCGTCGTCATGAACGAGCCCCGGTCGGATCCGGTGACCGTCGATCTCGGCGGCTCCTGGCTGACGCCCGAGGGCGACGCGGTCACCTCGGTCACCCTCGACACCCGCGAGGCCATCGTCCTCACGCGCCCCTGATCGCACCAACGGTTGTCGAGGTGAAGCGGGGGTCAGACCCCAGTTGAAGCGCGGGGTCAGACGAGGAGGGCGTCGGTGATGACCTCGACGAGCGCGGGACCGTTGTGGGCGAGGGCGTCGGCGAGCGCGGCGTCGAGCTCGTCGAGTGACGTCACCCGGAAGCCCTTGGCCCCGCACAGCTCGGCGAAGGCCGCGAACGACGGATTGTGCAAGGAGGTCTGCCACACGTCGAGGTCGGCGGCCCGCTGTTCCTTCGAGATCTTGCCGAGCTCGCTGTTGTTCATCACCACATGGATGATGTCCATGCCGTACTTCACCGCGGTCGTCATCTCCATGGCGTACTGGCCGAGGCCACCGTCGCCGGACACGGACACGACCGGCCGCCCGGCGAACGCCGGCTGGCTCTGCGTGGCGGCCCACGATCCCATCGCCGCCGGCAGCGCGAACCCGATCGAGCCGAGATAGCCGGACATCAGCACCGACTGCTCCCGCACCTCGAAGTACCGACCGAACGAGTACGTGTTGTTGCCCACGTCGACCGGCATGATCGCGTCTGCGGGCACGAGACGACCGAGCGCGTCGAACAACGCCGCGGCATTGATGCCCGCGCCATGGTCGTCGGCCCGGCGGCTCGCCTTCTCCTCTCGCCAGATCGCCCAGCGCTCCGCGACCTCCGCCTCGGTGGACCGGCCCGCGTCCGCACACGCGTCGCGCAGCGCCCGGGCCGTCACCCCCACATGGCCCTGCACCGGGTGGGTGACAGCGTGGAAACGGCCGAGCGCCATCGGATCGAAGTCGACCTGCACGATCGGCTTGTAGTCGCTGATGCCCGTGTGGTTCGAGAACGACACGCCGAAGGTGACGAGCAGGTCGCTCTCGTTCATGAACCAGCTCGCGACGGGCGTGCCCGAACGGCCGAGCACACCACCGGCGAGCGGGTGGTGATCGGAGATGAGCCCCTTCGCCTTGAAGGTGGTCGCGACCGGCGCGTCGAGCTTCTCCGCGAGCGCCACGATGTCGGCCATCCCTTCGCGGGCGCCGTTCCCCACGATGATCACGGGCCGCTCCGCAGCGTCGATCGCGGCGATCGCGTCGGCCAGTGGGCCGGCGGGCGGGGCGATCTCGCGGCTGCCGGTGCGGCCCTCGGGTGACCCCACGCGGGCGCGGTCGGCGGCCGGTAGTTCCTGCACCTCGTCGGGGAACACGAGCTGGGCGACGTCTCGCTCGACCAGCGCCGTCTTGCACGCGAGCGACATGATCTCGCCGTGGTCGGATCCGGCTTGCACCGTGGCCGAGTACCGGGCCACATCCGCGAACGCGGCGGCGAGATCCGTGTCCTGGAACGCCCCGCGGCCGCGCACCTTGCTCGGCACCTGGCCGCAGAGGGCGAGCACCGGCGCCCGATCCGTCTTCGCGTCGTAGAGGCCGGTGAGCAGGTTCGTCGAGCCCGGCCCGGCGATCGCGAAGCAGCCGGCGAGCTTGCCGGTGAGCTTGCCGTAGGCCGTGGCGGCGAACGACGCCGCGCCCTCGTGCCGGATCCCGATGTAGGTGAGATCACCGCGCTCCTCGGCGACGCGCATCGCGTCCGCGATCCCGAGATTCGAGTGCCCGACCATGCCGAACACATGGGTCACCCCCCAGGCGATCATCGTCTCGACCATCACGTCCGACACGGTGCGCACCCGGGCGGACTCGGTGGGCAACGCGACATAGACACCGTCCTCGCGCACCTCCGTGCGGTACGCATCGGGACCGTCGTTGAACGCGCCGGGCGGCTCACCGTTCTTCGGCGAGAAGTCGTAGCCGTGCCACGGGCACCGCAACCACCCCTTCTCGATCGAACCCTCCCCCAGCGGTCCGCCCTGATGCGGACAGGCGTTGTCGATGCAGCCGAAGCCGCCCTCGGCGGTGTTCGACACGCACAGTGACTCGTGGCCGATGGTGACGGTCGTGACCCGACCCTCGGGCAGCTCGTCGACCTCGATCAGCTTGTGCCACGCGAACGCCCCCTCGGGGAGCGCCGGCTCGGTCGTGGACGGGATCTCGTCGGAACTCACAGCGTCACGCCTCCGTAGGCAATACCCGTGAGATGGGCCATCTCGCGGTCGAACGTGGTCAGGTCGTCGCGGCAGAACTCGTCGAGGTGGGTGTGACCGCAGGCCCGGGCCAGCACGCCCATCAGTTCTACGCTCGCCGCGAAGAAGCGGTGGAGCCGGTCGGCGGCCTCGTCGACCGGCAGCCGCGCCCGCAGCTCCGGCTTCTGGGTCGCGATCCCGACCGGACAGTTGTTGGTCGAACACGCCCGCATGCCGATGCAACCGATGGCCTGCATCGCCGCGTTCGACACCGCCACCGCGTCGGCGCCGAGGGCCAGCGCCTTGGCGAAATCGGTGTGGGTCCGCAGCCCGCCGGTGATCACGAGCGTGATGTCCTGGCGACCGCGGGCATCGAGATGGCGCCGGGCCCGGGCGAGCGCGGGGATCGTCGGCACGGAGATGTGGTCGCGGAAGACGACCGGGGCGGCGCCCGTGCCGCCACCACGCCCGTCGAGGATCACGTAGTCGACGCCGACGCGGAGCGCAGCGTCGATGTCGTCCTCGATGTGCTGGGCCGAGAGCTTCACCCCGATCGGGACGCCGCCGGACGCCTCGCGCACCTCGTCGGCGAGACGGCGGTAGTCGTCCTCACAGTCGAGATCCTCGAACGTCGACGGCGAGATCGCGTCCTCCCCCGGCTCGAGCCCGCGGACCTCGGCGATCTTCCCCTGGACCTTGATCCCCGGCAGGTGGCCACCGGTGCCGGTCTTCGCTCCCTGTCCGAGCTTGAAGTGGAAGGCCTGCACCCCGCCACCGTTCTCGGGCCGCACCTTGTCGAGCGACCAGCCGAACTTCCCGCTCGCGAGCTCGTAGAAGTAGCGGGAGTTGGCGTCGCGCTCCTCCGGGAGCATCCCACCCTCACCCGAGCAGATGCCGGTGCCGGCGAGCTCCGCCCCCCTGGCCAGCGCCACCTTCGCCTCCTCGCTGAGCGCGCCGAAGGACATGTCGCTGACGAACAGCGGGATGTCGAGGCGCAGCGGCGAGTCGGCGTTCGGGCCGATCACGACGTCCGTCGCCACCGGCACCTCGTCGAGCTGGGGCTTGCGGGCGAGCTGGGCGGTGACGAACTGGATGTCGTCCCACCGCGGCAGCTCCTCGCGGGACACCCCCATCGACGTGACCGGGCCGTGGTGTCCGAGATAGTCGAGCCCCTCGTTCGCGAGCTGGCGGATCAACCCGACGTGGGGCTCCGCCGGGTCGCCGTGCGGGTCCTGGTAGGCGCCCTGGTACGCGTCGCGGTCGTACGGCTGGGGGTGTTCCTTCGTCCAGAGGCGGATCTCCTCGGCGTCGACGAGGAGATCGTCGTCCTCGATCCACGAGGAGAACTTCGCGAGCCGTTCGCTGTTGTCGTAGCTCGACACCCCGGTGTGGAACACATAGTCCCAACCGTGCAGTCCGCAGATGAGATCGTCGCCGTCGACATGACCGTCCGCCATCAAGGCACCGCGGTGCAGACACCGGCCGTAGAGGACCGAGTGGTTGTCGTCGAAGCGCACGATGACGAGATCCACACCGTCCACGAACGCGCCGACGGGCTCCCGATCCGGTACCTCGCTCCAGTTCGCGATCTTCACTGCCTGCATCGACGCCTCCTCGGCCCGGTCGGGTGCCATACCCTGCCTCACGGGGCTCCCCGGCGCAGAAGGAACTACCGCAGCGCCGGATTCGTTCCCGAACGCCAGGAGGGGTGGACACGGTGAGCACGTCGGACATCGCGATCATCGCCGGCTTCGTGATCGCCTACGGGCTCGTGTCGCGCCGCGTCGAACACTCGTTGCTGACCGGCCCGATGCTGTTCGTCGGATTCGGGTTGCTCGTCGGCAGCGCGGGGTTCGACGTGCTCGACTTCGGGCTCGACTCGACCGGCGTCGAGGTGCTCGCCGAGGCGACCCTCGGGCTGCTCCTGTTCACCGACGCGACCCGCATCGACACGGCCCGACTGCGCTCGGACGTCGTCCTGCCGGCGCGGATGCTCCTGCTCGGTCTGCCCCTGGCGATCGCGCTCGGCACGGGCCTCGCCGCCGTCCTGTTCGACATCCCGATCGCGGTCGCCGCGCTCCTCGCCGCGATCCTCGCGCCGACGGATGCCGCCCTCGGCGAGGCGGTCGTCAGCAGTCCGTCCGTGCCGGTGCGCGTGCGGCAGTCCCTCAACGTCGAGAGCGGACTCAACGACGGCATCGCCCTCCCCGCCGTGACGGTCTTCGTCGCCCTCGCCGCCGAGGACGAGGCGTTCTCGACCGCCAGCAGCTGGGCTCGTTTCGCGGCGGAGCAGGTCGGCTACGGCGTGGCGCTCGGCGTCGTCGTCGGCTGCGTCGGCGCCGTCCTCGTCCGTGACGCGAGCCGGCGCGGGTGGATGGAGGGCATCTATCGCCAGCTCGGGGTGCTCGCCCTCGCGACGCTGACCTTCGCGCTCGCGACCCAGGTCGGGGGCAACGGTTTCATCGCCACGTTCGTCGGCGGTCTCGCCTTCGGCGCGATCGCCCGGGTCGAGTGCAACACCGTGGCGGAGTTCACCGATGATGTCGCCCACCTGCTCGCGATGCTCAGCTTCATCGTGTTCGGCGCCCTGATCGTCGGACCCTCGCTCGACGAGATCGACTGGCGGGTGGCGGTCTACGCGGTCGGCAGCCTCGTGCTCGTCCGACCGGTGGCGATCGGGCTCTCGTTGCTCGGCGCCGGACTTCAGCCGCCGACCGTCGCCTTCTTCGGTTGGTTCGGGCCGCGGGGCCTCGCATCCATCCTCTTCGGGATCGTGGCGCTCGAGGAGGCCCACGGCACGGACCTCTCCATCGTGTTCGTCGTGATGTCGTGGACGGTGCTGCTCTCGATCGTCGTCCACGGCATGACCGCGGGAATCGGCGCCGAGGCTTATGGACGCTGGTGGTCGGACCGACGGGATGACGCGATGCCCGAGTCCCTGCCCATGCCCGAACAACGCCGCCGCGGCGAGGCTCCGTGAGCACGTCCGCGGACGTCGCGATCGTCGGCGCCGGCATCCTCGGGCTCACCACGGCGAGAGCACTGCTCGCCCGCGATCCACGGCGCCGCATCGTCGTCCTCGACAAGGAGGACACGCCGGCGCACCACCAGACCGGTCGCAACAGCGGCGTCATCCACTCCGGGATCTACTACCGGCCCGATTCCGGGAAGGCGGCGATGGTCGCGGCGGGACGTGACGACCTGTTGGCGTTCCTCGAACAGCACGGCATCACCTACGACATGTGCGGCAAGGTCGTCGTGGCCGTCTCCCCCGACGAGGTCGGCCGCCTCGACGCACTCGAGGTCCGCGCCGCGGAGAACCATGTCGCCACGGAGCGGCTCGACCGGGCGGCCCTGCGCGAGCGCGAACCCCACATCGAAGGCGTGGCGGCGCTGCTCGTGCCGAGCGCGGGCATCGTCGACTACGCCGCCGTGTGTGACGCCCTCGTCGCCGAACTGGCCGCGGCCGGCGTGGAGATCCGACTCGGCACCGCGGTGCGCGGCGCGGTCGCCGACTCGAACGGGGTGACCGTCACCACCGACGGCGGCAGCCTCACCGTCGGGTCGATCGTGAACTGCGGCGGGCTGCACTGTGATCGGGTCGCCGTTGCGGCCGGGGCGGACACCGAGGGCGTGCGGGTCATGCCGTTCCGGGGCGAGTACTACGAGCTCGCCCCCCATGCCCGTGGCCTCGTCAACCATCTCGTCTACCCGCTCCCCGACCCCGACTTCCCGTTCCTCGGCGTGCACCTGACCCGCATGATCGACGGCTCGATCCATGCCGGCCCCAACGCGGTGCCCGCGCTGGCGCGGGAGGGCTACCGCTGGCGTGACATCTCGCCGCGCGACACCGCGGAGATCGCGTTCGCTCGGCGCACCTGGGTCCTGGCCCGCCGCTACTGGCGCAAGGAGGTCGGCGAGATCCACCGGTCACTGAGTCGCCGGGCGTTCCTGAAGGCGCTGCGGCGGCTGTGCCCGGACCTCTCGGCGGGCGACCTCGAGCCGTCGGCGTCCGGCGTGCGGGCCCAGGCCATCGCGCCGGACGGCACGCTGCTCGACGACTTCGCGTTCGCCGAGAGCCCCCGGGCCGTCCATGTGATGAACGCGCCATCCCCGGCGGCCACGGCCAGCTTCGCCATCGCGGAGACCGTGGCCGACCGGCACGAACGCGTGCTCTCGCCGGGCTGACAATTCCGAGAAAAACCCTGTTCAGGGGTTGCTAGGCGAACATATGTTCGCTATGGTGATCGTATGTTCACGGCGACGATCACGGCGATGCGAGAGGACCGACTCGACGGTCTTTCGCGTGCCGAGCTCGTCGGCCGGGTCGAGGAGCTGCGGCGGTTCCGCGGCGCGGTCGCGGACTACGAAGCGCGGCTGGTGCGGGCGATCGACGCGTTGGACGACAACGGGCTCGACGGACGCGGTGTGCTGCGCTCACACGGGCGGGTGTCAGGCAAGACGGCTCATCGGGCGGCGCGGACCGCGCACGGGTTGGCCGACATGCCGCGTGCGGAAGCCGCGCTGGCGGCCGGGCGGATCACCGCGGAACATGCCCATTCGCTCACCAAGGCCGGTCGTGAGATTCACCCCGAGTCGGCTGACGCGGAGTTGGTCGAGATCGCGGAGACGTCGCCGGCGGACCTGTTCGCCAAGCGCACCACCGAATGGATCAGCAAGCGGAAGAAGTCCGACCCGAAGCCTGATCACGACGCCCAACGACGAGCCCGCACCCTGAAGCGCTGGGACGACAAGGCGACCGGGCTGCGCATGTTCCTCCTCGGCGTCGACCAAACCACCGGGGCACTCCTCGACGCCGACATCAACCGACTCGAACAAACCCTCTGGAACGACGACGGCGGCCGCAACGCCGACCCCACAACCGCCCGCACCCACGACCAACGCCTCGCCGACGCCGTCACCCAACTCATCACCGGCGCCCGGCGCGACACCGACCGGCCACCCCATCCCAAGTCCAACGTCACCGTCCTCATCGACATCGCCGCCATGACTTCCGAGGACGGGAACCCGCTCGCCACATGCGTCCAGGACGGACAGCCGCTGCCGGCATCCGTGCTCGACCGGCTCACCTGCGTCTCCAGCATCACCCCGATCCTGTTCAACGGACCAGCCAACCCGATCTGGGTCGGCCGCGACCACCGCCACGCCACCCTCACCCAATGGCGCGCCCTCATCGCCCGCGACCGCGGCTGCATCGGCTGCGGCGCCACCCCCGACCGCTGCGAAGCCCACCACATCGACCACTGGGAACACCACGGCGACACCGACATCGACAACCTCGTCCTCGTCTGCACCCGCTGCCACCACAACATCCACGACCGAAACCACACCCTCCACCGGACCAACGGCCGCTGGACCATCCGACCACCCGGCGCACCACCACCCGACACCACCGCCGACGCACCCATTCGCGACTTCCCCACCGACACCGAGCCCGAGTACCTCACGCTCACCGCCTGAGCACTGCTTGCCTCCGTCGCGGTCGCTTGCACCTTGACAACTGAAGACCAGGCGTCTGCACGACATCTTCACATCGGGCGCGGGACTCCTGCACAGGGAGGTCTCTACGGTGTGGTCGTGGGGAACATTCTCGTCGTCGAAGACGAACCAGCCATCGCGACCGCGGTCGCCGCCCGGCTCGAAGCCGATGGGCACGCGGTGGAGATGTGTCACGACGGTGCGGAGGCGGTGGAGCGATGCGCCGAACTCGAGCCGGATCTCGTCGTGCTCGATCTCCTGCTGCCGAGCCTCGACGGTCTCGAGGTCTGCCGTCGGATCCAGGCCGGCCGACGGGTCCCGGTCGTGATGCTCACGGCCCGCGACGACGAGACCGACATGCTCGTCGGGCTCGCGGTCGGCGCGGACGACTACATCACCAAGCCGTTCTCGCCTCGTGAACTGGTCGCCCGGGTCAACGCGGTGCTGCGTCGGGTCTCCGAGGAAGGCAGCGGCCCGAGCGGCCCGGATCACCAGCTCGGCGCGGTGGAGATCTTCCGGGCGAGCCGGCGCATCCGGGTCGACGATCGCGAGGTGCACCTCACGCCGACCGAGTTCGACCTCCTCGCCCAGCTGGCGGCCGCCGCGCCGGCGGTGCTCACCCGCCAGCAGCTGCTCGTGGCCGTGTGGGGCTATCGAGACGGGTCCGGGGCGCGCACGGTCGACAGTCATGTGCGGGCCGTTCGCCGCAAGCTCGGCGACGAGGTGATCCGCACGGTCCACGGTGTCGGCTACTCGATCGGCGATCTCTGATGGCGAAGATCCGTCCGCTCGACGTCCTTCCGTCGATCAAGCTCAAGCTGTCCGCCGTCATCATCGGGGCGATCGCGATCGCCGCGTTGGTGAGCACGATCGGCTTCCGGCTCGACTGGCCGGTCTGGATCCGCCCGGTCATCTCCGGGGCGATCGGCGTGGCGATCATGTGGTTCTTCGCCGGCGGCATCGTGTCGCCACTGCGGGAGATGGCCGCCGCCGCGACCCGCATGGCGAGAGGCGACTATCGGGCACGGGTCACGGCCACGTCGGCCGACGAGGTCGGCGAGCTCGCCCGGGCGTTCAACGCGATGGCGCTCCAACTCGAGGAGGTGGATCGGGACCGGCGGGATCTGATCGCGATGGTGAGCCACGAGCTGCGCACGCCGATCACCGCCCTCCAGGCGAACCTGGAGAACATCGTCGACGGTGTGACCGCGGCGGACGACGAGGTGCTCGCCACCATGCTCACCCAGACCGAGCGGCTCGGCCGGCTGGTGTCCCAACTCCTCGACCTGAGTCGGCTCGAGTCGGGTGCGATCCCGCTGACCCTCGAACCGGTGGAACTCGGCAGCCTCGCCCGGGAGGCTGCGCAGGAGGTGCGGCTCCACCGACCGGATCAGGCGATCCACGTCGAGATGGAGCCGGCCGATCTGACGGTCGTCGCCGATCGCGAGCGACTGCACCAGGTGATGGCGAACCTGCTCGACAACGCGTCCCGGTTCAGTCCGGACGACGAATCGGTGATCGTGCGGGGCCGGGTGCGCGGCGACGACGCCCGCATCGAGGTGATCGACTGCGGCCCCGGCATCCCCGAAGGCGACGCCGTGCGGATCTTCGAGCGCTACCAGCGCGGCAGCCATGCCCGGTCCACCGAGTCCGGCGGCACCGGACTCGGTCTGGCCATCGCCCAGTGGGTCGTGGAGCTCCACCACGGCACGATCACCGCCCAGCCGGGATCGCCCTCGGGCTGTCGGATCGAACTCGACCTGCCGTTGACGGGAGCGACCGACCGATGACCTCGACGCTGCCACCGCCCCCGAGCACGCCGCCCCCACCCCGCGCCGAGGAACGGCTCTTCGCCCCGCCGCACGATCTCTGGCGCATCACGCCGGGGCCGCGGCTCCTCGGCGGGCTCGTGCTCGGCGGTGTGGCGGTCGATCTCGGCGTGCGTCATCCCGTCGGGGCGTTGTCGCTCGTCGCCGTCGCGCTGCTCGTCGCCGCCGGCCGCGCCGGCGGGTGGGTGCAGGGCGACCTCGCCCGTCGACTGCACCTCCTCGCGCTCGTTCCGGCCGCCCTGCTGTGCCTGCGGGCGACGCCGTGGCTGGTTCCCCTGAACGTCATCGCGACGCTCGGCCTGCTCGCCCTCGCGGCCGCGGTGCGCGACGAACCAGGGGCGCTGGGCCGCGCCGTGCTCCGCCTCGTCCGCCCGACGACCGCCCTCGAGCCGGCCGTCCTCTCCCACCAACTGGCGACCCGTTCCGTGGCGGCCACGGTGCGAGGGCGGGACACGCTCGCCCGGCGGATCGTGCGGGCCCTGACCGGGCTCGCGATCGTGGCACCCGTCGCCGCGGTGCTGATCGCCCTGCTCGCCGCGTCGGACGCCCTGTTCCGATCCTGGATCAGCGTGCCGTTCGATCTGCCGACGGTCACCGGCCATCTGGTCGTCGTGGGCCTCGGGGCGATGATGACCGCCGCGCTCGCCGGGCACGGCGGGTGGGCGATCGTCGATCGCGTGCGCGAACCCCGCCGGATCCTCGGCTCGACGGAGGCCACGATGGTGCTCGGTGTGGTCGTCGCGATCTACGCCGTGTTCGTGGCGGCCCAGGTCGTCGCGATCAGCGCAGGTGAGCGCTACGTCGAGCGCAACACGAGCCTTGACTACTCGGAATACGCCCGCAGCGGCTTCTTCCAACTGCTGGCCGCGTCCGTGCTGACCCTCGCGGTCCTGCTCGCGGTCGATCGGTGGCGCCGCCGCGGCACGGAGCCGGCGACCCGTCGGATCCGCCGCCTCGAACTGGCCACGATCGGACTCACCCTCGTCGTCGTCGGCGTGGCCATCCGCCGGCTGTTCCTCTACGAAGCGGAGTTCGGGCTCACCATGCTGCGGCTCTACACGATCGTGTTCGCCGCGTTCATCGGCGTCGTGTTCCTCGTGGTCGCCGCGCATCTGCAGGGCCGGCTCCGCCACCACCCGGTCGGCGTGGTGGCAGGCGTCGCCCTCACGCTCCTGCTGGCGATGAATCTGGTGAACCCGGAAGCACTCGTGGCCCGACGGAACCTCGACCGATTCGCCGAGACGGACCAACTCGACGTTGCCTATCTCGTCGATCACCTGGGTGTCGACGCCATCCCGACCATCCTGGACGACCCGACGGCACGAGCCGAGGTGTGCGCCCGCGCCGTCACGATCGACGATCGAGTGATGGTGTTCAACTGGGGGCGCGTCGACGCGGCCCGAGCCATCGACGACGCCTGCTGACCCGGGTCAGACGGTGACGGTCAACGGCTCGCCACAGGCCGCGGCGAACGCCGTGCGCCACCCGAGCGTGTCCAGACCGAGCGCACTCGCGGTCTTGATCGCCCGCACCTCGGCGGCCGCTGCGTCCTCCGCATCGAGGGTCGCCAGACACTGCGCTTCCGCGAGCGCCACCACCGTGGGGTGCACGCGATCGCCACCGGCGGGGATGGCGTCGTAGGCCCGGCCGAGTGCCACCCGGCACCCTTGTTCGTTGCCGGAACGGGCCGCCACGCAAGCAAGCGCGAGACGGGCCAGCACGCGGTCAGCGTAGGTGGTCCGCGTCGACGACTCGACCACATCGGCGAGGGACTCCACGTCCTTCTCGACGACGGCGGCGACGAGGGCGAGCACGGCCCACCCCCAGGTCGATCCTTCACCGGGTGTGTCCGGCATGACATCGAACAGGCGCACGGCGACGTCCACGTCCCCCCGCTGAAGGCTGATCAGCGCCATGGCCACGGTCTGGTCGGACTCCCCGAGCCGGTCGTCGTCGAAGCCGACGACCTCGCGGAACGTGCGGCGACCGATCATCACGTCGCCCACGGTGGCGGCGGCCGCGGCCAACGCGGTCTCGAGGATCTGGGCGCCGGGGTGACCGGGCTCCTTGGCGAGCTCACCGGTGAGGATCCGGAACCCCTCGGCGATGCGCCCCGCACGGATGAGGGCGCGGGCCTCGACGGCGATCGCCTGCACGAGGCCCATCGGATCCGAGTCGAGGGGCATGATCTGCTGCGCCCGCTGCGCTCGACGGACGGCTTCGTCGACCCGCCCCGTCCACAGCGCCGAGATCGCCAGGGCGACGTGCATCATCCCCTGGGCCCAGCGGTCACCACGGTCGCGCGCCTCCGCCAGCGTGCGGGTGGCGAGCTCGTCCGCCTCCGCGAATCGACCGGCATGGATCCGCACATAGGCGAGCAGGCCCCGCGACCAGGCCATGCCGGCGAGGTCACCGAGCTCCTCGAACGCGTCGACCGCCTGTTCGAGCCGCACCTCCGCGTCGCCCATCTCGCCGGACACGTACGAGATCCAGGCAAGGTTCTGACGGGCCCAGGCCATCCCCCGAGGATCGCCGGCCTCCCCGTAGGCGTCGTACGCGAGGTTGATCGACGACTCGGCCATGTCGTGTTCGCCCCGGAAGAGCCGCACCATGCCGACGCGCCGCAGGCCATCGGCCTCGAGCACGGGATCCTGCAGCGAGTGCGCCAGCTCGAGCGCGTTCTCCCCGATACGCAGCGCCCCGTCCTGGTCGCCGAGCCATTGGGCCACCTCGCTGCGCAGGAGCTGGATGCGCACATCGAGTCGCGGGTCGTCCACCCGTTCGAGGAGCGGCCCCGCCGCGTCGAGATCGCGGGCGGCGATGGCGACGTCCAACCGGCTGAGGGCGGACTCGGCTCGTTCCAGCAGCACCTCCGCCTTGCGAACGTCGTCGTCGTCCATCAGTCCGAGCGCTTCGCCGAACAGTTGCTCGGCCCGCTCGACGGCACTCGCACCCGAGGTCGCCCGGCCGGCGGCGAGTGTCCATTCGATCGCCTTCTCGGTCAGGTCGTCGCCGATCCCGTCGATGCCACCGAGCTCGCGGTTGTGCAGCGCCGCCCGGCGGTAGTGGTACGAGATGATCTCCGCCCCGCCGGCGTGCTTGTTCGCCTCGATCCAGCTCGCGATGCCGGCGTGGCGCCAGGCCCGATCCGTCTTCGTGAGGCGGCTGTAGACCACGTCGCGCACGAGGTTCGCCCGAAACGCCCAGGTCCGCCCGGTGTGCTCGAGCAGATCGAGCCGCTCGAGCGTGCGCAAGGCGCTCACGATGTCGGCCTCACCGCGTTGGATCTCGGCCATCCGTTCGAGCGCCACGACCTCCCCGCGCAGACCGAGCACGGCGGCGTCTTCGATCACGTGGCGGGCCACGTCGTCGAGAGCATCGAGTCGACTGCTGATCACGCTGCGGACGTTCGCCGGGAGATTGCCGATCTCGTCGAGGTCGGCCTCCTCGACCATGCGGGCCATCTCCTCGAGGAACAGGGGGTTGCCGCCCGCCCGTTCGACGATCTGGGCCCGCACCTCGTCCGAGGCGTCCGGGAGCAGGACGCGGGCGAGCCGGTCACCGGCGTCGGCGTCGAGCGGTTCGACATTGAGGCTCATGACGTTGAAGCGACCGGGCTTCGGGTTCCAGCGATCGAACATCTCGGCCCGACCGGTGACCAGCAGCACGACCCGGCGCCGGCTCAGCCGGTCCAGGAAGTCGTCCAGGAGGCGCAGCACGGGATCGTCGGCCCAGTCGATGTCGCTCAACCAGACGAACACGGGCCCGTTGCGCGACAAGGCGTTGAGCAGCGCGATCGCGGCCCGGGTGCCCTCCTCCGCGGCCCGCTCGTGGTCGAGTCGGGCGAGCCCGGTCTCGTAGCCGAGGAGATGGCGCAGCCCCTCGGCGGTACGGGCGACGTTGACCGGATCCGCGTCCGGTCCGAACGCCGAAGCCACGCCATCGGCGACGAGGTCGGGAACGTCCTCCGGGGCCGTCGACGCGTCGATGTCGAGTGCGCCCCGCGCCGCTTCGGCCACCGGCCACCACACGTTCGCCTCGCCGTAGGGCAGGCACCGACCGTGTAGCACGAGGGCGCCGAAGTCGGTGCGGGCGACCGTGGCGACCTCCTCGGCCAGCTTGGTCTTGCCCAGACCCGATTCGCCCGTGAGCACGATCAGCTGGGCGCGGCCCCGGCGATACGCCGCGGCGACGGCGCGACGCAGCACCGCGAGCTCGGGATCGCGCCCGATCAGCGGCACGTCGGGTCGGTCGCGACGTTCGCCGGGTCGACCGACCGGTTCGACGGCGCGGAACGCGTTGACCGGTTCTTCGCGACCGCGGGCGTGGAGCTGCCCCATCGAACGGAAGTGGATGACCTCGGCGGTGGCGGCGTGGGTGGCCGCGCCGACCAGCACGGTGCCGGGTTCGGCGGCGGTCTGGAGCCGGGACGCCGTGTTCACCACGTCGCCCATGGCGGTGTAGTCGTCGCCGGCGGAAATGGCACCGACCACCACTTCGCCGGTGTTGATACCGATACGCACCCGGATGCCCACCCCGGTCTCGTTGTCGAAGCGGGTGACGGTCTCCTGCATGCGCAGACCGGCCCGCACCGCGCGTTCGGCGTCGTCCTGGTGAGCCACGGGGGCGCCGAAGAGGGCGACGATGGCGTCGCCGATCACCTTGTCGACGCGCCCGCCGAAGGCGGTGATGTCGTCCGCCAGCAGGGCGAAGCAGCGGTCGACGAGGTTCTTGACCTGTTCCGGGTCGCGGGTCTCCGACAGGCCCGTGAAACCGACGATGTCGGCGAACAACACCGTGACGAGGCGCCGTTCGTCGTGCCGACGCGCCATCTCGTGCCCGCAACTGCTGCAGAAGCGCGCCGCGTCGGCCTCATCGCTGCGACAGTTGGGGCACTCCATTTCTCCAGCGTATGCGGGATCCTCCCTGCGAATGACCCCTGGTCATCGCATCGGATGATGTTCGCGACCCCATCGAATCCGTACGGTGGGGGCATGAACCCGGCGCGCGCGGCCATGCAATGGATCCAGGCGCACCCGCGGGTCGCCGACTGGTTGCTCGTCGCCCTGTTGACCGCGATCACGATTCCCGTCGCGGTCTGGGCGGTGCCGGACGGCAACCAGCGCTCCCTCGGCCCGCTCGGCTGGGTTCTCGTGCTCGCCATGAACGTGCCGGTCGCCTGGCGTCGCACCGCACCCATCGCGGCGCTGTGGGCCACGGCCGCGCTCACGGCGCCCTACTGGGTCCTCGACTACCCCGACGACGCGACCGGCCCCGCCCTGATCATCCTCGTCTACAGCATCGCGGCGCACGGACGCCGGCCCCAGGCGGTCCGCCACTTCTGGGCCGCCTTCCTCCTGCTCACCTCGGTGATGATCGCCGGCGTGATCTCCGACCAGGACGACGTGCCGTGGGTCGCGGTGCCGGCGAACGTGATCATCTTCGGCACCGCGTGGATTCTCGGCGACAACCTGCGCACGCGGCGCCAGTACCTCGCCGAACTCGAGGAGAAGGCCGCGCGCTCCGAGGAGCAACAGGCCGCGGAGGCCGAGCGGGCCGTCGCCGAGGAACGCACCCGCATCGCCCGTGAACTCCATGACGTCGTCGCCCACTCGATGAGCGTGATGGTGGTGCAGGCGGGCGCGGCGCGGCGGGTCATCGACCAGAACCCGGTGCAGGCCGGCACCGCGCTCGCGGCGATCGAGGAGACCGGCCGCGAGTCGCTCACCGAGATGCGGCGGGTCCTCGGTGTCCTGCGCGGCGAGGGCGATACCGCCGAGCTCGCCCCGGCGCCCGGCCTCGCCGACTTCGATCGGCTGCTGCACCACTGCGAGGAGGCGGGCATGCCCGTCGAACTGATCGTCACCGGCGACGTCCGCCGTCTCTCCCCCGGCTTGGAGATGAACGCCTACCGGGTCGTACAGGAGTCGCTCACCAATGCCCTCAAGCATGCGGGACGAGCCTCCGCGACGGTCACGCTCCACTACGCATCGGACACCCTGCACGTGTCCGTGCACGACGACGGACGAGGTGCCGCCGCGATCACGGCGGGCGCCGGCCAGGGCATCGTCGGCATGCGGGAGCGGGTCGAGGCCTACGACGGCACCCTCGCCGCGGCGCCGCGTCCGGGCGGCGGGTTCGCGGTCGAGGCGACGTTCATGATCGGGGACGAGCGATGAGTGACACCCTGCGGGTCGTCGTGGTGGACGACCAGGCGCTCATGCGGACCGGTTTCCGGATGATCCTCGAGTCCGCCGACATCGCGGTGGTCGGCGAGGCCGAGAACGGCCTCGAGGCCATCGACGTGGTCGGGCGGGAGCGGCCCGACGTCGTCCTCATGGACATCCGCATGCCCGAACTCGACGGCGTGGAGGCCACCCGGCGCATCATCGCCACCCAGCCCGCCACCCGCGTCCTCATCCTCACCACGTTCGATCTCGACGAATACGTCTACGACGCGTTGCGCGCCGGCGCCGCCGGATTCCTGCTGAAGGACACGCCGCCCGAGCGGCTCATCGATGCCGTCCACGTCGTGGCGACCGGCGAAGCGCTGCTCGCGCCGAGCGTCACGAGGCGACTGGTCGAGCAGTTCACCGCGGCGGCGCCGGCCACGCCGGTCCCGGCCCCCGGCCTCGACCAGCTCACGGAGCGCGAGACGGAGGTGCTCCAGGCGATGGCCCGCGGGCTGTCGAACGCGGAGATCGCCGAGGCCCTCTTCGTGGGCGAGACCACGGTCAAGACCCATGTCGGCCGGGTGCTCATGAAACTCGGCGTACGCGACCGCGTGCAGGCCGTCGTCGTGGCGTACGAGTCCGGCATCGTGCGTCCCGGCCAGGGTTGACCCCGAGTCGATCCCTGAGTCGACCCTGAGGCCGAATCCTCCTTGCGGACGACCCGCAATCCACTTGCAGCCGGACGACGCAGGACGCTCTCATCCGTACGGTCGAAGACATGACAGTCCTCGATCTCCCAATCGACACATCCATCCACCCCCACACGAACATCGCGGCCAGCGCGGTCGGTGTCTCGAAGACCTACGGGTCCGGCGACACGACGGTGCGAGCACTCGACGATGTCGACGTCGACTTCGTGACGGGCCACTTCACCGCGATCATGGGGCCATCGGGCTCCGGCAAGTCGACGCTCATGCACTGCCTCGCCGGGCTCGACACGGTCAGCGCCGGCCAGGTCTTCATCGGCGACACGGACCTCTCGTCGCTGTCCGAGCGCGAGCTCACGCTCCTGCGCCGTGACCGAATCGGGTTCATCTTCCAGGCGTTCAACCTCGTGCCGACGCTGTCGGCCATGGAGAACATCACCCTGCCGATGGACCTCGCCGGGACGGAGCCGGACGCCGACTGGCTCGCCCAGGTCATCGAGACCGTCGGGCTCGCCGACCGGACCAGCCATCGTCCGAACGAACTCTCCGGTGGTCAGCAGCAGCGCGTCGCCGTCAGCCGGGCGCTGGCGAGCCGGCCGCAGATCATCTTCGCCGACGAACCGACCGGCAACCTCGACTCCACGACCGGCGCCGAGATCCTCGACTTCATGCGTCGGGCCGTGCGCGAGCTCGGCCAGACGATCGTGATGGTCACCCACGACCCGGTCGCCGCGTCCTACGCCGACCGCGTCGTGTTCCTGGCCGACGGCAAGATCGTCGACGAGATCCACGCCCCCACCCCGGAGACCGTGCTCGACAGCATGAAGGCGCTGGGGAACTGACCGATGCTGCGACTCACCCTCCGCAACCTCGCGGCCCACAAGGCCCGGTTCGCCATGACCACCTTCGCGGTGGTCCTCGGCGTCGGCTTCGTCGTCTCCAGCTTCGTCATGAGCGACGGCCTCCGGTCGACGTTCGACGACCTGTCCGAGGACATCACGAGCGGCACCGACCTGCTCGTCCGCCCCACGAGCGAGTTCGGCGATCCGATGCCACTCGACGAATCGCTGGTCGAACAGGTCATCGCGATCGACGGTGTCGAGAACGCCGTCGCCTACATCGAGAGCGACCAGAACGAGATCCAGCCGATCAAGGCGGACGGCTCGACCATCACCACCTCGGGTCCTCCGCAGATCACGTTCGCGTGGATGGATGACGCCTCGATCGGCACGTTCACGATCGTCGAGGGCCGTGCCCCGCTCGGTCCGGACGAGTTCTCGATGGATCTCGACGCCGCAGCGCGCCACGACTTCGTCGTCGGTGAGACCTACGACATCATCACGCCGTCCGGCGTGTGGGAGGACGTGGAGCTCACGGCCACCACCCGCTTCGGCGAGGACAACACCACGGTCGGCGCCACGTTGATGCACGTTTCGATCGACGAGGCCCAACGGCTCTTCGGCGAGCCCGGCGCCATCGACGAGGTGCCTCTCAGCCTCGAGCCCGGCGCCGATGCCGACGCCGTCATGGCCGACATCCAGGCGCTGCTCGGCGCCACGTCGGCCGAAATCGTCGACCAGGCCACCGTCACCGCCGAGCAGCAGGCCGAGTTCGACGAGGGCGTCACGATCATCGGCAACGTGCTGCTCGGGTTCGCGATCATCTCCCTGTTCGTCTCGATCTTCATCATCTACAACACGTTCGCGATCGTGCTGGGCCAACGGGTCCGGGAGATGGGCCTGCTCCGGGCGATCGGCGCCGACGCGGCCCAGCTGCGCCGGTCCGTCCTCGGCGAAGCGATCATCGTCGGCCTCGTCGCGAGCCTCATCGGCCTCGTGGCCGGCGTCGGCATCGCCGCCCTGCTCAACGCGCTCTTCGAAGTCCTCGGCGCCCAGCTCCCGGCCTACCCCACGATCCTCGCCACCCGCACGATCGTGTTCGCACTCGTCCTCGGCGTCGGCGTCACCCTCGTCTCGTCGATCGCCCCCGCGCGCGCCGCGGCCTCGGTCTCCCCCATCGAGGCGCTGCGCGACGGTGGAACGGTCACGCCCGAGGACGGGCGCAGGCGCCTGACGCTCGGCGGCACCACCCTCGCCGCCGGGCTCGCCCTCGGCGCCTTCGGCCTCTTCGGTCCGAGCCTGTCGACGATCGGGTTGATCCTCACCCTCGGCCTCGCCGCGGTGATGGTCTTCCTCGGGCTGACCCTCGCCAGCCCGGTCGTCGCCCGTCCGCTCACGGGCGTACTCGGCTGGCCGCTCTCGAAGGTCATGGGCTCGGCGGGTGCGCTGGCCCGGGGCAACGCGAGTCGCAACCCGCGCCGCACGGCCACCACCGCCGCCGCGCTCATGATCGGGTTGTCGCTCGTCACCATGGGTTATGTGGTGGGCGAGTCCGTGAAGACGAGTCTCGGCAACCTGATCGCCCGGTCGGTCACCGCCGACTATGTGATCGCCGGCAACGAGGACAACTCGGGGATCTCCCCCGCACTGGCCGACGAGCTCGCCGCCACCGGCCGGTTCTCCGCCGTCACCGGCATGCGCTACGACGAGGCTCGACTCGGACCCGACGTGCGGGAGGTGACGGCGCTCGACCTCGGCACGATCGACGAGCTGTTCGACATCGATCTGCAGGCCGGGACGATCCCCGACAGCGACGCGACGGACGTGATCCTGCTCCACGACGAGCTCGCGGCCGATCTCGGCGTCGGCGTGGGCGACACGGTGCCGATCGAGTTCGCCGCCGGGACGACGACGGATCTCGAGGTCCGCGGCATCTACGCCGACAAGACGATCTTCGAGGACCCGCTCGTGCCGGACCAAGTGTTCGACGACGGCCTCGCCGCCACGACGGACGAATGGATCGCGGCGTCGCTGCCAGACGGCGTGTCGACGGCCGACGTCGCCCCCCTCCTCGCGCAGCTGCAGGCGACCTACCCGCAGGTCGACATCTCGACGACCTCGGAGTTCCAGCAGTCGTTCGAGGACACGATCGACTCGTCCCTGCTCGTGGTGAACGCCCTGTTGGCGCTGGCGATCGTGATCGCCCTCATCGGCATCGCCAACACCCTGGCGCTGTCGGTCCACGAGCGCACCCGGGAGATCGGTCTCCTGCGGGCGGTCGGCATGACCCGGCGCCAGACGAGGCGGATGATCCGCTGGGAGGCCGTGCTGGTCGCCCTCTTCGGCGCCGTCCTCGGCGTCGGCGCCGGGACGGTCTTCGGGTGGGGCGTCGTGCAGGCGCTGCCCCAGGACAGCTTCGGCGGATCGCTCACCATCCCGGTCGCGCCGATCATCCAGGTCGTCGTGCTCGCCGCCCTCGCCACGCTGGTCGCCGCATGGCTACCGGCCCGACGCGCCGGCAAGCTCGACGTCCTCGATGCCATCAGCCACTGAGACGAAGCAGGTGAAGCGGGGGTCAGACCCCGCTTCACCTGGGGTCTGACCCCCGCTTCACCTCAGGCGTCGTAGAAGCCCGGCGGGTGGAGGCCGACGAGGCGACGTTCCCGGTCGGTCTTCGCTCGCCGGACCGCGGCATAGCGGAGATGGTTGACGTGTTCGGTGAGCTCGATCCGCTGGGCGAGGTCCCGCCGGCCGTAGTGGACCTGCAGGAAGAACCGGCCGGTGTCACCGCTCGGGATCGGGGGCAGGCGGCGGTGCCACGTGTCCGACACGAACATCGCCACGTCGCCCGCCTCGCCGGTGAGCGGCACCGGACCCCGGTTCTCGTAGAGCACCCCGAGGCGGCTCACGGGCCGCAACGGCGGCGCCTGCCCGGATCGATGGCTCCCCGCCAGCACGCCGGTCGGCCCGCACGCGAGCGGACAGTCCTGCAGCAGGATGTGGACGCCGATCGCGAACACCGGATACGGAATGCGGTCGTCCCACGGCACGCCGGGCGCCCGGGGCACGTGGGGCCCGGCGTCGCAGTGCCACGCACCCCCGTCGACGGCCCGCGGATCGTGGGGCTGGTTGCGCCAGCTGGTGTTCGCGATGACATGGCAGTCCTCGCCGAGCAGTGGCTCGATCACGTCGAGGATGCCCCGATGCCCAGCCGCCTCCTGCGCGGCGGCGCTCTTGTTCAGCATGCCGTGGCGGAAGTCCGCGTAGTCCGCGGCCGTTCGTCCCCGGACCCGGACCGGCGGCCGTTCGGTGGCGAAGACCGCTTCGATCTCACGACGCAGCCGGGCGATCTCGGCACCGGTGAACACCGCCCGCAGCACGGCGTACCCCTCGCGTTCGAGCTGGTGCGACGCCTCCGGCCCGTCGTCGCGGAGGAACAGGTATCCCGCTCGCGTCAGCACAGGGCGATGCTAGGTGACGACGTGACCACAGACCATCGCCGAAGTCGCCACGCTGTCGCACCCGCTGCGTAAGGTTTGACGGTCCATCCCCCACTGGAGTTCGCATGACGCAAGCCACTGTCACCGCCGGCACGGCGGCCCGCGCCGTCGGCGCCACCAAGATCTACGGCGAGGGCGACACCGAGGTGCGCGCCCTCGACGGTGTCGACGTCGAGTTCGAGCGGGCGAAGTTCACCGCGATCATGGGGCCGTCCGGCTCGGGCAAGTCCACCCTGATGCACTGTCAGGCGGGGCTCGACACGCTCACCGCCGGCCAGGTCTTCATCGGCGACACCGACCTGTCGTCGCTCGCCGAGCGCGACCTCACCCTCCTGCGGCGGGACAACGTCGGCTTCGTCTTCCAGGCGTTCAACCTCGTGCCCACCCTCTCCGCGCTCGAGAACATCACCCTCCCGATGGACCTCGCCGGCACCACCCCCGACCCGGCGTGGCTCGAGGAGGTCATCCGCACCGTCGGGCTCGCGGATCGCGTCGATCACCGGCCCAACGAGCTGTCGGGCGGCCAGCAGCAGCGCGTCGCCGTCAGCCGCGCGCTGGCGAGCCGGCCGCAGATCATCTTCGCGGACGAGCCGACCGGCAACCTCGACTCGACCACCGGCAACGAGATCCTCGACTTCATGAGGAAGGCGGTCGACCAGCTCGACCAGACCATCGTCATGGTCACCCACGATCCGGTCGCCGCGGCCTACGCCGACCGGGTCGTCTTCCTGGCCGACGGCAAGATCGTCGACGAGATGATCGACCCCGACGCCGAGCAGGTCATCGACCAGATGAAGCGACTGCGCTGATGATCTGGAAGCTCATCCGGCGCAACGTGGCGGGGAAGCCCTTCCGCTTCCTCCTCACCTGCTCCGCGGTCACCGTCGGCGTGATGTTCACCGTCGGTGTCTTCGTCTTCACCGATGCGCAGCGTTCCCAGTTCGCGGCCCTCGCCGAGGACATCGAGGGAGGGACGGACTACGCCGTCCGTACGTCGATCGAGTTCGGCGACGACACGTTGCGACCGCCCTTCGATCTCGCCGTGAGCGATCAGATCGCCGCCGTACCGGGCGTGACCAACGTCCAGCCCTACGTCCTCAAGTTCGACGTGATCCCCCGGATCGACGACGAACGGTTGATCGCCTCCTTCGGCGTGAACATCGGACTCAACTGGCCGACGGACTCGGCGACACCTCGCCTGTTCATCAGCGACGGCGAGCCCCCCGCCACCGGAACCGAGTTCGCGATCGACAGCCGCGCCGCGGAGGACTTCGGCTTCGAACTCGGCGGGACCTACACCATCGACACGCCGACCGGGCCGGGCGACTTCGTCCTCGTCGGGATCTTCCATTTCGCGGATCCCGAAGTGAGCCAGCTGTTCGGCGACACGATCCAGGTCGCCTTCGACACCGAGACGGCCGTCGAGGTCCTCAACGGCGGGGTCGGGATCGATCGCGTCGAGTTCTCGACCACGGCCGACCTGACCGATGACGAATTGTTCGCCGCCCTCGAGCCGATTCTCCCACCGACGCTCGAGATCGTCACCGGCGAGCAGCTCGTCGAGGAGCAGGAGTCGGACTTCGGCGAGTTCGTCGACATCTTCCGGACGGTCCTGCTCGCGTTCGCGATCATCATCCTCGCGGTGTCGGCGTTCGTCATCTTCAACGTCTTCACCATTCTCATCGGTCAACGGGTCCGCGAGCTCGGTCTGCTGCGGGCCATCGGCGCCTCGGGCAACCAGGTCACGAAGGCACTGCTCGGCGAGGCGCTGCTGGTCGGGGTGGCGTCCACGGCCATGGGCATCGTCCTCGGGATCGGGTTCGGGTGGTTCATGGGGTGGCTGCTCGGCACCCTGCAGTTCGGTCCGTCGACCAGCGAGTTGATCATCACCCGCACCGCGCTGATCTGGGGCGTGGCGGTCGGCGTGATCGTGACGATGGCGAGTGCGATCGTCCCCGCCCTGCGGGCCCGGCACCTGACACCGATGATGGCGCTGCGCGAGGACGGCCGCCTGCGCCAGATCGTCCCCGTGCGCAATCTCGCGATCGGCGTGCCCCTGGTGATCGGGGCCTGGGCGCTCTACGTCATCGGCATCGCGATCGGCGGCGACTCCGACTGGCCGGTCTGGATCGTGATCCCGTTGTTCGGCTTCGGCGCCGCGTTCGCGAACGCCTACGGCCTCCGTCGCATCGACGCCGCCGCGGGTCGATTCGCCATGCTCGGGTTCGGCGCCATCTCCATCGTGCTCACCGTGGTGCTGGATCTCGACGTCGGCGAACTCCTGCTCCTGCTGGCCGTCGCCGCGGTCACGCTCTTCCTCGGGGTCAACGCCATCAGTCCGCGGCTGGCGCGGCCCGTGAGCCACTTCCTCGGACGGTGGCCGCTCGCGATCCTGCTGCTCCTCGGCGGCATCGCGCTCACCCTCGCCGGGGTCGGCGCCCTGGTCGGCGCGGCCGTGCTCCTGGTCCAGCTCCTCGCCGATGTCTTCGGAAGCGGCGACGCCACCGCGATGGGCGCCCTGGCCGTCGTGCTCCTCGGCCTGTTCGGCGCTCTGATCGCGCGGGTGGGTTACCGCACGGTGGACGCCAGCCTCATCATGGGCTGGTCGTGGCCGGCCGGGCTCGGCGGCGTCATCGTCTTCGGCATCGGCGCGATCGGTGTGATCAGTCTGGTGACCGGGGTCATCGGTGTCCTCACGTTCGACTTCGGCGCCGCCACGATCACCTCGCTCCTCGTCGGCGCGGTCGCCACGGTGCTCGCGGCGGTGGCCCGCAGGAAGCTGCCCACGACCATGAAGGCCAACGCCCGCATGGCCCGTGAGAACGCGGGCCGGAGCCCGCAGCGGACCGCGTCCGCGGCCGCGGCGCTGATGATCGGCCTCGCTCTCGTCACCACCGCCGCCGTCGTCACCGACTCGTTCAAGGCGACCTTCGCCGACGTGCTCGAAGAGCGCGTGATCTCGGACTTCTTCATCTCCCACGAGAACTTCGCCCCCAACACCTCGTTCAGTCGCGAGCTCGCCGGCGACCTGAACGACGTCGCCGAGGTGGAGTCCGCGATCAGTTTCCGATTCGCCTTCGAAGCCTTCCGATTCAGCGTCGACGGGTCGACGCGCGACGCCTCGGCGGTCGAGCTCGAGACCTCCCTCGACCACTTCGACCCCGGATTCCTCGACCTCGATCCCTCGCTCGTCGGGCCCGGCTCGATCTGGATCCACGAGGACGTCGCCGCCGACACCGAACTGAGCGTCGGTGACGCCCTCGGGATCACCTTCAACGACGGGTCGATCGAGCAGGTGCGAGTGGCGGCGATCTACGAGGATCTGAGCATCTACGGCTCGGCGGTCGTGGACCTCAGCCTCTGGGAATCCCACTTCCCGACGGCCAACGACCAGTTCGTGAGCCTGCTCGTGGCCGACGGGGTCGACACCGAGGACGCCCGCGCCGCGATCGAGGCCGTGGCGGTCGACTACCCGGTCAACGTCGACACCCGCGACGAGTTCCAGGAGCGCCAGGAAGGGATCATCGACCAGTTCCTCCAGACCTTCACCGTGCTGCTCCTCGCCGCGATCCTCGTCGCCGTGCTCGGTATCTCGATCACCCTCGCGCTGTCCGTCTTCGAACGGACCCGCGAACTCGGCCTGGTCCGCGCCGTCGGCATGACCCGTCGCCAGATGATGCGCATGGTGCTCTTCGAGGGCGCGATCATCGCCGCGTTCGGCGGCTTTCTCGGCGTCGTCCTCGGCACGGTGTTCGGCGCCGCGGCGGTGACCGTCATCCCCGACACGTTCATCAGCTCCGTCTCGATCCCGGTCGGCACGCTCGCCGCCTACCTCGCCCTGGCATCGATCGCCGGCATCGCCGCGGCGATCATCCCGGCTCGCCGCGCCGCCCGGCTCAACGTCCTCGAGGCGATCTCGCAGGGCTGACCGGACGTGCTGGTGGGCCGTACGGCCCAGAAATCCCCTCAGTTCGGGTCCAGAAACGCCGACAGAACCACCGATGGAGCGGTTCGGACCCGAGACGGGCATGCCATGACAACTCACCCTGTGACCGTGGTGGTCGCCGGCGACCGTGGTCTCGGCGATGCGCTCCAGGCCCCCCGTGGAGACGGCATCGACGTCATCGACCACGTGACCACCGGCAACGACGCCGTCGCCCGCGTCCTCGCCGAGCTCCCCGACGTCCTCCTACTCGACGCCCGGATCGAGGAGGTCGACGCCCGCGCCGTCTGTCGTCGACTCCGCGAATGGGCGCCGGCCACGCGCGTGCTCGCCGCCACCCACCTCGACGACGAACGGGCCTACACCACGATGGTCGCCGGCGCGACGGGCGCCGTGCTCCTCAGCGACGACGAAGCCACCGTCGCCCGGGCCGTCCACGACATCGCTCGCGGCGAGGCGTTGCTGCTCTCGCGGATGGCCGTGCGCCTGCTCCACGACCTGGACGCGTGGGCCGAGCGCTCGGCCGACCCGCTGTACCCCCCGCCGACCCTCACGGCCACCGAGCGCGAGGTGCTCACCTCCATCGGCGCCGGCGACGACAGCCGCACCATCGCGGCGACGCACGCCGTGACCCCCCACCTCGTGAACCTCCACGCCGGCTTCGCCGTCACCAAGCTGCACCGCTACGTGCACGGCGCCGAACGCCTCGCCGCCCAACAGCAGTAGCTCAGCCGCCCCGCTGGCAGCGTTCAGCCGCCCCGCTGGCAGCGTTCAGCCGCCCCGCTGGCAGCGGGGGCACCACCACGTCGTGCGGCCCTGCGTCCCACCATCCGCGGTTCTGATCCCGGTCCCGCACACCCGACACCCCTGCCCGTGTCGGCCGTAGACCGCCAGGCCGCCGCGGAACGTCTCGCGCCGCCAGCGTCCGAGGTTCGCCTGGAGTTGGGTGGCGGCGGTCTCGTACAACGTTCGCACGGTCGCCGCGTCGACGTCGCCGAGTCGGACGTGGGGATCGACACCACAGGCGAACAGGGCCTCGCACTTGTAGACGTTGCCGATTCCCGCCGCGAGCCGCTGATCGAGCAGCACATCGCCGATCTGGGCATCCGGGTCGGCCCACGCGTCGACCCGTCGGACGACCTCGTCGATGTCGACCGGAGGACGACACAGGTCCGGCCCGAGATGATCGAGCGCGCCGTCGCCGCGACGCCCGATCTCGACCACCGGGGCCGCGAAACACACCGCCGTCGCGTCCGCGGTCTCGAGCACGGCCCGGGCGAGATGGCGCGGTCGACGCCAGCGGGCACCGCGCTCGTAGAGGTGCCAGGCCCCGGTCATCCGCAGGTGGGTGCGCAGGATCAGACCCCGCTCCACCTCGATCTCCAGATACTTGCCGCGGGCTCGGACCTCGGTGACCACGTCGCCGGGCTTCAGCCGGTCCATGCCCCGCAGCCGCGGGAACGACACGTCGGTGAGCGTGCGACCGTCGAACGCGGGGCCGAGTCGGAGCGCCAGGTTGTGGAGCGTGTCGCCCTCGGGCACCGTCAGTCGACGCCGAGTACCGCGGCCACGTCCTCGGCCACCCGGTCCACCGCGCGACGCGCTTCCCGGCTGATCCCACCGAACACGGTGAAGGAGTGGGTGAGCGAAGTCTCGCACCGGTGCGTGACCGGCACCCCGGCCGCCGCGAGCGCCTCCGCGTAGGCGTTGCCCTCGTCGCGAATCGGATCGAAGCCCGCCGTGACCACCACGGCCGGTGCCAACCCCCACAGCTCGGTGGCGAGACCGGGGCTCGCCCGGACATCGGTGCCCGCGCTCGGGTCCGGGAGGGCGTGGTGATCGAAGAACGCCAGCGCGTCGGCAGAGAGCGGGAACACCTCGGCGCAGGAGTCCCGACTGCCGCCCGTGTAGGTGTGGTCGATGCCGGGGTAGAGCAGGATCTGGGCGACGGGCTGGCGCACACCTCGGCCCCGGGCCTGCTGGCACACGACGGCGGAGAGCATGCCCCCCGCGGAGGTGCCGGCGACGGCGACCCGGGCCGGGTCGACCCCGAGGCCCTCCGCATGTTCGACGACCCACTCGTGCGCAGCCACCCCGTCGTCGACGAAGGCCGGGAACGGGTACTCCGGGGCGAGGCGGTAGTCGACCGACACGATCACCGCGCCGCAGCGCTCGGCCAGCGTGGTGCACAGGGCGTGATCCGAATCGAGATCGCCGATCACGAACCCGCCCTGGTGGTACCAGACGATCGCCGGCGCGGCCCCCGTGGTCGCGGTCGGATGGTAGATCCGCACGGGAAGGTCCCCGCCGGGCCCGGGGATGGTGCGGTCATGGGTGGAGACCGACTCGACGGGCTCGTGCTGGGTGATCTTCACCATCTCCGCGAACCCCTCCCGCATCGACTCCGGCGTCGGTTCATCGCCGGCCATCTGCTTGAGCGCGGCGGCCGCGAACACCTGCATCTGGAGGTCGAGGGTGTTGCCGTCGATCACCAGCGGTTCGCCGGCCATGCGGCGCAGGACGCGTTTCGGGAGCCGGCTCGTGGTGCGGGCGGCGGCGCGAGCGATTCGGGTGCGGGCGGACACGGCTACTCGTCTCGGAGGACGGCCACGTCGTGCGGGTGGCTCTCCCGCAGGCCGGCGCCCGTGATGCGCACCAGTCGGGTGCGGTGGCGCAGATCGTCGAGATCGGCGGCCCCCGCGTAGCCCATGCCCGAGCGGAGCCCACCCATGGTCTGGGCGATCAGCTCGGCCATCGGTCCCGCGTAGCGCACGCGGGCCTCGACCCCCTCGGCGACATGCTTTCCCGGTGCCTGGCCGGTGCCGTAGCGGTCCGTGGCCCGACCCCGCATCGCGCCGGCCGAACCCATGCCCCGGTAGGTCTTCCACATCGCGCCGTCGACGAGCTCGAGGTCTCCCGGTGCCTCGTCGACGCCGGCCAGCAGGTTGCCGAGCATCACACAGTCGGCGCCGGCGACGAAGGCCTTCACGATGTCGCCGGAAGTGACCACGCCGCCGTCGGCGATCACGGGCACGCCGAGGTCACGAGCCGCCGCCGCGCACTCGTGGATCGCCGTCATCTGGGGCATGCCCGCCCCGGCGACGACGCGTGTCGTGCAGATGCTGCCCGCCCCGACGCCGATCTTGATGACGTCGGCACCAGCCTCGGCGAGGGTCTCGACCCCCTGGCGGGTGACGACGTTGCCGCCCACGACGGGGAGGTCGGGCCAGCCCTTCTTGATCGTGCGGACGGCATCCACGACACCCTGCGTGTGGCCGTGGGCGGTGTCGATGACGAGCATGTCGACCCCCATCGCCTCCAGGGCCTCGGTGCGTTCGGCGGTGTCGGTGACACCCACGGCGGCCGCGACCCGGAGCCGGCCGTCGCCGTCGAGCGTCGAGTCCGGGTTCTCGATGCGCTTCGTGATGTCCTTCACCGTGATGAGACCGGCCAGGCGGCCATCGTCGTCGACCAGGGGGAGCTTCTCGATCCGATGCTTGTGCAGGATCGCCACCGCATCCTCGATCGCGGTGCCCACCGGCGCGGTGACCAGCGGCGCGGGGGTCATGAACTCGGTGACCGGCTTCGCGTACTCGTCGGCCGTGCAGAACCGGATGTCGCGGTTGGTGAGGATGCCGGCGAGGCGCCCGTCGGGCTCACAGATCGGGACGCCGCTGATGCGGTGGCGGTGCATGAGCGCCTCGGCATCGTCGAGGGTGGCCGTGGGCGGGAGGCTGATCGGCGCGGAGATCATGCCGGCCTGGGCCCGCTTGACCCGGTCGACCTCGTCGGCCTGCTCCTCGATCGAGAAGTTTCGGTGGAGCACACCGATCCCACCGGCGCGCGCGATCGCGATCGCGAGTGGGGATTCGGTGACCGTGTCCATCGCCGCGGACATGAGCGGAACCCGCAGTTCGATCCCGGCGAGAGAGGTGGAGGTGTCGACCTCGGAGGGCAGGACCTCGCTCCAGCCGGGAACCACGAGCACATCGTCGAAGGTGAGCGCTTCCGCGCCAGCGAAGATCTCGTCGTTCATCTGGTCACGATAGACGCTCGGATGACTTGAGACGGGATCGTGCCCGCCGATGATGAGACATGACGTGGAAGCTGTGGATCGCGGGCCTGGTCGTTGCCGCGTCCTGTGCCGCACCGCAACCCCCCGATGCCTGGTCGGTCGACCGCGTCGCCACGGACGAGGAGGTCCTCACCGACGCGTTGTGCGGCGACGTCGCCGAACTCGCGCTCGGGTCCCTCGCCGACCAAGCCGATCTGCAGGTCGTCCTCGACGAACTCGCCCGGCTCGGCGCGCTCGCCGGGGCGACCGGTGCGCTACCGACGATCGTCGCGATCGAGACCACCCTCGCCGACGAGTCGTTGAGCGAACACCGGGCCTCCGTGCAGCTGCACGACCTTCTCGTCGAGGCGGCGGCCGAGCTCGACGAGGCCACGAGCGCGGCCTGCGACATTCCCGCGTTCAGCGCGATGTACGCCGCGACGGGCTTCGGCGATTGCCATCTCGAGCTCGAGATTCCGATCGCCGCCTACACCCTCGCCGGCGAACCCGGCACCTGCAGCACCGACGATCTGCCGCGGCACCTGCCGTGCTGGAGCAATGACGGGAACCACCTCGCGGTCGACTGTGTGACCTCCCTGATCGTGCAGGTCGTGGACGGGGAATGGCGACCGGCCGGTGAACCGCGGGAGATCTCGATCGACCGGGTGGATCCCGACGCCCCACCACCGCCGGACACATTCGTCCTCACGGACACGCCCGAATGCGTTGCCGTGGCATCGCTCTTCCTCGACGGGCCGACCCCGAACGGGGCGATCCCCGACTACGACCGGCTCCGGCTCGCGGTGGCCGGGCTCGACGCCGTCACCCGAGCGCTGGTCGACGACTTCATCGCCGCCGCGTCGGACCCGCCGAGCCTCGACGAGTTCCAGGCGTTGGTCTCGTCGCTCGACGAAGCGACGGTGGACGCCTGCGGGCTCCCGCTCGTCAGCGCCTGGGCGACGGTGACCTCGACGGTGTCCGAGCTGCCCTGCTGGGTGGCCACGGACCGGGCCTACCCGGCCTATCGCGCGGCGGCGTGCCCCGAGGGCACCTGATCAGACGCCGAGCCGGTCCGCGTCGTCCGGCGTGATCGGCAGACCCGCGACTCCTTCGTCCTCGAGCTCGCGGTAGAGATCCCGATAGCGGGCGTCGAACGCGGCCGCGCGGGCGGACGACATCTCCGCCCGCCACCGGCCGGTGTGTGCCTTCTCGGGATCGACGGCGCGGGCGAAGTAGCGCTCGATCGCCTTCGTCCGTTCGAACCCCGCGCACGCAAGTACCTCGTCGAGGCGTTGCTCGCGGTGAGTGAGGGCGAACTCCTCGAAGCGCACCCGCATGACCCGGTCCGCATCGGCTCGCGCCATCGCGGCGTGGCCGGCCCGCACCCGGGCGGCCCACCAGTCGAGGGCGTCGTCGGGCGAGTCCGGGCCCCAGGCCATGGTCACCACGCTCGCGGCGACGTCGCGCCCGTCACGGACGATGTCGAACACCCGGGCGCGGGGGAACACCTGCAGAAGGACGTCCGTGGCCGCGGTGTTGTCCGGGGTCGTCTCCACCCAGGTGCGGGCCCCGCGACCGTGGGCGTACGGGTCGACCAACCGGTGCGCGAAGGCGCGCAGCGCACTGGCGGGATCGCCGCCGTCGGCGCGGAGTCGTTTGGTCGCCTCGCTGAGCTCGCCCGACGTGGCGAGGAGGAGCAGCCCTTTCGGGCTGCCGCTCGCGCCGGCGATGCCGTACCAACGCGACCGGACCCGGTCAGTGAACTCGTCGATGCTCTCCTCGCCGCGCAACACTCGGCCGAACCCACCCTCCGAGGAGTGGAACCGCAGCTCGGTGCGGATGACGGCGACGTCGGGGTGCTGGCCCAGCAGACGACCGAGCATCCAGGTGCCGCTGCGACCCGTGCCCCCGACGAAGAACGGTCCGGGCGCGGCGTCGTCGATCTCGTCGGCATCCGCCTCGGCTCGGCGGAGCCGGGCGCGGAGGTAGTTCACCTCCTGCTCGAGGTCGGCAACGGTCCGGCGGAGGGAACGCTCGTCGTCGGCCATCAGTCCTCCCGGTCCTCCTGCTCGGCCGCGCGCTTCTCGGCCTGAGCGGCGCGCCGGGCGCGGCGCTCGACCATGTCCTCGCGGTAAGCCGTGACCACCTCGCCGGCGTCGCCCCACATCACCTGGCGGCCCGCGTCGATCCAGAGTGCGACATCGCACCGGCGCTTGATCGTCGACAGCGAGTGGCTCACCAGGAACACCGTGGACGCGCCGTCGACGAGCTGCGACACCCGCTCGTTGCTGCGGTCCTTGAACTCCTCGTCGCCGACGGCGAGCGCCTCGTCCACGAGGAGGATGCGAGGTTGGACCGCCGTGGACACCGCGAACTGCAACCGGGCCTTCATCCCCGACGAGTACGTCTTGAAGGGGCGGTCGATCGCGTGGTCGATACCGGCGAACTCGATGATCTCGTCGAGCTGATCGAGCATGGACTTGCGGCTCGCGCCGAGTGCCGTTCCTCCCAGCACGATGTTCTCCCGGCCGGTGAGATCACCCTTCAATGCGGCGCCGACCCCGAGCAGGACCGGGAAGTCGGTCACCTGGATCGATCCGGCCCGCACCGGCATGAGTCCGGCGACGGCGCGCAGCAGGGAGCTCTTTCCCGAACCGTTCCGGCCGATGACGCCGACCGTCTGGCCCTCGTAGGCGGTGAACGACACGTCGTCGACCGCGATCACGAACCGACCGCGGTCGGTGGAGGTCGCCGCCGCCCGTTTCGCCTTGCGCGACTGGCGGCCGGCGACGCGGTAGGCCACCTGGACGTTCTCCACGACCACGGCCGGAGTGGGCTCAGACACCGCCGTACTCCAGCTCGTGACGACGGAAGAACCAGAGCGCGACGATCACGATGCCGACCGCCCACACGATCCCGACCAACCACCGCCACCCGGAGGTGGTCCCCTCGAGCAGGGCGTCGCGCCCGATGGTGAGGTACACGTTGGCCGGATTGGCCTCGAAGAGGACGCGCCACTCGTCACCGAGCTTGTCCTCCACCCGGCTGATCGGATACAGCACGCCAGACATGTAGAACCACAGCCGCAGCAGAAAGGGCAGCAGTTCGTCGAGGTCGCGGAAACGAACCGTCGCCCGTGACGCCGCCAGAGCCAGCCCCGCGTTGAACACGAGCTGCACCAGCACCAGCGGCACGAGCAGGAACCACGTCAGGGCGAACGGTTCACCGGTCGCGATGACGACGGCGACGATGACGATGATCGAGGGGAGGAAGATGAGCAGCTCGGCGAGCACCGTGGCGATCGGCAGCACCACCCGGGGGAACCGGATGCTCTGCAGCAGCGACCGGTTGTTCAGGATCGCCCGGGCGCCCGACGACATCGACTTGCGGGTGAACGTGAACATGAACACGCCGATGACGAGGAACCCCAGATAGTTGTCGAGTCCCCGGGTCACGTCGAAGAGCACGCCGAAGATGAGGTAGTAGACCCCGACGAGCAATGTCGGATTGAGGATCTGCCACAGGCTTCCCAGCGCGGTGTCGACATGATGCGCCCGGGCGTCGGCGCGCGCCAACGAGGTCGTGAAGTCGCGATATCGCCAACTCTCCCGCAGGTAGGCCGCGGTGGAAGGCACCTCCCCGACGTCACGCAGCGCAGTCATGTGGTCCTCGCCATGCGCCGAGAGGCTAGCGGCTGCCCGCAGGGGCCCCGATCCGCGACGGTAACGTGAGGTCGCTTTGGACGGAGGGAGACCGCGTGGACCGCCCATGTGTGATGTTGTGCACGGCGAATGGCGTCGGCCTCGGTCACCTGTCGCGCATGATGGCGATCGCGCGCGAACTGGAATCGCGCGCCGACGTCATCATCTTCACGCTCTCTCAAGCGGTTGCGATCCCGGTCGAACACGGGTTCCACACCGAGTTCGTCCGTTCGCCGGAGTACGGCCACGTGAGTGGCAGCGAGTGGAATGCCTTCTACGCGCGACGGCTCGCGGGAATGATCGAGCTCTACCAACCGTCGGTGATCGTCTTCGACGGGTCCCACCCCTACAGCGGTCTGTGCAAGGCCGCCCGGGACCATCCCGACCGGCACTGGGTGTGGTGCCGGCGCGGCATGTGGCGCGACGGCGCGGGCCACGCGGCGATCGACCGCACCGACAGCTTCTCGCTGATCCTCGAGCCCGGCGAGTACGCCCGCGACTACGACATCGGCCTCACGGCCCGTCGCCGCGACGAGTCGCTCGAGGTCGGCCCGATCACGTTCGGCACCCCGGACGCGGTCATCCCCCGTACCGCGGCCCGCGCCGAACTCGGACTGGACCCGGACCGCCCCGCCGCCCTCCTCCAACTCGGCGCCGGCCAGATCAACGACGTCGCGTCGCTGAGCGGGAAGGTCATGTCGGCGCTGCGCCGGCGCGACGACATCCAGATCGCCGTCGCCGAGAGCATTCTCGTGCGCGACCCGGTCGAACTGCCGCCCGACGTCGTGCGGGTCCAGCGCTACCCGCTGGCCTGGTACGTCGATGCGTTCGACCTCTCCTTCATGGCCTCGGGCTACAACTCCTTCCACGAGGCGCTGTCGCTGCGCCTGCCGACGCTGTTCATCCCGAACCTCAACACGAAGATGGACGACCAGGGCGCGCGGGCCCGCTTCGCCCACGACGCCGGCGTCGGACTGCGGTGGAGCGAGACGGAGGAGGTCGCGATCGAAGGGGTGGTCGAGCAGCTGGCCGACCCGGCCGAACAGGCCCGGATGCGCGACACGATGGCTGCGCTCCCGCCGGCGGACGGCGGGTCCGGCGCCGCCGACGCGATCATGATGTGGGCCGGTCTGTGACCGTCCGCCGCACCGCCATCGGATGGGCCCGCCGCGTCTACCGCCGCGGGCTGAAGCTGCTCCCGAAGCGCGCGTCGACCGCCATCGCCACGGTCGTGTCGAGGGTGCGGCTGCAACAGGACCTGCGGCGCCCGCCGGATCCGCTGATCCTGCCCGGGACGGGACCGGTCACGCTGGTCGATGCCCGGGGCGTGGATCTCGAGACGCTCGATCGGATGGCGGAGCGGATCGCGGCCGGCCCCGATCCGGCGCGACGCATCCTGTTGATCGACCGACCCGACTTCCTCGGGCTGCGGTCGCTGGGTATCTCGTTCGAGTACGTGCCCCCGCCGACCGCTGTCACGCCGTGGTACGCCGGCGACGAACGCTACGAGGCGTTCATCGACCGTCGCCTCGCCGAGATCCGCGCGGCCTACGGGATCGAGGGCCCGCTCGACCGATCATTGCGCGACCAGTCATTGCGCGACCAGTCATTGCGCAACGACGTCTGACTCCCCGAACAGCCGGGCCAACGCCCGCACCAGGCGAGTCGGTCGCCGCCGCGGCGGCGGTCCCGCCGTGACGATCGGCAACCACGCCGGATGCTCCGGTGGTGCCGGCCCGGCGACCGCGGTGACGGCGGCATGCAGTCGGTCCACAGCCGCGAGGTCGACCGGTTCGTCACGGCGCCGCCGACGGACCCGCTCGAGATCCTGCACCATCGGCGCCCGGGCGGCGTCGACGGTCACGTCGCCGCCGGTCGAGCGCAGGGTCAGCGCCTCGGCATCGGCCCGCACCGCGTCCGTGCGCCGCCGAACGAGGGCCTGCAGGGCCTCCCAGACCCGTTCGCGGCGCACCGAGAGCGTTTCGCCACCGGGGCCGACCAGCGCGACGATCCACACATCCGTGCCGTGGTCGTCGGGCAGGATCTCGGTGTGGGCCACACCGGCATCGACCGACGCCGGGCTGACGAGCCAGGCCACCAGCTCGGGCTGATCCGTGATCGACATCGCGAGGGCGGTCGGCCCCGCCGGGTCGGCGACCGCGGCGGGTTCGGTGAGCACCGGGGCGGCGTCCACCGGCACGTCCATCAGGCGGGCGGCCACCAGTCGGACCTCGGACGGGACGGCGAGCGTCACGACTCCACGATCCGATCCAGGTTCTCGAAGGCTTCGGCGTACGCCCGCTCGTTCGTGTCGTCGATGGGCCCCAGCTCGGTGGCGATCTCGGGCAGGACCGTCGAGTACACGACGAGCCCGGCCCGAACAGAGGCGGCGAAGGCACGGGCGATCACGTCGGGCCCGGGCCGCAGTCGCAGCCGGCGGGCGACGTCGGTCGGCAACAGCAGCGTGGTCGGGCCCGATCGCTGGAGGAACGCGTCATCGGCCCGCCCGTCCAGCTCGAGATCGACGCCGAGTTCGGTGACGTGCACGAGGGCGGGACCGGCCGCGACCACATCGGCACCGACCCGGACCCGCACGGCTTCGATCGCGTCGGCGGCCCCGTCGGCGCAGTAGAGCTCGGCGGGCCGCAGCAGCACCCAGCCGGCCGACGCGGTGGTCATCGCGTCGGCGAACCGTTCGGCGTCGTCGGGGAGACCCCCGTCGCCGATCGCGATCACCGCCGTCGTCGCCGTTGCGGCACCGACGACCTCGGCCACCGCCGCGGTCCGCGCCGGGCCGGCTGCCGCGAACTCGTCGACGGCGTCGATCGAGGAGCCCAGGGCACGGGGCGTCGTCCCCATCGCGGCGGCCACCGCATGGATCCGGGCCCGGTTGACGCTGCCGCCGCACAGCGAGCTGGAGAGCACCGGTGTCGAGCCGTCGAAGACGGAGGTGAGCGGTTCCGCGATGACACCGAGCGCGGCGGCGACCTCCGGCCGCGCCGCGATCACGGCACCGGACTCGACCGCCTCGGTGAAGTCGGCCCACCAGGCGTCGTCGGTGTCCACGGCGACGATCGGCACGACGAGTCGATCGACCGCCGGCGGCTGCCAGAACGCGTAGGCGTCGTCCGGTGTGATCGTCGGCGTGTGGCGCACGGCCACCCCGGCATGCGCCCAGCGATCGGCGGCGACCGGGTCGTCGGTCACCGCGAGGTCCACGAGATCCGCGGCGAGGTCCGTCGCCTCCGGCGCCGCGACGACCCGCGTCCCGGCCGCCCGCAGCGAACGCAGCACCCGAACGACGGCGGGCGCGTCGTCGGCCCGGGTGGCACCGACCACCACGACGACGGGGGCCACCGCCGGATCCTCGTGCGGCGTGAGCCGGCCGACGTCGGGCCCGGATGCGAGGGCGGTGGCGCCGATGACGGCGAGCGGCACCGAGGGGACCGCCGGCGGGGCGAGATGGTCGCGGCGGCGCCGGAGCAGACCGCCGACGAACGGACGGACGGCGCCGATGATCGCCAACGGCCGGCGACGGGTCGCATACAACGCGCGGGCGACACGCACGGCGTGCGACGGGTACCGCTTGCGCATCGCGTCCTGCGGCACCGCGAGGCGTGCGTCGCGGGCGGCGGTCGACACGCCGGCGGCCGCGAACGCCGCCTCCCAGAGGTCAACGAGATCCGCGGCCTCGCGGGGACCCGAGTCGTCCGCCCGCCGCGCCTCGACCGCGGCGAGGCGCTCACCGAGTTGGTAGGGCCGGCGGGCGACGCGCGCCGGCGGCTCGCCGGCGGGCAAGGCCGCCTCCACGACGGCGAGTCGGGCCTCGATCTCGTCCAGTTCCGTCGCCTCGTCGGCGCGGGTCCGGTCCACCGCGCGGCGATGGGCCGTGATCTCGGCGTCCGCGGCGGCCAACTCGTGCAGGCGGGTCGCCGCCGCGGCGACGAGCCGATCCCAGCGACGGTCGATCTCGTCGGCGGACGGCGACGGACCGTCGAGTCGAGCGACGAGCGCGGGGAGCGCGTCGGCGACCGGGACGAACACGACCTGCGAGGCCCGCCCGAGCACCGCCGCGATCTCGGCCCCCTCCGCCGCCGGATGGCCGAGCGAGATGTCCGCATCGTTCCCCGGGGTGCTGCGCAACCGGACGAAGCCGGGACCGGGCCCGAGGGTCAGGGCGACGACCTCCGGCTCGCTCCCGCCGTCGTCGACCTGAGCGAGGCGGTCGATCTCCCGATCGATGGCGGTGTTCACCCGATCGCGCACCGGGCCGGACACCCGTCGGGCGTACGCGGCGTGGAGCTCCGCGTCCCACCGCAGGGCACCGTCGGTCGACGGGGTCACTCGTACCCCAGACGAGCCATCAGCTCGCCGCACACCCGCTCGAACACCTCCGTCTCGTCGTCAACCCACGGGGCGGGCGACGAGCCGGCGTTGACCCGGGCCGGCAGATCGAGATCCTCCAGGCGCAAGCAGGTGGCGGCGTGGTTCGCGATCTCCTCGTTCCAGTACCGCCAGTACCAACAGATGCGCTCGAACCGCCCCATCTCCGGCGTGTGGACGGGAAGCACCTGATTGCGATAGCCGAGATCGCCGGGCACATCGGCGTAGAGCGAGCGGGCCTGGAAGGACTTCACGACCGAGCGCCCGTCGCGCACGAGGTGGACGATCTGCGCGGCCGGATAGGCGCGGCGCAACTCGGGCAGCAGGCCCTTCCAGAAGTGGCTCGTCTCGCCGTAGAGGGCCTGGCCCGCGGCGCGACGGGCGACGTTCTCGATCGCCGGCGTCGCCCCGTCGGGTTCGTGGAGCAAGCCGTGGGCATCGGCCACGGCCTTCGATCCGGAGCGGCCGACGGACACGTGGAACACCATGGGCGGGTGGGGGTCGGCGGGTTGGGCGACGAGCCGGTCGGCCGGAACGCGGTCCCACAGATCGAGGCGGGGCGAGCCGGCTCCGGCGGCCAGCACGAGGGCGAGGTGACGGGTCGCCCTCCGGGGGCCGACGAACACCGCGTGGTCGACGATGTCGGCGGCACCGTCCAGGAACGCGAGACGGGCGCCGAGCGTCGGCTGCTCGTCGAGATCGACGTCGATGACGACCCGCTCACCGTCGCGCAGGCTCGCCGTGATGCGCTCGGCCGCGGGGTCCGACCACGAGGTGACCTCGGGCAGGACCGCACCGAGATCGGAGATCACGAGTCCGGCGGCTCGCGCCGAGACCCAGGCGACGCGATCGCGCAAGGTGTCGACGAGGGCGCCCGACGCCAGTCGGCCGGCGTGGAGCTCGCCGAGGAGCTCGGGCGTCACGCGGCCCCCGGCCCGGTGGCCGGCAGCTGGGAGACGGGAGGGAGAACGCGTTCGTACATGCGGAGGGAGGGCCGGGAACGGCCACTGTACCCCTTGGCGAAGGCGCCCGAACGAGAGGGTGATGGCCTAGAGTGACCGCCCGAACCCCCACGGAAAGCGACTCCATGTCCGAATTGGATCTCGTCATCGTCGGCCTTGGCTATGTGGGCCTTCCCCTCGCCCAGGAGGCGGTCGCCTCCGGGCTCCAGGTGACCGGCTTCGACGTCTCCACCCGTGCGGTCGACGGCCTCAACAACGGCTCGTCCCACGTGGACGACCTCAGCGACGACGACATCGCCACGATGCTCGCCGGCGGCTTCTCGGCGACCACCGACCCGGCCTGCATCGCGGGCGCCGACGTGGTCGTCATCTGCGTGCCCACCCCGCTGCGCGACGACACGACGCCGGACCTCGGCGCCGTCGAGTCATCCGCGGCGGCGATCGCCGCCAACCTCACCGCCGGCACGCTGGTGGTCCTCGAGTCGACGACCTACCCGGGCACGACCGACGACGTGGTTCGGCCGATCCTGGAGTCCGGAAGCGGTCTGACGGCCGGCACCGACTTCGCCCTCGCCTACTCGCCCGAGCGCATCGATCCGGGCAACCCGCAGTACGGCCTGCGCAACACGCCGAAGGTCGTGGGTGGCTACACCGACGCTTGCACCGAGCGCGCCGTGGCGTTCTACGGCCAGGTCGTCGACACCGTGGTACCGACCGTCGGCACCCGCGAGGCCGAGATGGCGAAGCTGTTGGAGAACACCTACCGCCACGTGAACATCGCCCTCGTCAACGAGATGGCGATCTTCAGCCACGACCTCGACATCGACCTGTGGGCGGCGATCGACGCGGCCAAGACCAAGCCGTTCGGCTTCCAGGCCTTCTACCCCGGCCCGGGGGTCGGCGGTCACTGCATTCCCATCGACCCGAACTACCTCTCCTACGCCGTGCGCTCGCTCGGCTACCAGTTCCGGTTCGTCGAGCTCGCCCAGGAGGTCTCCGGCCGGATGCCCGCCTATGTCGCGGCCCGGATCCAGACGCTGCTCAACGACCACAAGAAGCCGGTGAACGGCTCCAAGGTCCTCCTCCTCGGGGTCACCTACAAGGCCGACATCTCCGATGAGCGCGAGACCCCGGCTCGACCGCTCGTCACCCGGCTCCAGGCGATGGGCGCGGACGTGTCCTTCTTCGACCCCCACGTCGAGCGCTTCGAGGTCAACGGGCAGGAGCTGCCCCAGGCCGCTGACCTCAACGCCGCGATCGCGGATGCCGACGTCGTCGTGCTCGTCCAGACCCATTCGCAGATCCTCGAGGAGGCCGACTTCTCGGCTGCTGCGGCAGTCCTCGACACCCGCGGCGCCCTCGAGGGACCCAACATCGTCAGGCTCTGAGTGCTGTGCGGGTGCTCGTCGCGACGATCGTGCATCGTCCCGAAGATGCCCGCATCCGCCATCGGCAGATCCCGGCGCTGCTCGAGGCCGGCATCGACGTCACGTATGTCGCGCCCGACGGCGACACCAGCCCCGGCCACGACCGGCTCGAACGCATCGTCGTGCCCGGAGCCCGCGGCCGCGATCGGCTCCGCGCCCTGCGGGCCGTCCGCCCCGTCCTCCGCGAAGCCTCGGCCCGTGCCGACTTGACGGTCCTGCACGATCCCGAGCTGCTGCTCGTCGCCGGTGCGATCACCGGGCCCGTGCTCTGGGACGTCCACGAGGACCTGGCCGCCCAGATCGGGGACAAGTCCTGGATCCCGGGACCGCTGCGGGGGATCGGCTCGATCGGGGCCCGGATGCTCGAGCGACGGGGCCGCTCGCTGCCCCGCACCATCGCCGAAGCCGGCTACCGCGACCGCCACCCCGACGCCGTGCTCGTCCCGAACTCCGTACGGGTCCCCGACGAGGTGCGCCCGCCCGGCACGACCCGGCTCGTCTACCTCGGCCGGGTGTCGAGCGGACGGGGGGCCGACGTGCTCGTGGAGGTCGCCCGGCGGATGCCCGACGATCTCGTGCTCGACGTGATCGGCCACGCCGACCCCGGGGTCGAGCTCGATGCCCCCCGGCTGTCGAGCTGGGGGTTCGTCGCCAACGACGTCGCCCTCGACGCGGTCGAAGGCGCGCTGGCCGGCCTCTCACTCCTGCAGGACCTCCCGAACTACCGGCACTCCCTTCCCACCAAGATCCTCGAATACATGGCCCGGGGGGTGCCCGTGATCACGACGCCCCTGCCGAGCGCGGTCGAGGTGGTCGAGACCCACGACTGCGGCATCGTCGTCGGGTTCGACGACGCCCGGGCCGTGGCCGACGCGGCCGGGCGCCTCCGCGACGACCCCGAGCTGCGGGCCCGCCTCGCCGCCAACGGCCGCGCCGCGGTGGCCGCTCACCACAACTGGGCGATCGACGGCGCCCGGATGGTCGACTACTACCGCGAGCTCGCCGGCGGGTGACTCAACCCCGGAAGGTCATACCCCGGTAGCCCGGCGAGAAGCCGGCGGACTCGAGCCGGGCGGCCCACTCGGTCTCCCGGATGGACACGCCGTCGACCTTGGCGATCTCGAGCTTCTTCAGCCGGCCGTTCTTGACGAGCTCCTGGAGGGCGCCGATCCACGCCGGGCCGTCGGCCGCGCCGGGGAAGGTGATCAGCGACTTGCCGCCCCGTTCGAGCTCGACGAGCGGACGGCCGTCCTGGAGCACGACGAGCGCCCCGGCGGCCCGCACCGGACGACCGGCGGACTCCGGCCAGGCCACCGCAGCCCCGTAGGGCTGGGCGGGATCGGTCGCGGCGAGGACGAGCGGCTCGGTGTCGACGTCGACCTCGCGCACCGCCCGCAGCCGGTCCACCGCGCCCGGGAGGGCGAACTGGGCGGCGCCGAGCCCCGCCACGAAATAGCCACGGCGCACCTCACCGCGCTCCTCCAACGCCTTCAACAGTGGATAGACACCGGCGAACCCGCCCTCGTGCCCCTCGCCCAACGCCGCCTCCCGGGTGAGGACGCCATAGCGGTCGAGGAGTTGGTGCGCCCGGGCGTGGGCCGTCTCGGTGGGGGTCGGCACGGGCGACCGCAGCGGGGCCACGAGCGACCAGCGACCGGCGGCGGCCGGCGGGCCGAGCCGATTCAGGCCGCCGGGACGGGCCCGGCGGCGCCGCCCGCCCGCAGCCGCCCGCCCGCCCGACTTCGTGGTGGTACCCGCCACCATCGCCCGCAGCGGCGCCAGCGTGTCGTTGGTGACCTCGCCGGCCCAGACGAGATCCCACAGGGCCGCGAGCACGGTGACCTCGTCGTAGGGCAACTCGGCCGCGGCGACTGCAGCGACGAGCTCCGGCCAGAAGGACGCGCCGCGCGAACCGAGATGGGACCGCAGGGTGTCGTGGATCGGCTCGGCCGGGGCATCGTCGGCGGGCGGGGCGAGCAGGCCGACCTGGTCGCGATACAGCAACCGCACCCGACCATCGGTGGCGCCGACCGCGCCGGCACCGACCCACACCACCTCGCCGGTCGTGCACAGCGTGTCGAGATCGCTGGGCTGATAGCCGCCGACCCGGGCGGGCAGGACGTCGACCTCGAGAACCGACGCGGCGATCGGCGCGCCCTGGAGCTGCGTGACCACTTCGGCGAGGCCGTCGACGCCGCGCCGGCGGCTCCCCACGCCCTGCCAGGCCGGGAGGAACCGGGCCAGCGCCTCCGCCTCGACCGGCTCGATCTCGTGGCGCAACACCGCGAGCGAGCGCCGGCGCAGCTGCCGGAGCACGTCGTCGTCGCAGTACTCGCGCTCGATCCCGCCCGGCCGGAACTCGCCGCGCACGACCCGCCCGTCCGCGAGCAGGCGCTCGAGGGCGACGGTGACCCGGTCGACGGTGATGCCGAGCCACCGGGCGATGTCGCGGGCGAGGAAGGGGCCGTGGGTGCGCGCGTAGCGCGAGCAGAGATCACCGAGGGGGTCGTCCACCGGATCGGTGAACACGGCGGGCAGGCCCACCGGCAGCGCGGCCCCGACGGCGTCACGGAGGCGGGCGGCGTCGTCGGAGGCGGCGATCCGGTCCGCGCCGCCGCCGGCCGCGTCGCCGATGCGGACCTCGAAGGCCCGCCGCTCCTCGAGCAGCTGGCGCACCCACCCACTCACGTCCGCCCCATCCACCGCGCGGGCGTCGAGGTCCGGGAGCGAGAGCGGCCCGAGGCGCCGCAGCAGGTCGTGGAGTTCGTCGCGGTCGCGGGCCTTACGGCCGTCGACCAGACACTGGAGTTCGAGCTCCACGTCGGCGAGCACCTCGGCCGACAGGAGCTCGCGCAACTCCTCGGCGCCGAGCAGGTCACGGAGGAGGTCGCGGTCGAGGGCGAGGGCCGCGGCCCGGCGCTCCGCGATGGGGGCATCGCCCTCGTACATGTAGACGGCGATCCACGAGAACAGCAGGGACTGGGCGAACGGAGACGCCTTCGGCGTGTCGACCGGCACGACCCGGATCCTGCGGCTCCGCAGGTCCCGCATCACCTCGCGCACGGCCGGGAGGTCGAAGACGTCGTTGACACACTCCCGGGTGGCCTCCAGCAACATCGGAAACGACGGGTACTTGGCGGCGACCGACAGGAGGTCCGCCGCCCGTTGACGCTGCTGCCACAGCGGGGTGCGCTGGTCCGGCCGGCGACGGGGCAGCAAGAGCGCCCGCGCCGAACACTCGCGGAACCGCGACGCGAACATCGCGGTGTCGGGCAGGCGGCTGATGATCAACTCGTCGATCTCGTCCGGGTCGAAGAGCAGCTCGTCGACCGGGAGCTGGTCCATCGCCTCCGGGAGGCGCATCACGATGCCGTCGTCGCTCCACATCAGCTCGACGTCGGTGCCCCATTCCTCACCGAGCCGCGCCTGCAGCGCCATGCCCCAGGGCGCGTGGACCTGGGCGCCGAAGGGCGTCAGGATGCAGACCCGCCAGTCGCCGATCTCGTCGCGGAACCGCTCGACCACGACCGTCTGGTCGTCGGGGATCGCCCCACTCACCTCGAACTGCTCGTCGAGGTACCCCATCAGGTTCTGCGCCGAGAGCTCGTCGAGGCCGTGGCGCTCACGCAGACGCGACAGCGGGTCCTTCTCCGTGCGGATCTCGCGGACGAAAGCGCCGATGGCGCGGCCCAGCTCGAGCGGCCGACCCGGCCCGTCGCCGTGCCAGAACGGCATCTTGCCGGGTTGACCGGGCGCGGGGGTGACGACGACGCGCTCGAAGGTGATGTCCTCGATGCGCCAGGTGGACGCGCCGAGCAGGAAGGTCTCCCCCACCCGGCTCTCGTAGACCATCTCCTCGTCCAGCTCGCCGACCCGGGTGCCGTCGGGCAGGAACACGCCGAAGAGTCCGCGGTCCGGGATGGTGCCGGCGTTGGTGACCGCGAGCCGCTGGCTCCCCTTGCGCCCCCGCAGGGTGCCCGTGACGCGGTCGTAGACGATGCGGGGACGCAGCTCCGAGAACTCCTCGGACGGGTAGGTGCCCGACAGCAGGTCGAGCACGTTGCCGAGAACCTCGTCGGAGAGATCGGCGAAGTTGGCGCTGCGGCGGACGACCCGGCTGAGCTCGTCGACGTCCCAGTCGTCCATCGCGCACATCGCGACGATCTGCTGGGCGAGGACGTCGAGCGGATTGCGCGGGTAGCGCGTCTCCTCGATCAGGCCCTGGTGCATCCGGTCGACAACGACCGCCGCCTCGAGCAGGTCCGCCCGGTGTTTCGGGAAGATCTTGCCCCGGCTCGGCTCGCCGACCTGGTGGCCGGCCCGACCGATCCGCTGCATGCCGGAGGCGACACTGCCCGGCGACGCGACCTGCACCACGAGGTCGACGGCGCCCATGTCGATGCCGAGCTCGAGCGACGAGGTGGCGACGAGCCCCTTCAGGTCCCCGCGCTTCAGCTCGTCCTCGATCTGCAGGCGCCGTTCCCGCGAGAGTGAGCCGTGGTGGGCTTTCACCAGCTCCTCGCCCTCGGCGGCGCCGCGGCCGGTCTGCTCGTCGGCCGCGCCGACGATGACGGGCGGAGCGGCGAGCGGGGTGCCGTCCTCGCGGTGCCTGGCCTCGATCGCGAGCTCGTTGAGCCGGGTGGCGAGCCGTTCGCTGAGGCGACGGGCGTTGGAGAAGATCAGGGTCGACCGATGGGTCTCCACCAGCTCGAGCAGGCGGGGGTGCATGGACGGCCAGATGCTGCGCCGCCCCGGCGATGCCGCGGCCGGCCCGTCGATGGGCGCCTCGACCCGCTCGCCGAGGGCGCCCATGTCCTCGATGGGCACGACGACCTCGATGTCGAGCTCCTTGCGGGCGCCCGCGTCCACCACGGTGACCGGCCGGGGCGTGAGCGTGCCGTCCGCGGCCACGTCGGCGCCGCCGAGGAAACGGGCGATCTCGTCGAGGGGACGCTGGGTGGCCGAGAGCGCGATGCGTTGGGGGGACACCGCGGTGCGCTCCTCCAGCCGTTCGAGCGACAGCATGAGGTGGGCGCCGCGCTTGGTGCCCGCCATCGCGTGGATCTCGTCGATGATCACGTGCTGCACGTTGCCGAGGGTCTCGCGCGCCTGCGACGTGAGCATGAGGTACAGCGATTCGGGCGTCGTGATCAGGATGTCGGGCGGATGGCGGACCAGCTGGCGCCGCTCCCGGGTGGGCGTGTCGCCCGTGCGGATGCCGACCGTGGGGATGTGGACGTCGGCGCCGAGCCGCTCGGCCGCGAAGCCGATCCCCTGGAGCGGGGCCCGCAGGTTCTTCTCGACGTCGACCGCGAGGGCCCGCAGCGGCGACAGGTAGACCACCCGGGTGCGGGCCTGTTCGTCCTCCGGGACCGGGTCCACCGAGAGCCGGTCGAGCGCCCAGAGGAAGGCCGACAGGGTCTTGCCCGTGCCGGTCGGCGCCAGGATCAGCGTGTGGTCGCCGTCGGCGATCGCCGGCCAGCCCTCGACCTGTGGCGGTGTGGGCGCGCGGAAGGTCGTGGTGAACCACTGGCGGACCGGTTCGGAGAACCGTCCGAGCGCATCCATTGCATCGACCACACCCGCAACCTACCGACCCCCGGTGACACCGTGCCCTCGGCGTTTGCGGAGCGGTGTTTTAGACTGACCCGTATGGCCGAGTACGAGTCACCCGAGTGGCACCCGGCGTTCGAGGAATACTGCGAGACGATCTTCGAGCTCGCGGAGGACGACTTCGACGTCATCCAGGCCCGCATCGCGGAGCGCCTCGACGTCAGCCGCCCCGCGGTCTCCGAGATGGTGAAGCGGATGGAGGCTGAGGGCCTCGTCGAAGCCGGACGCCAGATCACGCTGACCGACAAGGGTCGCCACCTCGCCGAGACCGTCGTGCGTCGTCATCGGCTCGCCGAGCGCTTCCTCACCGACATCCTCGGTCTGTCGTGGGCCGATGCCCATCAGGAAGCGGGCAAGTGGGAGCACGTGATCTCCCCCATGGTCGAGGCCGCGATGATGGCCCGGTTGGACGACCCCACCACCTGCCCCCACGGCAACCCGATTCCGGGATCGGGCTACGAAGCCCCCGACCTGGTCACCCTCGACACCATCGCGGTGGGTGCCGACTTCACGGTTCGGCGGATCCCCGAGGAGCTCGAATTCACCCACGGGATGCTCGACTTTCTCGAACAGTCGTCCATCACCCCCGGCTCCACGGGCCGGATGACGGCGATGTCACCCGATGGCACGGCGACGGTCGAGATCGACGGGTCCGCGGTCGGGGTCGGCGAGTTCGCCTCCGCCCGCATCCTCGTCACCTCCGCTCAGTAGACATCACTGCGGCGAAGGACGACGGCCCAGGTCAGCACCGCGCTCAGCGCGATCAACACGAGGGCGGCCAACGACTCCTGGGCGAGGTTGAGCCGCTCGCCCGCGCTCCAGATCTCCGTGGCCAGCGTCTCGAATCCCGGCGGCGACAGCAGACGCGTCGCCGGCAGCTCCTTCATCGTCGAGAGCATGACGAGACCGGCACCGGCGAGGAGTCCCGGCGTCATCAACGGCAACTCGACGGTGAGGAACCGGCGCACGCGGCCGGCGCCGAGCGTGGCGGCGGCATCGCCGAGCCGGTCGGGCACCGCGCCGACCGCGACGTGTGCGGCGCGGGTGGCCTGCGCACCGAAGTGCAGGACATAGGCGACGATCATGAGCGGGAGGGTCTGGTACCAGCTGCCGAGGATCGGCGACTGGAGGACCCAGAACACGAGCGACAACGCGATGACGACGCCCGGGAGGGCGAAACCGGCGACGACCATGCCGTTGGCGGCACCGCCCACGCGGGAGCGGTAGCGGGCGGTGAGCCAGGCGACCGGGAGGACGACCGCGATGGCGACGGCGGCCGTGATCAGGCCCGTCTGGGCCGTGTTCAACGCCGGTGACACCAGGTCGCCGACGTCGGTGCGCAGGCCCGGTGAGGGATTGTCGGCCGACAGCCCCCGCCACGACCAGAAGCCGAACACCGCCATCGGACCGAGCAGGGCGTTGGCGAGGACCGCGCCCCCCGCGAGCATCGCCGGCCACTTCCAGCGGCCGAGCGGCACGATCATCGGGTCACGCGTGCGGACGGCCTCGACGCGTTGGCGGCGCCGGTCGAGCGACCGTTCGGCCATCACGACGGTGAGCGCGACCACCCCGAGCACGAGCGAGAGCCCCATCGAGCGGGCCTGGTCGAAGACCCGGTCCGAGTAGATGTCTCGGGTGAGCGTGCTGTAGCCCATGCGCTCGACCGCGCCCCAGTCGCTGATCGTGTAGAGGAACACGAGCAGGGCGCCGGCCCAGATCGCGCCGGCGGACTGGGGCAGGACGACGGTGCGGAAGACGGTCCACGGTGACCGGCCGAGCAGGCGGGCCGACTCCTCCAGCGAGGGCGACAGCGACGACATCCGCGCCGCCACCGGGAGGTACACGTAGGGATAGGTGAAGAGGGTGAGCACGAGCCACGCCCCGCGGAAGCCCCGCATGTCGGGCAGGTCGGTGATGCCGATCGGCGAGAGGATCTCCTCGGCGAGTCCTCCGGTCGCGAACGCGGCGATCAGCGCCGACGCGCCGACGAAGCTCGGGATCACGAGCGGGAGTGGGGCGAGGATCCGCCAGACCCGGCGGCCCGGGATGTCGGTGCGAAACGTCAACCAGGCGAGCCCGGTCCCGACGACCGCGGCACTGAAGGCCACGGTGGTGCCGAGCCACAGCGACCGGCGGAGAGGATCCCACGTGTCGCGGGACCAGATGATCGAGCCGAAGTCGGTGCCCAGATCGACGTTGCGGGAGACGACGTACGCGAAGGGACCCAGAAAGACGAGGCCGGTCGCCAGACCGACGAGCAGTAAGGCGACCGGCGGCCGCCTACTCCTGGATGCCACTCTCGCGGATCAGCTCGATCGTGCCCTGGAGGCCGTCGCCGAGCGCATCGAGTTCGATCGTGTCCGTCGTGTAGCCGTCGAGGGCGGGAAGGCCCTCGGGAGCGGCGACGCCCGGAAGCAGCGGGTACTCCTGGGTCTCCGCCGCGAACGTCGCCTGGGCATCCGCGCTGAGGAGGAACTCGATCAGCTGCTGCGCCTCGTCCTGGTGGTCCGAGGACTCGAGGACGGCGCCGCCGGTGACGATCACGAGCGAGCCGAGGTCGTCCGGCGCGAGGAAGTGGTTCAGGCTCGGCAGGGACGGATCGGCTTCGAGCGCCCGCAGGTTGTAGTAGTGGTTCACGAGCCCCATGGGGATCTCGCCGCGGCCCACGGCCTCGACGATCGCGGAGTTCTTCGGATAGTTCGGTGAGCCGTTGGCGGCCATGCCCTCGAGCCAGGCGCGGGTGGCCTCGTCACCGAGCTCGCTGCGCATCGCGGTCACGAAATCCTGGAACGAACCGTTGCCAGGGGCGACGCCGACCTGGCCGGCGTACTGCTCGTCGACGAGATCGAGCACCGAATCGGGCAGGTCCGCCGCGTCGACCAGCTCGTCGTTGTAGACGAGCACCCGCACGCGGCCCGTGATGCCGACCCAGGTGCCGTCGCTGGCGGAGAAGCCGGGATCCACGAGATCCGTCAGCGTGTCGTCGAGCGTGACGAGCCGATCCTCGCCGGCGAGCAGACCGAGCGCCCCGGGGCTCTGGGAGATGAAGACGTCGGCCGGCGAGTTGTCGCCCTCGGTCTGGATCAGCAGGGCGAGATCGGCGGAGCCTTCGTACTTCGCCTCGACGTCGATTCCCGTCGCCTCGGTGAAGGCCTCGAGCAACGGCTCGATGAGCTCCTGGTCGCGACCGGAGTAGACGGTGAGGGTGATGTCGCCGTCACCGCTGCTGTCGTCGCTGCACGCGGTGGCGAGCAGGGCAACGGTGAGGACGATGGAAAGGATGCGTGTGAGTTTCTTCATGGGCGGGACGGTAACGCGTTCTCGTTCGATGTTAGGCATCCTTAACGTGTGGCGTTCGTCACATACGATTCGGCGCTGAACGATACGGCGGGGTCGCCGCGATGCGTGACCGCTACCGTGTCGCCCGGCTGGAACGCCGACGCCCCCGTCATCCGGCTGCGCACGATCGTGCCGTCGGGGAGGGCGACGGTGCTGAGCGCGTCGTGGCCGTAGTACTCGACCTCCGTCACGACGGCCCCGACCCCCGGCGTGATCACGATCTCCTCGGGCCGCAGGAGCACCCGGACCGGCCCGGTGGTCGGCTCGACCAGCGGCACGACGCCGAGTGCGGTCGTGGCTCGGTCACCGGTCGCGTCACCGTGGAGCAGTTCGGCTTCGCCGACGAACTCGGCGAGCCACGGATCGGCCGGGCGGGTGTAGAGCTCGGCCGGTGGTGCCTGCTGGACGACGACGCCGTCGCGCATCACCGCCACCTCGTCACCGAGGACGAATGCCTCGTCCTGGTCGTGGGTCACGAAGATCGCGGTGATGGCGAGGTCGCGCAGGAGGGTCTGCACCTCGGCGCGCACGTCGGCACGCAGATGGGTGTCGAGACTCGAGAACGGCTCGTCGAGGAGCAGCACGGTCGGACGCGGTGCCAGCGCCCGGGCCAGCGCGACCCGCTGCTGCTGACCGCCACTGAGCGAGCCGGGCAGCCGCAGGGCGAGATCGGTCACGCCGACCATCTCGAGCAGAGCCAGCACCCGTTCACGGGCCTTGGGGTTCCGCCGGAACCGTCGGCTGCGGATCCCCTTCGGGAGTCCGTAGGCGATGTTGGCCGCGACGGTGAGGTGGGGGAACAACGCCCAGTCCTGGAACACGAGTCCGACGGAGCGCTCCTCGGGCGCGACCTGCCGACCGTCGCCGGCGACCCGGTTCTCGCCGAGCCAGATCTCCCCGTGGTCGATCGGCTGGAGTCCGGCGATCGCGCGCAGGAGCGTCGTCTTGCCGCAGCCGCTCGGACCGAGGATCGCCAGCTGGGACCCGGCGGTGATGTCGAGCGACACGCCCCGCAGCACGGGCGCGTCCGACAACTCGACGCGCACGTCGCGCACCGAGACACCAGGGGCACCCTCCGTGATGTGAGGCATGCCTTACACGCTACCGGTCGCGAGGGAGCGGCCAAAACCGGAACCGAGCCGGTTCTCGGCGTGTAGGGCAGCTACAACGTACGAATCGCAGGAGGTGCTCTGGACGACGAGGCCTGGGTCCGCCGGGCCCAGCAGGGTGACGATCGGGCTTTCGAGGAGCTCGTCCGTCGGCACCAACGCGCCGCGATTCGCCTCGCCGCGACCATCGCCGGCTCGGCGTCGGCGGTCGACGCGGCCCAGGAGGGTTTCCTGCGAGCCCACCGGGCGCTCTCCCGGTTCGACCCTTCCCGTCCCTTCCGCCCATGGCTGCTCCGCATCGTCGCCAACGCCGCGAAGAACGAGGTCCGCTCCTCGGTACGCCATCTCCGGCTCGTCGGCCGCGCTCGGTCCGTCCGGATCGACCTCGCGCCGGACGAGGATCCGGTCGTTCGCGACGAGGCGCGTACGGCGTTGATCGACGCCCTCAGCCGGCTCTCCATCGACGATCGCACCATCATCGCTCTGCGCTGGTTCGAGGAGATGAGCGAGGCCGACATGGCCGAGGTGCTCGACGTCCGACCCGGCACCGTCAAGAGCCGGCTGCATCGGGCCATGGCGCGCCTTCGCGCCGAATTGGAAGGCGCCGAATTGGAGGAGAAGGAGGGGGACGGGCATGACTGACGCCGAACTCGGTGAACGCCTCGGCGCTCTGCGCGACGCGATCGAACCCGTCGATGTCCAACTCCGCATCGATCTGGCGCGTGATCGTCCGAATCGGGGGCGACCGATCGTGCAGGTCGCTGCCGCGGTGTTGCTCCTCGTCGTCGCCTCCGTGATCGTCATCGCCCCGGCCCGCACCGCCGTCGCCGACTGGCTCGGCATCGGCTCCACCTCGATCGACATCGAGGACGAGCTCCCCCCCGCCACGACCATCGACCCGCCGGCCACACCGAGCGACGACGCCGCCCCCACGATCGAGGAAGCCGCCGCCGACGAGCTCGAATTGACCGTCCGGCTGCCGCGGCACCCCGATCTCGGCGATCCCGTCGGCTGGGAGATCCGAAGCATCGAGGGTGGGGTCCGTGAGCTCGTGGTCGACTGGTCCGGCCCGGCCGGCGACGTTCGGCTCACGGCGTGGTCGGCGACCGCCGATGTCGCCTTCCGCAAGATCGTCACCAGCGAACCGGTCTTCGACGAACGACTCGACACCGACGGCGACCCTGCTGTCTGGCTGAGCGGGCCCCACGTCCGGGACCTCGGCGACGATGCCGTGCTGGTCGACTCCACCCTGCTCTGGATCCGGGATGGGGTCGAGTACCGGCTCTCCGGCCCCGAGCTCACGCTCGAACGTGCGGTCGAGCTCGCGGCCACCCAGCCCTAGATCACCCAGGCTTCGGGCTCAGGTGTCCGACGCCGCCCGCGAGATTTCGTCTCACGTAATGCGACATGCGACAAGCGGCGGGCCGGTGTGGTTGTCGCATGTCGCACTACGTGGGACTGATGTACTCCGGCACCCGCAACTGCCCTGTCACACGGCCGTTCTACGGTCGGACCATGAACTGGCGAACGAGGATGCCCTACCGACCCGAGGTCACCGGAATCCTGCTGCGCTACGCGCTGCTGGACGTGATGCACGGGGTGACCCAGCCCACGTCGGTGGACGAGATCGTGCACGCGATCGAGCGACTCGGCGTGACGATTCCCGAACGCAAGGGCAAGTGGGTGTCGGACGCGCTGCGCACCGAACACAAGAAGGGCCGGATCATCCGGGTCGGGCGCAACCGATACGTGGGCACCGAGATCCCGCGGTCCACCCGCTATCGGGCCAAGCGGGCGATTCGCGACCACCGAGCCCGGGTGGAGGGAACCTTCTGGGAGAACGTCGGGTAGGAGGCCCGGAGGTTCTCACATGTCCACGACCGCACCGACTCGTCGCCGATTCCTGACCGCCGCCGTCGCCCTGCCCGTGGTGGGCGCGGCGGGCGCGGCACCGTTCGTCCTCGATCGGCTCAGGGAACCGGGCATCGAGACGAATCGCACCCAGGAGCTGCGGATCACCTCGAACAACGGCCGCTACGAGGCCTGGGCCGATCCCCTCCCGGAGGGCGCGACGATCTACGCACCCGGGCCCCGCAGCCAGTCGACCATCACGGTGCGGGACAGACTGACCGGAGCGGACCGCACCCTGACGCTCCAGCGGAATCTCGAGCCGGAGGCGTTCTCTCCCGACGGCTCGACCCTTTTCGCGATCGACCATCGTCCGGCACTGGCACCGGAGATCTACCAGGTGAGCACCATCGACGTCGCGGCGGGTGCCGTCACCGACACACTGGGCCCGCGCAAGCTCGAACTGATCGAGGAGATGCGGGGCGAGGGCCGTCAACAGGTGTGGTCACCCGCGGGCGACCAGCTCTACACGCTCTACATCCGCCAATGGCACGATCACGCCCGTCACTCCGATGACACGCACGACGAGATCCACTTCACGGACGCGTTCGTGCATGTCCTGGACGTCGCGAACGACTGGGCCCTGTGCGTCGAACTGCCCGACGGAATCGGCCTCGGGCCGGCCGGGTCGACGGCGATCATCATCGACGAGACCGGCACGACGATCACGGTGGTCGATGATGCGCTCGGTGCCCGGGTCGACGTCACCCGCCTCGAGGACGAGGGTGCCTTCGCGGTGGGCGGTCTCACCCGGTTCGGCTGATCGACCGCACGAGCCACTCGGCGCCCGGCTTGGCCGGGAGCCCACCCGGCGCGCCGCAGGCGATGGTCGGCACGGCCCGGCCCGGCTCGACCTCGACACCCCATGACCCGGACGGGGCCGCGACCACCGCGGACCCGTCGACGACCGCAACCGTGCGGCGCTGCTCGTCGAAACCCCAGTCGTCCGCCTCGGCGAAGGCCGCCCGCTCGGCCATCTGGGCGACGCCCGGCGCCGCCCCGATCCACCCGCGACAGCGATGGGCGAGCGAACTCGGTGGGGCCGAGTGATGGAGGATCGCCATCATCTCGTCGGCGCTGACCATGCCCCACATCCGACCGTCGGGCAGGGTCAGGCCGGTGGGGGCCATCCGGTGGCCGCCGGTGTGGGAGACCCGCCGAACCGACGTCCAGCCCCGATCGGCGAGCTGGGCGCACAGCGCGGCCCCCCGGGAACCGCAGCACACGTCGTGGCTTCCCTGGGTGCACAGGAGGAGCTCCCGCTGCGGGGTGCGGTCGACGACGGACGCGGGCTCGGCATCGGGACCGTCGACCAGCAGCGCCGTGAGGAGGTCGCCGACCCGATCGGGCGCCACGTGATGCTCGGCGCGGGCCAACGACGCGCCGTCGACCAGTCGGTGGACGACGACCCGCCCGATACCGTCGGCGAGCGGCACGGCGGCCAGCACCCGTACCCGCCGTCCGGCGGTCTCCGCATCGAGAACCAGCTCGGGCACGGCGGTGAAGCCGTCCTTCGCCCAGACCGGCTTCGGCCAGGGCAGCGGCACGTCGACGACGATCAGCTCGTCGACCCAGAGCGCCGAACCGCCCGGATCGAGCTCGAGCCGCTCGGCATGGGCCGCGCAGCGTTCCGAGACGTCGGCGGGCGGGAGGAGGGAAGCGTCATAGGTCATGGGAGTCATGCGTCAGCCAGAATCGCAGGCAACGGCTCTCGATGCACCACCGCGATCCGTTTCGTCGCCCGCGTCAACGCGACATACAGCGAACGGATGCCCTGACGCTCCTCGGCAACGATGCGGGCCGGCTCCACGATCACTGCAGCATCGACCTCGAGTCCCTTGACCAGACGAACGGGGACCACGGTGACCTGCTGATCGAGCCCGTGGCGGGTCGGCCCGCCCACGGGCATCTCGTGGGCCTCGAATGCGGCGTGGACCTCGTCGACCAACGAGTCCGGCACCACCACCGCCACGTTGCCCTCCGACACCGCACCCAGCTCGGCCCGAACGACCTCGACCAGATCGTCGCGTAGGTCGCGCGCGGCAACGATCCGCGGCGGGTCGCCGTCCTCGCGCACCGGTTGGGGTGGACGCAGGCCGGGGGCGGCGACCGGCAACACCCGGTTGGCGAGCTGCATCGCCGGGCCCGGGATGCGATAGCCGATCGTGAGCTCGCGGGTGCGGGGCGGGCGCTTCTCGGGCAGGGCCGCCACGATCGCGTCCCAACCCTCGTTGGCCCACGCGCCGGTCGCCTGGGCGATGTCGCCGACGACGGTCATCGAGCCGTTGAGTGATCGACGGGCGACCATGCGCAGGTCCATCGGCGAAAGGTCCTGGGCCTCGTCGATGCAGATGTGGCCATAGGTGCGCACCGCGTCCTGGTCGCGCTTGCCGGGCCGGTAGCCGAGCAGGGCCCGCGCCTCGTCGAGCAGCGGCACGTCCGGGAACCGCCAGATGACGTCGTCGGCGTGGCCCGATCGGGGACGGTGCAGACGCTGGATCTCCTCATCGGTGAACCGGCCCCGGTTGGCGGAGCGCAGCAACGCCCGGGAACCGTACAGATCGTGCAGCAGGTGGGCGGGCGACAGCACGGGCCACATCGCGTCGAGCGCCTCCCGCACGGGGATCTCGTGGCGGATTCGCTCGCGCACCGTGGCGGCGTCCACATGGCGCCGGGCGCTCGCGGCCAGCCGCTCGAAGAACAGCTCCTCGACGACCTTGCGCCCGGAGTTGTGTCCCCGGCTGCGCCGCCGGGCCTCCTTGATGATGCCGACCGTCTGCTCGGCGGAGATCCGGAGGTTCTGGACGCCGAAGCCGATCTGGAAGTCGTCCCGCAAGGGCCGTTCGCGATCGTGGACCGCCTGGCTGAGCACCTTGACCATGCGGGCATCGCCCTTGACCCGAGCCGTCGGCTCGCCGTCGAGCTTGTCGACGCGGACCTTCGGCCGCAGCAGGTCCGCGAGCACGGCGATGTCGACCCCGGCCTCGCCGAGCGAGGGCAGCACCTGCTCGATGTAGGCGACGAAGAGGCGGTTGGGGCCGACGACGAGCACGCCCTGGCCCTCCAACGGGAACCGATGGGTGTAGAGGAGGTAGGCCGCCCGGTGCAGCGCCACCACCGTCTTGCCCGTTCCCGGACCGCCCTGCACGACGAGGACCCCGGGCATGTCGGCGCGGATAATCTCGTCCTGCTCTGCCTGGATCGTGGCGACGATGTCACCCAACCGGCCGGTGCGGGACGCCTCGATGGCCGCGATCAGCGCGCCCTGGCCCCGGGTGCTGAGTTCCTCCGCGTCGACGTCACGCAGATCGCCGAACAGTTCGTCGTCGAGTCCGAGCAGGGTCCGCCCCCGGGTGGCGAAGTGGCGTCGACGCTCGAGGCCCATGGGCTCACGGCCCGTGGCCCGGTAGAACGGCTCGGCGACCGGCGCCCGCCAATCGACGACGACCGGATCCTGGGCCCGGTCCCACACGCCGAGGCGCCCGATGTAGAACCGCTCGTCGGTCTCCTCGGCGTGCTCCGGGTCGAAATCGATGCGGCCGAAGACGAGCGACCGATCACCGAGGTTCAGCTGTGCCAGGCGGTTGACCGCGCCCTCGATCATCGACTCCCGCTCGAAGCGGTGCTGGGTCGTACCGCCCTGCTGGGGATCGTGTGTTTCCGTGGCGCTGGTCGCGCGCTCGCGAGCGACCTCGAGGCACGCGTACGCGAAGTCGAGATACGCCTGCTCGGCGTCGAGTTCGGGATGACGGTCGGACACGATGGGCGGTGTTCTCCCGGGGGGTGGGGAAACCGTCCAGTGTAGCGGTGCCCGAATGGCGCCCGGCGGCCGTACCATCTCGACCAGATGTTCTCGATCGGACTCGTTCTCAGTGCCGGCGGGCCGCTCGGCGATCCCTGGCATTCCGGCGTCGTCGGCCGCCTCCAGGAGGTCACCGGGTGGGATGCACGCGACGCCGATCTCGTGGTCGGCACCTCCGCCGGATCGATCACCGCCACCGCCCTGCGGGCCGGCGTCGCGCCGGTCGACCGGAAGCTCCACTTCAGCGGCGGCCCCATCTCGGCGGACGCGCAGGCGATCTACGACCGGATCACGACGCCCTACACCGAGCCGGTCGTCGACCGGGTCTGGCGCCCGAGCTCCCCGAAGATGGTGCTCACGGCAGCATGGCCACCGTGGAAGATCGATCCGTTGCGCGTCGCGGTGGCGAAGCTCCCCCGCGGCACGAAGTCGGGTGAGCCACTCGAGCAACGGATGAACCAGCTGCTTCCCGCCCCGTGGCCGGACCGGCCCACATGGATCGTCGCCGTGCGGCTCTCCGACGGTCGCCGGATCGTGTTCGGCCGCGATGACGTGCGGGGCACCATCGGCCAGGCCGTCCGCTCGTCCGCCGCGGTTCCCGGCGTCTACACGCCCGGTCGGGTCGGCGAACGCGAGTACGTCGACGGCGGCGTGCACTCGTCCACGAACGCCGACCTGGCTGCCACGCTCGGCTTCGACCTCGTGATCGTCAGCTCCGCGATGACGGCGAGTGAGGGCAGCCGCAGCTGGATCACGGACCCGACGCGCGCCTATTTCTCGGGCAAGCTCGACGACGAGGTCGCCGAGATCCGCCGTCGGGGCACCCCCGTAGCCCTCGTCCAGCCCGACGCCGACCTGCTCCCCGCGCTCGACAAGACCGCGGACGACGCACGGGTGCACGCCACGAACGCGGGCGCGGCGGCCGTCGACGCCTTGCTCGCCGGGCCCGACGGGTCCGGCCTCCACGAGCTGATCGCCCGCGGCGCGGCCTAGCAGCCACTGCCCGAGCCGCTCGGAATGTCCGGGATGCTCGGGTCCACGACCTCGATGTGGACGTGCGGGTTCGAGGGCTCGGCCGTGAACCGGTCCACCTGTGAGACGAACGGCAGGCGCCGCGAGTTGGGGGAGATCGGCGTGACGCCTGCCTCCACACGGTCACCGACCTCCACGTAGATCGTCTCCATGTGGAAGACCTTGACCTCCCAGCCGGGGGCGTCGTCAGGTTCGATCACGACGAAATGATCTTCGTGGTCGCAGTACAGGACGTAGCCGCCGGCCCGGATCACCGTGCCGGTCACGGGAGAACGGATCTCCGCCGTCGGGTCGACGACCACATCGGCGGCTCCGGTGAGCGCCGTGTTGCGGCCGCGGTCGTCGAGCACGGTCGACGGCGCGGCATGGTCCACGATGTCCTGGCCCTGCGACCCGTCGTGGCCGGACTGGTGGAAACCGATGTGTTCGACCCTCGCCGCCGGGTGGGTGAGGGTGATCGCGCCGACGGTCGTCATCGGGGTGTAGTCCTGCACGTGGTACACGGCGGGCGGCGTGGTCGCGTCCGGGGCGGCCACGGTCGTCGGGGTGGGCACGGTCGTCGTGACGGTCGTGGTCGGTGTCGTCGCGATCGTGGTCGTCGTCGTCGTCGGAGCCAGGGTCGTCGTCGGAGCCAGGGTCGTCGTGGACGGGGCGAGCGGTTCGACGACGACGTCACCGTTGCCGCAGGCCGCCGCGCCGAGGGCGGCGACCAGGAGCATCGCCAGGGGGCGGGCGGGCGTCGACATCGGCACGACGATAGTGGTGGGCCCACTGCCGCTCGGCGCGCCCGCCATCGGTAGCCTCGGCTCCATGAGCGGCCGCTTCGACGATCATCCCTTCATCCGCGCGTGCCGCGGCCTGCCCCACGACCGGGTTCCGGTGTGGTTCATGCGCCAGGCGGGCCGATCGCTGCCCGAGTACCGGGCGATCCGGGGCGAGGGCACGATCCTCGATGCGATCGCCGATCCGGACCTGTCGACCGAGATCACCCTGCAACCCGTGCGCCGCTACGGCGTCGACGCGGCCATCCTCTACTCGGACATCGTGGTGCCGGCCCATGCCGTGGGGTTCGGCGTGACGGTCACACCGGGTGTCGGCCCGGAGGTCGAGCACCCGTTCCGCCGAGCCGATGATCTCGACCGGCTCCGACCGCTCGACCCCGAGGCGGACACGCCCTACGTGCTGGAGACCGTCCGCCAGCTGGTCGCCGAGCTCGACGTGCCCCTGATCGGCTTCGCCGGGGCGCCGTTCACCGTGGGTTCGTACCTGATCGAGGGTCGGCCGTCGCGGGACTATGTCAACACCAAGGGCCTGATGTTCACCGACGAACCGCTCTGGCACGCGTTCATGGACCGCCTCGCGGACATGGCCATCGCCTCGCTGCGGTCCCAGATCGACGCGGGTGCGTCGGCGATCCAGCTGTTCGACTCCTGGGCGGGCGCCCTGAGTCCGCCCCAGTACGAGCGCTACGTGCTCCCCCACTCGTCGAAGGTGCTCGCCGGCGTCGCCGACACGGGCGTTCCCCGCATCCACTTCGGGGTGACCACCGGCGAGCTGCTCGAGCTGATCCGCGATGCCGGCGCCGATGTGGTCGGCGTCGACTGGCGTGTGCCCCTCGACCGGGCGCGGGCCCGTCTCGGCGACATCCCCCTCCAGGGCAACCTCGACCCCACCATGGTCCTCGCCGGGCTCGGCCCCGCGGTGGAGGGCACGCGTGACGTGCTCGTCCGCAACGACGGCCACCCCGGACATGTCTTCAACCTGGGCCACGGCGTCACCCCGGACTGTGATCCCGAGGTGCTCGAAGAGGTCGTCCGCGTCGTCCACGCCGAGGGTCGCGTCGACTCGTGAGCGGCCGCACGGTCATCGTCGGTGGTGGGATCACCGGCCTCGCCGCGGCACACGAACTCCACACCCAGGGCCGCGAGTTCGTGGTCCTCGAGGCCGACACCCGCGTGGGCGGGAAGGTCGCGGCCGGCCCGATGGACGGTGTGGCGTTCGATGTCGACACGGCGGCCGACGGGTTCCTCGCCCGCGAGCCCGAGATGACCGACCTCTGCATCGAGCTCGGGCTCGAATCCTCGCTCACGTCACCCCGGCCCGGCGGGGCCTACCTCTGGGTCGACGGCGCCCTCCGGCGCATCCCACCGGGGGTGTTGGGCGCACCGCTCGACCCGGACGCGGTCGCGGCAGCCGGCATCGTGAGCGACGACGGCGTCGCCGCGTTGCGGACGGCGCTCGCGGCGGACCTGCCGCCGCTGGAGGGCGACGCCTCGGTGGGCGAGGTGCTCCGGCCCCGCGTCGGCGACGAGGTCTTCGAACGCATGGTCGACCCGTTGCTCGGCGGGATCAACGCCGGCAACGCGGACGACATGTCGATCCGCTCGGGGGCGGCCGCACTCGCGAACGCGGCGGCGAGGGGCGGGCCGTTCATCGAGGCGCTCCGGGCCCACGTCGCGGCGGCCACACCCGGCCCCGTGTTCCACGCGATCGAGGGGGGAAGTCAGCGGATCATCGACGCCCTCGGCGAGGAGCTCGGCGACCGGGTCCACCCCGGCGAAGCCGTGTTCGACCTCGAGCGCACCGGCGACGGATGGGTCGTCCGCACCGACGCCGCCGCCCACGACGCGGACCGCGTGATACTCACGACCCCCGGCTGGGTGTCCGCCGGCCTCCTCGCCCCCCATGCGCCCGAAGCGGCGGCGGTGCTGGCCGGGCTGACGTACGGCGACGCGGTGCTCGTCACCTTCGTCGCCCGGCGCGACCAGATCGCCCATGAGCTCGACGGGGCCGGTTTCCTCGTGCCGCGCGACCAGGGACTGCTCATGACGGCCACATCCGTCGCGTCGCACAAGTGGGCGCACTACGACGACGGCGAGCATGTCGTGCTGCGGGTGTCCGCCGGCCGGACCGACGATCGACGCTGGACCGCCATGGCGATCGACGACGTGGTCGCGCAGCTCCGATCCGAACTGGAGACGACGATCGGCCTCACGGGCGACGTGACCCATCGCGTGAGCGAGTGGCGCCGCTGCCTTCCCCAGTACCGGCCGGGGCACCTCGACCGATGCGACGGGATCGACGAGTGGCTCGCCCGCGACGCCCCGGGCGTCACCGTCGCCGGCGCGAGCATGCGCGGTCTCGGCCTGCCCGCCTGTGTCCGCCAGGGGCGCGCCGCGGCGGGCTGATCCGGCAACTAGCGAGTAGCCCTCGCAAGCTTTCCACGACTGTCCTACGGTGGGCCGATGACCGAGGAGAGGCCCCGTCCGAAAAAGCGGCGACCCCGCGCCGAACTCAAGGAGCTCATGCTCCAGGGCGGCGTGGAGGTGCTCGCGGCGCACGGCATCGAGATGCAGATCTCCTCGGTCAGCTACGCCAGGGTGTTCGAACACCTCGAGGACACCAGAGGGGTGCGGATCACCTACGGCTCCGTCCACGAACGCATCTGGGACAGCCTCCAGGAGTATCAACTCGCGGTGATCGAACGCGCCGGCCTCTGGGACTCGTCGACCAGTCGTGCACGGCCGCGCGCCGCAGTGCAGGAGGCGATCGACGCCGCCGAGACGGCAGCCCCCGCCGACCGGCCCCACGCCGCCCGGGAGGTCTGGCGCCGGTTCGCCAACGACGCCGTCGACGCCGGCCGCCAGAACGACGACTGGGGCCGGTATCTCAAGACCGTCGTCACGATGAGCACCCAGCCCCGGGGCACCCTGGCGCGCGACGCCGCGGTCGAAGGCGCCCGGAAGTCCTACGCCGACCTCGAGGCGCGGGCACGCGAGCGTCTCTCTGCCGGGCTCGCGCTCGGCTCGGGCACCGGCGGCGCTGCGTTTCCGGCCGACGCCGACCTTGCGGCGATCCTCGCCCGCGTGTCGATCGCGGTCGCCGAGGGGCTCGATCTGCGCAGGACGTTGACCGAGGACGACGAGCCCACCCTCCTCCTGCGCACGGGTCCGAACGGTGAACTCCAGGAGTGGAACCACTATGGCGTCGCCATGTGGGCGATCGTGCACGCCTGCACCGAGGCCCGATCCGGCGACGGTCGGCCGTCGTGAGGCCATTGTGACTTCGTTCACAATGTTGCAATTGTGTGACGAACACCCTCTACCTTGTCCGTCGCTGAGGCGTCGGTGGTCGCCGCGCACCCCTGCCCACGACCAACGAGTCGTGTGACCGACCACCCGAGATCACGCCACGACACGGGCCATCGCCCGAGGAGGCAGCACCCCCCATGCGTCGACGAATCCGCGTACTCGCGTTCGCCCTGACCGCCCTGTTCTTCACCACCGCCTGCTCCCCCCAGGAGCTGGCGCTCTACCTCTCGTCCACCGAAGAGGTCCGCGACGTCCTGTCGAACGAAGAGCTCCACCGACTCCGCATGTGCGAGTCGACCGACAACTACGAGGCGATCTCGTCGAGTGGCACCTACCGCGGTGCCTACCAGTTCGACCAGACCACCTGGGACGGCGTCGCCGAACGCCACTTCCCGTGGCTCGAGGGCCTCGACCCGATCACCGTCGAGCCCTGGTGGCAGGACGCGATGACGCGGGCGCTGTGGTCGGAGCGGGGCAAGCAGCCCTGGCCGATCTGTGGCTACAAGGTCTGACGCCGATGTGGGAGTCTGAGGCCGTGACGGCGTCAGACTCCCCCGGGCAACAGCGGACCGCGCCCGACGGCGCGGTCTCGATCAACACCGATCCCACCGGCGAGCTGCTCGCCCCCCTCCTCGCGGCCGACACCGGCCCGGCCCGTGAATGGGCCGACGCGGCGGAGCACGACCAGGTCGCCCGGCCCGATCAGCTCGCCGAGGGCGACACCCATCTCAACGTCACCCGCACGTTCTGCTTCGCGGATCTGAGCGGCTTCACCGCGTTCACCCGCGAGCAGGGGCCGCACGCAGCCGTGCGTCACCTCGGCGAGTTCCGGCGGATCACCCGCAACGTCGCGGCGAAACGCGGCGTGCGGGTCGCGAAGTGGCTCGGCGACGGCGTCATGCTCGTGGGCACGGCCCCGACCCCGACCATCGCGCTCGGCATGCACCTCGTGCACCACTTCTCGGACAGCGCCATCCGCGTCCGCGTCGGACTGGCCACCGGCATCGCGCTCCTCTTCGAGGGCGACGACTACATCGGCGAGCCGGTGAACATGGCGGCGAAGCTGTGCAACGCGGCGGCGCCCGGCGAGGTCCTCGCCGTCACGGCCGCCCGCGATCTGCCGGCCTGGGTCGTGTCGGACGGTGAGATCAGCGTGCGGATCAAGGGCGTCGGCGCGGTCGGCGGTGTGCATCGCCTCCGGCTCGACCTACCGTCTGGCGAGTGATCCACCCCCGCCTGACCGCCGTCGCCGCCGGCCTGCTCATCGCCGCCGGGCTCCCGCCGTGGGGCTGGTGGCCGCTCACCCTGATCGGGATCGCGCTCTGGTTCCGGCTGCTCGAGGACGTCAGCAGGCGACGACGCGTCCGACGGTCGCTCGTCGTCGGTCTCCTGTGGTTCACCCCGGGGACGCTGTGGATGTTCGATCTCACGGCCGCCGGGTGGCCGGTGGCGATCATCGTGTTCTCCCTGCTCGCCGCGCTCGCCGGTGCGCTCACCCCGGCGAGGGGGGCAAGCCGACCGGTGGCCTTCGCCGGGGCCGTGGTGGTCATGGAACTGATCCGCTGGCACGTCCCCTTCGGGGGCGTGCCGATTGCAACCATCGCCATGGCGACCGTCGGTACGCCATGGGCGATCAGCGCCCAGTTCCTCGGCTCGCTGTTCCTCGTCGCCCTCACGATTCTCATCGCGGTCGCCGCCCTGCACGCCACCCGCGATCCGCGGGCGCTGGCCGTGGTGGCCGCACTCGTGGCCGGCGGCATGCTGCTCGGGCACCTCGGCGGGGTCGGCGTCGAGGTCGTGGACGAGATCGACGTCGCCGTCGTGCAGGGCGGCGGCCCCCAGAACACGCGCGCCGACGTCTGCGAGAACCGTCGGGTCTTCGAACGCCACGTCGCGGCCACGGAGTCGATCGCCGCGGATGCCGACGTCGATCTCATCCTGTGGCCCGAGGACGTCGTGCACCCGAGCACCAACACCGCTCCCACCCCCTCGCGCTGCGCCCAGGACCTGCTCCGCCGCGACGAGGCCCTCGGCGAGGTCCAACGGCTCGCGAGGAAGTACGACGCGACCCTCATCGTCGGCTGGTTCGAGCGCTCGGCCGACGGCACGGCGAACGAGAACTACTCGATCATCATCGAGCCCGACGGCACCATCGGCGACCGCTACGACAAGGTCCGGCTCGTCCCCTTCGGGGAGTTCGTGCCGCTGCGGTCGTTCATCGAGAACTTCAGCGACGAGGTGCCGGGGCGCGACGTGCGGTCCGGGACCGGCCCGGCCGTCCTCGACAGCCGCTTCGGCCCGCTCGGGGTGTCGATCTCGTGGGAGGTGTTCTTCGACTATCGCGCCCGCGACGCGATGAACAACGGCGGGCTCGTCCTGCTCAACCCCACCAACGGATCGTCGTACTGGCTGACGATCGTGCAGACCCAGCAGGTCGCATCCAGTCGTCTCCGGGCGATCGAGACGGACCGCTGGGTGCTGCAGGCCGCGCCGACCGGGTTCTCCGCCGTCGTCGCGCCCGACGGCGACGTGGTCCAGCGCACCGCGGTGAGCGAACAAGCCGTGCTCTTCGACACGATCGAGCTGCGCGAAGGTCGCACGCTCGCGACCGTCGTCGGTCCCTGGCCGATGCTCGCGTTCGCCCTCGCCGCCCTCGGCACCGGCCGGATCAGACCTCGATCGACAGGGTGACCGGGCCGTCGTTCACCGACGCCACCGCCATCTCGGCGCGGAAACGGCCCGTCTCCACGATCGCCCCGGCGTCTCGCAGCGAGGCCACGACGTGTTCGACCAGCGGTTCGGCCACCTCCGGGCGCGCCGCGTCGGCGTAGCCCGGCCGCCGACCCTTGCGGGTGTCGGCGTACAGCGTGAACTGGCTCACGACCAGGATCGGGAGGCCCTCGTCCGCCGCGGATCGGTTCATGGCGCCCTCGACGTCGTCGAAGATCCGCAGGTTCCAGATCTTGTCGGCGAGCTTCTCGGCCTGGGCGGGGGTGTCGTCGTGGGTCACGCCGACGAACGCCAGGACGCCCGGTCCGATCGAACCGACGACGTCGCCGTCGACCGTCACGGAGGCCCGCCGCACCCGTTGCACCAACGCTCGCATGGTCCCCTTCCTACCCGCCGTCGCCCGCCGACCGGCAACGAGAACGTGCCGAACGTCACCGCGAGTGTGGAAAACCCGCGGTTCCGGGCATCATTTGACGTCCCCGATTACCCCGCGGAAACCTTGGTGCCCTATGTCCGGACCTGATGCCCAGCTCGACCCGGAGCATCTCCGCATCGCACTGCTGACGTATCGGGGCAAACCCCACGTGGGCGGCCAGGGTGTCTACGTCCGCCATCTCAGCAAGGCGTTGGTCGATCTCGGCCACACCGTCGAGGTCCTCGGCGGCCCGCCCTATCCCATCCTCGACGAGCGGGTGCCGCTGGTCGAGCTGCCGTCGCTCGACATCTGGAGCGACCCCCACCCCATGCGCAAGCCCCGCATCTGGGAGTGGAAGGACTGGACCGACGTCGCCGAACACGCCTCGTTCAGCACCGGCAACTTCTCCGAGCCGATGGCGTTCAGCCTCCGGGCCTGGCGTCACCTCCGCAACCGGCGCAGTGACTTCGACCTGATCCACGACAACCAGACCCTCGGGTGGGGCATCCTCAAGCTCCAGCAGGAGGGGTGGCCGATCCTCGAGACGATCCACCACCCGATCACCGTCGACCGCAAGCTCGAGCTCGAACACGCCCGCACGCCGTGGGAGAAGTTCGGCAAGCGTCGCTGGTACTCCTTCACGAAGATGCAGAGTCAGGTCGCCCAGCGGATGACCCGCATCATGTCGGTGAGCGAATCGTCCAAGGGCGACATCGCGGCCGACCACGGCGTCGACGCCGACCGGATCCACGTGGTGCCCGTGGGCGTCGATCCGGAGCTGTTCCTTCCCGTCGCGGGCGTCGAACGCCGCCCCGGCCATCTCGTCACCACGGCGTCGGCGGACGTGGCGATGAAGGGGCTCAAGTTCCTGCTCGAGGCCGTGGCCAAACTGCGCACCGAGCGCCACATCGAGCTCACCATCATCGGCACGCGTCGGCCCGACTCCCACGCCTCCACCGTCATGACCAAGCTCGGGCTCGACGACTGTGTCGAGTTCGTGTCGGGCGTGCCCGACCAGCGCATCGTCGAGCTCTACAGCGAAGCGGAGCTTGCGGTCGTGCCATCGCTCTACGAGGGCTTCTCCCTGCCTGCGATCGAGGCGATGTCGTGCGGCGTGCCGCTCGTCGCCACCACCGGGGGGGCACTGCCCGAGGTCACCGGCACCCACAACGAGACGTGCTTCCAGACCGAGCCCGGTGACAGCGAGGCGCTCGCCGCCACCATCCGCACCGCGCTCGACGATCCCGCCCTGCGCGCAAAGGTCGGCGCCCAGGGTCGTCAGCGCGTCATCGACCAGTGGTCGTGGCGCCACACGGCCCTGCGCACGGTCGAGCAGTACCGCGCCGTGTTGGACGAACACGCCGGCCGGCGGAGCTGACCGATGCTCACCGTCGACTACGACCGCTTCGACCTGCACGCGGGCGACCTGCTCCTCGATCTCGGCTGCGGGTTCGGCCGCCACACCTACGAGGCCCTCGCGCGCGGCGCCCATGTCGTCAGCTGCGACATGGCCCTTCCCGAGCTGGAGGCGATCCGCAACACCGCCCCGATGCTCATCGACGACGGCCTGTTCGACGGCACGCTGCTGCACCAACAGGTCCAGGGCGACGGCACCCGCCTCCCCTACCCGGACGAGACGTTCGACAAGATCATCGCCTCCGAGGTGCTCGAGCACGTCCCCGACGACATCGCCGCCTACGACGAGTTCATGCGGATCCTGAAGCCGGGCGGCACCATCGCGGTGACCGTCCCCGCCACGCTCCCCGAGAAGATCTGCTGGAAGATCAGCGACGAGTACCACGCACCCAAGGCCCAGGGCGGCCACGTGCGGATCTACACCGAAGACGAGGTGCGCAACAAGCTGCGCGGCGCCGGGCTCGACCCGATCGACTCGCACCGGGCCCACGCCCTGCACTCCCCGTACTGGTGGATTCGCTGCGCCGTCGGGGTGAACAACGAGGTCGAGGACAACTGGTCCGTGAAGACGTACCACAAGCTCCTGGAATGGGACATCGTGAAGCAGCCGTGGTTGACTCGCACGGCCGAGAAGGTGCTCAACCCGGTCCTCGGCAAGAGCCTCGTGGTCTACGCCACGAAGTCACCACTTCGTTCGAAGCGCACGCTGGAGGATGCACATGCCGCCTGAGATCCCCGGCGTCCTCTCCGCTGCCCAGGTCCGCCAGACCGCCGACCACATCGCAGAGTGGCAGCTGCCGTCCGGCATGATCCCCTGGTTCCCGGGCGGCCACGCCGACCCGTGGAACCACATCGAGGCGGCCATGGCGCTCGTGATCGGTGACCGCCGCACGGAAGCCGAGGCCGCCTACCAGTGGCTCGTCGACATCCAGCGCGCCGACGGCTCGTGGCACCAGTACTACCTGGAGCACGAGGTCGAGCAGGACAAGCTCGACGCCAACGTGATCGCCTACATCGCCGCCGGCGTCTGGCATCACTACCTCCACTTCCGCGACCTCGGGTATCTCGAGGAGATGTGGAAGGTCGTCGAGCCGGCGATCGACTTCGTGCTCGACCTCCAGCAGCCCCGCGGCGAGATCCTGTGGGCCCGCCATCCCGACGGCACCCCGTGGTCGTTCGCCCTCCTCACCGGGTCGTCCTCCATCGCCCACTCGCTGCGCTGCGCCGTGGCGATCGCCGAGGAGCTGCACCACGAACGGCCCGACTGGGAGCTCTCCGCCGGTCAGCTCGCCCACGCCATCCGCCACGAGCGGGACGAGGCGTTCTCGCCGAAGCACCGCTGGGCCATGGACTGGTACTACCCGGTCCTCGCCGGCGTGCTCACCGGTGAGCACGGACGGGCCCATCTGGCCGACCGGTTCAACACGTTCATGCTGGACGACAAGGGCATCCGCTGTGTCTCGGACCGACCGTGGGTCACCACCGCCGAGACGTGCGAGTGCGCGATGGCGCATCTCGGCGTCGGTGAACGTGACATCGCCCTCCAGCTCTTCACCGCGGCCCAGGCCACCCGCGAGGACGACGGTCGCTACATCACCGGCATCGTCCATCCCGACGGCACCCTGTTCCCGCCCGACGAGCGGTCGACCTACTCGTCGGCCGCCGTCCTGCTCGCCGCCGAAGCGATCGCGGGGACGAGCCCGGCCTGGCGCCTCTTCGCGGACCACGACTTCCTGCCCGGATTCATCGACGTCGACGCCAGCGACCTCGCCGACCGCCCCGCCGAGTAGCGCCCCGGCAGTTCACCCCAGTCGTTCTGGTGGGAACTGATCGGGTCAGGCCCGATCAGTTCCCACCAGTTCGACGTTCGTGGGGGTCACCGCGGCCGGGGACCACTTCGCCGGGAGGAGCTGGACGACGACCCACCGGCCGTCCTCGGCCTGGCGCACCGAACTCGGGCGTGGGAGGGCGCGAGCGAGTTCCCGTGCTTCGTGTCTGCTCGCCGCCGTGGCCAACACGTTCTCGCTACAACTCAACGTCCGCTCCCGTCCCGCCTGGACAAGTGAATGTGGCTTCCAAAGTCACCATCGACCAGGGGAGAGAGCCTGTTGACGCAATGGAGGCGACATGCCCAGAAGTCCCGACGGGGGTCCCTGGCGGGGCTGGGTCGAATGGCCCAGGCGGAGGCCGATTCTGTCGACTGGATGACGTTCAGGCCGCCATGATCGAGCGCTGCGCCGCTGTCAGCTCCCGCACTGCTCCGTTGCGATCACGGCCTCGGCGGAGGCAAGCATCTCGTCGACCGATCCGTTGAACGGCGGTTGCATGATCCACCCGTAGCCGGCGCACGCCCACCCCAACTCGGCCCCGAGGGTGAAGCCGAGGTTGTCCTCGGGAAGCGGTTCGGTCACCCGCACCGCCACCCCACCGATCGTCTCGATCCGCGAGTCCCCCGTGTAGTAGCGGGCCTGCATCGGGTCGAACCAGTCGGTCGGCGCGACGTCGACCACCGAGATCTGACCGGTCACCGAGATGAACTGGACATACCCCTCGAGACTCTCGAACGGGGGCGTCTGGGCGATCTCGACATTGCGCATGCCGGCAGCCTCGAGCGCGGCGATGGCATGCTCCTCGGCCGGGATCGCCACCTCGCGGAACAGCGGCGGCGCCTCTGCGACGCCGAACAACTTCGCCGCCGCGCCGAGGTTGTAGTCGGCGTGCCCGATCACGACGCTTTCACCCGCCGATCCTGTCCCTGCCCACAACGACTGGTCGTCGCGGACGAACTCGCCCCGCAGGTCCTCGACCGCGGTCACCACGACGGCCGTGGGCGCATATGAGATCGAGGGTGCGGCGGCGTCCTGAACGACGAAGGTCGCTCGCGGCCCCGTCCAGGCCACGATCGCCAGGCGCTGCTCGGCGGCGTCCGCGAGCCGCGCACCACAGTCCAGGCCCATCCGCCGGGCGTATTCGTCGCCATTCGTGGTTCGCTCGGCGAACGGCGCCGCGAGCGGGTCTCCGGACCAGTCCCCGGACTCGAGTCGGGCATCGGCGACGGCGGCATCGAGCAGGTCGACGACGTCGTCGACCTCGCAGACGACCGCCGGTTGGGTCGTCGTGGTTGTCGTCGTGCTCGAGGGACTCGTGGTCGTGGTCGTCGTGCTCGTGCTCACGGTCGTGGTGGAGGACGTCGTGGTCGTTGTCGTCGTCGTGGACGTGGTCGGACTCGACGACGACCCGTCCCCGCATGCTGCGGCGAACACCAGGAGCACGGCAACGCACGCGACCGGCAGGCGGATCATGGCTCCACTGTGCGCCCCCGGCGCCGACTGCGACAAGGGCGAAGGTCCCGACCCGCGATCGAGAGCTCCCCGGCGGCTCAGATACCGGCGCCGGTGCGTTCGAGCACCCGCAGCGACCCGACCGCGGCGAGTTCGCGGAAGGCCCCCGACTCCATCGCCCGGCGGTAGATCTCGTAGGGCGGACGCCCACCGTCGGCCGGGTCCGGGAACACGTCGTGGATCAGGAGCCGGCCGCCGACGACGACATGGGGCACCCAGATCTCGTAGTCGCGGTGAGCGGGATCGTGGCCATGGCCGCCGTCGATGAACAGCAGAGCGAGCGGCGTCGCCCACACGGAGCCCACCGTCGGTGAGTCGCCGACGAGCGCCACCACGCTTCCCTCGAGCCCGGCATCGTGGATCGTCCGCCGGAAGATCGGCAGCGTGTCCATCTTGCCGACGGCCGGATCGACGAGATCCGGCTCGTGCCACTCCCAGCCCGCCTGGTTCTCCTCGGACCCTCGATGGTGATCGAGGGCGAAGAGCACGCGTCCGCGAGCCTGGGCCGCGGCGCCGATGTAGACACCGGACTTGCCGCAATAGCTGCCGACCTCGAGGAACGGACCGTCGACGTCGACGGCCAGCGCCGCCTCGTGGAGGGCAACGCCCTCATCCGGCGGCATGAAGCCGCGGGCGGCCTCGGCGAGTTCTCGGAATCGGGGGTCCACTCAGGCGACCTCGACCTCGATCTCGCTCGGCGCGACCACGCCCCACATCAGCCGGTCGAGCACCAGGTACTTGACGACCCAGACCACGCCGTACGCGCAGAAGTTCACGCCGATGAGCACGAAGGAGTTCTCCGTCGCGAAGCCGGCGATCCAGATGCAGAACGTGGAGAACGACAGCCCGATGAGGGCGAGGATCCAGAATGGCGCGATCTCCGAGCGCACCGAGTTGGCGCCGGACTGCTGCCAGACCCAGTAGCGGCTGAGCAGGTACGCCGGAACGGTGCTGACGACCCAGGCCGTGACGTTCGCCGCGACGCGCTGCATCTCGATGATCTCGAGGCAGATGAACAGGGTGCCGACGCCGGTGATCACGTTGACCACGGACACGCCGCAGTAGCGGATGAGCTTCGCTCCGTGCTCTTCCGCGATCGCGCGGAGTTGGGCGACGCGCGAGGACGACATGATGGTGGAGGCTAGCGGCATACCCCTTCCTGTCGGTCGAGACGCCGCCCGTGTTGACCTCCCGAGGGCGTGCGGCTGCGGCAGTATGGGCCGATGCAGAAAGACGTCGACGACCTCGTCGACCTCCTCGACCTCGAGGCGATCGAGGTCAACATCTTCCGGGGTGTCTCGCCCGACGAGAACCGTCAGCGCATCTTCGGCGGCCAAGTCGCCGGTCAGGCGCTCGTCGCCGCGGCGCGCACCGTGGACGACGACCGGCCCGTCCACTCGCTCCACGCCTACTTCCTGCGACCGGGTGACCCGACCGTGCCGGTGCTCTACGAGGTGGACCGCATCCGCGACGGCCGCTCGTTCACCACCCGTCGCGTCGTCGGCATCCAGCACGGCCGGGCGATCTTCAACCTCGCCGCGTCGTTCCACATCGACGAGTCCGGCCTCGAGCACCTCGAGCCGATGCCGGACGTCCCCGCCGCGGATGACCTGCCGACCCGAGCCGACCGGTTCGCCGCGGCGGGCATCGACGACCCGTTCCCCGATCAGCCCCACCCCCTCGACATCCGCTACATCACCAAGAGTCCGCTCCAGCGGCGTGAACCCCTGCCGCCGGTGCAGCAGGTGTGGTTCCGCGCCGACGGGCGGCTGCCGGACAATCAGGTCCTCCACACCTGCCTGCTCACCTATGCGTCGGACATGACCCTGCTCGACACGAGCCTCCTCCCCCACGGCACCGGCTCCATCGAGGGTGGGATCCAGATGGCGAGTCTCGATCACGCCATGTGGTTCCACGGCACCTTTCGGGCCGACGAGTGGTTGCTCTACGACCAGCACACCCCAGCCGCGACGGGCGCCCGCGGGCTCGCCACGGGTCGGGTCTTCACCCACGACGGCCGGCTCATCGCCAACGTCGTGCAGGAAGGCCTCATCCGGCGGACCGTGGCCTCGTCGTGACGCATCGCCGCCGTCTCGCCCTCATCGCCGCGTTCGCCCTCGCCGCAGCCGCGTGCAGCGACGACGCACCGGGTCCGGCCGAGCCGTCGAACACCACCATTCCGGTGGTCACGACGACGGGGGGCGCCGCCCCGGCCGACGAGAGCACGTCCACGACATCGACGCCCGCGACCACCACGACCGCCGATCCGCGGTCGGTGAACGGTGATCTCACCACTGCTGCGGTCGCCGTCGAGAACGTCGGCACCTACCGCGCCCCGATCGACACGACCGTGGCGCCCAACGGCGAGGTCTGGCTCGCCCTGCGGGCCGGCCAGATCGTCGTGCTCGATCCGGACACGGGCGAGATCGGCGAACCGATCGTCGACATCAGCGCGGAGACGACGGTCGCGTCCGAGCGCGGCCTGCTCGGGCTCGCGGTCGACGACGAGGCGCTCTACGTCAACTTCACGGACCGCGACGGCAACACCAACATCGACGCCTTCCTGCTGGCCGACGGTCGCCCGGGCGACCGTCACCACCTGCTCACGATCGACCAGCCGTTCTCCAACCACAACGGGGGCGCACTCGCCATCGGCCCGGACGGGCACCTCTACATCGGGGTCGGTGACGGTGGCAGCGCCAACGACCCGCTCGAGGCCGGGCAGGACCCGAACCAGATCCTCGGGTCGATCCTGCGCATCGACCCGACGCCGGGCGGCGACCGGCCCTACGAGATCCCCGCCGACAATCCGTTCGCCTCCGGCGAGGACGGCGCCCCCGAGATCTTCATGACCGGGCTTCGCAATCCCTGGCGGATCTCGTTCGACCCGGTCACCGACGACTTCTGGATTGCCGATGTCGGCCAGAACGAGTGGGAGGAGATCAACCTCCTGCTCGGGGCCAACGGGTGGGGCGTCGGCGCCAACCTCGGGTGGGACAACCGGGAGGGCACCCACCGGTTCGAGGGCGAACGACCGGAGGGCAACGTCGACCCGGTCTACGAGTACCCCCACGACGGCGGCCCGCCGAGCGGCTGCTCGATCAGTGGGGGCGTCGTCTACCGGGGCCTCGCCATTCCGGAACTCGTCGGCGCCTATGTGTTCGGCGACTACTGCCGGTCCACGGTGTGGGCGATCGCGATCCAGGACGGTGCGGTCGTCTTCCGGGACCTCGGCGGCGACATCGAACGGCTCGTCGGCATCACGACCGACGCGCAGGGCGAACTGCTGGCCATCACGCTGTCGGGTGCCATCGAACGCATCGTGCCGGCGTGACCCGACAGGCGGCGGCCGCCACGCTCGTGGGCTTGGCGCTGGTCGCCGGCGGGTGCTCGGGCACCGACCGGCCCGAGCTGACCGACACGACCTTGCCGCCGACCACGAGCGCGGCATCCACGACATCGACCACCACGGCGACCTCGACGACTGAGCCGCCGTCCGCTCACCCGGCGGCCCCGAACGGCCGCGTCTACCCGTCGGTTCCGGGGGATGCCGAGGAGGCCGCCGGCCGGCTCTACGAGCTCGAGGATCTGCTCGACACCACCGATCCGAACGGGCCGGAGTGGCCGGATCTCGCCCACGAACAGCAGATGCTCTATCGCGTGATCGGCCGCGATCTGGAGTGGATCGCCATCACGTTGGACGGGGCGCCGGAGGAGCATCGCTGGGTGATCGAACGCCACCTCGCCGCTCGCCGCGCCATCGCGGACATCGGCGGCGGGTCCGGCGAACCTCCGCAGAACGCGCCGGCATGGGAGATCATCGAGCCGCTGTCGGCGGAGGAACTCCGCGCCCTCTACGAAGAGGCCGAGGCCGACACGGGCGTCCACTGGAGCTTCCTGGCGGCGATCAACCTGCTGGAGACGGGCTTCGGTCGCATCGACGGCCTGTCGACGGCCGGCGCCCAGGGGCCGATGCAGTTCCTGCCGACGACGTGGGAAGAGGTGAGCGACGGCGACATCGACGATCCCGCCGACGCCATCCCCGCGGCGGCGCGATATCTCGTGCGCCGGGGCGGGCCCGACGACATGCACCGGGCGCTGTGGGGCTACAACAATTCGGACGCCTACGTCGCCGCCGTCACCCACTACGCGACGCTGTTCGCCGCCGACGATCGCTCGTTCCTCGCCGCGCACGACTGGGAGATCCACTACTCGGCCGCGATCGGCGATCTGTGGTTCCCCGTCGGGTACCGCCTCGAGGAGCCACAGCCGACGTCGGACTATCTCGAGGACGCGCCCTGGTCGGCGCCACCGCCGCGCTCCTGACCTCTACGCTCGGCCCATGGTCGACACCTACATCGCCACGGAAGTCACGGACGAACTGCGCGAGGCGATGGACCGCCTGGTCCCCCAGCTCTCGAAGTCGAACCCGCCGCCGACGAACGAGGCACTCCAGGAGATGATCGACTCCGACGCGTCGATCCTGTTCATGTGCCGCGACGAGACCGGGATCCTCGGCACGCTCACGCTCATCCTGTTCCGGATCCCCACCGGCATCCGGGCGTGGATCGAGGACGTCATCGTCGACGAAGCCGCCCGCGGCAAGGGCGTGGGCCGCATCCTGAACGAGGCGGCGATCGAGCACGCCTTCGCCAACGGCGCCATCACCGTGGACCTCACCTCGCGCCCGTCACGCGAAGCCGCCAACCGCCTCTACCAGCGCATCGGCTTCGTCCAGCGCGACACCAACGTCTACCGCTACGCCCCACCCGACCAACTCCAGAGTTGAGACACCCGGGGTCAGAGTCCCGTCCCATCTCGCCGAAGAAAGTGGGACGGGGCTCTGACCCCGGCGTCTCAACTAGGCGGGGAGGAGGACGGACTGGATCTCGGTGAAGGGGCCGAAGCCCTCGGGGCCGAGCTCGCGGCCGATGCCGGACTTCTTGAAGCCGCCGAACGGGCTGGCCATGTCGAGGATCGCGGCGCTGTTGACGGCGACCACGCCGGTGCGGATCTGGCCGGCGATCGTGGCCGCCCGGTCGAGATCCTGGGTCCACACCGAACCGCTGAGGCCGTAGTCCGAATCGTTCGCGATCACGATCGCCTCGTCCACGGTGTCGTAGCCGATGCACGACAGCACCGGCCCGAAGATCTCCTCGCGAGCGATGGTCATGTCGTTCGTGACATCGCGGAACACGGTCGGCTCGACGTAGAAGCCGGTCTCGAACTGGGACGCGAGGTTGCCGCCCGTGACCGCGACCGCGCCGGCATCCTTGCCGGCCTGGAGGTAGCCGGCGACCTTGTCGTGCTGACGCTTCGCGACGAGCGGGCCGAGCACGATCTCGGGATCCGTCGGGTCACCGTAGGGCAGCGCCGCGACCGCCGCGCCGAGCGCCTCGGTGATCTCGTCGTAGCGCGTGTTGGGCACGAGGATGCGGGTCTGCGCGCCGCAGGCCTGGCCCGTGTTGAGCATGCCGGACATCACGAGGTCGCCCATGACCGCGTCGAGGTCGACGTCGTCCAACACGATCGCGGCGGACTTCCCGCCGAGCTCGAGCGTGCACCGCTTGATCTGCTCGCCGCAGATCGACGCGACGATCGACCCGGTCAGCGCCGACCCGGTGAAGCTCACCTTGTCGATGTCCGGGTGACGCACGAGGTACTCGCTGCCGACCCGGTCGGCGGACACGACGTTGACGACTCCCGGCGGTAGCCCCGCCTCCGCCGCGCACTCCCCGATCAGGTGGCCGTGCAGGGGCGTCTCCGGTGCGGTCTTGAGCACCATCGTCGAACCGGTCGCGATGACCGGGCCGAGCTTCATGGCGGCGATGAACAGCGGCACGTTCCACGGCACGACGCCCGCACACACGCCGACCGGCTGCTTGTTGACCAGCACCCGCTGACCGAGCGAACCCTGACGCTGTTCCTGCCAGGCATAGTTCTTGCCGACGTTGACGTACTGGTCGAGCACCATCGTCGATGCGAAGACCTGCATCATCATCGACTGGGTGGTCGGCGTGCCGACCTCGGCGGTGATCACGTCGGCGAACTCCTGGGCCCGGCCCTGGATCGCCTGGGAGAACCGGCTGAGTGCCTCGACCCGCTCGTCGGGCGTCCACTGTCGCCACTCGCCGTTGAACGCCGCCACGGAGCTGGCGACCGCCCGGTCGATGTCCGCCGGGCCGCAATCCGGCACGCTGCCGATCGTCCGCTCCGTCGCCGGATTGATCACCTCGATGCGGTCGCCGGTCGTGGCCGCGACATGGTCGTTGTCGATGAAGATCGTGGTCTGCTCGTCCATGCCGCGACAGTAGTGACACGTTCCCGTCGTGCCCATTTGGGGGCGCCCGGGAAAGATTTTCGAAAGATGTCAGTTGGATGACGGAACAGGCGGCCGGAGACCGGCTATCGTGTCTTCGGCGGGATGGGCGCTCTCCCCCCAACGGGCGACCCAACAGGAGTTTTCACCGTGAATCTCAAGGATCAGAGCAGTGGCTACGTCCTCGCCAACGGCGTCGACCGGGCGACCGCCGATGAGTTACGAAAAAGCAACGAGGGCGTCGTCGTGAGCCGCAATGTCGATGGCACGTACCGCGTCACGAGAGGACGCTGACCAGCCCTCGGCGCCGATAGCGTTGCCGTCGTGTCGACGCACGCCGAATCCCCTGCGCATGTCCGCTGGCTCGCCAACGTCCCCGAGCTGCGATCTCCCATCCTGATCACGGCCTTCGAAGGCTGGAACGATGCGGGCGACGCCGCCAGCATCGCGGCCGGTCATCTGGCCGATCGCTGGGACAGCTCGGCGCTCGCCGAGATCGACGCCGAGTTCTTCTACGACTTCAGCACCACGCGTCCGCTCGTCCAGCTCGACGACGAACGCCGGCGCTCGCTCACCTGGCCGACGAACATGTTCCGCGCCTGCCGGGTCGCCGGCGCGAAACGCGACGCCATCGTGCTGATCGGCCTCGAGCCGCAGCTGCGCTGGCGCACGTTCTGTGAGCAGGTGCTCGCCACGGCCCGGGCCCTCGACGTCAGCCAGATCATCACCCTCGGCGCACTGCTGGCCGATGTCCCCCACTCCCGCCCGGTCGAGGTCTACGGATCGTCCGAGCACGAGGGCCTGAGGCGCGAGCTCGACCTCGAACCCTCCACCTACGAGGGGCCGACCGGCATCGTCGGCGTGCTGTCCTCGATGTGTCGCGAGGCGGAGATCCCGACCGCATCGGTGTGGGCCGCCGTGCCCTCCTACGTGCCGGGTGCCCCGTCACCCAAGGCCGCCCTCGCGCTGGTCGAGCGGGTGTGCGACGTGATGAGCACCTCCGTGTACTCCACCGATCTCGAGATCGCCGCCGCAACCTACGAACGCCAGGTCGATGAGCTCGTCGCCGAGGACGAGGACACCGCGGGCTATGTCGCCGACCTCGAAGAGGCCTGGGACGAAGCCGAGGAGAGCGACGAGGAGATCATCGAGGAAGAGGAACTCGACGACGACCCCGAGACCCTCCTCGCCGAGGTCGAACAGTTCCTCCGCGACAACGAGTGACGCGTCAGCGGCACGAGTCGACCAACAACGAGTGACGCGTCAGCACCTCACCCCCTTGCGTTCTGGGTGAACATACGGTCGAAATCCGCGCCCCCGTTCACCCAGAACGGGGGAGGTGGGTGTCGACCCAGGTGATCATCTCGTCGATGATCGTCATGCGAGAGGGCTCGTTGTAGATCTCGTGGCGCAGGCCCGGGTAGACGATCCGGGTGACGTTGTCGAGGGTCTCGAAGATCTCGGAGGCCTCGACGGGGACGAGTCGGTCATCGGCGCCGTGCTGGACGAGCGTGGGCATGGTGACGTTGGCGATGCCCTCGCGGGCCTCCTGGATCGCCTTCATCAGCTCCCACCCGAGACGGGCCGTGGGGAACGGCACGCGGTACGGATCCGCATAGAAGACCTCGCCGACCGTCTCGTCGGTCGACAACAGCGCCGGGTCGCCGGGCTCCTTGATCTCGATCGTCGGCATGATCCGACCGATGAGCGGCGCCGCGACCCGCAGATGGGTCGGGATCTCGGCGCCGAGCGCGGGACCGGACAGCACGAGCAGATCGGGCTGCGTCCGCTGGTCGACCACATAGCGGGTCGCCATGAGACCGCCCATCGAGTGGCCGAGAAGCACCGTGGGGATCCCGAGAGCGCTCAGCTCGGTCATGTGGTCCTCGACGTCGTCGGTGAACTGGGACCAGCGGTCACAGTGACCGCGCCGACCACCGCTGCGGCCGTAGCCGCGATGGTCGATGGCGACGACGTCGTAGCCGGCGTCGGCCATGCGCCGTCCGACGTGTTCGTAGCGGCCGCTGTGCTCCGCAATGCCGTGCAGCAACAGGACCGCGGCCTTCGCCTCGCCGCTCGGCTGCCAGCGACGACGCAACTGCACGAGGCCATCGCGGGTGGTGCCGTGGTCGACGGTCGATGTGACGGGTTCGTACGCAGTGGGCGTGGTCACTCGTGATCTCCAGGTTCACCCCGCCACGGGGGCGTGCGGGGACGGTCGAACTGTACGGCCAGATCGTCGCCGCGGATCGCGGCGAATGCCTGATCCGCCCACAGGTCCGCGTTGGCGACGGGTTCGGGCAAGGCGTCGCGGCGGAACCATCCGACATCGCGACACTCGAGCGGGTGGGGGGTGAGTTCCCCGCCGGTCATCCGGCAGTGGAACACGAGGGAGACGAGGGGAATGCGGGTGAAGCCGCGACGCTGGCCGTCGAGGATGGCGATCGGACGGACGACCTCGCACTCGATCCCGGTCTCCTCCCAGACCTCCTTCACGACGACCTCCGCCGGCGAGTAGCCCACGTCGGCCCAGCCGGTCGGGTAGAGCCACACACCCGAGTCGGCCCGCTGGATCATCAGGAGCTCGCCGTCGTCGTTACCGACCACGGCGCCGACCGTGATCTTCGGCGTGACGTAACCCGCCACGCCGGAGCCGACCCGGTCGAGCCACTCCTGGACCTGTTCCTCGGGATGGAACCCGCCCTCGACATGGGACCGGATGTCGGCCGCAACCGCGAGTACTTCCTCGAAGCGCTCGCGCTCGTAGAGATTGTCGGTGAAGCCAAGCCCGGTGCGAGCCGTGGCCGACAGGGTCTCGGCCCAGCGCAACAGCTCGCGCTCCGTGGCGCGGCGAGGCGCAGGGGAATCGGTCACAGCTCGAACCCTACGCTCAGTCCGGAGACCCGACGACCGATGGGAGGGGATGTCCGCAAGCTACGAGGCCGCGCATCGGGCCCGCATGATCCAACGGGCCCGCATCCCGTTGCGGTTGGCGATCCCCGTGACCTCGGTGATGGCGGTCGGCGTGCCCCTGACGATGGGGCTCTGGCTGATCGCCTTCGGCGGCGCCGCTGCGGTCGTCATCCTCGCGTTCGCTGTCGTCGCGATGGAGCGCGGCGGCGAAGGTTTCGAGCAGTGCCTCCACATCCTGAACGCCATCGTGCTCTCCCTCGTCGCGCTCGCCGTGTTCCAGATGGACATCACCCCGGTGATCGCCGTCTACTTCCCGCTCCTGCTGCTGCTCACGACCGCGTACACGCTCGGTGCCCGCCAGGCGGTCCTGTGGGGGGTGCCCAGCATCGTCCTCGTGATCATGACCACGCTCGGGCCGGCACCGGAGCCCCGTGAGATCTCGAACATCGCGACGCTGGTCGTGCGCATCGGCGTGTTGGGCTCGGTGCTCGTCTTCGGTGTGTTCACCCGTCGGTCCCACGACCATCAGGCCCGCGAGCTCGACCGGCTCGCCAACACGGACACGCTCACCGGTCTCGCGAACCGCATGGCCTTCGATCGAGAGCTCGGGGCGGCGCTGGCCCGCGCCGATCGATCCGGGGCCACCGGCGCGGTCGTCTTCGTGGACATCGACGGCATGAAGATGGTGAACGACACCTACGGGCACGGCGTCGGCGACCGCTTCCTGTGCGAGATCGCCGAACGGATCAACGCCGTCACCCGCTCGATCGACACTCCCGCCCGGATCGGCGGCGACGAGTTCGTCATCCTGCTCCCCGAGGTCAATCCGGCGACGGGCAGCGGGGCGTTCACCGCGAAGCTGATGGCCAACCTGACGCATCCGTGGCGCTGGGCGTCATTCGAGCTCTGCCCCGCCGCAAGCATCGGCGTGACCACCTTCAGCAGCGGCGACTCGGCCGACAAGGTGCTGCGCCGGGCCGATCACGCCATGTACGAGGCGAAGCACGCCGGGGGCGGGCACGTGGTCGAACACGCCGCGGAACTCGAGCGATAACCGCGGCGTCCGGCTCCGGGGCGCCGCATTCCGGGGAACGCTGTAGCGCGGATCGGCGTCGAATCGGTTAGACGGGTGACGATGGACGCAGCCGGCGACAGCAAGGGATTCGAGCAGTTCGTGCTCGAGGTCGAACCACAGCTGCGCCGCGCCCTCGCGGGTCATCTCGCGGACGGCACGGTGGCCGATGCCGTCGCCGCCGCGCTCGCATACGCCTGGGAGAACCGGGATCGGGTGCTCGCGATGGAACGTCCCGCCGGCTACCTCTACCGGGTGGCGCAGTCCAGCGCCCGTCGTCGCAAGCAGGGTTGGCTGCCGTGGTCAGGGGAGAACGATCTTCCCGACGTCGAGCCGGGCCTCCCCGACGCGCTCGCCGCACTCCCGGCCGGTCAGGCCCGGGCGGTGTGGTTGGTGACGGCCTGCGGGTGGACACACACCGAAGCCGCCGACGCCCTCGGCGTCTCCGCGTCGACCATCTCGACCCAGGTCAACCGAGCCCTGCACAAACTGCGAACGAGCTTGGGAGTGATGACCGATGGGTGACCTCGACGACCAACTGCGCCACCTCGCCGAGCGGCGCGCCGACCGGACACCGGTGACGAGAGCTGCCGACGCGATGTCGGCCCCCGCGCGGCGCGCGCCGCGCTGGGGTTACGCGGCCGTTGCTGCAGCGCTCGTGGCGATCGCCGGCATCGGGTTCGCGGCATTCGGCGATGATGGGCCGGACGTGCGCGCCGACGACCGCAACGACGAGGTCGCGATGCTGCAGCATCTGACGATCTCCTCGTTGGGTGTGGAGCTGGACGTGCCCGCCTCGTGGGTGCCATCCGTCGGGGAAGATACGTTCCAGGCAGAGGGCGACGACGGCTACGTCGAACTCGAACTCCGGCCACCGTCCGGGGACGCCACCTTCGACGCGGTGACCGTCGACGGCGAAACGGGACGGCGGCGTGTCGATGCAGCCGGCAATGTCACGATCGAGGTCGACCGCCCGAATCTCACGACTCGCGACGTGCTCCACTTCCCGCTCTGGATCACGGGCACGCCGGCGCACATCGACGCGATCGTGGAGTCGATCCGGTGGCTGCCACCGGAGGAGCCGGCCCAGGCCGAGACGACGACCGTCGACGCGGTCGACTTCGGGGTGCGCATCGAGATCCCCGCCCACTGGGAGCCGATCGAGGACGGCCGCACGTGGGGCGGAGACGACGGCTGGGTGGCGGTCGACGTCCTCCCCAGCACGGACGTCGGCCCGTTCCTCGACAGTCTCGGCGTCACCGAGGACGAGGTCGACATCGGCGACACGACCGTCCTGGGGAGCACCGCCACCCTCGTCACCACCCGCGATGCGATCGAGCTCGAATTCGGAACGTTCGCGGTGAGCGGCGCGATCGTCCCCACCCCCGCGCCGGTTCTCCAGCACGACGAGGCGTGGGACCAGATCGTGATCGGGGGCGATGCCGACCATCTCGCCGACATCCTGGCCAGCGCGGAATGGATCGGCTCGACCGGACCGACGCCACCGCCCACCGATGGCGAGCGCCTCGACGTCGAGGCGCCCGACCCGGCGGCGACCTACGACCTCGTGGCCGGCACCAGCGAGGGCGTGGAGTTCCGCGACCTGCACAGCAACCGAGTCGACCGGATGCTCGTGGGGCCGACGCAACTCGCGTTCTACGTCGGCGGCTACGTCGTGCACGAGGCGGACGACGAAAGCCACAGCGCGCCGCCGATCACCGTGTGGCACGAGGCCGGCAGCTACGTCATCGATCTCGGCGACGGGTTCCGCCAGACCCAGCTGCGCGACGTTGCGCTGGTCGACGGCGTGGCGAAGGCGCTCGTGACGAAGCAGACCGGCGCGACCATCGAGGACTGGGTGGACGACCTGCTGATCGTCGATCTCGCGACCGGAGACGTCGAGCGCCTCACCGCAGCCGGAAGTTGGGAGGTCGGGGCGAGCGCCGTGCGTTTCGCCGACGGCGCCATCGCCATGGCGATGGGACTCGGCGGTGAGACCTGGATCGAGGTGATCGACCACGATGGCGACCCGCTCTGGCGTACGGAGCCGTCGATCGAGGAACCAGGCCTGCTGTGGACGCGGGGCGACATCGCCACGGCCTACGACGCGAGGGTCACGCCGACGGGTGAACGGTCGATCGAGCTCGTCTCGTACGACCTCCAGACCGGCGACGAGGTCGTCCGGACCCTCCGGCAACTGTCCGTCGAACCGGGCACCGACCTCGCCGACGGCTGGTGTCGTCGGGCCGTTGCCTACCAGGACATCGCGTGTCAACAGTCCGGCGGTCCACCGATCTACGTCGCGCTCGACCTCGGCCTGATCCATCCCGGGCCCGAGCCCGGCCTCACCGAAGGCGCGCCAACCACCGTCGATCGTGAGGTCAGCGCGACGTTCCCGGACCGCCACCCGTGCGGCCTCGGCGGCGGCAGCGGCCCGGGGGACGTGCTGTCGTCCACGGAGATCGCACTCGACAACGGTCTCACCATGACGGTCTGGGTCTGGACCGATTGGCGAGCAGCCGATGACGTCCGGGTGATGATGCAGGGCAACCTTCCCGACTGGCGTTCCCCGGCCATCGAGATCGGCCGATTCACCGACGTGACGCAGCCGGTCACGGTCACTCCGCTGGAGGCCGATTCGCCCTTCGCCGATCGAGGGGTCCTCTCCATCTTCGTGCCCGACGAGATCTCCACGGCGCAGACGCCGACCGGCTTCTCCGCGATCGTCGACTTCGATGGCTGTGAGCTCGTTGTCACGAGCTCCGGCATCGTCAACTGACCGGTCGGAACGCCCTCAGGCGTCGGCGGCGATCGCAGTCAGGATCGCGAGCTCGATCTCGCGCTGATAGCTGTCCTCGACGATCTTCTCGCCGTTCGGGTCGAGGACGTAGAACGAGTCGACCACGTCGTCGCCGAGGGTCTGCACCTTGGCCGTGTAGATGTCGAGGTCGAGATCCGCGATCGCCCGGGTGATCCGGTAGAGCAGGCCGATGGAGTCCGGGCCGCGCACCTCGAGCACCGTGTAGGTCGACGACAGTTCGTTGTCGAGGATCACCTGCGGGTCGCTGAGCCGGGCGGTGGTCACCTTCTGATACCGATAGTTGCGGGCCCGCTGGATCAGGCGGGCTCGGACGGCGAGGCGACCGCGCAGGGCACGGCGCACGTCCTCCTCCACCTGCTTGGGACGTTCGTCGAGCCCGATGCCACCGCCGACCCGCAGCACCTCGAGGGCGCGGCCGCCTTCGGTGTGGAGCTGCGCCTCGAGGATGTCGACGCCGTGGAGGGCGAGCGCCCCGGCGACGCGGGAGAAGGTGCCACGGCGGTCCTCGGTCATCACGGTGAGCTCGTGACCGCGCAGCTCGACGTTCTCCTCCCCCGCGAGCAGCCGGTCGAGCAGGTCCGGCGACGGGAAGGCGGACGGCACGACGTTGCCGCCGCTCTGCAGATAGTGACTCGTGCGGGTGACGAGGTCCCTGACCAGCTCGGCCTTCCAGCCGTTCCAGGCGGACTGGCTCGTGGCGATCGAGTCCGCTTCGGTGAGTGCGCCGAGCAGCTCGAGGGTGGTGACCGACTCGATCTCCTCGGCGACGAAGCGGATCGTGTCCTCGTCCTCCAGGTCGCGCCGCGAGGCGACATCGGGCAGGAGCAGGTGATGACGGACGAGCGCGGCGAGCACCTCGACGTCGGCCGGCGGATAGCCCATGCGTTGGGCGATGCGACGCACGAGGTCGACGCCCACCTCGGAGTGGTCGCCCGGATACCCCTTGCCGATGTCGTGGAAGAGCCCACCGAGGACCAGCAGGTCCGGGCGTTCGACGCGATCGGCGATGCTGGCGGCCTCCGCGGCAGCCTCCATGAGGTGCCGGTCCACGGTGTAGCGGTGGTAGGCGTTGCGCTGGGGACGGCTGCGGTTCGGCGCCCACTCCGGCAACAGGCGCGAGAGCAGGTCGACCTGGTCGAGCGCTTCGAGCGTGCGGATCGATTCGAAGCCGAGCAGCAACAGGTCGACGAGCACCTCACGGGCCTCGTCCGGCCAGGGATCCGGCAGGTGCGGGGAGTTGTCGGCGAGGCGGTCGAGCACGGACCGCTCGATGAACACGTCCTCGCGCGCGGCGATGTGGGCGACCCGCAACGGCAGGACCGGGTCGGTCGCGACCGGAGCGTCCTCCACGAGGTGGAGTGTCTCGTCGACGATGCGGATGCCGTGGCCCATCTCCCGCACCTTCGAGCGCCAGCGGCGGCGGTTGCTGCGCAGATGCATCCGGTGGAGGACGGCGTCGGTGATCCACGCGACCGTGCGGGCCGCTTGGGAGACGTCGGCCATGAGATCGTCGGCATCGCCGTAGCCGAGAGCGGCCGCGACGTCGTCCTGGTCCTGCAGGAGCAGCACGTTCGAGTGGCGCCCGGTCGAACGGTGGAGCTCGACGCGGGCCGAGAGAATCGTGTCGTGGGGACCGACGAGGCCCTGGCGTTCGGACTCCTCCATGAGCCCGTCGTCGGCCAGGTCGATCCAGTGCAGGGCGTGGACGTCGCGCAGACCACCGCGCGAGAGCTTGAGATCGGGCTCGAGGAGGAACGCGACCTCGCCCGCCTCCGCGTGGCGCTGCTTCGTCCCCTCGGCGATCAGGGTGAGCATCCGGTCGGCGTTGTCGTGCCACTGGGCACGGGACTTCGTGGCGAGCTCCTCGACGAGCCGGGGATCGCCGCCGATCAGTCGGATGTCGAGCAGGGAAGTGGCCGTGTCGAGATCGGACGACGCGAGATCGAGGGCCTCGTCCACGGTGCGCACGGCGTGGCCGAGCTTCATGCCGGTGTCCCAGATCGGGTACCAGATGCGCTCCGCCACCTCGGCGACGTGGCCCGAGTCGTTGTGGATGAGCAGCAGATCGAGGTCCGACCCCATGCTGAGATCGCCGCGCCCGTAGCCACCGACCGCCGCCAGGGCAACGCCCTCCATCTCGCCGACGCCGCCGACGACATCCTGCAGCCACGCGTCGATCTCGGCGGTGTAGGCGCGCGACAGCCCGGTGCCGACGAGGGACGAGTCGGCGAGAACCGCCGACGTGGCAGGGATGGCGTTCATGGCAGTTCCATTACATCAGCCCGACAACGAGAAAGTACGGGGGTCAGACCCCCGTACTTTCTCAGAGCCCCGTGCATTCTCGAGAAGGTACGGGGGTCTGACCCCGGCGTACTTTCTCAGTCGAGGTAGGCGGTTTCGGCGTGTTGGGTCTGGTCGAGGCCGGTGATCTCGTCCTCGTCCGACGCCCGGAGGCCCATGACCGAGTCGAGCACCTTCGCGATGGCGTAGGTGACGGCGAACGAGAACGCCATCACCGACACGATCGCGATCACCTGACTGAGGACCAGGGCGCTGTCCCCGAAGAACACCCCGTCGACACCGTTGATCCGCGAGTCGGCGAAGAAGCCGAGCAGCACGCCACCGACGATGCCGCCGACCATGTGGATGCCGACGACGTCGAGCGAGTCGTCGTAGCCGTATGCGGTCTTGAGCTGGATGGCGAAGTAGCAGCACACGGAGGCGACGGCACCGAAGATGATCGGCGAGAGCCCGCCGACATAGCCGGCCGCCGGCGTGATGGCCACGAGGCCGGCAACGACACCCGAGGCACCGCCCAGCGTCGTCGCGTGGCCGTCGCGCACCTTCTCGATGAGCAGCCAGGCGATCATGCCGGCCGAAGCCGCCACGAACGTGTTGAGCAGTGCCTGCACCGCGACACCGTCGGCCGCACCGGCCGAGCCGGCGTTGAAACCGAACCAGCCGAACCAGAGGATGCCCGCACCGAGCATGACGAACGTGAGGTTGTGGGGCGGCATCGCGGTGTCGGGCCAGCCCTTGCGCTTGCCGAGGACCAGCACGAGGGCCAGCGATGCGACACCGGCGTTGATGTGGATGGCGGTGCCGCCGGCGAAGTCGATGGCGGCCGGGTCGAGCTTGCTGTGGTGCCAGCCGGTGTACACCCAGTAGGTCACCGGCGTGTAGACGAGGATCGACCAGAGGGGGACGAAGATCGCCCAGGCCGAGAACTTCATGCGGTCGGCCACCGCGCCGGAGATGAGCGCCGGGGTGATGGCCGCGAACGTCATGAAGAACGCCACGCCGATGAGCGCTTCGGGATTGCCGGTCAGGTCCTTCAGGCCGGCGGCGTCGAAGTTGCCGATGATGGCCTCGAGGCCCTCACCGTCGCCGCTGTTGCCCAGCGAGAAGGTGAACAGCACCCACAGCAGCGGCACGATGCCGAGGCAGTAGGTGTTCATGTTGAGCATGTTGAGCACGTTCTTCGAGCGGACCATGCCGCCGTAGAACAACGCGAGTCCCGGCACCATGAACAGCACGAGCGCCGTGCTCATCAACATCCAGGCGGTGTTGCCTTCCATTCGTGTTCCCTCCCCGTGATCGCGGTGTATCCGCGAACGAACGGGGGTCAACGTACGGATCGACTGTTTCCGGATTGTTTCGGGAACCTGATGCGTCTGTTTCTTCGGCCGGGCTCAGTACGGCCAGTCGCGGGTGGTGTGGCCCAAGATCCGCGTCAGCGGATACAGCTTTGCCGTCAGCAGGACCTTGATGATCACGTTGCGGACGAACCAGGGCAGCTGGACGATCTGGCGGAGCAGATTCGTGATCCGTTCGCCACCACCGAGGCGCTCGCGGCGGTACTCCGCCATCGACTGTGACCGGCCGACGTAGCGCCACTCGCCGGACAGGAACCGCGTGGACAGCAGGGCGAGGGTGACCCCGATCGAGCTGAACGAATCGTGGATGAGCAGCACCCCGCCGCCCGAGACCCGGTCGCCCCAGTCCACGATGTCGGCCCGCGCCGGCCCGAAGCGGTGGGCCCCGTCGATGTAGAGCAGGTCGATCTCACCGTCCACGTCGGCGAGGGCTTCGTCACTCATCTTGCGGACATGGTCGACCCGGTCGCGCACGCCGGCCCGCGTGAGGTTCGCGTTGTAGACGCTGTGGTCGTCGTCGCCGCGTTCCTGATCCGCTTCGATCTCCTGGGGACCGCGATCGCTGCCGGCGTGGGGGTCGATCGACACGATCTCGACCCCGTCCTCTGCGGCCGAGGCGAGCACGATCAGGGACCGGGCCCGAAAGCTGCCGATCTCCACGATGCGGGTGCCGGCGCCGAGATCCGCGGCCCGCTCATAGAGACGCGCGGCCTGGTCGTCGGTCATCCACCCTTCGACGTCGGCGACCGAGGCCAACACGTCGGGAAAGGGAGGTCGGTCGGACACGAGGCAGCAGCCTAGCGACGGGTCAGTCGAGCAGTTCTCCGGCGCGCCGGAAGATCCGCGACCGGGGCACGGCGTCGACACAGCCGGCGGCGAGCGCGCCGTCGAGCGCGTCGGTGTCGACATGGGCGCCGTAGGCGACGACGGGCGGACCGAGCGCGACCAGGGCGCCGAGATCGGCGCCGAGGGCGAGGTCGACGACGATGAGGTCCGCGGCGCCGAGCGCGACGTCGCCCTCGTCGCGCACCACCGTGACCTCCGGCGCGGCGGAGCGGAAGCGCCCGCCGTCCATGAGGTCGCGGGTGAGCACGACGAGCCCGCTCACGTGGCGGCCTCGCGCCGGCGCCGGAGGTGCACATGGGCCCGCGCCGCGCCCCACAGCAGGCCCGGCTCGTGCAACGACTCGTCGATGTCGGCGAACGCGGCCGGGCCGAAGTCGTAGACGTCGTCGCGGAAGTTCTCCTGCGCGAACGCGTCGCGGATCACGGGGGGCACGCCGACCGCGCGCAGGTGTTCGGTCAGTGGTCGGGTCGATGCCCGGATGGCGGCGAGCGGGCTCCCGGCCCCGGCGTCCGGGTCGGCCAGCAGGATGCGCTCCAGCTCGGGGTCGAGCAACGCCAGCACATCGGACACGGCAGCGTCGACCCCATCGGCGGCGACGCCGGCCGCGGCGCAGAGGGCGACCGCACGAGCACGCAACCAGCGCGGCGCCGCGGCCCGCACGCGGGCGAGCAGGTCGGTGGAGATCTCGACGAGGCGCGCCTCGTCGTCAGCCAGCGTCGGCTCCGTGGTCACGGTGGCGAATACTACGGTGACGCCGATGCGACTCACCCTGACGGACGCCGATCAGGCGATGCTCGCCGGTGAGCGCGGCGACGCCACGGCAATGGCCATGCGGGTGGTGACCCGCGTCGCGGACACGATGGAGGCGGCCGAACTGCTCTCGATCGAGGGTGCCCACATCGACAGTTGTCTGTACCTCGGCCAGGCCGGTCTCGACTTCGCGCGGGCACTGGCGGCCGGGGGCGCGCAGGTGTGTGTGCCCACCACCCTCAACGTGTCGTCGCTCGACCTCCTCCATCCGGACCTCTACCGGGGCGACGCCGACGCGGCCGACGACAGCCGGGCACTGATGACCCTCTACGAGGACATGGGCTGCCGGCCGACGTGGACGTGCGCGCCCTACCAGCTCGAGGACCGCCCGGCGTTCGGCCAGCACGTCGCCTGGGCCGAGTCGAACGCCATCGTGTTCGCCAACTCCGTGCTCGGCGCCCGCACCCATCGCTACGGCGACTTCATCGACATCTGCTCGGCGATCACGGGGCGCGCCCCGGCCGCCGGCCTGCACCTGGACGCCAACCGACGGGGCGAGATCGTGTTCCGGCTCGTCGGCGTCCGCGACGAACTGCTGCACCACGACGCGCTCGCGCCGGTGCTCGGCTCCCTCGTCGGGCACCGGGCCGGTGCGCGCGTCCCGGTGATCGTCGGTCTGCCGCCGGAGGTGCCCGAGCACCGGCTGAAGGCGCTCGGCGCGGCGGCCGCGTCGACCGGCGCCGTCGGGCTCTTCCACGCCGTCGGCATCACGCCGGAGGCACCCACCCTCGAGGCCGCGCTCGGCGGACGTCCGCCGACGGCGACCGTCGACATCACGCCCGCCGACCTGCGCGCCGCGCGCGACGCGCTGAGCACCACGGTGGACACGTCCGGCCCGCTCGGCGCGGTCTCGCTCGGCACACCGCACTACTCCGTGACCGAGTTCGGTCGCCTGCGCGATGCCCTCGCCGGGCGGGTCGTGTCACCCGACGTCGAGTGCTTCGTCAACACCGGCCGCGATGTCCTCCACGAGATCTCGCTGCGGGGCTGGCAGGCCGAGCTGGAGCAGGCCGGCGTGCAGATCGTCACCGACACGTGCACCTACATCACGCCGATCATGGCGGACGTCCGCACCTACGCCATGACCGACTCGGCGAAGTGGGCGCACTACGCGCCCGGGAACCTGGGCATCGATGTGGTGTTCGGCAGCGTCGACGACTGCGCCGACTCCGCCGTCACCGGCCGGCTCGTGTTCCGCGACGAGATGTGGGCCGACGCGTGACCGTTCGCCCCCACCGGGTCGTGGTCGCCGGCGAGGCATCCGGCGCCGTGCTCGCCCTCGACGAGCCGGTGAGCTTCTGGGGCGGACTCTGCGCCGAGGACGGTCGCGTGATCGACGAGCACCACCCGCAAATCGGCGCCTGCGTGACGGACACGATCCTGGTGATGCGCAGCGGACGGGGATCGAGCTCGGCGAGCACCGTGCTCGCCGAGATGGCGCGGCTCGGCACCGCCCCCGCCGCGATCGTCATGATCGACGCCGACGAGATCCTCGCCACCGGATCGATCGTCGCCGACGAGCTCTACGGCCGCCCCGTCCCGATCGTCCTCGTCACCGAGGCCGACTACCCCACCATCGCCGCCGCAACCACCGCGACCCTGTCCCCCGACGGCACCCTCACCCCCGCTTCACCTGGGGTCTGACCCCCGCTTCACCTCGCCGCTACCGCTCGCCGAACGCGAGCTTGGCGGCGGCGACGTCCTCCAGGGCGAGGCCGACGGACTTGAACACGGTGATCTCGTCGTCCGACCGTCGTCCGGGATGGGTACCGCGCACGAGGTCGGCGAGATCGGCCTGGATCGCATCCGTGGTGATCACCCCGGATGCAAGGGGCTGCGCCAGGTCGCCGGCCAGGATGGCGTCGTCGCGGGTGTCCACGAACAGCGAGCCCCGCACGACGACGGCATCGTCCGACTCGCGCATCTCGGCGTTGAACGCCCCGACGAGGTCGACATGGGCGCCCGGCTGCAGCAGGTCACCACGGATCAGCGGCTCGCGGGATCCCGTGACGGCGCTGATGACATCGGCGGTCGCGACCGCGGCATCGAGCTCGCCGGCCACGACGGCCGGGTAGCCCGCGGCGACGAGCTCCTCGACCACCGCGGCCGCGGCGTCGGCCCGGCGGCCCCATATCTCGATCCGTTCGTAGTCCCGGACGGCGGCGTGGGCCTGGGCGGCCATCGGGGCGAGCGCGCCCGATCCCACGACGAGCAGGCGGCGCGCATCGGGCCGAGCCAGCCGTTTCGCCGCTGCCGCGCTGGCGGCGGCCGTGCGCCGCGTCGTGAGCTCGTTGCCCGCGCACGCGCCGAGCAGCGATCCGGTCGCCGCGTCGAACAGCAGCACGCCCGCCTGCACCGTCGGCAGGCCCTGCGCGCCGTTGTCGGGATAGACGGTGACCGCCTTCAAGGCGATGACGTCACCGATGATCCACGCCGGCTTCAGCAGGAACGCCCCATCGGCGGCGCCCGGCACCGGGACCGTGTGGACCGTCCGCGTCGGCGACGCACCGTCCGGGTGGGTGACGGCGTCCTCGACCGCGCCGATGAGCGCGTCCCACGGCAGCGCCGCGGCGACGGCGCCATCGTCGAGGAACACCGGCGCGGTCATTCGGGGATCCAGGCTTCGGTCGGCACGCCGAGACCGTCCGCGATGCGGTTCGCGTACGCGTAGTAGGCCGTGACCTCCACGATGTCGAGGATGTCGCGATCCGAGAAGCCGACGTCACGCAACGCAACCACATCCGCCTCGACCATCGCCCCCGGCGTCACGGTGAGCTTCACCGCGTACGCGAGCATCGCCCGGCGGGCCTCCGAGAGGTCCGCGGTTCGCCAGTCCGCCTCGACCGCGGCGAGCAGCTCGTCGTCCTTGAGCAGCCGGCGCAGACCGCGCCGATGGTGGACGATTCAATAGTGACATTCGTTCTCCAGGCTGACGACGAGCGCGATCAACTCGCGCTCGACCTTGCGGAGCGACCCCGTCCCCGCCATCGCCGATGTGTAGAGCCCGCTGTGCGCCGCAAGACCACGCGGGTTGAGGGAATGAATCGCCATGATGTGATCGACGCGGTCGTGGTCGCGATCGACGACCTGTTCGCGGAGCGGGGCGAGGTCGCCGTCCCACCGGTCGTCCGGCACGGTCTCGATCCACGGGCCATCGTTCGCGGGCATCGCCGCATCACAGCACATCCTCGGGGGGAAGCGGGAGGTTGACGCGCGGGACATAACATATTAGTTATATGGCTATGCCCGCGCTGGCCGACACCGACCGCGACCTCGAAGCGACGCTGAAGGCGCTCGCGAGCGCCCGCCGCCTCCAGATCCTCGAATGGTTGAAGGATCCGGTCGCCCACTTTCCGCCCCAGGAACACGGCGATCCGATCGTCGACGGCGCCTGCAACCAGTTCATCGCCGACAAACTCGGCGTCAGCCAGCCCGCGGCGAGTCGCCACCTGAAGGTGCTCACCGACGCCGGACTCATCATCGCGACCCCCCGCCAGGGCTGGGTCTACTACCGCCGCGACGACGACGCGCTCGACACGGTCAAGCGAGACCTGCACGATCTCTGAGAGGACGCTCATGACAACCGGATACGAATCACTCGACGGCAAGGCGGTGCTGGTCACCGGCGCGGGCAAGGGCATCGGCCGCGCCCTCGCCCAGCGCTTCGCCGGCGTCGGTTGTCGGGTCGGCGTGAACGATGTCGACGCAGCCGACGCCGACGCGACCGCCGCGGCGATCAACGACGGTGGCGGCACCGCCCTCGCCCTCGCCGCCGATGTGTCCGACGGCGCCGCGGTCGAGACGATGTTCGACGCGTTCATCGCCGAGTTCGGCACCATCGACGTCCTCGTCAACAACGCCGGCCTCGTCAGCCCGATGCTGCACTTCTTCGAGGCCGACGAAGCCTGGTGGCGCCGCATCGTCGACGTGAACCTCACCGGTCACTTCCTCACGTCGCACCGCGCTGCTCGGGTGATGGCGAAGAACGGCGGTGGCGTCATCCTCAACATGTCCTCCGGCGGCGCCACCCGCGCCCATCGCAGCTTCACCGCCTACGACGCGACCAAGGGCGGCATCGAGGCGCTCACCCGGGCGATGGCGCTCGACCTCGGCCCGTACAACATCCGGGTCAACGCGCTCATGCCGGGATCGATCGACACCAGCGGTCTCTCGGTCGAGGACCGCGTCCACCGGGGCGAGAACGTGCCGCTCGGGCGGATCGGCGAGCCGTCCGACATGACCGGCGCCGCCCTGTTCCTCGCCTCGGACGACGCCTCCTACATCACCGGTGACGTCATCAAGATCGACGGCGGCATGCTCGCCCAGCAGCGGTCGGCGACCGTCGACATCAAGCCGCCGTCCGAGTTTCCCGCGATCGAGGACCTGTAGACCATGGGCGCACGCATCGGCGCCGACGTCGGAGGGACATTCACCGACATCGTGATCGAACGCGCCGACGGGAGCCTCCACTCCACCAAGGTGCTGACGACGCACGACGCGCCGGAGCGAGGCATCCTCGACGGCATCGGCCAGGTCGCGGCGGAGGTCGGCGTCGACCTCGCCGAGGTCGATCAGATCATCCACGGCACGACGCTCGCGACCAATGCGCTCATCGAGCGGCGGGGCGCCCGCACCGCGCTCGTCACGACCGCCGGCTTCCGCGACGTGATCGAGACCCGCACCGAGAGCCGGTTCGAGCAGTACGACCTCGACATCGTGCTTCCCGCGCCGCTCATCGAACGCAAGGATCGGCTCACGGTCACCGAACGGCTCAACGCCCGCGGCGAGATCCTGCTGCCCTTCGACGAGAACGAGGCCCGTGCGGTGATCGCGACCATCGGCGCCGGCGGCTACGAGTCCGTCGCCGTCGGGTTCATCCACGCCTACCGCAACGCCGCCCACGAGGAGCGCTTCCGGGATCTCCTCCTCACCGAGCTGGCGGACATCGCCGTGTCGATCTCCAGCGAGGTGTCTCCCCAGATGCGGGAGTACGAGCGCTTCAACACCGTCTGCGCGAACGCCTACGTCCAGCCCCTCATGGCCTCGTATCTCGTCCGGTTGCGCGACGAGCTGGCAGCCCGCGGCGCGACGGCGCCGCTCTACCTGATCCACTCCGGCGGCGGCCTGATGTCGGTCGAGTCGGCCGCGGCCTTCCCGGTGCGCCTCGTGGAGTCCGGTCCGGCGGGCGGCGCGATCTTCGCGGCCGACCTCGCCCATCGCTGCGGCCGCGACCGCGTGCTCTCCTACGACATGGGCGGCACCACGGCGAAGATCAGCCTGATCGAGGACTACACGCCGCAGACGGCGAAGACCTTCGAGGTCGACCGGTCGGCCCGGTTCAAGAAGGGATCGGGCATGCCCATCTCGATCCCCGTGATCGAGATGATCGAGATCGGCGCGGGCGGGGGATCCATCGCCAGCGTCGACGCCCTCGGGCAGATCCGCATCGGCCCCCACAGCGCCGGCAGCGAGCCGGGGCCGGCGGCGTACGACCTCGGTGGCACGGACGCGACCGTGACGGATGCGAACGTCGAACTCGGCCGGCTCCATCCGGACACCTTCGGGGCGACCGACATCACCCTCTCGCCGACCAACGCGGCGCGGGCGATCGACGACGGCGTCGGGCAGGCCCTCGGGCTCGACACCCACACCGCGGCGATCGGCATCGCGGAGGTCGTGGACGAGAACATGACCAACGCCGCGCGCGTCCACGCGGTCGAGAACGGCCGCGATCTCGTCGGCTACACCATGATCGCGTTCGGGGGCGGTGCGCCGCTCCACGCCGCCCGCCTCATGGACAAGCTCGGCCTCGACGAGTTGATCGTCCCGTCCGGGGCCGGGGTGGGGTCCGCCATCGGCTTCCTGCGGGCGCCCTTCAGCTACGAGGCGGTCCGCAGCTTCTACACGACCACCTCGGACTTCGACGCGGCCGGCGCCAACGAGATGCTCGCCGAGCTCGCCGCCGAGGCGACCGACTTCGTGCGGGCCGGCACCGACGCCCCGGTCACGATCACCCGCCAGGTCGCCATGCGCTACAAGGGCCAGGGCTGGGAGATCCCGGTGGCGATCGGCGACGGCGAGTTCGACGAGTTCGCGGCCGAGGCGCTCGCCACCGCCTTCACGAAGGCGTACATCGAGTTCTTCGGCCGGGCGATCGACGACCTGGCCATCGAGGCGGTGAGCTGGGCCGTGCGCGTGTCGTCCGTGGAGGACGCTCCCGACCCGGTCGCCCTGTCGAGCGATGCCGACGCCGCGGTCGCGGTGTCCGCCACCCGACCGATTTACGACCCGGCCGAACGGGTCGACAGCGAGGCTGCGGTCGTGCACCGCGACGCGGTGCCCGTCGGCGCCCGCGTCGAGGGCCCCGCGGTCATCGTCGAGCAGCAGACGACCACGGTGCTCGCCGGCCATCATGTCGCCGTGGTGCAACCGGACGGTTCGCTGCTCGTCACGAGGAGAGCTTCGTGAGCGATCAACGGGAGCTCCACAACCAGGTGATGTGGAACCGCCTCGTCTCGGTCGTCGAGGAGCAGGCGCTCACCCTGGTGCGCACCGCCTTCTCCACCTCCGTGCGCGAGGCGGGCGATCTCTCGGCCGGCGTCTTCGATCGCCGCGGTCGGATGGTCGCCCAAGCCGTCACGGGCACCCCCGGCCACGTGAACACGATGGCCGCCGCGGTCCCCCACTTCATCAACGACATCGGCCCCGAGCGCATCCACCCCGGCGACGTCTACGTCACGAACGACCCGTGGAAGGGCACGGGCCACCTCCACGACATCACGGTCGCCACCCCGGTCTTCGTCGGCGACACGCTGATCGGCTTCTTCGCGTCGACGGCGCACGTCGTCGACATCGGCGGCCGGGGCTACGGGCCCGACGCACGCGAGGTCTACGAGGAAGGGCTGCGGATCCCGATCCTCAAGTGGGTCGACCGGGGCGAACTGAATCAGGACCTCGTGACGATCGTCCGCCAGAACGTGCGCGAAGCGGACCAGGTCGTCGGCGACATCCACGGCCTCGCCGCATCGAACGAGACCGGACGCCGCCGGCTGCTCGCCATGCTCGAGGAGTTCGGTCTCAGCGATCTCGACGACCTGGCGACCTTCGTGTTCGCGCGAACCGAACGGGCGACGCTGGAGGCGTTGCGCAACGTCCCGAACGGGACCTATCGCAATGAGATGCAGGTGGACGGCTACGACGCGACCCTCACCCTCGCCGTCACGATCACGGTCACCGACGGCGGGATGCATGCCGACTTCACCGGCACCTCCCCCACCAGCGCGTTCGGCGTGAACGTTCCCCTCACCTACGCCCAGGCGTACTTCACCTACGGGATGCTCGTCGCGCTGGCTCCCGAGCTGCCCAACAACTTCGCGTCGCTCGCACCGTTCACCGTCTCGGCACCGCCTGGCGTGATCCTCAACGCCGAACACCCGGACCCGGTGGCCGTGCGTCACGTGATCGGGCATTTCGTCACCGACCTCTGTCTCGGTGCGATCGCCGAGGCGCGACCCGACCGCATCCCGGCCGAAGGTGCCGGCGCTCTCTGGAACTTCCAGGCCTCGGCCCGCAGCGCCTCGGCCGATGACCCCAAGCCGCCCGTCGAGATCCTCATGTTCAACAGCGGCGGCACGGGCGCCCGGCCCGGTCTCGACGGCCTGACGGCCACGGCGTTCCCGTCCGGCGTCCGCACGATGTCGGCCGAGGCCACCGAGCAGGTCGGCCCGATCGTGATCTGGCGCAAGGAGATCCGACCGGACTCCGGCGGCGCCGGCCGCCAACGCGGCGGCCTCGGTCAGGTCATCGAGGTCGGGCCGGCCGACGGCTACCTGTTCGAGTTCTCCGCGATGTTCGATCGGGTGGAGAACCCGGCCCGCGGCCGAGCCGGCGGCGAGGACGGCGCACCCGGCGCCGTCTACCTGGACGACGGCACGCCGTTCGCGACGAAGGGCAAGCAGACGGTGCCGGCCGATCGGCGGCTCGTCATGGAGCTGCCCGGTGGCGGCGGCTTCGGCGACCCGGCGGAGCGCGACCCGGCGGCCGACGAGAACGACCGGAAGCAGGGATACCGCACATGAACCACCGTCCGCCGGGCCGCGACGGGTACGACGTCGTCATCATCGGGGGCGCGGTGATGGGCTCGTCCGCGGCGTGGTTCCTCTCCGCGAATCCCGACTTCGACGGCTCGGTCCTGGTCGTCGAACGCGACCCGTCCTACGAGTTCACGTCCACGGCGCACACGAACAGCTGCATGCGCCAGCAGTTCTCCAACGAGGTCAACATCCGGATCTCGCAGTTCGCCGCCGACTTCGTGAGGAACTTCCGCAGCCATCTCGGCGACGACCCCGAGGTGCCGAACATCCCGGTCGATCACTTCGGCTACCTGTACCTGGCCGACACCGAGTCGTTCGCGGCCACACTGCGGCACAACCAGGAGCTCCAGGCGAGCTGGGGCGCGGGGACGAAGATCCTGTCGCCCGCCGAGATCGCCGCGGCCTACCCCTTCTACGACCTCGACGGGATCGTGTGCGGGAGTCACAACCTCGTCGACGAGGGCTACTTCGATTCGGGGACGATGTTCGACTGGTGGCGGCGCAAGGCGCGCCAGAACGGGGTCGAGTACGTCGCCAACGAGGTGGTCGGGATCTCGCACGACGCCCGCCGAGTGCAGTCGGTCGAGTTGGCGTCCGGCGAGTCCGTCGCCTGCGGCACCGTGGTGAACGCGGCCGGCCCGCGAGCGATCGAGGTCGCCCGGATGATCGACGCCGAGCTGCCGGTCGAGCCCCGCAAGCGGTTCTCGTTCGTCTTCGACGCCGCCGAGCCGCTCGACCGGCGCCTCCCGCTCACGATCGACCCGTCGGGGGTCCACGTGCGCAGCGACGGCGACGCCTACATGGCCGGCTGCCCGCCCGATGTCGACCCGCCGGTCGACTACGACGACTTTGCGATGGACCACGACATCTGGGAGGACAAGGTGTGGCCGGCGATCGCCAACCGCATCCCGGCATTCGAGCGAGTGAAGGTCACCAGCCGGTGGGCCGGCCACTACGCGTACAACACGCTCGACCAGAACGTGATCATCGGCCCGCACCACGAGATCGAGAACTTCGTGTTCATGAACGGCTTCTCGGGTCATGGGATGCAGCAATCGCCGGCGGTCGGCCGGGGCGTGAGCGAGTGGATCACCTACGGCGAGTTCCGGTCGCTCGACCTGTCGCCGCTCGGGTACCACCGCATCGCGGCGAACGAGCCGTTCGTCGAAACCGCCGTCATCTAGGGTCGGCCGATGGCGCGCACCGGGGGGCAGATCGTGGTCGACAGTCTCGTCGCCCACGGCGTGACGACGACGTTCGGCGTGCCGGGCGAGAGCTATCTCGCGGTGCTCGACGCGCTGCACGACACCGACATCCAGGTGATCACGTGCCGCCAGGAAGGCGGCGCCGCGTACATGGCCGAGGCCTGGGCGAAGCTCACCGGACGGGTCGGCGTGTGTCTCGTGACGCGCGGCCCCGGTGCGACCAACGCGTCGATCGGCATCCACGCGGCGATGCAGGCATCCACGCCCATGGTGATGCTCGTCGGTCAGGTGTCCACCCACGAACAGGGCCGGGAGGCGTTCCAGGAGATCGACTACCGGGCCATGTTCGGTGGCGTCGCGAAGTGGGCGACGGAGATGGGTTCGGCGGACGAGGCATCGGCCGTGATGGCGGAGGCGTTCCACGCCGCGGCCGCCGGTCGCCCCGGCCCCGTCGTGGTCGCGCTTCCCGAGGACGTGCTCGGCGCCGTGAGCGGAGCCGATCCGGTGGCGCCGCTCCCCGTCGACCCGCAGGCGCCGGCCGAGGATGAGGTCGACGCCGTACTCGACGCGCTGGCCGGCGCCGAGCGGCCAGTGCTGCTCGCGGGCGGCGGCGGCTGGACCGACGACGCCCGGGCGGACCTCCGCGCCGTGGCCGAGGCGCATGAGGTCCCGGTGGTCGTGACGTTCCGCCGCCACGACCTGATGGACAACACGAGCGCGAGCTACGTCGGCGAGGCGGGCGTCGCCATGCCGCCACCGGTGCGGGCGACGCTCGAGGAGGCGGACTGCGTCATCGCCCTCGGCGCCCGGTTCGGCGAGATGACCACGGCCGCCTGGTCGATCTGGCCCGTCGGTGACCCGGGCGTCACCCTCGTGCACGTCCACCCGGACCCGGGCCAGCACGGCAAGATCCACACGCCGACCGTGGCGATCGCCGCTCGGCCGGCCGCGATGCTCGCCGCCCTGCGGGCCCGCACCGCGGCCCCGCCCGTCCACGGCGCGTGGCGCGAGGCCCGCCGCGACGCCTACGTCGCGTCGCTCGACGCGCCGGCGCAACCCGGCCCGCTCGACATGGGCGAGGTGATGGCCTGGCTGCGGGCCAACCTGCCGTCCGACGCGGTGCTGACCAACGGCGCCGGCAACTTCTCGGTCTGGCCCAACAAGTTCTTCGTCTACGGGCCCGAGGCACGGCTCCTCGCGCCCCAGGCGGGCTCGATGGGCTACGGCCTCCCGGCGGCCGTCGCCGCGAAGGTGGCCGACCCGGCCCGCACGGTCGTGTGCTTCGCCGGGGACGGCGACGTCCAGATGAACATCCAGGAGCTCGGCACCGGGCTCCAGCACGATGCCCAACCGATCGTCCTCGTGGTCGACAACGGCATGTACGGCACGATTCGCATGCACCAGGAGCGTCACTTCCCCGAGCGGGTCGTCGGCACCGACATCGTCAACCCGGACTTCGTCGCCCTGGGCCGGGCCTACGGCATGCACGCCGAACGGGTCGACGCCACCGCGGACTTCCCCGCCGCGTTCGGACGCGCCCAGGCGTCAACGACCGGCGCGCTGTTGCACCTTCGAGTCGACCCCGATCAGCTGACCCCGACGCAGTCGATCGCCCAGGCCCGCGGTGAGCGATGACAACCAAGGTGAAGCAGGGGTCAGACCCCAGTTGAAGCGGGGTCTGACCCCTGCTTCACCTCAGCCTTCGCCGAGGTAGCTGGCGCGTAGGTCGGGGTTGGCGAGGAGCTTGTCGGCGGTGTCGTCGAGGACGACGCGGCCCGTCTGGAGCACCCAGCCCCGGTCGGCGATCGAGAGCGCCATGTTGGCGTTCTGCTCCACCATGAAGATGGCGACGCCTTCCTCGTGGATCTGCTGGATCAGCTCGAAGTTCGTCTGCACGAGCGCCGGCGCGAGACCCATCGACGGCTCGTCCATCAGCAGCACCCGGGGGCGGGCCATGAGGGCACGACCCATCGCCACCATCTGTTGTTCGCCACCGGAGAGCGTGCCCGACTTCTGGTTCAGCCGCTCCTTCACCCGGGGGAACATCTCGTAGACGCGCTCGAGGTCGGCCTCGATCCCGTCGCGGTCGTTGCGCAGGTAGGCACCGAGCTCGAGGTTCTCCTTGACCGACAGGCGCTTGAAGAGCCGTCGGTTCTCCGGGACCATCGTGACGCCCCGCTCCACGAGATACGAGGTGGGCTTGCCGTTGACGACCTCGCCGTCGAGCACCACCTCACCGTCGGTGGGCGTCACCATGCCGAGCAGCGTCTTGAGCGTCGTCGACTTGCCGGACGCGTTGCCGCCGAGAAGACAGACGAGTTCGCCCGGATAGATAGCGAGCTCCACGTCCTTGAGGATGTGGACGGCGCCATAGTGGGTGTTGATGCCCCGCATCTCGAGCAGCGGCGTCGCGCCGTTCTGGTCGCTCACGACGCGGTCCCCTCGATCGGTCGCCCGAGGTAGGCCTCGATCACGCCGGGATCGTTCGAGACCTCGTCGTAGGAGCCCTGGGCGATGGTCTCACCGTGGTCGAGCACGACGACACGGTCGGAGACGTCGCGTACCACCTTCATGTCGTGCTCGATCATGACGATCGTGAAGCCCCACTCGCTGCGGAGCTTGCCGATGAGCGTGGTGAGCTCCTCCGACTCCTTGGGGTTCATGCCGGCGACCGGCTCGTCCAGCAGGATGATCTCGGGGCGGGTGGCCATCGCGCGGGCGATCTCGAGCCGGCGGCGGTTGGCGTACGACAGCACCGACGCCGTCTGCTCCAGCCGGTAGCCCACGAGGCGACTCCCGAAGAACCCCAGCACCTTCTCGCCGTACTCGCGAATCTCCTGCTCCTCCCGCCGGAACGAGGACGTGTTGAAGAGCGATCCGAAGACACCGACCTTGGTGCGGCAGTGCTGCGCCACCATGACGTTCTCGAGGATCGTCATGTTGGCGAAGAGGCGGACGTTCTGGAACGTGCGAGCGATCCCGCGCGCCGTCACCTGGTTGGGGTCCAGACCGAGGAGCGAGTCACCGCGGTAGACGATGTTGCCCGAGGTCGGCCGCACCATGCCGGAGATCATGTTGAAGAACGTGGTCTTGCCCGCGCCGTTGGGCCCGATGACCGAGACGATCTCGCCCTTGTCGACATGGAAGTCGAGGTCGCTGAGCGCGTTGAGACCACCGAAGGTCACGCTCAGATTCTTGATCTCGAGGAGTCGTTCGCCACTCATGCCGGTGCCAATCCGTCGTTGCCCTCGGGCGGGGCCCAGGCTTCGGGGTCGACCTCGGCCTCGGCCTCGGCTTCGTCGCGGTCGACCTCACCGCGCAGCCAGGCGTCCTGCAGGAACTCGTCCAGGTGGAGCTCGCGGCTTCGGCGGACGTTGGGGATCAGCCCCTCCGGCCGTTTCAGCATCATCCAGACCAGCAGGGCGCCGTAGATGAGCAGCTTGTACTCGGAGAACTCCGCCATGAGGCCCGGCTGGTTCGGGCCACCGAGGATCCCGACGAGCACGAACGCGCCGGCGATCACGCCGGCGATCCGACCCATGCCGCCGACGATCACGATCACGAGGATGACGATCGACACGAGGATCTTGAAGCTCGACTCGAAGACCGAGCCGACCTTCGCCGCGAAGACGGCGCCCGCGAACGAGGCGAGGATGGCGCCGGTGACGAAGGCCTGGAGCTTGGCGTTCACGGTGTTGATGCCCATCGCCTCGGCGACCGACTCGTCCTCGCGCACCGCCATCCAGGCCCGGCCGATCCGCGAGTTCTCGAGACGCCAGCTGACATAGATCGCGATCGCGACGAAGAACATCACGACATAGAGGATGTGTTGGGGATTCGTCCCCATCAGGTCCACTTCGAGCTTCGGGAACGTCCAGCCGACGAGGGGCAGCGTCCACCCGCCGATGTGGAGATCGGGCCCCGGAACGCTGAGCACTCCCTGGGCCCCGCCCGTCAACCCCGACGCCCAGTCGGAGCGCACGGTCAGCCGGATGATCTCACCGAATCCGAGCGTGACGATGGCCAGATAGTCGCCCCGCATCCGGATGACCGGCGCGCCGATGAACAGGCCCGCCAGGGTGGCCATGCCGACGACGATGAAGATCGCGAGCCAGAACGGATAGGCGGGCGTCAGGCCCGGTGAGGTGGGCGAGGTCAGGATGGCGATCGTGTAGCCGCCGACCGCGTAGAACGCGACATAGCCGAGATCGAGGATGCCCGCGAGTCCGACCACGATGTTGAGCCCGAGGGCGAGCAGCACGAACAGACCGACGTTGACCAACAGGTCGTTGGTGAGCCGTCCGAGGAACATCGGGAGGACGATCGCGGCGAACGCGACCGCAACCACCGACACGGAGTTGACGGCGATCGGCCGGGCCTCACGGGCCGTGTTGAAGACCGCCGTGCCCTTCTTCACCTGGCCGCCGAGCCACAACACGAACACCGCGGCGACGATGGCGAGCGCGATCGCACCCTTCGGCTCCAGCCCACCGAGCGGGTGATAGAGCCACTTCACGACGCCCTCGAGCTTGAACTCCTCGCTCAGGTCGTCGATCAACGACTCGACCGCGGCCGCGCCGATCACGGTGACGAGAACAGCGCGGACGACCCGCAGCACGATCGGCGGGAGCAGGCGCATCAGGCCACCGAGGAATCCGAGCGCCGTCGCGGCCACTGTCCAGAGCACCACGCCGTCGGCGACGCTTCCGTTCCGGGTGAGCAGGTCCAGCAGCGCCTGGTTCCAGTTGACCAGCGGGTCGCTCAGGTCGCGGCTGTCGAGGAGGTAGACGAGCAGCGACAGACACAGGCCGCCGATCAGACCGACGGCGGCGCCCGCGACGAGTTCGCGCCCACCGGGTTTGGCCTGCACCATGCCCTCGAGAACCGGCTCGTAGGTGACGGCGAACCCGACCGCCAGCGGCACCCACAGAAGCGAGAGGTAGCCCATCGACAACCACGGTTCGACGATGACACGACCGTTCAGCCCGTCCGGCATGCCGGTCAGGGAGATGAAGACGAGGGTGAACCCAAGGACGAGCCCGTAGCGGACGACCTTGCGCCAGTCCTGGTCGAACGCCGAGCGAGCCGGACCGAAGTGCGGTGCGTCGTTCATGCCCGATCCTCCGACGAGAGGCGCTCACCGAACAGGCCGGTGGGCTTGACGAGAAGGACGTAGATCAGCACGAGGAACGCGACGGCGTCCTTCAGCTGGGTGTGGCCCGAGACGCCGAGCGGCTCGAGGATGAGCTGCGGCGCGAGCGACTCGGAACCACCGAGGGTCAACCCGCCGGCCATGGCGCCACCGAGGTTTCCGATGCCGCCGACCACGGCGGCGCTGAACGCCTTGATGCCGGGCAGGAAACCGGTGAACTCGGTGACCGAACCGAACAGAATCCCCCAGAGAATGCCGGCGACGCCGGCCATGGCACCGCCGATCGCGAACGTGGTCACGATCGTGCGGTCCACGTCGATGCCCATCAGGGAGGCGATCTCCTTGTCCTCTGCGACCGCGCGCATCGCCTTGCCGGTCTTGGTCTGCTCGACGAGATACCACAGCCCCGCCATCGCCGCGGCGGCGACGAGGACCACGAGGATCTTCTGTCCCTCGATCTGGAGCCACGAGGGCCCGTACCGGTCCGTCATCCACGACGGGAGTTGCGGATAGCGCTTGGCGCCGGGGCCGAGCAGCAGGGCGGAGGTGTTCTGGATGAAGAAGGAGACGCCGATCGAGGTGATCAGCGGAATGAGACGGGGGGCGCCGCGCAGCGGGCGATACGCGATGCGCTCCATCACCACGGCGGTCAGGGTGGCGCAGATGATCGACACGAGGACCGCCACGAGGATCGCCACGATGAAGGCGTCTTCCCAGACGCCCGCCTCGAACAACTTGTTGGACGTGATCAGCCCGGTCATGGCGCCCACCATGAAGACCTCGCCGTGGGCGAAATTGATGAACCCGAGGACGCCGTAGACCATCGAGTAGCCGAGCGCGATGAGCCCGTACATCGAGCCCTGGCTCAGGCCGGAGACCACCAGCCCCCGGAAGGCATCCCAGTCGAGGCGGTTCGCGTCCTCGTTGAGGAAGCGGGTGAGGGGATTGTCCGGACCCACGAACTGCTGCACCAGAAAGGCGAAGAGTCCAAAGACGACCAACGACGTGAGCAGCACGCGAAGGAAGGTCAGGAACCAGTCGACTTTGGTTCGCGGCACCATTCGTGGCCGCGTTGTTGTGGTCAAGCTTCCCCCTGTCGCATCCCGGGACGCCGGAGCGTACACGCGGAGAACCCCCGGCCACCAGAGTGGCCGGGGGTTCTCCCTACGGGTTGCCTACTGCTGGCTTACGCCGGCGCGAACTCGAAAGCGACGTTGGCCTTGCCGGCCTCGATGTCGCTCGAGTCTTCGTGATGGACGATGGTGATCTTCTGCGAGCCGCAGTCACCGAAGTCGTCACAGTTGATGGTGCCGATGAGACCGCTGTAGCCCGTGAGCCCGTTGAGGTACTCGCGGATGCCGGCTCGATCGATGATCAGGTTGCCGTCGGCGTCCACGTAGGAAGCCGCGGAGACCGCATCGAGGAGCATTGCGGTGGCGTCATAGCTGTGACCCCAGAAGGCGGCCGACGGGGGCTCGCCCACCACCGAGTTGTACTCGGCCAGGACGTCGGCGGCGTTCTCGCCGGTCGACTCGTTCACGTTCTCACCGAAGCGGACGTCCGGACCGGACATGTACATGCCCTCGGACGCCGGGTCCTCCATGAAGTTGTCGACGAGGAGCCCGTCAGCGGCGAGCAGCTGGGTGTTCTCGAGGCCCGACACGCCCGGAGCCTGGGCAGCGATGAAGTTGCCCTCCGGCGGGAAGATCGGGAAGAACAGGGCCTGCGGCGAGTTGCCGGCGACCTCGGTGAGGACCGGGACCATGTCGGTGTCGCCCTTGGCGACCGACGTGAACCCGGCGTTCTCGCCGCCCAGCGCCACGAAGGCGTCCATGAACGCCTGCGAGAGACCCTGGGTGTACGGGTCGCCGTCGTGGATGGCGGCGGCCGTGGTCAGTTCGAGCACGTTGTACACGAAGTCGGCCATCGCGGCGCCCTGGAACAGGTCGTTGTGGGCCGTGCGGTAATAGCCGGGGCGATAGCTCTCGTTCGCGTTGCCCTGGAGATCGGACGTCAGCGACGGCGAGGTGTTCGAGCCGGAGATCATCACGAGACCAGCGTCGCTGATCAGCGGGGCCGCGGAGGCCGCCGCACCCGAGCACGAGGTGCCGATGACACCGACGACCTGCTCGTCAGCCACGATCTGCTGCGCAGCCGCCTGACCACCCTCAGCCGAGCAGAGGTCGTCGAGACCCTCGCCCGAGGTGACACCGAAGCCGTGGATGTCGCCATAGTGCGACACGGCCAGCTCGATGCCGGCCTGGTTCGGGATACCGAGGAACGCCACGTCGCCCGTGATCGCGTTCAACGAACGGATCTGGACTTCGGAGCCGGGCTCGACCGTGACCGTGCCGAGCGAACCGTCGCCGAGGTGGTCCATGTCGCCACCGTCGTCTTCGGCCATGTCGTCGCCACCGTCTGCGGTGCCGTCGTCTTCGGCCATGTCGTCACCGGCATCGTCACCGGCGTCGTCACCACCGTCGTCGCCGCCGTCGTCACCGGCATCGTCGCCGGCGTCGTCGCCCGCACTGGTGTCGTCGTCATCACCGCACGCGGCGGCAATGAGCGAGAAGGACAGCAGCACGGCAAGCAGCATGAGGAGCTTGCGTGAAAGCTTCATAGGTGATTCCCCTCCATTGGGAGTCATGTGTGGATTCACGATCGGCTCCACACGGCCACTGAGTTGATCGCAGAGCATAGAACAGCTCCGCCGGCAAATGTGTGCGCCGGCCGGAATCTCGTCACCGAGCGTGATCGGGTTCTCGGGGCGGCGTTCAGCGGGCGCGGGAGACGATCTCGTCGACCGGGCCGATCATGCCGGTGTAGAACGGGCCGAACTCGGCGTACTTCGCCGACGCCGTGTCGTAGCGCATCGTGTAGACGGTGTCCTTGAGGTCGTCGACCCGCACGCCGAAGAGGGTGACGCCCCATTCCCAGTCGTCGAGGCCCGTCGACGCGGTGATCAACTGGACGATGCGGCCGGCGAACTGCCGGCCCGACGTGCCGTGCTCCATCATGAGCGCCTTGCGCTCGTCGTAGTCGAGCTCGTACCAGTTCTGATCGACGTTGCGCCGCTTCGTCATGGGGTAGAAGCACCAGGCGTTCTTGCCCTCGGGCGGCAGCTCCGGGTACAGGCGCATGTTCGCCATCTCCTCGGGCAGACCCTTCGCGTACTCGGAGAGTTCGGTGATCGACACGAAGCTGTCGACGACCACGAGACCGGCGTCGACCAGGCCGCTCTGGAGGTCACGCAGCTTCCAGGCATCGGCGTGCAACGCCATGAAGCACAGCGACGCCTTGTGCCCGAGTACCGCGACGGTCACGACCTGCACCTCGGCGGCCTGGGCGGCCTGGACGGCGGCGATCACCGCCGCGTCGTCGGTCTGCGGGCCGCGCTCGCAGAACAGATGGACGACGGCAACACCCTCGGACGTGGTGACGGGATCGAGCATGGTGCGAGTCTACGAAGGTGGGACGGGGCTCTGACCCCGGCAACGCTGCGCGTTGCGTGAAGTTCGGCTGCGCCGAACTTCCGGCGCCCTCCTCCCGGCTAGCGTCCGGCGCATGAGCCGCAGCACCCATCAGGCGTTGGCCGACGAGCGCAACGCAACGGTCGAGATCTTCATCAACGGGGAGTTCTTCCCCCGCGACGAGGCGAAGATCTCGGTGTTCGACAGCGGGTTCCTCGTGGGCGACGGGATCTGGGAGGGGATCCGTCTCCACCACGGCCGTTTCGCCCACCTCGACCGGCACCTCGATCGGCTGTTCGCCAGCGCCGCGGCCATCGATCTCGACATCGGGCTCGACCGTGACGGCGTGACTGCCGCCCTCCAGGCGACGATCGACCGCAACGACATGCACGACTCGGTCCACGTGCGGCTCATGATCACCCGCGGCGACAAGAAGACCCCGAGTCAGCACCCGTCGAACAACGTCGGTGGGCCGAACATCGTGATCATCGCCGAGCACAAGGCGGCCGATCCCGACGTGCGCGACAAGGGCATCTCACTCTTCACGGCCACGGTGCGGCGACCGCCGCCCGACACCCTCGACCAGAAGCTCAACTGCCACTCGAAGCTCCACGAGGTCATCGCCCTGATCCAGGCGACGAAGGCCGGGGCCGACGAGGCGCTGATGCTCGACCCCACGGGCGCCGTGGCCACCTGCAACGCGACCAACTTCTTCATCATCGCCAAGGGCGAACTCTGGACGGCGACCGGTCAGTACAACCTGAACGGCATCACCTCGGCGCTGATCTGCGAGGTCGCCGAGGCGGCCGGGATCCCGGTCCACAAGGCGCCGTTCTCGCTGACGGACGTCTACGCGGCGGACGAGGCGTTCGTGACCGGCACGTTCGGCGGGCTCACGCCCGTCCACACGATCGACGGCCGCACCATCGGCGACGGCGCCCAGGGACCGATGACGATCCGTCTGCGCGAGCTCTACGAGGCAGCCATCGCGGTGGACATCGAGACAGACGTGGAGGGTGGCTCGTGAGCGATCCGAGCGGTCCGGGGGTCTGCGCATGCAGGATGTGAAACGCATCCAGTGCTGGTCGGGTCCCCGCAACATCTCGACGGCGCTCATGTACTCGTGGCGGGAGCGGCCGGACACCACGGTGATCGACGAGCCCTTCTACGCCCACTACCTGACCCTCGACGACCGCGGCCATCCCGGCGTCGAGGACACGCTGGCGAGCCAGTCGACGGATGCGGACGAGGTGATCCGCGATGTCGTCCTCGGGCCGTGCCCCACGCCGGTGCTCTACATCAAGAACATGGCGCACCACCTGAAGGGCGTCGACCGCAGCCATCTCGCCCACACGGAGAACATCCTCCTCTGCCGCGACCCGCGCGAGATGCTCGCCTCGTTGTCGATCCAGCTCCCCGACTGCGATCTCTACGACACCGGTCTGGTCGAGTCGGTGGAGCTGCTCGATGCCGTGCTCGACGCGGGGAGACGGCCCTTCGTGATCGATTCGCAGGTGCTGCTGCGCGATCCGGCCGGCGTGCTCGAGCAGGTCTGCGACCATGTCGGACTGGCGTTCGATCCGACCGTGCTGTCGTGGGAGGCCGGGCCCGTACCCGAGGACGGGGTGTGGGCGACGTACTGGTACGACAACGTCCACGCGTCGACGGGATTCGCCCCGTACCGACCGAAAAGCCGCCGGGTTCCGGACCATCTGGCGTCCGTCGTGGCCGAGGCCATGCCTCTCTACGAGCGCCTGCTGGAGTTCGCCGTCGGGGCCTGAGGTGGCCCCGCAAAACCAAAGGCCACGGTTGAGAGCTACGCTTTTCGAATCACTTCGTGGCGGGACACTCCCGTCGCCTCCTGGAGGAGAGACATGATGAAGAGCACGAACCGCCTCTGGCGGATTCTGGCCCTGCTGCTTGCGTTCACGCTCGTGGCTGCCGCTTGCGGCGATGACGACGACACCAACACCGGCAGCGGCGACGATGCCGGAGACGACGCCGGTGATGACGGTGGCGATGACGGCGACGACATGGCCGAGGATGACGCCGGCGACGACATGGCCGACGACGACATGGCCGACGACGGTGGCGACGACATGGCCGCCGACGACGACATGGCCGACGACGGTGGCGACGACATGGCCGCCGACGACGACATGGCCGATGACGGTGGCGAGATGGCCTTCGACCTCGAGGGTCGCACCGTGAGCGTCGGCGTGGAGAACGCCTATCTCCCCTTCAACTACGTGCCGGTCGGTGGCAGCGAAGGTGAAGGATGGGACTACGACGCCTGGCGCGAGATCTGCCGCCTGATCAACTGTGTGGCCGAGTTCGTCGTGGCCGGTTGGCCCGACGTCATCGACCAGGTCGCCCAGGGCGAGCTCGACACCGCCGCGGACGGCATCTCGATCACCCCGGAGCGGGCCGAGATCGTCGCCTACTCCCAGGCCTACATGACGGTGGACCAGAAGTTCATCAAGAAGCTCGGCGACGACCGCTTCAACTCCGCTGACGACGTCGTGAACAGCGACGCCCTCGTGGGCACCCAGGTGGGCACCACCAACTACGAGCTCGCGGAGAGCCTCGTGGGCGCCGACCGCATCTCGGCGTACGACCAGTTCGGTGTCGCCGTGCAGGCGCTGATCGCCGGGGACGTCGACGTCGTCATCATCGATGACGCCGCCGGCCAGGGCTATGTCGGCGAGAACGCCGACCAGGTCGAGCTCGTCGACGACGCGCTGCAGGCCGATCCGCTGGGCTTCATCTTCCCGCAGGACACCGACCTGATCCCCGCCGTCGACTACGCGATCGATCAGATGCGTGAGAGCGGCTTCCTGCAGGAACTCGGCGAGAAGTACTTCACCGACGCCTTCTCCGTCACCTACGACGACATCGAGGGCTGATCGAGCGCTCGCTCGTCTGAACTGACAGAGTGCGTCGGGCGGAAACGCCCGGCGCACTCTGCGTTTTGGGGAGGGACATGAAGGAGAGCAAGCTGCCGGAAGGGGTCGTCGTCACCGCCAGCCGCGTCCCGCTCGCCGGGTTCCGTCTGTCCAGCCAGGCGATCCAGTGGTGGCTCGTCGGCATGCTGGCGATCATCGGCTGGATGGTGATCCAGGTTCTCACCTCGGACAACTACCGCGAAGCGTGGGACAACATCTCGCCCGGGCTCGAGACCACGCTGTACCTGACCCTGATCTCGTTCCTGATCGCGATGCCGCTGGGCCTGTTCATCGGCATGGCGCGCCTCTCGAAGAACCGCTTCGTCAACACCGTCGCCCAGATCTACATCGAGTTCATGCGGGGCATCCCGATGATCGTGTGGATCTTCATCGTGGCCTTCGTCGTCACCCCGGAACTCGCCGATTTCCTGGGCCGGCGAACCCGCGACTTCCCACCCCTCTATCGCGGTGTCGCGGCGCTCTGCCTCTTCTACGCCGCCTTCATCGCCGAGGTGTTCCGGGCCGGGATCCAGTCGGTCGATTCCGGGCAGGTCGAAGCGGCCCGCGCCATCGGGTTGAGTCGCTACCGCACCCAGCGCCACATCGTGCTCCCCCAGGCACTGCGCAATGCGCTCCCGGCGCTCGGCAACGACTTCATCGCGCTGATGAAGGACACCTCGCTCGTCTCGGTGATCGCCGTCGCCGAGGTCACCCAACGGGCCCGGATCTATGTCGGTTCGAGCTTCCGGACCCGCGAGGCGTACTTCATCCTCGCCGTCATCTACGTCACGATGACCCTCGCGCTGAGCCTGCTGCTCCAGTGGTGGGAGCGACGGCTGGAGATCCCCGGCCGCATCGAGGACGAGTGACTCAGTCGACGTAGACGGTCAACGAGCCGTCGCGGGCGAAGCCGGCGAGTTGGAGGCCGGCTCGCTCCGCCGTGGCCACCGCGAGCGCGGTCGGCGCACTCACGGCCACGAGGGCCCGGAACCCGGCCGCCCACGCCTTGTGCACCAGCTCGAAACTGGCCCGGCCACTCACGACGACGGCCCGGCCCGTCAAGGGCACGTTGCCATCGAGCAGACTCCGACCGACCAGCTTGTCGACGGCATTGTGACGGCCCACGTCCTCCCGCACGAGCGAGATCGAACCGGCCGGCTCCACGATGCCCGCCGCGTGCACCGCGCCCGTCGACTCGAAGAGATCCTGGGCCGGACGCAGGAGATCCGGCGCCGCGGCGAGCACCGGCCAGTCCACCGGATCGCCGCTCACCGGGGCGAGGCGGGCCGCGAGCTCATCGATGTCGTCGGTGCCGCAGAACCCGCAGGAGGACGTGACCGCCGCGAGACGGGGCACCGGCTCGGGCGCCACGCCGCCGGTCGACACCGTGACGATGTTGAACGCCGTCGCCGCCGCCGATCCGTTGGCGCAGTACTTCACCTCGACCACCGGATGACCGTCGAGCAGCCCTTCGTTGTGACAGAACCCGACGGCGAGCTCGAAGTCGTTGCCCGGGGTCCGCATCGTCGTGGCGACGCGGACGCCGTCGAGCTCGATCGCGAGCGGCTCCTCGGTGGCGAGCATCGCCGGCGATCGGCCCGCGTCGGGGTCGGTCGGCGACCACTTGCGCACCAGGCGCCGCTCACTGCGTGACCTCGGACTCACGCGCGTCAGCGTACGACGACCGTGCCGCCCATGACCCGCATCGACGGAACCGGCGCTCAGCCGAGCGGCGGCGGGCTGAACCCGTCGGGCACGATCACATCGTCGGGGGTGAGGTCGGCGATGGAGTCGACGCCGATGCCCCGCAGGGTGGCATCGATGCCGCCGCGCAGGATGTCGAGCACGTTCTCGACGCCGGCCTGGCCGTTGGCGGCGAGTCCCCAGAGATACGCACGACCGATGAGCACCGCGTCGGCGCCGAGCGCGCAGGCCTTCACGACGTCGGAGCCGCGGCGCACGCCACCGTCGAGCACGACCTCGACGTCGCTGCCGACGGCCGCCACGATCTCGGGCAGCATGCGAATCGACGCGGGTGCGCCGTCGACGTTGTTGCCGCCGTGGTTCGAGACGGACAGGCACGTGGCCCCGGCGTCGACCGCCCGGCGGGCCTCGTCGGCCCGCACCACGCCCTTGACCATGAACGGCCCGTCCCACTGGTCGCGCAACCAGGCGACGTCGTCCCAGGTGGGCGGCGGCGTGCCCATCCAGGTGCCGTAGGCCTCGAAGAACACCGGGGGCTTCTCGTCGCCGGTGACGAAGTTGGGCACGGTCAGGCGCGGGATCTGGCCCGACTTCGCCCAGGTCCAGGCCCACCTCGGATTGCGAACCACGTCGAACGCGTGGGGCAGGAGTTCCTTGATGGTGAACGACTGCGGGATGGCCGGGCTGCCCCAGTCGCGACCGTGGGAGAACGACCAGTCGAGGGTGAGGATGAGGCCCACTGCGCCGGCCGCCTTGGCCCGCTCGATGCGGGCGAGCATGGAGTCCTTGTCGCCGGCCCAGTAGATCTGGAAGAAGAGCTGCGAATTGACCGCGGCGACCTCTTCGATCGGCTTCGACGCGAACGACGAGAGTCCGGCGGGGATCCCACGATTCGCGGCGCCTGCGGCAACGGCGACCTCGCCGTCGGGATGCACCGCCTGCACGCCGGTGGGAGAGATGATCACCGGCATCGACGCGGACTGCCCCATAACGGTGACGTCCATCGACCGCTCGGCGGCCTGTCCTGCGGTGACGGGACGGAAGCCGATCTCGTCGAAGGCCGCCACGTTGTCGCGCATCGACACGCCGGCTTCGGCGCCCGCGATCAGCGCGCCGTAGACCGACGTGGGGAGTCGCTTCTCGGCCCGTTCCTGTGCGACGGCGACCGTTTCGAACCAGGGATTTGCCACACGAGAACGGTACCGGCGACCGGCCGGATCGCGCCCCTCGCGCAAAACGGCGAACGCCGCGCTCCGAGGAGCGCGGCGCCGGAACCGGAATTCGGGCGGACTATTCCTCTTCGTCGAGCCCGTCCACGACGTCCTTGGCCTTGTCGACGGCCATGTCGACCTTGTCGTCGTGCTCGTCGGGCACCTTGTCCTTGATGACCTCGGCGGCCTTGTCGATGCCGTCTTCGACCTTGTCGGCGTTGCCGCCGATGAGGCCCTTCAGCTTGTCGAGAATTCCCATGGTGGGGCTCCTGTGTCGATGGTGTCTCCCTGACGATGGTCAGGAAGGGCGCTGGCAGGCTACACGGCTAACGTCGCCGACGCCGGGGAACACCCGACGTGCGAGAGGGGAACGCCGATGCCAGGACCATTGGAAGGAATCCGGGTCGTCGACATGACGCAGGTCATCGCCGGTCCACTGGCGTGCATGTTGCTGAGCGATCTCGGCGCCGACGTGGTCAAGGTCGAGCCGCCGGCGTTCGGCGATCTGACCCGACTGGCCCAGTTCGCGAAGGGCGGGCTCAACAGCTCGGTCGTCAACAACAACCGCGGCAAGCAGTCGATCCAGGTCGACATCCAGCAGCCGGCCGGCCGTGACCTCGTGCTCGACCTCATCCGCGACGCCGACGTCGTCGTCCAGAACATGCGGCCCGGGGTGATGGAGCGACTCGGTGTCGGGTGGGAAGGCGCATCGGCCGTCAACCCCGACATCATCTACTGCTCGATGTCGGGCTACGGGGCCAGCGGGCCGTACGCCGATCGCGCCGTCTACGACCCGATCGTCCAGGCGATGGCCGGGTACGTCGCCCTCCAGGTGAACCCGCAGGTGCCGATCCCCGACCTCGTGCGCAACGGGGTGGTCGACAAGGCGGCGGCGTGGATGGCGGCGCTGTCCATCACGTCGGCGCTGCACGCACGAGGCGAGGGAAAGGGGGGCCAGCACATCGAGCTGTCGATGCTCGACATCGCCGTGCAGTTCCTCTGGCCCGACGGCGGCATGGCCGACACCATGCTCGACCCCGACATCCCCCGGGGCATGCGGCTCAGCGAGATCTACACGCTCAGCCAATGCGCCGACGGCCATGTCGTCTACTTCGTGATCACCGATGCCCAGTTCCAGGGGCTCTTTCGGGCGCTGGGCCACGAGGAATGGATCGAGACCTACGGCACCACGGCCGACCGCGAGGGCAAGCAGGAAGAACTCGGCGGGCTGATCGGCAACGCCTTCCTCGAGTGGAAAGTGGGTGACCTCCTGCCCCGCATGCACGAGCACTCGGTGCCGTGCGGTCACGTCAACCAGATGGAGGACCTGCCCACGGATCCGCAGATCGTGCACTCGGGCACGTTCGTGGAGTGGGACCACGAGACGGCCGGGCGCATCCGAAGCCCCCGGATGTCCGCCGTCTTCGGGGGCACACCGGTCGAGTTCAAGGCCGCCGCGCCCCTGCTCAACGAGCACGTCGACGACGTGCTGGACCGTATCGGCATCACCGCCGATCAGAAGCAGGCGCTCCTCGCGGCGGGGGTGATCAAGGCCCCACCGGCTGACGCGTGACGCAATACGGGAGCCCGGCCGGGTCCTCCAACACGATCCAGTGTTCGAACGTGGCGAGTCGCGTCGACCCGAGCTCGACGTGCAGCGCCGCGACGTCCTCGCGACCGTCACCGGCCGACACGTCGAGGTGGGCGCGGGCGGTGGTCTCGGGCGCGTCGTCGGCCAACCGCTGGAACAGGAGCCGGTAGGGCAGACCGTCGGGTTGCTCGAGGCGCCGGAACTCCGTCGATGACGGCCGCAGCGTCCATCCGAGCAGCGCCGACCAGAACCCGACCTCGGCCGCGAACGAGGCGGCGGGCACGTCGATCGCGATCTGGTCGAGCCGGCTCGGCGGCGAACCGACCGGCGCGGGGACGCGGCGTTCGCCTCCGTCGGCGACGACACAGAACCCGAGACCGGCCGGCGAACGGAGGACGACATGGCCCGGGTCGGCGACGACGACCGCGCCGAGCGCCGTCGCCTCGTCGGCCGCCGCCCGCACGTCGTCGACGTGGAGGTCGAGGTGGATGCCCGACGTGTCGTCCCCGGTCCGCTGCACCCGCACCACCGGATCGCCGGTGTCGGGGACGAGCGTCGCGAACTCGCCGTCGGGTCCTCGCCGGGCCGACATCGTGGTCCCGGTGGCGTCCATCCAGAACCGGCTTGCGGCATCGAACCGGTCGGCGGCCAGGTCGACGAAGGCGGTGATCCAGCGAAGCTCCACCGCCTCAGCGTAGACAGGCGAAGCACCGGGATCGCCGGGTTTCGGTACCCTGGTGGGCATGTCCTACCCCGAACTCGACCTCCGACCCGTTGCCGAACTGGACGACACGACCCGCGGCGACTTCGTCGTGCGTGTCTACCAGCACCTCGTGGCCGCGATCGTCGTGTTCGCCGGCATCGAGGCGCTGTTCCTGAACACCCCCATCGCCGAAGGCATCTTCGACTTCGCCACGAGCGGCGGGATGAGCTGGTTGCTCATCCTCGGTCTGTTCATGGTCGGCCAGTGGATCGTCGCCAACTCCGCGGCGGACCTGCTCAACCCGCAGAAGCAGTACGCCGCGCTCTTCGGCAGCGCTGCCCTCTATGCCGTCCTGTTCGCGCCGATGCTGCACTACATCTTCCGCTACCGCAGCGACGGCGGCACCACGGTTGCGGCCGCGGGCCTGATCACCGCCATCGCGTTCGCCGGTCTCACCGTGGTCGGCTTCGTCACCCGCAAGGATCTCTCGTTCCTGCGGCCGATCACGATGTACGGCTTCGTGTGCGCGGGCGTGCTGATCGTCGGGGCGATCCTGTTCGGCTTCAACCTCGGCGTGTGGTTCTCCGTCGCGATGATCGCCCTGTCGGGCGTCGCGATCCTGTGGCAGACCCAGACCATCATCCGGAAGTTCCCGAGCCAGGCCCATGTGGCCGCCGCGCTCGGGCTCTTCTCGTCCGTGATGACGATGTTCTGGTACGTGCTGCGCCTGTTCGTCGGCCGCGACTGAGCCTCAGGCCGCGAGCGCGACCGCCAGCGCTTCGCTGACGGTCGAAACGAGATGGATCGTCACCTCGTCGCGCACGGTCTCGGGGATGTCGTCGACATCGCGGCCGTTGGCGATCGGCAGGATCACGTCGGTGACACCGGCCCGGTGGGCGGCGAGCACCTTCTCCTTCACGCCGCCGATCGGCAGGACGCGGCCCTGCAGCGTGACCTCGCCGGTCATCGCCACGTCGCCCCGCACCCGCCGCCCGGTCAGCAGGCTGACGAGGGCAACCGTCATCGTGACACCGGCGGACGGGCCGTCCTTCGGCGTGGCGCCGGCCGGGAAGTGCACATGGATCCGTCGATCCTCGGGAAGGTCGATGCCGATCCGCTCGGCGTTGGCCCGGAGGTAGCTCAGGGCGATCTGACCCGACTCCTGCATCACGTCGCCCAGCTGGCCGGTGAGGGTCAACCCCTCCCCCGGCAGGACCGCGGTCTCGACGAACAACACGTCGCCCCCGGCGCCGGTGACCGCGAGGCCTGTGGCCACGCCGGGATCAGCCGTGCGCTCGGCCGGGTCTTCGCGCAACGCCGGGCGTCCGAGCGCGTCCTCGAGCTCGGCCTCGTCGATCACGATCGGTGTGGCCTCGCCGGTGGCGACGCGGGTCGCGGCGCGGCGCACGAGACGGTCGAGCCGGCGCTCGAGCGAGCGCACGCCGGCCTCACGGGTGTAGTCGCCCACGATGGTGCGGACGAGATCGTCGTCCACGACAACCTCCTCGGGCCGCACCGCGTTCTGTTCGAACACCCGGGGAAGCAGGTGGTCGCGGGCGATCTCGATCTTCTCGTCCTCGCTGTAACCACGGAGGGGGATCACCTCCATGCGGTCGAGCAACGGGGCCGGCAGCCGCTCGATCTCGTTGGCCGTGGCGATGAACACCACGTCGCTCAGGTCGAGGTCGACCTCCAGATAGTGATCGCGGAACGTGTCGTTCTGCTCCGGGTCGAGCACCTCGAGCAGCGCAGCCGACGGGTCCCCGCGATAGTCCTGGCCGACCTTGTCGATCTCGTCGAGTAGCACGACCGGGTTCATCGCCCCGGCCTCGGTGAGGGCCCGCACGATACGGCCGGGCCGGGCGCCGACATAGGTGCGGCGGTGGCCCCGGATCTCGGCCTCGTCGTGGATTCCGCCGAGCGACATGCGGACGAACTCCCGCCCGAGGGTGCGGGCGACCGAACGACCGAGTGACGTCTTGCCGACGCCGGGTGGTCCGGCGAGGGCGAGGATGGTGCCGCCCCGGGCCGGGGTGCCGTCGACCTCGCGCTCCTCGCGGAGGCGGCGCACGGCGAGGAACTCGACAATGCGTTCCTTGACGTCGTCGAGCCCGGTGTGGTCGTCGTCGAGCACGCCGCGGGCCCGAGCGAGATCGAGATCGTCCTCGGAGCGGTTCGTCCACGGGATCTCGAACATGGTGTCGAGCCAGGTGCGGATCCAGGACGACTCCTGGCTCTGCGGACCCTGCTGTTCCAGCCGTTCGATCTCCTTGCCGATGGCGTCGGTGACCGCCTCGGCCACACCCCCGTCGATGAGGGCAACGAGCTGTTCGCGGTACGCACCCACGGCATCGCCGTCGCCCTCGCCCAGCTCGTTCTGGATCGCCGCGAGCTGGCGGCGGAGGACGGCCTCGCGCTGCGACGAGTCGATCTCGTCGCTCACCGAGCGATTGATGTCGCCGTTCACCTCGGCCTCGACCGCAGCGGCCTCCGCCCAGTCGATCGCCAGGCGGAGTCGGGCATCGGTGTTGGTGGCCTCGAGCAGCTCGATGCGCTGCTCGGTGGACAGCTCCGGCCACCAGGCGATCGTGTCGGCGAGCGCGCCCGGGTCCTCGACATCGTGGAGCAGGCGCGCCATGGGCGCGCCGCCGATGGCCCGGAGCAGTCGGGTCGCTGCGGCGCGATAGCGGTCGGCGAGCGCGACCGTGTCGGCCGTCGCCGGCCCGGGGTCGACGACGGTGGTCTCGACGACGAGGGAGCCGCCGTCGTCCAGCGAACCGCGACCGACGCGCACGCGGGCGACGCCCCGGATCACGAGGCCGTCGCCGCCGCCGGGAAGCTGTCCCCGCTGCTCGATGTGGGCCAGCGTGCCGATCGCCTGGGAGGCCTCGGCGTCACGGGGAACCAGCACGACGTGGTCGTCGTGTCCGGGCGCAGCCGCCACCGCGGCCACCGCCTCGGGCGACTCGACCTTGATGGTCACGACCATCTCCGGCAGCACCACGCCGGACGTGGGAACGACGGGGACGGTGCGGATCGCACCCGGTCCCGGGGCGGTGGTGGAGGCATCAGTGGACATTCGTAATCCGATCGCTCATACTGTTGATTACACGCTTACAACCTCTGAGGATACGACGTATTCCATGTCTCCACCCCGCGGTTCCCGGTCCCGCCGAAGTCAACCGGCCACTCCCCCGCCCGTCACCACCGACGCGCTCGGCGCCTGGTTCGCCGCGGCGCTTCCGGAGGGCTGGTTCGCCGCAGCACCCCGGGTCCGCCACGACAGCGACGAGATCCTCGTCACCGGCGATCTCGGCCCCCCGGGCGCCGGGCTCTCGCACGACCAGCAGATCGTCGCCTTTCGCGAGGCGACGCGCGAGCAACGCATGGCGATCGCCGATGCCGCGCAGGCGGAGTTCGGCCGCACCGTCAGTTGGGGCGTGGAGTGCGGAGACACGGAGGTGCGCTTCACCACGGTCAACGCGCCGGCGATGACCCGCCTGCGGCTCGAGGAACGGCAGGTGCTCGACACGCTGATCGACGGCGGGATCGCCCGCAGCCGCAGCGAAGCACTCGCCTGGTGCGTCCGGCTCGTGGGCGAGCACGAGGACGACTGGATCGCCGAACTCCGTGAAGCCGTCGAGCGGGTCAAGGAGGTGCGCGACCAGCGGGCCTGACCCCGGTCAGCCGGCGAAGTAGTCGGCCCAGTCGTCGAGCGGGCCGTCCGGCGTGCCCGCCTCGATCGTCACGAGGTCGCCGCCGATCGTCAGCGCGTCGGCGACCGCACCGGCCGGATCGTGGTCCAGCTCGTGGGCGAAAAATCCGGCGGTGATCCCCCGCACGATGGGCCCGTAGTCCGTGTCGTCATCGAGGATCCCGAGAAGGTGATTGCCGCCGACCAGGGTGACGAACATGCGGCGGTTCGCCTGGGTGAACGCCCACGACCCGATACCGCTGGCGATCGGCACGATCCGGTCCTCGTCACCGTGCAGCACCATCACGGCGACGTCGTCGCGGACCTCGCCGAACCCGGCGCTCATGACGACGGCGGCGTCGACGCGAAGATCGCCGTCCGGACTGAGCGCAGCGCCCGCGGTGGTGAGCCCGCCGAGCGAGTGCCCGATGACGCCGATGCGCTCCGGGTCGATGAGCGGTCCGAACTCCGGGTCGTCGAGCATCGAGTCGATCACGAACGTGACATCACCGACCTGACCGGCGATGTCGCCGGCGTTGGCGAACCCGCTGTCCTGGTTCGTGAGCGGGAAGGCGGGCGACGCGACGACGAAGCCGGCGGCCGCGAGGTGCTCGCGCAGCATGACATGACTGCGGGGATGGCCGGTGAGACCGTGGTTGAAGATGATCAGGGGCCGCACGTCGTCCGTGTCGAGGGCGTCGACCCAGACGTCGAGCGTGCGCTCCGGCAACTCCGGCTGGTCGCCGGTGGCCGGCGTGACGCGCGTGTCGTCGACGAACACCCGGGTGGCGTTGACGACGACCGGCGGCACCGTCGTCGTGGTGGTCGTCGTGGTCGTCGTCGTCGTGCTGGTCGTCGTGGACGGGTCCGCGACGGTCGTGGTGGTGGTCGACGTCGGGGCGGCGTCGTCCGCCGTGTCGTCGCTGCAGGCGGCGGCGACCAGACCGAGCGCGAGCGCGACCGCGAGGAACCGACGCGTCATTTACGGCCGAGGAAGGCGACCGGGGTCGGCCGAGAGTGGTCCGCCCCGACCGGGCGGAGCGCCTGATCGGCCGCCTCGACGAGCGGCTCGCCGTGCCCGAGCACACACTCGGGGTCGGGGCCGTCGAGCGGGATGCCGGTGAAGAACTTGGCGGCCATGCAGCCACCCTGGCACGCGTCGAAGTGGCCGCAGGACGCACACGCGCCGGCGGACTGGGGCTCGCGGAGCTCCAGGAAGAGGTCGCTCTCCTGCCACACCTTGCGGAACCCGCCCTCGTCACGGACGGAGCCGGCGAGGAACTCGTCGTGCAGGACGAAGGGGCAGGCGTAGACGTCGCCGAGCGGGTCGATCAGGCACACCACCCGGCCGGCACCGCAGAGGTTGAGCCCGGGCAGCGCCTCGCCGAGGGCCGAGAGGTGGAAGAACGAGTCGCCGGTCAACACGTCGGGACGCTCGAGCAGCCAGTGGTACAGGTCGCGCTGCTGCTGGTCCGTGGGGTGCAGCTCGTGCCAGCTGTCCGCACCACGACCGGACGGCCGGAAGCGGGTCAGGCGGAGCTGGGCGCCGTAGCGGTCGGCCATCGCCTTGAACTCGTCGACCTGGGGGATGTTGTGGCGGGTCATCACGACGGAGATCTTGAACTCGCCGAACCCGGCATCGTGGAGATGCTCCATCGCCTGCACCGCGGTGGCGAACGAGCCCTCGCCTCGCACGTGGTCGTTGGTGGCGGCATCGGCGCCGTCGATCGAGATCTGGACGTCCACATAGTCCATGCCGGCGAGCTTCCGGGCGACGTCGGCGTCGATGCGCGAACCGTTGGTCGAGAACTTCACGCCGACGCCGTGATCGACCGCGTACTCCACGAGATGCCAGAAGTCCGGCCGGATCGTGGGCTCGCCGCCACCGATGTTGATGTAGAAGACCTGCATCCGCTCCAGCTCGTCGATGACGGCCTCGGCCTCCGCGGTGGTCAGCTCACGCGGGTCACGGCGGCCGCTCGACGAGAGGCAATGCACGCACTGGAGGTTGCACGCATACGTGAGTTCCCAGGTGAGACAGATCGGGGCGTCGAGGCCCCGCTTCATCTGGTCGCCGAGACCGCTCTGCTTGACCGGCGACAGCACGAGGTTGTCCGGACGAGGCTCGGTGATGTCGGGCGAGGACAGGTCGGACAGGGTCATGCGGCCACCAGGAAGTCGGATGCGGCGAGCGACGCGAGCGCCTTCTCGAAGGAGGGCCAGCGCCGGGGGTCGATGCCGACGGCGTCGAAGGCCTCCCGCGCCGTCGCGTGCTGGTCGAGCGACTCCACGAGGGTGACGAGCTCGGGCGCGCGCAGGAAGTTCAGACGCCGGTTGCCGTAGTGGTAGGCCAGCGCACCGAAGGGTTCGGGACGCAGGGCGACACGCTCGTGCAACCGGTACGACGACGAGGCGTCGAAGGTCACGGCTCTAGTAGACGCCGCACATTCCGTCGATGGAGATCTCCTCGACGAGCAGCTCTTCCTCGACGAGTTCGTCCTCGTTCGAGTCGTCCGCGGTCTGATCCTGAACGTCGGTGGGTTCCATGACGGCCTCCTGGGTCGATGCGGGCATCGATGAACGTGCCTGAAACTACAGCGTAGGCCGGTCAGACACGAGCGAGGCGAGGCACGTCCTCGGCCGGAACCGCCTTCGACCACAGCCAACCCTGGGCCCGACGGCAACCGAGCTCGAGGAGCATCTCGGCCTGCGCCGTCTCCTCGACGCCTTCGGCGACGACATCGAGGCCGAGGCCCCGGCTCAGCCAGATGATCGTGCGCACGATCTCCCGGTCGGTCGAACTGGTCACGATGCCGCTGACGAAGGACCGGTCGATCTTGAGTGTGTCGACCGGCAGATGCTTGAGGCGGGCGAGCGAACTGAACCCGGTGCCGAAGTCGTCCACCGCCACCTCGACGCCGAGGTCGCGCACGGCCTGGAGAGCGTCGATCGCACTGTCGGCGTCGAGCATCAGGGAACGCTCGGTGATCTCCACACACAACAGGCTCGCGGGCACCTCGTGCGCGTCGAGCGCCCGTGAGATCTGCTCGGCGAGCTCACCGGACTGGAGTTGGGCGGCCGCCACATTCACCCGGATGCGGGTCTCGAAGCCGTCGGCGACCCAGCGCTGGAGCGTCTCGAAGCTGCGGCCGAGCACGAGCCGGCTCAACTCGGGGGCGAGGCCGATCTCCTCGGCGGTGTCGATGAACCGCGCGGCCTCGATCACGCCCTCGGTCGGGTGGTCCCAGCGGACGAGCGCCTCGACGCCCACGATCTCGTTCGTGATGAGGTCGTACTCGGGCTGGAACCACGGCAGGAACTCTCCGGCGGCAACGCCCCGACGGAGGTCCGTCTCGAGGTGGAGCCGATCGCGCAGCGTGGCTCGATGGGCCTCGTCGAAGAACTCGTAGCGGTCACGCCCCTTCGTCTTGGCGTCGTACAGGGCGGCGTCGGCGTGGCGCAGCACGGCCTCCACGTCGTCGCCACCGGATGATCTGGCGATGCCCACGCTGCAGGTCGGGATCACCGTCGTGCCGTGGACGATGATGGGCTCGCGGATGACCTCGATCAGCCGTTGTGCCGTCACCGCGAGCTCCATGTCCGAGTCGCCGTGCACGAGCACGGCGAACTCGTCGCCGCCGAATCGGGCCACCACGTCCGAGCCGCGAAGGGAGCGCCGGATCCGTTCGGCGATCGCCACCAGCACGGCGTCCCCGGCGCTGTGACCGAGCGAGTCGTTGACCACCTTGAACCGGTCGACGTCGATCATGAGCAGTGCGCCGCGGCCGCCGGTGGCGAGCTGGCCCGTGAACTCGTCGGCGAGCTTGCGGCGGTTGGCGAGGCCGGTCAACGCGTCATGGGTGGCGTCGTACTCGAGCTGCGCCCGGCTGCTGACCACGTCGATGAACTGACGAATCTGGCCGATGACCTGTTGCAACAGTGCCCGCTCGACGGGCGTCCATTCGCGGTCGCGCAACGAGCACACGCCGAGGAGGAGGGCGATGCCCGGCGAGCGGAAGGGCACGACCAGCATGGAGAACTCGGATCCCGCCACAGCTTCGGCGGGCAGGCGGATCCCGTCGGGCAGCTGGCGCGACCGGGTCTCGGTGGGCCGACCGGAGTCGAGAACGCGCTGACAGTGCGCCTGAAAGACGGACTTGTCGAGCCCCGGGCCCGTGGGCTCCAGGCTCTCGCCGTCGCGACTCCAGGAGTGCACGGTGCCGTCGGAGCTCCCGAGGTACTCCGCGAACGAGATGACATCGGTGTCGAGCGCCTCCCCCAGCTCGCCGAGGGCCCACGTGATCACGTCGGCGGAGTCGACGACGGACCGATCGAGGAAGCGGGCACCGAGCCGGAGCTGGAGGTCGTCGAGGACCTGCCGGTACTCCTGCTGACGCTCCTCGGCCGCCCGCGCCCGGGCCTGGAGGATCACCCCGGCGAGATCCGTCAGGGTCCGCAGCTCGTCGGCCGGGAGCTCCGCTCCCACGCGGTCACCGGTGAGGGTCAACACCGCTCGGACATCGTCACCGACCGCGGTCGGGACGATCATCGTGGCCGCGGTGGTGACCCGCCCCCAGGCGGCGAGTACGTCCTCCGGCTGCAGGACGAAGGGCTCGTGCCACGTCTGAACGTCCCCAGGCAGGTCGAACTCGGTCGGGAGCTGCGGCCGAGTGCCGTCGGACCACTCCATGACCACGGACACCTGTCCGACCGCCGGCTCGATCTCGGCGAAACGAACCCGGCGCGCCCCGAACACGCCGCCGATCCGTTCGAGGGCGGCCTGCGCCGTCTCGTCCACCGTCGCCGCGGTCGCGTTGAGGAAGGACTCCGCGATCTCGGTCCGTGCCTGCTCGACCACACCGCGGCGAACGAGGTCGAGTTCCGCACCCATGCGCATGCGGAACTGTCCCAACATCGCGACGGCGTTCGTCACGAGTTCGAGCGCCGTGTCGGCGAGCGGCCGATTGTCGATCCGGCCGACGACGAACACGCCGACGAGCTCACCCTCGACGATGCCCGGAACGACCACCCCGCTGTTGAACCCGGCGACGAGATCTTCGACGTCCGGAACCGTGTTGAACTCGTCGAAGCGATAGATGCCGCCCTGACCGAGGTGCTCGACCGCCGCAGCCGACAGATCCCGATGGCCGGGATCGGCCTCACCGGACTCCGCCCACTCGAGCAGGAAGTGCAGGCGACCCTCGGCCCACTCGTACGTGCGCATCGCCGTCGCCCCGACGTAGCGGCCGACCGTCTCGAGCACCTCGTCCAGCAGCTCGCGCGCTTCGCCGATCCCTCCCTCGTGGAGCCGCCCGCCGACGCGGGCCAGGATCTCGGCCACGTCGGCCCGCTGACGAAGCTCTTCGCGGGCGTCGTGATGACGCATGTGGCGCCACAGGATCTCGCCACACAGCTGGACGGCCATGCGGTCGCTGTCGTCGAGGTCATCCAGGTCGGGTGCCAGCACGGCCACCGCACCGGACACGATGTCCTCGTCGAAGATCGGCGTCACGAGCATCGACGCGCCATCCCCGATCTGGCGCATCAACGTGCCGAAGTCGTTGTCGAAGTCGTCGGGGGTGAGAAGCATGGACTCGCCTCTCGATCGCAGCGGAGCGCCGGGCGGGAGCAGGTCCTCACCGACGCGCAGCTGGGGGTCGCGCACCAGACCCGTGGGTCCCCACAGTGCCGACACGTGGGCCCCGTCGTCCTCGAATCGCATGATGGCGGTGACATACGCGTCGAAGCCCTCCGCCAGGATCCGAAGGGCGCGGCCGTAGCCCTCGAGCGCGTCGTCGAGTCCCGCGCCCGCCAACGCCCGACCGACGGCGTCGGCGACGGCCAGGCCATCGCGTCCGTGGCCCGGAGCGGGGGCGGGCGATGGAATGTCGTGGTCGGCCGAGGTCACGGGTGCTCCGAAGGAGGGTCAGTAGGAGAATCGGCCTGCTGAGCGCCGTCATTAGGTTCACCGACAGGCGCCAACTACCTTCGTCGGCGCACCTCGCACGCAAGGAAGCACGCATGGAACTCGACATCATGGCGACCGCGACGGGCCTGCGGGACATGCAACGGCACGCGAAGGCCGTCGAGGACGCCGGATTCGCGACCATGTGGCTCACCGAGGGCGGTCGCACGGCGTATCTCTCGGCGGCCGCCGCCGGGCTCGCCACCGAACGACTCGGGATCGGCACGGCCGTGGCCGTGGCGTTCCCCCGCAGCCCGATGATCACCGCGTCGATCGCGTGGGAGCTCGCGGACAACACCGGCGGGCGGTTCACCCTCGGCCTCGGGACGCAGATCAAGGCCCACATCGAGCGGCGCTACTCGGCCGAGTACGCGCCTCCCGGCCCCCGCATGAAGGAGTACGTCGAGTCCCTCCACGCCATCTTCCGCGCCTTCCGCGGTGAGGAGAAGCTGCACTTCGACGGCGACTTCTACTCGTTCAGCCTGCTGCCGGCGCAATGGTCACCCGGTCCGATCGACGCGCCGGACCCCCCGATCTTCGTCAGCGCCGTCCTGCCCTGGATGAGCCGGATGGCCGGCGAGATCTGCGACGGCATCCACATCCACCCGTTCAACTCGGCGCAGTACCTCACCGACGTGCAACGTCCCCACGTCGAGGAGGGCGTGGCGCGCGCCGGCCGCGACCTGGCCGATGTGACGTTCGAGATCCCGGTCATGACGCCGGTGGGCGACACGGACGAGGAGCTGGCGGAGACCCGCGAGGCGGCCCGCCAGATGATCGCCTTCTACGGCTCCACCCGCACCTACTCGCCCGTCTTCGAGACGCACGGATTCGACGGCCTGTCCGATCAGCTCCACGCCAAACAACGCGAGGGCGATCTCGCCGGCCTGGTGGGCCTGATCACCGACGACGTGCTCGACCACTACACCGTGTCGGGCAGCTGGTCGACGCTCGGGGCCAATCTCGTGGAGCGCTACCGCGACGTCGCGCCGACGGCTCGGCTCATGACCTACACGGCGTCCAGCCAGCTGCGGAAGCACCCGGATGTCCTGGACCGCTGGGCCCAGGTCGCCCGCGACGTCGCGAACGCCTGAGCCGAGCGGTCCGGCGGTCACTCACGCCGTGGACGGGGCCTCGGCCTCCATCGTCGAACGCGTGTGCCACAGGAAGGCGGCACCCATCACGGTGCAGACCACGCCGAGACCGGCGAGCAGTCCGGCGATGCCGAGGGCGAGTTGCAGGGCGCTGTGGGTCACCGCTCCGACGCCGAGCTCGCCGACCAACGCGTGCACGGTGCCGCTCCACGCCAGTTCGCGAGCCGGCCCGTCGAGGATGTCGGTCCGGTTGAAATCGGTCCAGTAGCGGCCGTCGACGGCAACCGTGTAGGCGCCGGGCTCGAGCACCTCGCCCTGATACGCCTCGACCACACCGTTGTAGGTGCCGTCGGGGTCCAGCGCGCCGGACTCGATGCCGGCGTCGATCGTCGCCTGGTCCAGGACGACCGTCTGCTCACCATGGAGCGTGTGGTAGACGATCGTGCCCATCTGGACCATGTACTCCGTGGCCGAATTGACCAGCGGATCGCCCGGGTCGAGGTCGCCGTCGACGATCGGGAACGCCCAGTCGTCCTCGACCAGGCTGAGGATCGCCTCGCCCCCCTCGACCTGACCGCGGTCGATCAGCTGACCGTCGTCGTTGTAGGTGAGCGTGACGCCCTGGGCCGAGCTGAATGCGCTCAGGGAGTCGTAGCCGGCCTGCGCCTTGCTGTACGCGACGCCGGCACCGACGAAGTAGCCGACACCGACGACGATGAGGAAAACGCCGAGGACGCCGAGTGGTTTCTTGAGCATGGGGGTGTGCCTTTCGTTGCGCTCGTGAAAGGAGTCACGAACTCACGAAAGAGGACTCTGCCGGTGTCCCGGCGGGCTCGGCAGGGCCGAAGGTCCCGGCTCGGCGATCCGTGGCGCTCTAGTTCTCGGCGTCGACGGCGTGGGCCCGCAGCATCTGGAGCGGGACGACCTCGAGCGCCCGCTCGTGGGTGGCGGTCAGCCGGACCGGCGCGGCGGCCCCGGCCAGCGCCGCCTCCAGCCAGCGGGCCGCGCAGACGCACCAGCCGTCGCCGGGTTGCAGGCCGGCGAATCCCCACTCGGGGCGGGGTGTCGACAGGTCGTTGCCCGCCTCCTTCGAGAACTCCAGGAAGCGCGTGGTCACCGTCGTGCAGACCGTGTGGGAACCGACGTCCTCCTCCGACGTGTTGCAGCACCCGTCACGGAAGAACCCCGTGACGGGATCGGTCCCACAGTCCGCGAGCTCCCCGCCGAGCACGTTCTTGGCCATGGCCCATCAAACCACGGCAGTAGATTCCCAACCATGACCCACCCCCCTACCCCCTCGTTCTGGGTGAACGGAGGCGCGGATTCCAGCGCTCTGTTCACCCAGAACGAGGGGGTAGGGGTGGGGGTGGGGTGATGGAGCTTCGCTTGGCGACGGTTGCCGATGCGGCGGCGATCCGGGACATCTACAACCGCGAGGTCACCGAGACGACGAACACCTTCGATCTCGAACCCCGCACGCTCGAGCAGCAGCGGGACTGGCTCGCCGAACGGCTCGGCGCCCTCGGCGTGGTCGTGGCGGATATCGACGGTCGGGTGGCCGGCTTCGCGTCACTGTCCGAGTACCGCCCGCGGGCCGCGTACCGCACGACGGTCGAAAGCAGTGTCTACGTTGCCGAGTGGGCCCGCGGCGAAGGCGTCGGCCGGGCGATGATGGTCGAGCTGGTCGATGTCGCGACGCAACGCGGCTTCCACACGATCATCGCCAACATCGTCGGCGGCCACGAGGCGAGCATCGCCCTGCACCACGCGGCGGGGTTCGAGATCGTCGGCACCCAGCGCGAGGTCGGCCGGAAGTTCGGCAAGTGGCTCGACCTCACCGTCATGCAGCGCATGCTCCGGTGACGCGAAGAACCCGGTGCCGAAGCACCGGGTTCTCACGAGTTGTCTTGTGGGCCGAGAAGGATTTGAACCTTCGTAGGCGTAAGCCGACGGGTTTACAGCCCGTTCCCTTTGGCCGCTCGGGCACCGACCCAGGACCCTCAGAGAATACCGGGAGCGGACGCCGGTGCGACCTCGATTCGGTCGGGAACCGTCGCCGTCAGGACGTGGGCGACGCGGCGCGCGTCTCGACCCACGCGCCGTACCCGCCCAGGATGTCGGAGACATCGGCGAACCCGGCTCGCCGCAGCACGCTCGCGCCGACCGACGACCGGTAGCCGCCGGCGCAGAACACGACGGTGGGCGTGTCGGGGTCGAGTTCGTCGAGCCGCTTGGGCAGCTCCCCGACCGGGATCCCGACTGCGCCGGGGATGGACCCGAGGGCGAACTCACCCGGATTGCGGATGTCGACCAGCTGGAGGCCGGCGACCTCGTCGGCGCGTACGTCGTACTCGGCCGCCGTCAGCCGCGAGGCGCGCTGGACACGGTCCGGGTGGGCGGCCATCACCGCTTGGGGATGGCGCAGATGACCGACGACCCGATCGAAACCGATACGGGCGAGCCGGTTCTTCGCCTCGAGCTCGAACCCGTCGTCGACGACGAGCACGATGTCGACGTCGGACGGCACGACCGAACCCGCGAACTCCGCGTAGCGGCCGTTGAGCCCGACATTGACCGATCCGGTCAGATGACCGTGGCCGAACTCCTCGGGGCCCCGACCGTCGAGGATCAGCGCACCGGCCGCGACCTTTGCGTCGAACTCGTCGAGGTCGAGCGGCGTCGGCGGCTCGGTCTCGTCGAGCAGCTCACGGTTCTTGCGGTTGAGCACGGCGTCGTAGACGAAGTAGTCGGGCGCCGGGGGCTGCCCCTCGGTGACGAGCTCGACGAAGGTCTCGCGGTCCGGGGCGAGCAGGGCGTAGTTGCTCTCCCGCTGGTCGCCGATCGTCGACCAGGTGTCGGTCGACAGGTTCTTGCCGCAGGCCGAACCGGCTCCGTGGGCGGGGTACACGCGGGTGGTGTCGGGCAACGGCATCAGCTTCTGGTGGAGGCTGTCGTAGAGCTGATCGGCCAGCTCGTCACGGGTGTAGCCGATCGACGCCAGCAGATCGGGGCGGCCGACGTCGCCGATGAACAACGTGTCGCCGGTGAGGACCGCATAGGGCTCCTCGCCGGGTTGCTCGCGCACGACGATGCTGATCGATTCCGGGGTGTGCCCCGGCGTGTGGAGGATCTCCAGCTCGACTTCGCCGAGAGAGATGCGCTCCCCGTCGGTGAGCTTGCGCGACGGGAACTCGGTCTCGGCCACCGACGAGAACGCGATCTCGGCGCCGGTGGCGGCCGCGAGCTCGAGATGGCCGGACAGGAAGTCGGCGTGGAAGTGGGTCTCGATCACGAGCTCGATGCGAAGGCCCGCGGCCTCGGCGTCGGCGACGTACTCGTCGATGTCACGGCGGGGGTCGACGACCACGGCACGGCCGCTCGTCTCGTCGCCGATCAGGTAGGACGCCTGCGACAGGCAGTCGAGGTAGTACTGGGTGAACTTCATGGGTTCGTTCCTTCCTTCCAGGCGAGCATGCCGCCCGCGAGATTGACGACGTCGGCGAATCCCGCGGCGGTGAGCGCCTCGCATGCCGCGGTGCTGCGTGCCCCGCTGCGGCAAAGGACGACGACGCGCTGTGCCGGGTTCAGCTCGCCGGCGCGAACCGGGAGGTCGCCGAGCGGGATGTTGCGAGCGCCGGGGAGGGTGCCCGTCTCCTCGAGTTCGTGAGGCTCGCGGACGTCGATGAGTTGGGTGCTGTCGTCGACGACGGTCGGATAGTCGACGACGGGATGGTCGCGATGCATGTCAGGCCGCCTCCGCGTGCAGGTCACGCAGGACCGACTCGATGTCACAGCTCGTGCGGTTGTAGGGCAGTCGGCCGAGCATGTTGGCCATCGCGCACGTGTTGGAAACGGCCGAGTAGAGGAGGCCGCCACCGACGCCCGCGGCGAGCCACTTGGCCTTCGGCACGGCGATGCTCGTCAGCACCCCGGCGACCACGAGCGAGCCGGCGACGAGTCGGACCTGACGATCCATTGCCCACCGCTCGACGTCGCCCTGGGCGACCTCACCGTCCGCGGCCTGCCAGGCGGCGATACCGCCTTCGAGGATGTGGAGCCGCTCCTTGCCGGCGCCGCGGAGGGCACCGTGGGCCTGGCTGGCTCGGCCCCCCGATTGGCAGACGAGGACGACCGGGTGGGCGACGTCGGCGAGATCGGCCACGTGCTCCCCCAGCGTGTCGAGCGGAACGTTGAACGAGCCCGGGATGTGGACCGTCTCGAACTCGCCGCCGGTGCGCACATCGAGCACCCGGGTGGTCGGGTCGTCGACGCGGAGCCGCTGGAGCTCGGCGGTCGAGATGGTGTCGGTTGCGGGAATGGTCATGTTGTCTCCAGTGAGGGATGGATCGGTGGAAGAGAAGGGTCGGTGACGTCGTCGAGACAGCCGGTCGCGAGGTCGTGGACCGCGCCGACGAGAGCGAGCCGACCGGCGCGGGTCGCCCGGCCGGTCGGACCGTCGTGGGCGGCGAGGGCACGGAGCGTCGCGGTGACGTTGTGGCGGACGATCGCCGGCTCCTCGGCGTGCGGATGCTGGTCGATGACCGCGCAGATCGGCGCGGTGACCGCGGCGAGCTCGCCGTCACAGTCCCCCGCGAACGCGGCGGCCACCGCGCCACAGTGCGTGTGGCCGAGCACGATCAGCAGTTCGACGCCGAGTTGCTCGACGGCGTAGTCGAGGCTGGCGAGTGCCCGCGGTCCGGCGGTGTTGCCCGCGACGCGAACGACGAACAGGCTCCCGGCCGGCTGGTCGAAGACGACCGACGGCGGCACCCGGGCGTCGGAGCATGCCAGCACCGCGACCGAGGGTCGATGTTCGGGCACGCGGCCATCGGCCGGCGCGCCGGCTTGCTCGTGGGCGGCGAGGAGGTCGGACCAGAGCTCAGACACGATGCACCTCCGACCCGCTGGTGGACGCCGGGCGTTCGTCGATGCCGTGGCGGCGTTGGTCGGACGGCGCCGTCCGGGCGGCGCGGATCGCCACGACCGCATCGTGGGTGGAGGTGTGGATCCGCTCGTCGAGCGCGTCCCACAAGCCGGCGCGGCGGAGCACGTCACGGACCGGGCCCTTGGCGTCGGCGAGGTGCAGCGTGACTCCGCGATCGTCGAGATCGGGCAGGAGTTCATGGAGCATCTCCACGCCCGTGGCGTCGATGTCGTTGATGCCCGACGCGTCGAGCAGGAGGGCACGGGGCTCGGCGGTCAGTGCCGCGCCCCGCTCGGCGAGCAGTCGCTTCACGGCGGCGGCGTTGGCGAACGAGAGGGCGGCGTCGACCCGGACGATGTCGATTCCCGGGTCGGTGGCGACTTCGGGGAACCGCTCGACGTTGCGGTAGCTCGTCGTCCCGTCGACATGGCCCAACACCGCGCTGTGGGGCATCGACATGCGGGCGAACACCACGAGCATCGAGGCGACGACGGCGACCCCGATGCCCAGCTCGATCCCCAGCACGAGGGTGGCGACGAATGCCACGGCCAGGCCGATCAGGTCGCTGCGCTTCACCCGCGCGATGTGGCGCATCTCGGCGACGTCGACGAGCCCGACCACTGCGGCGATGATGATCGCGCCGAGGGCGGCGTTGGGCAGCGAGGACAGCAGGGGCGTGAAGAACGCGATGGTGGCGAGGACGATGGCGGCGGTGACGACCGAGGCGAGCGGGGTCCGGGCGCCCGCCGAGTCGTTCACGGCCGTGCGGGAGAAGCCGCCGGTCACGGGGTAGCCGCCGAAGAGGCCGGCGGCCACGTTGGCGGCGCCGAGTCCGATCAGCTCCTGGTTGGCGTCGACGTCGTAGCGGTGCCGTCGGGCGTACACCTTGGCGACGGCGATCGACTCCATGAAGCCGACGAGCGTGATGACCATCGCCGCCACGGCGAGGTCACCGATCAGCGAACCGCCCACGTCGGGCAGCCCGAAGGCGGGCAGCGAATCGGGGATGTCGCCCACGACCGCGACGTCGTGGGACTCGAGGTCGAACGCCTCCACGGCGAGGATCGAGCCGACGACAACGGCGAGGGCGGCCGGCACCTGCGGGACGAAGCGCTTCATGGCGAAGAGGGCGACCAGGGCGACGAGCCCGAGCGCGAGCGTGGGTCCGTTGGTGTCGCCAACGCCCCGGCCGACCTCGCGCACCGTCTCGTAGAAGTGGTCCTGACGCTCGACCGAGATTCCGAGCAGGTGCTTCGCCTGCGAGAAGCCGATGATGATCGCCGCGGCCGCGGTGAAACCGACCAGGACCGAGTGGCTCAGCAGGTTGACGAGAAATCCGAGTCGCGCGATGCCGAGGACCAGATGGACCACGCCGACCATCAGCGCGAGCAGCGCCGCGGCGGCGAGATAGCCGGCGGTCCCCTCCTCGACGTGTGGCGCCAGCGCGGAGGCGGTGAGGAGCGAGACGATCGCGACCGGGCCGACCGCGAGCTGGCGGGAGGACCCGAAGAACGCGTAGACGAGCACCGGCACGGTGGCGGCGTAGAGACCGACCTCGGGCGGCAGGCCGGCGAGGAGGGCGTAGGCCATCGCCTGGGGCACCAGCATGGCGCCGATGGTGAGACCGGCGGTGACGTCGGGGCGCAGGTCGCTGCGGTCGTAGCTCGACCCCCAGTCGAGTATCGGGAACACACGGCGCGGCTGCATATGTCCAAATGTACGTACATTTGGACATAATGTCAACCCCTGCCGCCCGATGACCGCGCCGGGTCAGGCCGCGGAGGGGCGCAGCTGGGCGACCGCGCCGGTCGACCAGTCGGTGACGAAGCGGAACCGGTCGCCGCGGATCAGGGTGGTCCGCCATTCGATCGGCGTGCCGTCGCGGCTCCCGAGGCGCTCGAGGAAGAACACGGCGTCACCCGCCGCGAGCCCGAGCGGCCCCCGGTCCGTGGCCGTCGGGACGGTCGGCGTCAACCGCTCCCAGCCCTGATTCGGCACCGGCGCGCCGATGGCGGCCAGCTCCGCGTAGAGCGCCGTGTGGCTCCAGTCCACATGCAGAAGGGGTTCGGCGATCGAGGCGGGCAACCACGCCCGGTCGAGGGCGAGCGGATCGTCGCCGGCGAGCCGCAGCCGCTCGAGGAAGACCAAGGGGGCATCCTCCGCGAGGCCGAGATGCCCGGCGGCCGCCGCGTCGGTGACGGCCTCGAGCGCGAGGACCTCGCTGGTCTGGCTGACGCCCGTCGACTCGACGGACTGGAACAGGCTGTAGAGGGTGCCGAGCGACTGCTCGAACTCCGAGCGGTTGACCACGGTCCCCTTGCCCCGCTCGCGCCGCAGCACCCCCATCTTGTTGAGGTGCCGGATCGCCTCGCGCACGGTGTGGCGGCTGACGCCGTAGACCTCGGTCAGTTCGAGATCGGTGGGAAACGGGCCATCGTCGAACTCGCCGGTGTCGAGCCGGCGGCGGAGCTCGGCTTCGAGCTGGGCCCAGAGCGGCAGCGGGCTCTCGCGGTCGAGCGGTTGCGGCGTCATGGCGGGCTCCCGAGTCGTGGGTGCCTTCCACAGTACATCCGAATCAACGCATCACCTGATGTCCGGACAATTCGCCCGAGGCCGGCCGCTCTCGTGGGAGCTCCCCGGGACTCAGCCCGCCGCCCGGGGCTGTACCACGACCTCGGCCAGCGGCATCGGTGTGGGCTGGTCGCCGGGCTTCACGTCGCGCAGCTCGTGGACCCCGGCGACAACCGAGCAGTACTCGGTGATCTGGTCGACCTCGGCATCGCTCAGGTGGGCGAACCGGAGGTAGGCGACATGGTGGTTCCCGTCGCGTGACGAGCGACGCACGGCCGTCGGACAGTCGAACCGGATGACGGATCCGTCGACCTGCGGCAGCGCGAACGCGATTCGGACGTTGTCGCCGACCCTCAGCGGCTTGGCGGACACGACGTCGATGCCGAACGGGGACACACCGATCACGCCCATGCGTCCGTCGCTGGCCAACACCGTGAGCTCGTCGAACGTGCGGAAGTTCTGACGGAGCTGACGAAGCTTCAGCGCTGATCGGGCCTGGAGCGCCATCACCCACAGCCAGGTCCCGAGGCCGAGTGCCGCGAGCGTGGCGAAGTCGCCGTGCGAGGGACGCAGGATGCCCATTCCGAACACCAACAGCGTCACCGCGAGCGAGACCTGCAGGGTGCCGAGGAAGGCCTGCCGGGCGCGAGCACCCGGCGCGCGGTCCACGAGCTCGGAGCCGAGTGGCTTGTCGGGGAGAGCCCGGCGCGCCACGGCGAGATCGGTGGTCAGCAGGCGCAGGTCGTTGCTCATCCACGCCTGGAAGCCGATGGATTCCTGTGCGGCGCGGCGGTACAGCAACGACGACACCTGCCAGGCACCCCACAGCAGCACGAGCGGCGCGGGGTCGGCCACGAGCGGCAACGAGGACGTGTACAACACCGCGAAGAGCAGGCCGATCAGTACCAGCCGCTGGATGCTCCGTCCGACGTGGAGGTCGGCGGCCCGCAGAACCCGGCGGCTGAGCCGCGTGGCGTGCTCGTTGCGCCGCGGCGCATCCCGGTCCACGAGCACGGTGAGCCGTTCGTGCAGATCGCGCGCCCAGCGGTGGAGGTGTCGGTCGTCGTTCCAGGGGGCGAGTCGCCGGGCGACCTGCACCGGCACGTCGACGATGCGCCAGCCGGCCGCCTGGAGGCGGACGCCGGTCGACATGGTCACGCCCTCGCGGCCGCGGCTCATGCCGCCGATCTCGCGGATGGCGCTTCGCCGCACGACGGCCATGCCCGGCCACCAGGGCAGGGCTCCCTCGTCGGAGAGCTTCGCGACCATGAGCTCGTCGCGGCGACGGTGCTCGCCGTAGCCGCCGTAGTCGATCGCCGTTGCCGCATTCGTGTTCTGGACGCGGCTGACCACGACCCCGACCTCGGGATCGTCGAAGGCCACGGCGGAGACCTCGAGGATGTCGGGCATCACGACGAGATCCGCGGGCATCACGAGCGAGTAGAGCGACGTGCACTCCTCCATCGCCCGATCGATCAGCTCACCCAGATCGGCGCCGAACCCGCCGACGATGCGGGTGAGACCGAGGCGGGTGGCGAGGGCGGCGACGTCGGGACGATCGTCACGGTCGACGATGCGCAGATTGGTGTAGCCCTGGATGAGTCGGGCGGAGAGCACCGCGGCGCGCACCTCGCTCGCGGGTTCGTCGGTGACGATCACGATCACGTCGGCGTCCGGCGCCATCGACTTCTCGGGCGAGCGGTCGTCGGGGCGGGGCTCGCCGAGCAGCGACATCTCCATGTGGAGACGGACGAAACCGAACGCCTCCGCCGCCAGCAGCAGGAAGAACATGACGGGATTCGCGCCATCGGACGTGAACAGGAGCCGCCACGCGAGATAGACGACCCCGGTCACGATCGCGGAGATCCGAAGGAGAGTCATGGCTTCCGCGTCGGCACCGGGCGGTGCGTCTTGAGCCTCGCCCGCGCCGCTTTGGTACGTTCCGCTCATGCCGACGTTCGATGTTGTCTCCGAAGTCGACGAGCAGGAAGTGCGCAACGCCGTCGACCAAGCCGCCCGTGAAGTCAGTCAGCGATTCGACTTCAAGAACACCAACTCGTCCGTGGCGATGGGCGACGGCGTGATCGACATGGCGTCGCTCTCCGAGGACCGGCTGGCCGCTCTTCGCCAGGTCCTCGAGGAGAAGCTCGTCCGCCGCAAGGTCAGCCTCAAGGTGCTGGACTACGGCACGGTCGAGAACGCGTCCGGCGGCACCGTCCGCCAGACGGCCACACTCCAGGCGGGCATCAACCAGGAGAAGGCGAAGGAGCTGAACAAGTTCATCAAGGCGCTCGGACTCAAGGGCGTGCAGTCCTCGACCCAGGGCGACCAGCTACGCGTGTCCGGCAAGAAGCGCGATCATCTGCAGGATGTCATCGCCGCGCTGAAGGAGGAGGACTTCGGTCTCCCCCTCCAGTTCACCAACTTCCGCGACTGAGGTTCACAACGCCCGCAGGCGGGCGATGCGCTGTTCGGTCGGCGGGTGGGTGCTGAACCACTTGGACACGCCGCCTCGGCCGCGGGCCTGGGCGCTCAGCGGGTTGATGATGTAGTGGCTCGCCTGGTTCGGGTCGATGTTGACCGGGATCTGGTGGGCGTAGGCGTCGAGCTTCTCGAGGGCCCGCGCCAGTGGCTCGCCGGTGCCGATCAACTTGGCCGCCGACTCGTCGGCCTGGAACTCGCGACTGCGGCTCACCGCGGCCTGGATGAGCATCGCCGCGATCGGCGCGAGGATCGCGAACGCCAGCTCGCCGATCGGGTTGCGATCGCGCCCGCCCCGTCCGCTGAACATCGCCCCCCACATCGCGATGCGGGCCGCGAACGTGATCGCCATGCCGATGGCGGCGGCGACCGAGCCGATGAGGATGTCCCGGTTGCGGATGTGGGCCAGCTCGTGGGCGAGCACCCCGCGCACCTCGTCCCAGCTCATGGCGTCGAGCAGACCGACGGTGACGGCCACGGCTGCGTTGTTCGGGTTGCGGCCCGTGGCGAACGCGTTGGGCTGGGGGTTGGGCGACACGTAGAGCTTCGGCATCGGCATGCCGGCCTGCGTGGTCAGCTCCTCCATGATCTGGTGGTACTGCGGCATCTGCTCGCGGGTGACCGGCTGGGCCTTCGCCGACTTGATGGCGAGCTTGTCCGAGAACCAGTACGAGCCACCGACCATCACGAGCGCGATGACCAGCCCGATCACGAGTCCACCGCTGCCGCCGAGCGCGCCACCACCGACGATGATCAGGCCACCGAGGGCGGCGAGCAGGGTGAATGTCTTGGCTGTGTTGACCATCTGGGTCGAATACCTCCTGGGTGGTTCAACGGTAGAGGGGGGCACCGAAATTCCCCGTCAAGACACGGTTTCGCGAACGTCACACCTCGCCGACGTCGTAGTACCCCGAGTGGACGTAGCGCACGGGCACGCCGGCTCGTTCGTACATCTCGACGATGCCGGGATGGTCCTCGACCGCGAGCCGGATGTCAGCCCCCGCCGCGAGGAGGGCGGCGAGCACGTCCGCCTTGACCGCCGGCGAATGGCGCTCGTCGCCGTCGGCGCGCAGGACGAGCAGTTCGACCGGGAGATCCCGTTCCGCGAGCCACTGTTCGGTCATGTCGATGGTCACGGCGGGTCGGGCGGTCACGACGACGACCTGATGGTCGACCGCGGTAGCGCGCAGGTCCGCCAGGCCGTCGGCGAGCGCGGCATCCTTCCCGGCCCGGGAGTTGAACATCGCCCAGTTCGGCGGATCCTCCCGCAGGTACTGCTGGCGGTGGGATGCGTCGGAGAGCACACCGTCCATGTCGAAGATCGCGACCGGGCGATCGAACCCCGGTTCGACGCGCCACCGCCAGTGGGCGGGCCAGTCGGTCACTCCTCGTCGCTGGCCGCGGCACCTTCGGCGATGGCGGCCACGACCCCCGGGTCGGCCAGCGTGGTCGTGTCGCCGAGATCGCGTCCGTCGGCGACATCACGCAACAGGCGGCGCATGATCTTCCCCGACCGGGTCTTCGGGAGATCCGGAACGATGAACACGGCCTTCGGTCGCGCCGTCGGCCCGAGCTTCTTGGCGACGTGCTGGCGCACCTCCTCCCCCAGTTCGTCGCTGGCGTCGGCCGTGCCGACGAGGATGACGTAGCCGACGATCGCCTGGCCGGTGACATCGTCCGTCGCGCCGACGACGGCGGCTTCCGCGACCGCCTCGTGGTCGACCAGCGCCGACTCGACTTCCGCGGTGGAGATGCGATGGCCGGAGACGTTCATCACGTCGTCCACCCGCCCGAGCAACCACAGATAGCCGTCGGCATCGAGTCGGGCGCCGTCGCCCGCGAAGTAGCGGCCCTCGTAGGTCGACCAGTACGTCTCGCGGTAGCGGTCCGGGTCGCCCCAGATGCCCCGCAACATCCCCGGCCACGGTCGGGTGATGGTGAGATAGCCGCCGCCTTCGGTCACCGGCTCACCGGCATCGTCGACGACCTCGGCGAAGACCCCGGGGATCGGCTGGGTGGCGGACCCCGGCTTGGTCGTGGTCACGCCCGGCAGCGGGGAGATCATGTGTCCACCCGTCTCCGTCTGCCACCACGTGTCGACGATCGGACACGTTCCGCCCCCGATGTGCTCGTGGTACCACATCCACGCCTCGGGGTTGATCGGCTCGCCGACGGTGCCGAGCACCCGCAGGCTCGAGAGGTCGTGACCCTCCGCCCACTGGGGCCCCCACTTCATGAACGTGCGGATGGCCGTCGGAGCCGTGTAGAGCTGGGTCACGCCGTAGCGCTCGATGATGTCCCAGAGTCGGTCCTTCCTCCATCCGGCTCGGTCACCCTCGCGCTCCTCGGGACGCGGCGTGTCGGGCGTGCCCTCGTACATCACGGACGTGCAGCCGTTCGCGAGCGGGCCGTAGACGATGTAGCTGTGGCCGGTGACCCAGCCGATGTCGGCCGCGCACCAGTAGACATCGGTCTCCGGCTTCAGATCGAAGACGTACTTGTGAGTGAACGCCACCTGGGTGAGATAGCCACCCGTCGTGTGCATGATCCCCTTCGGCTTCGCCGTGGTGCCCGACGTGTAGAGGATGTAGAGGAGCTGCTCGGCGTCCATCGGCTCGGCCGGGCAGTCCGCCGGGGCGTCGGCCATGAGGTCGTGCCACCAGTGATCCCGGCCGGCGACCATCACCGGCGCGGTGTCGCAACGGTTGACGACGACCACGTTCTCGACCGACGGCGCGCCGGCGGCGAGCGCGGCGTCGACGTTCGGCTTCAACGCGGATGGTTCGCCCCGCCGGTAGCCGGCGTCCGCCGTGATCACGAGCTTGGCCTCGGCGTCCTCGCAGCGGTCGGTGATCGCGTCCGGCGAGAACCCGCCGAAGATCACCGAGTGGGCCACGCCGATGCGGGTGCAGGCAAGCATGGCGATCGGCAGCTCGATCACCATGGGCATGTAGATCGCGACACGATCGCCCCGCTCCAGACCGAAGCCCTTGAGGACGTTGGCGAACTTCTGCACCTCGGTGAGCAGGTCGGCATAGGTGAGCGTCAGCGTGTCGCCCGGCTCACCCTCCCAGTGGAACGCGACCTTGTCGCCGAGCCCGGCCGCCACATGCCGGTCGAGACAGTTCTCCGAGAGGTTGAGCTCGCCGCCCACGAACCACGTGGCGAACGGCAGGTCCCATTCGAGCACGGTGTCGAAGTCCTTGGACCAGGTCAGCAGCTCGCGGGCCTGGCGGGCCCAGAACGCCTCGAAGTCGGCGTCCGCCTCGTCGTACAGCGACCCGTCGCCGGCGTTGGCCCCGGCGACGAACTCCGGTGACGGCGGGAACCGCCGATCCTCGCTCTCGTAGATCTCGATCGAACCGTCAGCCATCGTCGCTGCTCCCCTGCTGGTCGCTGGACTGGTGACATTACCCAGCGCGGTCGCGTGCGGCCTTCTGAGCGCCGTTCATCACACGAGCACTACGATCGGCGCGACTTTCGGCGAGGTTGGGACGTCGGGAGTCGTTGGCGGGTCACGACTCTGTGGCCCTCGAGAGGGAGAACCACGTGATTCAAGAATTCAAGGAATTCATCAACAAGGGCAACATCGTCGAACTGGCCGTGGCATTGGTCATGGGCCTGGCGTTCAAGCCGATCGTCGACGCCTTCGTCGACGGCGTGCTCATGCAGATCGTCGCCGCGATCGTGGGCGAGCCGAACTTCGACAGCCTCACGTTCGACATCAGCGACACGCCGATCTTCTACGGCAGCGTCATCACCGCGATCGTGAGCTTCCTGTTCGTGGCCGCCGCCGTCTTCATGGTGCTCAAGGCGTACAACGCCACCAAGGCCGCCGAGGAAGAGGCCGACAGCGGCCCCAGCGAAGTGGACCTCCTCACCGAGATCCGCGACTCCCTCGCCAACCGCTAGTTGAGACGGCGGGGTCAGAGTCCCGTCCCATCTTCGTGACGCGGCGGCCCTTCGGGGCCGTCGCTGTCGCGCTCAGCCGACGAAGATCGTCTCGGTGGTGAAGGTCACGCCGTGATCGATCGTCTTGTGGACGGGGCACCGCTGGGCGATGCCGGCGAGTCGTTCCCGTTGCTCGTCGTCGAAGGACCCCTCGATGAAGATCTCGCTGCGGACCCGGTCGATGTAGCCGGTCTCGTCGTCGTCGCAGTCCCCGCAGTCATCCGCGTGGACCTTGTCGATCTCGTACCGGGCCGACACCGAGTCGAGCTCCCAGCCCTTTCGCCGGCAGTACATCGAGATGGTGATCGCCGTGCACGCCGCCACCGCCGAGATCAGCAGCTCGTAGGGGTTGGGTCCCGTGTCGGACCCCCCGAGGTCGGTGGGCTCGTCGGCGTGCCAGACGTGGTCGCCGGCGCGTAGTTCGACGGCGAAGCCCGAGGTGAGATCAGCGGTGATTGTGGCCATGCGGCGCAGCGTAGGGAAAGCTGCAGGCCCATGGGCACCAACGCGAATGGCGAACCGGCAGCGACGTACGAACGGGTCGGTCACGTCGCGACGATCACCTACAACCGTCCGGAGGCCATGAACGCGGTGAACGGCGCCATGCGCGAAGCCCTCGACGAAGCGTGGACGCGGTTTCGCGAGGACGAGGACGCATGGGTCGGGATCGTCACCGGCACCGGCCGCACGTTCTGTGCGGGCGCGGATCTGCGCGACGGGAAAGGCTCGACCGGCACCTGGCCGGGCTCGTTCTGGGAGTGGCCGACCATCACGACGTTCGAGAGCGGCATGGAGGTGTGGAAGCCCACCATCGCCGCGGTCAACGGCCCGTGCATCGGCTACGGGTTGACCGCGGTGCTGGCCTGTGACTTCGTGCTCGCGAGCGACCGGGCGACGTTCGCCTACCCGGAGGTGACGATCGGCGTCGCCACGATCGTCGGGGCCCTCCGACTGCCGAAGCACGTGGCGATGCCCGACGCGCTCGAGTTGCTCCTGACCGGCGATCCGATCGACGCGGACCACGCCCAGCGGATCGGACTCGCGTGGCGGGTCCACGAGCACGAGGCCCTCATGGACGAGGCCCGCCGGCTGGCCGACCGTCTCTGCCAGGGAGCGCCGCTCGCGGTCCGCGCGACCAACGAGATGGCCCACCGGGGAACGGAGCTGCCCTGGACCGATGCCGTGCGGATGGGTGAGGCGATGCGCCGCGTGGTGAGCCAGAGCGAGGACTCCGCCGAGGGCGGCCGCGCCTGGGCGGAGAAGCGTGATCCCGACTGGAAGGGCCGCTGAGCGGGCCGGACGGTGCCGCCTACATCACCGGCAGCAGCACGGTGAACGTCGTGCCCCGGCCCTCTTCGGTCGTGAATCGGAGATCCCCACCCCAGGCCCGTACATTGCGTCGACTCGCGGCGAGACCGATCCCGTTGCCGTCCTCCTTCGTCGTGAAGTGCGGCTCGAACACACGGTCGAGGAACGGGGCGGGAATGCCGCAGCCGTTGTCGATCACGTTGATCGCGATGTGATCGCCGGCCGAACCGTTCTCGGTCGCGTCGTCCTCGTCGAGGACGACAGTGGTCACCTCGATGCGGATCTTGCCGCGGGGCTCCACGGCATCGCGGGCGTTGACCACGAGGTTGGTGACGATGCGTTCGATGCCGGAGCGGTCCGCGGCGGCCATGAGACCGTCGGTGCGATCCTCGAACGACAGGTCGGCCTGATGGTCGACGAGCACCCGAAGCATGTTGGTGAGCTCGGCGACGAGCGGCCCGACCTCGAGCGGCTGGACACGGCCCCGACTGGGACGGCTCATCGCCATCAGATCCTCGGCGATGTTGCAGGCGCGATCAACGGCCTCCTCCGCCGCCCGTACGCGGTCCGCCTCCTCCGTCTCCTGATCCATGAGGCCGAGCTGCATCCCGATCGAGGAGAGCAGATTGTGGAGATCGTGCGCGGCGCTGCCGACGACCCCGGCGACCGAGCCGAGCGCGGCGCCCTCGACCAACATGCCATCGACCGCGCGACGGTCGGTCACGTCCTCGAGGGTGCCGACGATGCCGTAGGCGTTCGCGGCGGTACCGGAACGGCTCATCGTGAGCCGCAGCTCGCGGGCATCGGGGCTGGTGCGGGTGCGCAACTCGGTCACGAGCGGAGCCGAACCGTCCCACATCGCGAGCTCGCTGCGAACCCGGACGACGTCGGCGGCGTCGAAGCGGTCCATCCATCCGGTGTCGAGCAGCTCGGACGGATCGACGCCCAGCTCGTTGGCGATGCGGGCGTTGACGTAGCGCCAGCGATTCTCCGCATCGGCGAGGAAGATACCGATGGGCGCCATCTCCACCAGCGTGTTGAAGATGGACTGGTTCGCCGCCTTCTCGGCTTCCACCGCGCGACGGGCGGTCACATCGCGGGCGTTGAGCACGATCCCGCGCACGATCGGGTCCGAGCGATAATCGGTGAACAGGGCTTCGACGACGACCCACTCGCCGTCGGCGCGGAGCAGGCGGAGATCGACGGGTCCCATGGTGACGCCCGGGTCCTCCAACGCCGCGACGAACAGCGCTCGCATCGTGTCCAGATCGTCGGTGTGGATGAAGGAGATCCAGTTCTCCTGCATCACCGTGGTCGACCGTTCGAGCAGCGTCGCGACCGTCGGCGTGATGTAGTCGATCGAACCACCCTCGTCGAGGATCGCGATGATGTCGCCGGCACTCGAGACGATCGACCGCAGGCGCCGTTCCGACTGACCGAGGCGCCGCTTCGCCATCACCCGGCTGGTGACGTCGCGCATCGTCGACAGCACACCGCCGACGCCGGGCTCGTCGAGCAGGTTCGTCGACATCCGCTCGACCCAACGCCACGTGCCGTCCGCGTGGCGCGCCCGGAACTGGATCCGGCGGCTGCCGCCCGGCTCCATCCGCAGCTCGGCGCCGATCTGCTGACAACGCTCGACGTCCTCGGGGTGGATGAGCGACCAGCCCGCCGCATTCAGGTACTCGGAGGGCGCGTAGCCGAGAACGGAGCGGACGGACTCCGAGACCCAGATCAGGTTGTCGTCCACGTCGACCAGGGTCTGGAACTCGGTCGCCTGGGCGAGGGTCGCGGCGGCGAGCGCGGCCGGAACCGTCGATGACGGTCCTGCCCCAGTTCGTCCTGTCGCGATGACCTCGGTCACTCCAACTCCCACCGATGAGACGGCGCGCGCCGTTCCTGTGACCCAATCGGCCCATACCGCCGCGATCTCAGTGTTTCGGCGCAGATCCGCCGAATTCCCGAGCGATTCGCCGGCGCCACCAGGTCTTTCGGCCCATACGACCGATGACCGGTGTCCCCAATTCGCGCCCGCCACCTCACGGAGCGTGGTGGACGCTTGAGAGCCCGGCGCGAAGGCCGACAGGGTCCCCAACGTGAAGCTGTGGATCCTCCTCGGAGGTGACACCGGTGAGAGGGACGAACCAGCGATGACCATCACGATCTTTCTGCTCGACGACCATGAGATGGTGCGTCGGGGCCTCCGGGACATCCTGGCGGCGGAGCCGGACTTCGACGTGGTCGGCGAAGCCGGCACCGTGACGGAGGGCGTGAAGGGCATCGTCGAGCTGAAGCCGGATGTGGCGCTCGTGGACGTCGTGCTCCCCGACGGGAACGGCGTCGAGGTCTGCGAGGCGCTCGGCCAGCACGCACCGAACGTCAGCATTCTCGTGCTCACGTCGTTCTCGGACGACGACACGCTGTTCGCGGCGATCAACGCCGGCGCCTCCGGCTATGTCCTCAAGCGGGTCGGCTCGGACGAACTCATCAAGTCCGTGCGCGGCGTCCATGCCGGTCAGTCGCTGGTCGACCCCCGGCTCACCGACCGCATGTTCGACCGCTTGCGTGCCGGCCAGTCCGACGACGAGGAACGCCTGGCCGAACTCAACGACCGCGAGCGAAGCCTGCTCGAGCTCGTCGCCGAGGGTCTGACCAATCGCCAGATCGGCGACCGGCTGCACCTCTCCGAGAAGACGGTGAAGAACTACGTGTCGACCATGCTCAAGAAGCTCGGCATGGACACCCGCACCGAAGCGGCCGTCTTCGCCACCCAGCTCGCGGCCAAGCGCTCGACCGAAGCCCTCGCCGACCGCGGCGGCTGACCCCCGTACCCCTCCACCCCCCTCCAGGAAAAACCACCCGGAACTGGCGTGTGCATCGCCGGGAACGTGGGTGCGGGCTACGCCACTTCGGCTAGGAGGAGGGGGAGCCGAAGATGTGGGGATACATGGCGGTGGTCGCCTGGCTCATCATGTCGACCCGCTCGGCACGGGGTACCTGCGCGGCGAACTCGAGTCCCTCGTCGGCGAGGTGACGGCCGCCCTTCGGCAGGACGTCGAGCGCGCCGCGCACGACATCGCGGGGATCCACCATCGGCGCGAACATCGCGTCGAGATCCGGGTTGTGCCCGACGAACGCGGGTGTCTCCATGCTCGGCGCGACCACGGCCTGCGTGTGCACGCCGGAGTCACGGATCTCCCAGCCGATCGCCTCGACGAGGTTCACGGTGAACGCTTTCGTCGCGCTGTAGAGCCCGACGCCACCGACGCCGGCGAGGGCGGAGCCACTACTCGTCACCATGAACCCGCCGCGTCCGCGCGCCACCATCGGGGGGAGGGACCAGGCGGCGAGTTCGGTGACCGCACCGGCGTTCACGCCAAGGGTGAGGCGCCGTTCCTCGGCGGTCATGTCGAGGAAGTGCTTGACGAAGCTCACGCCCGCGTTCGCCACCGCGAGCCCGATCTCCAGGTCGCCGACGACCGCTGACAACGCCTCGATCCAGCCGGGATCCGTGACGTCGACGACGAGCGTTCGGGTGTCGCCGTCGAGCCCGGCGGCCACGTCGACGACGGCGTCGTTGCGGTCGACCATCACGACGCCCAGGCCCCGTTCGTGGAGTTCCTCGACGAAGGCGAGCCCCACACCCTGGGCGGCGCCGGTGACAACGGCCCACGGCCCGTACTGGTCGGGAAAGTCGATCATGGGCGCCGACCCTAGCCCTGTCGCGCCCGGGCGAACCACGGGGTCGTCGCTGCCTTCGGGCACACTACGCTCGACCACCCGGCCCCCGTAGCTCAGTGGATAGAGCATCGGTTTCCTAAACCGTGAGCGGAAGTTCGATTCTTCCCGGGGGCGCGAGGAAGGACCACGCCGTGCAGGTACGTCTCCGACAACTCACCGATCAGGTTCTCAACCGGTTCTTCGCCATTCCGATGTTGTTCGTCGGGCTCGGCGCGATCCTGTCCCTGCTCGTCCGGGCGATCGACACATCCGACCTGGCGCAGTCGCTCCCCACGGCGATGCAGACCACCGTGCAGAGCGGCCGCGTGCTCCTCGCGACCATCGCCGGCGGACTTCTCACATCGGTCACCCTCCTCCTGTCGCTGATGCTCGTCGCGGTGCAACTCGCGAGCACCCAGTACTCGCCGCGGACCCTGCGCAACTGGATCGGGGACAAGACGCTGCAGATCACGGTCGGCGTGGTCCTCGGCACCTCGGTCTTCTGCCTGCTCGTCCTGCGCGACACCCGGCGTCTGTCGGAGGGCACCGCCGACACACCGCCCACCGAGCTCGTCCCCCACGTCGGTGTGCTCGTGGCCGTCGCACTCGGGATCGTGTCGTTGATCCTCGTCGTGAAATCCGTCGACCACCTCGCCGACAGCCTGCGGGTCGGGCGGGTGGGCCAGCGCATCATGGCGGCCACACTGTCGACCATCCAACAGCGAAGCAGCGTCGCCGGCGGCGAGGGCGACGCTCGCAGTCCCGTCGTCCCAGCCGACACCGCGTTCCCGGATCACGCCGAACCCGTCACCACCCCGCAGGCGGGGTGGGTGCAGCAGGTCGACATCGACGCCCTGCTCGAGGCCATGCCGAGCGGTGCGACGTCGTGGATCGCGGCGCCCCTCGGCGACTATGTGCTCCCCGACGCCCCGCTCGTGTGGACTACCGCCGACACCGCGGAGTGCGAGCACGGCATCCGGGACGCGTTCGCCATCGGGGACACCCGCACGATGCAGCAGGACGCGGCCTACGGCATCCTGCGGCTGACCGACATCGCCGTGCGCGCCCTCTCCCCCGGCGTCAACGACCCCAACACGGCGGCGGACATGGTGGCGCACCTCAACGTCATCCTCCTGCGCCTGTGGGAGCTCCCGCCCGAGCCGAGCCACCATCGCGCGGAGGACCGCACCGTGATCGTGACGCCGGTGACGCACGCGGAGTACCTCCACCTCGCCTTCGACCCCATCCGGCGCTACGGCGCGGCGGACCCGGTGGTCATCGAGACGCTCGTCCGCGCCCTCACCCAACTCGTCGCGGAGGTCGAGCGCCGCGATCTCCCCGGGCCGACCGAGCCGTTGGTCGAGATGGTCGAGCTCGTCAGGTCCACGGCAGACCGGACGCAGTTCTCCCCCCAGGACCGCGAACGTCTCGACGCCATCGCGGATCCGCAGTCATGACCGTTCGTGTCGGCTTCGTCGGCTGCGGGCTCATCGCCGGGTTTCACGCGGCCGGACTGGCGCCTGTCCCCGATGCCGAGATCACGGCGGTGTTCGACGTCGACGACGCCCGGCGCCGCCGGTTCGCCGACGCGCAGGCGGCGCGCGCCGTGGCGTCGGTCGACGAACTCATCGACGCGGTCGACGCGGTCTACGTCACCACCTGGACCGCCGCCCACCCCGAAGTCGTGGACGCCGTCGTGGACGCCGGGCTCCCCGTGTTCTGCGAGAAGCCCCTCGGCGTCGATCTCGCGGCCGCGCAGGCCATGGCGGCGAGGGTCCGCGCCGCGGGCGTCGTCAACCAGGTCGGGCTCGTGTTGCGCTCGTCCCCGGCGTTTCGATGGCTGCGGGAGCAGGTGCATTCGGGCCGGCACGGCGCACCGATGAGCATGGTGTTCCGCGACGACCAGTACCTGCCCACGCGGGGCATGTACGCGTCGACCTGGCGTGGCGACCCCGCGCTCGCGGGCTCGGGCGCGCTGCTGGAGCACTCCATCCACGACCTCGATCTGATCGAGTGGATCCTCGGCGACGTCGTGTCCGTCAACGCCGTCACCGCGTTCGCCCACGACATCGACGGCATCGAGGACCAGGCGAGCGTGATCCTGCGCACCGCCGAGGGCGCACAGGCGGTGCTCAGTTCGACCTGGCACGACATCGACAGCCGCCCCAGCCAACGATCGGTGGAGGTGTTCTGTCGCACCGGCCACTTCGCCGTCGACGGCGACTGGTTCGGGCCCGTCCGCCGCCAGACGAGCGACGACGAGGACCTCGTGCTCGACGGCCACGACCTCGTCGACGCGATCCGGCCGATCGACGGCGTCGACGGCAATCCCGACGCCGACTTCGTGCACGCCGTGCAGACCGGACAGGCCGCCCACCCCGACTTCGCGGTGGCCGTGCGGGCCCACGTGCTCGCCGACGCGGCCTACCGGAGCGCGGCGGCCGGTGGCGCACCGGTCGACGTGCGCGTCACCAGATCCGACGAGCGGCCGCCCACCGGCTGAGTTCGTTGCGGTTGGACAACTGGAGCTTGCGCAGGACAGCCGACGCGTGGGTCTCGACCGTCTTCACCGAGATCGTGAGCTGCGCAGCGATCTCCTTGTAGGTGTAGCCCCGCGCCAGATGGCGCAGCACTTCCTTCTCGCGCTTCGTGAGCTGGTCGAGATCGTCGTCGGCCGCCTCCACCGCGGGCGCGGGCGCCGCGCCGGCGAAGGCATCGAGCACGAAGCCCGCCAGCCGGGGCGAGAAGACGGCGTCACCCTCGCTCACCCGGATGATCGCGTCGACGAGATCGTCGGCGGAGATCGACTTCGTCACGTATCCCCGCGCGCCGGCCCGGACGACGTCGATCACGTCCTCGGCGGCGTCGGACACGGAGAGGGCGAGGAAGGACGTGTCGACGCCCGCAGCGTCGACGGCCTCGATCACCTCCCGACCGGTGCCGGACGGCAGGTGCACGTCGAGCAGCACCACGTCGGGCGACCACTGCTCGATCACGGCGACGGCGTCCGCGACGTCGTCGGCCTCGGCCACGACGGTCACCCGCTCGCCCAACTCGGACCGGACGCCGCTGCGAAACATCTGATGGTCGTCGACGAGCACGACACGGGGCGGGGCGACGGGCATGGTCAGACCGTATCCCTGCGGGGCGCGCCGACGGCCGGAGCGAACAGCTCGACCTCCGTGCCCGCACCCGGTGAGGAGCTGATCGCGGCGGTACCGCCGACGCGCTCCATCCGTCCGACGATCGACTCCCGCACGCCGAGCCGGTCCTCGGCCACCGCGTCCGGATCGAACCCGGCGCCGGTGTCCCGGACGAAGACGCGCACGCCGTCGTCATCGACCTCGGCGTAGACCGACACGCGGTCCTGTCCGCTCCACTTCGCCGCGTTGGTGGCCGCCTCGCCCATGGCCCCGACGAGCGCCTCGAGCGCCGTGTCCATCGGAATGTCACCGACGACGACCGTCTCGACGGCGATGTCGAAGCGGTCCTCGACCACACCCGTCATCCGTTCGACCGAGTTGCGGAAGGTCGTGGCGGCGGGATCGTCGGAATCGGCGTAGAGCCAGCGGCGGAGCTCCCGCTCCTGTTGGCGCGCCAGTTGGGCGATCACCTTGGGGTCGTCGGTGCGCTGGATGAGCGCGAAGGTCTGGAGCACCGAGTCGTGGAGGTGTGCGGCCATGTCGGCGCGGGCATCGGCGTGCAGGCGACGGCGCCGCTCGTCGGTGCGTTCTCTCATCAGGCCGGTGATCCACGGGCCGACGATCAGGGCCGCGCCGGACAGTACGAGCACGGTCGCGAGCAGGCTTGAGCGCACGACATCGAACGAGAGGTCGCCGGCGATCAATGCCGTGATCCCGAGCCCGACGACGATGATCCCAGCCGCGACCCGCAAGGCTTCGGAGCGGGTCGAGTCGAAGTTCGGACGGACGTACCAGACCACGCCACCGACCGCGAGGCCGACGTTGAGCACGGGCCACGCGACGACCGGCGGCAGGCCGAGACCGAGCGCGTCCTGGACGAGCACCACCCCGACCACGATCAGGGCGAGCCCCACGCCGCGGCGGACCTCCGGTGCCTCCTCCGCGGCGACCGCGGTGGCGCCCTCTGGCATGACGAGCATCGCCAGCAGGTAGAGCGGCGCGCCGACCCCGGTGACGCCCAGGACCACGGCCGCGATGCGCATGACCTGCGGGTCGACGTGGACCGCGCGCGCCAACCCGGCGCACACGCCGCCGACGACCCGGTCGTTCGTCGAACGGGCCGGGATCTGGCTGACGCGCGTCGCGTCGGCGGGCGTCGCCGGATCGGGAGTGGCCGTGTCGTTCACGCCCTCCATGCTCGCACGAAGCGACGGGAAATGGCTCGGGGCCGCACCCGGAGCCGCCCCCGAGTCCTCAGGGTCGAATCAGGGTTGACCCCGATGGGCGGACGGCGGGCGGGACGCCATGGTGGAGCCATGAACGACCCGACCGACCAGGATCCGCCTCCCCCGGATCCGACCGAGGAGATCCCCCTTCCTCCTCCGTCCGCGGGTCCCACCGGGCCGCCCCGACGGCTGCGCCGCAGCCGCGACGATCGCATGATCTCGGGCGTGTCCGGCGGGATCGCGGAGTACTTCGCGATCGACCCCATCATCGTGCGGCTGGGCTTCTTCGCCCTCGCCCTGCTCGGGGGCAGCGGGATCGGCATCTACCTCATCGCGTGGCTGGTGATGCCCGACGCCACCGAGGACGAGAGTGCCGCCCTCAACGCCCTGCGCGGGGGTGACCGGCCCGGCGGACGGTCGATCGTCGCCCTGGTTTTGGTCGTCCTCGGGATCCTCATCTTCTCCGGGTCACTCTTCTGGTCGCCGTTCGACGGCGGCCTGTTCCTGCCCCTCTTGGTCCTCGCCGCGGGCATCGCCCTGCTCGTGTGGCCGGCCGACGGCCCCCGGTTCCACGACTCCTGGGCCCATCCCGACGCCGACTGGCGCCGCGAACGCGAGGCCATGCGCGGCGAGTGGCGGCGCGAGCGTCAGGCCTGGCGGGACAGCCGTCGCCAGTGGCGACACGGCTATCGACGTGGCGTGCAGCCCGACGACGCGTCACCGACCGACACCGCCGGTCCCCCACCACCGCGCCCACGCCGCCCCCGGCCCCCGCGACCGCGTCCGTTCCTCGGCCCGCTCGCGATCGCCACGCTCCTCGCGTTCGCGGGGCTGACGGTGCTCGCCGACGAGGTCGGCTGGTGGGACACGGAACCCGCCTCGTTCCTCGCCATCTGCCTGATGATCATCGGCACGGTGCTCGTCGTGTCGGCGGTGCTGGGCCGGGCCCGCGGCCTCATCTGGTTGGGCGTCTTCATCCTGCCCGCCGCATGGGCCGTCGCCGCCATCGATCTGACCTGGTGGGACGGCGTCGGCGAGGAGTTGGTCACCGTCGATGCGGTCGAGGAGCTCCAGGACGAGTACCGCTTCGGCATCGGCCAGTTCCACGTCGATCTCTCGGACCTCGACCTGGAGGGCGGGACCCACGACCTCGCCGTCGGCCTCACCATCGGCGAGCTGAAGGTCTTCGTGCCCGAGACCATGGAGGTCGAGATCGACCTCGACGGTCGCATGGGATCCGTCATCGTCCGCGACGGCGATCTCCGCCTGAACGACGACGGCATCGACACCGAACTGGACCGGGTCGTCGGTGATCCCACGGGCGGCACGCTCGTCCTCGACGTGGACATCGGCATCGGCGAAGCCGAGGTCGTCGTCTGCGGATCAGGAGACGTGCCGTGCCCCTGATCGCCCTCCCCCTCCTACCCTTCTGCCTTGTCGGACTCGTGCTCGCCATCGTGTTCGACGTCACCTCCCGGGAGCTCTGATGGAACGCCATCCCCTCGACCCTGTCGCCCTCGTCACCGGACTGCTGTTCGGGCTCGCCGGCCTGGCGATCTTCGCCGACCAGCAGTGGGACGACGTCGACGTCACCGCCTTCGCCGGCGCCGGCGTCATGGTCATCGCCCTGCTGCTCGCCGGCCTCGTGGTCGCCCGCTACGTCCAGGACTCCCAACCCCCACCTCCGGGATGACCAACCCCTTCGTTCTGGGTGAACGGGGGCGCGGATTCCAGCGCTCCGTTCACCCAGAACGGGGATGGGTGGGAGGGTGGCGCTACCGTGACGCCGTGCGCCTGTACGACACGGCCCGGGGCGAGGTCGTTCCCTTCGAGCCCGGCAACGAGGTCTCGATCTACGTCTGCGGGATCACCCCCTACGACTCGACCCACCTCGGCCACGCCAACACCTACGTCACCTACGACCTGCTGATCCGACGGTTGGAGGACCTCGGCCACACGGTCCGCCTGGTGCGCAACATCACGGACGTCGACGACTCGATCCTGCCGAAAGCCCGCGAGCTCGGCGTCGACTTCCTCGAGCTCGCGGCCGCCGAGACCGCCCGCTTCCACGGCGACATGGAGGCGCTCGACACCCGGCCCGTCCACGCCGAGCCGCACGCGACCAAGTGGATCACCGAGATGGTCGAGCTGATCGCGACGCTCGACGCGAACGGCCACGTCTACGTCGTGGACGGAACGGTGTTCTTCGACGTCTCGACGTTTCCGGGTTTCGGCGCGGTCAGCGGCTACGACGAAGCCACCATGATCGAGTACTCGGCCGAACGTGGCGGCCGCCCGGACGATCCCCGCCAGCGCAACCCGCTCGACTTCGTGCTCTGGCAGCCGTCGCTCGACGACGAGCCGAGCTGGGACTCCCCGTGGGGACCCGGGCGACCGGGCTGGCACATCGAGTGCAGCGCCATGTCGATGGGGATCCTCGGCACCACGATCGACCTGCACGGCGGCGGCAGCGACCTGATCTTCCCGCATCACGAGTGCGAGCGGGCCCAGAGCGAGGCCGCCACCGGCGAACCGTTCGTGCGCCACTGGATGCACTGCGGCATGGTCGCCTACGAGGGCACGAAGATGTCCAAGTCGCTCGGCAACCTCGTGTTCGTCAGCGAGCTCTCGAAGACCGCGGACCCCCGCGCGATCCGGCTCGCGCTGATGGGGCACCACTATCGCGACAACTGGGAGTGGTTCGACCACGACATCGACGAGGCGTCCGCCCTACTCGACCGGCTGGTCGCCGCGGCCGAGGCGACGGCCGGGCCCGACCCCGCGCCGTACGCGGCCCGCGTTCGTGCCGCCCTGGACGACGACCTCGACGCCCCGACGGCGAGGTCGGCGCTCGCCGATCTCGCCGACGCGATATCCGCCGGAGGCGACGACGCGTCGGCGCCTATCGTGTTGGCCGAACTGGGCGCGCTCGTCGGCGTCGCCCTCGACCGTCCCGCCCCGTCCCGGTCCTGATCTCCCCCACCCGAGCTCCCATGCGCCTCTACGACACCGAATCCGGCGAGATCCGCCCCCTCGATCTCCGCGACCCCGGCAAGGTCTCGCTCTACGCCTGCGGGCCGACCGTGTACGACCATCCCCACCTGGGCCATGCCCGTCAGGCGATGACCTACGACATCGTGCGCCGCTATCTGGAGTGGACCGGGCTCGAGGTGCACCACGCGGCCAACGTCACCGACATCGACGACAACATCATCAATCGGGCCAACCAGGAGGGCTCGACCGAGCCGGAGATCGCGGCCACCTGGAAGGACGTCTACGACGCCGCCATCTTCGACGGGCTCGACATCCTCCGCCCCCACACCCGCCCCCACGCGACGGAGTACGTGGACGAGATGGTCGCCTTCATCCAGACGTTGGTGGACAACGGCAGCGCCTACGCCACCGACTCCGGCGTCTATCTCCGGGTCGCGTCCGTGGAGGACTACGGCGGGCTCGTGCACCGCTCGCTCGACGACCTGCGCGAGGGCGCCGGCGCCCGCGTGGAGGTCGACGAGAACAAGGAGGACCCGCTCGACTTCGCGCTCTGGAAGGCCGCCAAGCCGGGCGAGCCGACCTGGCCGTCGCCGTGGGGCGAGGGCCGACCCGGCTGGCACATCGAGTGCGTCGCCATGAGCCTGGACGTGCTCGGCGACGGGTTCGACCTCCACGGCGGCGGCACCGATCTCGTGTTCCCCCACCACACGAACGAGCGGGCCGAGGCGATCGCCGCGGGGCGCGAGTTCGCCCGCCACTGGATGCACAACGCGATGCTCAACATCGAGGGCGAGAAGATGTCGAAGTCGCTCAACAACTTCCGCACGATCCAGGATCTGCTCGACGAGCATCCACTCAACGGGCGGGCGCTGCGCCTCCTGCTCCTGCAGACGCACTATCGCAAGACGATGGAGATCAACGCCGAGGTCATGGACCAGGCCCGCGGCGGCATCGAACGCATCGACGCGATGGCCCGCAAGGCCGCGGCCGCCGGCGTCTCGACCGACGGTGCCACCCTCGACGCCGGTGCCGTCGCGGCGTTCCGCGCCGCGATGGACGACGACATGGGTACGCCCGAAGCGGTGGCGACGATCTTCGAGACCGTGCGCCGGGCCAACGCCGCGCTCGACGCCGGTGAGGACGCGTCCGGCCTCGTGGCCACCGTGATCGACCTGGCCGACGCGCTCGGCATCCGCGTCGGCGACGCCAGTGGCGGTGGCGACGACGACGCCGAGATCGACGCACTGGTCGCGGCCCGCACCGACGCCCGCTCGGCGAAGGACTTCGCCGAAGCGGACCGACTGCGCGACGAGCTCACCGCCCGCGGCATCGTCGTCGAGGACACGCCGTCCGGGCCGATCTGGCATCGCGGGTGACCTGACCTAACGTCGCCGGCATGGATCGCGGCGGCGACATACCCGAGGGTCTGGAGATCCTCGACGCCGAGGGTGCCGTCATCGCGTCGGGGCTCGAGGCTGCCGAGACGTCCGCCGAGGAGCCGGATGACGCCCCACGATCGCGCCGCTGGCCGCTCGTCGTCGGTGCCGCTGCGATCGTCGCGGCCGTCGGCGTCGTGCTCGTCCTCCTCTTCACCGACGACGAACCGGCCACCGAGCCACCAGCGCCGCTCGGCATGCTCGCCGGCGCCGGACTCACCGTCGCCCCGGAGGGTGCCGCGACCTACCCGCTTTTCGGCCGCGAGTGGCAGCACGAGCTGATGGTCGGCACCCCGTCCGGGTGGACGTTCATCGATCTGAACACCGGCGCCCAGCGCACCGTTCCCGTCCCGGACGAGAGCACGACGGACGCGACCGTCCGCGACGGCACGGTCTTCGTCCTCGTCGACGACACGGTCCACCGACTCGAGGGAGACCGGCTGACCGAAGTCTGGACCGCCGACGTTTCGGCCTTGTTCAGCTCTGTCGCCCTCGCGAACGGCATCGCCGTGCTCGAGAACCGCGAGAGCGGGCCCCGGATGTTCGACGTCGCGACCGGAACGGAACTCCAGCCGGGCCCGAGTCGGAGGATCGTGCTCGCCGCCGGCCTTGCCTACGCCCAGCACGGGCAGCACATCCTCGCCTTCGACGGCTCGGGCACGCCGTCGACGTGGGCCACCGGGGAGCTGCTGGCCGCGGGCGCCTCGGCCGTCATCTGGCGGTCCTGCGACGGCACGGACTGCACCTTCTGGGCGGGGACACCCGAGGACCCGCACGCCGCACAACTCGACACGACGACCGCTCGCCATGTCTTCCTCGAACGCCCCGACTACTACGCCGAGTTTCTCACGCTCGAGATTGAGCTGATGAGCCCGACCGGACGGCTTGCCTGGTCGATCAGCTCGGATCCGAGCACGTTCGAGTTCGAGTTCGAACTCGTCGATCTCATCACGGGCGACTTCACCCTCATCGAGCTCGCGGAGTCGGCCGGCGGCCTCGGAGTGTTCGACCCCAGCGAGTCTGTATTTGTCATCCACGCGGACGGCGAGGTGCTGGTCGTCGACACGGCCACGGGATCGGTCGTCGCCATACCGGGAGTGGAGGCGAGCTCCGGCACGCTCCTCTTCGTACCGTCCGGCTGAGCGCCTAACGTCGCCGGCATGCCGATCCTCGATCCGCCGGCCACGCTCCACCCCCTTCCACCCCAGCCCGCGGGCGTCCCCTGGCCCACCGACGAGTGGCCGACCGGACCGCTCCCCGACCATGTGGACAGCGCCGCGCTCGACCGGCTGCTCGACCGGGCCTTCGGCCCCGAGCCCGAGCCCGAGTTCGGCGAGTCGGCGGCCACGCTCGTCGTCCACGAGGGGCGGCTCGTCGTCGAGCGCTACGGGCCGAACGCCGATGCCTCCACGCCGCTCCTCTCATGGTCGATGGCGAAGTCGGTCACCCATGCGCTCGTCGGCCTGCTCGTGGACCGCGGCGAACTGGATCCCCACGCGCCGGCGGCCGTGCCCGAGTGGACGGCGGACGATCCCCGCGCCGCGATCACCCTGCACCAGATGCTGCGCATGGTCGACGGCCTCGAGTTCAACGAGGCCTACGCGATCCCCGAGCACGGCGAGGAGGCGGCCTGGTCACACTGCATCGACATGCTCTTCGGCGCCGGCACCGACAACCCGGCGGCCTACACCGCGGCGCGCCCGGCCGCTCACGAGCCGGACACGGTCTTCAACTACTCCAGCGGCACGACCAACCTCCTCGCCCGGATCGTGGGCGACCACATCGGTCGTGGCAACGAGGCCCGGGCCTGGATGCACGAACACCTCTTCGGTCCGATCGGCATGCACAGCGCCGACCCGACGTTCGACACCGCCGGCAACTTCATCGGGAGCTCCTACCTCCACGCGACCGCCCGCGACTGGGCTCGGTTCGGGTTGCTGTACCTGCGGGGCGGTGAGTGGGACGGTCGACAGCTCATCAACCGCGAGTGGGTCGACGACGCCCGCACCACACGGGCCCGCGACGAGGACGGCGGCGAGTACGGCGCCCACTGGTGGACGTATCCCGACGGACGCGGCCGCTTCTTCTGCAGCGGCTTCGAGTGGCAGCGGGTCGCCTGCGTGCCGTCGTCGGATCTGGTCGTCGTGCGCCTCGGCACCACGCCGGAGGACGACTACCCGACCCTCGTGACCTGGTTCGACGAGCTGATCGCCCACTTCGACCACTGACCTCATCGTCGGGGCACGTGCCGCCGATGGAACCGATGTGGGAGAGGTTTCCGAGACTCGTCGATGGCGGGGCCGACCGTGGCTCAGCCGGACCATTCGCCTCACCGCGCACGCGATTCCGTTCGTCGTGGTCACCGCCGCGATCTGGAAGGTCCACAGTTCGCTACCCACGCCCGACAACCGCACGGAAGCGATCCTTCGCTGGGTCGGCTTCTCGATCCTCTCGACCGCGGCCCTGATCTGGCTGGACAAGCTCGCCCGCCGCCTCCTCCCGCTCGCCACCCTCTTCAAGCTGTCGCTGATCTTCCCCGACGAAGCGCCGTCGCGATTCTCGATCGCCCTGCGCCAGAACACCACGCGCAGCCTCCAACGGGAGCTCGAAGCGGGCGAGCTCGACCCGGGCACTCCCCAGGAGGCGGCGGAGCTGCTACTCACCCTCGTGGCGGAGCTGAGTCGGCACGACCGGCTCACCCGTGGCCATGCGGAGCGGGTCCGGGCGTACGCGGAGATGGTCGGCGCGGAGATCGGGTTGACCGACGAGGAACGATCGAAGCTCCAGTGGGCCGCCCTGCTCCACGACATCGGCAAGCTGAAGGTGCCCGCGTCGATCCTGAACAAGACCGGCCGCCCGACGCCGCGCGAGTGGGAGCGGCTCAAGACCCATCCCGACGAGGGGTGGGCGCTGATCGCACCCTTGCGGCCGTGGCTCGGCGAGTGGGCGCGAGCCGTCCGCGATCACCACGAACGGTGGGATGGAGGCGGCTACCCCCGAGGGCTCGCGGGGACGCAGATCTCGCGGGCGGGTCGCATCGTCGCGGTGGTCGACGCGTTCGACGTCATGACCTCGACGCGCTCGTACAAGGAGCCGATGTCGGTCGCAGACGCACGGGCCGAGCTGGCATCGTGCGCGGGATCCCACTTCGACGCCGAGATCGTCCGCGCCTTCCTCGCGGTCGGCATCGGACGTCTGCGCCTCGTCATGGGGCCGCTCAGCTGGTTGGCACAACTTCCCGCGGTCGCCCGCCTCCCGGTCGGACAGATCCCGACCGCCGCAGTCTCGACGGCAGCCGCCGCGACCGTCGCCGTCGCGTCCGCGGTCGTGCCGCCCGCCGCGGTGGAGGAGGCGCCGCCCGCTGCGTCACGCGAGGTCGCAACCGTCGAGCCCGCCGAGGACGTCACCCCGCCGGACACCGGTCGCGTCGAACCGGTGGTCATCGTGACCAGTACGACCACGACCACCGAACCACCCACGACGACCGCAGCACCGACGACGACCGAGCCGCCGACGACCACCGCCTCCACCACGACGCGACCCCCCACCACCACGACAACGACCACGACGACCACGACCACGACGACCACGACCACCACCGCGCCGCCGACCACGACCACGGTGGCGTTGGATCCACTGGCGCAGGCCTACCTGGGCAGCAACGGTGAGGGGCCGACAGCCTCGGTCCTGCCGTTGAGCGGACCGCCGACCGCGGCGACCCTGCCCAACTACGACACCGAGCTGAACGAGGATCCGGGACGCACCATCGCGCGCTCGAACGAGATCGGCACGGAAGTCAGCTCCCCCGAAGCACAGGTGTGGGCCCTGCACTTCGCGTCGGCCTGGCCGGCAACCGGCACCCCGAGCGTCGAGATCTGGGTGGCCGCCGCAGGCTTCGCCGAGGGCAGCCGGAGCGCGTTCACCGTGCATCTCGCGGAGTGTGACGCGGTCGACTCCTGTGTATCGCTCGGCAAGAAGACGACCGCGTTCGACCAGGACGACTTCGGCGACGATTTCGGCCGGGTGTCCGTCGTTCTCCCGCCGATCGACGAGGTCATCGACGCCGACCACTGGGTTGCGATCGGGATCACGGTTCCGATGTCGTCGGATGACGACGTGTGGCTCGCGTTCGACACGACGAGCTACCCCGCCCGCGGCTACCTGAACTGACGATCAGCCCTCGGGATCACCGAGCGCGTAGATGAAGCCGGCCCGCGTGCCGACGACGATCCGGCCGTCCCAGACCGCCGGCGTCGACTCGATACAGCCGCCGAGTTCGACCTCCCACAGCGGTGTCGGTTCGACCATCGTGTCGCTCACGTCGAAGCCGCGGAGCACGCCGGCACAATCGCCCTGGATCCAGACATCGTCGACGATGACCGGCGAAGCCCACGTCGGCCCCGGAAGTTCGAGGCTCCACCGCTCCTCGCCGGTGTCGCGATCGAGTCCCAGCACCTTGCCGGTGTCGGTCGGCACGATGAGGAGGTCGCGGTGCAGACCCGGCGTCGCCCACACACCCGAGTCGAGACGGGGTCGCTCGTCCACCCCCCAGACGAGGGGATCGTCCGGGTTCGACGGGTCGAGTTTGATGATCTGGCCGACCTCCTGGCTGCGGGCGTTGCCCCGCTCGTACTCGATGCCGGCATAGATCATCCCGAACTCGTCGATCACCAGCGACGCATCGATGTCGTCGCCGGCCCAGTAGCGCAGCACCCGGGTCGGCTCGACGCCGGCGTCGAGGTCGGTGATGTCCCACCCCTGGATCAGTCCGCCGGAGTTCGCGAAGTAGACGACGTTGCCGCTGATCGCGACGGAGTTCTCGATCGAGACATTGCCGCCGACGAGGCGGAGGAGTTCGTCGTCCCAGCCGGGGGTGTTGAAGACCAGCTCCGGCGCCACCGTGACGAAGCCGTCCGCGTCGTAGCCGCGATTCAGCTTCACGATGTGGAACTGGGAGTTCTCGCCACCGATGAAGAGATAGTCGTCGATGACGAGGCCGGCACCGTCCCAGTCGTTGTTCCACCGGGTCGGGGACACGTCCGTCGCGCTCAGCGCCCACAGCTCCTCCGGCTCGGCCCGGTCGAACGCGACGACCCGGTAGAAGTTGTCGCGACTCCCCGTGTAGAGCAGCGGGTAGCCATCGGGGTCGATCGTGACGGATCCCTTGATGATGTCGCCGGTCGGGAAATCGGGCAGGAGGCGCCGGCCGTCGTCGGCGGCGAGGAAGTGCACGTTGCGGCTGTAGGCCCCGAGCGCCACCCAGGTCTCGCCCTCGTACTCGAAGATCGAGGGCTGCCCGGTCCACCCGGACCCGCACCAGTTGATCACCTGCGAGCCGACGGACGAGTTCGAACACATCGCCCCGTCCTCCGGGAACCGCCACACCACCTCGGGCGCGGCCGGCACCGGGCCCGCGCCGTAGAACGTGCGGGTCGGGTTGCCGCGGAACGTGAGGAGACCCTCGACGGTGTCGCCCCACGGCTGACTCGACGATGCGGGGTCGACCCATCCGTCGTACGGCGGAAGCGTCGTCGTGGTCGTCGTGGTCGTGGTCGTGGTCGATGTCGTCGGGACGGTGGTGGTGGCTGACGTCGCGTCGACGGACCCACCCGTCTCGTCATCGGTCGACGCCGGCCAGATCAGGGTGAGAACCAGCAGGATCGCGACGCCCGCCAGCCCGATGTTGAGCCGCCGAACGATGGCGCTCAAACCACCAGTCGGAGCTGATGAACCGTAGGCTCCGAGTCATGACCGTCCGTGCCACGCCGCCCACCCGCGTTCTGTTGTGGCGTGGCGCGACGCGGGCGTGCGCGGTGTGCGGACGGCGCGGCCTGACCCGCCGATGGGTGGCGCTGGCGGACACGTGTCCGCGATGCGGGTTCGAGTTCGAGCGCAAGCCGGGGCACTTCGTCGGCGCCGTCGGCATCAACACGATCGTCGTCTTCGGGCTGATCCTGATCTCGATCGTCACCGGCGTGATCCTGATGTGGCCGCGCCCCGAGGCCGCGCCGCTCCTCGCCGTCGCCCTTCCCATCGCGATCATCATGCCGTGGCTCTTCCACGCCACCGCCAAGACCATCTGGGTCGCGATCGACCTCGGCATGAAGCCGCTCGAGGCCGGCGAGGCCCTCGGCGGACCCGAGGAACGCGCGACGCAGAAGGGGTGACCGAGCCGTCCGAACGGCATCGGGAAGATCGTCCAGCTCACGGCGGGGCGCCCAGGGCGCGCGGCCCACGTCGACCTGGTCGTCGCGACGATCGACCAGCGTCCACCCGGACGGCGGCTTGGAACGGGCGAGGTGCTCGGCGCACAACGCGGCGCCGTAGCGCGCCCCGGTCGGATCATCGAGCGAGACCAGTTCGGCACGACGCTCCGACCGGTGCAGCAACAACACCCCGGCCCGAGGACGAGAACATCCAGGGCGAGCGCACGTTGCCATGGGCTGAAGGTACAAGCGGCTCGAGCTCAACCGGTGGACAGGCGCGCTGACTACGATCGCCGCGATGATCGTTGCGTTCGATGCCGACGACACGCTGTGGCACAACGAGGACAAGTTCCAGGAGACCCACCGTGAGTTCGAGGCCCTCCTCGCGCCCTGGGCGGACGCCGAGACGGTGGAGGCCCATCTCACGGAGGTCCAGCGGGCCAACCTCCCCCGCTACGGGTTCGGTGCGAAGGCGTACATGCTCTCCATGATGGAGGCCGCGCTCGACATCTCGGATCACGAGGCGCCGCCCGAGACGATCCGCGAGATCATCCGTCTCGGCCAGGCGATCCTCGATCGGCCGACCGAGCTGCTCGAGGGTGTGCACGACGTGCTGGAATCGCTCGCCCATCTTCCGTTGATGTTGATCACCAAGGGTGACCTCTACGCACAGCACGCGAGCATCGAGAAGAGCGGACTGTCCGAGTACTTCTGGCGGATCGACGTCGTCGCCCACAAGGACCCCGGCACCTACGCCGAGGTCCTCGAACGCCACGCCGTCCCCGTGGAGAAGTTCGTCATGGTGGGTAATTCGGTGAAGTCGGACGTCCTCCCCGTGATCGAACTCGGCGGACGGGCGGTCCACGTCCCGTACCACGTCACCTGGTCCCTCGAACAGGTCGACCACGACCCGGACCACGAGTTTCCGACCCTCGACCGTCTGACCGACCTACCCGACCTCCTGGAGACCTGGACATGACCGGATGGCATCTCGCCCAACTCAACGTGGCCACGCTGCGACAGCCGATCGACCATCCGGACACCGCGGAGTTCACCGACAATCTCGACCCGGTGAACGCGGCCGCCGAGGCGAGCCCCGGCTATGTCTGGCGACTCCAGGACGAGAGCGGCAACGCCACGTCGTTCCAACGCGACGGCGACCCCCTGCGCATCCCCAACCTGACGGTCTGGGAGTCGATCGACGCGCTGAAGGACTATCTGTACGGGGACGCGCACGTGCCGTTCCTGCGCAAGCGTCGTCAGTGGTTCGAGGCGCACGCCGAGGCGCATTTCGTCATGTGGTGGATCCCGGCGGGCCACATCCCGACGCTCGAGGAAGCCGAAGCGCGCCTGGCGACGCTGCAGGCCGAGGGTCCGACGCCCGACGCGTTCACCTTCGCGACGTCGTTCGACCCGCCGTCCGGATGAGGCGGCTCGAGGGGCCCGAGCTCGTCGCCTACGACCTCGTCCCCCGAGCCGTGCTGGAGCGGGTACGGGTGCAACAGGTCCCCGTGCTCCCCCCGGGGGCGTCGGGCATGACGGTCGGCCGGTTCGTCTTCCTCCGCCGAGACGACGATCGCACGGGCACTCGCGAGCTCCTCGCTCACGAGCTGGTCCACGCCCACCAGTACGCCGAACAGGGATTGGTCGGCTTCCTCGCCGACTACCTGCGGGACTATGCGACCGGGCTCCGGCGCCACCGATCCCACCGGGCCGCCTATCTCTCGATCCCGGCCGAGGCCGAGGCACGATCGCACGCGGCCGCCTGGCGCACGCGGTGACGCTCGTCATAGGGCGCCGCGGCTGACCCGCGCCCTCCTACCCTCGATCCGATGCGATTCCTGGACCCACCGGCACGGCAGTACTCGCCGCGGGTCGTCCAGGTCGTCGCCCTCATCGGCGTCGCCGCGAGCTCGTTCACCATCACCGTCCTGTCGGCCGCCCTCCCGACCATCGCCGACGACCTCGACTCCTCGACGGGCACCGTCACCTGGGTGATCGCCGGGCCCCTGCTCGCGTTCGCGGTGTTCACCCCGATGGCGGGCAAGCTCGGCGACCTCTACGGGCACCGACGCATGTACCTGCTCGGGTTCACCGGGGCGGCCGTCATGTCGCTCGTCACCGCCGCGTCACCGAATGCCGCGTTCCTGATCGGCGCCCGGATCCTCGCGCAGGCGTTCTCCTCCTCGACGGGCCCGTCGGCGCTCGCGTTGATGATGCAGGCGTTTCCCGACGACCGGCGAACCTCGGTGGCCGGCGTGTGGTCGGCCGTGCTGGCGGCATCACCCGCCCTCGGTGTGGTCGTCGGCGGCCCCCTCATCGACGCGACGAGCTGGCGCACGCTCTTCGTGATCCAGAGCGTCGGCATGGCCGTCGCGGTGATCGCCGCATCACGGGTCCTCCCCGACAGCGAGCGCCGCGACGACCTGACGTTCGACCTCTGGGGCGGACTCTTCCTCGCCGCCGGCATCGCCACGATCCTCATCCCGCTGAACCGGGCGAGCTCGCTCGGTTGGGATCACCCGGTGGTGGCCGGCGGCCTGGCGCTGTCGCCGGTCTTCCTGATCGGTTTCGTCGTCTGGGAGCGGCGCACCGCCCACCCACTGATCGAGCTCGCCGTACTGCGCGAACGAAATGTCGCGCTCCCGCTCGTCAGCCAACTCTTCCTGAACGGCCCCTACATGGCGGGGCTCGTCATCACCTCGCTGATGCTCGGCGCGACGTCGACGTTCGCCTACAGCACGACCGCGATCTCCCTGCTGATCCTGCCCCGTCCGATCATGTTCGCCATCGGCGCGTGGGTGGCGGGCTGGCTGACCGAACGATTCGGCGGACGGCCCGTGGTGATGCTCGGGTGCACCGGGATCTCCGCCGGCCTGCTCGCCATCGGCATCGGTGCGGTGACCGGCGAGATCGGCTTCGTCGTGGCCGGGGTGGCCACCGCGGGGGCGGGCAGCGGCATCGCGCGGCCGCCGATCATCGCCGCACTCACCGATGCGGTCGGCGACCGAGACCTCGGCGTCGGCACCGGCATGCTCAACATGGCCGGTCAGATCGGGGCCGCGGCTGGTATCAGCCTGCTCTCCGCGCTCGTCACCGACACCAGCACCCCCGAACGCTTCCGTTTCGTGTTCGTGATCGGCGCGGCCGTGTCGACGCTCGCCATCGGCATCGCCGGCGCGATCCGGTTCTCCGAGACACTTCCGGCAGCCCGCACGACCCCGTCGCCGACTGCGCCCTACTCGGCGACGGTGGACGTCCGGAAGTAGCGACTCAGTAGGTGTAGAAGCCCTGGCCGGTCTTGCGGCCGAGCTGGCCCGCCGTCACCATCCGGCGCAGCAGCGGGGGCGGCGCGAGGAAGCGCTCGGCGAACTCCTCGTGGAGCGACTCGGCGGCGAGCAGCAACACGTCCAGACCGACGAGGTCCGACAACGTCAGCGGACCCATCGGATGTCCCGCGCCGAGCTGCATCGCCTCGTCGATGTCCTCGGCCGACGCATGGCCGGCCTCGTACATCGCGATCGCCTGACAGAGATACGGGATCAACAGCGCGTTCACGATGAAGCCGGAGCGGTCCTTGCAGACCACCACCCGCTTGCCCAGCCGGTCGGTGGCGAACATCGACACGGCCGCGAGCACCGCTGCGTCGGTCCGCTGCGTCTCGATCACCTCGACCAGCTTCATCACGGGCGCGGGATTGAAGAAGTGCATCCCGCACACCTGCGCGGGCCGGCCGGTGGCCATCGCGATGTCGATGATCGGGATGGACGAGGTGTTGGTCGCGAGGATGGCGTCGTCGCGGGCGATGTCGTCGAGCTCGGTGAAGATCGAGAGCTTCAGCTCGCGGATCTCCGGGGCCGCCTCGATGATCAGATCACACGGGGCGAGATCGGCGAGTTGCATCGTCCAGGTGATGGCACCGGCGGCCTCGTCGCGAGCGGCGGCGTCGAGCTTTCCCCGCTCCACCGCCTTGTCGAGCGAACCCTGGACGCGGGCCTGGCCGGCCTCCACGGCTGCGGCGTCGATGTCGCGGGCCACGACCGACACGCCCGACTTCGCGAGCACCTCGATGATGCCGGAGCCCATCGCGCCGGTACCCACGACCCCGACCGTGTCGATCGAGCCCGTCACGTCAGTCCGCTTCCTCGATCGTGACCGAGTTGATGACCACGTCGGTGGTCGGTCGATCGCTGCGGTCGGTCTCGACACGCTGCATCTCGTCCACGACCTCGAGTCCCTTCACGACCTTGCCGAACAGGGAGTACTGCGGGGGCAGGCCGACGCCGCTGGCGCCCGAGACGATGAAGAACTGGCTGCCGTTGGTGTTCGGGCCGGCGTTCGCCATCGCGAGGGAGCCGATCTCGTAGCGTCCCGGGGCCGGAAGCTCGTCGTCGAACTTGTAGCCGGGGCCACCACGGCCCGTGCCGGTCGGGTCGCCGCCCTGGCACATGAACCCGTTGATGATGCGATGGAAGACGATGCCGTCGTAGTACTTGTAACGAGCGAGCGTCACGAAGTTGTTGACCGTCTTCGGCGCGGCGGCGGCATCGAGCGCGATCACCATGTCGCCCAATGTGGTGCTCATCGTGGCGGTGTAGCGCTTCGCCGGATCGATGCACATCTCCGGCGCGGAATCGAACTCACGCTGCTGCGGGCTCGAGCCGTCGGCGTTGGGGCACGGGGTAGCCATGGAACATCCTCTCGAAAGCTCACCGACACTCGCGACGAGCCCCGTCGAGACTACGGCCCCGACGGGACGGAGCATCACCCAGCCGCACGGCACGGCGTGCATAGGGTGATCCCCGTGCAGGAGATGACCGCACCGGACAGCGCAGGCGTCGTCGCCGACCATCCGCTGTGCTGCGGACGCTGCGATGTCGCCTGGCGGGGCGCGAAGGGCGACCTCTGCTGGGTCTGCGGCGACCCCGGCGTGCCCCGCGGGGAAGTGCGCATCGTCGAGGACGAACCCGCCGCCTGACCCCGTCCCGGTCGATCGCGGTGGCTCAACCCGCGAACAGGTGGGCGGTCCAGATCACGTCGTCGACCACCACGATGCCGATCCCGATCGCCCGGTAGCGGGGACTCACGATGTTCGCTTCGTGCGAGGGGCTGGCCACGAACGCGTCGATCAACACGGCGACGCTCGGTCCGTAGCCGACGTTCTCCCCGGCCGCGGTCCACGCGTCATCCTCGACCACGTCGTAGATCAACGAGGAGTGGTGGAGCCGGGCGTCGACCGCGATCCGGGCGGCCCACGCCTGCGCCAGGGCGTCCAGTTCGTCGTCGGCCACCAGCGGGTCGAGTCCTGCCGCGTGACGGAGGTCGTTCAGCGCGTGGCGGGTCTCCTCGGCGAGCGTCGGGGCGACCGTCGTGGTCGTGACGCGGACCGGCCCGTCCGTCGCGACGTCCGCTCGCGCGGCCGTCGCAATCGGCGGGGACGACGTCACCGTCGATTCGACGCCACTCGGCGTACTCGTCGGGGCAGCGGCCGCGCCGGGGAACACGAGCCAGCTCGCGACGGTCAACGTCACGGCGAGCCCGAATCCCGCCGTCGTGCCGTAACGCATGCATCCCCCCGGTCGCCGACTCCCGACCACGGGCGAGTATGTCAGCGCGCCCGGGTGCGGTCGGCGACCCTCGCGGCCTATGTTTGGGCCGTGACGCTGCACTGGGATGACAGCCGGGTCGAGGTCCATCGGGTGGTCGTCGGACCCGTCGACAACAACGTCTTCGTGATCCGGTGCCGGGAAACCGGCGAAGGGGTCCTCCTCGACGCCGCCAACGAGCACGACCGGCTGCTCGAGCTGTGCCAGAAGCTCGACGTGCGCACCGTGCTCGAGACCCACGGCCACTGGGACCACATCCAGGCGATACCGGCCATCCGCGATGCGGGCTATCGCGTCGGTGTCACCGCCGAGGACGCCGCCATGCTCCCCAGCTACGACTATCTGCTCGAGGACGAGTCGGTGATCGAAGTGGGCCGCCTCCGGATCCACACCCACCACACCCCCGGGCACACCCCCGGGTCGATGTCCTTCAGCGTCGAGGACACCCCGCTGCTCTTCACCGGCGACACCCTCTTTCCGGGCGGGCCGGGCGCGACCGGGTTCGAGGGCGGAGACTTCCCCACCATCCTGCGCAGCATCGAGGACCGCATGTTCCGCGTGTTCGATGCCGACACCATCGTGCTCCCCGGCCACGGCGCCGACACCACGATCGGGGCCGAGTCGCCCTCGCTCGACGAATGGGCCGCCCGCGGTTGGTGATCCCGACGCCGGATCCTCAAGACCCGAGCCCGGAGGCCGACGGGACCGGAGATGATGACTCCGCCCGTCATCGAGAACGAACCCGCTCGCCTGGCCTCGGTCGAGTCACTGCGCGTTCTCGACACGCCTGCCGACGCCGCCTTCGACGAGCTGGTCGAACTCGCGGCGTGGACGTGTCATGTCCCGATCGCGGCGTTGTCCCTCATCGACCATGACCGGCAGTGGTTCAAAGCGCAGGTCGGTCTCCCCTTCGCGGAGACCGCTCGCGACATCACCTTCTGTGCCCACACGATCACCGAGGAACAGACGCTGATCGTCCCGGATGCGACGCTCGATCCCCGCTTCCGCACCAGCCCGTTCGTGACCGGCGATGCCGAGATCCGCTTCTACGCCGGTGCCTCGATCACGGTCGACGACGATCTCCCCGTCGGCGCGCTGTGCGTCATGGACACCCGCCCGCGTTCGCTGTTCGCGGACGAACGCCGCGCCCTCGAGATCCTCGCCCGTCAGGCCGGGGATCGGCTCCACGCCATCCGTCTCGAGTGGCGGGCCCTCGATGCGCTCACCGGCGCGGCCGCGCCCGTCGCCGCCGAGCGCTGGCTGCAGGACCAGCCCACGGACCGGGACCGCGCGGTCGTGCACGTCGACATCGACGGCCTCGCCGAGATCAACACCGGGGCGGGAGACGACGCCGGGGACCACGCCCTCGCCGACACCGCCGCCCGCCTTCGCGAGGCCGCGCCCGCTCATTCGATGGTCGCGCGGATCGGCGACGACGAGTTCGCCGTGATCCTCGAGGGCGAGCCGCTCGAGGACCTCACCGCCACCGTCCAGACGCTCCGGGCGGCGTTCGAGCCGACCGACGCGCCCGCCTTCGACGTCTCGATGGGCCTCGCGACCGCCGGCCCCGGCGACAGCGGTCAGGATCTCGTCGAGGCCGCGGCCGCGGCCACCGCGATGGAGAAGCAGCTCCGACGAGCCGAGTGATCGGGGTCAGCCGTCGACCCCGATGGCGACGTCGGTGTCCTTTCGCTCCTTCACCGTCACCCGGGGGTAGTCACGCAGCTGGAGTTCGCGGACGCCACTCCATCCCTCGGCACACAGCACACCGTCGGCGGTGATGCGCACGCCGGTGTCGTAGGTCCGCGAGAGCATCCAGGTGCCCGCGCCGATCACGCCGGGCAGGATGACGAGCCAGAACACGATCAGGTCGGCGGAGGACGGCGCGACCACGGCCGCGACGGCACCGACCAGGACGAGGACCGGGGTGATGCCGACCACGACACGCGCAGCCGTTCGTGCACCGGGGCCGTACCCACGGGGGAGCTCGTACAACAGGGCATCGCTCGTGTCGTCGCCGGCGCGGGCCGCCCGGATCGCCGCCCGCAGCTCGGTGGCCTCGCGCGCCGGCCGCCGTCGACACCGGACCCGATCCCGCGGCGCGTTCTTCGTGCCGACCGAGTGCCAGCAGTTGATGTCCATGCCCCTCATCGTGACAGCTTCCTGGGAGCCTGCTGAGGACGGCGAACACCACCGGGAACCAACGAGGGTCGCCGACCGTCAGAACGGCCGAGAACAACCATCCCCCGAGGAGTACCCCCGTGAAGAAGTTCCTGATCGTGATGACAGTCGTGATGGCCGTCGTGGCCGCCGCCTGCAGCGACGACGCCGACACGTCGGTCGGTTCCGACGAGCCGACGGACGACGGCACCGTGGTCGACGGGCCGACGAGCGACGACGACGATGGCACGAGCGACGATGGCACCGTCGACCCGAGCGACGGCGAGCCGACGGACGGACCCGGCGACGACGTTCCGCTCGGTGCCGGTCCCTACCCGATCGCCGACCTGACGATCACCTACCAACTCGCCGAGGACGACGACCCGGTGGCCTACCAGCTCGCCTGTCTGGGCGACACCGCGACGGTCATGGGCGAGGGCGCGCCGACGACGGCCGACCGGATGTGCCTCGCCCTCCACGACGACGCCGTGCGCGACCGGGTGGTGCACGGTCCACCGACCGACGTCGCGTGCACCGAGCAGTACGGCGGTCCGCAGATCGCCACGATCGTCGGCACGCTCGACGGTGAGGAGATCGACACCAGCTTCGACCGGGCGAACGGATGCGGAATCGGCGACTGGGACCTCTTCGGCGACTTCCTGCCGTCCGCCGGCTGAGCGGCCGCGATGGGCCGAGCGATTCACTCCGGTGGATCGTTCGGCCCGTTCACGCGAAGACAACCGGCCCTGACGCCGAGAGTACGTCTACCGGGGTCCAGTGGGGACCAGGGACACGACCGAGGAGACGATGATGAGCAGCGCCGAGCAGATCCAGGAAGCACTCCGCAAGACGTTGGAGCCGGGTGAACGCGTCGAGGCGTTCCGGCCCGTCGTCGCCGGCAAGGTCGAGGATCGGGCCTACGAGACCACCCTCGCCCTGCTCGGGCCGTCGGTGTTCAGCCGAGCCGCCGCCGGCTCGATGACCGGGGACGGCGCGATGCCGAACCGCACCAACCTCGTCGTCGTCACCGACCGGCGGGTGCTGTGGTGTCACAAGCCCCGCATCGGCAACGAGATCCACGTCGGCGGCTTCGACTCGCTGGGCGCGGTGCACTCGGTCGAGGTCGTGCCCGCCCGCATCGCCCTGGCGAAGCTGCGCTTCACCATGGCCGACTGGTCCGTCGCCCAGTTCGACCTGCCATCGGATCATCGGGCCGCCGACTTCGCCAACGACATCATGAAGCTCCTGCTCCGGGTGCCGGCCGCCGCCTGAGGGATACCCCACACCATCACCCCATCCCTCGTGAAGAGGCCCACCCTCCGGGGTGGGCCTCCTCGGTTTTCGGAGGCGAGCGGTACCATCGAGCCCACCCCGACAGCCAGGAGTCCCCGTGTCCGACACCGTCATCCTCACCGGCGCTCGCACCCCGATCGGCCGGTTCAACGGCGGCCTCGCCGGATTCAGCGGAACGGCCCTCGGCGGGCTCGCGATCGCCGAGGCACTGGCCCGTGCCGGCATCACCGGCGAACAGGTGGACTACGCCTACATGGGCCAGGTCGTGATGGCCGGCGCCGGCCAGGTCCCCGCCCGCCAGGCGGCGTTCGCCGGAGGGATCCCGATGACGGTGCCGTCGACCGGGCTCAACAAGGCCTGCCCATCGGGCCTCAACGCCATCCAGCAGGCCCATCGCCTCATCGCGCTCGGCGAAGCCGAGATCGTGGTGGCCGGCGGGATGGAATCGATGACCCAGGCGCCGTACCTGCTCCTCGATGGTCGCACGGGCTACGGCTACGGCAACGCGACGCTGCCCGACGCGCTCACCCACGACGGACTCTGGTGCTCGTTCGAGTCCGAGCTGATGGGCGCGGGCACCGAGCGCCACGCCGCCGCGGCCGACATCAGCCGCGAGGAGATGGACCGGATCTCGGCGCTGTCCCACGACCGTGCGGCGCGGGCCCAGAAGGACGGCCTGTTCGAGGACGAGATCGTCCCGGTCGAGATCCCGCAGCGCAAGGGTGATCCGATCGTCCTCGCCGAGGACGAGGGCATCCGCGTCGGCACCACCGTCGAATCGCTCGGCGGGCTGCGTGGCGCGTTCGCGGACGGTGGCAACGTCACCGCCGGCAACGCCTCCCAACTCTCGGACGGCGGCGCCGCCGTCGTCGTGACCACGAAGGCCATGGCCGAGAAGCTCGGCGTGGAGCCTCTCGCCGAGATCGTCGACTACGCCGAGGTCGCCGGACCCGACACCTCGCTGCTCACCCAGCCGAGTCGATCGACGCGCAAGGCGCTCGACCGGGCCGGGATGCAGCTCAGCGACGTCGACCTGTTCGAGTTCAACGAGGCGTTCGCCGCCGTGTCGATCGCGTCCATGGCCGAACTCGGCCTCCCCGAGGATGTGGTCAACGTGAACGGCGGCGCGATCGCCCTCGGCCATCCGATCGGCATGAGCGGCACCCGCCTCGCCATCACGCTGGCCTACGAACTCCAGCGCCGGGGCGGCGGCATCGGGGCGGCCGCCCTGTGCGGCGGGGGCGGCCAGGGCGACGCCATGCTCCTCAAGGTCACGTGAGCCCCGGTCGGTGCACAGACTCCATGCGCTCGACGCCCTGACCATCGTCGCCACCAAGCCCGTCGGTGTTGCGCCGGCCGACTGGGAGTCGGCCACGGCAACCGCGCTCGACGCCGTCGACGCCGGCATCTTCCGCGTCGACCCACCAGCGCCGGTCGGGCGGCCCGGCGCGGGTCACAGTCATGTGATGCTCGGCGCGGAGCCCCCGCCGCGCGCCGCCGGTTTCGAGACGGCCCAGGCGGACGTGCGCACCGACCGCTGGCTCCGCCACGGTGCCACGCTCACGCCGGACCCCGAGTCCGACGTCACCGCGCTGATCGTCGCCGAGGTCCTCACGACCGATGCGTCGCGCCTCGCCGAGTGGGACGAGTGGTACGACCGCGTCCACCTCCCCGACATGATGTCGTGCGGCGCGTTCGTCGGCGGCACGCGCTGGCGCCGAGCAGACCCGCGCCCCGGTACCGCCAACCATCTGACCGTCTACGAGATCGCAGGGATGGACGTGAGTGAGGCGGTCGAGGCCTCCGCGGCGATCATGCCTGGTCTCATCGATGCCGGCCGCAAACACGAGTGCCACGCCGGTGGGCTCACCCTGGCCCTCACCCGCGTGTGAGGCACCTGCTGATCGCCGTGGTCCTCGTCGCCGCGGCATGCACCGGGGCCGACGAAGCCGCCACCGAAACGACGACGACCACATCCCCGTCGACGACGAGCACCACGACGACTCCCACGACGACGACGCCGAGCCCGACCGTCACGACGACGAGCACGAGCAGCACGACGACCAGCACGACGACCACGACGCTCGCGCCACCGGCGCTGCTCCACGAGGGCACCCCGATGCTGCGCTTCGCCGTCGAGGTCGGTGACGGCGTCACCGACCTGACCCGCGACGATCTGGCGCGCTTCGTCGTCGACACCCTCGGCGACGGGCGCAGTTGGATCGGCCGCGGCGCCGGGTTCGAGCTGGTGGACGACGACGGCGAGTTCACGATCATCGTCGCCCTCCCGGCCGACGTCGATCGGATGTGCGCGCCGCTCGAGACGAACGGGCGGTTCTCCTGTGCCCGCAACGGCTGGATCGCCATCAACTCGCTGCGCTGGTTCGGCGCGACGGACGAGTGGCCCGGCGATCTCGAGACGTACCGGCGCTATCTCGTCAACCACGAGGTCGGGCACTACATCGTCGGTGCCGGTCACGACTCCTGTCCGGGTGCGGGCGAGCCCGCGCCGATCATGATGCAGCAGACGAAGGGACTCGACGGCTGCGAACCCAACGGCTGGGTGCTCACCGACGGCTGACGGTTCACGCTCCGTCCGTCCCGCCCGAGTAGCCGTTTGCCGTCGCCCGTGGCACGCTAACGATCGTTCACTTGTCACGTTCCGGCGAGCGCCGGACAGCGATCACGCCCCAGGAGGGGTTCCACATGAGCAAGCTTCTCGAGGGCAAGGTCGCCCTGATCACCGGCGCCGGCCGCGGCATCGGCCGCGAACACGCCCTGATGATGGCCGAGCACGGTGCGTCCATCGTCGTCAACGACCTCGGCGGCGACATCCACGGCGAGGGGGGCGACGCCACGCCGGCCCAGGAAGTCGTGGCGGAGATCGAGGCGATGGGCGGCAAGGCCGTCGTCAACGGGGGCAACGTCGCCAAGTTCGACGAGGCCAAGGCCATGATCGACCAGGCCGTCGACTCCTTCGGCGACATCAACATCGTCGTGAACAACGCCGGCATCCTGCGTGACCGCATGCTCTTCTCGATGACCGAAGAGGACTGGGACGCCATCATGGCCGTCCACCTCAAGGGCACCTTCGGCCCCGCCCACCACGCGTCGGTGCACTGGCGGGCCAAGGCCAAGGCCGGCGAAGACGTCTACGGCCGCATCATCAACACCGCATCGCCGTCCGGCATCTACGGCAACGTCGGCCAGACCAACTATGGCGCGGCCAAGGCCGGCATCGCCGCCTTCTCGATCATCGCGGCGCAGGAACTCGTCAAGTACGGCGTCACCGTGAACTGTCTCGCGCCGACCGCCGTGTCGCGTCTCACCATCCCGCTCATGGGCGGCGAGGAGAACCTGTCCGACGAGGTCATGGAGGCCATGTCGCCCCGCTGGATCTCGGTGGTCACCACCTGGCTCGCCTCGCCCGAGGCGGCCAACGTCACCGGTCGCGTCTTCGACGTGCGGGGTCCGAAGCTCGGCATCGCCGAGGGCTGGCACCTCGGCCCGGTCGAGACCCAGACCGACGACCCCCAGGACATGGGGCCGGTCATGGAGAAGCTGATGAAGGCCGCTCGCCTCAACGCCAACATGAACGGCACCGACCACGAGGGTCCGGGCTTCCCCGGTCAGGGAATCTGAGGGCTCAGCCTGCGGGCTCGAGGTCGTAGCGGACCTGGCAGACGCCGTGGTTGCAGTAGCCGCCGGGGTTCCGGTGGAGATACTGCTGGTGGTACTCCTCGGCGAAGTAGAAGGTCGGCGCATCCACGACGGTGGTCTCGATCTCACCGAATCCCGCGTCCTTCAACGCCCCCTGGTACCTGGCCTTGCTCGCCTCGGCCGCGGCTCGCTGCTCCTCGTCGAAGACGTAGATCTCGCTGCGGTACTGGGTGCCGATGTCGTTGCCCTGGCGCATGAACTGGGTCGGATCGTGGACCTCCCAGAACACCTTGAGCAGTTCGTCATAGCTCACGACCTCGGGGTCGTAGACGACGAGCACGACCTCGTTGTGACCCGTGCGCCCGGAGCACACCTCCTCGTAGAGCGGGTTGGGCGTGTGCCCACCGGCATAACCGACGGCGGTGGTGTACACGCCGTCGAGCTGCCAGTAGAAGCGCTCGGCGCCCCAGAAGCAGCCGAGGCCGAACACGGCGGTCTTCATCCCGTCGGGGTAGGGGCCGGCGAGCGGCGTGCCGAGCACGAGATGGGCGTCCGGGACGGGCAACGGATCGGGACGACCCGGCAGGGCATCCTCGGGAGCGGGCATCTGCTGCTTGTCACGTCCGAACAACATGGGGACTCCTCGTGCGACGCGAAGGTCGCGATCAACTGGTCGGGAACGACCTTACGCTGACTCAACGCCGACCACAGCCCGTTCGTTCCCGACCACAGACCGTGACAACTGGTCATCTGTTCGCTACTGTGCGTGGTATCCCGCGAGGCGAGTGGGACCATGTTCCGCACATGCGGACCTGCGTTGGAGGACTGAAAATGCGGCGTTTCCTTGCGACCGTGACGATTGCGGCGATCGGTGTCGGCGCTGTGGGTGCCGGGATGGCGCTGGCGGCGGATCTCGACATCGTGCCGGCCGAACCCGAGATCGGCCTGGCCGAGCTCACGATCACCGTGACCGACTTCGCGCCCGACACGGCGATCTACGCGGTTCCCTGTCAGACACCGGCCGAGGGCGAGGAGCTCGATCTGGGCGCGTCGGGTTGCGACATCGCCGAGGTCGAGGTCGCGGTCACCGATGGCGACGGCAACGCCACCATCGTGGTCGCCTGGGAGATCCCCGAGGACGGGATCACGGTCTATGTCGGTGACGAAGCTCGCGAGCACGAGGTCATGCAGGTGGTGACCCCGAAGATGGACGACAGCGAGACGACCGAACCCGAGGTCGAGGTCCTGGGGACCACGGTCGTCGAAGAGGACCTCGCCGACACCGGCCCCCGTGAGGTGATGCTGGCCACGATGCTCGGCACGCTGCTCATCGGCGTCGGCATGGGGTTCCGCCGCGCCGAACGCTGGCAGACCGTCCGCGCCTGATCGACACCGCCTGACCGACTTCACCGGCGTGGCCCGACGCCGCTAGCTTGCGTCGCCGTGACGGACATCCCGACCGGCCCCCGTTCCCTGCCCTCGCAGATGGGCGCACACATGCGACTCGTCGACGGCGAGCCCGAGTGCTGGCTCGAGGTCACCCCGGAGCGCAGCCATCGCGGCATCGCGCTCGGTGCCTGTCTCGTGATGCTCGCCGACGTCGGTGCGGGCTACGCGGCCGAGCTCGCGTCCGAGGACGACTGGAGCTTCACCGTCGACATCGGCGTCCGACGCTCGCCCGGGACGTCGGCCGAGTTCCGGGGCCGTCCGGTCGTGCAGCGCGCCGGTCGGACCGTCTCGATCGACCTGCCGCTGGTGGACGACACGGGCGGGGCCACGGCGACCGCCGTCTCGACGTTCATCCGCCTCCCCCGTCGGCCCCAGGATCCGCCCCGGCCCGACTTCCCGATCGACTCGATGTCGTGGGCGGCCGCGCCCGAGGCGCCCCTCGCCGAGCTGTTGGGCGCCGAGGAGACGTCGCGGGGGCTGACGGTCGAGCTGGGTCCGCAGCTGCTCAACCCGGCCGGCATCCTCCAGGGTGGCGTGTCCGCCCTGCTCGCCGAACTCGCCGCCCTGCGCATCCTGGAGGCCGAGGCAGGCCCGCTCGTCACGACGGGCTTCGACGTCCGCTACGTGACCATGGGCCGCGTCGGCCCCTTCGACGCCGTCGTCGATCCCGTCGGCCCCCACGCCGCCGCCGTGAAGGTCCTCGACCGCGGCGCCGACGACGCCGTGGTCACCCACAACCTCCTCTCCTTCACCGCTTCACCCGGTTCACCTGGGGTCTGACCCCCGCTTCACGCTGTCAGTTGGGGAGCTTGGCGGCCTCGCCGTCGAGGGTGACGGTCGCGGCACCGGCGAAGTCGCGCGACGACCTGCCGACGCGTAGGACGTAGTCGCCGGCGTCCACCCACCAACCCGGCTCCTGGCGATGGAGGCCGTCGCCGTCGGCCGGAACCGGCATTCCCTCCTGGAGCTCGTCCCAGATCGGGTCGCCGACGTCGTAGTACGCGAACGCCCGCGCCTCGAGCTCGATCGTCACCGTCTCGGTCGCGCCCGGTTCGAGGGTCACCTTCCGGAAGCCCTTCAGCTCGCGGACCGGGCGCGCGATCACCGGATCAACCGGCTCGACGTAGACCTGCACGACCTCGGATCCGGCTCGGTCACCCGTGTTGGTGACATCGACCTCGACCGTGATGGTGTCGCCGGGTGCAGCCTGGGCGGCCGCCCGGGGCGCCGACATCGAGAACGTCGTGTAGCCGAGTCCGTAGCCGAACGGCACCGCCGGCTCGATCGCCATCGCGTCGTGGAACCGATGGCCACTGAACACGCCCTCGCCGTAGCGAACGACGCTGTTGTCGCCCGGGTAGTTCGGGTACGCGCCGAAATGCTCGTAGCGCGCCCCGATCGTGGTGGGCGCCCGGCCGGACGGCTCCACGTCGCCAAGCAGCATGTCGACGACCGCGTCGCCGAGCTCCTGGCCACCGAAGCCGACGCTGAGCACCGCCGCCGGATCGTCGATCCAGCTCATGTCGTGCGGCGCGCCGACGTTGAGCACCACGACCGTCTTCGGGTTGGCCGCGCTCACGCGCCGGATGAGCTCCGGCTGGTCACCTGGCAACTCCCACAGCTCGCGGTCGCGACCTTCGGTCTCCCAGTCGTCGTTCGTGCCGACGACCACCACGGCGATGTCGCTCGTCGCCGCCAGCGCCTCCGCCCGGCCGAGCAGGTCCTCCTCGACCATCGCGATCAGGCCGAGCTTGAACCCGGACAGCAGCATGGAGTCACGGCTCGAGTACTCCACCACGACCTCGACCGGCGTGCCGGCCTCCAGTTCGATCGCCGCCGGGATCTCGACCGTGCCCATCCCGAAGTAGTCGCCGCCGCGCTCGTACTCGCCCTCCGTGGCGTCGAGGACGGCCTCGCCGTCGACGAGCACCCGAGCCCGGCCGCACTGGACGAGACGGAACTCGTGGGGGCCGGTGATCGTCGGGACCACCGTCGCTCGCGCGATGAGGGAGTACGCCTCGGCGGACACGCCGGGGGTCGGCGCGCCGAACGCGAGGATCGACAGGTCCCCCGTCTCCCGCTCCGCGAGCACATCGCCCTGATGGAAGTGGCCGTCGTAGTACTCGAGCCGCGCCGTCCCCCGGAGCAGCGGTCGGGCGATCGACGGTGTGGTGCGATCGATGTCGCTGCCCTTCTCCCAGACGACCTCCGCGTGCGGGAGACGCTCGGTGAACGCCTCGAGCGGTGACGTCGCCCGATAGGCGTTCACCTTCGCCGAACCGCCGCCCATCGTCTTCGCGTTGAACGCGCTCGGCCCGATCAGGGCGACCTTCGAGAGTGAGGCAACATCGAGCGGGAGTGTGCCGTCGTTGCGCAACAGCACCGAACCGGCGGCGGCCGCGGCCCGGATCAGCTCGCGATCCTCGGGGCGATCGAGTGTGCCCTCCGTGAAGTCGCCGTCGCCGTCGAGCGCGCCGGTCCGCTCCATGACTCGCAGGACGTCGAGCACGATCGCGTCGAGCGCGTCCTCGGAGACGTCCCCCGCCTCCACGGCCGCCTTCAGGTGGGGGCCGTAGAACCGGCCCTCGCCGGGCATCTCCAGGCTGAGACCGGCGTTCGCCATCTCGGCCGTCGAGCGGGCCGCGAACCAGTCGGTCACGACGAAGCCGTCGAAGCCCCAGTCGTCGCGCAGCACGGTGGTGAGCAGCCACTCGTGTTCGGAGCAGAACGTGCCGTTCAGGCGGTTGTATGCGCTCATGATCCCCCACGCGCCACCGTCCTTCACCGCGTGCTCGAACGGGACGAGGTACATCTCCCGCAGGGTGCGCTCGTCGACGATGGTGTCGATCGAGTTGCGCTCGAACTCCGAATCGTTGGCCACGAAATGCTTCGCCGTGGTGGCGACGCCCTGCGCCTGCACCCCGCGCACGAACGCGGCGGCCAGCCGGCCGGTCAGGATCGGATCCTCGCTGTAGCACTCGAAGTTGCGGCCACCCTTCGGCGAGCGGTGCAGGTTGATCGTGGGTGCGAGCAGGACGCTGGCCCTCTTGGCCGCCGCCTCCTCGCCGAGCAGCGATCCCAGCTTCTCGACCAGATCCGGATCCCAGGTGGACCCGAGCGCCGCGCCCGACGGGATGCACGCCGTCCTGGCCCCAGTGCCCATCAACCCGTCGCCGCGGGCACCGTTGGGACCGTCGGTGACCTTCATCTTCGGGATGCCGAGCTTCTCGTTGGGCCGGGTGTGCCACATGTCGTGACCGGTGACCGCTGCGACCTTGTCGTCGAGGTCCATGTCGGCCAGGAGGGCGTCGATGCGTTCGCTCATCCGCCGAACGTAGTCCGCACCGTCTCGGCGCGACATCTGGTGTCCGACACCGCAACACCTTCCGCACGGTTCAAACCTGACAACTCGTCAGAAACCGTCGGTGGGTCATACGATGAACGGCAGTTCTGGCAACGGAGGAACCCCGAACATGCTCGACGTCATCATCAAGGGCGGCACCGTGGTCGACGGCACCGGCGCCGCCGGTGTCAAAGCCGACATCGGCGTGCGCGACGGGCGCATCGTCGCCGTCGGCGAGGTCACCGAGGACGCCACGGAGACGATCGACGCCACCGGCATGGTCGTCTGCCCCGGCTTCGTCGACCCCCACACCCACTACGACGCCCAGCTCTTCTGGGACCCCCACGCCACGCCCTCCAACCTGTTCGGGGTGACGTCGATGGTCGCCGGCAACTGCGGCTTCACGCTCGCGCCGCTGGGCGACGAGAGCGACGGCGAGTACCTGAAGCACATGATGACGAAGGTCGAGGGCATGGCCCTCGAGGCGCTCGAGATCGGCGTGCCGTGGAACTGGAACAGCTTCGGCGAGTACCTCGATCGCGTCGCCGACTCCGGCACGGCGATCAACGTGGCGTTCATGGTCGGTCACTGCGCCCTGCGCCGCATGGTCATGAAGGACGATTCGGTCGGCCACGAGGCCACGCCCGAGCAGATCGCGGAGATGCGCCAGCTCCTCAAGGAGTCGATCGAGGCCGGCGGGTTCGGCTTCTCGACGGGCCGTTCGTTCACCCACTCCGACGCCGACGGTCAGCCGGTGCCGAGCCGCTGGGCGGCCTGGGACGAGGTGCTCGAACTCTGCGACGAGACCGCCCAGCACGAGGGGACCACGCTCGAATGGGTTGCCGACGGCTGCCTCAGCGGCTTCGACGACAGCGAGGTCGAGCTGATGACCAAGATGTCGGTGACCGCCGACCGGCCCATCAACTGGAATGTCCTCACCATCGACTCCGCCCGTCCGGAGGCCTACCAGAATCAGATCGCCGCCTGCGAGAAGGCGAACGCCGAGGGCGCCCGGGTCGTCGCCCTCACCATGCCGATCCTCGTCGGCATGAACATGAGCCTGCGAACGTTCTGCGCCCTGTTCCAACTGCCGGGGTGGATGGACTACTTCGACATGTCCATCGAGGACCGGATGGAGAAGTTCCGCGACCCGGAGGTCGTGACCTGGCTGGAGAACCAGGCGGCGCGGCCCGAGGCCGGCGTGTTCTCCCGGCTGACCGGCTGGGACAACTACATGGTCGGCGACACGTTCTCCGAGGCCAACGAGGGGCTCAAGGGCCGCACGGTGGGCGACATCGCCCGCGAGCGGGGCAAGCGCGCCTTCCACACGATGGTGGAGATCGCGCTCGAGGACGACCTGAAGACCGTGTGGTGGCCGCTGCCCACCGACGACGACCCCGAGTCGTGGCGACTCCGGGCGCAGGCCTGGGAGCACGACGCGGTGATGATCGGCGGCTCCGACGCCGGTGCCCATCTGGACCGCATGGCCGGGGCGCCGTACACCACGGCGTGGATCCAGGACTGCCTGCACGGCCGCCAGCTGACCTCGATGGAGAACGCGATCCGCCACATGACCGAGGTGCCCGCCCGTCTGTTCGGCTTCACCGAGCGGGGCCGGATCGCCGAGGGGTGGCACGCGGACATCGTCGTGTTCGATCCGGAGACGATCGGTGCGACGGACGTGGAGCTCGTCTTCGACCTGCCGGGCGACTCCAAGCGACTCTGGAGCACCGCCACCGGCATCAAACGCGTCCTCGTGAACGGCGTGGTCGCCGTCGCCGACGGCGAGGCCACCGGCGCGATCCCCGGCAAGGTCCTCCGCTCCGGCATCGACACCGAAACCGTCACCGCTTCACCTGGGGTCTGACCCCCGCTTCACCTCGGCCGTGTGAGTAGGTTCGCGTCATGAGCGAATCCCTCGAACTCGGCTGCTTCTCCGTCTCGCTGCAGGTCCAGGACCTCGACGCGTCCATCGCCTTCTACGAGAAGCTCGGCTTCACCGCGCTCGGCGGCGATGACAGCTACCGCATGCTGGCCAACGGCACGACGGTCATCGGCCTGTTCGCGGGCCACATCGAGGAGACGATCCTCACGTTCAATCCCGGACTCGGTCAGGACTTCGCCCAGACGTCCATCGACCAAGGCGGCGATGCGATGCCCGAGCCGGTCGCCGACTTCACCGACGTCCGGGTGATCGAGAAGCGCCTCGAAGACGCCGGCGTGGCACTCGAGGCCCGGACGGAGTCGGCCGAGGGCCCGGCCCACATCCTCGTGCGCGATCCCGACGGCAACCTCCTCATGTTCGACCAGTTCTTCTGAGAAAGTATTGGGGTCTGACCCCGGCGTACTTTCTCAGAAGCGTTTGGCGAAATCGCCGGAGAACCAGCGCTCGGGGCGGAGGCGGATGAGGAGTTCGTCGTGGGCGCCCTCGCCGCGGGTGGCCTCGATGTACGCCGCGCCGATCTCGTCACCGAGGTAGCGCACGGCCATGGTGGTCGCCTCGGCGACGGTGCCCTCGTCGCGCGCGACGATCGGGCCCTCCACGGAGACGTACTTCGGTGGCATCGACTCGTCCTGCGCGCACAGCGAGATGCGGGTACCGACGTCGCACAGGCGCCCCTTGCGGGAGTCGGCCGGCGTCAGCATGAGGACGTCGCCGTTGTCGTCGACGCGGTACCAGATGGGCACCGTCACCGGCCCCCGTCCCTCCTCGGGAATGGACACGATGCCGGTGTGGAGATCCGCGAGGAACGTCTCGCGCTCCTCCTTCGTCATCACGATCGAGTCGGCCATGTCAGCCTCCGGTCAGCCCGCTCATGTCGAAGTAGTCGCGCCAGCGGGCGATCTTGCCGTCCCGCAGCTCGAACGTGCCCATCACCTCGATCGGGGTCGGGTTTCCCCCGATCACGAAGGTGTCGACCCGCTCGTTGAGCACCAGATCACCGTCGGACACCTCGTTGCGCGTCTCGAACAGGATCGAATCCGCCATCGCCAGGAAGCCCTCGATCGCCTCCCGCACGGCCTCCCGACCCTCGGCCGGCTCCATCGGCATGTTGTGGTACACGATGTCGTCGGTGAAGTGATCCATGATCGCGTCGATGTCCTGGGCGGCCCAGGCATCGGCGAGCGACTGCACGACGGCTCGGTTCTCGGCGGTCATTCGTGGTCCTTTCGGAGGTGGATCTCGTCCTGGGCACCCTAGGTGGGCCGTTCGACCCAGACCACCGGGGGAAGTTGGGTCCTACGGCCCCCTGTCCGCGGCCACGTTCCGCTACACCTCCGGGCGATCCGGTCCGAAGACATGGGGGCCGACAGGTGTCGTCAGCGAGGCGACCGGCCGGAAAGGGATCGGAGGTGGGCTCGATGCGCCAGCATCTGGACCGGCAGAACACGGGCAGCGTCTACCTCGACCGGCCGATCAGTCGCCCCGATCGACGGCCCACGAAGGGTCGGCGTCTCAGCCGGAGTTTCACCGCCAGCCTCTGCCTGCTCGTCGGGCTCACCTCGCTCGGATTGGCCGGCCTCGTCGCCGGACTCCGCACGTTCGTGTTCGACTCCGACCCGCTCGTGGCCGCGTTGGAGGAGACGCTGGACGACCCGGCGGCCCGGGCGGAACTCGAAGCGCAGGTCGCCGCCGGCATCGAAGAGGGCCTCGTCGGTCAGGACCTCACCGCGATCGCCGCTGTCTACGACCTCGACGTGGTCGCCGAAGCGAACCGCATCGCGCTGACCGTGCTCGACGACCCGACCGTGCGGACCGAGCTGCAGGCCCTCGTCGAGGAAGCCCATGGGCGCGTGCTCATCGAGTCGACCGACGCCGACCTCGACCTCCAACCGATCTCCCTCGCCGTGCTCGCCGTCGTCGAGCGGGAGTCGCCCCGCCTCGGCGCGATCATCCCACCGGATGCGACGCTCTGGATGATCGACGCCTCGGCGTTCCCCGATTTCAGCTGGGCGGCTGCGCTCGCCGACCGTGTCCAGTTCTCACTGCTCCTCGGCACCCTTCTGCTACCGCTCGGCGTCGCCGTGCACCCCCATCGGCATCGCGCCGCCGCGTGGATCGGCCGATCGCTGCTCATCGGCGGCCTCGTGGGCGCACTCATCGCGGTCGGCGGGCCCTACGTCGCCGGCAGTCTGTCCGGCTACCGCACCGTGGAGATCGGCGTGCGGGCGATGACCATCAGGCTTCTCGCCCCGGCCGCGATCGTCGGCCTGGTCGGCATGGGCCTCGTGTCGCTCGCAGCCGTCCTCAAGCATCGCGAGAAGGCCCGGATCGCCGACGAGGGCGCCGCCGCGGCGTTTGGCTACAACGAGCCGCCGCTGTGGCACCAGCCGGCGAAGCCGACGCTCGATCTCGCCCAACGCGGGCTCGTCGACGTGAACCATCCGCTGACGAACATCTGACCGTCGCGTCAGGCGAGCCCCGTCAGGCGCCTCGCCGGGCCTCGGCCGCGGCGTGCGCCGCGAAGATCACCCGGGCGGAACGCGTGCCGCCGACCGTGCCGTCCTGCATCCGGTTCATCACGTAGACGACCGTCATCTCGTTTTCCACGTCGACGACCGCGAACGATCCGCCCCAGCCGGCCCAGAACAGGGTGCGGTCGTTGACGCCCATCGGCATGCCTTCCGACGGCAGCCCGAACCCGATGCCGAACCTCGTCGGCAGCCCGAGGACGAGATCGGTGCCGTCCGCTTGCACCTCGAAGCAGCGCTCGATCGTCGCCGGCGAGAGCAGGCGATGGCCGTCGACCACGCCGCCCCGGGCGAGGCACGACACGATGCGGGCGACGGACCGGGCGTTGCCGTGTCCGTTGCTCGCCGGCTGCTCGAAGCGGCGCCAGCGATCCGAGTTGACCATGGACGCGTGGGACGGCTCCCCGCGGCCGACCCTCGCCGCGAATCCGTCGCCGGCGGGAACGGACACGTCGATCTCGTCCGTACGCATCTCGGCGATCCGGGGGAACGCGGCGTCGGGGGTGCCGATGTGGAAGTCGGCGTCGAGCGGGCCGGCGATCTCGTCGCGAAAGAACGTGCCGAGCGAGCGGCCGTCGACCCGGCGGACGATCTCCCCGAGCAGTGGGCCCTGGGTCGACGAGTGGTACCCGGACGCCGTGCCCGGCTCCCACCAGGGCGCCTGGCCGGCCAGCCGTTCGACACAGAACGGCGTGTCGTAGATCTGCTCCTCGGTGATCGGCTCGTCGTAGCCGGCGACTCCCGCGGTGTGGCTGAGGACGTGCTTCACGAGCACGCCCTCCTTCCCGTTGGCCCCGAACTCGGGCCAATACGTGGCGACGGGTTCGTCCACCGAGAGCCCGCCGCGGTCGTGGAGCACGAGGACGCAGAGCGCCGCCATCATCTTCGTGGTCGACCAGACGTTGACGATCGTGTCGCGTTCCCAGGGTTGCGTCGCCGCGAGGTCACGGTGTCCGCCCCACAGGTCGACGACGATCTCGTCACCGGCGATCACGCACGCAGAGGCACCGAGGTCACCCTCGGCGAAGTTCTTCGCGAAACCGTCGCGCACGCCCGCCCACACCGGATCGCAGTGCCCGTGGATCTCGGTCATGTCGTCTCCTCGTTCGCCAGCAGGTCGCGATCGCGGACCAGTTCCTGCGCGTGGACGGTGCGTCCCCGGAACGCGGCGGCGTCCGGGTGAGTGCACACCCAGGCGATGGCCGCACCGATCCCGGCCGGCGTGCCGGGGGTGAAGTTGTTCTCGTACTGCTTCGCCCGGCCGGACGCGATCTGTCGTTCGGTCGGCACGTGCCCGGGATCGATGTTGAACGCCTGGATGCCGTCGTCGCGGTGCTCGACCTCGAGGAGGGGCGCGACCCGCTCGAAGGCGGCCTTCGTCATCGCGTACCCCATCCCCCATCCGCCCTGACCGATCCGGTTCGTCGGCGTCGCCCGGGCGGTCGCCGAGATGATGTTGACGATCGTGCCGCCACCGGCCTCGACCATGCCGGGGAGCACCGCTCGCACGACGGCGAGCTGGGCGAAGAGGTTGCCCTCGAACAGGTTCGCGAGCATGTCGTCGGTGAGATCGAGGAACTCGATCATCGCGCCGGGACCCTGGTAGATCGCGTTGTTGACGACCACGTCGAGCGGGCCGAGCTCGGCGTGCGCGGTGGCGACCGCGGCGACGACCGAGGACCGGTCGAGCAGGTCCATGAAGACGGGCACGGCTCGCCCGCCGGCCGCCTCGATCGCGGCCGCGGTGGTGTCGAGCCCGCCGGGCACGACCACCGATTCGTCGCCCTCGAGCCGTCGGTCGCCGTCCACCATCGTCCGGGCCGAGATCGCGACGTCGAACCCGGCACCCGCCAGCGCGATGGCCGTGGCCTTGCCGATGCCCCGGCTCGCGCCGGTCACCAGAGCGGTGGGTCGTGTCATCTCGCCCGACGCTAGGCGCGGGTCACACGTCGATGCGATCCTCGGGAGCCTTGTGGAGCTCGTAGGCCGCGTGCAGAGCGGCGACGGCGTCCTCCGCCTGCGCCTCGCGCACCACGCACGAGATGCGGATCGCCGAGGTGGAGATCATCTCGATGTTGATGTCGTGGCCGGACAGCGTCTCGAACATCGTCGCTGCGACACCCGGGTTGGTCTGCATGCCGGCGCCGATGAGGCTCACCCGGGCGATGTCGCCGTCCGCGATCACGGCGTCCGCGCCCAGCTGGTCGGTGATGGAGGTCACCGCGTCCTCGGCGACCTGGACCTGCTCGTGGGGCAGCGTGAAGCTGATGTCGGTACGCCCCTCCGCCGAGACGTTCTGCACGATCATGTCGACGTTGACCTCCGCATCGGCGAGCCGCCGGAAGAGCAGCGCGGCGACGCCGGGGCGATCGCTCACCCCCGAGACGGTCATCTTCGCCTCGGACGTGTCGTGGGTGATCGCCGAGATGATGGCGCGTTCCATGGAGGCCTCCTCGGTGACCCAGGTTCCCGGCACCCAGGAGAACGCACTGCGGACGTGCAGCGTGACTCCGTAGGACCGGGCGAGCTCGACCGACCGCATGGCCGGCTTCGGACAACCGGTGGCGGTCATCTCGAGCAGTTCGTCGAATGAGATGTGATCCATCTTGCGGGCGTCGGGCACGAGCCGGGGATCGGTCGTGAACACGCCGGGCACGTCGGTGTAGAGCTCGCAGGCGTCCGCCCCCAGCGCATGGGCCAGCGCGACCGCCGTGGTGTCCGATCCGCCCCGGCCGAAGAACGTGACGTCGTTGTCGGTCGACACGCCCTGGGATCCGCCGACCACCGGCACCTTGCCGGCGTCGAGCGCGTCGCGGATTCGATACGGGTTGACGTCCAGGATCTTGGCGTTGCGGTGCGAGGTGTCGGTCTTGAATCCGGCCTGGCTGCCCGTGAAGGACGCGCTCTCGATCCCGCGGTCGTGCAAGGCCATCGAGACGAGGGCGCAGGCCTTGCGCTCGCCGCCGGTGATCAGCATGTCCATCTCCCGCCCCGGCTTCGACGTGGACACCTGCTCGGCGAGCAGCAGCAGCTCGTCGGTCTCCTTGCCCATCGCGGACACGACGAGCACGACCTCGTCGCCCCGACGCCGACAGCGCGCGACATGATCGGCCACCTCGCGGATGCGATCCGGATCACCGACCGAGGTGCCACCGAACTTCTGGACGTACAGGGCCACGGCAAAAGGGTACCGGTGCGCCCGCCGGACCCCCGCGGACTTCAGCGAGAAACGAACATCTCGACGCTGCGGGAGCCGTCGACGCGCAGGCCGCCCACGATCAGATCGGGATGGACGTCGTCGACCGCGACTCCGGGAGGAAGATCGACCAGCAGCGCCCGCCGCCGCGGCTCCTCGAACAACGCCACGACCGGTGCGGTGAGGTCGAGTCGGGCCGCGTCGAACGCGTCGCGGAAGTCGAGCGGGAGCTCGTGGACGAGCAGGCGTTCGCCCGCCGGCCACGCCGCGACCCGGACCCACTGCGGCTTGTCCTGCCGATTGCGCAGGCCGGCATCGCGGATCCGGCGTACGAGCGTGCGACTGTCGACCACGACGGCACCGAGATCGACGGCGCGACCCCGGTCGATCACGTCGACGTCGTAGTGGTCTCCCTGGAAACCGAGTCGACGCTTGCCGAGACCACGGGCGAACTCGTGCAGTTCGGCGTAGGACGCATCGCTCACGAGGTGGGCCCAGCGGGTCCCCCGCCAGTGCCATCGCGCCTCGTCCACCAGGATCGCCACACGGGCACCGTACCGGCGCCGTCCGGCGTCGGGTCCGTGAAAGACTCTCGCTCGTGGTCGATGCGGACGCGAGCGAGATCCTGCTGCGGGTGCCGGCGCGCGCGCCCTACGCCCGGATCGTCCGGGTCGGCGCGGCTGCGCTCGCCCTCCGTCAGGGCATGGGATTCGGCGAGATCGACGATCTCCGCCTCGCCATCGACGAGGCGATGATCGTCCTGCTCGACGGGTTGGATGACGACACCGAGTCGCCCGAGGTCGACATCGACGTGGTGTTCCGCGTCGACGACGGCCGGTTCGAGCTCGAGGCCACCCGCGGCACCACGGGCGTCGTCAGCGAGGCGGCCGTGCACCGATTCGATGCGATCGCCGGCGGGCTCGTCGACGACTACGACATCGACCCCGAACACGGCTGGCTGCGGCTCTGCAAGACGCCCACCCCGACCACCGACGACGACTGACGGCGCGGCGGCGCTCACGGCGATCGCCTAGCGGCCGCTGGACCCGAACCCGGTCTCGCCTCGCTCCGTGTCGTCCAGCACCTCGACTTCGACGAAGGCGACATCGGCCACCGCCTGCACGACGAGCTGCGCGATGCGCTCCCCCCGCATGATCTCGAACGGCGTGTCCGGGTCGAGGTTGACCAGGCACACCTTCAGCTCCCCGCGATAGCCGCTGTCGACCAGGCCGGGCGTGTTGAGCACGGTCACCCCGTGCTTCGCGGCGAGACCGCTGCGCGGCTGCACGAACCCGGCGTAGCCCTCCGGCAGCGCGATCGCGATGCCGGTCGGCACGACGGCCCGACCACCGCCGGGGGCGAGCACCACGGTCTCCCGCGCAACCAGATCGACACCGGCGTCGCCGGACTTCGCGTAGGCCGGCAGCGGAAGCTCGGGGTCGAGACGCAGGACGGGCAGGTCGATCACGGCCGCACCCTAGCGAGCCAACGGTCGGGCCGGCTCGCCGTCTACCCTGGCCCGATGCTCGCCTGGATGGATCTCGAGATGACGGGGCTCGACCCCGACCGCCACACGATCGTCGAGATCGCCACGCTGCTGACCGACGACGATCTCGACATCGTCGCGGAGGGCCCCGACCTGATCGTCCACGCGACCGCGGACGAGCTCGCCCACATGGACGACTTCGTCACCGACATGCACACCCGTAGCGGTCTCCTCGAGGAGATCACCGCCTCCACGATCAGCCTCGAAGAAGCCGGGGCGCAGACCCTCGCCTTTCTCCGCGAGCACATCGACGAGCCCCGCAGCGTGCCGCTGTGCGGCAACTCGATCGGCACGGATCGCCGCTTCCTCGCGAAGCAACTCCCCGATGTCGAGGAGTTCCTGCACTACCGGTCCGTCGACGTGTCGACGCTCAAGGAACTCGCCCGGCGCTGGCATCCCGAGGCGTTCGCGTCGGCCCCCAAGAAGGCGGCGGGCCATCGGGCGCTCGACGACATCCGCGAGAGCCTCGACGAGCTCCGTCACTATCGCGCCGCCCTTTTCGTGAGTTCCGCGTCATCCCAATAGGGTGCCCGGGTGCCCGAACCCGTGTACCGCAAACAAGAACAGGAACCCGCCTCCGAGGAGGTGACCGAAGTCGCGCCCGGCATCCTGCGCATGCAGCTGCCGATCTCGATGCCCGGGCTCGGTCACGTCAACACCTACGCCCTGGAGGACGAGCACGGATTCGCCCTGGTCGACCCGGGCCTCCCCGGTCCGGAGTCGTGGGAGGCGCTGATGCGGCGGCTGAAGACGGCGGGGATCCCGCTGGCGCGGGTCCACACGGCGATCGTCACCCACTCGCACCCGGACCACTTCGGGGGCGCGGACCAGCTCCACGAGGACGCCGGCGCCGAGGTGTTGACCCACGAGTCCTTCCGCTCGATGGTCACCGAAGCCAACGACGACATCGACATGGATCTCCTGGACGCCAGCGAGGACGAACTGCTCGAGATCTGGAAGCGTCGCTTCGAGGAGTTCGAGCCGACGCCGTGGGGCACCCGCCGCGAGCCGCCGCCCGACGAGGCGATCCGCCGGTGGATCGTCATGGGCGAGGGGGGCCACAAGCGCTTCCGCGGGCCCGAGCCGACCGTACGCGTCGCGGACGACGAGGCCGTGCGCCTGGCCGGACGGGACTGGTTCGCGGTCCACACCCCGGGTCACACCATCGACCATCTCTGCCTCTGGGACCCGGAGCACGGTGTCCTCCTGGCCGGCGACCACGTCCTGCCGACCATCACGCCCCACATCGCCGGATCGACCGAGGTCGACGACCCGCTCGCCACGTTCTTCGCGTCACTCGACAAGGTCGCGGCGCTGCCGGGGCTCACCTGTGCGCTCCCTGCCCACGGCCATCCGTTCGAGGACCTCGCCGGGCGCTGCACCCACATCCGCGAGCACCACGACGATCGCCTGCAGATCCTGCGCGACGCCGCGGAGGACAACATCGACGCGCCGGTCCAGGCGTGGATGAAGGTGCTGTTCAAGGAGCGGTCGTGGGGGGAGATGGCGGCGTCGGAGACCTACGCCCATCTCGAGCATCTGCGGGTGATCGGCGAGGCGGCCACGCGACGCGACGACGACGGCCTCCTGCGCTTCACGCTCCCTGCTGCCTAGAGGGGGCGGACGCGAGCGACGCTCCCGGCGACACCGTCGGTCGTGAGCCATGTGTCGACACCGCCGTCGACCGGCTGCCAACGCAACCGGACCTCCGTCCCGCGCTCCACCCCCGGGCCGTGTTCGAGTTCGGCACGACACGCCTCCCGATCGACGCCGGCGCGGTCGAGTGCCTCCTCGACCGCCATCCACTGGGCCGCGTTGTTGACGTGGCCGAGGACGTCGAGATCGGCGAAACGGACGGGCCACGGATCGTCGTGCACGCCCTCGGGCCAGGCGGACGGCAGGGTCGTGCGGGCGGAGATCTGGCGTTGACCGGCGCTGGCCCCCCACGTGTCGAAGAACGCCTCGGGCAACTTGGCCGGCCGGCCGGTCTCACCGTCGACGTGGACCCAGACGGTGCACCCCTCGGCATGGGCGCCCTGATCGCCCCGCAGCTGCGTGCGCCGCTCCGCCCAGCGTCCGCCGTAGCCGCTGCACCAGGTGGCCAGGTCCACCCACTCCTCGAACACGGGGGCACGGTGCACCTCGACGAGCGTGCGTCGCACGACCCAGTTGTTCGGATTCGCCATCGTGCTGTCGGCGGCGTCGTCGCGGGCGATGTCCTGGAGATGGCGCACGAGCGCGTCCAGGCGGCACCGGCCGGTGGGGTCGACATCGGCCAGCCGGATCCGGCGACCCGTCTCGAAGACGCGCCCGTTCGTCGGCCGTTCGGTGATTTCTGCCGCACCCGGTTCAGCCATCGCCCGGCACCGTAGTTCCCTGCAATTGGAAGGGAAAACCACCCTGTCGGCGACCGCGGGAACGCGATCGGGTCGAAAAGCCGGAGAAAATGCCGATTAATCAGTTGACGGCCGCGGGATAGTCCGCGACCGTGGCAGCCGCCGGAAGGACCGGCCGCGATCAGGAGTCGTCATGGACACGATCATGTGCAACGAGCATTTCAACGGCATGGCCGTCGATGCGCGCACGCGTGTGTATGCGACGACCGGTCTTGCCATTGCGACCTCGTGGGCCTTTGTCACGAAGCCGTCTGGCAACCAGCGGCCCTCTGGCGCTCCTCCCGGGTGAAACCCACCCCAAAAAGGGAGAACCGCACCGAGGCCGCCAGACATCTGGCGGTCTTTCTGCTTTTCGGCCCGGATGCACACGCCGAGCCCCGACCTGACCGCCGAGACAACAACAACCACCGCCACAACAACAAGACAACAACTGACAACCCGGAAGGAGACGAGGTCATGGGACCCCTCGTCGACATCACGACCACCACCCTCGAGACGACCAGTCTCACCAATGAGGACCTCGCCATGGAACACCACATGCGACACGACACGAACGACTGGGAGGCCCTCGCGGCCTGCCGATCGGTCGACAACGCCGCTGACCTGTTCTTCAGCGAGGACATCGGTGAGATCGCCGCCGCGAAGCGCGTCTGCGCCGAGTGCCCGGTGCTCGCACCGTGCCTCGAGGGGGCCCTGGACCGGCGTGAGCCCTGGGGTGTCTGGGGCGGTCAGCTCTTCATGAACGGCAAGATGCTGACCATCAAGCGTCGTCGGGGCCGGCCGCCGAAGGTGGCTCGTCCCGAGGACCAGATGCCGGTCGTGCCGGTCCCGGCCCACCTGGTCGCCCAGGCCGAGCCGCTGACCGCCTGACCGGGGCCTCCTCCCCCTTCGGTGACCTCCCCCAGGCCCGGGCAACGGCTTCACGCGAGCCCCGGCTTCGTCACCGACACGACGCCCTGGGGTGGGACACGGACTCCGAGTCCCGTCCCACCCCAGGCAACGTCGTGCCCTCGAGGCACCGACGAGGTGGGACGGGACTCTGACCCCGGCGTCTCAGCTTGTGTTCGGTTGTGGGGAAGCACAGGGGCGTTCGGCGGGTTTCTCCGCCGACCGCAGTCCGGCCGTGTCGGGCCGGTACCGTTTTCCCTGTGGAGCTCCCGATGCGATTCCCCCGGATCATCGCCACGTTCATCGCCCTGACGCTGCTCGCCGCGGCTTGCAGCGACGACGGCGACGCCGGCAACACGATCAACCTCGGCGACAACGGGCTCGCGCCGTCGATCGACGACATCCAGGTCGACGTGCGAGACGGCAGCACCCGCGGGCTCGAGTTCGCCACCTTCGACAACGAGCCGGTCGGCTTCGACCAGTACCTCGGCGAGCCTCTCGTCATCAACTTCTTCGCCCAGTGGTGCGTCAACTGTGTTCAGGAGATGCCCGCCTTCGAGCGCATCTCCGCGGAGTTCGCCGACGAGGTCACGTTCCTCGGCATCTCGATCGACGAGGACCCGGCGGACGCCCTGGAGCTCGTTGCCACGACGGGGGTGACCTACGACGTCGGCTGGGATCCGTCCGAGGAGCTCTACGCCCACTTCCAGGGACTCTCGATGCCGACGACCGTGTTCGTCGACGCCGCTGGCAACGTCCAGCGGGTGTGGTCCGGCGTGCTCGACGACGACAGCCTCCGTGACCGGATCGACGAGGATCTCCTCTGATGGGTGAGTTCGCGTGGCCCTTCGGCCTCGGCCTGCTCGCCGCGTTCAACCCGTGCGGCTTCGCGATGCTGCCCGCCTACCTGTCGTACTTCCTCGGGATCGAGAGCAAGCACCACGACCAGTCCCGCCTGACCACCGTGGTCCGCGGCCTCGCCGTCGGCGGGGTGATGTCGCTCGGCTTCGTCGCCGTCTTCGGTTCGTTCGGGCTCCTCACCGCCACCGTCCTCTCGCAGGGCACCGTGCTCGACTACGTGCCCTACGTGATCATCGCGGTCGGCGTGCTCATGGTGCCGATGGGCGTCGCCATGCTGATGGGCCGCGACATCGTCCTGCCGCTGCCGAAGATGAACAAGGGCACCGGCAGCCGGGACCTCGGCTCCGTGTTCATGTTCGGCGTGAGCTACGCCGTGGTGTCGCTCGGCTGCACCGTCGGCATCTTCATCATCAACATCAGCGACTCGTTCACCCGCGACGGCATCGCCCGCGGCACCGGCAACTTCCTGGCCTACGCGGCCGGCATGGGCCTGGTCATCACCTTCCTCACGATGAGCCTCGCGCTCGCGAAGTCGAACGTGGCGGTGAGCATGCGCCGGCTGCTCCCCTACATCGGCCGGGTGTCGGGCGCGCTGCTCGTGCTGGCGGGCATCTACATGATCGACTTCGGCATCTGGGACTATCGGGTGCTGATCGACGGCAACGTGACCGCCGGCAATCTGCTCGTCGACCAGGTCGAGGAGCTCCAGACCGCCACCACCGTCTGGATCGAGACCACCACCACCGAACGCATCGGCGTCCTCTCGTTGATGGGCATCCTCGGGGCGCTCATGGTCGCCTGGCGCGACGACGTGGCGGACGCGGCGAAGCGCCTCGGCATCCTCATCATCTTCTGGGGCACAGTGCTGCTGATCGAGGTCGCCAACGGCTTCGACTTCGTGTTCCTCCCGCTCGTTCGCTTCGTGGCCGGATGGCCGGCTCGCATCGGCCACTGGTTCACCGACCCGGCCCGGGGTGGGGTCCCGTTGGAGATCCTGTTCGTCGCCCTCGTCGCCTGGATCGTGTGGCGCCGCGTCGATCGGTATCGTCCGCAGCATGCTCCGGGAGTTGTTGGCGCGACCTGAGGTCACCGAGATCTGCGAATTGCGTGGGTCGTTCGGGATCATGGCGTTCCACGGCGGCAACCTCGAGCGGTGCACGGACGTCATCGCGGCGGAGATCGCGGCCCGCACCCACAGCTCCCTCTACGCCGTCGTCCAGGCCCCGCCGCTACGCCGGCACGTGCCGTCGACCGCGTTCGACCCCGAGCACTCGACCGCGCTGCGTTCGTTCATCGAACACGTCGACATCGTCATCGCCATCCACGGATACGGCCGCGAGGACCGCTTCTGGGACCTCCTGCTCGGCGGCCGCAACCGCGAGCTCGCGGCGCACGTCGGTGACCATCTGCGCCAGGGCATCGACGACCGGTTCGGGGTGATCGACGATCTCGAGGAGATTCCGCGGGGGCTCCGGGGCCAGCATCCGGCCAACCCGGTCAACCTCCCGATCCAGGCCGGCCTGCAGATCGAGCTCCCGCCGACCACCCGCTGGAACCGCGAGGAGGCCGAGTGGTCGGACTGGCAGGGGACGGGACGGGCCCCGCAGGTGGAGCAGCTCATCGACGTGCTCAGCGGTGCCGTCGACAGCTGGGCGGCATGACGGCGTCGGCGCGAACCGGGTCGCAGTAGCCTCGCCGGATGGACCTCCGCATCTTCGTCGAGCCGCAACAGGGCACCACCTACGCCCGTCTCCGTGCCCTCGCCCAGGAGGCCGAGGCCCTCGGCTTCGACGCGTTCTTCACGTCCGATCACTATCTGAACATGGGCGACGGCGACGGCCTGCCCGGCCCCAACGACGCGTGGACGACTCTCGCCGGCCTGGCCCGCGACACCGAACGGCTCCGGCTCGGCACCCTGGTCACCCCGATCACCTTCCGGCTGCCGGGCCCGCTGGCGATCGCCGTGGCCCAGGTCGACGAGATGTCAGCCGGACGCGTCGAACTCGGGCTCGGTGCCGGCTGGTTCGAGGACGAGCACCGCGCCTACGGCATCCCGTTCCCCGCGATCGGTGACCGCTTCGACCAGCTCGAGGAACAGCTCGCGATCATCACCGGTCTGTGGGAGACGCCGATCGGTGAGACCTTCTCCTTCTCGGGCGAGCACTACACGATCGACGGGTCGCCGGCCCTCGCGGTGCCGACCCAGGCCCCGCGCCCACCGATCGTGATGGGCGGCTACGGGCCGAAACGCACCCCGCGGCTCGCCGCGACCTACGCCCAGGAGTTCAACCTGCCGTTCCCGCCGAGCGGGATCTACGCGGCCTTCGCCGATGTCGTCCGGGCCGCGTGCGAAGCCCAGGATCGTGATCCCGCGTCGATGACCTTCTCCACGGCGCAGGTTCTCTGCTGCGGGGAGGACGAGGGCGAGATCGAACGACGGGCTGCCGCCATCGGGCGCGAGGTCGACGAACTTCGGGAGAACGGCGTCGCCGGCACGCCGGCCGAGTGCGCCGACAAGCTCCGTGGCCTCGCCGCGGAGGGCGCGACCCGGGTCTATCTCCAGGTGCTGGACGACACGGACCTCGACCACATTCGCCTGGTCGCGGCCGCCGTCGCCCCGCTGCTGGACTAGCCGACCGCGGCCTCGATCTCGGCCGTCACGGCGTTGAGCTCGGCCAGCGATCCGGCCCGGTCGTCCGCATAGCCCAGGATCGCCGCAGAGATGCGTTCGCTCCACTCGGGAACGCCGGAGACGTCGCCGCCCATGAGGTCGAGCATCGCGATGAAGGGACGACACACCGCCTCCCGGAAGTCCGGGTCGTCGGGCCACGCCTGACCCTGGCCACAGTCGTCGACCCCGTCGTCGGAATCGACCACGCCGTCATCGGTGCTGACCGTGGGGCCGGTCGTGTCGTCATCGACGGTGTCGGAGGGGCCTACCGAGGCGTCACCGCCGTCGTCTCCGAAACAACCGGTGGCGAGCAGCGTGAACACCGCCACCACCGCGAGCAATCTGGCTACACGACGCATCTGTCGACCTCCTGGTCCGCCGTTTCAGGCTCCATCGACGGATTCGGACGATTCCTGAGCGTCTAGGGTGCGAGGCGCTCGATGATCCAGCCGTCGTCGCGGCGGCGATAACGCAGGCGATCGTGCAGCCGGTTCGGCCGTCCCTGCCAGAACTCCATCGATCGCGGTCGGATCAGGTAGCCGCCCCAGTGGGGCGGTCGGGGAACCGATCCGGGGAACCGGGCCTCGGTCTCGGACCAGCGGGTCTCGAGCTCGTCGCGCGAGGCGAGGACCGCCGACTGATCGCTCGCCCACGCGCCGATCTGGGCGCCGCGCGGCCGCGAGGCGAAGTAGGCGTCCGATTCGATGTCGGGCAGGTGCTCGACATCCCCCACGACGCGGATCTGGCGTTCGATCTCGCGCCACACGAAGGTCAGCGCGGCGCGGCCGGACGCGGCGATCGCCACGCCCTTCGCCGAGTTGCGGTTCGTGTGGAAGACGAGTCCCCGCTCGTCCGCGCCCTTCACCAGCACGGCGCGCGATGACGGCCAGCCGTCGACGCCCACGGTGGCCACGGTCGCCAGGTTCGCATCGAAGGGATTCGTCGACGCCCAGGCATCGAACCACTCCTGGAACTGCGCCATCGGCGTCGCCGCCAGGTCGGATTCGTCGAGGCCGGCGAGGCCGTACTGCTCCCGCATCGCGGCAAGATCCATGTCGGCAGCCTACGGTGCGGCTGTGGACCGGCGAGCGTTCATCGTTGTGGCTGTGGGTGGGGTGGCCGGCGCGTCCGTCCGCTGGCTCGCCGGCGAGATCATCGACGACCGCATCCTCACCCTGCTGATCGTCAACACGATCGGCACCGGCATCCTCGGCGCGGTCACCCAGGGCATCCTCCACAGCAACGCCACGCGGAATCTGCTCCTCGGCGTCGGGTTCTGCGGCGGGCTGACCACCTTCTCGACCTTCGCCGTGGAAGTGGCGATGCGCCTCGACGACGGCAAGGTCGTCGACGGGCTCGGCGTGACCCTCTTCTCCGTTGTCCTCGGGCTCCTCGCCTTCCTGGGCGGCGTCATGACCAGCCGGTGGGCGGCATGATCGTCGTCGGCTTCGTCGTGGCTGCGGGCATCGGCGCCGGGGCCCGCTGGTATCTCGGCGGTGCCCTCGGGCGACTCGGCGGCACGATGGTCGCCAACACGCTCGGCTCGTTCATCCTCGGCCTGCTCGTGGGTCAGTCGACCGGCACGAGCACGGTCGTCGGCGTGGCCGGACTCGGCGCCCTCACCACCTGGTCCACCCTGATGTCACAGATCGCCGAACTCGTGCGCACCGACCGTGAACGGGCCCTGCGCTATGGCGCGGTGTCGATCATCGGGGGCGTCGCCGCCGCGTGGCTCGGCCTGAAGATGGGGTGAAGGGCGCCGAGACGATCGCCCGGCTCCCCGACGCGGACGAGGCCCGGTGCCGTCAGACGCGCCGGGCGACGCACCACGCGCCGGTACCGGCTCGTCCCGCGGTCGCGGTCCAGGACCCGGGCAGGGCGGCCACCACGTCCTGCGCCGGCAGGTGGATCGGCGTCTCCTCCGCGAGGGTGTTCACCCAGATCAGCGGGCCATCGGCGGCGAGTACGCGATCGACCTCGTCGGGGAACAACAGCATGTTGACGAGCAGCAGGGCAGGCGCCGCGCCGGACCGGAACGGCAGCGCCGACGCGTCACCCTGGACCTTCGGCGCGAGGCCGTCCGGCGCGTGGCGCAACATCTCGATCGCGAGGTCCATGACGACCGGGGTCCAGCCGTGGTCAACCAGCTCCTGGGTGCCGACGCCGGAACCCGAGCCCAGCTCCAGGATCGGTCCGGGGATGACCGCGCCGCGCTCCAGGGCGTCGGCGATCGCCGCCCGCCGGGCCGGGGTGTCGTGATCAGCGTGCCAGGCCGGCGCCATCGAGTTGAACATGTCGGCGACCCTCGCCCGCGTCTCCGCGTTCCATTCGCGGTCGAACGCGACGCGGCGGGTGACGTCGCGCATCGGATGGGTCGACCCGAACACGGGCAGGTCACGATCCGTCCCCGGTGCGTCCGGGAGCCATTCGACGGGGCCGGACACGTCAGCCGACTGCCGGGATCTCGGTCATGTCGCCGAGGTAGGGATGCAGCGCTTCGGGCAGACGGATCGAGCCGTCCGGTTGGCGACCGGTCTCGACGATCGCCGCCCAGACCCGGGGAACGGCGAGCCCGGATCCGTTGAGGCTGTGCACGAACTCGGTGCCCTTGCCCTCGGCCGGTCGGTAGCGGACGTTCGCCCGCCGGGCCTGGTAGTCGGTGCACCAGCTGACCGACGAGACCTCGAGCCAGCGGTCGGCGCCGGGCGCGTAGACCTCGATGTCGTAGGTGCGGGCGCCGGCTCCGCTGATGTCGCCGCAGGCCAGATCGAGGACCCGATGGGCGAGCCCGAGGTCGCGGATCGCGCCCTCCGCCCGATCCAGGATCTGCCCGTGCATCGCCTCGGCCTGGTCCGGTGTGCAGAACGCGTAGAGCTCGACCTTGTCGAACTCGTGCACCCGCAGCAGACCCCGCGTGTCCTTGCCCGCCGAACCCGCCTCGCGGCGATAGCACGAGGTGTGGGCCATGAGCCGCAACGGCAGATCGCCCTCGTCGAGGATCTCGCCCGCGACCATCGACGTGAGCGGCACCTCGGCGGTGGGAATGGCCCACAGGTCGTCGCGCTCGAGGTGGTAGGCGTCGTCGGCGAACTTCGGGAGATGGCCCGTGCCGATCATCGTCTCGGTCTTCACCACCGTCGGCGGCCGCACCTCTTCGAACGCATCACGATTGCGGTCGAGCCCGTAGTTGATCAGCGCCCGCAGCAGGCGGGCACCCGCCCCGCGGTACATCGCGAACATCGAGCCGGACATGCGCACGGCGCGGTCGACGTCGAGAATGCCGAGCTCCTCACCGATGTCCCAGTGCGGCACCCGCTGGTGCGGGGCGTAGCTCGCCGGATCGAACCCTTCGACGCGCAGTTCGACATTGTCGTCCTCGGTCAGCCCGTCGGGCGCGTCCGGCGACGGCATGTTGGAGACCGTGAGCAACAGGGAGCGGATCTGCGCCTGGAGCGCGTCGGCCTCGTCGCTGAGCGCCTTCTCCCTCTCACCCAGCTCGCGGCTGGTCGCCTGGAGTTCGCTCGCCTCGTCGGCCCGGCCGTCCTTGTGCAGCGCGCCGACCTGCTTGGAGATCTGCTTGACCTCGGCGCGGATGTCGTCGCGCTCGGTGCCGATGGCCCGCATGCGGGTGTCGAGCCCGATGACCTCGTCGATGGCCGCCGTCGATTCGCCCCGCCGCGCGATGGCCGCTTTCACGGCATCGGGATCGGTGCGGATCAGCTTGATGTCGAGCATGCGAAGACGGTACTGCCCACGATGTTCAGTGCGGTCGGCTTTCGTGGGTCGGCTCGCCGGCCGCGTCGAAGGCGGCCTCGACATCGGAGTACGTGAGCCGGCCCCGGGTGAACTTCTTCTCCTCGTCCTCCCGGCGGATGACCGCGACATGGCGGAAGAACCGGATCGCGATGAGCGTCCACAGATAGAAGCCGCCGACGACCTTCATGATCGCCCCGGCCATCTGCTGGTCGTTGGTGGGGTCGATACCCCAGAGGTTGTAGTCGTGGTCGTAGGCGTCGTAGACGACCCCCTCGGCGAACACGAGCCAGCCCGCCGGCACGGTCGGCACGACCGACATGAGGAAGAGGTAGATCAGCTTCCCGGGCTCGCTGAGGTGGACCTCCTTCAACGGGCCCAGCACCGGGAACCACATCAGCAACGCGGTGAAGAACACCCCGAGGTGCACCATGTAGTGGAACGGGCCGTTCTCGCTGCTGAGGTTGACCACCCCACCCCAGTGGGTGAGCATCTGCAGGAGGTTGAAGAGCACGCCCGCCACGAGCGGCTTCGTCAGCGTCCGGAGGATCCGGGCGGTGACGCCACCGTCGAGCACGAGCAGCCGGGCCAGCCACTCCGGCATGGCCAACAGGAGCAGCGGCGGGACCATGAACGCAATCAGCAGATGCTGGAACATGTGCACCGAGTAGAGGTACTGCTCGGCGATGTCGTGCATCGGATAGTCGGCCGCGACCCACAACAGGATCACGCCGGCCACGAAGTAGCGCTTCTGGACCCGGGTGACGACGGGCTGCCCGGCGGGCACGACCAACGGTCCGATCGCGCGGACCGCGTAGACGCCGAGACCGATGATCCCGCCGATGAGGAGCCAGACCTCGGGATGGGCCTCGAAGGCCCATGCGTTGACGGCGAGCAGGTTCGCCGTCATGTCATCACGCCCAGAACTCGAAGGCCGCCAGCGCGGCCACGTAGACCGCGGTCGCCAGCACCAGACCACCCACGAAGAGCTTCGTGAACAACGGGTTGTCGTGCTTCAGGTGCATGAAGTACATGGCCACCATGTAGAACTTCACGACCATCATGACCATGAGGCTGGCGATGGTGACGGAGTTGTTCTCGAAGACGGTGACGGCCGACTCGAAGTAGGTCAGCACCTCGACCCCCGTGATGGCAGCGAGGAGCAGGGCAATCTTGACGTAGGCCCAGTCCGACGGATGGTCGTGGGCCTGTTCTTCAGCCAGTGTTGTTTCAGCCAGTGTTGTTTCAGCCATGACTCGTTGCCCCTCAGTCGACCGGGATCAAGTAGATGACGGTGAAGATGAAGATCCAGACCACGTCCACGAAGTGCCAGTAGAGCCCGACGATCTCGACGGTCTCGCTGTGCTCCTGGCGGAGTTTGCCCTGTTTGGACGCCACGAAGAGCGACATCAGCATCACGATACCGAGGCTCACGTGGACACCATGGAAGCCGGTCAGGGTGTAGAACGCCGAGCTGGCGGGGTTGTGGGTGTAGCCGACGCCCTCACGCAGGAACGAGGTGAACTCGTAGACCTGACCGCCGATGAAGATCGCGCCCAACATGGAGGTGGTGAGCAGCCACGCCCGGGTCGCGGGATTGTCGCCACGGGTGATCGCCGAGAGGGCGAGCACCATGGTGAGCGACGACATCAACAGGACGAAGGAACTCACCGAGGTGAACGGGATGTCGAAGACATCGGTCGGGATCACCGTGTTGTCCGGACCCGGGCCCCGGCGCGTCTTGTAGAGCAGGTAGGTGGAGATCAGACCACCGAACAGCAGACACTCCGACCCGAGGAAGGCCCACATCGCCAGCTTGGTGTTGGAGATACCCGTGCTGGTCGCGTGGCCGTGATCGGCGGTGTCGACGGCAGCGTCAGTTGCGGTTGCCATCTCAGGCCTCCTCGTCGCCGGCGGTCACCGGTGCTTCCTCGTCGTCGTGATGATCGTCGTGGTGATCATCGTGATCGTGATCGTGGCCGTGGTCCGCGTCGGGATCGTCCACCGGCTCCAGGGCCCAGGCATAGATGCCGATCCCGGTGAGCAGACCGCCCACGACGCAGAGCCACAGGTTGAAGATGAGGCCGTAGCCGATCAGGGGCAGGCCGGCGGCCAGTACGAGCGGCCAGAAGGACGGCGCCGGCAGGTGCACGCCCGTCGCCGAGCCGTCCTGGGCGGCCTCCTCGACCGTCGCGATGCGCACGACGTTGCGGTTCTCGTCGTAGCCGTACTTGCGATGCCACCACTCGTCGTCGCTCTCGATGACGGGCACCTCGTCGAAGTTGTGCTCCGGGGTCGGCGACGGGACCATCCATTCGAGGCTCCGGGCGTCCCACGGGTCAGGCCCCGGGGGCGGCAGGTTGGGGGCATCGCGGCGCGACTTCCACACGTTGAAGAAGAAGAAGAGCACCGACAGGGCGATCACGAACGCACCGATGGTGGCGACCAGGTTCCAGAACTCGAACCCGAATCCCGGTGAGTAGGTGTCGATGCGACGGCTCATGCCCTGCAGGCCCAAGACGTGCATCGGGCCGAAAGTGAGGTTGAAGCCGATCAAGATCGTCCAGAAATGGAGCTTCCCCCAGGTTTCGTTCAGCATGTGCCCGAAGAACTTCGGCCACCAGAAGTACATGCCGCCCATCAGGCCGAGCACGCCACCGCCGAAGATCACATAGTGGAAGTGGGCCACGATGTAGTAGGTGTCGGTCTGCTGGGTGTCGGCGGGGGCCAGGGCGTGGGTGACGCCGGACAGACCACCGATGGTGAACATCGCGACAGCGCCGACCGCGAAGAGCATCGCGGTGGTGAACCGCAACTTGCCGCCCCACATCGTGGCCAGCCAGTTGAGGATCTTCACCCCGGTCGGGACGGCGATGAACATCGTCGACATCGAGAACGCCCAGACCGACAGCGGCCCGATTCCGGACACGAACATGTGGTGGGCCCACACACCGAAGCCCATGAAGCCGATCGCGATGCCCGAGAACACCATGAACGAGTAGCCGAAGATCGGCTTACGGCTGAACGTCGGGATGATCTCCGAGATGATGCCGAAGCTCGGCAGGATGATGATGTACACCTCGGGATGGCCGAAGATCCAGAAGAGATGTTGCCAGAGCAGCGGATCGGCGCCCATCTCCGGATTGAAGAACTGGGCCCCGAAGAGCCGGTCGAAGAGCAGCAGGAAGAGCGCCACCGTGATGACCGGCAGGGCGAACAGCAGCAGGAACTGGGTCACCAGGAGCATCCAGGTGAGCACCGGCATGCGGAACAGCGTCATACCGGGGGCCCGCATGTTGAGCACCGTGACGATCAGGTTCGCCGCCGAGACGAGCGAGGCGATACCGGTGATCAAGAGGCCGATGGCGTAGAAGTCGACGCCATGGCTCGGCGAGAACGCCAGACCGGAGTTCGGGGAGTAGCAGAACCACCCACAGTCGGCACCACCGCCGCCGACGATCCACGACGAGTTCAGGAAGATCGCGCCGCCGATCCAGACCCAGAACGACAGGGCGTTGAGACGGGGGAACGCGACGTCGCGGGCGCCGATCTGCAGCGGGATCAGATAGTTCGCGAAGGCGGCGGCCAGCGGCATGATGAACAGGAAGATCATCGTGACGCCGTGCATCGTGAAGACCTGGTTGTAGATGTCGGCCGACAGCACGCTGCCGTTCGGCGCGGCCAACTGCACCCGGATCAACAGGGCTTCGATGCCGCCCACGATGAAGAAGAACATCGCGGCGACGCCGTACATGATGCCGATCTTCTTGTGATCGACGGTGCTCAACCAGTCCCGCCAGCCGTTGCCGCCCTGGGGGCGGGTCAGCACGCCGAGGGGACGTTCGACGGTGGCGGCCTCGCCGGTCGTCAGCGCCAGGGGATCTTCCGTGACGGCCATCTCACTCCACCTCCGTCGCCTGGATCATCTCGGCGCTGGCATCGGGGCCCAGCGTCGTGAGGAAGGCGATCACATCGTCGATCTGTCGTTCGGTCAGGTTGCGGTCCGGCATGCCCCGGGGCAGTTCGCCATCGGGGAGACCATCGGCGTAGTTGTCCTTCACCTCGGCCGGATCCCGGATCCAGCGGGCCAGGTCGTCGACGTTCACGGATCCGTCCTCGTTGTAGAGGTTCAGGATGCCGCCCGCGAACGTCGTGCGGCTCATGAGGTGGGTGAGGTCCGGCGCCGAGCCGGAGACGACCTCCGCACCGTCGTAGTCGAGGTCGTTGAACCCGTCGACGAGATGACACGAGGCGCACTGGGTGTTGAAGACGTCGAGGCCGCGGAGGGCGGCGCTGGCGTCGTCGCCGACCGAGGCGGTCTCCCCGGCCCGGACGGCGTCGACATAGACCTGGAGCTCGTCGTCGAACGTGGCGGGCGCCATCTGCTCGTCGATCCAGTCCTGGAAGTCGGCGGGGGTCAGGGCGAGCGTCTGCATCCGCATGCGGCTGTGGGACAGGCCGCAGAACTCGGTGCACTGCCCGAAGTAGACGCCGGGTTCGTCGGCTTCGATCTTCCAGGGCGCGAAGCGCCCCGGCACGGCGTCGCGCTTGCCGTTGAGTTGCGGGATCCAGTGTGAGTGGATCACGTCACGCGAGGTGATGATCAGTTCCACTTCCTGGCCCGTCGGGATGGCGAACTGGCCGGAGGTGACGATGTCGGCCGGCGGCAGGTTCATCGGATCGGCGAGTACCTCGTGGGTGATCTGTTCGCCGTCGAGGTAGTAGCGGTACTCCCACCACCACTGCTGGCCGACGACCACGATCGTCGGCTCCCACTCGATCGACTCACCCGCGACGTCGAGGGTCATCGCATTCGCCTCGTCGATGTCGTTGATCGCGAAGTGCACGACGCTGGTGGCGACGGCGACGACCACCATCACGAGCGCGGGGATGGCGGTCCACGCGATCTCGAGCGTGTTGTTGTGGGCGATCTGTTCGGGGAACTCGTCGTCGCCCTCGTAGGTCTTGACGCGGTGCTTGAAGCCGAGCCAGACGACCGCGCCACACACGAAGACCAGCACGACGCCGGCAACGATGAAGACGGGCAGGGCGAGGCCGTAGATCTCGTCGGCGACACCACTGCGAGGCTGCAGCGTGTCGAGCTCGGCATCGCTGGCGCAGCCGGCCAGCAGGAGGCCGAGCGCGAGGACGATGCCGGCCTGGCGACCGCGGCTGTTGAACAGGTGACTCACTATCCGTCTTCTCCGTGGTCGACTTCGGTGCTGCCGTCTTCGCCGTGCGGTTCGTGCTCGTCGAACTCGCGCTCGCCGTCGACCGTGGCCCACACGCCACCGCCGAGAATGGCGACCCCGAGCACCACCGAGAGGCCGGCCACGAGGTTGCGGTTGATCTTCTTGTCGGACGCGGCCAGGAAGCCGATGCCGAGGATGACGACGGCGAGGACGCCGGCGATCAGGACGGCGCCGTTCTTCGAGGCGTTCAGCAGGATCCGCGAGGCGAGCAGCACGATCACGGCGATGACGGCCGCACCGGCAGCCGGGATCTCGATCGGCGCCATGATGCGGTTGCGCAGCGCCCGGTTGGCCTCCGGGTCGCCGGAGGCCCGGTCGGCCCAGGCGTCCATCATCCATTCGATGGCGACCGCGCCGACGATCACGAGTCCGGTGATGAAGACCGCGGTGTTGAGCACGAGGCCGATGGCCATGGTGGCGGCGCCGAACGCGCCCACGACCGGCCAGAAGCTCGCGGTCACCGGCTGGGTCGGCTCGATGTCGTCCACGCCCATGTAGTCGGCCTGGTCGGCCGGGTCGGCGTCCCGGAAGAAGATGAGCGTGCACGCGATGGCCATCGCCACGACGCCCAGCAACACGAGGAGGCCGTAGCCGACGTGTTCGCCCACGCCCTCCTTCCAGCCGAGGGAGATGGGACCGGTCCAGTTGCCACCGCTCGTGTAGCCATAGAGCATGGCCGCGGTGACGAGACCGACCCCGATACCGAAGAAGAACTTGAAGCCCGTTGTGAACATCTGATCCCTACTTCGCGACGTAGACGACGTACCAGGTGATCGACCACATGGCGACCACCGTGTCCCAGTAGAAGGCGGCCGCGGCGACGCCGTCGGCCTTGCGGGGGCCGTATTGGCCGATGAGTGCCCGCAGGAAGGTGAGCGTGAGGAACGCCACCGCACTGATGAGGAAGGCGAGGAACACGCCGTTCACCAACAAGAAGAGGAACTCGGCGTTGCTGCCCGCGAGGGCGAAGCCGGTGTCGTTGATGATGAACCAGAGTTGGTTGAACACCGCGGCACCGAACAGGCCGGTGAGCCCGAGCGCCATGTAGGCGTTGAGGCGGTCGTCGTTGTTGATCGCCTGCACCGCCCACTGGACGGTGAAGACGGACAGGATCATCGTGGCGAAGACGAAGCCCGCCGGACCGAGTTCGATGACACCGGCCGGGAACCATTCGTCCGCCGCGGCCCGCTCGTTGATGTAGATGACGAGCACCCCGGCGAACGCCATGAACGCAGCGGCGGACGCGAACATCGTCGCGACGAGCACGGTGCGGGGTCGGGTGACCTCCGCGGCCGGAAGCGCGTTGGTGGTGACAGCCATCAGGCGTCCTCCCCTTCGTCGTCGAGCAAGGGCGATTCGGACGTCACCAACGCGGGGGGTTCGGCGAAGGCGCCGTCCACCGTTGCCCACTCGAGGGTGTGGCCACCCCACGGGTCGTCGGTCGCGGTCGCGCCGGTGCGCACGGCCTTCGCGATCGCGGCCACCACGCCGAGGGCGCCGAGGCCGATCAGGACCGCGCCGATGAGCGAGACGATGGCGAGCGTGTCCGCGATGTCCTCCGTGGGCACCGCGAGCGGATGGTTCACCGTGTCGAAGAAGCCGCTGACGACCTGGGCGCCGCCCAACAGCACCGCACCGCCGATGAGATCGAGGAGGGCGAGACGTCCGAGCATGGGCGGGAGTTCGTGTCCGCCGATCTTGGCGGCCCAGAACCAGAAACCGCCAACGGCGGCGACGATGGCCGCGAGCAGCACGAGCGACGCGACGCCGGAGACGGCGAGGGTGCCGATGCCCTCGACCTGGTCCGTGGAACCGCCGAGCTCGAGCGGCTCGATGACACGAAGCGCTCCCGCGACCACACCGAGCAGGAGCAGGATGCCGCCGCCGAGCGCACCCACGAGATGGGCCGCCGGCAGGCCGACGATGGCGTCGCCGCCGCGTCGCAGCGTGTCACCTGCCCCACCCATGGCCCCGAGGACCGGCAGGAGGGCGGCGAGACCGAAGGCGATGAAGAGGAACTTCTCGTCGTGGGGAATCGCTCCGTCGTTCTGGAAGTAGGGCTGGCTCCAGGCGCCGAACGCGAGCAGGCCGAAGAGCCCGATCAGACCGGCCGACAGGCCGTGGCGGGCGGCGCGGACGCCGGCCGTCACCGGGACGATCGAACCCAGGATGCCGAGCACCGGAATGGCGAAGGCGTAGACCTGCGGCTGTTCGACGACCCAGGCGATCTGCCCGTAGATCGCGAGGCTGCCGCTGGCGTCGCCGCCGAAGGTGCCCGGACCGTTGTGGAGATCGACGTAGGCGATGAGGAGGTTGGCCAACAGGACCGGCAGCGTGAGGAGCCACACCGAACAGGTGACGAGGATCGACCAGGCGAAGAGCGGTGTCCGCAGCAGGGTCATGCCCTTGACCCGCAGCGAGATCACCGTGGTGGCGAGGCAGAGGGAGGCGAGCAGCAGCGAGACGATCACGAAGCCGAGCCCCACGAGGGTGAGGGCGATCGCGTCGCGCTCGGCATTGGTGACCCGGTCCACGGCGCCGAAGCCGCCGCCGGCGAGCACCGCGACCACCGTGATGCCGGCGCCGAGCATGAAGCCCCAGACCGCGGCGAGCGCGGCACGGGGGAACGCGATGTTGGTCGAGCCGACCTGCATCGGGACCACGACCGTCGCGAGGCCCACGAGCAGCGGCGCGGCGACGAGGAGGGCGAGACCGATGCGGTACAGCGCCCACATCTGGAAGTAGGCGTTGTCGCCACCGAACAGATCCGTGCTCTCGGCGTCGGTCCCCTCGATGCCGAGCAGGACGCCGAGCACCACGGCGCCGATCAGCAGGAGCAGCCCGGAGCGCAGCCAGTACCGGCCGATGCGCTTGTGATCCGTGGTGGTGAGCGCGTCATAGAGCCCAGCCACCGCAGGAGAGGCGACCGCCGGTGCTGTGTCGGTCGCCGGCGGTGAGTCGGTCATCGTCATTGTGGCAGGTGTCCTCCGACAGTTTCCAGGGATGCCGCGGCGCGGCAACACCCGGAGGTGCAGTACCGAGAGCGCAGCCTACAGGGCCGCGTGTGCTCGGATGGAAACCGGGCGGCCCACGATTTTCGGGGAATTTCCGGCCCGGAAAATCGTCAGAAGCCGTTGCGGACGATCTCGTCGGCCGCCATCGCGCCGAACAGCAGCGTCACATAGGTGATCGACCAACCGAAGAGGCGCATGGCCAGCGCCGGTTCGGGCCGACGGAAGACCTGGATGGCGAGGCCGAGGAAGACGCCACCGAGGACCACCGCGGCGACGTAGTACGTGATGCCCATGTCGGCCACCGGACCGAACAGGAGGGTGAGCGCCCACAGCAGCACCGTGTACCAGACGATCCGCGAGGCCGTGGTGCGCAGCGAAGCGACCGCCGGGAGCATCGGCACGTCAGCCGCCTGGTAGTCGTCCTTGTAGCGGATGGCCAGCGCCCAGAAATGCGGCGGCGTCCAGTAGAAGATGATGGCGAAGAGCACGACGGGCGGCCAGTCGAGCTCGTTGGTGACCGAGGACCAGCCGACCAGCACCGGTACGGCGCCCGCCGCACCGCCGATCACGATGTTGCGGGTGGAGGTGCGCTTCAGCCACATCGTGTAGACGAAGACGTAGAAGAGCGTCGCCGACACCGCGAGCACCGCCGACAGCAGGTTCACGAATCCCCACAGCCAGGCGAACGCGGCGATCTCGATCGCGAAGGCGAACACGAGCGCCTCGTTCGGCGTGACCTCGCCGGTCACGAGCGGGCGACCCTTGGTGCGCTCCATCACCCGATCGATGTCGCGGTCGATGTACATGTTGAACGCGTTGGCCCCACCCGCCGCCAGGGTCCCGCCGACCACGGTCGCGACCATCAGCCAGATCGAGGGGAGGCCACCCTCGGCGACCACCATCGTGGGAACCGTGGTGATGAGGAGGAGCTCGATGATCCGCGGCTTCGTCAACGCCACGAAGGCGAGGATGCGCGGGCGCGTGCGAGCGGGGGCGGTGGCGGTCACGAGTCAACAGGCTACGGCCGACGGGCCAGGACCGCCCACTGGGGCCGTAGCCTTTCCCTTGTGAGCCCGGCCCGCTATCTCGAACTCACACGCGTGGCGCTCTGGTCCCTGGTGATCATCGTCTACACCGGAGCCGCGGTGCGTCTCACCGGATCGGGCCTCGGCTGTCACGACTGGCCGAACTGCAACGAGGAAGAACTCGTCCCCGCCGCGAGCTATCACGGCTGGATCGAGTTCGGGAACCGCATGTTCACCGGGGTCGTGGCGCTCGCGGTGGTGGCTGCGGTGCTGGGGTCGCACCGCCGATCCCCCCACCGAACCGACCTCGTCCGGCTGTCGTGGGGTCTCGTCGCCGGCGTGATCGCGCAGATCCTGCTCGGTGCGCTGCTCGTGCGAACGGACCTCGACCCCCGGTTCACGATGGGACACTTCCTTCTCTCGATGGTGCTGCTGTGGAACGCCGCCGTACTCCATCACCGGGCGGGCCTCGACGACGCGCCCACGCGACAGCGCGCCGGGTCGGCTATCCGCCGGCTCACGCAGGTGGTGTTCTGGGCGGGAGGCGTCGTGCTCGTTCTCGGCACGGTCGTGACCGGGTCCGGACCGCACTCGGGCAGCGAGGACGAGTCGGTCGCGAACCGGTTGCCCTTCGACCTGCGCGAGGTCACCCGGATCCATTCGATCTCGGCGCTGGTCCTGATCGCCGCCGTCGGAGGCGTGCTCTGGGTCGCCCACACTCGCGGGATGCTCCAGGTCCGGCGCGCCGCGCAGACGGTCGTCTCCCTGCTCGGCGCCCAGATCGCGCTCGGCTACTGGCAGTACTCTGCCGGCGTGCCCGAGGCGCTGGTCTTCGTCCACATCATCGTGGCGACGATCGCGTGGATCTCGATCGTCCGCCTCGACCTCGAGGCGGCCCGGTGACCGCGCCGCTCACCACCCTCGACCCGGAGGTCGAGGACGTCGTCGATCTCGACAAGCCGTGGAAGGTGCTGGTCTGGGACGATCCGATCAACCTGATGTCGTATGTGGCGTTCGTGTTCCGCAAGCTCTTCGGCTTCTCGGAGGAGAAGGCGCATCGGTTGATGATGCAGGTCCACACCGAGGGCAAGGCGGTGGTGTCGTCGGGGCCGCAGGAGAAGGCGGAGATGGACGTGTTCCGACTTCACGAGCACGGGCTCTGGGCGACCATGGAGAAGGACTCGTGAGTCGGACGGAGCCGTACTTCGTGGCGGACGTCGGTGGGGTGCGGGTGTCGCTCGAGGGCTACGAGCAGGAGTTGCTCGCCAACCTCATCACCGATCTTCGTCATCTGCTGATGGCCGAGGAGCACGAGTTCCTGCGCCGTCTGAAGCCGCCGGCCCATCCGGGCGACGACGAGGCAGAGGAGGCGTACCGGGGCATGGTCGACGACGAACTGCTCCGCGGGCGGCTCGAGGGACTCGACATCCTCGAAGAGACCATGGACGGCGGCATTCTCGACGACGACCGGGTCGCGGCGTGGATGCAGGCCCTCACGAACCTGCGTCTCATCCTGGGCGAACGGCTCGAAGCGGGTGGCGCCGACCTCGCCGCGCACGATCTTCCGGATGACCCCGCGGCCACGATCTTCGAGTGGGTGGGCGAGTTGCTCGAGTGGCTCGTGCGGGCCGCGTCCGCCTGATCCCGACACCTCTCACCCTGTGCGGTCTTGACACCCCGTTCCGTGGTGATCCACAGTTTGTGGACAAGTCTGGCCACCGCGGCCGCTTCGTTGGGGGAGTACAACCATGGACAGGAATCGACGGCACCGCCGTCTTCGAGTCACGTCGCTCGTGATGGCTGTCGCAGCCGGTGTCGGTCTGCTCTTTGCGGGCCCGGCCCTCGCGGCACCGACCGCGAGCGCCACCGGAACGACGGATGTGGTCACCGGATCGGTCATCTCGGTCAGCGTCGACGGCTCGGGCGGATACGACGGGGCGGCGATTCTCGCCGTCTCCGCGTGTGGCAACTCGAGCGACGGCGCCACCGTGTTGCCGGCCGCTCCCGGGAGCACCGGATGCTGGGGCGCCTCTGAGCTCGCCCAGATCCAGTTCCAAGCCGCACCGGTCGACGGCACCAACTACAGCTTCGACTACGTCTGGCAGAACGACGGGATCGGCGAGGACGATCTCACCTGCATCTACTCGACCGTGGTGCCGTGCAGCGTCATCGTCAGCCTCGTCGACGCGACGCTGACGCCGATCCCGGACACGCAGATCGCCATCTCGGTCTTCCCGCCCGAGCCGGACACCGACGGTGACGGCGTGGGCGACGGGACGGACAACTGCGTCGACACGCCCAACGCCGACCAGGCCGACGGCAACAGCGACGGCGAAGGCGACGCCTGTGAGGCGGATGCCGACGGTGACGGCGTGTACGACGACATCGACAACTGCGTCAACACACCCAACGCCGACCAGGCGGACGTGGACAGCAACGGCACGGGCGATGCCTGCGAAGGTGACAGCGACGGCGACGGCGAGGCCGACGACACCGACAACTGTGTCGACACGCCCAACGCCGATCAGACCGACACCGACACCGATGGTGCCGGCGACGCCTGCGACGAGGACGACGACGGCGACGGCGTGGACGACGGCGACGACAACTGTCCGCTGATCGCGAACGCCGACCAGGCCGATCTCGACGGTGACGGCGCGGGCACGCCGTGCGATGAGGACGGCGATGTCGCGCCCACCACGACCATCGCGCCGACCTCGACCGTCGCGCCGACCACCACGATCGAGCCGCCCGCCCAGGAGCAGCAGGACGACGACGACGAGCTGGCCTTCACCGGCCCGAACGACGGCCTGTGGATCCTCGCCCTCGCGCTCGTCGTGATCGGTGGCGGCTTCCTGTTGCTCGGCCACTCGGTGCCCCGCCCGGCACGGACCCGCAACGACAGCTGAACCGGTTCATCTGAGGGATCGGGCCGTCGGGGCAGTGCCCCGGCGGCCCGTTTCGCGTGTGGAGTTCGACGCCTGCGTCAGCCCGCCGCGTCCCAGCTCCGGTCGGCGGCGGTGGCGGCCAGCGACGAGCGCAACGCCGCGGCGCGGTTCGCGGGCAGGTCGGGGACGCGCACGTGGTGCGCCGGCCCGATCCCCGCCGTGGTCACGACGAGATCGGCCACGCCCAGCCGCCGTTGAAAGAAGGACGCGATCGTCTCGACCGCCTGCACGTTTCCGACAGGCAGCTGGGTGAGGTGGTGCTGGAACACGCCGCGTCGCACGACGAGGCGCCGGTCGTCGAGGCTGAAGCCGAGGCGGGCGTGCCGGGCGCGCGCGAACCAGATCGCCACCGACCACCAGAGGGCGACGAGCGCAACGGATCCGACCGGATGCACGAAGCCGACGCCCACCGCCGCAGGGATGCCGACGAGAACGAACGCGACCGCGGTCCGCACGAGCATCCGTCGAACCGTGACCGGGCTCACCGGCTCGAGTTCGACACCGAAGGCCGGGTCGACGTCGACCGACCGATGCACGACGCGCGCCACCTCGTCGGTCGAGGCCACGGGGGCGAGGTGGACGACCGACTGCTGTTTCCCGACCGCCTTGCCGGTCGCGGCGGAGAACCTCACCTCGTGAAGGCCGAGCCGGCGAGCGACGAGCCCGGAGGTCACGGTGACCGTCTGGATGCGGGCGGGCTGCAACTCGACCTGTCGTTTCGACAGCAGGCCCATGTCGGCGGTGAGGACGTCGCCGCGCCGTTCGAGCGTGAACGTGCCGAACGTGAACACCGCGCCGACCGCACTGAGGGCGGCCATCGTGACCATGATGCCGAGCGCGATGAGCGCGACGACTGCGGCCGGGGCCGGCCCCTCCCGCACGGCGACCGCGAGGGCGATGGCGAACCCGATCGCGGCCACGACAGCCAGGGCCGGCGCCGACGAGGCGAGGTGATAGCGGACGAGCGCCCCGACCGGGGCCACATGCAACTGGACGGCAGGTGGCGGTGGCGGAGGCGGCAGACGCGACACCGCGTTCCCGTCCGCGTCGGCGAGCGGCGCGTCGTCCGCCGGCGCGGCAGCCCGGCTCCGGGAGCGGAGGTCGGCGGTGAGGGTGTCGGCATCGGCGGACTGGAGGTAGCGGATCTCGATGTTGCCGTCGGCCGACGCCTCGGCGACCTGCACGACGGCGAGGCCCACCACACGAGCGAGGAACGGCCGGGCCACGGACACCTGCTGGATTCGACCGAGCGGCAGGGACTGAGCCTTGCGATCGAGAATGCCGCGGCGATGCTCGATCGTCTCCTCGGTCACGGCGTAGCCCGTCATCCACCACGAGAGGACGCCGTACCCGACCGTCACCGTGCCGGCCAGCACGGCGATCGTGTCGAACCCGAGGGCGCCGCCGCCGAAACCGATCGCGAGGAGAAGTGGCCAGCCGCTCTGGGCCAGAAACATCGCGATCTGCACGAGAACGGTCAGCGGATGGGGCCGCCGCCAGTCGGGTTCGGTCACCCGCCGAGCTCCGTGCGGAGCCGGTCGGCCGTCGTGCCGTCGAGATGGGGAATGGTGAGGTTGGGGGCGTGGGTCCCGGCGGTGTGGACCACGATCGAGCTCAAGCCGAGCCACCGATCGATCGGCCCGGTTCTCGTCGTCAACGTCTGAATACGGCTTCGGGGCACGACCTGCACGCGGCGAACGATCACGCCGCTTCGTTGCTCGACCCAACGCTCGTCCACGCCCCAGCGCCAGTTCGCGTACTGCCGATCGATCACCCACCAGCGCAGGGCGAACAGGAGGACGGCGCCGCTCGCGCCCCCGATCGTCAGCATCGGCAGGTCGGTCACCAGCCCGCCGACGACGGCACCGACCGCGACGACACCGAAGAACGCGGCGGCACCGATGCGCCACACGGTCCGGATGGTGGGCGGGAGTGGCTCCGTCGCGATCGTCACCGGTCCAGTATCGCCGAGGGCCGCGTCGCCTCGGCGTCAGCCGATCGGGTACCAGAAGCCGCCGGCGGTGCCCGGACCGGTGTGCGCCGCGATCGACGGGCCGACGTCGTAGTGGACGACGTCGACGGCGACCGCGCTGTCACGCAGCCGTGCCTCGATGCCTTCGGTGAACACCAGCGTGGAGGGGTCGGCGAGCGAGACGCCGGCCCGGATCGGCGCGCCGTCTCGAAGCATCGGCTCGACCATCGCGTCGCAGAGCTCGTCGACCGTCGTGCCCGTGCCGAGCACGTCCACCACTCCCCCGACGCCACCGAGCACCGTCACGCCGTCGTGGTCGTGGGGCAGGTGCGGCTCCAGACGCCCGCCCCGGCGGGCGAAGTCGAGGGCTTGGATGATGAAGGTCGTGCCGACCTCGGCGGCGACCTCCTTCGCCCGGGTCGCCGCGTCGCCCGCGGACCCGCCGTCCGCGAGAACGGTGGCCGCCTCCCATACGCAGCAGCTGACCCCGAACGAGGCCGTGCCCGAGTCGACGAGGTGCACGGGCGCGGCGACGAGGTCCGCCGCGAGTCGGGCCGCGTTGACCGTGCCGGAGTGTTCGGCGCCGATGTGGACCGACACGATCTCCGTCGCACCGGCGTCGATCAGTCGCCGGTAGGCGTCGGCGAGTTCGCCGGGACTCGGCGGCGATGTCGTGACCTCGGGGACGGCCCCGTCGTCGAACCGGGCCCAGAACGCCGCGGGCGCGAGGTCGACGCCTTCCCGGAAGCACTCGCCGTCCACCGTGACGAGCACGGGGACCACCTCGACGCCGAGGCGTTCCGCCAACGCCGGTGGCATCTGCGATGCCGAGTCGGTCACGAGCCCGATCACGCCGCGTCCTCCTCGCCGACGAGCGTGAGGTTGTAGGCCTCGACCTTCTCGGCTTCGGCTGCGAACCGGGCCGCGATCACGACGGTGCTGGCCAGGGCCCCGAGCGGTAGCGCGACCGACGCGGGCGAGCCGCCGGGTCCGCGCCATCCACGGCGCCAGGCCACGGTGGCCGCACCGATCCACATCGCGCTCGCGACGGAGGTCGCGGCGCGGGTGCGGTGCCGGCCGACGGGGAGCTTCGTGGTGAGGTAGCCGACGGTGACATCGACCGGCAGGTACGCGGGGAACGTGCCGAGAACCTGGCCGATCGAGGTGGCCACGCCCTTGCCTCCGGTCCGCCCCGGCGGGAAGCAATGGCCGGCGACGGCGGCCGACGCGGCCGCATTGGCGCCGGCGGATCCCGCGAGCGCGGCGCCGACACGGGCGGCGGCGACGCCCTTCCCCCCGTCGCCGACCGTGACGGCCACGCCCCACGACGTGCCGAGTACATGGCTCGCGTTCATCGCGCCGGGGTTGCCCGTGCCCTCGGCCCGGAGGTCGACGCCGTTGAGCCGCGCCGCGATGTCGGCCGACGGCAGCGTGCCGAGGGCGTAGCCGGCCAATCCGGCGAGCGCGACACGAACGGGGAACATGACCATGCGGGAACCAGAGCCGACGGATTGCTATTCCCGTGCCGAGTCTCGGCATCGATCCCCTATCCTGATGGCTCGGTCGGTTCGCCGGCCGGGGCCCCGTTCGTCCAGTGGCCTAGGACGCTGGCCTTTCACGCCGGTAACACGGGTTCGAATCCCGTACGGGGTACCAGCGCGACGCTTCGGCGCGGGCATCGGGCGGTTGACAATCGCAGGTCCCGTCCCTACTGTCGTTATTGGTTAATTAACCGATAATGACACAAAGGGGACCCTGATGCCGGCACCAAGCGCGACGCTCGACGACGAACGGCTCGACGAGACGTTCGCGGCGCTGGCCAACCCGACGCGGCGGGCGATGCTGGCCCGCTTGGCGGAGGGCGAGGCGAGCGTCAACGAACTGGCGAAACCGTTCGATCTGACGCTTCCGGCGATCTCCAAGCACATCAAGGTGCTCGAACGCGCCGGCCTGATCACCCGCGGCCGTCGTGCCCAATCCCGTCCGTGCACCATCGCGGCCGCGCCGCTCGCCGAGATCGCCAGTTGGACCGAACAGTACCGCCACATCTGGGACGACCGCTTCGACCGCATGGACGACTACGTCCGACAGCTCCAACACGGCACCCGAACACCAGACCAGAAAGCAGACCCGCAATGATGGACACCAAAGACGTTCGCATCGACCGCACGTTCGACGCACCGATCGAAGTCATCTGGTCGATGTGGACCGAGCCCGAGCACTTCGCCCAGTGGTACGGCCCGATGGGCGCCAGGATCCCGAACGCCGAGATGGACGTTCAGGTCGGGGGCCGCCGCCACATCGCCATGGAGGTGGACACCCCGAACGGGGCGATGGTGATGTACTTCGTCGGGGAATACCGCGAGGTCGACCCCATGACCCGCCTCGTGTACACCGAGAGCGTGGCCGACGCCGACGGGAACGCGCTGACCGCAGAACAGATGGGCATGCCCGCAGGAAAGCCGATGGAGACCTCGATCGTGGTCGAGCTCGAAGATCTCGGCGACCGCACGAGGATGACCATGACCCACATCGGTGTCCCGGCCGACTCTCCCGGTGGCCAGGGTTGGGCGATGGCGATCGACAAGCTCGAAGCACGGGTGGCCGAAGGCTGATCCTCAGCGAGCGAGCTTCACGAGCGCCTCGTGTTCGATGGCGGCCACCGGTCGACCATCGACGCTGATGCGCACGTCGACCACCGCTCGTTCACCACTACGGCTCTCGAACCGATCGACCTCGAACGCCTCCGCGAGCACCGCGTCGCCCGGCCGGGCCAGGCCGAGATGACGGATCTCACTGCGGGTGTGCACCCACGCACCGTCGACCAGCTGGGAGGCGAAGATCCGGTTGGCGAGGCTGGGCCACACGACCGGGTGCACGATCGATTCGGTGCGGTAGAGCTGGAGGTCCTCACCGGCCCGGGCGGCGTAGCCCACCCAACGGTCGTCCAGTTCGAGGGCGAGTGGGTCGAGGCGGATCCCGACGGGTTCGCCCGGCGGCTCGTGACCGGGAGCGACGGCGCAGGTCGCCGCGACGGTCTCCCCGAGCCGCGCCTCGACCATCACGCCGTCGTCACCGGAGACCGGTACGAGGTCGACGTGCTCGTCCGCGAGAACGGGGCCACGGAACCGCACGGACGCGCTCCCCGACGCGACCCACGCCTCGCCCACGCCGCCGCGGCCGGGCGGGTGAGATACGCGTAGATCGTCGTGCCGGCCACGACGGCACCGTCGTAACCCGCGGCTCGACCGCCGGCCTCGGTGTGCACCGGATTGTCGGCGTGCTCCGCCAGGTTCACGGCGGCGATGGACCAGGGCTCCAGGGGGGCGGCCATGGGCGCCGACGCTAGACGCAACGGGCGGTTACCGGGTTGTGATCGCGACCGTTGGGGCGTACGTTTTGACTCTCCATGAGGCGATCTCACGTCGCCGAGTGGAATCTTCGTCCGGTTCGCCGGGCGGGGGGTCCTGTAGATCAGTTTGGAGTGATCGCCACCCTGTCAAGGTGGAGGCCGCGGGTTCAAATCCCGTCAGGACCGCCACACGGCCACCCGATTCGGGTGGCCGTTCGTGGGGTCGGGTAGCTCAGTTGGCAGAGCGACCGCCTGAAAAGCGGTAGGTCACCGGATCGACGCCGGTCCCGACCACCACACCGGCGGCCCGGCCCGAGCGCCGGGCCGTCACCGTTTTGACGCCGATCGGTTCAGCCGAGGGCGTGGCCGGCGTGGAAACCGTCGGTCATGGCCCCCTCGAGATAGCCGACCCCGGTGCAGTCACCGATGACGACGGGCTCGATTCCCGCGGCGCGGAACCGGTTGGCGACCGTCTCGTCGCCCACGAGGCCCGTGGCGATGACCACGGAGTCGACGTCCACGGACGACGCCGCACCGTCCTCGTCGTCACCGATCATGTAGTGCACGACACCGTCGCCGATCCCGGTGACGGTTGCCTCCCCGATCAGCTCGGCCCCGTGGTCGCGCAGGTCGGTGAGCACCCGCCACCTCCGGGGATGCGCCATCTCGGTCGCCAGCACCGACTCCTCCTCGAGCACCGTGACCGTGCGACCCCGGTCGACGAGGAACTCGGCCAGCTCGATGCCCACCAGCCCGCCACCGATGACCGCGACGCGCGTGCCGATCGGCATGTAGTGCTCGGTCAGCTTCGCGAGACGCTCGGGGTCGTTCAGCAGGCCGAGGCGACGCCCGACCGTCGCCGCGAGGCGGCCCATCCGGGGCAGCTTCTTCATGGCCGCCGCGACATCGCCGCTGCCGGTGAGCATGGCCCGCAGATCATCACCGTCGACGACGAAGTCCTGCGTCGCACCGGGGACCGACGACCGCAGCCGCGCCGCGCCGGTGGCCACGATCACGGCGTCGGGTGACAGGGCGGCGACCATGTCCGGCGTGGCCTCGGTGTCGACCCGGACATCGATCGGCAGCGTCTCCATCTGCCGGGTGAGCCAGCGCAGGAGTCGCAGGTTCGGCTCATAGACGAGCGCCGCGAACCGCAACGCGCCGCCGAGCTGCGACGACGCCTCGAACAGCGTGACGTGGTGACCCCGCAGGGCCGCAACCCGCGCCGCTTCCATGCCCGCCGGCCCACCGCCGACGATCACGACCCGCTTGGCGACGGCCGCCGTCGACCGTTCGACGTCAGCGAGCTCGACCTCGTTCGCCAGCACGGGATTGACCGCGCAGCGCACCCGTTCGTCGAAGAAGGGACGAGCGACGCAGGTGTAGCAGTTGATGCAGGGCCGGATGTCCGCCTCCCGACCCTCGACGAGCTTCTTCGCCGTCTCCGGATCGGCGAGCATCTGGCGTCCCATCGCGATGAGGTCCGCCTTGCCGAAGGCGACCATGTCGTCGCCCACCTCCGGCCGGATCCGGCCGACGCCGATCACCGGCACGTCCACGGCCTTCTTCAGCCGGGCACTCAGCGCGGCGTGCTTCGCCTCGGTGTGGGGCAGCGTCCCCTCGGTGAACGCGGACCCGTCGGTCATGTCGCCGTAGGCACTCAGATGGATCGCATCCGCGCCCGCCTCCACCGCGAGCCGCGCGGTGACCATCGTGTCCTCGAACTCGATGCCGTCGGGGGTGCGGTACTCCCGTGCGTCGAGGCGGCACCACACCGGGAAGTCGGCGCCGCAGCGCTGCTTGGTCTCGGCGATGACCTCGCAGAGGAAGCGGGAGCGGTTCTCGACCGAGCCGCCGTACGCATCGTCGCGATGGTTGAACGCCCGCGACAGGAAGCTCGACAGCAGGTAGCCGTGCGCCCCGTGGATCTCCACGCCGTCGAACCCGGCGGCCTGCGCCCGCACCGCCGCACTCGCGAAATCGTCGGTGGTCCGCGCGATGTCGTCCGCGTCCATCTCCTTGTAGTCGGGTGCCTTCCCGCCGCTCGCCTTGGCCATCTTCATCATCTCGTCGAGCGTGAGGTCGTTGGCCATGGACATCGAGCCCTTGTACTGCTCGAGCGACGGCACGGGCACCGGCCGTCCCTCCATGGTGTCGACCCGCGAGATCTTCCCGTGGTGGACGAGCTGCAGGGCGATCTTCGCACCGTGCGCGTGCACCCGATCCGTGAGCCGGCGCAGGGCGGGGACGAACGCGTCGTCGGAGGCCCCGAGCTGGTGGATCGAGTTGGCGCCGCGGGGATACGCGATGGCCGTCACCTCGGTGATGATGAGACCGACGCCACCGCGGGCGCGCTCCTCGTAGTAGGCCGCGATCGCGTCGTTCGCCATGCCGTCGCTGTCGACGATCTCCACGCCCATCGGCGCCATCACGATGCGGTTGCGCAACTCCATGGTCCCGATCGCGATCGGTGACAGGAGATGGCGATAGACGGGCGCCGGCGCGTTCATCGCGCCGACCCTAGGACTCGCCGGTGGCCGGCGCCGAACCGTCAGCCGCGGATGACGTCGTCGGCGACCGCCGCCACCGCGACGGCCGACGCGACCGCCGGAGCGACCGAACGATCGAACACGCTCGGCACCACGAAGGCCGGGTCGAGCTCGTCCTCCGACACACAGTCGGCGATCGCGGTGGCGGCCGCGACCTTCATGTTCTCGGTGACGCTGTGGGCGTTGGCGTCGAGCGCGCCGCGGAAGATCCCGGGGAAGGCCAGGACGTTGTTGATCTGGTTCGGGAAGTCCGAACGACCCGTCGCCATCACGGCGGCCAGACCGTCGGCCTGCTCCGGACGGATCTCGGGATCCGGGTTCGCCATGGCGAACACGATGGGATCCTTCGCCATCTTGCGCAGGTCCGAGGCGTCGATGAGGTTCGGCGCGCTCACGCCCATGAACACGTCTGCGCCGACGAGCATCTCCTGGAGAGTGCCGGCCTTGCGGTCCTTGTTGGTGTTCTCGGCGAACCAGGTCTTGGCCTCGTTGAGCCGGTCGCGCCCGGAGTAGACGGCCCCCGTGCTGTCGACGCCGACGACCTCGCCGACACCGGCGTCGAGCAGGATCTTGCCGCACGCCACGCCGGCCGCGCCCATGCCGGAGATCACGACGCTGATGTCGCCCATCTTCTTGTCGACCAGCTTCAGCGAGTTGTTCAGCGCGGCCAGCGCGACCACCGCGGTGCCGTGCTGGTCGTCGTGGAACACGGGGATGTCGAGGGCCGCCTTGAGCCGCGCCTCGATCTCGAAGCAGGCCGGCGCCGCGATGTCCTCGAGGTTGATGCCACCGAAGGTCGGGGCGATCCGGATCACCGTCTCGATGATCTCCTCGGTGTCCTGGGTGTCGAGGCAGATGGGGAACCCATCCACGCCCGCGAACTCCTTGAACAGGAGCGCCTTGCCCTCCATGACCGGCATGGCCGCCTTCGCGCCGATGTTGCCGAGCCCGAGCACCGCACTGCCGTCGCTGACGATCGCGACCGTGTTCTTCTTGATCGTGTACTGGTGGGCGAGCGACTCGTCGTCGTGGATGCTCATGCAGACGCGAGCCACGCCGGGTGTGTAGGCCATCGCAAGATCGTCCGCGTCGCCGACCGAGCAGAGCGGCAGCACCTCGATCTTGCCGCCCTCGTGGAGCTTGTAGGTACGGTCGTACCACTCGAGCACGCTGACCCCGTCGAGCGCGTCGACCGCGGCAGCGACCTGCTCGGCGTGTTCCTCCGACCGGCAGTGCACGTCGATCGCCCGCACCACCGTGGGCCCCTTCGCCTCGAACCCGGGAATGGCGGCGATGTTGCCCCCGGCCTCGCCGATCGCGGCGGCGAAGCGCCCGAGCGTGCCCGGCACGTTGTCGAGCGAGATCTTGAGCGTGATCGAATAGGCGGCGGTCGGAGCGTTCTGCACAGATCAAACGCTATCGGCGGCCCCCCTGTCTCGGGATCCCTGTCTCGGTATCTCTGTCTCGGGATCTCTGGTCACGAAAGTGTCGTACGAACCCGGTTCAGAGCCGGCGAAGCGACACTTTCGTGACCAGAGATCCCCCTCTCGGGGAGGTGGACGGTCAGTCGTCGTAGGTGAAGCCGAGGTCCATGGCGGTCACGAGGGGGGAGAAGGGGATCCCGGCCTCGGCGGCCATGGCCGCGCAGGTGCCGCCCCGGTCGACGATGGCGAGGATCAGGATCGGGTCGGCACCCAGTTGGCGGACGACGTCGGCGGCTTCGAGCAGGGAGACACCGCGGCTGACGGTGTCCTCGGTGATGACGACCTTGTCCCCCTCCTGCAGGGCACCGGCGAGCCGGCCGGTGACGCCGTGGTCCTTCGCCTCCTTGCGGATCGAGAACGACCGCAGATCCCGGCCGCGCGTCGCCGCGACCGCGGCGATCCCGAACGCCACGGGGTCGGCGCCCATCGTGAGCCCGCCGATCGCCGTCGCCTCCGGCGGGATGACCATCAATGCGGCATCGGCCACCGCGAGGATTCCGTCCGGTCGACACGCGGTCTGCTTCGAGTCGATGAACCAGCGGCTCTTCCGGCCGGACTTCAGGGTGAAGTCACCCTCGCGGACCGAGTGTTGCCGGAGGTGGGCGACGAGTGCGTCAGATGCCATGCGGCCGACCCTAGCCGCCGGCATCGACGGCGGTTTTCGCCCTCCTCGGCAAATGACAAGCGGTCCGAATCGCACAAATGTCTCCGCTCGATTGGCGCGATATACATCGACCGGTTTTGCCGATATGGTCTCCCCAGTACCGGCGGAAGACCTCTGACCACTCCGACAAGGACATCCGATGGCGTCCCGCAGGGAAATGACCGATGAGCACAAGGCCGCGCTGGCCGAGGGGCGGGCCCAGGGTCGAGCCGTTCGCGCCTATCTCGAAGCCCTCGAGGCCCACAAGCCGAAGCGGGGCCGCAAGCGCACGCCCGAGTCCATGCGGGCCCGGCTGGCCGCGATCGAGACGACGCTCGCCGAAGCCGACCCGATGACCCGGCTCCGGCTGGTCCAGGAGCGACTCGATCTCGAGTCGGCGATCGAAGCGGCCGAGACGACCGTCGACCTGTCCGCACTCGAGGACGGGTTCGTCGCCGCGGCCGCCGGCTACGGGCAGCGCAAAGGCATCTCCTACGCCGCGTGGCGCGAGGTCGGCGTGCCGGCATCGGTTCTGAAGCGGGCCGGGGTCAGCCGGGGCGCCTGAGCGTCAGACCCGCACCTCGGAGCCGGCGGCGGCCGCCTCGGGGTGCTGCGCCACGATCTTGTCGACCCGGGCCACCACCCGGCGCACCTGGTCGATGGCCGTGCCGGTGAACGACGCCGGATCGGCGAGCAGCGCATCGATGGCGGCCCGATCGAGCGGAATCCGTTCGTCGTCGGCCAACCGATCGACCAGCGACGCCGCGTCGCCGGCCTCGCGGCGGGCGAGGGCCGCGGCGACCGCGTGCTCCTTCACCAGCTCGTGGGCTTCCTCCCGTCCGAGGCCGGCGTCCACCGCGGCGGTCAGGACCCGGGTGGTCGCGAGGAACGGCAGGTCCCGGGCGAGCTCGGCATCGATCACCGCGGGGAACACACCGAGCTCCTCGAAGACCACCATCGCGGTCTGGAGGAGGCCGTCCGTCGCGAGGAAGGCATCGGGCAGCATGATCCGGCGTACGGCCGAGCAGCTGACGTCACCCTCGTTCCACTGCCGGCCGGCGAGGCTCGAGGCCATGGTGAGGTGACCATCGAGCACGGTCCGCAGAGCGCCGACGCGTTCCGCGCTGCGGGCGTTCATCTTGTGGGGCATGGCCGTCGACCCGACCTGGCCGGGCCGGAACCCTTCGGTGGCGAGCTCCTGACCGGCCATCAGTCGGAGCGTGATGGTGGCACTCGACGGACCGGAGACGGCCTGCACGAGGGCGGACACGACGTCGAGATCGAGCGACCGTGGGTAGACCTGGCCGACACTGTCGACCACCCGGCTGAACCCGAGATGGTCGGCGACGGCCTGCTCCAGCGCATCCACCTTCGACGAGTCGCCGAGCAGATCGAGCTGGTCGAGGCGGGTCCCCACCGGGCCCTTGATCCCGCGGAGCGGATAACGCTCGAGGAGCCCCTCCACTCGTTCGAGGCCGATCATCATCTCCTCGGCCACGTCGGCGAACCGCTTCCCCACCGTCGTCGCCTGGGCCGACACATTGTGGGTGCGGGCGACGATCACGCGATCGGCGTGGGTCGCGGCGAGGCCGCCGACCCGGGCCAGAACGGCGACGAGCCGGTCCCGGATCAACTCGAGCGCCTCGCGCACCTGGAGCTGCTCGACGTTCTCCGTGAGATCGCGCGAGGTCATCCCCCGGTGGATGTGCTCGTGGCCGGCCAGCGCACAGAACTCCTCGATGCGGGCTTTCACGTCGTGGCGGGTGATCGCCTCCCGTTCGGCGATCGAGGCGAGATCGACCTGATCGATGACCCGCTCGTAGTCGTCGATGACCCCGTCCGGCACGTCGACGCCCAGTTGGGCCTGCGCCCGCAACACCGCCAACCACAGGCGCCGCTCCTGCACGATCTTGCGATCCGGCGACCAGATCGCGTTCATCGCCGCGCTCGCGTAGCGCTCCGAGAGGAGGTTGGGCATGGGATCGCTCACGGATTGACCCTTTCACTGGCCGATCGACTCATCAAGAAAGCCGGGGTCCGTGCCGACGGGAGGAGTTGGAACGGAGGAACTGCGATCGTGACCGTCGAGATCACCGGCCTCTGCCGGGACCATACATTCGAGTCCGCGGAGGACGTGTGCCGCCGCTGCGGCATGGAATTCTGCGAAATGTGCCTGCTCTTCCCGACCGGCCAGCCGCTTTGCAAGGAGTGCGCCATGGTGGCCGGCGGGGTGCGAAACCATGCGTCGCGCGCCGAGATGCCCAAGCGCGAGATGAAGCGCATCGTCAAGGCCTTCGAGGCTCGGCGAGCGACTCCCGCGAACGCTGCCGTTGCCGTCGCCGAGGCCGTCGAGATCACCGATCCGGTGCTCCAGGACCCGCTGGCACCGACCGAGGAGGACCTCGAGCGTGTGCCGGCCGCGGTGCCGGACGACGGCGCCGCGGTGGCGAGCGAACTGGCGGACGTGTTCAACGATCCGCCGCCACCACCTCCGCCCCCGCCGCCGAGCGGGAACGAACCGGCCGACGGTGTGGCACCGCCCATCGACTGGAGCCAGCCTTTCGGCTGACGGCGACAGCCGGTGGAGAGGATCACGCCACCCGGTCGAGGAACTGCTCGCGACCGGGGCCGACGCCGACCAGGCGGATCGGCACGCCGACCTGCGCTTCGAGGAAAGCGATGTAGTCCGCCGCGTTCGCCGGGAGGTCGTCGGGACTCGTGACGCCGGAGATGTCGGTCTGCCACCCCGGCAGCTCCTCGTAGATCGGCGTGGCCGCGTGCAGTTCACTCTGGTGGTACGGCATCTGCTCGACGCGGGTGCCGTGCACGTCGTAGGCGACGCACACCTGCAACGTGTCGAGCGCATCGAGCACGTCCAGCTTCGTCAACGCGATCTCCGACAGTGAGTTGACCCGCACGGCCTGGCGCATCATCACCGCGTCGAACCAACCGGGGCGGCGGCGCCGCCCGGTGTTGGTGCCGTACTCGTGGCCGACATCGACGAGATGATCGCCGATGTCGTCGAAGAGCTCCGTCGGGAACGGGCCGGACCCCACCCGGGTGATGTAGGCCTTGGCGATCCCGATGATCCGATCGATGTCACGCGGCCCGACACCCGCACCGGTGCACGCGCCGCCGGCGACCGGGTTGGACGAGGTCACGAACGGATACGTGCCGTGATCGAGATCGAGGAAGGTTGCCTGCGCGCCTTCGAGCAGGACGCCCTGTCCGGTCTCGAGGGCATTGTGGACCAGCGCGATCGCGTCGGCGATGTGCGGGATGACCCGAGGGGCGCACTCGTCGAGATACTGCGACGCGATCTCGTCGGCATCGACCGGGAGCCGGTTGAACACCTTGGTCAGCACCTGGTTGGTGTGGCCGAGGACGACATCGAGCTTCTGACGGAAGATCTTCGGGTCCTGGAGATCCTGGACGCGGAGCCCGAGCCGCATCGCCTTGTCGGCATAGGCCGGGCCGATGCCGCGCTTGGTGGTGCCGAGCTTGCCGTCGCCGAGATGGCGCTCGTGGAGCGAGTCGAGCTCCTGGTGGTACGGCATGATCAGGTGGGCGTTGCCGGACACCTTGAGAGCGCTGCAGTCGACGCCCTTGGCCTCGAGCGTGTCCATCTCCGCGAGCAGCACACGAGGATCGACGACCACCCCGTTGCCGATCACCGGGGTGATGTGGTCGTAGAGGATTCCACTCGGTACGAGCTGGAGGGCGAAGGTCTCACCGTCGACCACGAGCGTGTGGCCCGCGTTGTGGCCGCCCTGGTAGCGGACGACCATCTCCATCTCTTTGGCGACGAGGTCGGTGAACTTCCCCTTGCCTTCGTCACCCCACTGAGTACCGACGACGACGGTCGCGGGCACGGCGCTCTCCTCTCGAGGAATTGCGTTACCGAACGAGGCTAACCGGATCGCCGTGTATCCGCTCGCCGGAAAACGGCAAGAGGCGAGCCGCTGGGGCTCGCCTCCTGTTGTCCAGGGTGCATTCGATGATCACGGCCCTCGACGTGGTGCCGACGACGAGATCAACCGGTGAAGGTGGGATCCCCGTCGACCGGATCCTCCGGATCCATCGGCTGCGGCGGTGTGGGCGGCAGGATCGTGGTGGTCGTGGTGGGCGGTGCCGTCGTCGTGGTCGTCGGAGCGATCGTGGTGCTGCTCGGCGGCTCGATCGTCGTCGTGCTGACCGGCGGCTCCGTCGTGGTGCTGACCGGCGGCTCCGTGGTGGTGCTGACCGGCGGCTCCGTCGTCGTGGTCGTCGAGGTCGTGGTCGTCGACGTGGTGGTCGTCGTGGTCGTCGACGTGGTGGTGGTCGTCGTCGTCGGCGGCGGCACCAGCGAGAAGCCGACGCAGACCGGCTGCACCGAGTTGGCGCCACCCTCGGCGTTGACGGCGGCGTCGTTGGCGAACGCGTGCCGGGCCCGGATCGCGACGGCCGGGCGGTTGAGCACGACCGTGCCGACCGAGCCGGACCACTGGGCCTCGCTCACCCCGTCGACGAGATCGGCGGTCATGCCGGTGCCGGCGATGACGATGCCGGCGTCGTCGATGAACTGCAGGACGTACTGCTCGTACATCTGCGGGACCGTGTTGACGCGATCGTCGTACCCGTCGTACGCGACGGTGTTGATGATGTACTCGCCGGCCGGGACGTCGGCCGCGACGGTCTTCGACCGGTTGTAGTACGAGTTGCCGGAAACGATCGTCGCCGCGACACCGGCGTTGAAGCCGACGTTCGGGAAGTTCACCGGGGTCAGGGTGTCGCCCCCGCACGTGGCCGGGCCGGACTGGGCGTTGACCGCAGTCGGCACCAGGAAGGGGGCGAGGATCGCAACGGCGATGAGTGCTGTCCTCGTACGGGTGAACATGGAAACCGACCTCTCAAGGTGAGACGCTTGGGTGGGGTCGGTTTCGCTCTGGCTCACCGTCGGACGAAGCGACCAATTGCAGTCCGACGGGTCGTTGCCTCCCCGTGAAGACCAGCGTACGGGCCGCCGATCCGGGTGAACAATAGGCCGGGATACCCAAGTCTCATCAGGCGACCACGAAGCGTGATCGAACCGGCGTTTTGCCTACAACGACGCCAATCTGAGCGGCCACGGCAAGGCGCCGGCAGCGCTGGCGATCACCGCGAGCACGACCAGCGATGCGGCAATGGGTCCTGCGACCCCGTCATCGACGGTGCAGGAGATGCTGCCGACGACGATCGGGGCGGCCGCCATCGAGCGGGAAACGGTGAGTTCGGCACGGGTGTCGCCGAGCGCGACCGGGACGCGACCGGTGCCGGTGCCCTCGAGCGCGAGCACACCCGCGACGGCGCCGTCGACGAGCACGACGAAGCGCTCACGGCCGACACCGGTACGGCGGATACTGACCGCGGCGGAGTCGGACGGACAGTCGGGCTCGACGATCACCTGGACGTCGGCGCATCCGGACGGATCGGGTTCGACCACCTGATCGGGCGAGCGTGCCTTGGGCTCGCTGACGATCACACGCGTCGGGGCACCGGGGAGTACGGGGATCTCGGTGTCGCCGACGGCGCTTCCCTCCAGCACGACCGTGCCGTCCAGCTCGACGACGACCTCGAACCGGTCGGTACCGGTGACCGCCACGGAGTCACAGTCGGTACGCACGACCCGGGGGCCGAGTGGGACGTCGCCCGGCTCGCCGGCCGGCGGGTCATCGCCCGGATCGGGCGGCTCCGGGGCGGGGCACACGTTCTCGATCTCGGTGCGCAGGACGTCGGCGCCCGCGGCGTCCACGACGCGTACCGGCACCGTCGCCGCTCCGGCCAAGGGGATCTCGACCTCGATCGCCTCACCGGCCGCGACCGTGACCTCGGCGACGAGGGCGACCCGCTCGTGGAGCACGGTGAGCGAGGCGGGGTCGCCGGCGTCGTTGCCGAGCCGCACGACGAGGACATCGGCCGTGCAGTCGAGGATCGTGGTGGCCGTCGGTCGGGCCGGATCGGCACAGTCGACCGACAGGTCGGCCCGGGCGAGGGTCTCGCCGGTGATGCTGTCGGAGACGCGGATCTCGCTGGTACCGGCGAGGTCGCCGATCGCCAGTGTGGAGGTGGTGATGGCGCCCGCTTCGACCGTGAGTCCGGAGGTGACGCCGGCGCGGGGCACCGCGACGTCGACGGTGGCGCCGGTGTCGCCCTGGTTGCCGAGCAGGACGATGACCTCGTCGGCCGCGCAGTCCACGACGGCCGACGCGGCGAGGATGACGCCGATCTTCTCGGGGATGGTCGTCGGTGGCGGTGCGGTCGTGGGCGGCGCCGTGGTGGGCGGCGCCGTGGTGGGCGGCGCCGTGGTGGGCGGCGCCGTGGTGGGCGGCACCGTGGTGGGCGGCACCGTCGTCGGCGGCACCGTGGTGGGCGGCACCGTCGTGGACGGCACCGTGCTGGGCGGCACCGTGCTGGGCGGCACCGTCGTGGGCGGCACCGTCGTGGACGGAACCGTCGTGGTGGTGGTCGTCGGCGGGTCGACGAGGCTGAAGGCGACGCACTGGGCGGTGACGGAGTTGGTGCCCTTCGGCGTGGACGGCGCGGCATGACGGACGGTGAAGTGGGAGACGCCGCTCTCGCTCACGAACGTGCCCAGCTGGTCGACGGCGGCCGCGGCGTCGACGCCGTCGGCGAGATCGCTGGTCGGGCCGAGCACCACGTGTCCGGTGATGTCGAGCAGCCACTGCTCCTGATCCTGCGACGTCTCGCTACGGCCCGGGTAGACGTCGAACGAGCTCGCCTGCACCGACCACTCCCCCGCGGGCAGCGGTTCGCTGAGCGTGAACCCGTAGGTGTCGTGTCCCGAACGGGACCAGACCGCGACGTCGAGCGCGACGACATAGTCGCCGGCGCACCCGCCCGTCGTGGCTGCCGCCGGCGACGAGGCGCCGACGAGCAGACCGATGACGAGCAAGGCGGCGCCGGACAGCAGTTTCCACAGCTGTCGCAACGTCACATCGCTCTCCCGTACTCCTGGCCGCGAACGTAGTGGTCGCCGTGCCCACGGAGGGTGATACCCCGGCCGCATCGGGCGCCGACCTCACGGATCAGCGCAGGACCAGCTCCGGGTTGTCCACAGGCCCGTCCACAGCGACGGTCACGGTGTCGCCTTCGGTGTAGCGCCCCTCGAGCAGGGCGATGGCCAACGGATCGCCGATCGAGCGCTGGATCAGCCGCTTCAGGGGCCGGGCGCCGAAAGCCGGTTCGTAGCCCTGGGCCGCCATCAGCTTCTTGGCGTCGTCGGTGACCTCGAGCACGAGGCGTCGCGCCGCCAGGCGCTCGGCGAGGCCGCTCAGCTGGATGTCGACGATGGACACGAGGTCCGCTTCGGTCAGCGCCCGGAAGCGGACGATGTCGTCGATGCGGTTGACGAACTCCGGCCGGAAGAAGTCCTGCGGGTCGCCCGGCAGGTTGGACGTCATGATGAGCACGACGTTGGAGAAGTCCACGGTGCGGCCCTGCCCGTCGGTCAGACGACCGTCGTCGAGCAGCTGGAGCAGCACGTTGAACACGTCGCCGTGCGCCTTCTCGACCTCGTCGAGCAGCACGACCGAATACGGGCGGCGCCGCACGACCTCGGTGAGCTGGCCGCCCTCGTCGTAGCCGACATAGCCGGGCGGGGCGCCGATGAGACGGCTCACGCTGTGCTTCTCCATGTACTCCGACATGTCGATGCGCACCATCGCCCGCTCGTCGTCGAACAGGAACTCGGCGAGGCTGCGCGCCAGCTCGGTCTTGCCGACGCCGGTCGGGCCGAGGAACAGGAAGCTGCCGATGGGGCGGTTCGGGTCGCTCAGGCCGGCCCGGCTGCGACGGATGGCGTTCGCGACCACACCGACCGCATCGTCCTGACCGACGACGCGTTCGTGGAGGTGATCCTCCAACCGCACGAGCTTCTGGATCTCGCCCTCCAGGAGTCGGGACACGGGTACGCCCGTCCACCGGCTCACCACCTCGGCGATGTCCTCCTCGTCGACCTCCTCCTTGAGCATCGACGACTCGGCCTGGATCTTGTCGAGCTCCTCGCGGGCGATGTCGAACTGCCGCTCGAGCTCGGGGATCCGGCCGTAGCGCAGCTCGGCGGCCTTCTCGAGGTCGCTCTCGCGCTCGACGGCGACCCGGAGCTGGTCGAGTTCCTCGTTGAGTTCGCGCAGCTCCGCGATGGCGTCCTTCTCCGCCTGCCAGGTGGCGGTGAGCCCGCTGAGTTCCTCGGTGAGGTCGGCGAGCTCGCGATCGAGATCGTCGAGCCGCTCGGCCGACGGGGCGTCGGTCTCCTTGGCGAGGGCCACCCGCTCGATCTCGAGCTGGCGGATGCGGCGTTCGACGACGTCGATCTCGGTGGGCACCGAGTCGATCTCGATGCGCAGCGACGAGCCGGCCTCGTCGATCAGGTCGATCGCCTTGTCCGGCAGGAAACGGCCGGTCAGGTAGCGATCGCTCAGGACGGCCGCGGCGACGAGGGCGGAGTCCTGGATGCGCACGCCGTGGTGCACCTCGTAGCGCTCCTTGAGACCACGGAGGATCGCGATCGCGGCCTCGACCGACGGCGGTTCGACCAGCACCTGCTGGAAGCGACGTTCGAGGGCCGGGTCCTTCTCGACATACTTGCGGTACTCGTCGAGCGTTGTCGCGCCCACCATGCGGAGCTTGCCGCGGGCGAGCATCGGCTTGAGCATGTTGCCGGCGTCCATGGCGCCGTCGGCACCACCGCCGGCCCCCACGACGGTGTGCATCTCGTCGACGAACGTGATGATCTCGCCATCGGCGTCCTCGATCTCCTTGAGGACGGACTGGAGTCGCTCCTCGAACTCGCCGCGGTACTTCGCGCCGGCGACCATCGACGAGATGTCGAGGCTGATCAGCCGCTTGTTCTTCAGCGAGTCCGGGATGTCGCCCTCCACGATGCGGGCCGCGAGGCCCTCGACGATCGCGGTCTTGCCGACGCCGGGCTCGCCGATGAGGACCGGGTTGTTCTTGGTGCGGCGGGCCAGGACGCGGATGACGCGCCGGATCTCGTCGTCGCGCCCGATGACCGGGTCGAGCTCGCCCTGCGCCGCCGCCTCGGTGAGGTCGCGCCCGAAGCGTTCGAGCGCCTGGTACTGGTTCTCCGGCGTCTGGCTGGTGACCCGATGGCTGCCCCGCACGTCACGCAGGGCGCCGAGCAGCGTCTCGCGATCGACACCGACGGTGTTCGCCAGCGCCATGAGGAGGTGCTCGGTGGAGAGGTACTCGTCCGAGAGGTCCTCACGGACCTGATCGGCGGCCTCCATGACCTCGCGCAGCTCCTTGGAGAGCTGCGGGTCGGAGCCGTAGGCGTTGGGCAGCTTCGCGAGTGCATCCGCCGCGGCATTGCGGGCCGCCGGCACGTCGACGCCCACCTTGTGGAGCATCGGCAGGACGATGCCCTCCTCCTGGCCGAGCAGGGCGCTCAACAGGTGGGCGGGCACCACCTCGGGGTGCGATGCGGCGCGGGCGGCCTCCGTGGCCACCGAGAAGGCCTCGGTGGTCTTGAGCGTCCAGCGGTTGGGATCGAGCGCCATGCGGGGGAACCTCCGGTCGATGATTGTAGCGCAGAAAACCTGAGTGCAATACACTCAACTTTGGCCGCGGTCGATCTATTCCCCCGCCCTCCCCTTCCCTGGGATCTCTGGTCACGAAAGGGTCGCATCGACCGCTGATTTCGCCGGTGGGCCGACCCTTTCGTGACCAGAGATCCCTTCGGGTCGGTGGCGTCCTGAAGATTCGCGTTTCGCTGTCGACAGGGAACCGGAACGTATGTCGTCCGAGACCACCACCCGCGCCTGGGCGAGACGCCCACTGATCGCCGGCTTCTTGAAAGTCGTCGTCTTCGTGGTGCCCATCATCTTGTCGATGGCGTTCATCACGGTCGCCACACGCGTCGTCGCCCGACCGGACACGTGGGTCGCGACGGCCGCCTGGTTCCTCGTCCTGACCGCCGGGGCCACACTCGTGATCGTCCGAGCCGCGAAGGTCATGCGGCGGGTCCTGCCAGTCGCGACGCTGTTCAACATCTCGCTCGTGTTCCCCGACCAGGCACCGTCACGGTTCTCCGTCGCGATGCGGCGCAACACGGTGCGACAACTCCAACGGTCCGTCGATGACGGGACGCTCGACGAACAGACCCCACAGGAGGCCGCCGAGCACCTCCTGCGCCTCGCCGCCGCGCTCAACGATCACGACCGGCTGACCCGCGGCCACACCGAACGGGTGCGGGCCTACTCACTCATGATCGGCGAGGAGCTCGGGTTGCCCGAGGACGAGCTGGCCAAGCTGCACTGGGCGGGGCTCATCCATGACGTCGGCAAGCTCGAGGTGCCGGCCGAGATCCTGACGAAGGACGGCAAGCCGACGGATGAGGAATGGCGGATCCTCCGCTCGCACCCGGCGCGCGGTGGCGAGTTGGTCGACCCGCTCCGGCCCTGGCTCGGCCAGTGGGCCGACGCCGCGAGCCAACATCACGAATGGTTCGACGGCACGGGCTATCCGAACGGTCTCGCCGGAAACGAGATCTCGCTGTCCGGTCGCATCGTCTCCGTTGCCGACGCATTCGACGTCATCACCTCCGCCCGGTCGTACAAGCCTCCACACTCCCCGGAGTTCGGCCGCGAGGAACTCACCAAGGGTGCAGGGACCCAGTTCGATCCCGAGATCGTGCGCGCCTTTCTCAACATCGGCATCGGGAAACTGCGCTTCGTGATGGGTCCGCTTTCCTGGCTCGGCAACCTCGGCGCACTCGGCCAGAGCACGGCGGTGCCCGCCGTGACCAGCGCCGCCACCGCAGCGGCCACCGTCGTCGCCTCCACCGCACTCGGCCTCATCCCGGCGACCGCCGTTCTCGAACCGGAGCTCGCGGCCCCCCGGCCGATCGAGCGCGCCGTCGACGAGCCGACGACCACCACGACAACCACGACCACCATCGTCGAGACCACCACGACAACCACGACGACCGTGCCGTTCGAGGGCGTCGACCTGGTCCTCGAAGCGGTGGCCGGCGCGCCCGCCACCGTGGACGTCGCCGGTGCGTACCCCGGCGAAGAGGTGGTCGTGACGATCCTCGAGCCGCCGACCGAGGGCATCCTGGTGATCGACGAGAACGGCGTGGCGATCTTCCTGGCGCCGCCCGAGTTCGCCGGCACCGTCAACGCCGAGGTGCGCGTCTGTCGCGCCGACGGCGACTGTGTCGACGCCACCATCGAGATCATCGTGAGTCCCTGGGACGGCTCGCCCGTTCCGATGGACGACACCGCGGCCACCGTCGAGGACGTGTCCGTCACCGTCGATGTCACCGCGAACGACGCGTCGCTCGACGGGTCGCCGCTCACCGTGACGGCCATCGAACGGGTCGGCGGGTGGAGTGGCGACTCGGCGTCGATCGTCGCCAACCGGGTCGTCTACGTGCCCGCGCCGAACGCATCCGGCGCGGTGGAACTCGCGTACACCGTGGAGAACGACACCGAGCGCACGGCCGACGGCACGATCTCGATCGACGTCGCCGCGGTGAACGACGCGCCGACGTTCGCAGGCGCCGGCGACGTCATCGTGAATGAGGACAGCGGCCCCTACTCGGCAATCTGGGCCTCGGCCATCAGCGCAGGCCCGACGAACGAGTCGTCCCAGTCCGTCTCGTTCACGGTGTCGGTCGACGACCCCTCGCTCTTCTCCGGCGCGGTCGCCCTCGACGGCAACGGGCGACTGACCTTCACCCCTCGCGCGGAGACGGTGGGATCGAGTCTCGTGCGGGTGACGCTGCGCGACAACGGTGGCACCGCCGACGGCGGCGACGACAGCTCCGCGGAAGTCCGGTTCCGCATCAAGATCGGCGACGTCAACGATCCGCCGGATCCCGGCGACGACCAGATCGAAACGCCCGAGGACACGCAGATCACGTTCGACGTGCTCACCAACGACACCGACATCGACGGCGACCCGATCACGTTCGTGTCGTACTCCGGCGACGGCGGGAGTCTCGGGGTGCTCGCGTCCCTCGGTGGCGGTGACTTCACGTTCAAGCCGGCGCTGAACGCGACCGGCAGCACCACGTTCACCTACGAGGTGTCGGATGGTGCCGGCGGGTCCGGGTCGGCCACGGTGACGCTGACGGTGACGCCGGTGAACGATGCGCCGGTCGCGTCGGACGACGGCTACTCGGGGGACGAGGACGATTCGATCGTCGTCGCCGCCCCGGGCCTGCTCGGCAACGACACCGACGTCGACAGCGCGACCCTGACGGTGCAGACCTCGCCGGTGAGTGGACCGTCGAACGGGACGCTCTCGCTCTCGAGCAACGGCTCGTTCACCTACACCCCTGATCCCGGGTGGGACGGCACGGACAGCTTCGTCTACCGGACGGTCGACGACGGCGGCTTGACCGACACGGCCACGGTCACGCTGCAGATCGACCCGGTCATCACCTCCCTGCAGCTCTACTTCGGTGACGCCGGCTCGTCGGCGAGCGACTACGACCTGGTCTCGTCTCCGCCCGCGGCCGCCAACCCCGAACCCGACGTGGACGGGGACGGCGACGACGGCCTGCGGATCGACAAGACCGACAAGGGCCTGCTCGAGGCCGACGGGGACAAGTACCAGACCTGGAGCTACACGGTTCCCTCCGGCGGCCTCGATCTGCAGGGAACCGCGACCGTGCAACTCTGGTCGGCGCTGAAGGACTTCGACGACGAGAAGGACGTCCACGCCTACGTCTGGCTGCTGGACTGCGCAGGCTCGAGCTGCACGACCATCGCCTCGGCCGACCGCTTCGAGGCCGAGTGGGTCCCCGAGGGCGGCACCTGGGTCTACGACGAACTCACCTTCGCGTCCATCGACTACACGATCGCGGCCGGCCGCGAGCTCCGGCTCCGCCTCCAGTTCGACCACGAGGACATGTGGGTCGCGATGTCGGGCGGACGCCCGAGCGGCCTCTTCCTCAATCTCGGCTGACCTCTCCCGTCCCAAGAAGGATCTCTGGTCACGAAAGGGTCGAAGGCGGGCGCTCGTTCCCCGATGTGGCGACCCCTTCGTGACCAGAGATCCCCCGCAGGGCAGGGCAGGGGGGTCAGCTGCGGCGCTGACGCTTGTAGAGGGTGACGCTGCGGTTCGGGACGGGGACCAGATCGCGGCGGTACTGCCGGTGGACCTGGTCGGCCGCGGTGTCGGCCTGCCGGCGGGCAGCCGAGAGCTGACCCTCGAGTTCGGCGACGCGCGCCTCGAGCGCGAGCACGCGCTTCACCCCGGCCAGGTTGAGTCCGTCGTTCGTGAGCTCCTGGATGCGCTGGAGCAGGGCGATGTCGGCGTCGCTGTAGCGGCGGCTGCCACCACCGGTGCGGGCCGGATCGACCAGTCCCTTGCGTTCGTAGATACGCAGCGTCTGGGGGTGCACGCCGGCGAGCTCCGCGGCGACGGAGATCACGTAGACGGCTCGATGGAAGCGTTCGTTGTCCATGGTCAGACTCCCAGATGGGCTCGGGGCGATTCTCGCGTGGCTTCGGCCAGCGCCTCGACTGCCGCTCGTTGTTCGCTGGTCAGGTTGGACGGGACGGCGACGACGACGGTGGCCAGCAGGTCGCCGTCGCCACCCTTGCCTCGCAGCCGGAAGGTCTTGCCGGTGGCGGTGCCGGGCGGGATCTTGATCGTGACCGGGTCGCCGCCGAGGGTCGGCACCTTCACCTTCGCACCGAGGGCAGCCTCGCTGAAGGTGATGGGGACATCGATGGTGAGGTCCTTGCCGCTGCGGCCGAAGAGCGGATGATCGGCGACGGTCACGTGCACGAAGAGGTCGCCGGGCGGACCGCCGAGACGACCGGGCCCGCCGCGCCCCTTCAGTCGGATCTTCTGGCCGGACTTCACCCCCGCGGGGATGCGGACCTTGACGTCGCGGGGACGTACCTCGACCCCGATGCCCTGACACGTGCGGCACGGATCGGTGATGATCGCGCCGCGCCCACCGCAGGCGGTACAGGGCCGGCTGAAGCTGAACAGACCCTGGTTCTCGTCCTGCACGCCCTTCCCGTTGCAGACGGCACAGGTCTCGGGCGTGGACCCGGGATTCGAACCACTGCCCGAGCAGGTCGAACAGGTCGCCTCACTGGTCAGTGTGATGGTGGTCTCGAGCCCGTTCACGGCATCGTCGAAGTCAAGGGTGAGGTCGGCCTCGAGGTCGACCCCCCGCTCGCCCCTGGTCTGCTGCTGGGCACCGCGACCGCCGCGACCGCCGCGGCCGAAGAGGCCGCCGAGCAGATCGCCGATGTCGTCGAAGCCGACGTTGAAGCCGGGACCTCCGGGGCCGCCGGGCCCGCCGGGGCCCCCGAACCCGCCGGCCATCGGACCCATGCGCCGCACCTCGTCGTAGCGCTTGCGCTTCTCCTCGTCGCCGATGACGTCGTAGGCGGAGGAGACCTCCTTGAAGCGGGTCTCGGCCTTCGCGTCGCCGGGGTTCGCGTCGGGGTGCAGTTCGCGGGCGAGCTTGCGGTACGCCTTGGTGATGTCCTTCGCGGACGCCTTCTCGGAGACACCCAACGTCTTGTAGTAGTCCTTCTCGAACCACTCCTTCTGCGGTTCAGCTGACATGGGTCACCTCCTCTCGGGAGAACGTACGCAGGGGGTCAGACCCCCGTACTTTCTCAGCCCTTCACCTTGACCATGGCGGCCCGAAGCACCCGGCCGTTCCACGCGTAGCCGGTGCGGAGGACCTCCTCGACCACGGCCACGTCCTGACCCTCGTCACCCGGCTCGCTCATCGCGGCCTCGTGGCGATTCGGATCGAAGGGCTCGCCCTCGTCCTCGATCACCTCGAGCCCCGATGTCTGGAGCACGTTCTTCAGCTGCGCCGCGATCGGCTCGACGCCCTCGACGCCCTGTTGGGCCGCCGCGTCACACGCGTCGAGCACCGGCAGGAGTGCCTCCGCCACGCGTGACCCGGCCTGGGCGGCCATGTCGGCGCGGCGCTTCTCGGTCTGCTTGCGGAAGTTCGCGAAGTCGGCACCGGTGCGCTGGAGATCCGCGAGGTGCTGGTCGCGCTCGGCCGTGACGGTCTCGAGCGTGGCGAGCAGACCCTCGACCGACACCTCATCGAAGGACTCGCCGACCGGGGAGGGCGGGGGGGACGCACGCTCCCCGGTCGACTCGTCCAGATCCGGGTCCTCGACGGAGCGACCCTCGTCGGTCACGACGCCTCTTCGGCATCGTCGTCGACGATCTCCGCGTCGACGACCTCGTCGTCATCCGGGGTGCTGGCCTCGGCTTCGGCGGCGCGGTCCTCCGCAGCGGCGGCTTCGTAGAGGCGCTGGCCGAACTCCTGGCTGGCGGACATCAGGCCCTCGGTGGCGTCCTTGATCGCCTCGAGGTCGGTGCCGTCGAGCGCGGTCTTCACGTCCTCGAGCTTCGCCTCGATCGTCGACTTCTCGTCGTCGTTGACGTTGTCGGCCTGGTCCTTGAGCAGCTTCTCGGTCTGGTACACGAGGGTGTCGGCCGTGTTGCGGATCTCCGCTTCCTCCTTGCGGTTGCGGTCCTCCTCGGCGTGGGCCTCGGCGTCCTTCACCATCTGCTCGATGACGTCCTCCGACAGGGAGCTCTGACCGGTGATGGTCATCGACTGCTCCTTGTTGGTCGCCGTGTCCTTGGCGCTCACGTGGACGATGCCGTTGGCGTCGATGTCGAACACGACCTCGATCTGGGGCACGCCCCGGGGAGCCGGCGGCAGGTCGACGAGCTGGAACTTGCCGAGCGTCTTGTTGTATTGCGCCATCTCCCGCTCGCCCTGGAGCACGTGGATCTCGACCGACGGCTGGTTGTCCTCCGCCGTGGTGAAGGTCTCGCTCTTGCGGGTCGGGATGGTGGTGTTGCGCTCGATCAGCGTGGTCATCACGCCGCCCTTGGTCTCGATGCCGAGCGACAGCGGGGTGACGTCGAGCAGGAGCACGTCGGTGACCTCGCCCTTGAGCACGCCGGCCTGGACCGACGCACCGATGGCGACGACCTCGTCGGGGTTGACCGTCTTGTTCGGCTCCTTGCCCGCGATCTCCTGCACGAGGTTGGCGACGGCGGGCATGCGGGTGGAGCCACCCACGAGCACGACATGGTCGATCTCACCCTTGCTGAGCCCGGCATCCTTCAGCGCCTGCTCGAACGGCTTCTTGCAGCGGGCGAGCAGGTCCGCGGTGAGGTCCTGGAACTTGGCCCGGCTCAGCTCGTAGTCGAGGTGCAGCGGGCCGGCGTCGGTGGCCGTGATGAACGGCAGGTTCACCTGGGTCGACTGGGTCTGGCTCAGCTCGATCTTGGCCTTCTCGGCGGCTTCCTTGAGCCGCTGGGCGGCCATCGCATCCTTGCGGAGGTCGACGCCGTGGTCGTTCTTGAACGAATCGGCGAGCCAGTCGATGACGGCATCGTCCCAGTCGTCACCACCGAGCTTCGTGTCGCCCGCCGTGGACTTCACCTCGAAGACACCGTCGCCGAGCTCGAGGACCGACACGTCGAAGGTGCCGCCGCCGAGGTCGAACACGAGGATCGTCTGATCCGTGTCCTCCTTGTCGAGGCCGTAGGCGAGCGCGGCGGCCGTGGGCTCGTTGATGATGCGCAGCACCTCGAGACCGGCGATCTGGCCGGCTTCCTGGGTGGCGGTGCGCTGGGCGTCGTCGAAGTACGCGGGGACGGTGATGACCGCCTGGGTGACGGTGTCGCCCAGGTACTCCTCGGCGTCGCGCTTGAGCTTCATCAGCGTGCGGGCCGAGATCTCCTGGCTCGTGTAGGCCTTGCCGTCGATGTCGACGGTCCAGTTGGTGCCCACATGGCGCTTCACGGAGCGGATCGTGCGATCGGGGTTGGTGATCGCCTGACGCTTGGCGACCTCACCGACGAGGACTTCGCCGTCCTTGGCGAACGCGACGACGGACGGGGTGGTGCGTGATCCCTCTGCATTGGGGATCACGACGGGGTCGCCGCCCTCCAGGACGGAGACGACGGAGTTGGTGGTGCCGAGATCGATACCGACGGCCTTGGGCATGCGAGAGGTGTCCTTCGTGAGGTTTCCGGGGGATGTTCAGGTGTCTGAACCGCACCATAGCGGGGGAAATTCCCATCGACACCGAAAAGTTGAGTGTGAGTGTATCAACTTTCGGCCTTGGGCCGATTCAGCCCCGCATCTCGCGATAGTCGCGAGCACCGCCCTCTTCGGGCTCGATCTCGAGGAAGAGACCCTCGATCGCCACGACCCGGACCGGATCGCCGGCCAGGATCGGCGTGGTGCGGTTCACCATCGCCCGCCAGGGGGCGCCGTCGATCATCACGACGCCGTCCTTCTTCACCTCGGTGACGGCCTCGCCCATCATGCCGACCATCCACTCGCGGCCGATCGTGGGCGTGCCGAAGCGTGTCCGAACCATCGACGGCATGCCGTTCACCATCGAGAGGGCGACGCCGATGATGCCGACCAGCAGCGTGATCCACGAGATGGCGAAGCCGTCGTAGAGGAACAGCGAGCCGACGATCAGACAGCCCGTGGCGATCACGGACCACGCCCGCGGGACCCCCGATTGCACGTCGATCGCGTAGCCGAGCATCGCGATCACGAGCAGCGCCAGCGCCCATCCGCGCGTCGGCAGCACCTCGAGGCCGTAGCAGCCGAGGATGAAACAGACGGCGCCGACGACACCGGCCACACCGATCCCGGCCGTGTAGAACTCGAACACCAGCAGGCTGGCTCCGATCAGGAAGAGCAGGTAGGCCATCGCCGGGCTGGCGACGCTGTGCATCCAGCCCTTGAACAGCGACAGCTTGCGGAGACGCACCGGCGACGCGATCTCGCGGACCGGCTCCTCGCCGGACGTGGTGTCCACGATGCTCTCGAACCCGGGCAGTTCGTCGCCCACCGCGGGACCGAGCGCGAACAGGGCGAGCGTGGGCGACTCGTGGTCGATGAGCCCGAGGTCGATCGCGTCGAGATCGGAGATGGTCGTGTCCTCCAGCCCTTCGAGCAGCTCGGCGCGGCCCGCCGGGAGGTAGTCGGTGACCACCAACTCGCCGGTGTTGCCGAACGACGCGAACGAGGCGATGCCGATCTGGTCCGTGACGGCCATCAGCTGGGCCATCCCGCCCTGCGCGGTCGCATGGCTGGGACCGGCCCATCCGTAGACCGGCACGTCCGCGTCGTGGATGCGCATCGCGAGCTCGACGAGCCGGGCGTCGCTGATCACCGAGGCGGAGCTGTTGACCTGGAGGATGACGCCGCCGGAACCGAGCGACTCCGCGTCGGCGATCGACTGCTCGATGAAGTCGGCGTTGATCTCGTCGAGGAACCCGGACACCTGGACGATGTCGAACACGGCCGCATCGGAGCCGGTGGTCTGGGCGTTGGCCGGGGGCGAGAGCGCGAGAATGCCGAACGCCAGGCCGATGAACGTGAGCGCTAGCGTGATGCGGCGGCGCACACTGCGTGCCCCGACGCGGTGCCGCCGAGCAACGTGCCCATGCTTCGAGGAGGGGAATGGATCCCGGTCAGTTCTTCGCATCGTCGCGGGTCCTCATCGTGGCGGGGAAGGGCGGAGTCGGGAAGAGCACAGCCTCGGCGACCCTCGCCCTGGCTGCGGCACGAACCGGTCTGTCGGTCCTCCTCGTGGAGGTGGCGGGCCGATCCGCGGCGGCACCGATGTTCGGTACCGACGCACAAGGCTACGACGCGACGACCATTTACAACGAGGCGGACGGCGGTTCCGTCGCCACCCGTTCGATCACCCCTGATCGGGCCCTCGTCGAATGGCTGGCGACGCACGGTTTCAAGGCCATCGCGAAGCGCATGGCGAAGAGCGGGATCCTCGAGATCGTCGCCACCGCGACACCGGGCATCAAGGATCTGCTCGTCCTCGGCCGCATCAAGGCGCTCGAGCAGCAGAGCGACGCCGATCTGATCATCGTCGACGCGCCCGCGGCCGGGCACGCGGTGCAGTTCCTCCAAGCGCCCGCCGGGGTGCGCGACGCGGCGCGCACCGGCGTGCTCAACCGGCAGGCGGTCGAGGTACTCGAGATGCTGCAGTATCCGGCCCGGTGCCGGGCGATGCTCGTGAGCATCCCCGAGGAGACGCCGATGAACGAGTTGATCGAGACGTCGTTCGCGATCGAGGAGGACGTCGGTGTCGCCCTGGGCCCAGTCGTGATCAACGGGATCCTGCCCGCCGTCGACGGACTCGACGCGACCCCGCCGGCCTCACTCGGCCCCGCCGAGCAGGACGACCTCCGACGTGCCGCCGACTTCCGGCGTGACCGGATCGCGCTCCAGACCGAACAACTCGACCGGGTCGCGGCCCGGCTTCCGCTCGCCCAGATCCGTCTCCCCCAGCTGTTCGCCGCCTCCCTCGGGCCGGACGAGATCGCCCGGCTGGCGGACGCGGCCGTCGACTCGCTCACCGCACTGGAGGACTGGGCGTGAGCTACCGGGACCTCGTCGAGCAACGCGACGTCATCGTCTGCTGCGGCACCGGTGGCGTCGGCAAGACCACCACCGCGGCCGCGACCGCGATGGCCGCGGCGCAGATGGGGCGGCGGGCGGCCGTCGTCACCATCGACCCGGCCAAGCGGCTCGCCGACGCCCTCGGGATCGGCGCGTTGACGAACGACCCGACCGTGATCGACGGCCCCTGGCCCGGCACCCTCGCCGCGCTGATGCTCGACACGAAGGCCACGTTCGACGACGTCGTCCGCCGTCACGCGGCCGACGACACGCAGGTCGATCGCATCCTCGACAACCGCTTCTACGTCAACGTCTCCACGAGCCTGTCCGGCACGCAGGACTACATGGCGGTGGAGAAGCTCGCCGAGCTGCACGCGTCGGGCGACTGGGACCTCGTGGTCGTCGACACGCCGCCGACCCGCGACGCGCTCGCGTTCCTCGAGGCGCCGAAGCTGCTCACCCGGCTGCTGGACAACGCCATCTACAAGCTGGTGATCAGCCCCCAGCGGGGCGTCCTGCGAGCGGTGAACCGGGCGGCCAGCAGCGTGGTCCGCCAGCTCTCGCGGGTGGTCGGCGCCGATGTCGTGGACGACGCCATCGAGTTCTTCCAGGCGTTCCAGGGGATGGAGGAGGGGTTCAAGGAACGGGCCGACGCGACGCTCTCGTTGCTCGGTGCCGATGCGACCGCCTTCGTCCTCGTGGCGTCACCGCGGGCCGACACGCTGAGCGAGGCCAAGTACTTCCTCGATCGACTCGGCGCGGCGGACATGCGGGCCGCCGCGATCGTGGTGAACCGGATGCTGCCGGCGCTCTCGGTCGACGTCGACCGCGCCGCCGAACTCCGTTCGACGCTGGCCGACACCGACGCGGCCGGGCTCGGCGTCGCCCTCGCCGATCATGCCGCGGCGGCCGCCGGAGACGAGGATCGTGTGGGTGAGCTCCTCGCCACCGCGCCGGACGCCATGCTCGCGCGGGTGCCCCTGCTCCCGAGCGACGTCCACGACGTGGAAACCCTCACCCAGATCGCCGCCATCCTCACCGCTTCAACTGGGGTCTGACCCCAGCTGAAGCGCGTCAGGCGTCGGGGTCTTCGTCGAGGGCGGCCACGGCGTCGGCGTAGACGTCCTTGACGGGGACGATGCGGTCGAAGCCGGTGGTGTGCAGCAGCTTCGTGATGGCCTCGCGGTCACTGAATATGACGACGCGGCCCTCGGCCTCACGGATCCGGCGGATGCCGCCGATCAGGGCGCCGAGGCCGGCCGAGTCCATGAACTGGACGCCGGACAGGTTGACGACCACGCGCTTTTCGTCCGCAAGCTCGGCGAACGCCTCCCGGAACTGGGCCACGGAGTACGCATCGAGCTCGCCCACGGGGGCGAGATCGACCTGGACACCGTCGTCGGAGCGGGAGGCGTTGATCTCGAGCACCGGCGCATCGTAACCCCTTCCGCTCATGGCCCACACGCGGCACCGCCCGGACAGGGGGGCCGTGGCGGCGGCGGTGTACGATTCGCACCCGTGACGGACATTCTTCTCGCCACCGACGCCGACTGGCTCGTCGACGACGTGGAAGCCGCGCTCGGCGGTGTCCACCTGATCCATCGGGTCCGCGCCGGCGTGGACGTCGTCCCCGCCATCGAAGAGGTCGACCCGGCCCTCGTGCTGCTGGATCTCCAGATCGGCAACATGGGCGGCGTCGCCGCGTGCCTCGATGTGAAACAGCGCGTCGAGATGGGCGACTTCGACGACCGGCCCGTCATGTTGCTGCTCGACCGCGAGGTCGACGTCTTCCTCGCGCGCGAAGGCCGAGCCGACGGCTGGCTGATCAAGCCGCTCGATGCGTTCCGCACGCTGCGGGCCGTCGAGGCCGCGCTCGCCGGCCACCCGGTGGCCGAAGCCAGCAGCTGATTTCTCGACCGATCGCCGAACGCGCCCGGTAACCTCGTGGGTCTGCACACGGGCAGTGGCGCAGGTTGGTAGCGCGCCTCGTTCGGGACGAGGAGGTCGTGGGTTCAAATCCCGCCTGCCCGACCAAAATCCGGCCGACCCGGACCGAGCAGAGCAACGGGTCACGGCAACATCTCATCGATCGCGTCGACCCCGAACACCGTTCCGGTTACCAATGCGGCGGCCTTGTTCGAGAACCTTCGTGGAGAGCCCTCTCCGGCGCCTTCGCTGGCCGTCACATGGGCTCCAGGAACCTGAGGGCCAAGTCGACCGACACCTCGACGGACGTGTGCTCGATGCACCAGAGCCCGACTGCAGCCTGCGCACGACGGGCTTCAAGCACCACCGACGCCCACTCGCGGGAGTCACTCGCGTCTCCTTCTGCCCTTGCGGCGGACGCCGCCACAGAGAGTTGCAACAGGGTGGACAACTCGGTGCCCTCCACCGCCTCGACAACCGATCGCAGCGACTCCAAACCCTCCGCCCCGGCGGCCGAATCAAGCAGGTTCCGGGACCTCGCGATGTGCTCGTAAGCGTCGGCGACGAGTCCGCACTGGACATCCGCAGTCTCCATCGACATCGCAGCCGGGTCGTTGCCGCTACTGCATCCGAGTGTGAATAGCGCAACGACAATCGCGATCCCGCAGGTCCGAATCGCACCGACGCGTCCAGACATGTCGTCTTCAGGGGACGGATCGCAGCCGGATGCCCGCTCCCCCGGCGGCGCGGCCTCGAACCCGGTCACGCTGGGTACCAACCGACGACTGCCATGTCTCCATGTCAGAAGTCCCATGTCCGAACGACCTCCCCGAGACCGGCGTCAGAGCCTACGACCCCGAGGGCTCCAGTACACGATCAGCGAAGCGTCCCGCGTGCGCGGACGGTCATAGTGTTCGATGTCGGCGCTGCCAAAGTCGAGAAGATCGGGTTCGTCGAACGACGGAACATGAGGGCTGGCTGGTGCGACCCGGCGTGGGGATCGACCCGCTCGAGCGCGGAGCGGCGAACACAACTGAGCGGCGTCCACTACGGTCGGCGCGGTGACTGCGATGCAGCGTCGGCTCGGTGTGATCGCGACGGTGGTCGCACTGCTCGCCGCAGGCTGTTGGAAGCCCGAACTCACCGTCACCTATCCCCACACCGTGCAGTCCGACATCGTCTACGGGCAAGGCGAGGTGGACGACGGCGGCACGTTCGAGGACCTGCTCCTCGACCTCTACGTCCCCACTGTGCCGGGTCAGACCATCTTCCCCCTCGCCGTCGTGATCCACGGCGGGAGTTTCACCTCCAACAACAAGACGCAACCGCGGGTCGTCAAGTGGGCCGAGGAGCTGGCCGGGCGCGGCTACATCGTGGCGTCGATCGACTATCGGCTGGCCGGCGACAAGCCCGTGCCGTCGGCGCGGGTCCAACCGCTGTTCGACGCGGTGGGTGGCGCCGCGGCCTCGAACCAGACGACGGCGGCGATCGCCGCCATCGACGACCTCATCATGGCGATCGAGTTCCTCCAGGCGCGCCCCGATGTCAGCGAGCACAACACCGCGCTCGTCGGCAACTCCGCCGGGTCGATCGCCGCGCTCTACGTCGGCTACACCCTCGACGACTACGGCATCGCTCGACCGCGCGTACACGCGGTGATCGACAACTGGGGTGGGTTCGAGTGGGCGAACACGCCGCCCGACGCGGCGACGTTCATCGACCGCATCGGCGAGGACGGCTACTACGAGCCGGCGCTGTTCATCGCCCACGGCACCGCCGACACCGTCGTGCCCTACTGGCACACCGAGGAGATCGTCGACCAGGCCGACATCGTCGGGCTTCGCTACGTGCTGTTCGAGAATGTCGGCGTCGGCCACGGCTTCGACCTGTTCACCACCGAGTTCAGCCCGGGCGTGTCCGTCTTCCAGGCCCAGGTGAACTGGCTCGACTCGGTGCTCATCGGCGTTGAGGACACGTCGACGACCACCACTCCCCCGACCGTGCCCTGATGATCCGGCGGATCGACCCCGCAGACGACCAGCTGACCGACCGCATCGTCGAGATCCAGCGAGCCGCCTACACGGTCGAAGCCGAGCTCATCGGGTTCGACCGGATTCCCGTCCTCCAGGAGACGGCAGCGGACGTGCGGCACCAGCGTGGGTTGACCTGGCTCGGCGCGTTCGTGGACGACGCGCTTGCCGGCGTCATCGCCTGGACCCAGGACGGCGACACCGTCGACATCGACCGGCTCGCGATCGACCCGGCGTTCGCCCGTCGCGGGCTCGGTCGCGGCCTCGTCCGCGCGGTACCGGCGGCCCGTGAGACCACGGTGTCGACCGGCGCGGCCAACGCACCCGCCGTCGCCCTCTATGTCGGCGAGGGGTTCACCCGCGGCGAAGACACCGAACTCGCGCCGGGCGTTTTCATGGCGCACTTCCGCCGTCGGCGGACGTAGCGCGGTCTAGACGTCGAGGCCGATGGCCTTGACCGGCCGGGCGGGGGTCATGTTCGGCGGCGCCGCCATCAGCGGCATGAACGCCTGCATGGCCGCCTGCATCGCCTCGCTCTGCCCGTGGCCCTGCATGGAGGACTCGTCGGTCATGATCGCGAAGAAGTGGAACGTGTCATCCGGCGCGCGGAAGTAGGCGTAGACCTCCGTCCCCGGTTCCTCGGTCGCCGCGTCGACCATGGTCGCGAGCACGGCCTCCATCTCGTCGGCCTTGCCGTCCTGCGCGGTCAGCGTGCCGATCATCGCGGTCTTGCTCATGGGCTGTCTCCGATTTTCGCGGCGAGGCCGCGTTCCGATTCGCCGGGGGTGGCGCCGACATCACTAGCACGAACCGCGTCCGCCGATCGTCGCCAGAGATGCGGCATCGACCGATTGCTGCCACTCTGGGTGGGCAATGGCAACCGAGGGGGACCTGTGGATCAGTCAATCGTGAGACGCGACGTGAGCCGGCGCGGGTTCCTGCGGGCGAGCTCGCTCGGGTCGGCCGCCGTGGTGTTCGGTGGCGCCGCGGTGCTCTCGGCGTGCGATCCGGTCGGGCTGCTCGCCGCGAACGCCCACGGACTGAAGCTGCACCCGTTCTTCACCAGCCGGAGCGTGGCCACCACCGGCACGACGGTCGCCGGCACGGCCTACGAGTGGCACATCTGGCCCGATGGGGGCGCCTGCTTCGCGCTCCCGGACGGCGGCTGGTCCTATGTCTCCAACAGCGAACTCAACGGGGGCGTCGGCTTCATCCGCTTCGACGCGGCCGGCAACATCACCGACGCCGGGAACTGCCTGACCGGCACGTTCATCAACTGTGCGGGTGGCAAGACACCGTGGGAGACCTGGCTCAGCTGCGAGGAACACGACAACGGGTTCGTGTGGGAATGCGACCCGCTGGGCGCGGTACCGGGCGTCAAGCGCGAACTGATGGGGCGCTTCCCCCACGAGGCCGCGGCCTGCGATCCGGTCGGCCAGGCGGTCTACATGACCGAGGACCGTTCCGACGGTGGCTTCTACCGATTCATCCCCACGACCTGGGGCGATCTCTCCGCCGGCGTGCTCGAGATCATGACCGAACCGACGGCGGGCACCCTCGTATGGGCGCCCGTCCCCGACCCGCTGGCCGCCACCACGAAGTGTCGTGAGCAGGTGGCCGACACCAAGACCTTCGCGGGCGGCGAGGGCATCGATCTCGCCCACGGAAAGATCGTCTTCACCACCAAGGGCGACAACAAGGTGTGGGAGTACGACCCCGTCGCGAACACGCTCGCGGTCATCCACGACCCGACCATCCACGTCAACAGCATCCTGTCGGGCGTCGACAACCTCGAGGTGTCCGACGACGGCGTGATCTATGTGGCCGAGGACGGTGGCGACATGCAGATCGTGCTCGTGCGGCCCGACGGCACCACCTTTCCGGTGGTGCAGGTCGAGGGTGTCGAGAACTCCGAGATCTGCGGCCCGGCCTTCGACCCGTCCGGCACCCGCCTCTACTTCAGCTCGCAGCGCAATCCGGGCGAGACCTTCGAGGTGACCGGGCCGTGGGCGGCGTTCACCGACCCCGGGCCCTTCGAGTGGCCGCCCGACTCCGGCCGGTCGATCACGCTGGCCGATCTCGAACCCTTCACCTGACGCGGCGCCGCTGGCTCGGTCCTACGATCCGGCGATGGCCTATGTGGACGCCCACGTCCATTTCTGGGACGACGGCATCGAACACGGCTGGCTCGACGGCGAACCCGCGCTGCCGTCGCGGGCCACGCTGGCGGACTATCGCGACACGACAGTCGACGATCCGCCGAGCCGTTTCCTCTTCGTGGAGGCGGACGCGGACGAGGGCATGGGTGCAGCCGAGGCCCGCTGGGTCGCCGACATGTGCGGCGGCGAAGCGGACTTCGCCGGCATGGTCGTGTGGGCACCGGTCCAGGCGGGCGGCGCCGCCGTGGCCCGCCATCTCGACGAGCTCGGCCTCGACGGCATCGTCGGCATCCGCCGACTCGTCCAGGGCGAGGCGGCGGGGTTCGCACGCTCGGCCGGCTTCGTCGACGGGGTGCGGGCCGTGGGCGCAGCCGACCTCGTGTTCGACATCTGCATCACGGCGAACCAGTTCGCCGATGCGATCGCGCTGGCCCGCGCCGCCCCCGACACCCGCCTCGTGCTCGATCACTGCGGCAAGCCACCGATCGCGACGGGGCAGCTCGCCGACTGGCGGCGCGATCTCGCGGCCCTCGCGGCCTCCGAGAACGTGACGTGCAAGCTCAGCGGCCTCGTCACCGAGGCGGACCCGCAACGATGGTCCGAGGACGAGCTCGCGCCGGTGCTCGACCACGCGCTCGAGTGCTTCGGCGCCGAGCGGATCCTGTGGGGCAGCGATTGGCCGGTCGTCGAACGCGCCGCGACCCATCGGTCGTGGCGCGACGCCACCGACATCCTCCTCGCCCCCTTGAGCGACGACGAACGCGACACCATTCGACGGACGACCGCACTGCGGATCTACGACCTGGAGGACGACACCCCATGAGACTCGACGGCAAGACCGCCCTCGTCACCGCGGCGGCTCAGGGGATCGGCCGGGCCGCCGCCGAGCGCTTCGCGGCCGAGGGCGCCGAGGTGATCGCCACCGACATCGACGCGGCGGGCCTGCAGGGGCTCGTCGGCGTGCGCACCGAGCGGCTGGACGTCACCGACGACGACGGGGTCGCCGCGCTCGCGGCCGAGATCGGCGCCGTCGACATCCTGTTCAACGTCGCCGGCTTCGTGCACCACGGGACGATCCTCGACTGTGACGGCGACGCGTGGGCGTTCTCGATGGAGCTCAACGTCACCTCGATGTACCGGGTGACCCGGGCCCTGCTGCCGGCGATGCTGGCGGCCGGCGGTGGCTCGATCATCAACATGTCGTCGGCGGCGAGCAGTATCAAGGGCGCACCGAACCGTTTCGTCTACGGCACGACCAAGGCGGCGATCATCGGCTTCACCAAGGCCGTCGCCGCCGACTTCGTGGGCGACGGGATCCGCTGCAACGCCATCTGCCCCGGCACGATCCAGACGCCGTCGCTCGACGACCGCATCGCCGCCCAGGGGGCCGGCACGCCGGGCGGTGCCGAGCAGGCCCGCGCCGACTTCGTCGGCCGCCAGCCGATGGGCCGCCTCGGGACGGCGGAAGAGATCGCCGCGCTCGCCGTCTACCTGGCCAGCGACGAGTCGACCTTCACGACCGGCACCACCCACCTCATCGACGGCGGCTGGACGCTCTGAGCCGGTCGGCGCCGGCGGCTCACAGACCCGAGACGGACCAGCCGAAGCGGTACGTGCCGGGCCGCACGAGATAGGGCGGCAACGTGTCCGGCCCGCACGCGGCGGTGCCGAGGCCGCGCTGGGCGGCGTCGATGTGCACCTCGGTCGTGTCGGCCCGCACCAGCTCGGCGATCGTGTGGGCCGCGGTCATCGCCGCGTCGTGGTGTCGCCGGGCGGAGAACGACATCGGTTCGTCCAGGTCGATCCGCAGGCCCCGCCGGCGCCCGTCGGTGAGGGCGAACCAGCGCGTCGTCTCGTGCGCTCCGTGTTCCTGCGGCACGACGTATTCGTGGTACTGCTCGTCCACGGTGGACGTCCACCGGCGCACCACACCGCTCGACCGCCGGTCCGGATACGTCTCGTCGGGGCCGGGGCCGAACCACTCGAGTCGCTCGAGTTCGGCCGGGGTCTCGAACCGCACACCCACACGGGGCAGGTCCGTCCACTCCCGGGGCACCTCGATGCGTTCGGCGAAGTGCGCGCCGCGGTCGTCGACCGTCACGACCGTGCGGTGCTTCGCCTCGCCGCGGGGGCCGACCAGACGACGCGAGAGCGTGATCGTCTCGCCGTCGACCGTCGCCCGCCGGGCCACCCGATCGGTGCGGGCATCCAGCCGGTCGAGACCGAGCTTCAGCCAGCGGAGGCGGGTGCCCTGCACGCCGCTCATCCAGCCCTGCTTCACCCCGTCGTTGTCGGTGGGCGCCCGCCACAACGTCGCGGTGACGTCGCCGACGATCACCGGTCGATCACCGAGCCACACCCCCGTGATCCCGTGGTCGCCGGTCTCCACCCGGACGGGCCGCCGGGCGCGGGTTCGCGCCGGCGTGGTCGCCCCGCTTCGCACATCGAGCTGATCCCAGCCGACCACATGACCCCGCTCGGCCCAGTCGGTGGCGCGCCGGGTCACCCACTCGATCAGCAGGCGCGCCTCGACCTCCGGGGGAATCCGGGTCGTCCAGGGGATGAGGATCGTCTTCGACGCGCCGGCCGCGACGTCGACGTCGAGCGTGCCCGACTCCACGGTTCGGCCGTCGACGTCGAGCGACCACCGCAGCCGCAGGTCCGCGGTGGACACGAAGTGCCGACGGTTGGTCACCCGCACGCGGCGCCCGCTGACCGCGGCGGTCGTGACCGGGCGCGTCGCCCACAACAGTTCGCGCATCGCGGGATGGGGTGTGCCGTCCGGGCCGACGAGGCCGTTGATGCAGAAGTTGGCATCGTGGACGTCCTCGCCGAAGTGACCGCCGTACGCCCAGTAGAACCGGCCCTGTTCGTCCGTTTCCGCGAGACCCTGATCCCGCCAGTCCCAGATGAACCCGCCGGCCAGCGCCGGTTCGGTGTGGAAGGCCTCGACGTACGCCGCGAGCGAGCCGTTGGAGTTGCCCATCGCGTGGGAGTACTCGCACAGGATCAACGGCCGGTCGTCGAGCCCGGTCCGCTCGGCCCAGCGGGCCCACCCGACGATCACGTCGATCGGGGTGTACATCGGGCACACCACGTCGGTCACCCGGCGCTCGGCCGCGGTCGGCGGGCGAGCGGTGGCCGAACCGTCGTCGAGCGAGTTGACCGCGAAGCGCCCCTGGATGGCGCCCTCGTACTGGACGAACCGGGTCGGGTCGACGCGACGAACCCAGCCGGCCGCCGCGTCGTGGCCGGGGCCGTGGCCCGACTCGTTGCCCAGCGACCAACCGATCACGCTCGGATGGTTGCGATCGCGCCGCACCATGCGCCGCGTGCGCTCGGCGATCGCATGGGTCCAACGGTCGTCCCTCGACAGTGACGCCAGCCGGGCGTGGCTCTCCACGTTCGCCTCGTCGACCACATACAGGCCGAGCTCGTCGCAGAGATCGAGGAGCCGATGGTCATTGGGATAGTGGGCGGTGCGCACCGCGTTGACGTTGTGCTGCTTCATGGTGACGAGGTCCGCCCGCATCTCGTCGACCGTCAGGGTCTTCCCGGTCACGTGATGGTGATCGTGGCGGTTCACGCCGTGGAGGATCACCGGCCGACCGTTGACCAGCAGGCGACGGTCGCGGATCTCGACCCGCCGGAACCCGGTCCACGTCGCATGGGCCTCGAGGACCCGACCGCCGACATCGAGCAGTTCGGTGACGACCCGGTAGCGGGTCGGCGACTCGGCGCTCCAGGGCTCGATCCTCAGATCCGGCGCCTCGACCCACGCCGTCGGGCCCGGATGGGCATACGCCTGGAGGAGCTGTTCGAAGTGGCCGACGCCTTCCGCGGTTGCCACGGGGGCGACGTGGGGACTCCCGATGCGCCGACCCCGGGCGGTCTCGAGCGACACGCGGATCGACGCCGCCGCGCCCGTTGCCCACGCGCCGACCGTCAAGGCGCCCCGGCCCGTGACCGGATCCAGGTCGGCCTGCACGGTCAGGTCGTCGATGCGGGACCGGCCCCGGGCCTCGAGGAAGCACGAGCGGTGCAGCCCCGCGTGCCACCAGTGGTCCTGGTCCTCGATCCACGTCGCGTCGCAATAGCGCACGACCATCACCGCGAGCAGGTTCTCGCCGTCGACGAGATGGGGCGTCAGGTCGAACTCGGACGGCAGCCGGGAGTCCTTGCCCATCCCGACGAAGTGCCCGTTGCACCAGACGACGGCCATGCTCTCGGCCCCGCCCAGGTGGAGCACGACGTCGCGGCGGCGCCACACAGCAGGCACCGTGAAGGTTGTGCGGTGGAGGCCGGTCGGGTTCTGCGCCGGCACCTCGGGTGGGGCGAGCTCGGGCCACGGCATGACGATGTTCGTGTAGTGCGGGAGATCGCCGACCCCCTGGCGGGTCCAGCATCCGGGCACGGCCACCTCGCGCCAGCGGGAGTCATCGGTCGACGGATGCATCCACCGGGCCGGTGCGGCGGTGGGTCGGTCCACGAGTCGGAAGCGCCACGCGCCATCGAGGGATCGGCGCCACGGCGACCCACCACCGGCGCGGGCGCCGTCCGCGTCGCGGTACGGCTCCAGCGGCGGCCGGGAGGGCAGCCGGTTCAGCTCCGTGAGTTCGGGACGGAACAGATCCTCGATCGCGAGCATGGCTGCACACTAGGAGGCTTCGGATCCCGGCGAAGTTTTTCCTGTTCAGGGGTTGCGAAGGCGAACGTGTGTTCGCTATGGTGATCGTATGTTCACCGCGACGATCACGGCGATGCGACAGGACCGACTCGACGGTCTCCCGCGCGCCGAGCTCGTCGACCGGGTCGAGGAGCTGCGGCGATTCCGCGGCGCGGTCGCCGACTACGAAGCGCGGCTGGTACGGGCGATCGACTCGCTGGACGACAACGGTCTCGACGGGCGCGGTGTGCTGCGCTCCCACGGGCGCGTCTCCGGCAAGACCGCGCATCGGGCGGCGCGGACCGCGCACGGGTTGGCCGACATGCCGCGTGCGGCAGCCGCGCTACGCGACGGGCGCATCACGGTCGAGCACGCCCATTCGCTCACCAAGGCCGGCCGCGAGATCGACCCCGAACTGGCTGACGCCGAGCTCGTGGAGATCGCGGAGGCGTCGCCGGCGGACCTGTTCGCCAAGCGCACCACCGAATGGATCGCGAAGCGGACCCGCAAAGACCCGAAGCCTGATCACGACGCCCAACGACGCGCCCGCACCCTGAAGCGCTGGGACGACAAGGCGACCGGGCTGCGCATGTTCCTCCTCGGCGTCGATCAAACCACCGGGGCACTCCTCGACGCCGACATCAACCGACTCGAACAAACACTCTGGAACGACGACGGCGGCCGCAACGCCGACCCCGCAACCGCCCGCACCCTCGACCAGCGCCTCGCCGACGCCGTCACCCAACTCATCACCGGCGCGCGCCGCGAAGGCGACCGGCCACCGCATCCGAAGTCCAACGTCACTGTCCTCATCGACATCGCCGCCATGACTTCAGACGACGGCAGCCCGCTCGCCTCGTTGGTCCAGGACGGACAACCACTCCCCGCATCGGTCCTCGACCGGCTCCTGTGCGTCTCCACCATCACGCCGATCCTGTTCAACGGGCCCGCCAACCCCATCTGGGTCGGACGCGACCACCGCCACGCCACCCTCACCCAATGGCGCGCCCTCATCGCCCGCGACCGCGGCTGCATCGGCTGCGGCGCCACCCCCGACCGCTGCGAAGCCCACCACATCGAACACTGGGAACACCACGGCGACACCGACATCGACAACCTCGTCCTCGTCTGCACCCGCTGCCACCACAACATCCACGACCGCGGCCACACCCTCCACCGGACAAACGGCCGCTGGACCATCCGACCACCCGGCGCCCCACCCGCCGACAAACAACCGCACTTCCCCACCCACGACTTCCCCACGACACCAGAACCCGCCCACATCACGCCCCACGCGGCATGACCACGGCACGGAACTGACCGTCGTCTCGCACCTTGACAACTGAAGACCCCACGCCGGGGCGAGTGCCTTCGCCCGGAGCGGGTGCGGCCGCGTAGTCTCCGGCCATGGCTGAACCCGTTCTCCTGTCGACGTTGGACATGGCGAGATTCGTCGCCGACGGTTTCCTCCGCTTCGACGGTCTCGTCCCGCCCGAGCTCAACGATGCGGCGATGCTCGAACTCGAGCAGCTGAAGGACTTCGCTCCCTTCGAGGGCAACCCGCTGCGGCCCCGCTCCGGCACACCGCTCGCCGATTGTTGGCCGAACGACAGCGCGATCAGGCAGATCTACGACCTGCCGGTCCTCGCCGGCGCGATCCGGTCACTCGTGGGTGACGATCCGATCTACGACCACCAGTTCTGCCACTACATCCCGTCCGGGTCGCAGGGCTTCCAGGACCTCCACTGTGATGCGGCGATCGACAGCTTCGACCCGACCTTCGACATCCAGGTGTTCTACTTCCCCCGGGCGCTCGCCCCCGGCGCCGGCGGCACCCGATTCGTGCCGGGGAGCCATCTGCGGATGGTCCACGAGAACAGCGTGGCCCGCTATCAGCACATCGTCGGCGAGCAGTTCTACGCCGGTGAAGCCGGCACGGTGCTGATCTTCCATCACGGCCTCTGGCACGCGGGCCAGGCGAACCCGTCCGACGACGACCGCTGGATGTTCAAGGTGCGCATCAACCCGAGCGAGCGTCAGGTCCGCAAGTGGGACACCAGCGACTACGACGCGGCGACGTCGGGCAACTGGGATCACATGTTCGCCACGATGGCGCAGGAGGAGACGGTGGCGAGCCACCTGCGGCGGGCCCACCCGTGGACCGTCGCCGGCCAGGATCGGCTCGACACCATCCAGCGGGTGAGCCTCTGGCGCTATCTGTCGGGCGACGACGAGTTCGATGTCGACTGGTACCACACCCGTACCGAACGCCGCGCCGCACTGCTCGAGGATGCACTGCTCGAGGACGGCAGCCGATGACGGCCCGCCAGCAGCTGCTGCACCTCTACACGAGCAACTCGGCGATCACGAGCCCGGTGATCGCGTGGGCATTCCACGACGGCACGTTGGGCGCCGGGCCCGGCCTGTCCGAGGAGGAGGGCGCGCCGCCGTATCGCACCGGGGTGAAGGCGATCGAGGACGGCTGGCGTCTCATCCAGATGTCCGCCCTGGCCGACCCCGTCGAGGGATCCGAACGCCAGTCCAGCTATCTGCGCTACGAGTGCCTCTTCGAGCGGATGATCGAACTCGACTCGTGACCGGCACGAGGCACCGCATCCTCGATGGCGACACGCCGGGCATGGAGCACTGCCACGGGATGGTCAACATCAACGGGCCGTCGGTGATCCGCCGCCCCGACTGGGTGGATCTTCCCGGTCGCTACCTCCTCTACTTCGCCCACCACTGCGGCAGCCACATTCGCCTCGCCCACGCCGATCACCTCGCCGGGCCGTGGACCCTGCACGAGGGCGGCGTGCTCCACATCGACGACACGCCGGCGGCCGGGCCGATTCCGCATGTCGCGTCACCCGACGTGCACGAGGTCGACGGGCGACTGCGGATGTACTTCCACTGTCTGTTCGACGACGACGCGAACACGGGGCAGCCCTTCTGGGGGAACGCGCGGGGCTACCTCCAGGGAACCCTGATCGCCGAGTCGACCGACGGCGTACGCTTCACCCTCCGCGACGACACGGTGATCACCTCGCCGTATCTGCGCATGATCCGCCGGCCGGATGCCTGGTACGGGATCTCGATGCAGGACTGGCTCTGGCGCTCACCCGACGGACTCACCGGCTGGGAGCACCGACGGGTGCTCAGCGACGACATCGCCCGCCATGTCGGCCTCGACCTGGTTCTCGGTGGCGGGGTCGGGGATCGGCTCGACGTCTACTTCACCTCGTTCGTCGATCCACCGGAGCGGATCAAACGACGATCGATCGAGCTGACCGACGACTGGACGACCTGGACACCGGGCCAGGTGGAGGAGGTGCTCCGTCCCGTCGAGGCGTGGGAGGGCGCCGACCTCGAGGTGACGGACTCGTTCCCCGGCCCCACCCCGGAGCCGCAGCATGCGCTCCGTGACCCCTTCGTGTTCCGGGACGACGACGGGTCGGCCCATCTCTTCTACGCTGCCGCGGGAGAGTTCGCGATGGGGGTGACGGCGCTGTCATGAGTCGACCGAACATCCTGAGCATCTCGTTCGAGGACTGCACCCCCTGGTTCGGCTGCTACGGCCATCCGGTGCGCACGCCCAACGTCGACCGGCTCGCCGCCGAGGGCGGGATGTGGCCCAACGCGTTCACCCCGGCCCCGGTGTGCTCGCCGACCCGCAGCGCGGTGATGACCGGCATGCATCCGGTGAGCCTCGGCACCCACCACATGCGCACGATCACCTACCGCGATCAGGGGATGAACGGCTACGAGGCGGTCATCCCCCACTATGTGCGCTGCTATCCCGAGTATCTGCGGGCGGCCGGCTACTGGTGCACCAACGACGGCAAGCACGACTACCAGTTCACCGCGCCGGTGACGGTCTGGGACGAGACCAGCAACCCCTGGATGGAGGACGGCACCGCCCACTGGCGCCATCGTCCGGACGCCGATCAGCCGTTCCTCGCCCAGTTCAACCTCGGGGCCACCCACGAGAGTCAGAGCTGGGAAGGCACCCAGTTCGACGAGAACGACATCGACCTCGACACGGTCATCGTGCCGCCCTACTTCCCCGACACGGGCAAGGTCCGGGAGTCACTGGCCCGGGTCTACGCGTCGATCGAGCACAACGACCGGATCGTCGGCGAGCTCCTCGACCAGCTCGAGGAGGACGGACTGACCGACTCCACGGCGGTCTTCATCTGGACCGACCACGGCCCGCTCCCCCGCGGCAAGCGCTGGCCCTACGACAGCGGGATCCACAGTCCGATGATCGTCCGCTGGCCGGGCGAGATCGAGCCGGGAACGCGCCACGACGAGCTCCTGAGCGTGATGGACCTGGGGCCGACGTTCCTGTCGATGGCCGGCGTGACGGTGCCGCCCCACCTGCACGGCAAGCCGTTCCTCGGCGCCGCCGCGGACGGGGGCGGCGGGCACGACTATGTGTTCGCCACCCGGGACCGGTTCGACCAGCACTACGACATGGTGCGCGCCAGCCGCGACACCCGCTGGAAGTACATCCGCCACAGCTTCCCGAACGACCCCTACGTCGGGTGGGTCAGCTATCGCAACCACCACCCGATCATGGAGGAGCTGTGGCGGCTCCACGTGGCCGACGAACTCGACGACACCCAGGCCCGGTTCATGGCCTCCACCCGGCCGGCCGAGGAGCTGTACGACACCGAGGCCGACCCCTACGAGATCGACAATCTCGCCGCGGATCCCGCCCACCGCGACGTGCTCGAGCGTCATCGCGCCGCCCTCGACGCGTGGCAGACCGAGGTCGGTGATCTCGGCTTCGTCACCGAGAACGTGATGATCGACATGATGTGGCCCGGCCGCGTGCAACCCATCACCGGCGGGCCGAAGTTCGTCGTCCACAACGAGACCGAGAGCGGGCGCACCGACTCGCCGGACGGCGGCGAGTTCGCCGGTCCGGTGCTGCTCCAACTCCACTGCGACACGCAGGGTGCGTCGATCGGCTGGACCACCGAGTCCGGCGACGAACCCCGCTGGCTCGTGTACCACGAACCGATCCGGCTCGACGCGGGGCAGACGGTCACCGTGCGGTCGCTCGCCCACCGCATCGGCTACGCCCCGAGCGGCGAGTCATCGGCCACGTTCACGATCACATGAGCGGCATGGCCGGAGACCGAGCGGCGCGGCGCAACGTCCTGTTCATCCTGGCGGACCAGCTCCAGGCGTGGGCGCTCGGGTGCACGGGCCACCCCGACATCGCCACACCGAACCTCGACGCCCTGGCCGCGGCGGGCACGATGTTCACCGACGCCTATGTCGAGTTCCCGGTCTGCACCCAGTACCGCGGCGTGCTCAACACGGGCCGCTACGCCTCCGACTCCGGCGTGACCAACTTCGGTATGGGCCCCGCGCCGGGCACCCGCTGCCTGGCCGACGCCCTCGGCGACGCCGGTCTGTGGACGAGCTATGTCGGCAAGTGGCACCTGTACGAGTTCTTCGACATGGCCGTGCTCGCCGAGCAACGCTGCGGCTTCGAGCGCTTCATCGGCTACCAGAGCTACAACAGCTATCGCGAGGGCATCCGGTTCTGGGACGAGAACGGCGGTTGCCGCGAGTTCGTCGGCGGACATCGCACCGTCGCCACCGCGGACCTCGCGATCGAACGGCTCCGGGAGATCCCGACCGACCGGGACTTCGCCATGTTCGTCAGCTTTCTCAATCCCCACTACCCGCTCGAGCCGTTGCCCGAGTACGAGGCGATGTACGCCGGGGTCGACATCTCGCTGCGGCCCAACGTGACTCAACCGGACCAGGTCTTCACACCGACCTACAGCCCGGCGAGTCCGCAGCCCGTCACCGAGGATCCGAACTATCTGCGCTACGGCCGATCGATCGAGGACTTCTGGCGCTTCTACGCCGCGATGGTCACCCAGCTCGACCACGAGGTCGGTCGGCTCCTCGACGAGCTCCGCACCCTCGGCCGCGACGAGGACACCCTCGTGATTTTCACCAGCGACCACGGCGAGATGGGCGGCAGCCACGGCCTGATGAACAAGTACGTGTGGCACGAGGAGTCCGTGCGGGTGCCGTTCCTCGTCCGCAGCCCCGGCTCCCCGGCCGGCACCCGGATCGCGACACCCGTCGCGGCCGGCGTCGACATCTGGCCGACGGTGCTGGACTGGATCGGAGCGGGCGCCGAGCCCGGGCTCCCGGGCGCCTCGATCGTCCCGATGCTCGATGCCGGGGCCGACGGCGCCCACCATCCGGCGTTCGCCGAGGCCGCCGATCCCGAACGCGGCTACGTGATGGTCCGCGACGGCGACTGGAAGTACGTGGCGGCGTACGGGTCCGACGCCACGATCGCCCTGCACCATCTCGGCGACGATCCCTACGAGCAGACGGACGTCGCCGCCGATCATCCCGACGAGGTCGCCCGCCTCGGCGAACTCGTCCGGGCCTGGAAGGCCGAGACGGTTACCGGTACCTGAGCTCAGAGATGCAGGGTGACCGACTTGTAGCCCCGCACGGTGGAGGTGTGGACCCACTCGAGGGCGTCGTGGTCCACGTCCCAGGCGCCGAACCGTCGCACCATCTGCTCGAGGCCGACGCGGCCCTCCAGGCGGGCGAGCGCGCCGCCGATACAGAAGTGGGCGCCGTAGCCGAACGACAGGTGGCGGTCGATGTCACGGGTGATGTCGAACCGGTCGGCGTCGGCGAAGTGGCGCTCGTCGCGGTTGCCGCTGCCGTTGACGAGCAGCAGGTTCGAGCCCGCGGGCACGGTCTCGCCGTGGAACTCGACATCGCGCATGGTCCGCCGCCCCTGCACCGGTGACGGGGCCTCGTAGCGGAGGATCTCCTCCACCGCGTTCGGGATGCGGGCCTCGTCCTCGCCCAGCATCGCGAGCTGCTCCGGGTGATCGGCGAGCAGCACGACGGCCCACCCGAGCATCCGGGCCACCGTCTCGCTGCCCGCGCCGGCGATGAGGGCGACGTAGCCCATGATCTCCTCGTCGGTGAGCGGCCGGGTGGTGCCGTCCAGCAGCTCGCGCTCGTGAGTGGCGAGCACCGTGATGAGGTCGTCCTGGGGCTCCGCCCGCCGCTGCCGGCAGAGGTCGGGGATGAGCTCGTAGACGACGCTGCCGATGTTCTCGCCCTCGATCACCGCCCGGCTCCCGGTCGACACGTTCTCGTCGATCGCCATCGTGTTGTCGACCGACGCCCGCATCTCGGTCTCCAGCCCCTCCGGGAACCCGAGGAGGGCGAGGATCACCGTCGGCGGCACGAGCGAGGAGAACGTCTGGACGAAGTCGAAGGTGGACAGACCCTCCAGTGGGTCCAACAGCCGGGCGCACACCCGCTCGATGCGGGCCTCCAGACCGTCGATCTTGCGCGGCGTGAACGCCCGGCTCACGAGCTTGCGCAGCAGGGTGTGCTCCGGCGGGTCCCGGAAGATGAACATCGGCATCGGGAACACCTGGTCGCTCATCAGGTCGAGGGTCGTGCCGAAGCGGGACACGTAGGTGTCGGCGTCGAGGAGGCACGTCAGCACGTCGTCGTAGCGGGTGAGCGCGTAGAAGTCGTGCTTCTCGTTGCGGTACAGCGGCGCCTCGTCCCGCATGCGGCGCCACACGTCGTGGGCCCGCCGATCGACGTCGAAGTCGAACGGGTCGTAGTACAAGGGCTCGGCCATCAGGTGCCTCCGACGTGAATGATGGCCTTGCCGGTCGCCGACCGGCCAGCCAGCGACGACAGCGCCTCGGGAACGGCGTCGAAGGAATGGGGCCGCACCGGGATCGAACCGAGCGAGCCGTCACGCCGTCGGTCCAGCAGCCGGTCGTAGATCGCCTCCACGTGGGGTCGGTCGTACGCCCCCGCGTAGACGCCCATCGTCGAGAAGTTGCCCGTGACCATCCGCGCCGGATCGATCACCGGCCAGCGCCCCGAGGCGAAGCCGACGAGCAGGAGCCGTCCGTGGTTGGCCATCGCCTTGGCCATCCGTTCGCCGGTCTCCCCGCCGACCGGGTCGAAGACGACGGCCGCGCCCGAGCCATCGGTGACCTCCCGGATGGTGGTCGCCAGATCGTCGATCGTGTGGTGGTCGATCACCTCGTCGGCTCCGAGGCCGGCGCAGAACGATGCCTTGTCGACACCTCCGGCCACGGCGACCACGCGGGCACCGAGGCTCTTCCCGAGCAGTACCGCGGCGGAGCCACTCCCGCCGGCGGCGCCGAGGACGACGAGGTTCTCACCGGGCTGGATCGCGGCCCGGTCGACCAGCGCGTTCCACGCCGTCACGAACGGGATGTGGAATCCCGCCGCAGTCTCGTCGTCGAGGTCGGGCGGCGCCGGGAAGATGGTGTTCGCGGCAGCAAGACACTGCTCGGCGAGTCCGCCGGCACCGAGGTAGAACGCGGTCACGCCCATCTGACGGGTGCCGGTGAGCGCGTCGTCCACGCCCTCCCCGACGGCGTCCACCACGCCGACGACCTCCTGACCCGGCGTGAAGGGCCGGGCCGGCGTGAAGAGATAGGTACCGGCACACATCAGCACGTCGGGGAACCCGACGGCGGCGGCGTCGACGCGCAAGCGGACCATTCCCGGACCGGGCACCGGCGGCTCGATGTCGACGCGGGCGAGCACGTCGTGCGGCTCGCCGGTCGCGGTCACCTGCCATGCGTCCATGACCGAGTCTCGCCGGGAATCGGCCGGCGGTCACGTTGACCTACGCTCCGTCCATGGTCGATCTCTCGGGCAAGGTCTTCGTCATCACCGGCGGCAACGGCGGCATCGGTCTCGGTATGGCCGAGGGCATCGTCGACGCGGGCGGTGCGGTGGCGATCTGGGGCCGCAAACAGGACAAGAACGCCGACGCCGTCGCCGCGCTCGAGGCGCGTGGCGGCACCGCCCGCGCCTATGTGGTCGACGTCGCCGACGAGGAGGAGGTCGTCGACGCGATGAACCGCAGCCGGGAGGACTTCGGCCGGCTCGACGGCTGCTTCGCCAACGCCGGCCACGGCGGCATCGGCGGGTCCATCCTCGACCTCTCCCTCGAGAGCTGGCGCACGGTCATGCGGGTGAACCTGGACGGTGTCTTCCTCACGTTCCGCGAAGCCGCCCGCCATCTCGTCGACCAGGGCGAGGGCGGCAGCCTCGTCGGCGTCTCGTCCACCTCCTCCATCCACGGCGCGGCCAACAACCAGGCCTACGGCACGGCGAAGACGGCGGTGAACGGGCTGGTGCGGGCGCTGGCCGTCGAGCTGGCCCGCCACCAGATCCGGGTGAACTCGCTACTCCCCGGCTGGACGATCACCGAGCTCGCCGCGGCTCCGTACGCGAACGATCGCTTCCGCGAGGTCACCACGCGGCGCACGCCGGTGCGCCGCTGGGCCGAGCCGAGCGAGTTCCGCGAAGTGGGCGCGTGGCTGGCGGACCCGAGCCAGACGTTCCACACCGGCCAGGAGGTCTGTGTGGACGGCGGCTACACGGTTTTCTGAACCGTTCCCGGCGGGGTAGTACCGTCCGCCGCATGGAGATCGTTCCCGTCGCCGGCGCGCTCGGTGCCGAGATTCGTGGCGTCGACCTCGTCGATCCCGACCTCGACATCGAGCCGGTTCGCGCCGCCCTCCTCGAGCACCAGGTCGTGTTCTTCCGGAATGCGTCACTGACGGAGGCGGAGCAACTCGCCCTCGGCCGCAAACTCGGCACGCCGAGCGTGTTTCCCGTCGCCCGGCTCCTCGGTGCCACCGAGCCGACGATGACGGTCATCGAGGACGGCCCCGACAGCCCGAACAAGGCCGACCTGTGGCACACCGACGTCACCTGGACGCCGACACCGCCGGCGTTCGCGATCCTGCACATGGAGGTGAGGCCGGAGCGGGGCGGCGACACCCTGTGGTGCTCGGCGACCGCCGCCTACGAGGCCTTCTCGCCCGTCATGCAGGCGTTCCTGTGCGGCCTCACGGTGACCCACGACAACACGGGATTCGTCCGCCGGATGATCGAGAAGACCGGCGACCCGGACCACCACCTCGTCCACGACCTCCGCCGGGAGTACCCGCCGGTCGTGCATCCGATGGTGCGGACCCACCCGGAGACCGGGAAGCGGGCGCTCGTCTGGGCCCGGAACTTCATCTCCCACATCAACGAACTCTCCGCCGAGGAAGGCCGCACCGTGCTGGACCTGATCGACCACCACGTGACCGACCCTGCGCTGCACTGCCGCTGGTCGTGGACCGAGGGTGACCTGGCGATCTGGGACGAGCGGTCGACGCTGCACCGCGCCGCGGCGGATCACTGGCCCCATCGCCGCGTCATCCGGCGGCTCGAGATCGACGGCGACGCCCCGTTCTTCGATCCCGAGCGCGTTCCGGCATGACCGAGGTCCGCCAGGCCGTCACCGGCGACACGCTGCTCGGCGAGTGCCCGATCTGGAGCGAGGCCGAACAGGTCCTCTACTGGGTCGACATCGACGGGAAGGCGGTGCATCGCTACGACCCGGCGACCGGCGTGGACGAGCAGCGCGACGTCGGCGCCCGTCCGGGCGCGGTGGCGCTGACCGCGGACTCGGGACGGTTGCTCCTCGCGATCGAGCATCGGATCACCTGGCTCGACTGGCCGAGCGGCGAGGTCACCCCGTGGCTCGACGTGGAGGAGCCGGGCCACAACCGGTTCAACGACGGCCGCACCGATCCGGCCGGCCGTCTGGTGATCGGCACGATGTGGCCGAACACCCGGGATCGCCGCCGCACCGGCACCCTCTATTCCATCGAGGGCGACGGCACCGTCACGCCGCTGCTGTCCGAGATCGGCGTACCGAACGGGACGGCGTTCGATCCCGATCGCGGCGTGATGTACTTCGCCGACACGGCCAACCGGATCGTGGTGGTCGCCGACTACGACGTCGAGACGGGCCGCCGGTCGAACGCCCGGGAGTTCCTCGACTACCGCGACCTGCCGGGCAAGCCCGACGGCGCCTGTCTCGACGCCGACGGCTGCTACTGGTCGGCCTCGGTCCACGGTTCGGCCGTGATCCGGGTCACGCCGGACGGCGTCGTCGACCGGCGCATCGAGCTGCCGGTCGCCAAGCCGTCCATGCCGGCGTTCGGCGGACCGGATCTGTCGACGCTCTACATCACGACGATCGGCGATGCGGGCTCGGCGCCGGCGGGTCCGGGGCGCGACGGCTTCACACCCGGAGATCTTCTGGCGGTCGACGTCGACGTGCAGGGACGCCCCGACCCCCTGTTCGCCACGAAGGACTAGCGGCCGGATCGTCGCAGGGCGTACCTTCGGGCGAATGGATCTGCGGTGGCAGGAGGAGCAGCGGGCCTTCCAGGCGCGCGTCCTGATCGACGACGATCCCGATCTCGCGCTGCGCCCCTACCGCACGTTCGTCGGCGCGGCCCGCGTGATCGACGACCGCCACTCGAGCCGCACCGAACGGATCCTGCTCACCGTCATCCTCGGCGCCGTCGTCGTGTCACTGCTGCTGGCGTTCGGCTTCGCTCGGGAGTTCGCCGCGCTGACGGCGAGCGTCACCGGCGGCATCGCCTTGATGATGGCCGTCTCACCCACTCCCCCGGCCCGACGCTCGTCGGGCTGGACACCGCTGCTCGCCGTCTACCGCAGCAGCGTCCTGCGGGGCGAGGCGCCGATCTGTGTGACCCAGATCAGCGTGGACGAGTTCGAACGACTCGGCACCGAAGGGTTCGGCACGGTGGTCGGCCGGCCCCGACCCGGCGCGACGTTCGGCCTGTTCGTCGACGACCATCTCGTGTGGCCCCGCACGCCGCCGCGGGCCGCCATCCCGACCGACCCGGGCTTCGGCACGAACTGACGCGGCTCAGTGGCGCTTGACGCCGCCGTACTTCATCCGCGTGTCGCTCATCGCCGCGGCACGCGTCTCGTCGTCGTTGATCGCCGCGTCCACGAGCTCGCCGATGAACAGCGTGTGGGTGCCGAGGTCGACCGCCTGCCGGACCTCGCAGTCCATCCACGCGATCGCCTCGTCGAAGACCGGTGCGCCCGTCGTGGCCGCCCGGACCGCCCGGCCGTTGAGCGTGTCGCCCTCGTCCACCGCCGGCTTCGAGAACTTCACGAACACCCGGGTGTCGTCGCTGTCCCAGAGGTTGACGGTGAAGCACCCACCGTCGCTGATGAGCCGGTGCGTGACTGCCGTGTTGTCGACGCCGATCCCGATGAGCACGGGCTCCATCGACAGCTGCGTGATCCAGCTGGTGGTCATCGCGTTGCGTTCGTCGCCGGCCCGCGAGCCGACCAACGCCAGCGCGTTGGGGATCTTCCACGTGATGCGGTTGGTCAGTTCGTCGTCGAGCGCCATGGGCGGGACCGTAGCTCAGCGGTGGCGAGGCTCACGGCAGAGGAACACGCCGACGTCCTTCGTGATCTCCACGACGCCACCTCCCGAGACGAACGCGGCGTCGACCAGCGACCGGAGCTCGGCGATCTGGCCGTCGTCACCGTCCTCGACCGGCGGGTAGGAGCACATGTAGGCCATGAGGTCGTCCGCCTCGGTCACCCGGAGCGTGTCGGGGAACCGGATCAGCTCGACGTCGGCGAACGCCGCCTCCAGCATCGGCAGGCCGGAGGCCAGCCCGAACGCCTCCGTGGTGCGATCCACGACCCGACTCGAGAACACCGCGTGCTCGAGCAGCTTGGTCTCACGGAAGTGGCGCTCGCCGTTCGTCGCGACGATCGCGATCCCGTCGGGACGCAGGACCCGGGCGATCTCGGCCACCGCGTCGGGCGGGTGGGGCACGTGGTAGAGCATGTGGTTGGCGATCACGTGCACCGCCGATGCGTCGGTGACGTCGAGCCGTTCGGCCGGCGCGACGTGTCCGTTCACCGTGTAGCCCGCAGCCGATGCCCGGGCGACCGCGGCCTCGACCATGCCCGCGCTCAGGTCGGTGAGCGTGATCGACCCCCGCACCGGCGGCCGGCCTTCCTCCCAGAGATGTCCGGGACCGCAGCCGACCTCCACGACCGGCCCGTCCGCCCACGGCACCTGAGCGACCAGCCACGGGAACCACTTCTGCGGTGCCGTCGAATAGAGGGTGTGCAGCCGCTGGCGATCGGCGAGCTTGTCGGGCGTGCGGTACTGGCTGCCGCGGAGGTACGCCTGGTCGCCCGTGAATCGATCGTCGGTCATGGACGGACGGTACCCGCCTGGTCAGTCGAGCTTCGGTCGACCGCTCCCGATCACGGTCGCCGCGCCCTCGACGAACATCGGCCGACCGTCGATGTCGGCGGACTTCTCCGTCCAGTGGGTCTCCACCTCGAAGTCCGGCGCGCCGGCTGCCGCCATCTCGGCCCGCACGATCTCCTCCCCGACCGCGGTGGCCCGATCCCGCGCCGCCTCCAGGTCGTAGAGCGTCTCGATGTCGCCGCGGCCGTGCACCCGGAAGATGCCGCGGCGAGGAGCGGTGACGGTGATCCGGCGCCGGATGCGCACCTTGCCGACGACCGCGCCGATGGCGTTGGCGACGTCCGCGTGTTCGGGCACGGTGACCGCGGCGCCGAGCAGCGCCCCGATCGCCGGGTAGTAGGTGGCCGCCGGTGCGCCGAGGCCGATGAGCGGGACGGCGAGCCCGACGTCCAGGCGTGCGGTCGACGCGGCACCGTCGAACGCGGCGGCGACGAGCGCGGAGCCGACCGCGTCGGTCGACAGGCCATCGCGGACGAGCGCCGCCTGGAGGAGCGCTTCGGCGGACTGCCGGGTGAGGGCATCGACGACCGCGACCGAGAGCGCCTCCGCCCCCGCGGCGACCGGGTTGCCGTAGCGGTCGCGGCGCTGCGCGAAGAGGTCGGCTGCCATCACCGCGAGCTCCGGAGCGTGGGTCGTCTGGGTGCCCAACGCATGACTCGCATCCGTCGGCGTGAACCCGCTGAGGCGCACGAGCCCGCGCGTGACGAGGCGACGCAGGGCGCGGGCCTGCAGCCTCGTGTCGACCAGCGCGTCGGCGGGTGCCGGACCGTCCTCGATCGCGTCGGCGACGGCCTGCTCGGTGCGGTCGAGCCGCGCCGTCGGCAGCCGGCCGGCGGCGGCGACGAACATGCCGGACCACTCGGTGGGTGGCGTGTCCGCGTTGCGCTGGCGCACCAGGGTGCGCTCGACCAGGTCGGCATCCACCATCGCGGTGTGCACGATCGGGACGAGCCGGCGGGGCCCGATCGTGAGCTCGGCGCCGACGGCGCGCTCGGCGAGTCCGACCTCGCTGTCGCCCCCGATGCCGTGGGTGTGCATGAGCACGGCCTCGACCATCGTCTGGTGACCGCCCACGATCGCCCCCTGCGATCCGAACTCGGGGAGGCCATCGCGCAGGACGGCGATGTCGGTGGTGGTGCCCCCGATGTCGGCGATGATCGCGTCCGGCGTCGCGGCGAGATGGGCGGCGCCGACGAGGCTCGCCGCCGGCCCCGAGAGGATCGTCTCGACCGGCCGGTCCCGCACGAAGGCGCTGGAGACGAGCGAGCCGTTGCCCCGCACGACCATGATCGGCGCGTCGATCGAGCGTTCGGTGAGGATCGCCGTCGTCGTCGACACCAATTCGTCGATCATGGCGATCAGCCTGGCGTTGAGCAGGGCGGTGACGGACCGCTTCGGCCCGTTGAGGCCGTCGCTGAGCTCGTGGCTGCACGTCACCGGCAGCCCGGTGCGTTCCCGGATGATCTCGCGGGCGGCGAGCTCGTGTTCGGGATTGCGCACACCGAACTGGCCCGTGACCGCGAACCCCTCGACGTCGTCGGGGAGCGCGTCGAGACCGGCGACGAGGGCGTCGACATCGAGGTCGGCGACCGCCGTGCCGTGGGGACCGTGGCCCCCGGCGACGGAGATCACCGCGTCGGAACCGATCACGTCGCGCAGGCCGCCCCGATCGAGCGCCTCCTCCTCGAAGCCGATCATGACGAGGCAGGCAGGCCGACCGACGCCTTCGACGAGGGCGTTGGTGGCGAGGGTCGTGGAGAGCGAGACGAGCCCGATGGTGTCCGGCGCGACGGCAGCGGCGGCGAGCGCGCCGTCGAGCGCCTCCCGGATGCCGACGGCGAGATCGTCATGGGTCGTCGGCGCCTTCGCCTTCGCCAGGACGACCCCGGCCCGATCGTCGTAGACCACGGCGTCGGTGTAGGTGCCGCCGGTGTCGACGCCCACGAACACGGTGCGACCCTCGGACATCGGCCCAGTCTGCCCCTACGATCCCTCCATGCCTCGCATCTCCCGCCCCGACATGGCCGACTACGGCGTCCCGACCGAGCTCGACGGCACCCTGCCCTGGTCCTGGGCGGAGGACCGGCTGGCCGCATCGCGCAACTTCTGGCTCGTCACCGTGAGCGCCGCGGGGCGTCCCCATTCGATGCCGGTCTGGGGGGTCTGGATCCCGGAACGGGACCGTTTCGCCTTCAGCTGTTCACCGAACGCCCGCAAGGTCCGCAACCTCGAGGCGAACGACCGGGTCGTCATCACGAACGACGACGCGGTCAACGTCGTGTCGCTCGAGGGCCGGGCCGAGCGGATCACCGGCGCCGCCGTCGACGCCATGTGCGTGCCCTACCAGGCCAAGTACGCGGCGGAGCAGTTCTTCGAAGACGTCGACGTCGTGATCGGGTTCATGCACCAGAACGCCGCCTACGAGGTCGTGCCGGACCGCGCCTTCGGGATCATCGAGACCGCCGAGGACTTCGGCCCCCGCGCCACGCGGTGGGACTGGGACTGAACGCTCAGGGCCAGAGCGGCTCGGGGATGGGATCGATCGCGTTGCCCCACGTGTTCTTGTAGGACACCTCGTGGGCCGGGCTCCGCTTGGCGACGCCCCAGTTGCCGAGCGGGTACCCGAACGGCACGCAGCACGCCATGCGCCAGCCCTCCTCCTTCGGCACGCCGAGCACGTCGAGGGTCTCGTCGTTCTTGAACATGAGCACGCTCGTGAGCGACGAACCCACCCCGTCGGCGCGGGCCTGGAGCATCGCGTTCCAGACCGCCGGGAAGATGGAACCACCGGTGGTGTCGAACTGGTCGAACGCGAACAGCAGCATCGGATACGACCCGAAGTTCTCCTGCGCCCAGGTGACCGAGTTCATGATCGCCCGGAACTGGCGGGCCTCGGCGTCGTCGGACGACTGGGCGTGGGCGACCTTGTCCTTGTAGACGGTGTCCCACAGCATGTCGATGCACTCCGCGTAGATCGCCCCGACCTCGGCGATCCTGTCCGGATCGTCCATCAACAGGAACCGCCAGCCCTGGGCGTTGCCCCCACTGGGAGCGCGGATCGCGGCATCGAGGATGCGGGCCTGCACGTCGGCGGGGATCGGGTCGGGCTTCACCCGCCGCATCGCCCGGGTCGTGTACAGCGCTTCTCTCACATCCATGCTCGACTCCTCATCGCTCGTGCCTGCGGACCACCGACGCAGAGTCGACCACACCCTCCCGCAGATTGCGAGACCGTCGACCCCCGGCTCTAGAGTTCCGGCCCATGCGCCGCCTCCTCGTCATCGGTCTCGCCCTCAGCACCTTCGCGATCGCCTGCGGCGACGCGACGGAGGAGGGCGACGCGCCGACCACGACCACGTCGACGACGAGCACGACTTCGCCATCGACCACGACCACATCGACCACGACGACGACCACGACGACGACCACGACGACCGAGGCTCCGCCCGAGCTCGTCGGCGCCGACCTCGCGGCCACGGGGCCGTATCCGGTGGGCGTCACCACCCGCACGCTCCCGACCGGCAACGAGGTGGAGATCTGGTACCCGGCCGGGCCGGATGCGGAGGGCCAGACCGACACCTACTCGGTGCGCACGTTCACCCCGGAGGCCATGCGGGTGCTCGTCCCCGAGGAGATCAACGATCGGGTGACGGTGGCCGCGGGTCGCGACGCGTCGGTGGCCGAGGACGGACCGTTCCCGCTCGTGATGTTCAGCCACGGCTCGACGAGCTTCCGCTTCCAGTCGACCAACCTCACCCATCACCTGGCGTCGTGGGGCATGGTCGTCGCGTCGACCGACCACCCGACCCGGGCCCTCACCACGATGCTGGCCCGGCCGGAGGACGCGCCGAGCTCGGTGGACGACGTCCTCGCCATGCGCGAGCTGGTGCTCGCCGACGAGATCCTCGGCGCCCATGTCGACGGTGAGCGCGTCGGCATGAGCGGCCACAGTGCCGGCGGCGGCACGACGCTCGCCGTCACCGCCCTCGGCGACATCGACGGCTACGTGAGCTATGCGTCCGGCGGGTTCTCGGACGAGCCGATGCCGGACGTGCCGTCGCTCTTCATGGCCGGCGAGATCGACATGATCGTCGCGCCCGACCGCACCCGGGACGCATTCGAGGCCGCCCCCGCACCGAGCTGGTACATGGAGTTCGCCGAAAGCGGGCACCTCGCCTTCAGCGACCTCTGCGCGGTCGGCGACGGCAACGCGACGTTGATCGACCTCGCCCTCGCCGCCGGGCTGGAGGCCTTCCTCACCGACGGCCTGGTACGCCTCGCCACGGACGGTTGTGAGGAACCGAACCGCCCGGTCACCGAGGTCTGGCCGGCGATCCACCAGGCGACCACCGGCTTCTTCCGGTGGGTCTTCGGCATCGACGAGGACCCGATCGGGCTCGACGAGTTCACCGTCGACGGTGTGACGGTCGACGCTTCCTGAGCCTCACATCGTCCGGGAGGACGCCGATGGAATCGGGTGTCCAGTTTCATCGACGCCCTCTTCGAACCCGAGCGGCACTGCTCGTGCGGCCATCACGAGGGTTCGCACTGCCACGGTTTCAGCAACCAGGCCTGCATGTGGTGTGACTGTCGGGTGTTCGTGGATCCCGACCGCGAGCCGACGAACGTGGGCCGCAACGAGCCCTCGCCCATCCGGCACTTCTTCGCCGGGCGCTGAGCCAACCGGCGAACCCGCGTTAATTCGTTCGACGGACCCGCGCTCGTTTCGTACGGTGCTCGCACGGAGCGGTGATCGACCGCTCGTCACGGGAAGGAGCACCACGATGAAGAACCTGACGTTCGTCAATTGCCTCATCGCCGGCGTGCTCCGCCTGCGCTGACCCGCAGCCCCTCCCGCGACGACGCCACCCCGCATCCACCCGTGACCGCGCGGTCACACCGGATCGGGCCCGCCCGTTCGTCTGTCCCCGAACCCGGACACGCACGAAGGAACCTCACCATGCATGGACTCATCATCCTCGCGCTGTTGCAGGACCGGCGGTCGAACCCGCACGCCCGCCCCCCGGAGCGTCGCGGTCGCCCGACCCACCCGGCTCCCAAGCGACAGCCGCAGCGCTGGACCCGTCCCGGCCGGCGCTGACCGACCCCGGCCCCCGTTCTCACCCGCACCCGTGTGGGAGAGCACGCGGGGGCCGGGGCGCAGGGCCTACGGTCTCGGGATGGATCTCGCCGAGGTACAGCGGTTGATGGACGAGCTCTACGGGGCGGCGGACACCGAGCGGGGCATACCGTCCACGGTCGCCTGGCTCTGCGAGGAGCTGGGCGAACTGGCCCAGGCGGTGCGCAAGGGCACCCGCGAAGAGCAGGTCCACGAGTTCGCCGATGTGTTGGCGTGGCTGGCGTCGCTCGCCAACCAGATGGACATCAGCCTCGACGACGCCATGCAGCGCTTCGTCGAGAACCCGCCCTGATCAGACGATCCCCCGGGCCACGAGCGCCTCGGCGATCTGGATGGTGTTGAGCGCGGCGCCCTTGCGGAGGTTGTCGCTCGACACGAAGAACGACAAGCCGTTCTCGACGGTGGAGTCGACACGGAACCGGCCCACGAACGAGGGGTCGGCGCCGGCCGCTTCGAGCGGCGTGGGCACGTCGGTGACGACGACGCCGGGCGCGTCGCGCAGCACCTCGATCGCTTGTTCGGGGGAGATCGGCCGGGCGAACCGCGCGTTGATCGAGAGCGAGTGGCCGGTGAACACCGGCACCCGCACGCACGTGCCGGACACCGCGAGATCGGGAAGACCGAGGATCTTGCGGTTCTCGTCGCGCAGCTTCTGCTCCTCGCTGGTCTCGTGGAGACCGTCGTCGACGATCGCACCGGCCATCGGCAGGACGTTGCATGCGATCGGCTCGACGAAGTTCTCCCCCGCCTCGAGGGCGACGGCTCGCCCGTCGAAGGTGAGGGCCGGACCATTGGCGCCGACCTTCTGGAGCTGCTCGTCCAGCTCGTCCACCCCACTCAACCCGGCACCGGACACGGCCTGGTAGGTGGAGATCACGAGTGCTTCGAGACCGGCTTCGACGTCGAGCGGCTTGAGCACGGGGATCGCGGCCATCGTCGTGCAATTCGGATTGGCGATGATGCCCTTCGGGATGTCGTCGAGCGCGTCGACGTTCGCCTCGGGGACGACGAGGGGCACCTCGGGATGCATGCGCCACGCCGACGAGTTGTCGATGACGATCGCGCCCTGGGCCGCGACCTTCTCGGCGATGGCGCGGCTCGTGGTGGCTCCCGCGGAGAAGATCGCGATGTCGAGACCGGTGAAGTCGGCCTCGGCCGCGTCCTCGACGACGATGTCGCGTCCCTGCCACTCGATCGTCCTGCCCGCCGAACGGGCCGAGGCGAAAAGGCGCAGCGAGTCGACCGGGAAGTTCCGCTCGGCGAGGAGGGTCTGCACGACCCCGCCCACCTGGCCGGTGGCACCAACGATTCCTACCTGCATACCCATCAGGCTACCGGCCGCGTCGGGAGCCGGGCCGCGGGTTTCGGTCAGAGGTCGTAGCCTGCCCGGTTCTCGGACCACCACGCGTCGAGGCGGGCGTAGAGCTCGTCATCGGACAGCTCACCCTCCGCCCGCTTCACCTCGAGCAGCATCGCCAGGGCGTCGCCGACATGGCGACCGCCGCCGGTGTCGAGATGCGCCATCACGGCCTGCCCGTCGATCTGGGGCCGTTCGGCCGCCCGGCGCTCCTCCTCGGCCAGCTCGGCGATGCGCCTCTCGAGATCGTCGATCGCCGACTGGAGGTCGGCCGCCTTCTGCTTGTTGCGGGTGGTGCAGTCGCTGCGGATGAGCGCGTTCAGGCGCCCGAGCAGCGGACCGGCGTCGCGGGCGTAGCGCCGCACCGCGCTGTCGGACCAGCCGTCGGCGTAACCCTTGAAACGGCCGCTGAGCCGGACGAGCTCACTGACGGCGTCCACCGTCGCGTCGTCGTAGCCGAGCGCTTCCATCCGCTTGCGGGTCATGCGCGAACCGACGACCTCGTGGTGACGGAACGTGACGCCGCCGTGCTCGAAGCTGCGGGTGCGGGGCTTGGCGATGTCGTGGAAGAGCGCGGCGAGGCGCACGATCACATCGTCCGGGGTCTTGGCCACGACGGCGATCGTGTGCGACAGCACGTCCTTGTGCCGGTGGATCGGATCCTGCTCCATGCGCAGCGCCGGGAGTTCGGGTACGAGTTCGTCGATCCGTCCGCTGTCGACCGCGGACCAGAGCGCGCCGGAGACGTCCTCCGCCATCAGGATGGCGGAGAGGGCGTCGGCCCCGGGGGCGTCGGTCGGCGAAGTCGTGTCCACAGCGGGGAAAGTCTACGGTCGCGCCCCATGGGACTGGACCAATTCCGACTCGATGGCAAGGTTGCGGTGGTCACGGGGGCCGGCCGCGGTATCGGCGCGGCGACCGCGACACTGATGGCGGAGGCCGGCGCGGACGTCGTGATCGGGGCGCGAACGGAGGCCCAGCTCGCCGAGGTCGCCGCCACGATCGAGGGCCACGGCCGCGGCGCGGCGGTCGTGGCGGGCGACCTGTCGACCCGGGAGGGGCTCGCCGCGCTCGTCGACACCGCGGTCGACACCTTCGGTGGGATCGACATCGTCGTCAACAATGTGGGCGGCTCGATGCCCACCGCGTTCATGGACACCACGGAGAAGGCGTTCGACGGCGCGATGCGGTGGAACGTGACCACCGCGTTCAACCTCACGCAGCTCGCCGTACCCCACATGATCGAGCGACCGGGCGCGAGTGTCGTCAACATCGCCTCGACCGCCGGACTGTTCGCGAGCCGCGGGTTCGCCGCCTACGGCACGGCGAAGGCCGCGCTCATCCACCTCACTCGCGCCCTCGCCCAGGACCTCGCCCCGAAGATCCGCGTCAACGCCGTCTGCCCCGGCTCCATCGCGACCTCCGCCCTCGAGATCGTGCTCCAGACCCCCGAGCTCGAAGAGGCGATGAACGACGCAACGCCACTCGGCCGGCTCGGCGAGCCCGAGGAGATCGCGGCGGCGGCCGTGTTCCTCGCGAGTCCGGCGTCGGCCTACACCACCGGCCAGTTCCTCGGCGTCGACGGCGGCATCACCGGGTCGAACCTCGACATGGGGATACCCGACGTCTGATCGTTCCCTAGGCTGCCCCGATGGCGCTCGCGGACCTGATCCACACCGATGACGACTTCGTCCCCACCAAGGCCCTCCTGGTCGTGGCCCACCCCGATGACGTCGACTTCGGCGCGGCCGGCACCGTTGCCACCCTGACGGACAACGGCGTCGAGGTCGTCTACGGGTTGGTCACCAGCGGGCAGGCCGGCGAACCGGCCCACCTGACGCCCGACGAGCTCCGCGAGATCCGCCAGAAGGAACAGACCGAGGCGGCGGCCGTCGTCGGCGTCACCGAACTCCACTGGCTGGACTTCCCCGACGGGCATCTCGTCGCCGACCTCGAGCTCCGCAAGGCGATCGCCCGGCTGATCCGGATCGTGAAGCCGGACCTGGTGATCACCCAGACGCCCGTGCGCAATCTCGACCGGGTCTACGCCGCCCACCCCGACCATCTGGCGGCGGGCGAGGCGACGGTGTGCGCCGTCTATCCCGACGCCCGCAACGGCCATTCGTTCCCCGAGTTGCTCGCCGAGGGCCACGAGCCCCACGCCGTGCCCCGCCTGTGGCTGATGGCCGGCACCGATCAGAACCTCCATGTGGACATCACCGACGCGATCGACCGCAAGATCGAGGCGCTGCTCGCCCACCACTCCCAGAACGACGACCGGGCCGAGGTGCTCCCGGGCATGATCCGCGAATGGGCCGAGGCCAACGCCGCGCTCGTCGGGCACGAAGGGCGCGCCATCGAGTCGTTCCGGCTGGTCCACACGGAGTAGCGCGCCGGCGACCCGACCGACGGGCGTCAGCGCGGGAAGTAGCGGGCTTCGAGCCCGGCCAGCACGACCTCGAGCCCCTCGTCGAACTTCTCCTCCGACGAGAGGACGTCGGCGGCGCGCTGGATCTCGCGCTGGTCGTCCTCCCGGTCGGCGGGGTCCGTGGGCGGCCCGGGCACCAGGCCGTGTTCGTTCACGATCGTGCCGATGACCCAGCTGGCCACGGTGACGAACGCGAGCGTGCCGACCCGATCGTCGTCCGTCATCAACTGGGCGGCCTCGACGATGCGGCGATCGAACTGCCGGGCCGCCTCGGAATTGGCGGCCGGGTGGATGAGGAGGTGCACGGCGCGGGGATGGGCGGCGGCGACGTCGACGTAGGCGTGCGACAACGCCCGGGCGTGGACCTTCCAGTCCCCGGTCGGTTCGCCGTAGGCGTCCAGCACGTCCGCGTAGAGGCGGTCCGACACGGCGTCGAGAAGATCGGCCTTGTTCGCCACATGGTTGTAGAGCGACATCGCCTCGACACCGAGTTCGGCGCCGAGCTTGCGCATCGAGAGCGCGTCGAGCCCGTGCGCGTCGATGAACGCCACCGCGGCTGCGGCGACACGTTCACGACTGAGCGGTGGGCGATCCGTCACGGTCACAGGAGCCACACTACGCGCCGGGCCCGCGGTCGTGGTCAGCCGGCCTGGAGGGCGGCGAGCCGGCGAGCGACGTAGGCGCCATCCGCACCCGTGGCGGCGGCGAGCGCCCCGAGGTCACCGGCCGGCGCCGTGATCAGCGCCACGGGTCCTCTCCGGAGGAGTCGCAGCAGGTCGAGATAGCGGCGGTAGACGTCATCGGCCGTGCAGCTCGTGGGCAGACCGACCGAGACCGCGCCGATGCTCAGACCGAAGTGGTCGACGTGCAACGAGTGGTCGCCGCCGATGGCGTCCTGGGTGTCGGTGAAGGCCACGGCCACCCAGGAAACCGCACGGCGGGCACCCCGACCTGAGGCGGTCGACTCATTTGCCGGTCGAGTCGATCCACTCGAGGACCTCGAATCCACCCATGCCAGCCGGATCCGTGAGCGCCTCCGCCTCGCGGACACGGCTGCGGGCCTTCAGCGCGGCGAGGTCGCCGACCGCCGCGGACGCCTCCCAGATGCGCCGACCCTCGTCAACGAGGGTGTCGATGCCATGCACCGCCAGCCAGGCCGCCTGCGTGCGCCGGTCGGTGGGCGCGGGCAGCTGGTCGAACGCCACGTCGGCCGTGATGTCGCACGTTCCGGGGTCGGCGAGCCAGTCGGAACCCCCCTCGTGGCCGTGGTGGGTCCGTAGCCAGCCGTCGCCGCGGGCGGCGAGCTCGACGGTGTCGGCCCCGTAGTCGAGTACGACGACGCGACCGGCCCGGGCGGCCGACCGCTCGACCCAGCGCCGGGCTTCGGTCTGGACCGGGATCCGCCCACCGACCGGCACCGCCGCCGCGACCGCGAGCGCCTCGACACCGTCGAGGATTTCGCCGAGCCGTTCGGTGAACCGCCCGGACGCATCCCGCGCGCCGATGCGGACCGAGCGCCACCCGGTGGAGGTGCGCTCGGCGATGTCGAACGCGAGGTTGTCGAGCAGTTCGTTGGCGAGGATCACATCGACCGGGTCCGTCACGTTCCCGGGCGCGACCGAGGCGAGCTGGGGATGCTCCGGGTGCAACGCCCGTTGGGCGACGGCGCGCTCGACGGCGACCCACCGCAGCGCGCCGGAGGCCAGCACCTCCGGTGCCGCCGCCACGACGGCGCGGGCGAGCGTGCCGGGTCCGGCCCCCCACTCCTCCACCACGAACGACGGCGGACGACCGGCGGCGGCCCACCAGGCGTCGATGGCGCGGGCCACCACCGCGCCGAACAGTGGTCCGACCTCGGGGGCCGTCAGGAAGTCGCCACGCCGACCGGCCCGGCCCCCCGTTGCGTAGAAGCCGGCGTCCTCGTCGTACAGCGCCGCTTCCACGAACGCGGCGACGGGCATCGGCCCCGACCTGGCAATCTCACGATCGAGCCGGTCGGCGAGCGACTCGGCCGGCATGGGCGGATCAGCCGCCGGCGACGAGGCTGACGTCGGTGAAGTCACCGACGACGAAGCCGAGACCGAAGGCGATCGTCACGATCGCGGTGATACCGATCGCGGCGACCAACGAGACCGGCACGTCGACCCTGCTCAGATCATCGTCCGGCGCCTCTTCGCCCCACATGGCGAGTCCGATGCGGGCGTAGTAGTAGAGGGCGATCACGGAGTTGACGGCGACGACGACGCCGAGCACGACACCGGAGGTGTTGTTGGCATCGATGAGCGCCTCGATCACACGGAACTTGGCGAACCAGCCACCGAGCGGCGGGATCCCGGCGAGGGAGAAGAGGAAGATCGTCATGGCCACGGTGAGACCGGGCGCGTAGTTGAACAGACCCCGGTAGTCGCTGATCTCGGCGGAGCGCGTCTTGCGGGCGACCGCCATGACGACCGCGAAGGCGCCGAGGTTCATCGCCGCGTAGATCACGAGATAGGTGACCACGGCGCCGAGCGCCGTCTCGGGCACATCGCCGTAGACGGCGAGCGGCGCGAGCATGTACCCGGCCTGGGCGACGCCCGAGTAGGCGAGCATGCGGACGATGTTGGTCTGGCGGAGGGCGACGAGGTTTCCGACGGTCATCGAGGCCGCGGCGAGCACCCACATCAGCGGTTCGACGACGTCATCGCGCCCGAGCAGACCGACGAACACGATGTTCATCAACGCCACGAAGCCGGCCGCCTTGGACGCGACCGAGAGGAACGCGGTGATGGGGGTCGGCGCGCCCTCGTAGGTGTCGGGCGCCCAGGTGTGGAACGGGAAGGCCGACACCTTGAAGGCGAAGCCGACCGTCACGAACACGATGCCGAGCACCACGACCGACGACGGGTCACCGGCGGCCGACAACGCGACATTGATGTCGGCGAGCAGGGTCGAGCCCGACGAGCCGTAGAGCAGTGACATGCCGTAGAGCATCACGGCGGAGGCGAAGACACCCATGAGGTAGTACTTCATGCCGGCTTCGTTGCTCTTGAGATCCCGCTTGCGCCACGTGGCGAGCATGTAGGCGGGAATCGACAGCAGCTCGAGGGCGACGAAGATCGTGATCAGGTCGCGCGCCGATGCCATGAGCACCATGCCGAGGATCGAGCTCAGCAGGAGCCCGTAGTACTCGTTCTCCCAGTAGTCGCCCTCGGCGATGTAGTTCGTGGAGAGCAGCACGACCACATAGCCGGCCAGCACGAACATGGCCTTCATGATGAGGCTGTAGTTGTCGACGACGAAGGCGCCGCCGAACATCGTGCGATCGGCGCCGTCGACGGCGAGTGTGATGATCGGGATCATCGTCGCCAGCAGGGCCAGCGAGGCGAGAACCGACGCGGCCTTGCGCCCCCGCTCCAGCCAGCCGATGTCCATCATGGTCAGCAGGGCGCCGAACGCGAGCAGGGTGAGTTCGGGCGCGGCCGCATGCCAGTCGATCGGCGGGCGGACGAAGTCCGAGGCGGCGAGAAGGGCAGACATCAGCCGCCCACGACCTCACATCCGGTCTGGATGCAGTTGTTGAGGGACTCGACGACCGCCGGGTCGGTGATCTCGAAGATCAGGCCGGGAGCGACGCCGAAGAGCAGGATGAGGACCAGGAACGGCGTCCACGCGATCCACTCGATGGTGGACACGTCGGTGATCTCGGGATCGTCGGCGAACTCCTCCGACGGCTCGCCCATGGCGGTGCGCTGGAGCAGCCACAGGAGGTAGCCGGCGGCGAGCACGGTGCCGATGGCCGCGACGACCATGTAGCCGCGGAAGGTCTCCTCGGGGATGCCGGCGGCCGGGTTGTAGGCCGAGAGGATCGCCGGGAACTCGCCCCAGAAGCCGGCCAGGCCGGGCAGGCCGAGGGAGGCCATGGCGCAGAAGCCGAGGATCCACCCGAGCTTGGGTGCCTGCACGAGCATGCCGCCGAGGCGGTTGATCTCGAGGGTGTGGTAGCGCTCCTTCACCGACCCGGCGATGAAGAAGAGCATGCCGGTGATGAGACCGTGGGCGACCATGCCGAAGATGGCCGCGTTGATGCCGAAGTCGGTCAGGGTGGCGATGCCGAGCATCACGAAGCCCATGTGGGCCACCGACGAGAAGGCGATCAGGCGCTTCATGTCGGTCTGGGCCAGACAGCCGAGGGCGCCGTAGATGATGCCGATGACGGCGAGGAGACCGATCCAGGGAGCCCACGCCTCGGCGGCTTCGGGGAGCATCGGGATGGCGATGCGGATGAAGCCGTAGGTACCGAGCTTCAGCAGCACGGCGGCCAGGATGACCGAGCCCTGGGTTGGCGCCTGGGTATGGGCGTCCGGCAGCCAGGTGTGGAACGGGAACATCGGCACCTTCACGCCGAAGCCGATGAACATGCCGCCGAAGATGATCAGCTGCGTCGACCGGACGATCCCGTCACCGGCGCTCTCCGACAGCACCAGCATGTTGAACGTGTGCTCGCCCGTCGCCGGGTCGGTGGTCAGGAAGAACAGCGCCAGGAACGACAGCAGCATGAGCGCCGAACCGAAGAGCGTGTAGAGGAAGAACTTCAGCGAGGCGTAGCGGCGATCCTCGCCGCCCCAGACCGCGATCATGAAGAACATCGGGAGCAGGACGACCTCGAAGAAGACGAAGAACAGGATCAGGTCCTGCGCCACGAAGGTGCCGATCATGCCCGTCTCGAGGATGAGCATGAGCATCAGGAACGCCTTGGCGTTGCCCGGCTTCGGGATGTGGTCCCACGAGTAGATGAACACCAGCGGCATCACCAGCACGGTGAGACCGACGAGCGGGAGCGACATGCCGTCGACGCCCATCGTGTAGCCGGCGCCGATGACCTCGATCCAGTCCCAGTCGACGAACTGCTGGAGCGCGCCGGCGTTGTCGTAGTCGAACTCCACGAACAAGAAGACGCCGAGGCCCAGCGTGACGAGTGACGTCAGCAACGCCAGACGCTTGTGGAGCTCCTCCTCATCCTGCGGGAACAACGCCATGACGAGCGCACCGGCGAGCGGCGCGAACACGAGGGCGGTGAGGAGCCAGTCGAGATCAGCGATGGTTTCCATGAGACATGTTTCCTAGAGAGGAGATACCTAGAGGGCGAGGATGACGATGAAGGCGCCGGCGAGGATGGCCGCGCCGGCGAAGAGGATGGCGGCGTAGTTCTGGACCTTGCCGGAGTTGATGCGGCGGAGTTCTTGACCGGTGACGTCGGAGACCCGGCCCGAGCCGTTGATGAAGCCGTCGATGAGGCCCTGGTCGATCTTGTCGTAGACCTGGCGTCCGGTGCGCACCGCGGTCTCGCCGGCGGTGTTGACCACGCCGTCGATGAGGTGGGTGTTGGTCCAGTTCGCCGCCCGGGCGATCGGACCCTTCGTGGCCCCGGCGATGATGCCGGTGTAGAGGTGGTCGAGGTAGTACTTCTCGACGAGCACCCGGTGGCCGGCCCGGGCCCACTTGTTCGTGGTGACGAGACCGTTCGGCAACTCGGTGAGCTTCTGGCCGGTGGACTTCGCGAGGCCGTCGACCTTCACGAAGTAGTACCAGAAGGCCAGGCCGGCCCCGGCGAAGGCGATGAGGCTGGAGATGATCGCGAGCGACCAGCTCGGCGTGCCGTGGCCCACGGCCGGGAAGTAGGACGCCCCGGCCGGCTCCACGAAGTGCAGGAAGCGCTCCTGCCAGGACTCGGGCACCAGTTGGAAGCCGGGCGGGAAGTTGACGAATCCGATGACGATCGAGAAGCCCGAGAGGATGTAGAGCGGGTAGAGGATGCGGGGACCCGATTCGTGCGGGTCGCCGTGGCCGTGGGTGTCGCCGCGGAACTCGCCGTGGAAGGTGAGGTAGATGCAGCGGGTCATGTAGGCCGCCGTCAGCGCGGCGCCGATCATGCCCATGGTCAGGTGGAACGTGTAGCTCCCCGGCCCACCCGTGCCGCCGAAGATGCCCCAGCCGCCGGTGCCGACGAGGATCTCGTCCTTCGACCAGAAGCCGGCGAGCGGGAACACGCCGGCGAGCGCGACGGAGCCGATGATGAACGTCTTGTAGGTCTGCGGCATGAACTTGCGCATACCGCCCATGTCCTTCTTCATGTCGAAGCTGTGGACCGCGTGGGCGACCGAGCCCGAGCCGAGGAACAGGTTCGCCTTGAAGAACGCGTGGGTGAACAGGTGGAAGACGGCGGCGGTCCAGGCACCGACGCCGAGCGCCATCGCCATGTAGCCGAGCTGTGAGACCGTCGAGTAGGCCAGCACCTTCTTGATGTCCGTCTGGACGAAGGCGAGGAGGCCGGCGCCGACGAGGGTGACCGCACCGACCGTGGCGAGCAGATTGATGCTCGAACCCGGGATCTGCATGCCTTCCCAGAAGACCGGGTAGAGCCGGGCGACCATGAAGATGCCGGCGACGACCATGGTCGCGGCGTGGATGAGCGCGGAGACCGGGGTGGGGCCGGCCATGGCGTCGGGCAGCCAGGTGTGGAGGATGAACTGACCCGACTTCGACATGACCGCGGCCATCAGTGCGGCCGCGGCGACGACGAGCGCCGTGTGGCTCACGCCGCCCTGGTTGATCGTGTTGGTGATCGAGAGCGTGTCGAACGTCTGACCGCCACCGGCCGCGAAGAACAGCGTGATCATGCCGACGAGCAGGCCGACGTCGCCCACGCGGTTGGTGAGGAACGCCTTCAGCGCGGCGTCGCTGTTCGGCTTCTCCTCCCACCAGTGGCCGATCAGCGCGAACGAACACACGCCCACGAGCTCCCAGCCCACGATCATCTGGAGGATGTTGTCGCTGAGGACGAAGAACAGCATCGACGCCGTGAACAGCGACAGGAAGGCGAAGAAGTGGGTGTAGCGCCGGTCGCCGCTGACGTAGTCGGTCGAGTAGACGTGGACCAGGAGCGAGATCAGGGTGACGACGAAGAGCATCATCACGGACAGGCCGTCGACGAGGGTTCCGGCGCTGAACTCGATACCGCCGGACTGCAACCACTGGGTGGAGTTCTGGACGGCGACGTAGGCGTGGCCCTCCTCGCCGTGACCGTCGCCCTCGGCTTCCACGGCAAGGGCGACCGCGTCGGCGGAGGTCGAGCCGTCGTCGGTGACCACACCGATGGCGTGCTCGTCGTCGCCCTCGTCCTCGTGACCCTCGTCCTCGTGGCCCTCGTCTTCGGCGTGATCGTCGTGCGCCGGCTCGATGCCGGTCGCCGGCGACTCGGCGAGCGGGCCGTCGAAGTTGTCGCGATGGTCGAGCCAGGCCGCACCGGTGATGAGCGCCAACACGAAGGCGAGCCCCACCGCGGCGATGCCGAACTCGGCGCCCTTCTTGGGCATCCGCTTGCCGAAGAACAGTATGAGCAGGAACGAGATCGCCGGCAGCAGCGGGATGATGAAGGCGTTCTCGAGGAACCAGTTGGCCTCGCGCGTGACCGACGAGACCTCGGACGGTCCCTCGGTGAACACGGGCAGGGCGGCAGCGAGCAGTGCGTTCATGCTGTCAGCCCTTCATGAGATCGGCCTCGGAGAGGTCGATGCTTCGGCGGTTGCGGTACATGAGCAGGACGATGGCGAGGCCGACCCCCACCTCGGCGGCGGCCACGGCGATCGTGAAGAGGGCGAACACCTCGCCCCCGACGTCGTCGGTGAGCGCACCGAAGGCGACGAGGTTGATGTTCACGGCGTTGAGGATGAGTTCGACGGACATCAGCACGAGCATGCCGTTCTTGCGGACGAGCACGCCGTAGACGCCGATGCAGAAGAGGGCGGCGGCGAGGAGGAGGAACTGGTTCAGCAGCATGGGAGGCCCCTCAGTCCTTTCTCGCCACGACGATCGCGCCGATCAGCGCCGCGAGGAGCAGCACCGAGACGGCTTCGAACGGGATGATGTACTGGGAGAAGATCGAGTCGCTGACCTCGGCGACGCCCTGGGGTGCGTCGATGACCAGTTCGTCGTCGCCGTAGGTGTCGACGAGAGCGACCGCCATGACGACGGCGAGCAGCACGCCCACGAGCGCGGCCATCGTCCGCTTCTCCTGGGCGACCGATTCGTCGTCACCCATGGACGCCCGCGTGAGCATCACACCGAAGAGGAACAACACGACCACCGCACCGATGTAGACCAGCACCTGGGTGACGGCGACGAACTCGGAGCCGAGGAAGATGAACTGGGTGGCGACGCCGGCGAGCACGACCACGAGCCACAGGGCGGCGTGGACGACGTTCTTCGTGGTGACGACGCGCAGCGCGGCGACGATCATCACCGCCGCGATGACGCCCCAGAAGGAGTTGACGACCCACTTCTCGGTGTCGGTGAACTCCGCAGCAAGAAGGCTCCCGATCATGTGGGGGGTACCTTCAGCTTCTTCTGTTCGGACCCGGCCTCGTAGTCCTCGAATTCGGGCACCGTCTCCATCCACTCCGACAGACGGGACTTGTCGTGGAGCAGATCGGCGATCCGGGGCTCGGAGTACTCGAACTCCGGGCTCCAGAACAGGGCTTCGAACGGGCAGACCTCGACACAGATGCCGCAGTACATGCACAGCGCGAAGTCGATGTCGAAGCGGTCGAGCTTGTTGCGCTGACGGGGCTTGCCGCCGGCACGACGGGGCGGCGCCTTCTCCTTGTGCCCCTCGATGTAGATGCACCAGTCCGGGCACTCACGCGCGCACAGCATGCACGAGGTGCAGTTCTCCTCGTGGAGCGCGATGACACCGCGGGCCCGGGTGGGCGGCGCTTCCTTCTCGTGGGGGTACTGCACCGTGGCCGCACCCTTGACCGGGTTCGGGATCGGCTTCTTGATGCCGTCGGGGAAGATCGTCCGCAGCATGGTGCCGCCGGTGACGCCGAGGCCCTTGATGAGTCCTGGTACCAAGCCCATGTGATCAGATCCAGACCTTGAAGATCGCCGTGACGACGATGTTGAGCAGCGCGAGGGGGATGAGGAACTTCCAGGCGATCCGCTGGAGCTGGTCCTCGCGGAAACGAGGGAAGGTGAAGCGCACCCAGAACACGACGAATGTGAGGCCGATGACCTTCACGAACATCACGAGCGGGCCGAGGACGTTCATGATGTTGTCGTCCGGGTCGATGCCCGGGACGTACCAACCGCCGAGGAAGAGCACGGCCGCGATCGCCGAGAAAACGCCGGCCGTCGCGAACTCGGCGATGAAGAAGAGCAGGAAGCGCATGCCCGAGTACTCGGTCATGTAGCCCGACACGAGCTCCGATTCGGCGATCGGCATGTCGAAGGGCGTCTGGGTGAGCTCGGCCTGCATCGCCGTGAGGAACAAGAAGAAGGCGACGAACTGGGTGAGGATGTAGGGGTTGCCGAGGCCGTCCCAGCCGAAGATCTCGCCGTTGGCCTGCTGGTAAACGATGCCCTGGAGGTTCATGGTGCCGGCCTGGATGACCACGCCGACGACGGCGAGGATCAGCGGCAGCTCGTAGGCGATCAGCTGACCGGTGGCGCGCAGGCCGCCGAGCAGGGAGTACTTGTTGGCCGAGCCCCAACCGGCCATGAGGATGCCGATGACCGAGACGGACGAGACGGCCATCGCCAGATAGATGCCGAGGTCGTTCTGGATGAACCAGGCGTCCGGGCCGCCCGGCAGGACGACCACGAGCAGGAAGGTCGAGGCGAGCACCACGAAGGGCGCGGCGGCGAAGACGACCTTGTCGGCCTTGCGGGGAACGATGTCCTCCTTCTGGAGGTGCTTGCCGACCTCGGCGAGCAGCTGCAGCGAGCCGAACGGGCCGGCTTCCATCGGACCGAGCCGGCTCTGCATGAACGAGACGAGCTTGAAGAGATGGAGCATCACGAGCGTGCCCGCGACGAGGATGACCGCGACGAGCCCGGCACCGACGCGGATACTGGTCTGCTGCCAGTAGGACAGTTCTGCGAGCAGGCTCACCGGTCGATGTCCCCGAGGATGAAGTAGAGCGACCCGAGGATCGTGATGATGTCGGGCACGTAGACACCCTTGAGCAGCCACGGGGTGATCGACATGTTGTTGAACGACGCCGAGCGGATCTTGACCCGGTACGGGACGAGATCACCCTTCGAAACGACGTAGTAGCCCATCACGCCGAGCGGGTTCTCGGTCTCGACGAAGGCCTCGCCGGCGGGGACCTTGATGATGCGGGGCACCTTGGCCATGATCGGGCCGGCGGGGATCCCGTCGAGCAGTTGGTCGACGATCTTCGTGGCTTCGCGGGTTTCCTGGAGACGGACCCAGAAGCGGCTGAACGAGTCACCGTCGGGGTGGGTCCACACCTTCCAGTCGACCTGGTCGTAGGCGAGGCCGCAGGGGTTGTCGCGGCGGACGTCCCAGTCCACGCCGGATCCACGGATATTCGCGCCGGACAGGCCGTAGCTGAGCCCGACGTCGGCCGGGATCACCCCGATGCCGCGGGTGCGGGCCTGGAAGATCTCGTTGCCCATGACGAGGGTCTCGATCTCGTCACAGAAGGCCCGCATCTTCTTCATGACCTGCTTGGTCTCGGCGACCCAGCCGGCCGGCAGGTCGTCCTTGAGTCCGCCGATGCGGTCGAAGTTCGGGTGGAAGCGGCCGCCGGTCGCTCCCTCGATCTGGTTGAGGATGTGCTCGCGGTCGCGGAAGGCGAAGAACACCGGGGTGACGGCGCCGACCTGCACGGCCATGTCGCCGAGAAACAGCACCACGTTGGCGATGCGGCTCATCTCGAACAGAATCGTGCGGATCCACTGGGCCCGGGGCGGCGCCTCGACCTCCATCAGCCGCTCGGCCGCGAGGATGAACGGCACCTCGTTGGCGAAGCTGCCGAGCCAGTCGATGCGGTTGATGAGGGTGGTCACCTGCGGGTAGGTGCGTACCTCGGAGAGCTTCTCGTAGCCCCGGTGCATGTAGCCCATCACCGGGTCGGCGGCGATGACCTGCTCGCCGTCGAGCTTGGCGACGATCCGCAGAGTGCCGTGGGTGGCCGGGTGCTGGGGACCGATGTTGAGGGTCATGCCCTCGGTCTCGAGCTCCAGGTTCACGCGTGCGTCGGCCGCCTGGGCCGCGATGTAGGACAGCTGCTGGCGATCGGAGATGTCAGTCACGGTTCACCTCCGGCATCCGCGGACGTGGATGCGTCGTCCTCGTCGTCGTCGCCGGGCATGGCCTCGACGTCGACGATGCCGGGCCACGGCTTCACCCGGCGGGCCAGCAGCGGATAGTCCTTGCGCAGCGGGTTCCCCTCGAACTCGCCGGGCAGGTAGATGTGGCGCAGGCCGGGATGCCCGTCGAACGAGATGCCGAACATCTCCCATGCCTCGCGCTCGTGCCAGTTCGCCCCGCCGTAGGTGGCGACCCAGCTGGGAACGGTGAGCGAGTCGTCGGGCACATCGGCCTTCACCGTGACGGCGAGATGGTTGACGATGTCGTTGACGCGGGCGAACACCTGGAACCGGGTGTCGCCCCCGGTGGTGCCGGTCTCAATGGTCGAGTCGATCTCCGACTTCTCGTCGTGCCCGAGCGTGAGGTCGACCTGGGAGTCCATGTCGCGCCCGAACGGCGACGGCATCCAGTCGATGGCGCTGAGGAAGTTGAAGTAGGCGAAGCCCATGCCGGTTCGCAGGAACGCGCCGGTGTCACCCCAGGCCTCGGGCGTCACCCGGACGGTGAGATCGATCCCGGGCTCGAGGTGGCTGGCGACGAACGCGTCGCCGAGTTCGGCCGTGAGCTGCTCGACGACCGCTTCACGAGCGGTGTCGGGCTCCGCTGCCTCTTCCACGACCTCGACGTCGGTCGAGGCATCATTCGACGACAATTGCCTCACCCTTCCAACGCTCGGCCATGTCCTCGTTCTGGATGCGTTCCTGGAGCAGCACGATGCCCTCGAGCAGTGCTTCGGGGCGGGGCGGGCAGCCCGGCACGTAGACGTCGACGGGGATGATCTGGTCGACACCCTTGGTGACGGAGTAGCTGTCCCAGTACGGCCCGCCGCAGTTGGCGCAGGACCCCATCGAGATCACGTACTTCGGCTCCGGCATCTGCTCGTAGAGACGACGCACGGCCGGGGCCATCTTGTCGGTGACGGTGCCGGACACGACCACGAGGTCGGTCTGGCGGGGGCTCGCCGGCAGCGGGATCACGCCGAGGCGCATCACGTCGTAGCGAGCGGAGCCGAACGCGGCGCCCATCTCGATCGCGCAACACGCGAGACCCCACTGATACACCCAGAGGCTGTACTTGCGGCTCATGTTGAGCAGCGAGGTGAGCGGTTGCGGGATCTTCCCGGATTCGACGAGACCCATCAGACCCACCTGAGCATTCCCTTGCGCCAGGCGTAGAGCAGCCCGAGCAGCAAGATGTAGATGAAGATCGCCATTTCGATCAGACCGAAGAGCTCGTAGGCCTCGAGCCGGGTGGCCCAGGGGAAGATGAACACGGCCTCGACGTCGAACATGACGAAGAGCAGGGCGAAGATGTAGTAGCGGATGTTCGACTGCGACCACATGTCACCGGTCGGGTCCACGCCGGATTCGTAGGTCTCCAGCTTCTGCACGGTCGGATTCGAGGGTCGCAGAATGCGCCCGATGCCGAGCAGGACGGCAACGAGAACGACGGCGACGAGACCGAAGATCCCGACGGTGAGGTAACTACGGAGAAAATCCGACACGAAGGGAGAGCCTAGCGATCGTGTTTCGGGCAGAACAAAGCCGGGGAACATTGTCTGAACGACCATGTTCCCGGCCGCCAGAACCTACCGCCCGGCGGCAATTCTCATCGGGATTCGGGCGAATTTCCGACGCCGGCGATCTAGGGTCGCGGCTGATGAGCGACGGGGCGGAGCCGATCACGATCCGGCGAGCGGGGACGGACGATCTCGAACTCGTCGTCGCCCGTCGCATCGCCTTCTTCGGCGACACGCGGGGTTGGACGATCGACGAGATGCCGGCTGACTTCGTCGTCGCCAACCGGGCGTTCATCGAACGAACCCACGGCCACACGTTCCTTTCGTGGCTGGCCGAGGCCGACGGCGGCTGTGTCGGCATCGTCTCCGCCGTGGTCTCCGATGCACCACCGCGGCCCGAGGACCTGCGCCATCTCGATGCCTACATCGTGAACATGCACGTCGACCGGGATCACCGCACCCGAGGCGTGGGGCGGCTCCTGGTCGACGCCTGCATGGCCGAGTGCGAGGCGATGGGCGTGCGCCGGTTCAGTCTCTTCACGACCGAGGACGGACGCCCCCTCTACGAGTCGGTCGGCTTCTCCGACCACTACGGGTGGATGAACCACTACGTCAGCGCCGACAGCGCCCAGTAGGTCGGAAAGCCGACGGCGAACGAGGCGGCCAGCGTGCCGGTGCGCCGAACCGCCCACGCGGCCGCGAGCACGGCCACCACCTCGGCGCCGACCGGCCCGCAGCGTGCGCCGCCGTCCAGGAACAGCGATGAGGCGACCAACGAGGTCACCATGACCGGCGACACCAGCCCCAGCCGAGCGGTCCACACGGCGTCGAGCCGCTCGCCGATACCGCTCACGATCATCGAGGTCCGCAGCGCGTAGACACCGAGCGCCGCGACGAGAAAGACGAGGAGTGCGCTCATGCGTCGACCTCCAGGAACCGGCTACCGACCGCGAGTCCGGCGACCGCCGCGGTCGGGAGGGCCAGCGCTCCGAGCAGCGGGCCCAGGGAGACGACCGCGACGGCGGCCACCAGAGCGGCGACCACGTCGGCGCGCGCCCGAATCGCCGGACCGAGGAGCCCGGCGAACGCCAGCGGCGCGGCGAGGTGTAGACCAGCGCCGTCGGGAAGACGATCGCCGAGCACGTAGCCGATGGGCAGCGACGCCAGATAGGCGGCGATGAGGACGCCGGTCACCGCGAGGTAGTAGCGGACCCGCCAGGCGTCGTCGTCTTCCTCGGCGAACCGCGGTTGGCAGAGCAGGAACTGCTGATCGACGAGCGGGAAGGCGAGCAGGAGACTCCGGCGCCGTGACCCGGCCGCGAACCACTGCGCCAGCCCCGCGGAGTACAGGGCGAACCGAGCGCTGACGAGGACGGCGGCGCCGGCCGCCGCGAGCAGTGTGCCGCCATCACCGAGGGTCTCGGTCAGCACGAGGTGGGCGCTTCCCGCCATGAGGATCGCCCCGCCGAGGTACCCGGCGGCGAAGGAGATGCCGGCGTCCGCGGTTGCGGCACCGACCGCCATCGCGAACGGCACGATCGGCAGGGCGAGCGGCACGGTGTCACGCGCGCCCTGACCGATCGGGCCGCTCCGCAGGGCGCGAACCGTCGTCGACGTGGTCATGCCGCGACCGCTCCCCGACGGCAGGTCCGGGGCGTCCACGGCGACCCCCACTCGGCCGACACGACCGCCTGCAACAACTCCTGCGAAGTCGGCGACCGGAAGGCCTCCTGGTCGATCCAGCGGAGATAGTCGGACTCACCCATGAGGCCCGCCAGCGGCTCCGTCTGGCTGGCGTGGCAGCGCAGCACCGCGCGCTTGGTGGCGAGGGCCGCCCCTCGGACGTCGAGGACCAGATCGAGATCCGCCGGCGACGCGCCCGTGGGCTCGTCGGTCATCCACGCGCCCACGGCGTCGTGGAACGGACGCCACTCGTCCAGCCACTCGGTCGTCTTCGCGGCGAAGCGGAGTTCACCGATGCCGGTGTCGAGCCAGGCTGATGTGGTGGCCAGCCCACAGGCGACGTGGTCGCCGTGGCCGGTCACCCCGTCCGGCCCGAAGGTCACCGTGAGCTCCGGACGGACCTCGGCCATCACCGCGACGATCTCGTCGGCGACGATGCCGGTGTCGAGCCGCTCGAGCGACCCGTCGGGCGCGCCCATGAAGCGGACGTCGGTGACACCGATCGTGGCCATCGCCTCGCGCAGCTCGGCGCGGCGCAACCGCGATCGGCCCGCGTGCGGGCGTTCGTCGTCGGCCGCGAAACCGAGCTCACCGTCGGTCAGGGCGAGCACCGTCACGGCGCCGCCCCGGGCGACGACCTCGGCCATGAGCCCGGCGCTCAGGTACGCCTCGTCGTCGGGGTGGGCCCAGACGCCGAGCAGCCGCTGAGGGATGTGGCACTCGAGGTCGGGGGTGGGAAGGGCATGTGGGTTCTGCATGCCTCCATTCGTACGAAATCGCAGGTCAGAGGTCTTGGAGACGGTCTGGAGATCTGATCTTCAGGATCTCCAGATGTTCTCCAGACGGTCTTCAAGATCTGCGGTCGCCGGTCCTTCAGGGTGGGGCCATCAACCACCGGGGCCGACCGGCTCCGACCAACCGAAAGCAGAGAATCCAATGAGCATCACCGAAACCCCCACGGCGGACAACGGCGTGAACGTCGAGGCCCTCCTCGGCGCCAAGGAGCACGTTGCGGCCGAGCCCGCGCTCGCCGCCTTCGTCTGGAAGGCCTCCAGCGAGTGGGTCAACGGAGCCCACACCCGCTCCACGATCGAGAAGTTCCACGGCCTCCAGGGCGAGCAGTCGCACCGTGAGGCGTACGAGCTCGAGACCGATCACCCGGAGCTGTTCGCGGCCACCGACAACGGCGTGACCCCCGTCGAGATGGTGCTGGCCGGCCTGGCCGGCTGCCTCACCGCGGGCGTCGCCAGCGTCGCCCAGAACCGCGGCATCCAGCTGCGCTCGGTCACCGCCGAGCTCGGCGGCTCCATGGACATCCGCGGCATCCTCGGTGCCGACCGCGACGTCCGCAACGGCTTCGACGGCATCACGGTCACGTTCACGGTCGATGCGGATGCGTCGGCGGAGGACATCGCGAAGCTCGTCGCCCAGTCGCAGAAGCGCAGCGCCGTCTTCGACGTCATCGCCAACGAAACGCCGATCGCGATCGAGGTCGCGTCCTGAACCCCGCCCGATGCGATCGGGTCAGGCCGCACGTCCCCTCCGGACTCCCTGACCCGATCGTCGTCGGCGGCCCGAAACGACGGAGTCGAGCCATGCCCTACACCCCCGCACTCATCATCGGCGCCGGCCAGTGCGGCCTCGCCATGAGCCGGTCGCTCACCGAGCGCAGGATCGACCACGTGATCCTCGAGCGAGGCAACGTGGCGAACTCGTGGCACACCGAGCGATGGGACTCGCTCCGCCTCCTCACCCCCAACTGGCAGACCCGGCTCCCCGACTGGCACTACACCGGCACCGACCCCGACGGCTACATGACCGCCGGCGACGTCGCCGGCTACCTCGGCGAGTACGCCGACAAGATCGACGCCCCCATCCACACCAACACGTCCGTCCGCAGCGTGCGGCGCATGGGCGGCGGCTTCCCCGGCTGGGAGGTCCGCACGGACGACGATCTCTGGTTCGCCCGCACGGTCGTGATCGCGACGGGCGCCTGCAGCACGCCGAACATCCCGGACGTCGCCGCCGGCCTGCCCGACCACATCGACCAGCTGTCACCCATCCACTACCGCAACCCGGCCCAGCTGGCTCCCGGGGGCGTGCTGGTCGTCGGTGCGTCCGCATCGGGCACCCAGCTCGCCGACGAACTCTGCCGCGCCGGCCGCGACGTGACGCTCGCCGTGTCCCGCCACGTCCGCCTGCCCCGGACCTACCGGGGGATGGACATCCAGTGGTGGCTCGACACGGCCGGCATCCTCGACACCCGCTTCGACGAGGTGCCCGACATCGAACGGGCCCGCCGGGCACCGTCGCTGCAGATCGTCGGCACGCCCGACCGGCGCAGCGTGGACCTCGACCTGCTCCGCCGCCGGGGCGTGCGGTTGGCCGGCCGGGTCATCGACATCGACGGCGCCGACGTCCGCTTCGACGACCTCGTCGCCGACCGCTGCGGACACGCCGACGACAAGCTCTTCCGGCTGCTCGACCGCTTCGACGCCACGGCGCGCGAGCGCGGCATCGAGGACGAGCTCGAACCGTCGGATCGCCCCGCCCGCATCACGGTGCCGCCCACCCCGGCATCGATCGATCTCGATGCCGACGGGATCTCGACGGTGATCTGGGCGACCGGCTTCCGTCCGAACTACCCGTGGCTGCAGGAACGCGTCTTCGACGAGCGGGGCGAGATCCGCCACGACGGGGGCGTCGTCGATGCCGAGCACGGGCTCTACGCGCTCGGGCTGCCGTTCCTGCGCCGCCGCAAGTCCACCTTCATCGACGGGGCCGGCGCCGATGCCGCCGACGTCGCCGACCACCTGTCCACCCATCTCGACCGTGTGCCGCTCGTCGTCTGACGAGCGGCCGCCCAGCCCACGGAGCACAACCATGAACCAGTCCCCTTCCCACTACGACGCCGTCATCGTCGGCGCCCGCGTCGCCGGCGCATCGACCGCGATGCTGCTCGCCCGCGCCGGCCTCGACGTCCTCGTCGTCGATCGGTCGGCCCCCGGCAGCGACACGCTGTCGAGCCACGCGCTGATGCGCCAGGCGGTGTCCCAGCTCAACCGGTGGGGCGTCGTCCCCGCGATCATCGACGCCGGAACGCCGGTCATCCGCCGCACCGTGTTCGCCTATCCCGATCACGAGGTGTCGGTCGACATCCGGCCGGAGGGCGACGCCGAGGGCCTCTACGCGCCGCGCCGCACGGTGCTCGACCCGATCCTCGTGGATGCGGCTCGCGCCGCCGGCGCCGAGGTCCACCACGACACCGCCCTCCTCTCGCTGGTGCGCAACGAGAGTGGACGGGTCGGCGGCGTGCACCTCCGCGATGCATTCGGCCGCGAGCGAACAGTGCTGGCCGACCTCGTCATCGGCGCCGACGGACTCCACAGCAAGGTCGCCCGCGAGGTCGACGCCCCCGTCATCCGCCGGGGCCGGGCGGCCAACGCGGTGGTCATGCGCTACCTGTCCGGGTGCGACCTCGTCGACGACGAGTATCGCTGGATCAACCGCCCCACCCGCCTGGGCGGCGTCATCCCGACGAACGACGGGGTCCACTGCCTCTTCTCGTCGCTGTCACAGGCCGAGTTCGCCACCGCCCGCCACGATGTCGAGTCGTTGTTCTGGCGCGGCCTCCGCGAGCTCGATCCCGCGGTGGCCGACGCCGCCCGGGGCGGCGATGGGGCCGGTCCGTTCCGGACCTTCCCCGGGCACCTCGGTCAGTTCCGTCAAGCGGTCGGTGACGGCTGGGCGCTCGTCGGCGACGCCGGCTACTTCAAGGACCCGGCCGCTGCGCACGGCATCTCGGACGCGTTGCGCGACGCCGAACTGCTCGCCGACGCCATCGTCGACGGCGACCTCCGGACCTACGGGCCGACCCGGGACCGCCTGTCCGCCGGCTTGTTCGATGCCCTCGAATCGATCGTCGACTGGAGCTGGACGATCGACGAACTGCCCGAACGCCACTTCCGCATGGGCAAGGCGATGTCCGTCGAGCACCGGGCGGTCCTCGAGCACTTCGCCGCCGAGGACGCCCCGGTCGCCGCCGCCTAGTCCGCGACGGCGTCGGGCGACATCCAGCCGAACGGGATGTACAGACCGGCGTAGAGGTTCTCGTGCATGCCGTAGCCCACGCGGCCGTCGTTGGTCTGGTGGCGGCACAGGGTCTCGTTGAGGTACGCGATGTCGAGCCGTTCGGTCGGTTCGCCGATCGGCGTGTCGACCCCCTCGACCTTCAGCTCGTCGCCCTGCCACACGCCGTGGCCCCAGTAGCCGTCGTACATGTAACCCGACCCGGCCTTGAGGTAGACGGTGCGCAACGGCGTGGTCGTGATGCGCAGATCCGACGCGCCGTCGCCGCTGAACCAGATCTCCGCCGTCTGGACCTCCCGGGTCCCGGGGAAGAACGTGACGTCGATCTCCGGGCGGCCCAGATGCTCGGGCGGGCGATCGTCGCCCAGGTTGTAGAGCTTCACCGCTTCCTCGAGGACCCGACGACCGGCATGGTCGTTGTCGATGGTGATCTTCACCATGTGGTCGTCGAACTGGATCGGCAGCCAATTGTGGAAGAAGCCCATCGACATGTCCGGATGGATCTTGGCGCCGATCCCCTTCGGCTCCGGTTCGCCGATCCCGTGACGTACACCCCAGCTGTGATCGCGGGCACCGTGCCAGCGATCCGGCGTGATGTCGTAGCGGACCCCGTCGACCTCGAGCCAGCCCTCGTAGCTGCCGACGTGGGCGAGCCGGTAGGTGTTCTGGGTCTGGCGTTGCTGGACGTGGCTGTAGGACTTCGGTTCCGCGAGCGCCTCGGTCATCGCCCGGAACGTGAGGTCGCACGAGAGGCCCCACTCGTTCTCGTCGCAGGTCAGTCGCAGCTCGCGCAGTCCCTCGATCACCTCGACCTTCAGCGGCCCGACCGTGGTGTTCATCCGATCCGAGCCGAGCTCGCGGCTGGACCGCACGGTCACCTGATGGTCGCCATGGCTGACCGTGACGAAGGCGTCGGTCACGCCGAGGTTCGGGTACTGGCCCATGCCGAAGACCATGAAGAGCGAGTCGTCCGACCCGTGCATGTTGAAGTAGTAGCGATCGTAGAAGTGGCGATCGCCTGTGTAGACGGTGTCGATCGGTTCGGGGAACTGGTGGATGAGGAAGTCGTCACCGGGGCTGAGAGGCATGACCGGCAGTCTCGCGGCCCAACGTGAACGCCGTCCAGATCAGCTCAGTCGCGGGCGTCGGCGATGGCAGTGGAGCGCAGGATACTGGCGAACTCGGCACGGCTGAGTTGCACACCGATGTCCCCCACGACGATCGGGTCGGCCGCGAAGTCGACCACCGGGGGCCCGAGACCGGAGGACGCGGGGAGGTCAGCCGCGCCGGTTCGCAGGAGCATGGCCAGCGCGGCGTCGGGGGTGAGGAGCTCGTCGGGCGAGAAGGTGGTGGCGCTGGTCCCCGTGGTCAGTCCCTCGCTCCACAGCCAGTCGACGGCGTCGGAGAAGTGGTCCGTCGCGAAGACGTCCGCGAACGGCGCCTGCTCGGTCGCCGCCGGCGCGCCGTGGAGCCGCCAGAGCATCGACGCGGCTTCGCCCCGCAACACCGGATCGTCGGGACAGAAGCGGCCGGGCGCGCAGCCGACCGTCACACCGATCTCGCTCAACCACGTGATGTCGTCGGCGCGAGGACCGGGGCCGACGTCGCAGAATCCGGTCGGGAAGTCGGCCCCGAGAGCGCAGGCGATCCGTCCCGTGCCGACCCACACGAACTCCCACGCCTCGGGATCGGGGCCCATGAGGGCGCCGTCCTGGGGATACGAGGGCACGAACCCGTGGGCCTTGGCCCGGGCGAAGTCGTCGGCGGCCAGCCACGCGTAGGCGCGGGTGTTGACGAACCCGGGGCGCGCTTCGCCGGCCTGACCGACGTCGATCGCGTACCCCGTGTGGTGCTTCGAATAGCCCGGCGGGGCCGATATCCGCAGCGCCGCGTCGATCCCCGCGTCGGACGTGCGGCCGGCCAGCCGGTCCCGGAAGAGGAACTGCTGATCGCGCAGATCGCGGAACGCCGACGTGAGCACGAGCGAGATGCCGTCGGCACGCGCTTCGGCCTGCAGCGCCTCCCATGCCTCGGCGGCCGGCGCCTGGAGCAGTCGCCCGTCGACCGGCACGAGGTCGACACTCGCGACTGGTTGACGGCGATAGCCCCGCTCCTCCGCGAGCGCCCGGATGCGGGCGTCGAGCTCCGCGTCGCCCGTGATGTCGATGTAGAGGTCGTAGATCTCGTCCGGTGGCCGGTCCACGCCCCGAACGTTCGCGTCGACCCAGATGCCGAGATAGGTGTCGGCGTCGATCCCGGGATCGGCGACGTCCGCGGCCACCGGGGAGACCGGCGAGATCGCCAGCAGGGCGACGATCAGTCCGCCGAGAAGAAGTCGCCGCAGCTCAATCACCCGGGAAGGGTACGACGCGTCGGGCCAACCACCCGGCCATGCCGGCCATCAACGCGGTCGGCAGCGGCGAGCGGAGGATGGTCGGGAAGCGACGGAAGAACTCACGCACCCCACCTGCCGTCGGTCCGAAGAGGATGTCGAGGATGAGCACGACGGCGAGCGCCGTGATCACCATGCTCACGATGTTGACGGCCCGTCGGGTGCCGGGCGCGACGTCGACGGCCGGCGTCGTCCCCACGAGAACCGCCGCGCCGAGGATCACGACGCCGACGGTCGGCGTGGTCGACGAGATCAGGGTGCCGTTCCACGCCCATCGGTCGAGTTGCCCGTCGACGAGGCGGCTCAGGATCGGTGCCATCGTCATCAGAGCGGCGCACAGCGTGAGCCCGAGGGCCACCACCTCACGGGCCTCGTCCCACGCGACGGGCAGCGGGCCGTGGTCGTGCGGGCCGCCGGGTTCCATGGATCAGCCGGTGAAGGCCAGGATCGCGTCGTTCGCCAGCTGATCGATCGGGCCCGGGACCACCCCGAAACCGATGGTGAGCAGCAGGGCCACGCCGATCGCGACGGCGGCGGCGGGATGAACCGAGACCGGCTCCGCTTCCTCGTCGGTCGATCCGAGATACATCGACAGCACGATGCGCAGGTAGAGGAACGCCGACACGACGGCGGCGATCATCGCGACGACCGCGAGCCAGAACGAACGGGCGTCCACCGCGGCCCCGATCACCTCGAACTTGGCGACGAAGCCCGTGGTCAGCGGCACGCCGGCCTGGCCGAGCAGGAAGATCGTGAACGCGAAGGCCAGCGCCGGGTTGCGCCGGTTGAGTCCGTCGAGGTCGTCGAGGCTCGTGGCGCGATCGCCCTCGCCCGAGACGACCGTCAGCACACCGAAGGAACCGATCACGAGGAACGTGTAGGCGGCGGCGTAGAAGACGACCGACGCGACGCCGCGGGCGCTCGCCGCCTGCACCCCGACCAGGATGAAGCCGGCGTGGCTGATCGACGAGTACGCAAGCATGCGCTTGGCGTCACGCTGCACGATCGCCAGCACGGATCCGACCAGGAGCGTGGCGACGGCGAGCGCGTAGATCACCGGCTGCCAGTCATCGGCGAACCCGATGAACGACAGGTAGAAGACCCGCACGAGGGCGGCGAACCCGGCCGCCTTGACGGCCGACGCCATGAACGCGACGACCGGCGTGGGCGCGCCCTGGTAGACGTCGGGCGTCCATGCGTGGAACGGCACGGCCGCCACCTTGAAGCCGAGCCCGACGAGCAGCATGGCGAAGCCGATCAACAGCATCGCGTCGTCGATCAGGATCGTAGCTTCGAGATAGATCCGGATCTCCAGCAGGTTCAGCGACCCGGTGGCGCCGTAGACCATCGCCATTCCGTAGAGGAGAAACGCCGACGAGAAGGCACCCAGGACGAAGTACTTGAGGCCCGCCTCCAGCGACTCGGTGCGGCGGGCGTGCATCGCCGCCATCACGTAGACGGCGATGGAGAGCGTCTCGAGGCCGAGGAACAGGACGATGAGATCGTTGGCCCCGACCATGACGAGGCCGCCGGCCGCGGACAGCATGAGCAGGACGTACATCTCCGCGCCCACGAGCCGTTCCCGCCGCAGGAAGCCGTCGAACAACAACGCGCTGAAGACCACGGCGAGTGCGATGAGCCCACCGAACACCAGCGCGAAGCCGTCGAGGCCGTACTGCGTGCCGAAGGCGGCGATCGGACCACCGCCGGGGTTCGCCCCGGCGAGGAGATCCGCGTCGCTCAGGTCCTCGGGCCGGAAGTGCTGTTGCCACAGGACGACGGTGGCGATGAACGACACGAGGCCGACGCCCACCGTGAACGCGGCGTCGAAGCCGATGCGCAGGGCTTGCACGAACCCGGCCGAGAGGACGAGCACGGCGAGGAGACCGATGTAGAACACCGGCTCGGACACGTCGTCGCGCACGCCGGCGAGGGGGACGTCGTTGCCGACGAGGCCCCCGACGATCCACATGGCGAGCACGGTGACCGGCCCGATCGCGGTCGTGATCAGCGCGTCGAACTCCGCCGGCAACCGCTTCACGATCGAGCGGAACATGATCAGCAGGATGGCGCCGAGAGCCAGCGTCATCAGCGGTGTGAGCGCCGACCAGACGACGTCCGGTGTCTCCACGGGTGGGGAGGTGAGCTGGGCGAGCATCAGTGATCGTCCTCCGCGTCCTCAGCCTCGCCATGGTCGTCAGCGTCGTCAGGGTCGGGGACGACGAAGTCGGCGGTCGGTTCCTCGAAGTCGTCGACGTGGAACTCGACATGGGAGATCAGCGCGTCGACCGCCGGTTCCATGCGATCGATCACCGGCTTCGGATAGACGCCCATGAACACGATGCCGAAGAGGAACGGCGCCATGATGAACGCCTCCTTCAGCGTGAGGTCCTTCATGGTGGCGTTGTCGCCCTCGGCCGGGCCGTGGAAGACCCGCTGGTAGGCCCACAACAGATACAGGGCGGCGATGATCACGCCGCTGGCGGCGACGACGGCCCACCAACGATGGGCGGCGAACGCCCCGATGAGGGTCAGGAACTCACCGACGAACCCGTTGAGCCCGGGAAGCCCGATCGACGACAGCATCACGACCATGAAGACACCCGCGAAGAACGGGGCCGGCTTCTGGAGGCCGCCGAGCTCGCTGATCTCGCGGGTGTGGCGGCGGTCGTAGATCCAGCCGACCAGCAGGAACAGCGCACCGGTCGAGAGGCCGTGGTTGACCATCTGGAGGATGCCGCCCTCGATGCCCTCGGTGTTGAGGGCGAAGGTGCCGATCACGATGAAGCCGAGATGAGCGACGGACGAATAGGCGACGAGCCGTTTGAGATCGCGCTGCATCGTCGCCGCGATCGCGCCGTAGATGATGCCGATCGTGCCGAGGGTGACCAGGGCCGGGGCGAACCAGACCGCGGCCTCGGGGAAGAGGTAGATCCCGAAGCGCAGGAACCCGTAGGTGCCGAGCTTGAGCATCACCGCGGCGAGGATGACCGAGCCGGCGGTCGGTGCGTTGGTGTGCGCGTCCGGCAACCAGGTGTGGACTGGGAAGAGCGGCACCTTCACGGCGAACGCGAGGGCGAACGACAGGAAGATCCAGCGGGCGGTCGTGGTGGCGATCGCCTGCGACTCGGCCAGCTCGATGAGATCGAACGTGAGGACCCCGGTCTCGGCCTCGTTCAGGAACGCGAGCGACAGGATGCCGACGAGCATGAGCGCCGAGCCGAACATCGTGTAGATGAAGAACTTCGTCGCCGCGTAGGCCCGTTCGCCGTGCCCCCACTGACCGATCAGGAAGTACATCGGGATCAGCACGATCTCGAAGAAGACGAAGAACGCGAACAGGTCGAGGGCGAGGAACACGCCCATGCATCCGGCCTCGAGCACGAGCAGCCACGCGTAGTACGCCTTCGGCGTGTGCTCGGCGTCGATCGCCACGATCGAGATCGGGAAGATCACGCCCGTGAGCACGACGAGCCACAGCGAGATGCCGTCCACGCCGAGGTGCCACGAGATGCCCAGACTCTCGATCCAGGTGTGGGAGTTCTCGAGCTGCATCTCCGCCGCGTGGGCGGGGCTGGTGTCGAACGCGGTCAGGACCCAGATGGCCATGGCGCCGACGACCGCCGAGAACAGGAAGGCGATCTGTTTGAAGTTCTCCGGGCGGCTGTTGGGCAACAGCAGGAGGAACAGGGCGCCGATCACCGGGAGGATCACGAGCGCGGACAGCACGGGGAAGGTGGCGGAACTGGTCCCTTCCAGCGATTCGGCGGCGAGGAGAAGTGACTGCATCAGACGTTCGCCCTCGTGAGGAACCACACGATCAGCGCGACCGCGCCGACCCCGACCATGGCGGCGTAGGACCGCACCAGACCCGACTGGAGGCGGCGCAGCTGGCCGCCGCCGCTCCGCACGAGCCGACCGACGCCGTTGACGGCGCCGTCCACGAACGTCGCATCGAACCAGGCGACCAGATCGAAGCTCTTGCGGCCCGGGCCACCCATGAAGTCACTGATCGACTCGTCGTAGCGCCAGGCCCGGGCGAGGATCGGGAGCTCGATCCGCTTGGCCGGGAATCGGCCCTGGAGGTAGACGGCAACGGCGGCCGCGATGCCGATCACCCCGCCGATGACGGCCACGACGGCGAGCGCCCACTTCGTGCCCGCACCGCTGGTGAGGTGGGCCGGATGGACGAGCGTCGGTTCGAGCCAGTGGTCGAGGAAGTGGAGATCGCTGGTGAACGGCAGGTTCATGACGCCGGCCACGATCGCCGCGCCGGCGAGCACGACGAGCGGGACGGTCATCTGCCAGGGCGACTCGTGCGGGTGGTACTCGCGGCGGGCCCGCGCCGCGTCGGGCAGGTCTTCGTCGGCGATGTCGCCGAGGGCCGGCTCGCTGAAGAGGTCGAACTCGATCGTGCCCGCGCCCATCGACGACGCCGCGACGGTGGCCACCTGGGCCTCGGCCGTACGCACGGCATCGCGAGCGGCCTCCACGGCGACGGTCGCCTCGTCGGCGGCGGCCTGTGCCTTGGCGACACCGTCCTTCGCCTTGTCGAGGTTCTTCGTGGCCTTGTCGACGGCCTTCTCGTCGGACGAGTCGACCTCGGCCATCTCCGTCTCGCGGGTGGCCAGCTTCTCCTGGGCCTTCGCGAGCTTCTCTTGTGCCTTCACCACCGCGTCCTCGGCACCACCGATGCCCGCCTCGGCTTCGGCGACCGCGGCCTCGGCGGCGGCGACCTTCGCCGCGTTCAGCTGCTCGACCTCCTCGGCCCGCACGTCGGCGTAGCGATAGCGGCCGAAGAAGGTCATGAACACCTGACGGCTCATGTAGAAGGCCGTGAGAATCGCGGTGACGAGGCCGACGAGCCACAGACCGATGTTGTCTTCCCAGGCGAAGGCGAGGATCTCGTCCTTCGACCAGAAACCGGCGAACGGCGGCACGCCGGCGATGGCGAGCCAGCCGATGATGAAGGTGATCGACGTGATCGGCATCAACTTCCGCAGGGCGCCGTAGTGGCGCATGTCCTGGTCCCCGTCCATACCGTGGATGACGGATCCGGAACCGAGGAACAACAACGCCTTGAAGAAGGCGTGGGTGACCATGTGGAAGATGGCAGCCACGTAGGCGCCGGTGCCGATGGCCAGGAACATGTAGCCGAGCTGGCTCACCGTCGAATAGGCGAGCACCTTCTTGATGTCGTTCTGGGCGACGGCGATCGTCGCGGCGAACAGCGCGGTTGCCGCGCCAACCCACGCGATCGTGGTGGGCGCCCACGCGGCGGACACGTCGATGACGCCGTTCATGCGGGTGAGCAGGTACACGCCCGAGGTGACCATCGTCGCGGCATGGATGAGCGCGGACACGGGGGTCGGGCCGGCCATGGCGTCGGGCAACCAGACGAACAAGGGGATCTGGGCGCTCTTGCCGGCCGCGCCGACGAGCAGGAGGATCGTGATCGCCGTGGCGGTCGACTCGGCGAGACCGGCGTCGGCCGCGAAGATGTCGACGTACTGGATGCTCCCGATCGTCGTGAACGTCAGGAACATCGCGACCATGAAGCCCCAGTCACCGATGCGGTTGGTGACGAACGCCTTCTTGCCGGCCGTCGCGTTCGCCTCCTCGGTGAACCAGAAGGAGATCAGGAAGTACGAGCAGGCGCCGACGCCCTCCCAACCGAGGAAGGTGAGCAGCATGTTGTCACCGAGCACGAGCATGAGCATCGAGAAGGCGAAGAGGTTCAGGTAGAGGAAGAACTTCGAGAACTTCGGATCCCCGTGCATGTACCCGATCGAGTACAGGTGGATCAGCGCGCCGACGCCGGTGATGAACAGGGTCATCGTGACCGACAGCGGGTCGACGAGGAAGCCGACGTCGACCTGGAAGTCGCCGGCCGGCACCCACTCGAACAGCGTCTGCACGAACTGGCGGTCGTTGTCGGCATCGCCGTGAGCATCCAGGCCGAGGAGCCCGACGTAGACGACGACCGACGAGACGAACGAGCCGCCCATCGCGAGCGTCGCGAGCCAGCCCGCGCGGGACTCGCCGAGCTTCGGCCCCGCGAGCAGGAGCACGACGAACCCGGCCAGGGGGAACGCGGGGATCAGCCAGACTGCTTCGACCATCGCCCTACCCCCTCAACACCGAGATGTCGTCCGCGGTCGCACCCTGGCGACGGCGGTTGATGGCCACGACGAGCGCGAGGCCCACCACCACTTCGACGGCGGCCACGACCAGCACGAAGAACACGGCGATCTGCCCGGTCACGTTGTTCAACTCCGTGCCCACCGCCACGAACGTGATGTTGACGGCGTTGAGCATCAGCTCCACGCACATGAACATGACCAGCGGGTTGCGGCGCACGAGCAGACCCACCGCGCCGATGGCGAACAGCACCGCCGAGAGCACGAGGTACCAGTCGGTCGAGACCTCCATCAGCCCTCCTCACCTTCCGCCTCGTCAGAGGTGGGACGGGACTCTGACCCCGGGTGTCCCACCTCGGCGAGGTCGGAGTCCGGGAGGTCCGCCCCCGGCACGCCAGCGACGCCGGCGTTGCCGTTGGCGCCGCGTGGGGCGGGGTCGGGCACGTCCATGGCGGCGGGATCGAGATCGTCGAGCGGGTCGAGGCCGATGACCGTGCGGGTCAGTACGACGGCACCGATGACGGCGATGGTGAGGAGACCGGCGGTGATCTCGAACGACATCGCATAGTCGCTGAAGAGCACCCGGCCGAGGCGCTCGATGTCGGTGAACCGCTCGCCGTTCGGACCAGCACTGTTCAACGCCTGTTCGCCGCTCTCCGTCACGCGACCGGTCAACCCGTCCGAGGCGATGATCGTGGCGACGATGACCGACCCGAACAGGGCCGCGCCGATCACGACCGCCAGCGGCTGCTGACCGGCGATGGGTTCCTTGAGGCGCCACTCCTCGGCGACATCCACGCCGAGCAGCATGATGACGAAGAGGATCAGGATGACGATGGCGGCGGCGTAGACGATGACCTGCACCGCGGCGAGGAAGTGCGCGTCCTGGACGACGAAGAGGATCGCGACGCCGAAGAGGGTCTGCACGAGGAACAGCGCGGAGTGCACCGGATTGCGAGCGGCGACTACACCGATCGCGCCCGTCAGGATGATGGCCGCGCCGACGATGAAGACGATGGTCTCGTTCGTCACGCTGCCCCTCCCTCTCCCTCATCGGCATCCGCATCGGCGGACTGGCCGACCTCGGGATCGCGCACGCCGTAGCCGAGCTCGCCGGCCCAGTGGACGACACCTTCGTAGCGATGGTCGCCGGCGGGCGACGTGGCCCGCATCCAGCCGGAGGTCATCTCGTCGTCCCCCGGACGCCAGTCCTCCCACGGCAGCTGTTGGGGCTTGCCGTCGTCGCCGACGACGAGCTCCTTCTTGGTGTAGATCGCATCGTCGCGGTTGGTGAACGAGAACTCGAACAGCTTCGTTTCGGTGATGGCCTGCGTCGGGCACGCCTCGACACACAGGTCGCAGTGGATGCAACGCAGATAGTTGATCTCGTAGACGTAGCCGAACCGCTCACCCGGCGACGTCGGGGTCTCCGGATCGTTGTCGGCGCCGCGTACGTAGATGCACTTCGCGGGACACACACCGGCGCACAGCTCGCAGCCGATGCACTTCTCCATGCCGTCCTCGTAGCGGTTGAGGACGTGGCGGCCGTGGAGACGCTCGGTCTTCTCACGCTTCTCGTCGAGCTTGCCCTCGGGAGCCTTGCCGCCGCGGTAGTCGACCGTGAGGGTCGCCCCGGTGTCGGTCGACTTGAACAGCTTGCGGAACGTGACCGCGAACCCGCGGAAGTAGTCGCCGATTTCAGCCATGGTCGGCTCCTTCCCGTTCGAGGCGCTCGAGGCGCGCGGTGCGCACGGCGGCCATCAACAGACCGGCCAGCACCGCGCAGGCGGCGAAGAGGCCGACGATGAAGAGGATCTCCTGCTGCGAGTCCCAGCCGCGGTCCTCGCCCACCTGGAGACCGGCGAGCAGGATGAACCACGCGAGCGAGACGGGGATGAGCAGCTTCCAGCCGAGATCCATGAGCTGGTCGTAGCGGAAGCGGGGCAGCGTGGCCCGGACCCACACGAGGGCCCACAGGAACACCATCGTCTTGGCGAAGAACCACACGATGCCCCAGGGCCACTCGGGGCCGAAGAGCACCGGTCCGGCCGGGCCACCGAGGAAGAGGGTGACGGCGATGGCCGACATCGTGATCTGGTTCATGAACTCCGCGAGGAAGAACAGGGCGAAGCGGATCGACGAGTACTCGGTGTGGAAGCCACCGACGAGCTCCTGCTCGGCTTCGACGAGGTCGAACGGCGGATGGTTCAACTCGGCCGTGCCGGCGATGAGGAAGATGATGAAGGGGACGAACGCGGTGGTGATCAGGTTCCACCGGGGGACGAACCCGAGCCAACCGTCGCCGGCCTGCTGAGCGACGATGTCGTGGGTCGACAGCGATCCGCTGATGAGGACGACAGCGGCGATCGCGAGACCGAGTGCCGCCTCGTAGGAGATCATCTGGGCGGTCGCCCGCACCGATCCGAGCAGGGGGTACTTCGAGCCCGAACCCCATCCGGCGAGCATGATGCCGTAGATCGCGAGCGACGACATCGCGAGGAAGAAGAGGATGCCGACCGGCGGATCGGCCACCTGGAGGAAGGTCGGGTTGTCGCCCCACTGGAACAGGCCGCTCTCGGTCGAGCCGTCGGCCAGCGTGCGGCTCTCGTTGAAGTTGCCGCCCAGGGGCACGATCGCGAAGACGAGGAACGCGGGGACGAGCGAGAGGTACGGCGCGAGCTTGAAGACGAACCGGTCCGACTTCTCCGGGACGAGGTCCTCCTTCATGAAGAGCTTGATGCCGTCGGCGAGGCTCTGGAGGATGCCCCACGGACCCGCCACGCTCGGACCGATGCGGTTCTGGAAGTCCGCGATGACCTTGCGGAGGAACCAGATGTTCAGCATCACCGCCACGAGCAGGAAGACGAACGCGACGACGACCTTGACCAAGACCCAACCGACGTCGCCACCGTCGACACCGTCGAGGAACATGGGATCGAGCCCGAGGATCATGGCCGTTCCACCCGCACGTCGGTGACGGTGGCCGCCCCGTCGATCATCGAGTTGGCGGACCAGCCGTCGACGGAGAACGGCACCGCGGCGGTGCCGGCCGGCACGCCGGCGTCCGGCTCGACCGGGGCCAGCAGGTGGCCGCGCTCGGACTCGAGCTTCACGACCGTGCCCCGCTCGACGCCGATCTTGTCGAAGTCGACCGGGTTGAGGCGGATCTGGATCGAACGGGCGAGCCCGGCGCTGGCCGGGCTGTGACGCAACGCCACCCCGTCGTCGTACATGCGCCGGGTGGTGACGAGGCGCAGCGAGTAGGCGTCGTTCGCGGGACCACCGTCCGCCGCCGGGGCGGGCAGCGCGATGTCTCCCGAGCCGGCGATCAGCACGCCTTCGATCCGCCCTTCGTCGAGGGCATCGGCGGTGAGGTCGCCGTGGACGGCGGACACGGCCGCGAGTTCGGCTCGGATCGACGCCGGCGAGTCGACACCCAGATCGGCGCCGAGCCGCAGCGCGAGCTCGGCCGCGATCATCCAGTCCGGGCGGGACGTGCCGGCCGGAGTGACCTTCTGCTCCATCACGCTCACCCGACCTTCGAGATTGGTGAACGTGCCGCTCGATTCCGTCGGGGCGGCGGCGGCGAGCACGACGTCCGCGAAGCGGGTGGTGGAGTCGCTCGGCAGCATGTCGACCGAGATCACGATGCCGGCCCCGGCGAGACCGGCCGCCGCGAGTTCGTGGTCGGGGAAGTCGTTGATCGGGTCGGCCCCGAGCAACAGGAGCACGTCGATCCCGCCGTCCTTGGCGGCGGCCAGGATGCCGGCGGCGTCGTGACCGACCGAGGACGGCACGGACGACCAGGCATCGGCGAAGCGGGTCGCCCCGGCGGCGAGCGTGGTGCGGCCGGGGAGGAGCCCTGGGGAGAGGCCGTTGTCGAGCGCTCCGTGGATGTTGCCGCGGCGCAGGGCGGACAGGAACGACACGTCGGCGAGTCCGTTGAGCGCGTGGGCGGCAGCCACGGTGGCGTCGGCCGACTCGGCAACAGATCCCCGGCCGAGCACGACGGTGACGGGACCGTCGATCGCCCCGGCGGCCGCAGCGATCGCGTCGGCGGACACGCCGGCGGCATCGGCCGCCGCGCCCGATCGGGCGGCGACGAGCGCCTCCGCCAGCACGCCGACCTCGCCCGGCCGGGCGTGGAGCGAATGGGCGGCGATACCGGAGAGCCCGCCGCGTTGCGGCGTGAGCTCGATGAGCGTGGCGCCGTCCTCGACGACCGCGTGGCGCAGCCGGAGGTAGAGGGCACCGAGCTCCTCCTTCGGGTCCGACCCGACGAGGATGATCGTGCCGCCCGGGCGGCAGGCGTCGTTGATCGTGGCGCGGGGCAGACCGAGCACGAGCTCGGCCGGGAGGCCGTCACCGAGCTGGGCGTCGACATGATCCGTGCCGACGACGCCCTTCATCAGCTTGGCCCACGCGTACTGGGCCTCGTTGGTCATGCGGGCGCCGCCGAGGACGGCGACGCGGTTCGGGTCGACATCGGTGAGCGCGTCGACGACCGCGCTCATCGCGCCGGCCCAACCGGTGGTGACGAGGTCGCCCGTGACGCCGTCACGGTGCATCGGAGCGACGAAACGCGCCTCGGCGTTCAGCGCCTCGAAGCTGAAACGCTCCTTGTCCGACAGCCAGCCCCAGTTCACGGCATCGGCGTCGACACCGAGGAGCCGCAGCACCTGGTTGCGCGAGGACTGGACGGTGATGCGCGAGCCGACCGAGTCGGTCCACGCGGTCGAGATGGTCTCCTGGAGGTCCCACGGACGCGCCTTGAAGCGGTAGGGCTTGGCCGTGAGGGCGCCGACCGGGCAGATCTGCACGGTGTTGCCGGAGAAGTAGGAGGCGAACGGTTCGTCGGGGAAGGTGTTGACCTGGGTGTTGTTCCCGCGATCCATGAAGTGGATCAGCGTGTCGCCTGCGACCTCGTCGGCGAAGCGGGTGCAGCGGTCACAGAGGATGCAGCGCTCGCGGTCGAGGTACACGGTGTCGCTGATCGCGATGGGCTTTTCGTAGTGGCGCTTCTCCTCGACGAAACGCGATTCGCCGGGGCCGTAGGCCATCGTCTGGTCCTGGAGCGGACACTCGCCGCCCTTGTCGCAGACCGGACAGTCCAGCGGATGGTTGATCAGGAGGAACTCGAGGACGCCGTCCTGCGCCTTCTTCACCGTCTCCGTCTCGGTCTGCACCGTCATGCCGTCGCTCACCGGGGCCATGCAGCTCGGCTGGAGCGCCGGACCGCGACCCGTGTCGACCTCGACGAGACACATCCGACACATGCCCACCGGGTTCATGCGGGAGTGATGGCAGAAGCGGGGGATGTAGGTGCCGTGGCGTTCGGCCGCGTCGATCAGCAGCTCGCCGGGGTTCGCCTGGATCTCGACGCCGTCGATGGTCACGGCGACGGTGCTCACGTTCTCCTGGGTGTCGGTCACGAGCCGGCCTCCACGGGAGCAGCCGCGACCGGAATCGAGTCGCGCTTGGTGATCTTCGCCTCGTACTCGTGGCGGAAGCGGCGGATGGTCGAGGTGATCGGGGCGACCGACGACGGACCCAGCGGGCAGATGGTGGTCTGCTTCGGCGGGAAGGGAACGGCCTCGAGCCCCTGGCTCGGGTCGGCGGCGTTGGGATACGGGCCCGGGGAGATGTTGTCGGCGATGTCGAGCAGCATGTCGATGTCACTGGGCCGACCCTCACCGTCGAGGATGCGCTGGAGCACCCGCTCCTCCCAGGTGGTGCCCTCCCGACACGGCGTGCACTTGCCGCAGGACTCGCGGGCGTAGAAGCGGACCAGGCGCAGCGCGGCCTTGACCGCGTCGGTGGTCTCGTCCATCACCATGATGGCGCCGGACCCGAGCATCGAGCCGGCCGCGCCGACCGGTCGGGCCTCGAGCGGCAGGTCGAGCTGCTCGGGGAAGAACCACGGGGCCGATCCGCCGCCGGGCACGAACATCTTGAGCTCGTGGCCGTCGCGGATGCCCTGGCAGAAGTTGTCGCCGTAGAACAGCTCGCGGAAGGTGGTGACCCCCTGCTCGATCTCGTAGACCCCGGGCCGGTTCACATGGCCGGACACCGCGATCATGCGGGTGCCGGGCGAGTCGGCGGAGCCGTAGGTCTTGTACTGGCTCGGGCCGTTGACCATCAGCCACGGGAGATTGCTGAGGGTCTCGACATTGTTCACGATCGTCGGCTGGCCGTAGAGCCCGATGGCTGCCGGGAAGTAGGGCGGCTTGAGGCGGGGCATGCCCCGGTTGCCCTCGAGCGACTCGATGAGTGCGGTCTCCTCGCCGACGATGTAGGCGCCCGCGCCCCAGGTGAGGGTGATGTCGACGGAGAAGTGGGTGCCGAGGATGTTCTTGCCGACGAGACCCTTCTCGTAGGCGTCGTTGAGCGCCTGGGCGATTCGTTCCTGGGCGAGCGCCATCTCGCCGCGGACGTAGAGGAAGCACTGAGCCAGACCCAGCGCGTAGCAGGTGATGAGACAACCCTCGATCAGCTGATGCGGGTCTCGCTCCATGAGGAGACGATCCTTGTAGGTGCCCGGCTCGGACTCGTCGCCGTTCACCACGAGGTAGTACGGGAACTTGCCGGGGGGCATGAACCCCCACTTGACCCCGGCCGGGAAGCCGGCGCCGCCGCGACCGAGCACGGTTGCCTCACGGACGTCGTCGTGGACCTCGGACGGCTTCTTGGCGAGGGCGGCGCGTAGGCCGTCGTAGCCCCCGGTCGCCTCGTAGCGTTCGAGGGTGTAGCTGTCCTCGTGGGGGAAGCGGGAGGTGACGATCTTCGGCCCGTCGTTGTCGACATAGCCGGGAGCGTGGGGGATGTAGGCGTGGGTCGGCACTATCCCTCCTCCGACGAATCGTTCCGAGCCAGCCACACGGGTGCTTCTCTGGCGTCCTCGGGCGGCACGATACCGGCGCCCTTCCCGGCGGGGATCGCCTGGCGGATCGTCGCGAGCGTGCCGTGGGCGGGGATGTCGTCGGCCCGACCGGACCGGAGGTCCTCGATCATCTGATCGAACTCGTCGTGGCTCATGCGCAGCTTGTAGCGATAGTTCACCTGGAGACACGGTGCCTCGGTGCAGGCGGCGATGCACTCCACGTCCTCGAGGGTGAACATGCCGTCGGCGGTCGTTCCCCCGGCCTTCACGCCGAGCGTCTTCTCGGCGTGGTCGAGCAACTCCTCACCGCCGAGCAGCTGGCAGGAGAGGTTGGTGCACACGTTGACCATGTACGTGCCGACCGGGTGGAACTTGAACATCTCGTAGAACGAGCCGGTGCCCTTCACCTCGGCCGGCGTGGTGCCGGTCAGCTCGGCGATGTGGCGCATGGCGTCGTCGGTGACGTAGCCGTCCTGCTCCTGGGCGAGATGCAACAGGGGGATCAGCGCCGACTTCTTCACCGGGTAGCGCGAGATGATGTCGGTGGCGATCGCGAGGTTGGCGTCGGAGAAGCGGCTCATCGGTCCACCTCGCCCATGATCGGATCGACCGAGGAGATGATCGCGACGCCGTCGGCGATCAGACCGTCCTTCATGAGGTGCGGCATCGTCTGGAGGTTGATGAACGACGGCCCGCGCACGTGCATCCGGTACGGCGTGGCGGTGCCGTCGGACACGATGTAGACGCCGAGTTCACCGCGGGGCGACTCGACGCAGGCGTAGGCCTCCCCCACCGGCACCTGGAATCCCTCCGTGAAGATCTTGAAGTGGTGGATGAGCGCTTCCATCGACTCGTCGATCCGGACCCGGGGCGGCGGAGTGACCTTCTTGTCCTGCACCCGATAGTCACCGGCGGGCATCTTGTCGACGATCTGGCGCACGATCCGCATCGACTCGCGGATCTCGTTGAGCCGGATCGCGTAGCGGTCATAGCAGTCGCCGTAGGTGCCGACGATCACGTCGAACTCGACCTCGTCGTAGGCGAGATACGGCTCGTGGCGGCGGAGGTCCCAGGCGTAGCCGGTGGACCGCAGGAGCGGACCGGTGGCGGACAGGGCGAGCGCCTCGTCGCTGTTCAGCACGCCGACCCCCTGGAGCCGGTCGCGCCAGATCGGCTGGCCGGTCATGAGCACGTCGTACTCGTCGAGGCGCGGGGCGGTGATGTCGAGGATGCGCACCACCTCGTCCTCCCACCCGTCGGGCAGGTCGGCGGCGACGCCCCCGGGGCGGATGTAGTTGTGGTTCATCCGCAGACCGGTGACGATCTCGAAGAACCGCAGCACCTCTTCACGCTCACGCCAGCCGTAGATCATCATGCCGACGGCGCCGAGATCCATGCCGTTCGTGGCCATGAAGAGCAGGTGCGACGACATGCGGTTGAGCTCGCACATCAGCATCCGGATCCACGTGGCCCGCTCGGGCACCTCGATGCCGAGGAGCTTCTCGGTGGCGAGGGAGAACGCGAGCTCGCTGAACAGCGGCGAGGCGTAGTCCATGCGGGTGACGTTGGTGCAGCCCTGGAGATAGGTGAGCTGCTCGGCCTGCTTCTCCATGCCGGTGTGGAGATAACCGACGACGGGCTTGGACCGCAGCACGGTCTCACCCTCCATCTCGAGCATGAGACGCAGCACCCCATGGGTCGACGGATGCGACGGACCCATGTTGAGCAGCACGCGTTCGTCGTCGAGCGGCGTGTTCGGGTCGTTGCCGATCTCCGCCGCCTCGGCCTCGGAGAGGCGCAGCACCGCGGAGTCGTCACCGCGCCGGAGTACCCGTTCCGCAGTCACTTCCCCACCGTCGCCTTCTGGCTTCGCACCGTGCGGCTCATCGAATATTGCTCGCAGCCTTGAACTGCACCGGGATGCTCCCGACCGCATAGTCCTTCCGGAGCGGGTGACCGATCCAGTCCTCCGGCATGAGGATCCGGCTCATGTCGGGGTGCTCGGCGAACTCGATGCCGAACATGTCATAGACCTCGCGCTCGAGCGCCTCCGCGCCGGGCCAGAGGTCGAACAGCGACGGTGCGATCGGCTCGTCGCCGGGCACCTGGACCCGGATCCGGATCCGCTCGCCGGACTCGTGGTTGATCAGCGCGGTGACGACCTCGAAGCGCTGCGCCTCGTGACCCGCGGGCAGGCCGCGGGGAGCGGCGAAGGTGAGATAGTCCACGGCGGTCAGGTCGATCAGCTGATCGAAGCCGTCCGCCCGAGCGGCCGTTGCGACCGCCAGATAGCCCTCGACATCCGTGTGGAGCACGCCGTCGGCTCCCTCGACCCCGCCGTAGCGGCCCGCCGGCGCTTCCGCGGGCGTCTCGTCGTCAGCCGTCTCGTCGGCCGTGGTTTCCTCGTCGCTCACCCTCAGCTCCCGATGGTGAGGCCGGCGCTCTGGCCGTCGCGCTGTTCGATGACGATGCCGGCACCGCCGCCGTTCTCGTCCCGTCGCTTGAGGATCTCCTGGTTCTCGATCTTCTCGTGCAGCGTGAAGATCGCGTGCATGAGCGTCTCCGGACCGGGCGGGCAGCCCGGGGCGTAGACGTCGACCGGGACGACCTGGTCGACGCCCTGCACGATGGCGTAGTTGTTGAACATGCCGCCCGACGACGCACACACACCCATCGAGATGACCCACTTGGGTTCCATCATCTGGTCGTAGACCTGACGCAGGATGGGTGCCATCTTCTGGCTCACCCGGCCGGCGACGATCATGAGGTCGGCCTGGCGGGGCGAGGCCCGGAAGGTCTCCATGCCGTAGCGGGCGAGGTCATAGTGGGCAGCGCCGGTGGCCATCATCTCGAGCGCGCAGCAGGCGAGGCCGAACGTGGCCGGCCAGGTGCTGCGGCGCCGCGCCCAGTTGATGAGCGACTCCACGTTCGCGGTGATGAAGTTGTGCTCGAGACCGGCGAGTCCGTCGTTGGCGATGTCGGTGGTGTCACCCAGGATCGGCAGCTTCATCAGGCCGCCTCACCGGGAGCGTCGGTGTCGTCGTCGACGCGGGGACCGCGATCCTCGAGCCCGACCCGGCGGATGGTGGACGCGAAGGTGCGCTCGGGCGAAGTCATCTCCGTCGGGGGCGCCACGTGCTTGAGCGGGCCCCACTCGAGCGCGCCGTTGCCGATCAGGTAGACGAACGACTCGAACACGGCGAACGAGAACACCATGATCAGCACCAGGCCGAAGAGGCCGAGACCACCCTGGGCGATCGCCCACGGGTAGAAGAAGATGATCTCGATGTCGAAGACGATGAAGATCATCGCCACGAGGAAGAACCGCACCGGGAACCGTTCCGGGGTCTCGCGGGTCGGCACGATGCCGCACTCGTAGGGCTCCCGCTTGGCGACCGTGGGGTTGCGGGGCGCGAAGAGGCCCGACACGAGGAACGATCCCGCCGCGAAAAGGGCCGCGAGGATCAGCAGGAAGAGGAGCGGGAGGTACTGGCCGAGCACGGCCTGACCCCTAGCCCGCCGCGGCGAACTCGGCTCGCCTGGCCATCTCGACCTTGTCGCGTTCGTGGAGCATGTAGCAGAACGCCAGGAAGATCAGCAGCGAACCGATGGTGACGAGGGCCGGCAGCTGGCGCAGGTTGCCGAGGTCCCGGACCATGACCACCGAGATCACGGGCTCGTTCTCGTCGGCGATCGGCCGCTTGGGCGCGGTGCCGGGCAGGTTGTCGATCGATTCCGCGGTGACGGCCTGCACCTGGATCATGGCGTAGCCGGTCGGATGCTTGATGGTGAGCGCGGAGCGGACCTGCGTCCAGATGCGGTCCCATCGGTTCGGGTCCTCCGGGAGGCCTTCCTTGCCACCGGAGGCGTAGCCGTTGAGGATCTTGAACTCCGTCTGGCTGTCGAAGGAGAACTCGCCGCTCTCGAGCAGGAAGGCGATCGCCGAGGCCTGGGCTTCACCCATCTCGGCGGTGGACAGCAGCCGCCACTCGCCGAGCGCCTCGAGGTCGTCGGGCACGATGTGCGGCGCCACGGCCGCCAACTCCGACAGTGTCGTCTCGCTGTTCTTCTCGTTCTCCGCGGCGAGGAGCAGCTCGATCTCCGTCGCGTCGAGACCGTCGGTCTGGTCGCCGGTGAGCAGGTCCTCGGTGAGCACACCGAAGTCGAGCCAGGCCACGCCGAAGTCGATGATGTCCTGGTCGCCGGACTCGGACATCGCCTGGACGTCGACCGAGAGGTCACCGTCGATGATCTCGACGTACTCCGCGTTGGTCTCGCTCAGTTCGGCGGCCTTGGCCAGCAGGACCTCCTGCGCCGTCGGCAGATCGGCCGAACGGAGGGTCTCCGCGACATCGTTCTCCGCGAAGTCCAGGTGGGCACCGGTCTCCTCGTTCTCCTCGACGATCTCGAGCTCGACGAAGACGGGGCGATCGCCCGCGTAGCCGATGCCGTAGATCCACCAGACACTGCCCATGATCGCCATCCAGCCGAAGAAGCCGGCGCCGGCGATGAGGGTGCCGAGGCGGGTGCCCGAGTTGGTGGCGAGCAGGAGCCACACCGAGCCCATGAGGACGACGACGCCCGTGAGGACGGCGAGGAAGCCGCGGATTTCAGGGTCCCAGGCGAGACCGGCGATGAGGTCGATCATCTGCATTACGGAAGGGTCCTCTCGAACGCGACGATCGCGTCGATCTGATCTGAGGTGAGCGTGGCCGGGTAGAAGAACTCGTCGTCGGTGCCGATCGACGGGCCGACCGCGTCGGTCTCGACTCGGGAACCGAAGCCGGGCATCTGACCGTTGCCGCCGGAGCCGCCCCGGCCGTAGGCGACGCCGATGGTCTGACCGGACTCGATGAACTGGGCGTGGGTGCGGGCGGTCTCGAACTGCTGGGTGGTCGACCCGCCGCGCAGGTTCGGGCCGAAGTAGCCGTCGCCCTGGACGTATTCGTCGAGCGGCGACTCGGTGGTGCCGTTGGCCCGTAGCGTGTAGCGCTCCGCGGCGTCGTAGCTGAAGCCGAACGTGTGGCAGCGGGCGCAGCTGTAGGTGGCGTTGGCGGCCGGGTTCGTGAAGAGGAACTCGCCGTACTTCCAGTAGGCCTCGACGTTGGGCACACCGCCGTCGGGATCGGACAGGAGCTCGAGGGTGGCCCAGCGCAGGGCATCACCTTCGAGGGAGTCGTCGTCGTCGAGCGCCATCATCTCGGCCGCGACGCGGGCCCCCTCGGCCTCGGCCAGGAAGGCGACGGCCAGCGCGTCGATCTCTTCGCCCGCCGCTGCGTTGGCCTCGTTGAAGCGGTCGGTTGCGGCCGCGAGGGTGTCGCACAGGCCGGTCTCGTCCTCGTCGAGATCGGCGTCGCCACAGTCGATGTCGAGTGCTTCGACCGCGAGCGTCGCTTCGAGCTGGGCAGCCGATGCTTCGCGGACCTCGGTGAGTGCCGGGGAGACGTAGACGAACGCACCCGTGTCGTCGGTGCCGTCGACCACATACTCCTCGGCGCGCTGGAGCACGCCCGCCTCGACCTCGCTCGCGATGGTCTCGGCGTCGATCTGGATCGAGCGGAGGTAGTAGATGACCTCTTCGAGCTGCTGGTCCGTGAGCGGGCCACCACCACCGGCACCCCACGCGGGCATGACGCCGTTGCGGCCGAAGTTCAGGGTGTGGAGGACCTCGTCCTCGGAGAACCGCGAGAGCACGGTGTTGAGCGCGGGGGCCTTCCACACGACCTGGGCGATGAATCCACCGTCGTCCGTGGTCAGGGCGGTGCTGGTGGAGCCACCGGCACCGGCCGCGCCGTGGCACGAGACACACTGGGCACCTTCGATGTAGATGTCCTCGCCCCGGTTGGTGAAGATCCGGTCGATGTCCTTGTTGCGACCCTCTTCGCGACCCGGCTCACCGAGCCAGTAGAAGGGAAGCGCGATCGCGATGATCGTGAGCATCGCCAGGTTGGCGGCGAGCGCGAGGTCGAGACGACGACCCTCGAGGTCCTCGTCGCGCAGGGCGGGCGCGCGGTTCGCGGCCAGCTCGACCTCCGATCCGATCTCGGCCTTGGCCGCACGGATGTTGAAGAAGAGGTAGACGAGCCCACCGATGAAGACGATCGCGAGAATCGCGAAGCCAATGGTTCGTTGTGTGGATGCAGCGAGCAGCATGCGCGTTGGAAGGGTTCTCGAGACTGTCTGGACGGGAACGGAGGGAGGTTACTAGTGGGAGGCCTGACCGATGCAGTTGGGCCCTTCGGCTTCCTGACCGGTGGTGTTGGTCCCGATGGCGGGACCCTGGATGATGGTGCCGGTGTCGACGGTGAGGGAGCCGTCGGGACCGATGGTCATGGCGAAACGATCCATGCCGCGCGGGGCCGGGCCGCCGCGCTTCTCGCCGACCTGGTTGTACTGCGAGCCGTGGCACGGGCACTCGAACCACTGGGAGGTGGCACAGCTGGGCACGCGGCAACCGAGATGCGGGCACTTCTGGTAGAGGGCGACGATGCCGCCGTCGAGACCGAGCTGGAAGCCGGCGGTCATGCCGGAGAGCTCGGGTGCGGAGTAGACGTTGCTGGCCTTCTCGACGGCGCCGTTCGGGTATTCGGTGAGCCACATGCGTCCCTCGGCCTTGTAGAGGAAGCCGTTGCTGCTGCGGATCTGGCCGAGCAGGTCGCTCACGAGACCGACCTTGATGGCCGAGCCGAAGCCGCCGCCGAGCTGGGGCCACAGGAAGGCGATGCACGCCGCGCCGAAGCTCGAGAGGCCGAGGGTGAACATCAACACGATCGACCGGTTGAAGAACTGCCGACGGGTGACGCCGATCTGCTCGGGGTCCGGCGGGACGTAGGGGGCGGGTGGCGCACCGCGTCCGGCGAGCTGGAGCTCCTTGGTTGCGGCCTTGCGCTCGAGCACCGCCGCCTGCTCGACCTGCTTGCCGGTGAGCTCGTCCTCGGCGCCCAGCGCGGGGCTGGCGGCGTCACGGGCCCGGGTCTCTCGCGACAGCATGCCGACGGCATCGGTGTTCTGGCGCGCCCGCAGGCCGGCGCCGATCCCGATCAGGGCCAGCACGGCCAGCACGACGATTGCAGCGATCAACATGTCAGTTGCCTCCTCGGGGGCTCATCCCCAGATTGGCTCCGGGCGTGAGCCCATACGCAGCGGTTCGGTGGTCGTTCATCACAGCTCGAAGAAGAGGCCGGCTTCCCAGGGGAAGACGAAGTTGAAGCCGGGACCCCGGAAGAACGAGCCGATCATCACGAGGACCGCCCAGAACATGAGGTGAATCGTCATTAACGACACCGCGAACTTGCGGTCCTCGGGCTTGTTGGACGGGTTCTTGTCGATGTAGGGGGCGAGGATCAGCAAGAAGATGCCGATGCCCGGAATGGTCACGCCGGCGACCATCGGGTGGAACATCGTGAGCAGTTCCTGCAGGCCGAGGAAGTACCAGGGTGCCTTCGACGGGTTCGGGGTCTCGTTGAAGTTCGCGAGCTCCAGCAGCGGGGCGTTGACGAAGATCGAGAAGATGAGGGTGAACGCGGTGATGAAGAGGGCGGCGGCGAACTCGATGACGAGCAGGTGGGGCCAGACGTGGACCTTGTCCTGCGGCATCGCCTTGACGTCCTGGATGGAGCCGGACTTGACGACGGTCAGGAGGCGCTGGGTGTGGCCACCGGGGCCGGTGGGCAGCGGACCGGCTGCGGCCGCAGCCGGGGCGGCGGCCGGCGCGGCGGTCTCGACCGCGGTGCCACCACCGTCGCCGCCGTCGGCCTTCGCCTTGGCGGCCTTCGAACGCTCGAGCAGGTGGGCGGGGATCTTCGACGCGGCTTCCTGCTGTTCGGCGGTCAACTCGGCTTCTTCGGCGGGCGCGGCATCGGACGCCTTGGCGGCGGCGGCCTTCGCCCGCGCCTCCTCGGCCCGTTTGCGGAGATGTTCTGGGACTTCGGTCATCGTTCCTCCTCGTCCAGCCCTGGCCTACAGCGGACCCGAGATGCCGCCGTCCTTGCGCACCCGCCAGAAGTGGATCGCCATGAAGATGACGATCACGAACGGGAGCATGAGGACGTGCAACACGTACCATCGCAACAACGTGTCCGTGCCGATCTCGACGCCGCCGAGGAGCACGAATCTGACCTGGTCGCCGAACACCGGTGTGTACCCCATCATGTTGGTGCCCACCGTCACCGCCCAGAGTGCGAGCTGATCCCAGGGCAGCAGATAGCCGGTGAACGAGAGCAGCAGCGTGAGCGTGAGCAGGATCACGCCGATCACCCAGTTGAACTCGCGCGGCGGCTTGTAGGCGCCGTGGTAGAAGACGCGGGCCATGTGGAGGAACACGGTGAGCACCATGAGGTGCGCACCCCATCGATGCATGTTCCGTACGAGCAGCCCGAAGGTGACCGAGGTCTGCAGGGTGTAGATGTCGTCCCACGCCGCGGCGGCGGTGGGGCGGTAGAAGAACATCAGGAAGATGCCGGTGACCGTCAGCAGGATGAAGAGGAAGAAGCTGAGCCCGCCGAGACACAGCGTGTAGGAGACCTTGACCGCGTGACGCTTCACCTTCACCGGGTGGAGGTGGTACATCACCGAGTTCATGATGACGTAGGAGCGGTTACGGGGGCTGTCGGTGTAGCCCTTCCGGAAGATCGAGCCCGGACGGAAGATGGAGTTCCACGCCTGGCTGGAGACGATGTCGTCGCCGAGCTGGGCCGCGGAGTCCTGCAGCCGCTGCGGGAGGGGCTTCTTGATCTCGTCGTCGGTGTCGGTTGCCATGAGAGGTTCGCTTTGTCTGTCTGGTGTTGGTGGTCAGAGCCTCAGCCGAGGCGCATGCCGTATCCGTAGCCGTGGGAGTTGGTCCGCTGGTGGGCGTCGCCGGCCGCGGCGGGGTCGCCGATCTTGCCGAGGATGATCACACCGGTGGGACACCGATCGACGCAGAGCGCGCAACGGGTGCACACGTCGTCGTCGATGGTGAAGATCACGTGGTCGTTCGGGTCGAGCCCGGGCTGCTCCGTGCCGATCGCCTCGTCGATGGCGTCGGGGCGCACCATGAAGATGCACTTCCACGGGCAGATGTCGACGCAGCCCTCGCACATGATGCACTCGGACTGGTCGATGTGGATGAACTGCTTGGGCTTGACCGCCTGGGAGAGCCACGCCGCGTCCACTTCCTGGAGCACGTAGTCGTCGCGGAACTCCGGCATCGGCGGGTTCGCATCGGTCGTGGTCACGACGACGAGCCCTCCTTCACCAGCGGACGGCCGAACGTGGAGCGGGCCGGCGCGGTCTCCTCCTGCGCCTTGCCCCGGTTCTGCCAGATCGACCAGAGGGCGATGTTGCCGCCCAGGACCACGCCGTAGATGACGACGGCGATGATGTGCTCGATGTGGAGGTAGTTGATCGTGATGGGGTTCCAGCCGTCCGCGGACTGGGGCTTCAGGATCCCGCCCGGCCCGTGGAAGAACTTGTCGGAGCGCCAGTTGAGCTCGTTCTCGGCCCACACCAGCCACTGATGGGGAACCACGCCGTAGGCCCAGAACAGCAGGAAGAACACGATGAACGAGCCCAGCATCGCCTCGCCCCAGGTGTGGGGTTGACCGACCGGGCGGCGCTTCGAGTACGCGACGATTCCACCGGTGATGGCGAGCATGATCAGGCTGGACAGTGTGAAGGCGACCACGGGGACTCCGGTGGAGAACTGGGGTAGACGGACGAGCTGAACAACACAGAATCCACGACTTCGTGAATCCACGCACAAGTGTAGACCCGAGGTGGCGCACCACTCGGGTTGGCCGAAGGTTTACCACGGGAAAATGCGCGCGAACCCAATCCGGCGCCGCGGATTTCGCCCGGGGCCGACAAGTCCGTCTCCGAGTTGTTCGGACGTGCGACACTGCCTCTATCCTTCGAGCGGTCTGCGCTCGTTCAACGATCGACAGACCCATGTACTCGACCCCGCACCGGAGACGACGGTGACCGAAGTTCCCGAGCACCTTCTCAAGAAGGCCGCAGAAGCCCGTGCCCGCCTCAGCGGCGAAGAGGGCGACGCCTCGTCCGCGGACGCGCCGGCGGCCGAGGCTGCTCCCGCGTCAGCGGCGCCCGTTCCCGCGGCGGCGGCCGTGCCCGCCGAGCCGGAGCCCGAGCCAGAGCCGATTCCCGACACCCCGATGGTCGCGGCCGCCAAGGCCCGCAAGACCATCCCCGTCTGGGTCATGCCCGTGCTGCTCTTCCTGCCGATCTGGGCGATCTACTACGTCGGCTACCTCGAGAACCCGCCGACCACCGGCGGCTTCGCCTTCGAGGGCGAAGAGGTCTACACCGCCAACTGCGCGGGCTGCCACGGTGGCGGCGGAGGCGGCGGAAGCGGCCGGGTCCTCAACGGCGGCGAGGTGCTGCTCACCTTCCCGGTCTACGAGTCCGGCGACGCCTACGACGGCCTCGCCGGTCACATCGGCTGGGTCGCCAACGGCTCCGCCGGCACCGAGGCCGCCGAGGGCACCAACCTCTATGGCGACCCCGACCGCCCGGGCGGCCAGCGCACGGTCGGTTCGTTCGGCTCGAGCATGGGTGCCTTCGCCAGCAGCCTCTCGGTCGAGGAGCTCGCCGCCTCGGTGTTCCACGAGCGCTCCCAGTTCGGTGGCGACCAGATCGACGCCGACGCCATCGCCGAAGAACTCGAGGTGCTCGAGGAGTTCGTCCACGTCGCCGAGGAAGAGGGCATCGAGAATCTCGGCGGCCTCACCGTCGCCGAGATCCACGACCTGCTCCAGCAGGCTCGCGGTGAGTCCGGCGGCGGCAACGAGACGGCCTCCGAGTAGCAACTCGTCCGGAAGCGATTCGCCGAGCGGGCCGCCTTCGGGCGGTCCGTTCCGCGTTCAGGCCAGGAGTCGGGCGCGGAGGTCGGCGGCGAGGGCGGCGAGCTCAGGGTCCGCCGCGAGCGTCGCGATCTTGGCGTCGACCGTGGCGCTGTCGGTCGGCCAGCCGAGCACCCAGCCGGTGAAGGTCTCGGCGAGATCCTCGTGGGCCGCGGTCGAGGCGTAGTCGTTCACGAAGTCGGCCGGATCACCACTCGCCACGTCGCCCGGCCAGAAGCGCTCGGCGAAATCCGACAGGACCGACCCGGCCGCCGCGCAGCCGAGGGAGATCTGGGTGCCGGAACAGCCGTCGACGTCACCGAAGGTGAAGACCTCGTTGTCGAGCGTGACCACATGGGAGAGCTCGTGGACGATCGTCTCCTCGATCAGGGCACGGTCCTCGACGTCGGCGATGTCGAGGCTGAGGATCCAACCGCCGGTGACCGAGGGGTGGACGACCCCGACGAGCCCCCGCTCGTCCTCCCGCACGACCGAGAGTTGCGCCAGCTCGTCGCGCTGGGCGGTCGGCCAGGTGGCGTCGACGATGGCCCAGACCGGGTCGAGCTCGGCCGTGACTGCGTCGCGAGGATGACCGTCGACGACGATCACGTCACCGACGCGCTCGACCTCCTGGCGGTACGACACCCGCTCGACGATGCGCGCCGTGTCCCCGCCGAGTTCGACCCCTGCGGTGCCGAGCTGGGTGGACGGGCCGTCGTCTTCCCAGGGCCGGGCGATGTTGACGCCCGCGAGGATGCCCACGGCGGTCGCGAGGATGAGGATGCGTGTCGTGAGCCTGGCCATGAGTCGTCCGCTACCGAGACTACGGACCACGAGGGGTCCCGCTCCATGAGCCATGCGGCTCAAGACCGCCCGGAGAATGAGTCGATGGACCCACGCGGCACCGCCAACCCGGCGCGAGCCGCGAGAATGGCGCTACCGAGGCAACCCCCGAGAGGGCCGATGGACATCACGACGACCGAGGAATGGCAGGCGGTGACGGCGCTCGCCGCGGACTTCGACGCGCTCGAGCTGCGGCGGCTGTTCGAGGACGCCGGCCGGGCCGACGCGATGACGCTGACCGTGGGCGACCTCGTGGTCGACTACTCCAAGCACCGGGTGACCGGTGAGATCCTCGATGCCCTGATCGCGCTGGCCGACCGGGCCGGGCTCACGGAACGGGTCGAAGCCATGCTGCGGGGCGAGCGCATCAACACCACGGAGGACCGTGCGGTCCTCCACACCGCCCTGCGCGCTCCCGAGGACCGGGTGATCGAGGTCGACGGCTCGTCCCACAATGTCGTGTCCGCCGTCCACGACGTCCTGCGGAAGATGACCGCGTTCTCGGATCGCGTCCGCGACGGCGACTGGGTCGGCCACACGGGGGCTGCGATCGAGACGGTCGTCAACATCGGCATCGGGGGCTCCGACCTCGGCCCCGTCATGGCCTACGAGGCCCTCGCCGCCCATCGCCACCCCCGCATCCGCTGCCGCTTCGTCAGCAACGTCGACGGCAGCGACATCGCCGCCGCGCTGGCGGATCTCGACCCGGCCACCACCCTGTTCGTGATCTCGTCGAAGACGTTCACGACCGTCGAGACGTTGACCAACGCCCGCTCGGCCCGGGGCTGGCTCACCGCCGCGCTCGGCGACGAGGCCGTCGCGAAACACTTCGTCGCCGTGTCGACCAACGACGTCGAGGTCGCCGCGTTCGGCATCGACACGAACAACATGTTCGGCTTCTGGGACTGGGTCGGCGGTCGCTACTCGGTCGACTCGGCGATCGGGCTGTCGCTCATGCTGGCCATCGGGGCGGAGGCGTTCCAGGAGTTCCTGGCCGGCTTCCGCACGGTCGACGAGCACTTCGCCACCGCGCCGCTCGATCGGAACGTGCCCGCCCTCCTCGGCCTGATCGAGGTCTGGTACCGCACGTTCAACGACCTGCCGACCCGTGCGGTCCTCCCCTATTCGCGCTACCTGCACCGCTTCCCCGCCTACCTCCAACAGCTCGACATGGAGAGCAACGGCAAGCGGGTGCGGGCCGACGGCGAGCCTGTCACCTACGAGACCGGCCCGATCGTCTGGGGCGAACCCGGCACGAACGGCCAGCACTCCTTCCACCAACTGCTCCACCAGGGGACGACCGTGGTGCCGTGCGACTTCATCGTGATGGCCAGGCCTGACCACACCGACGCCGAGTTCCCCGGGGTCGAGGCCCACCACGACCTGCTCGTCGCCAACTGTCTCGCCCAGTCCGAGGCGCTCGCCTTCGGCAGGACGGCCGCCGAGGTCGCGGCGGCCGGGACGGACCCCGCCCTCGTCCCCCATCGCACGTTCCCGGGCAACCGGCCGTCGACGACGATCATGGCGCCGGCGCTCACCCCGTCCGTGCTCGGTCAGCTGATCGCCCTCTACGAGCACCAGGTCCTGACCCAGGGCGTCGTGTGGGGTGTGAACTCGTTCGATCAGTGGGGCGTCGAACTCGGGAAGATGCTGGCGAACGCCATCGTCCCCGAGCTCACGGACCCCTCGGCCACCCTCGACCACGACGCGTCCACCAACGCCCTCATCGAGCGCTACCGCACCCACCGCGGCGGAGAAAGTACGGGGGTCTGACCCCAGTACTTTCTCAGCGGGCGACGATGAGCTGGAACTCGACGGTTCCCTCGTCGGCCACGCTGACCACGATCGAGGCCGACGGCGGAGTGATGTCGAAGTCCTCCCACACGAGCTCGGTCGAACCGACGATCACGCCGAACCCGTCGTCGCGCACGTTCGCATCGATGGCGAACGTCACGGGGTTGGTCACCCCGCCCACGGTGAGCTCACCCTCGACCGTGAAGCTCTGGGGATCGCCGCCGGGTTCGATGGCGGAGACGTCCACGCCGCCGTCGAACGTGAACGTGGCGGTCGGGAACTCCGAGGCATTGATCGCCCGTCGGATCGCGCTCTCCCGCCGGGGGTCGTTCGAGACGATGGAGGTCATGTCCACCGTGACGTCGGCGCCGACGAGCTGACCGTCGTCGATGGTGACGCTGCCGGTGACGCCACCGGAACGGCCGACCGCCGTCGTCTCACCGATCGTGAGCTCCTCCGCGACCCGGAATCCCGCGAAGCTGCCGCTCGCCGTCTCGAAGTCGAAGGTCCCGATCTCGTCGTCGACGGCCCACACGCCGTCGATACCCGTCGGGACGGGGCCATCGCCATCCTCCCCACCGTCGCCGTCTCCTGACGCGGCGAGGTCGGCATCGAGCTGGTCGTTGGCATCACCGAGGTCCACCGCGTCGGGGGCGTCGTCCTTGAAGAAGAGGAACCACACGGCGAACACCACCACCGCCAGTGCGCCGATTCCGCCACCGATCACATACTTCTTGTTCATGCCCGCTCCTGGGTCGTTGCTCGAGATCCTCTACGCACGGCCGTCCGATCCGGTTCGCGTCTTGTGCAGACGTCGCTCCGTCAGAGACCGGCGGCCACCGTTCGGACGGCCTCGATGGTGGCCTCCACCTCGGCCCTACCGTGGGCGAGCGACGGGAAGAGCGCCTCGTAGGCCCCCGGAGCGAGGGCGACACCCTCGGCCAGCATCCCGTGGAAGAACCGCTCGTAGACGCCGTTCTCGCAGATCGCCTTCGCCTCGTCGAAGTCGGACGGCAGCGTCGGACCGAAGAAGAGGCCGAGCAACGGGCCGACCCGTGGGACCGTCGCCGTCACCCCGGCATCGGCGAACGCAGCCTCCATCCCGACCTGCAGTGCGGTGGCCGTCGCGGTGAGCTCGTCATAGGCGGCGGGCGTCAACAACGACAGCTGGGCGAGCCCGGCCGCGGTGGCGAGCGGGTTTCCCGACAGCGTGCCCGCCTGGTACACGGGGCCCAGCGGGGCAAGGTGGCTCATCAGGTCGCGGGACGCGCCGAACGCGCCGACGGGCAGCCCGCCCCCGATCACCTTGCCGAACGCCCACAGGTCCGGCCGCACCCCGGACCACTCCGCAGCCCCACCGGGGCAGAGCCGGAAGCCGGTGATGACCTCGTCGAACATGAGGAGGGCGCCGGCGGCATCGCACGCGTCGCGTAGGCCCTGGAGGAATCCGGGCCGGGGCTCGATCAGCCCCATGTTGGCGGCCACCGGTTCGACGACCACGACGGCGACGGAGTCGTCGATCTCCGGGACGACGTTGTAGGGCGCGACGACGGTGTCGGCGACCGCACCCGCGGTCACACCCTCGGACCCCTTGAGCCCCTGTTGGGCGACGCCACTGCCACCGGCGACGAGCAGGGCGTCGGAGTGGCCGTGGTAGTTGCCGGCGAACTTCACGATCGTGTCCCGACCGGTCGCGCCGCGGGCGAGACGGATCGCGGTCATCGTCGCTTCGGTGCCGCTGTTCACCAGACGCACCATGTCCATGCCGTCGATGCGCCGGCACATCTCTTCCGCGAGGAGCACCTCGCTCGGGGTCGGCGCGCCGAAGCTCGCGCCCTGCGCCGCGGCCTTCACGATCGCCTCGGTGACGGTCGGGTGGGCGTGGCCGAGGATGCCGGGGCCGTAGCTCATGACGTAGTCGATGTAGCGGCGGCCCTCGACGTCGAAGACGTAGGGCCCCTCGCCCCGCTCGACGAAGTAAGGCGTGCCACCGACAGAGCCGAACGCCCGTACCGGCGAGTTCACGCCACCGGGGATGACGGCCCGGGCGCGGTCGAAGAAGGCCTCGTTGGTGGGCCGGCTCACTGCATGCCCTCCGCGAGCATCCGGGCGAAGTAGGTGAGGATCAGGTCCGCGCCGGCCCGCTTGATCGCGAGCGTGTGTTCGAACGCGACGGGCTCGAGCTCGAGCCAGCCCTGGATCGCCGCCGCGTGGACCATCGCGTACTCGCCGCTCACGTGATACGCCGCGATCGGCACGTCGAGCTCGGCCCGGGCCCGGGCGATCACATCGAGGTAGGGCATCGCCGGCTTGACCATGACCATGTCGGCGCCCTCCGCGATGTCCTCGCGGATCTCCTCCATGGCCTCGCGGGCGTTGGCCACGTCCTGCTGGTACCCCTTGCGGTCACCGCCGCCGGCGATCTGCACGTCGACCGCGTCACGGAAGGGGCCGTAGAGGGCCGTGGCGTACTTGGCCGCATACGCGAGGATCGCGGTGTCGTCGAACCCGGCGTCGTCGAGCGCCTCACGGATGGCGAAGACCTGCCCGTCCATCATCCCGGACGGCGCGACGATGTCGGCCCCCGCCGTGGCCTGCGCCACAGCGATCTGCTCGTAGAGCTCGAGCGTCGCGTCGTTGTCCGGCTGCCCGCCCGCGTCGAGCACACCACAGTGCCCGTGGTCCGTGTACTCGTCGACGCAGAGATCGGCGACGAGGACGAGGTCGTCGCCGTGGTCGTCACGCAGGTCCGAGAGCGCGACCTGGACGATCCCGTCCGGATTCCATGCCTCGGAGCCTTCGGCGTCCTTGCGTTCGGGCACGCCGAAGAGGATCACCGCCGGCACGCCGAGGTCCTTCAGTTGCCGGACCTCCTCGCGCAACGATGCCCGGCTGTGCTGGAACTGACCGGGCAGCGACTCGATCGGCTGGGGTTCGTCGATGCCCTCGCGCACGAAGAGCGGCGCGATCAGGTCGTCCGGATGAAGTCGGGTCTCCCGCACCATGCGGCGCAGCGCCGGGGTTCGCCGGAGACGACGGAGCCGCCGCTGAGGAAAGGTCACCCCGAAAGGCTACCGACACCAGGGGCCGGGGCCGAAGCCGACCGCCGCTGGACGGCCATCCGATCGGCGACGACACTGGTCGTCGCCGTCCACGAGCGGAGTGTCATGTCGGAGATCCACGAGAGCAACCAGGCCCAGGCGGACTTCTGGTCGAGCGCCGGCACGCTCTGGACCGCCCTGCGCGAGCGGTTCGACGATCAGGCCGGCGACCATGGCATCGCCGCGATCGACGCGCTCGCCCCGGCGCCGGGCGAGCGCATCCTGGACATCGGATGCGGAGCCGGCAGCGCCACGATCGACCTCGCGGGCCGGGTCGGGCCGGAAGGGTCCGTGCGGGGGCTCGACATCAGTCCGACGATGATCGACGGCGCCCGCGAGCTCGCCGCCTCATCCGGCGTCACCAACGTCTCGTTCGAGGTCGCGGACGCGATGGTGGCACCGTTCGAAGGCGATCACGACGGCCTCTACTCGCGGTTCGGCGTCATGTTCTTCTCGGATCCGGTCCGCGGGTTCGCCAACATGCGCACGGCCCTCCGGCCGGGTGGCCGCATCGGGTTCGTCTGCTGGCAGACACCGGTGCAGAACGAATGGGCATCCGTCCCGCTCTCGGTCATCGGGCAGTTCGCCGAGATGCCCTTCGGGGCGGATCCGACCGCCCCCGGCCCGTTCTCCCTCAGCGACCCCGCGCGACTCGAGCAGCTGCTCACGGACGCCGGCTACACCGACGTCGAGCTCGCGGGCCGCGAGGTCAGCGTGAAGCTCGGGGATTCCATGGGCGAGGCCGTGGACTTCCTGTTCGGACTCATGCCGCCGGCCGCCGCGCTGCGGGCGAACGACCCCGAAACCGCGGAAAAGGTCGCCGCCGCGCTCGTCGAGGCGTTCGCCGACTGGGAGGGCGACGACGGGGTCCTGGCGCCCTCGGCCACCTGGATCGTCACCGGTCGCTCACCCGACTGACCGTCAGAGGCCGAAGCGCTCGTACGGGAACTCGTGGAGCGAGTCGAGGATCAGATCCGCGTCTCGCGGTCGGTCGAGCACGGTGATCCGGTTCGGTACCACCACGCACGTCATGCCGGCCGCCTTCGCGGCGGCGCACCCGTGCTTGGAGTCCTCGATGGCGACACACCCGTCCGGGTCGACGCCGAGCGCGGCCGAGGCGGACAGGTAGAGATCCGGTGCGGGCTTGCCCCGGTCGACATGATCGCGGGTACGGATCGCCACGAAGTGGTGGATCAGCCCGAGACGGCGGAGGTGGGGCTCGACCCACGCGGTCGGCGAGCTGCTGGCGACCGCCAGCGGAACCGCGGCCCGGTTCGCCGCCTCGATCACGGCCACGACCCCGGGATTGGCGACCATACGGTGGTTCCAGTCCCGACGCTGCTTCGCCGCCCGCTCGATGACGGCCGGATCCGGCGGCTCCCCGAGGGCATCGGCGATCAGCTCCGGCAGGGACTTGTTGTCCGCCAGACCGATGCCCTGCACCCACGTCTCGAGCGGCATGTCGAGCCCGTGGGCGAGGAACGCGTCGCGGGCCACCTCGTAGATCGGCCACTCGGTGTCGGCGATCGTCCCGTCGAAGTCGAAGACGATCGCCATCGCGGTCACGGCGGACTCTCGCGTTCGCGCAACGCCGTGGCCTGCGCGTGCACGGCACTACGCAGGGTGCGCAATCGGTCGTTGACGGCTCGCGCCTTGTCGTCGTCGATCTCGTGACCGTTGGCGCGGTGCAGGGCCAGATCCGAGAAGCTCCCCATCCCGCCGTAGGCCGCGAGGAGATGGGCCACCGCATCCGGGTGACCGTCGGCGATGAGCCGCCGGTCCCGGTCCAACCAGTCCGCCCACGTGGTCTCGCCGTGGGTCCGCAGCAGCACGAGCAGGTCATCGAGCGTGCGAAGGAGATCGTCGCGTTCGGGCGAGGGCGCGCCGCGTTGCATGGTCACCAGAGTGGCCGATCCGGGGCGCTCCCGCGGGTCAGTTCGAGGAATCCAGCTCGAGGGCGAACCAGTGGTGGGCGTGGGGCTCGTCGTTGAACGGCTCCACCTCCGCGAACCCGGCGCTGCGGTAGAGGGCGATCGCCTCGGGGAGCGCCCGGTTGGTCTCCAGTTGCACCCGCCGCAGGCCCATGGCACGCCCCTCGGCGACGAGGCGCTCCAGCAGGCGGCGGCCGATCCCCCGGCCCCGGACATCATCGGAGACCCACATCCGCTTGATGTCCGCCACGTCCGGGGCAACCTTCTTCAACACGCCGCACGCCACCGGCGCACCGGCGAGGCGGCCGGCGAGGAACAGCCCGTTCGGCGGGCTGATCTCGTGCACGTCGGTCGTCAGGACGTTCTCCCGGTCGAGGCCCGTCTCGAAGCGCCGGTCGATCTCGGCGAAGTACTGCTCGAGCATCCACTGCGACTCGGCCGCGGCAGCCGGCTCGGGCCGCAACAGCACCAGGTCGGGCACGGCCGCGGCGATCGCCGCCACGATGCCGGGAATCGAATGCTGATCGGCGACGATGTCGGGGGCCAGACCGAGCGCCACCGCCTCGTCGGCGGTCGCCGGGCCGATGCACGCGAGCACCGGCGGCAGGTTGGCGACGCCGACGCCGGCCACGAGGTGCCGCACCGTGGAGGCCGAGGTGAAGGCGGCGACGTCGGCGTGACGACACGCCTCGGCCGCGGTGGCGTCGACCTCGACCGCGACGGTGCGGTAGGCGGGAACGTCCTCGACCGTCCATCCCCGATCCCGGAGCTCGCGGGGCAGCACATCGCGGCCGGTCTCGGCCCGGGCGAGCAGCATCGTGCCCCCGTCGGCGCCCGGGCTCGGCAGCGCCTCGGCGAGGCCCTCCGCGATCGAGGACGACGGCACGAGGTCGACCCGCAGACCCGCCGCCTCGGCCTTCGCCTTCGTGCCGGGGCCGATCACGGCGACGGAGACGCCGTCCGCCAGCGGAGCCTCGAGGGCCGCGCCGACGCGCGTCGCGCCGTTCGGACTGGTGATCACGAGCCAGTCGCCCGCGGTGAGCCGCGCCAGCGCGTCGGTCAGCGCCGCGCCCCCGTCCGGCGGATCCTCGATCGTGATGACCGGCACGGGCACCGGCTCGGCGCCGAGCTCGACCAGGGCGTCGCACAGGGCGGCGGACTGCTCGCGTGGACGGGTGACGACCACCCGCACACCGGCGAGCGGCCCGGCGGTCATCGTGCGTCCGCCAGGAGGTCTGCGCCGCCCGCGTCGTCGAGGAGGTGACGGGCGACCCCCCGGCCGAGTTGGTCGGGATCGTCGCCGGTCCGGCGCTCGCGGATCATCACCCGGCCGTCGAGCGAGGCCAGCATGCCCACCAGCTCGACGGTGCCGTCCGCGGTCGACACCGCGTGGGCGCCGGCCGGCAGATCGCAATCGCCGCCGAGCTCGGAGAGAAAAGCGCGCTCGGCATCCACGAGGCGGCGGGTCGCGGCGTCCTGGATGGCCCCCAACGCCTCGATCGTCGCCGCGTCGTCGGCTCGACACTCGATCGCCAGCGCGCCCTGGGCGACCTGGGGCACCACCAGGGCCGGGTCGAGCCGGTCCACGTCGTCGCGGTCCAGTTCGAGGCGGTCGATCGCAGCCGCCGCCATCACGATGGCGTCGAAGTCGGCGACCTTGTCGAGCCGGGTCGCGATGTTGCCCCGCAGCTCGGAGAAGCGGAGGTCGGGCCGATGCCAGGCGAGCTGGGCGCGGCGGCGAACGGACCCGGTCGCCACCCGGGCCCCGGTCGGAAGGGCATCCCACGTACAGCCGACGAGAGCGTCACGCGGGTCGGCCCGCGTCGGGACGGCGGCGATCACGAGGCCGTCGGGCGTCTCGGCCGGGAGGTCCTTGCCCGAGTGCACGGCGAGGTCCGCCCGCCCGTCGAGCACGGCGGCCTGCACCTCCTTGACGAACACACCCTTGCCACCGATCGCGTGGATCGGGGTCGCGGTGTCGCGATCGCCCGCGGTCGACACCACGACGCGTTCGAACCCGTCGCCGCTCCCTGCCGCCGTCAGCAGTGCCCGCACGTAGTCGGTCTGCCACAGCGCCAACGCACTGCCGCGAGTCGCCGCCCGGAGAGCCACGGGATCAGAGATCGAAGAGGTCGCGGATCGACTCGGCGAGTCGTTCGCCCCGGGCCCGGCCCGCGGCGTCCTTGAGCCGGACGGTGGGCTCGTGCAGCAGCTTGTTGACGAGACCCTTGGTGAGCGCTTCGACCGCGGCGCGCTGGTCCGGATCGAGGCCCGCCAGCTTCGCCATGTGACGTTCGAGTTCGGACGTGCGGATCGTGTCCGCTCGGTTGCGGAGCTCGGCGATCAGGGGGGCGACCTCGCGGGCCGAGACCATCGCCTGGTAGCGGTCGACCTCTCCGTCGACGATCGCTCGCACGCTCTCGACCTCGCCGTTGCGACCGTCGAGCCCTTCGTCGACGAAGGCGCCGATGTCGTCCATGTCGAGCAGGGTGATCCCCCTGATCTGGCGCGCAGCCGGGTCGACGTCACGCGGCACCGCGACGTCGACGATCACGAGCGGCTGCGACCGCGTCACCGCCAACTGGGACATGTCGGCGACGTCGAGAATCAGGTCCTGGGCACCGGTGGTGGTGACCAGCACGTCCACCCGGGCCAGCGCCTGTTCGAGCTCCGCCAACGGGACGGCCTGTCCCCCGCACGCCTGCGCGAGCGAGACGGCACGGTCCCAGGTGCGGTTCGCGACGAGCACGTCGGCGGCCCCGGCCTTCGCCAGCGACTTCACCGTGCCCTCGGCCATCTCGCCGGCGCCGATGACGAGAACGGTTCGCCCGGCGATGCCGTTGCTCCGCTCGTCGGCGAGCGCCACGGCCGCCTGCGAGACCGACGCGATGCCACGGCCGATGGAGGTCTCGGTGCGGGCTCGCTTGCCGGTCTCCACGGCATGGCGGAACAGGGTGCCGAGTGAGGACCCGACCGTGCCTTCGACCCGGGCCTGCTCCCAGGCATCGCGCACCTGGCCGAGGATCTCGTGTTCACCGACGACGGCGGAGTCGAGACCGGCCGCCACCGAGAAGAGATGGCGCACCGCCTCGGTGTCGTGGTGGGCGTAGAGGTGGTCGGCGACGTCCTCCGGGGCGAGGCCGGCATGGCGGGCGAGGAACTCGCGCACGTCCTGGTAGCCGCCGTGGAACCGCTCGGCGAAGGCGTAGACCTCGATGCGGTTGCAGGTGGAGAGCACGACGACCTCGGAGAGATTGTCGGCCTGACCGAGACCGGACAGCGCCTTGCCCATGCCGTCGGGCGCGACCGTCATCCGCTCGAGTTTGGCGAGGGGGGTGGAACGGTGGTTGCACCCGATGGCGACGATCGACATGGGTCAAGAGTGACGGATGGCAGGCCGGTTTGCCAACCTCTGACCAGCGACGGCGACGATGGTCACATGTCCCCCGGATGGGGCAGATCGCGCTGGAGATGGAACCCCAGGATCTGGAGCTCGGTCGACAGGTCGACGGCGCGGACCTCGACGTCGGCGGGCACGCTGACGACCGTCGGGCTGAAGTCGAGGATCGAGCGGATGCCGGCGGCGACCAGGCGGTCGGCGGTCTCCTGGGCGGCCGCGGCGGGCGTGGCGATCACGCCGATCGCGATCCGGAGCTCGGCAACCACGTCGGCCAGCCGGTCGGGATGGTGCACGGGAACCCCATCGATCGAGGAACCGATCAGCTCGGGGTCCACGTCGACGGCGGCGACGACCGGGAACCCGCGATCCGTGAACCCCGTGTGGTTCGCCAGGGCGCGTCCGAGGTTGCCGAGGCCGCACACGACCACAGGCCACGTGTTCGCGACGCCGAGCGCCCGACTGACCTCGAAGACGAGATGGCGGACGTCGTAGCCGACGCCGCGGGTGCCATGGGTCCCGAGGTAACTGAGGTCCTTGCGCACCTTGGCGGCGTTGACGCCGGCGAGTTCGGCCAGGACGTCCGAGGACGTCGTGGACTGGCCGTCCCCCGCGAGCGCGGTGAGACTGCGGAGGTAGACGGGGAGGCGGGCGACGGTCGCCTCGGGGATGTGTCCGGTGGCCACGCCCCTACGCTACGGAATTCGTGATCGATTTCACAAGCGCACGAGCGGAAGAGCAACGCACGCATCGGCCATGACCTCGCTCCCTCCACCCCCACCGCCGCCACCGAGCGGGCCTCGCTACCCGACCCGGCCGACGGGCCCCGTGCGCTCCCTCCTCGTGCTCGGCCGGCTCACCCAGGCGTTCGTGGGTGTCCAGATCACGATCGCCGCCTTCTCCACGCACGCCCTGTGGCGGCGGGCCGACACGGTCCGCGCGTTCACCGACCGACTCGGGGTCGGTGAACGTCACCTCGATGCCGCCGACACCCGGGTCCTGGTCACCAGCCTGCTCTTCAGCGTGACCTATCTGATCGCCGGGGTGACCTTCCTCGTCTGGTTCCACGCCGCGTACCAGAACCTCGAGCGGCGCGGCGTGGCGTCACACGCCGGCGGATGGGCGATCGGCGCCTGGTTCGTCCCCTTCCTCGCGATGTGGCGACCGGTGCGGATCATGGGGGAGCTGCTCGGTCCCACGGCGGGGCTCCGGAGCAAGCTGTTGCTGTGGACGTGGTGGGTGCTCTGGGTGCCGTCGATGCTGATCTGGTCGGTGGCGTTCGCGATCCTGCCCGACGACGTCGACGAGTTCATCGCGCTCGACCGGTGGAGCGCGACGGGGCGGGCCGCGCACATCGCGGCGGGCGCGGTCCTGATCGTGCTGGTTCGGCGCGTCGGGCGCGCCGACGCCGCGGCCGGACCGGCTACCTGAGCTCGCGGCGCAGGGTCTTGCCGCCCAGGCCCCGCGGGATCTCGTCGACGACGTCGACCTTCGTGGGGCACTTGTAGCGGGCGAGCTCGGTGGCGCACCACTCGATCAGCTCGTCCTCCTCGACGGCGCGGTCGGGCGCGGCCACGACGAACGCCTTCACCGCCTCACCGCTGTGGGGGTGGGGCACGCCCACGACGCCCGCGTCAGCCACTGCGGGATGCGTCATCAGCACCCGCTCGACCTCGGCCGGGTAGACGTTGAACCCGCTGACGATGATCAGGTCCTTGGCGCGGTCGACGAGGAAGAGGTAGCCGTCGTCGTCGACCACGGCCATGTCGCCGGTGTGGAGCCAGCCGTCGTCGTCGAGGATCCGGGCGGTCGCCTCCGGATCGTCGAGATACCCCGCGAACACGTTCGGACCGCGGACGAGCACCTCACCGGCATCGCCGATGTAGACGTCGTCGCCGGCCTCGTCGACCAAGCGGACCTCGACCCCGGGAATCGGGCGACCGATCGACCCGACCGGTGCATCACCGGAGGCGACCGTGACCGACGGACTCGTCTCGGTCAGCCCGTAGCCCTCGTGGATCCGGAATCCGAGTCGGTCCCGGGCGTCGTGGACGACCCGGTCGGGCAGCGGTGCGGCGCCGGAAACGGCGATGCGCAGGCTCGCGAACTGGGCCGGGGTGACCCCGTCGACCTGCGTGAGCGCGGCCCACATCGTGGGTGGGCCGGCGAGCACGGTGATCTTCTCGTCCTCGATCAGCTCGACCATCGACGTCGGGTCGAAGCGCTCGATGAGGATGAGTGTCGCGCCGACCCACAGCGTCTGGTTGAGGATCGAGTTGAGGCCGAGCACGTGGAACATCGGCACGACACAGGCCGTGACGTCGTCCGGCCGGGTCACCGGGCCGGGCCGGGAGAGCACCTGCCGGATGCTGGACGCGAGGTTGCCGTGGGTGAGCATCGCCGCCTTCGGGAATCCCGCGGTGCCACTGGTGAAGAGAAGGGCGCAGACGTCGTCGTCGGCCCGTTCGACGATCGGCGCCCCGCTCGACATCTCGATCGCCTCGTCGAGATCGGTCGCCTGGTCGAGATCGGCTCCGGTGGGCACGAGGACGTGTTCCAGCGTCGGGACCGCGGCGCGGTCCAGATCACCGATCGCGCCGACACCGGCCGGACCGGCGATCACCGCCTTCACGCCGGACATCGCCAGCTCCCGCTCGATCTCCGGTGCCGGCGCCTGCGGATTGAGCGGCACGGCCACGAGACCGGCGCCGATCACGCCGAACCACGCCCGCACGAACCGCGGGTTGGTCCCGCACAGGATCGCGACACGATCGCCCGGCGCGAGCCCGAGACCGGCGAGCACGCCGCGGGTCGCGTCGATCTCGTCGCGCAAGCGCCCGTAGCTGATGCGGTCCCCGCCCGCCACGAGCGCGGTGCGATCACCGGGATGGTCTTCCAGCAAGGTGGCCAGGTTCACCCGATGATGATGCCACGCCCGGGACATCCAGACCTCCTGGGGACTCAAGGAAACCGGGGCTGCGACCGACGGGAACAGCGAGATGAACCTCGTCCCCGACTCGCCGCGCCGACGCAACCGTCGTCGGCTGGCCTTCATCGTCGCCGCCGCGCTCACCGTGCTGGGTTCCCAGCTGGTGCAACCGGCCGAACCCGCCTCGGCGTCGGCGAGCGACGAGTCCGCGTTCGTGGCCGCGCTGAACCAGGTCCGAGCGGACAACGGACTCCCCCCTCTGACGGTCAACATCGAGCTGAGCAACCTCGCCCGTGAGCACGCGCAGGTGATGGCCGACGCCGGCGAGATCTTCCACGCGAACCCGATCAGCGCCGGCTACACCGGCGAGTGGGCCAAGCTGGGCGAGAACGTCGGGGTCGGCGCCAGTGTGGAGGTCCTGATGGACGCGTTCGTCGCGAGCTCCGGGCACTTCGCGAACATCGTCGACCCCTCCTTCACCGAGGTCGGCGTGGGCGTCGTCTGGCGCGACGCCGCGATGTACACAACCCACCGCTTCCTCCAGCTCCCCGGTGCCGCGCCCTCGACGACGACCACGACGGCCCCACCGACCACGGCCCCGCCCCCGACCGCGCCACCGACGAGCGTGCCGGCGAGCACGGTGTCGCCGACCGCCCCCCTGCCCGCGCCACCGATCACCGCCGAGCGGGTGCTCGCCCTGCTCGCACTGCTCGACCAGGTCGGCACGTGAACGACGCGTCGACGGCATCCGACGTCACGATCGAGGCCCACGCGCTGTCCCGTTCCTTCGACGGTCGGGTCGCGGTCGACGGGCTCGACCTGCGCGTCGCGCGCGGCGAGGTGCTCGCCCTCCTCGGACCGAACGGCGCCGGCAAGACCACGACGGTCCGCATGCTCAACGGGGTGCTGTCACCGGACCGCGGCCATGCCCGCGTCCTCGGCCTCGATCCCGCGACCGACGGCGAGGCCGTACGGCGTCGCACCGGCGTGCTCACCGAGAACGCCGGCCTCGACGACCGGCTGACCGCCCGCGAGAACCTCGAGTACGCCGCCCGAATGCGCGGGTACTCGATCGCCGACGCTCGCGCCCGCGTCGACGAACAGCTCGAGCGGTTCGCCATGGCGGACATGGCGGAGATCCGCACCGGCGGCTTCTCCACCGGCCAACGCAAGCGGCTCGCGCTCGCCCGCGCCCTGCTCCACGCCCCCGAGGTGCTGTTCCTCGACGAGCCCACGTCGGGGCTCGATCCCGCCGCCACCCGTGACGTCACGTCACTCATCGGCACGCTGGCCCGCGACCAGGGTCGCACGATCATCCTCGCCACCCACTTCCTCGGCGAGGCCGGCCGGGTCGCCGACCGCATGGCCGTGCTCGATCGGGGCCGCCTGCGCGCGATCGGCCGACCCGAGGAGCTCGCCGCCGACCTGTGGGACGGCATCCCCGCGGACATCGACCTGGCCGGACCCGTGTCGCAACAGGTCCTCGATCTCATCGGCTCGATCACCGGCGTGCTGCGGGCCGACGCCCGCGCGACCGGGGCGACCGTCGCCCTGCGCGACCGCGCCGTCATGCCCCGGCTCGTCGCCACGCTGGCGGCCAACGACATCGACGTGTTCGGCGCCACCATTCGCCCCGCATCGATGGAGGACATCTACTTCGCCCTCGAGTCGGGCTTCGCGTCGGAGTGGACATGAGCACCGACACCGCCGTGATCCGCGCGATTGTCGCCCGCGATCTACGGGCCGTGCGGCGCAGCAAGGCCGTCGTCATCCCGATGCTCACGGTCCCGGTGCTGCTGATGGTCGTGCTTCCACTGGTCGTCGGCTTCGCGGCCCGGCGGGCGAGCAGCGCCGACTCGCCCGACATCCGCATCCTCGAGAACCTCCCGGCCCGCCTCGCCGAACCCATCCAGGCGCTCCCCCCGGAGGAACAGCTCCTCACCCTCGTGCTCGGATTCCTCCTCGCTCCGCTGTTCCTGATCGTGCCGCTGATGGTGTCCGCCGTCCTCGCCGCCGATGCCTTCGCCGGCGAGAAGGAGCGGCGCACGATGGAGACGCTGCTGCACCTGCCCGTGTCGGATCGCGACCTGTTCATCGGCAAGTTCCTGACCGGCTTCCTTCCCGCCGTCGCCGTTTCCTGGATCGGCTTCGCCTGTTTCTGTGTGGTCGCCAACCTCGTGTCGTGGGGCATCGTGGACGGGCTCATCGTGCCGAACGCCCTCTGGCTGGTGATGATCTTCTGGGTCGCGCCCGCGGTCGCCACGTTCGGGCTCGGCGTGATGGTCCGCGTCTCCGCCCGCTGTCGTACGACCCAGGAGGCGAACCAGCTCGGTGGCGCCGTGATCCTCCCGCTCGTCTTCGTCGCGGTCGGTCAGTCGACGGGCATCCTGCTGCTCGATCTGCCGCTCGCGATCGCGATCGGCGCCGTGGTCTGGATCGTCGCGCTCACCCTCGTGTGGCGCGGGGCGGCCCGCTTCACCCGTGACCGGGTGGCGGGCACGGCCTGATCCCTCAGCGGGCCAGCAGGAAGAACTGCAGGGCGCCCGCCGCGAGGATCGCGAACAGGAGCAGGGCGATCACGAGGGTCGTGCCGCTTCTCATCGGGGACGATCTCCCAACTGGACCGGCGTGACGACGCCGGGACGGGCGTCGTCGTCGAGGGCGCGTATGCGCACCTCGTCACCTTCGGCGAGCCGGAGCTCGGCGGCCGCGGAGGAGCGGGCGACCGCGATCGAGAGCAGTCCGCTCGAGTCGACGACGAGGCCGACGCGCCCGGTGGGGATCTCGTCGTAGGCGTCCGCTCGCAGACCGACGCGATCGTCGCCGGCGATGGTGACCATGAGGTCCGGGCCGAAGGTCGTGAGCTCGAGGGGGTCGACGTTGAGCTGGCAGTTGCCGAACCGGTCCACCCACAACACCTCGCCGACGAGGACGCCGTCCTCGATCTGGCTCACCGGGAGCACGCCGGGCATGAGTCCGGCGGGCTCGATCTCGGGACCGAGATCGGTGAGCGGCACGCCGTTGCAGAGGTGGGCCGCCGCGGGGGCGAACACGTCGCGCCCGTCGAACGTGGCGCCCGCCGCGCTCAGCAGCCGGTGGTCCACCGACGTGAGCTCGACCGCACGGGTCGCACCACCCACCAGGCCGACCGCCGGCGCGAGCAGACCGTTGTCCGGGCCGACCAGGAAGGACGCGCCGTCCCCGACCTCGATCGCGATGGGCCGTCGGGTCGTGCCGACACCCGGGTCGACGACGGCGACCACGACGCCCGGGCAGAGATAGTTCGCGGCGCGGGCGAGGGCGAGACCGCCGGCGCGGGTGTCGTGGGGGGCGATGCCGTGGGTGACGTCCACGACGTTCACGTGGGGCGCGATCGAGCGGATCACCGAATGCACGACGCCGACGAACTCGTCGTCGAGCCCGAAGTCGGACAGGAACGAGACGGTGTCGAAGCGGGCGTTCACACCCGAGACGGTATCGGCCGTCCCGGTCGGCGACGTAGGCGGGTCACCCGCCGCCGAGTTCGCGGGAGCGGTCCGTGGCCGCCTTGACGACGCGGGCGACGAGGTCCATCAGGTCCGCCTCGGCGAACACCTCCAGGCCGGCCTGGGTGGTGCCGTTCGGCGAGGTGACGTTCGTGCGCAGCACCGCGGGATCCTCGCCGGACTCGCTGAGCAGCGTCGCCGCCCCGAGCAGCGTCTGGCGGGCGAGCGTGTCGGCCGTCTCCGGCGTGAGTCCTTCCGCGATGCCGGCGGCGATGAGCGCCTCCGCGAGGTGGAAGACGTACGCGGGGCCGGATCCGGACAGACCGGTGACGGCGTCGAGGTCGCCCTCGTCGACGACCACGACCGTGCCGACGGCGCCGAGGATCGACGACGCCCACTCGAGGTCCGCGGCGGTCGCCGCGACCCCGGGAGCGACGGCGGCTGCGCCCTGGCCGACCAGGGCCGGGGTGTTCGGCATGCAGCGCACGACCGCGGTCCCCTCGGGCAACCGGGCCTCCATCGCCGCGCACCGCACGCCGGCGGCGATCGACACGAGTCGGCGGACGCCGGTGTCGGCCAGACCGTCCAACGCCACCGGCACGATGTTGGGCTTCACCGCGACCACCACATCGCGCGCCGCGACGGGCGTCGGGCCGGTGCGCACGCCCGGAAGGAGCGTGGCGAGGGCGGCGCGGCGATCGTCGTCCGGCTCGACGACGTGGAGTTCCTCCGGCGGCGCCCAGCCGTTGGCCACGAGGCCGCCCACCAGGGCCTCGGCCATCTTGCCGCCGCCGACGATCTGGAGCGTGGTTCGCACGGTGTCAGTCACGTCCGGCACCGTAACGCCCGACGGCGGAGGTGCCCGGTGGAGACAGGTACAACGCACTTCCCCGAGCGTCCGAGTCCCCACCGGGCTGGGAACGAATATACATGAAATGACGTGAAACGCAACTCACCCGTCGAACCGGGAGGCGAACCCGATCCGCAGGGCCGGTTTGAAGATCAGCTCCACCGCCGCCCACATCGAGCCGAGGATGCGATCGAGCTCGGCGTCGGTCACGGCGGCAACCGGCAGCGACCCGCGCAGGAACACGGCGTGTTCCTCGCCGATCTCGAGGTGCAGCCCGGTGAGCTTGCGGTTGCGGATCAGCAGGTGCTCGTAGAACGCGGCCTCGTTCTCCTCGGGGGCCGGCATGAGGAACGTCTCGAAACCGAGGGTGCGCTGGCCGAGCGTCCACCAGGCCGTCCACACGTCCTTCTCCTCGCCCCGGACGCGGACGAACCAGCGCACGATGTCGTCGGGCGACCGCTCGACGGCTTCGAGCGCGGGATTCTCCGCCATCTCGGCCGCGAGCCAGGCGTCGATACGGGCCTCGAGGTCGGCGAGCTCCTCCGCGGTGGCCGGCGGGGACTGCACGTCTCAGGCGAGACAGTCGACGGGTTCGCGCTCGCCGAGGTCGTGGTACACCCGCCGGAGCCGGCCGGCCATGGTGGTCCAGGTGTAGGACGCCGCGGCGTCCGCCGCGTTGCGACCGAGCTCGTCGGCGAGGAGCGGCGAGTCCAGGATCCGCCGGGTGGCGGCCGCGAAGTCGCGGGGATCGCGCCCCGCGATCCGGAACCCGGTGCGGCCTTCGTCGACGAGGGTGCGCAGCCCGCCGACATCCGACGCGACCACGGGCGTGCCACAGGCTGCGGCCTCGAGGGCGACCAGCCCGAACGACTCGCTGCGTGACGGCACGAGGCACACGTCGGCGGCCCGGTAGTAGGTGGAGAGGACGTGGTGGGGCTGGGGCGGGATCATCGTGACCCGGTCGACGAGCCCGCGGTCCGCGATCAGCTTCTCGATCTTGTGCACCTCGTCGTCGCCCTCCAGACCACTGGATCCGCCGACGATCAGGAGCTGCGCATCGTCGAGATCCAGCGCGGCCAGCGTCTCCACGGCAACATCCACGCCCTTGAGCGGCTGGATGCGACCGACGAACAGCAGCAGCGGATCGGGTCCGAGGTCGAGGGCCCGGCGGGCTCCGTCGCGGGCCCCCGGCGAGAAAAAGGCGTGGTCGACGCCCGGCGGCACGACCTCCACCCGATCGGGATCGGCGCCATAGTGGCTGACCAGCTCGTGCAGCTCGGTGACGGAGTTGGCCGTGATGACGTCCGCGCAGCGGATGACCTCGGCTTCCGCATCGATGCGCCGCTGGGGTTCGGGGTCGCCGGTCTCCGCCTTCACCCGGGCGAGCGTGTGGAAGGTGGTCACCAGCGGCAGGTCGAGCTCGTGCTTCAACCGGTGCCCGGCGACACCCGACAGCCAGTAGTTGGCGTGGATGACGTCGACCGGGTCGTCGGCGAGTCGGGCGGCGACGGCGTCGGAGAACAGGTCCACGATCTCCGGCAGTTGCTCCTTCGCCAGCTCGACCGGTCCGGCGTCGACGTGCACGACCCGGAACCCCGGCTCGACCTCGACGACGTCGGGCAGGTCGTGGGTCCAGCGGCGCACGAAGACGGTGGCGTCGGTACCGCCCTGGGCGAGCGAGGAGACCAGCTCGCGGATGTAGACGTTCATCCCGCCCGCGTCACCGGTGCCCGGCTGGACCAGGGGGGACGTGTGGAGGGACAGCACCGCGACGCGACTCACAGCCGTCTCCAACGCTCCGGGCCCCGCCGACATTCCCTCATGCCGGCGTGGTGGGTGCTTCTCCGGCCGCGATGCGACGGGCGAGCTCGTCGTTCAGTGCATCGATGGTGGTGTGCAGCGTGCGGCGGCTGGTGCTCAACCGCTCCTCGAAGTCGCGCAAGGCGATGACCGCGGCGGAGAGCTCGGCGTCGGCGAGGTTCGCGACCTCGGTCATGATCGACGGCCCCACGACGTCGTCGAGGACGTCGGACAGCGGGACGACGACCTCGTCCGGCGGATCGAGCTCCTGATCGACGCGACCGGAACCCGGTGCCCGGACACCGTCGCTCAACAGGTCCGGCAGGCGGGCGACCAGATCGGCCAGGTCACCACCACCGCCGTTGGCCCGGCGCTCGACCTCCGCGACGATCACATCGAGGCGCCCCTGGGCGAGTCGGCGGACGTAGGACACGCCGTTCTCCAGGTCGGTGCACTCCGAACGCATCTCACGCAGGCTGTCGGTCGCGGCATCGTGGACGCCCGCCAGGTACTCGGGCTCCAACACACGCTGCAGATCGGGAATCATCGTCAGGTCATCTCCGGCTCGAACGACGGTGCACTCTACCGGGCCGACGAGCGGGCGTCGGATCCGCCCGAAACCGGCGGAAGCACGGCGACTTCGTCCGCCTCGGCGACCGGGTGGTCACGCTCGACGGGATCACCGTTGCACCAGATGGTCGCCGTGTCGAGCACGCCCGCGAACGCTGCGCCGTACTTCGCCGCGGCCGCATCGAGCACCGCGCCGACGGTGTCACCGGCGAGTTCGTCGGCCTTGGTGCCGGCAGCCTCGCGGGCCGATGCGAACAGTCGGAGACGGGCCATCCGCGTCCACGGTACCGGCGGTCGCGGCATCCCTCTCACTGTCAGTGCCCACCGGTACGGTCGGCTCGAACATGCTGAACGTGCTCATCGCCCGCCACGGACAGTCGGAATGGAACGCCCTCGGCAAGTGGCAGGGCCAGGCCGACCCGCCACTCTCCGACCTCGGTCGCTCCCAGGCCGCCGGCGCCGCCACGCAGCTCGGCATGTTCGACGCGATCATCGCGAGCGACCTCGACCGGGCGCTCACCACCGCGATGATCATCGCCGACGGCATCGGCGTCGGCCCCGTCCTGGTCGAGCCGGCGTTTCGCGAACGGTGCGCCGGTGAGTACGAGGGCCTCACGCGTGACGACATCGAGGAGCGCTACCCGGGCGCGCTCGACGCCCGCGAGTGGCCCCCGGGCTGGGAGCCGGACCACGCCGTGCACGAGCGGGTCATCGCCGGGCTCGAGCGCGTCCGGACCGACCTCACGAGCGGCGACGTCCTCGTGATCGCCCACGGTGGCGTCATCTACGCGCTCGAGAACCACCACGGCGCCGACCACGAACGCATCGCCAATCTCGGCGGGCGCTGGTTCCACCACGACGGCACCCGCTGGTCGCTGGGCGAGCGGGTCCAGCTCAGCCCCGACGACGTCACCATCGAGAGCCAGGACATCCTGTGATCACGGCGTCGGGGGTCGGCCCATGATGTCGTCGCGCTATCCGGTGGAGGTCATCCGCTCCGAGCGCCGGGTGAAGACCGTGTCGGCCCGGATCGTCGACGGGGTCATCCGCGTGCGCATCCCCTCGTGGATGAGCGACGCGGACGAGCAGAAGTTCGTCGCCGACGTCGTGGAGAAGATCGAGCAGGAGCGTCGGTCCCACGCGATCGACCTCGACACCCGGGCCGCCCGACTCGCCGACGACTACGGCCTGCCCCGTCCCGAGTCGATCCGCTGGTCCAAGACCCAGCAGCAGCGGTGGGGATCGTGTTCGGTCCACTCCGGCCACATCCGCATCAGCAATCGGCTCGTCGACGTACCGCCGTGGGTCCTCGACCACGTGATCATCCACGAGCTCGCCCATCTGGAAGTGGCCGACCACTCCCCCGCGTTCCACGCCCTGGTCGAGCGCTACCCGCTCGCCGAACGGGCCACCGGTTATCTGCTCGCGCTCAACGATCGGCTCGATCGCATCCAGCCGCTCGAGGATGTCGAGCCCGCGGCGGACGAGGGCTTCGACGAACTCGACGCCGCGGGTTAGATCCGCTGTCGGCCCTCAGTCGGCCGGGGCGGACGAATCCTCATCCTGCCATCACGGTGTCACAGGGGGTGGGTATGATACGAACGTATGTTCGATCCAGATGGGTTCGATGATCTGACCGCAGACGAGGCAGCCGCCGAGATCGCGCGGCTCGAGCGCGAACGCCGGCGCATCGATGCCGCCCAGCTCGCGTTGCTCGATCAGATCGACCGATCGCAGGTCTTCCGCACCGACGGGCACTTCTCGGCTCGGGTGATGATGCGTCTCCACGCGCACCTGTCCGGGCCGGAGGCATCGCAGCGGGATCGGGTGATGCTTTGCCTGCGTGACCTCCCGGATGTCGCGACGACGTATACGGATGGGCTGATCGGCACCGATCAGGTCCGCCGCCTCGCGGCGGTGTGGGCGAACCCGCGGGTCCGCGACCAGCTCGTTGCCTGCGAGGAGATCTTCCTCGCTGCCGCCCGGGAGATGGAGTATCGGGAGTTCGATCTCTTCTGCATCCAGTGGACGAACCTCGTCGATGTCGACGGCGCCCACGACAAGGCGAACCGCCGCTGGCGCCGCCGTCGCATCCAGCTGGATCAGGACCTCAACGGGTTCTGGAAGCTCGACGGTCGGCTCATGTCGTCCGACGGCGCCGACCTGAAGGAGATCCTCGACCATCTGGTGCAGGCGATGCGGCTGGGCGACATCGAGGCGGCCAAGGCCGAGCACGGCGACAACTGGCGACTCCATCTTCCCCGCACGCTGAGCCAGCTCCGCCACGACGCGTTCATCGAGCTCGTCCTGCGAGGCGCCGCCGTCGGCCCCGACGGCCAACCGGTCGAGCGCACGCTCGACCGCGTGGTCGACGAATCGACTTACGAGGCGCATGTGGCGGCCCTCCTCGGCGCCACCCCACCACCCCTCGATCCCACCGATCCCCACCGGTTCTCCCGCACCACCGACGGCACCTACGTGAACCCGGCCGAACTCGTGGCGAGGTCGATGGTGGACCACGTCCGGCGGGTCGTCGTCAACGCGGCCGGGGTCGTCATCGACCTCGGCCGCCGATCCCGGCTCTTCACCGGCAATGCCCGCGACGCCGTGTTGCTCGCCGAGATCTCCTGCTACTGGACCGGTTGCTGGGTGCCCGCCACGTCCTGCGAGGCCGACCACCTGCTCCCCTGGGAGCGCGACGGCAGAACCAACCCCGGCAACGGGGGACCCGCCTGCGGGACGCACAACCGCATCAAGCAACAGGGCTTCCACACCTGGCGCGGCCCCGATGGCACCTGGCACATCGCCAGACCCGATGGCACCGCCGTCCCCGACCACCGCACCCATTGGCCCGGCGACCGCCCCGACGAAGACGGCTGGACGGCCGCGGCCTGACTCAGCCCGCGGTGGCGCGCGACGCGGCCCAGTCGGCCTCTTCCTCGCCGAGCGGCGTGCTGGGCGGGGCGTCGGTCCAGACCCACAGTTCCTCGGAGATCGCCCGCCAATTGGCCGTGGCACCGAGCTGGCCGAGAATGGAGAACAGGCCGAGGTTGATCCGCTGGATGAGCGCGAAGGTCGGGGGCACGTTCGTGTGCTTCAGGATGGCGTGGGTCTTGGCGTCGAACGTCTGGTAGAGCAGCCCGACGCTGTAGTCGGTGGTCACGGTGACGGGCTCGTCCTCGAGGATCAGCTCGTAGTACGCCGTGAACCAGTCGTAGATGTCCTCGTCGGAGAACGGGGCGTCGGCGCGGAGCACTTCCTGCTCCTCCGCCGCGGCCCGGAAGACCGCGGGATCGCGGTCGATCATCGCCCGGATCAGCACGGCGAACTGGTCGACCTCCTGCTCCGCGAAGTGCTTGACGAGGCCGAAGTCGAGGAAGGCGACCCGACCGTCGTCGGCCAGGAGGTAGTTGCCGGGATGCGGGTCGCCGTTGAACACGTAGTGCCGGTTCAGACTGCGGAACACGAAGCGGTAGAGGATCTCGGCGACCCGCTGGCGCTCGTCCTCGTCCGCCTCGTAGATCGCCTCGAACGGCCGGCCGGGGACGAACTCGGTGGTGAGCACGTTGCCCGTCGAGAGATCGTCGTGGACGGCCGGCACCCACACGTGGGGGTGGCCGGCGTAGTAGTCGGCGAACAACCGCTGGTTGGCGGCCTCGATGCGATAGTCGAGTTCCTCGCCGATGCGGGCCCGCAGTTCCTCGACGAGCTCGTCGGGGTTGAGCCCCGGGTAGACCATGCCGAGCAACATCGCGAGCCGTTCGGTGTTGTCCAGGTCGGACGCGATCGCCTCGGCGATGCCGGGGTACTGCACCTTCACCGCGACGTCGCGGCCGTCCAGGGTGCGGGCCCGGTGGACCTGCCCGATCGACGCGGCGGCGATCGGCTCGGGATCGATCTCGGCGAACAGCTCGTGGAGCGGGCGACCCAGGGACCGCTCGATCTCGGTCAACGCCAGGTCGGACGGCATCGGCGGTGCGTCCGAGCGCAGCCCGGCGAGCGCCTGGCGCATGGGCTCGGGCATCCCCTCGTCGAGATAGCTCGCCATCTGGCCGAGCTTCATCAAGGCGCCCTTCATCTCACCGAGGGCACCGACCACATCCTCGGCTTCGCGGCGCTCGAGGTCGGCCTGGAGGCGGCGGCGGGTCTCGTCGGACGCCAACCGTGATCGCGCCTTCGTGAAGCCACGGTCGGCGGCCCGGCGGGCGGCGAGGCGCCCCATCTCGATCCGCCGCTGACCCTTGGACAGGGCGCGGATCGGGGACGGCGCCCCCGTCGCGTCGCCATCGCCGCCCGGGGCACTCCGGACCCGGCGGACCAGCGCGACGATCCCGCCGAGGGCCGCGCCGACGAGCGCGCCGACGAGCCCGACGCGGAGGACCCGTCGCACGAGGACTACTCCTCCTCGTCGAGCCCCGCGGCGAGTGCCTCGGCGGTGTCGAGATCGTCGGCGTCGAGCGCGTCGAGGGCGGAGGCGACGGTGTCGAGATCGGACTGGAACCCGTCGAGCAGCTCGTCCTTCGGCGCGGCCTCGTCGGGCTCGTCCACCTCGTCGGACACCGGGGCCGGCGCCGGATCGGGGGACGACGTCTCGTGTGTCGACTCGTGCATCGCTGCGAGGGTAGCCACCCGTTTGGCCGTCCCGGCGCCACACCGGGCACGCTGTGGGCCATGACCTCCCCCGCCGACGGCCCGGCCTCCTCCGACCGCCACCCCCACGCGGGGCTCCCGTTCGACGACAGCGACGACGCGATCGCCGCTGCGCTGGAGGAGGTGAGCATCCCGACCCTGCTCTGCACGATGGTCCACCTCACCGGCGACCCGTCGTGGATCCGGGGTGACCTGCGCCCGGCGGGACTGTTCCTCAACGAGTACCAGGGCTACATGGACGAGGAGAGCAAGGCGGAGGTGCGCCGCCGCGCCCTCCCCGAGATCATCCGATATCGCGACAACGGGTGCGTGCTCCCGCCCCAGCAACCGGACGCGGCGCTGCTGCACGAGATGATGAACTTCGCGGGCTGCGCGGAGATCCCCGACGAGGTCGTACCGATGATGCTCGACGAGATGGGGCTCGCCGACACCGACGTCAACCGGGTGGCGTGGGTGGACGACGTCCCCGCGGCGAAGCGGGCCGACTTCCCGGTGGTCGTCATCGGCTGCGGTCAATCCGGGCTCCTCGCCGGCATCCGGCTCCAGGAGGCTGGCATCCCGTTCACGATCATCGAGAAGAACGGCGGCCCCGGCGGCACATGGTGGGAGAACTCCTACCCGGGCGCCCGGGTCGACGTGGGCAGCCACTTCTACTGCTACTCGTTCGAGCCGTCCGACCACTGGACCGAGTACTTCTCCCAGCAGCCCGAACTCCAGCGCTACTTCCAGAACGTGATGGAGCACCACGGGATCGACGAGCACTGCCGGTTCGACACCGAGGTCGTGGCCGCCACGCTCGACGAGGCCACCGGTCACTGGTCGGTCGTGGTCCGTGATGCCGACGGCAACGAGGACACCCTCGACGCCCGCGCCGTCATCAGTGCGGTGGGTTCGCTCAACCGGGCGAAGATGCCCGACATCGAGGGCATCGACACGTTCGAAGGGCCGTCGTTCCACTCGACCCGCTGGGACCACTCGGTCGACTACACCGGCAAGCGGGTCGCGCTCGTCGGCGCCGGGGCCAGCGGCTTCCAGATCGCGCCGACGATCGCTCCCGCCGTGGAGCACCTCACGATCTTCCAGCGCACAGCCCAGTGGATGTTCCCCAACCCGAACTATCACGAGAAGGTGCCCGAGGGGCAGAAGTGGGCGATCCGGCACCTGCCGTTCTTCGGGCGCTGGTTCCGGTTCCTCCAGTTCTGGCCGGGGTCGGGTGGCGATCTGTCCGGCTCGCGGATCGATCCCGACTACGACGACAGCGACGGACGCGCCGTGAGCGAACGCAACGCCGCCACCCGGGAGTTCTTCGAGGGATGGCTGCGTGAACAGCTCGAGGACCGGCCCGACCTGATCGACAAGGTCGTGCCGCCCTACCCGGCCACCGGCAAACGCACCCTCCAGGACAACGGGTCGTGGCTCGCCTGCCTGAAGCGTGACGATGTCACCCTGGAGCGCACCGGCATCGAGCGCATCGAACCCACGGGAGTGCGCACGACCGACGGCGTGCTCCACGAGGCCGACATCATCGTGTACGCCACCGGCTTCCATCACAACCGCTTCCTGTGGCCGATGGACATCCGCGGGCGCGGCGGCAAGACGCTCGCCGAGCACTGGGGCGACGAACCGACCGCCTACCTCGGGATCACGGTGCCCGAGTTCCCCAACCTGTTCTGCATGTACGGCCCGGGAACGAACCTCGCCCACGGCGGCAGCCTGATCTTCCATTCGGAGTGTCAGATCACCTACATCATGGGGTGTATCGGCGAGCTGCTCGCCGGCGACCACCTGCTGATGGAGCCGAAGCAGGACGTGCACGACGCGTTCGAGGCGCGGCGCAGCGAGGAGATCCACCAGATGGTGTGGTCGCACTGGTCGATCCGACACACCCACTTCCGGAACCCGGAGGGACGGATCTTCACCCTGTCGCCCTGGCCGATCCACAACTACCAGCAGTGGACGAAGCGCCCGGATCCGGCCGACTATCTCTTCACGTGACTGTCTTCACGTAGCCGTTCTCAGGTGGCCGTCTTCACCGGGCGCTCGTTGCCGGCGCGGTGGGCGGCGGTCCCGCTCGGATAGAAGGCGGCGACGACCACCGCGGCGGCGAGGAAGCTGCCCACGACCCACCGGTAGCCGTTGTGGAATCCGGCCAGGTCGAGGTCGGCGGCCAGGGTGACGACCACCGAAATGCCGATCGCGTAGCCGACCTGTTGGAGCGTACGGATCGTCGCGTTCGCGCTGGCGAACTGCTGGGGGTCGATCTCCGCCATCGCCGCGCTCTGCATGCCCGCGATGGTCGCGCCGACGCCGAGCCCCAACGCGAGGTTGGCAGGCAGGAACACGGCGACGAACTCCTGCTCGGTGGTCGACTGGGTGAGCAGCCACACATACGAGGCGCCGCACAACAGGGCGCCGGAGGAGACCACCCAACGGTGACCGATGCGGTCGGCGAGGCTCCCGAGCGGCGCCGAGGAGAGCGCGCCGACGATCGGCCCCGGCGTGAGCGCGAACCCCGTGGCGAGCACGCTCATCCCCCAGAGGCGCTGGAGCATGAAGCTGTTGAGCAGGAAGCCGGCGGTGAACCCGAGTGAGTAGAACCAGAACGCCGCGGTCGCGACGGAGAACGAGCGCTTGCGGAACAGGGTGAGGTCGAGCAGCGGGGCGGGATGGCGGGCGGAGCGCACCACGACCACCGGGAGCAGAGCGAGGCCGACGAGGATCATCGCGACGACGCTCGGGTCCGTCCACCCGACGCTCTCGGAGCGGACGATGCCCCACATCATGATCGCCACACCGGCAACCCCGATGGGCACACCGATGACGTCCAGCGATCCCCGGGCCGTCTCGTCACGGCTCTCGCGCACCAGCCGCGAGGCGGCGATGACGACCAGAACGCCGAGGGGCACGTTGATCAGGAAGATCAGGCGCCAGCCGGATGCCTCGATCAGGAGGGCACCGACGGAAGGGCCGAAGGCCGCGCCGAGCGCACCCATGGCGCCCCACAACCCGATCGCGACCCCCCGCTTCGCCAACGGGAACAGGGGCAGCACCATCGCGAGCGAGGCCGGGGTGAGCAGGGCACCGCCGACGGCCTGGATCACCCGGGCGGCGATGAGGAACTCCACGTTGGGGGCGAGACCGCACAGCGCCGACCCGCCGATGAAACCGAGCACGCCCACCATGAACATCGCCCGCCGACCCCGGCGATCGGCCAACCGCCCCGCCAGGAGCATCAGCGACGCGAGCGCGACGTTGTAGCCGGACACCACCCAGGACAGCGCCGTCGTCGACGCCTCGAAGTCGGTCGCGATGCTCGGCAGGGCGACATTCACCACCGAGACGTCGATGACCACGAGAAACGCGGCCGACGTGGCGACCGCCAGCGACAACCAGGCCTCCCGCGTCACCACGTTGCGTGGTGTGTCGGCCGTTTCATTCATGGCGAGGGGACGGTAGCCGATGAGAACAACATGACTGCGACTGTCGTCAATCCCACGCCCCTGCTCGACGGACCGCGCCGGAGCGTGTTCGCCGGACTCGTCATGCTCGTACTGCTGCTGATCACGGTCGACGGCCTGCTGACGTGGGTGACGGCGACCGACGCCGACGAGGCGATCGACGCGTTCGTCGCCCGCCACGAGGAGACCTACCCGACCGGGCTCGGCGACACGGGCAACATCCTGCTCACCGAGGACCGGCCCGTGCTGGCCGCGGCGACCGACGGTGACCGCCTCGACACGGACCTCGTCCGCAACAAGACCTATCTCGCGATCATCGGACTCATCGCCGCCGTCGCCCTGACGATCTCCGCCGGACCCGGCTCGTCGCGCAACATCCTGGCCTGGATGATCGTCATCGCGGCCGGCGCGTTCTTCGTTCCGCTCGCCTTCTTCTCCGACACCATCGAGATCGTCACCAACGCGCACGCTGGCTAGTGCCGGCGCACGCGCGCAGTACTGTTTGCGCATGCGCGCAGGGACGAGGCGCGCCCTCACCCGGGCGGGCATGTTCATCCTCCTCGTCCTGTCCATCGACGGGGCGATCACCTGGTACGCGACCGATCAGACCGCGGCCAGCGTCGAGGAGATCGAGCTCCGCGACGGACTCGTCGCGACCGACGACACCACGCTCGGGATGATGCATCGCACCGAGCTCGATCTCGCGGCAGGCGACCACGCCGGCCGGTTGGGGCGCGCCCGGTATCTCTGGTTCGTCGGCGCCGCCGCGGGGCTCGCCGCCGTTGTGCTCAGCGGAAGCGTGCCGACCGACCTGACCGGCACCGTGGTGCTGAGCGGGGCGATCACCGTCGCGATCGCGGTCGCGCCCCGGCTGGTGTACGCCGACGAGATCGGCTCGATCAACGCCGTCTTCGGCTAGTTCGCGGCGTCGGCGAAGAACGCCTCGATCGTGTCCGCGATGTAGTGCATCCCGTCGTCGTCGATGCCGTGGTTGCACGGGAGGATCAGGCCCTGCTCCATCACCCGGTCGGCGTTGGGCAGGCCGCCGGCCGCCACGCGATGGGGTACGGAGGCGAAGGCAGGCTGACGGGTGACGTTGCCCGTCCACACCATGCGGGTGTCCACGCCGTTTCGTTCCATGTGTTGCTGGAACGCGGCGCGCGAGGTGCCCGCCTCGGGACGGATGAGGAACGGGAACATGTGCCAGCCCGTGTCGACCCCGGGCGTCAGCCGGGGCAGCACGAACCGATCGGTCATGGGGGCGAGACGATCGGCGAGCAGGTCGAAGTTCCGCTTGCGGCGAGCGAGGTTGTCCGGCAGCTTGCGCATCTGGACGACGCCGAAGGCCGCCGACAGCTCCGACGGCTCGAAGTTCCATCCGACCTCGTCGAAGATGAAGAGGTCGTCGTACTCGAGGCCGTCGACATCGGAGAAGAAGCGGCGATCGTCCGTCTTCTGCGAACCCCACAACTTCGGTTCGCTGCGCCGGCCCCAGCGTCGCAAGGTGAGACAGCGATCGATCAGTTCCTCGTCATCGAGGCAGATCATGCCGCCCGTGCCGGCCGCCGTGATGATGTGTGACAGGGCGAAGCTGGTCAGGGACATGTCGGCGCGCGCCCCGGTCGGCGTGCCGTGCAGCGTCGCCCCGAGACAGTCGCAGGAGTCCTCGATCACCACGAGGTCGTGACGGTCGGCGATCGCGCGGATCGCGTCCCAGTCCGGACAGTTGCCGATCAGGTTCGGCACGAGGATCGCCGTCGTGCGATCCGAGATCGCACCCTCGATCTGGTCGACGTCGATCTGGTAGGTGTCCTCGGTGACGTCCACGAACACCGGATGGACGCCGGCCCGCACCATCGGGGCGATGTCGGTGGAGAAGGTGACCGCGGACGTGATGATCTCGTCGCCGGGCTCGGGACGGAGCAGCTCGACGGCGAGATAGAGCGCCGAGGAGCCGGAGTTGACCATGATCCCCTGGCGCTTAGCGAACGTCGCGGCGACCAGGCGCTCCATCTCGCGGACGTTGCGGCCGATACGCAGCGCCGTCGCCGGGCCCCGCAACACCTCCAGGACCGCGTTGATCTCCTCCTCGTCGTGGACGCTGCCGGCGTAGTCGATGCGCTTCATCGCGGCGCAACGTAGCGGGACGCAGCCATCCCCGTCATCTCACGTGCAGTCCCCGCACCGGTGCCATGAACCGACTCCGCATGAGCGCCATGGCGAACACCGCCGAGCCGGCGACCACGAAGTACATGCCGTCATAGTCGATCGCGTCGGCGACGACCCCGAGCACGAGGGCACCACCGGAGTTCGCGAGGTCACCGAAGGTCGTCACGGTCGCCACCGCGCGGGACCGCTCCGCGGGCGTGGCGGAGTCGACCGCGATCAACATGAGCAGCGGCACGTTCCAGGCCATGCCGCAGGCGATCACGAACGCACCCACGTACAGCTGTCCGACGCCGCCCGCGGTGGCGAGCACGAGCGCACCGGCGACGACGAGCGTGTGCGAGAACGTCGCGATGTCGCGCCGCGGGAACCGCCCGAAGACCCGCCCGGCGACGGCTCGCAACGACAGCGTCGTTGCAGAGTAGGTGAGGAGGAGCCAGCGGGCCTCGGCCACGCCGAACTGTTCGGCGTAGGGCTGGATGAACGCGTTGAACCCCATGAACGCGGTGAAGATCAGGAGGTTCACGAACCCGATTCGGGCGGCGATGGGATGGAAGAGGTCACGCAGGCCGGCCGCGGGCCGCGCCGTGTCGGGCTTGGTCTCCGGCAGCGTGAACGCCACCGCCGCCGACAGCAGGGCGAACATCGACGCGACCCCGAAGGTCCACCCGAAGCCGTGGGCCTGGAGCACGGTCTCGCCGAGGATCGGGCCGATGGCGAAGCCGACGAAGACGGCGACGGAGAACGTCGCGAACACGCGGTCGCGGTGGTGCTCCTCGGGAAGCTCGGTCGCCGCCGTCGCCTGGGCGAGGTACATCACCGAACTGAACGCGCGGGTGCCGATGCGCACGAGCAACAGCACCCACAGCTCGCCGGTGTCGGCCGCGACCGGATGCAGGATCTGCATGACGGCGATGCCGAGCGCGCCACCGATCATCAGGGGACGGCGGCCGTAACGGTCCGACCACGCTCCCGCGATCGGACGAACCAGCAGCATGCCGAGGGCGAAGACACCGAAGGCGAGTCCGATGTCGGTCTTCGAGCCGCCCAGCTCGTCCTCCACGAGGCGAGGAAGAACCGGAAACGAGATGCCGGCGACCGTGAAGTAGGCGATCCCGGCGCCGAACAACGCGAGCACCCGCGGTGTGTAGGCCCGGTCGGTCACGACGGCACGGTACGGGGCCGCATGGCACACGCGACAATCGCCGCTAGACACTGTTCGTGCGCCACGAAGAGACCAACGCCGACGTCGCCCGCTTCAACCGCTGGGCCACCCGGGTGCGGCGGGCCGGCCATCTGCTGCGCCGGGTGCGCTACGAGCCGGAGACCCTCGACCTCGACGACCGCCGGCTCGTCATCGTGGCCAACCATCGCAGCCTCTCGGACGTGTTCATCGCGATCGAAGCGCTCCACCACTACGACCTCCCGGCTCGCTGCCTCGTCCGGGCGAAGTACTTCGAATCGAAGCTGGGCGGCGCGTGGCTCCGCGCCGTGGACTGCATCCCGGCGGGTGACGGCAAGCGCGAATCGATCGACACGGCTCTCGAGACGATCGATGGCGGGCGGCCCGTCGCCGTGATGATCGAGGGCAAGATCATCCCACCGGACAAGCGCGCTGCGGACGGGATGGGCGAGATCCGGCCCGGCTTCGTCGAGATCGCCCGCAAGGCCGGCGTCGACATCATGCCAATCGGCGTGTTCGGCAGCGACGAGATCTGGGGTTCTCGGAGCATGCTCCCCCGCATCCCCTGGCGGGGTCGTCCCGAGGTACGGCTGCGTACCGGTCGACTCATCTCCGTCGAGGGAAAGTCCGACGACGAGGTCGTCGCCGAGACGCGGGCGATGCTGGCGGGCTACCTGGCTCCCTGAGCGCCGGTCCGCTCAGTCCTCGCGACGGCGGCGACCCCAGCCGGCCACGTTGTCGCCGGCGGGCGGCGGCGTCGGCGCGACCCTGAGCTCGCGACGCTGGAGCAGCTCGGCTCGGGCGATCAGGTCGGCTTCCCACTCGTCGAGTTCGGCGGCCCGCTCGTTCATCTGGCGTTCGCGCAGATCGATGTCGTCCACCCGCAGATCGATCTCGGTCACCCGCACGTCGAGCACTTCCTCGGCCCTCGACGCGGCCCGTGCTTCGATCTCGCGTTCGGCCTGGGCGAGCTGGGCGGCCCGCTCCTCGTTGATCTCCTGGACCCGCTCGGCCACCTCGGTCTTGGCGATGGCATCGTCCACGATGCGCGTGGCCTGCATGCGTTCCATCTCGAGGGTTTCCCGCAGTGCCGCGAGCTCCGCCGCCATCTCGTCGAGCGCGGCCCGGCGCTGCTCCGCTGCTTCCTCGACGCTCAAGAGCTCGGAACGGCGGTTCGCCACCTCGGCCTCGTGCTGGTGCAGGTCGTCCCAGGCCGCGGCGATCCGGGCCGCTTCGGCCTCCGCGAAGGCATCCAGCTCGGCCCGCCGGTGGGCCGCGTCATCGGCGGCCGCCGAACGGACCCGTGAAGCTTCGAGCTTCGCTTCCCGGGTGGCGGCGTTCATCCGGGCGATGTCGGCCTGGAGTCGCTCGTGGGCCCGCCGGGCGTCCGCGACCTCGTCGAGCGTGCGCTGGAGGGTCGCTTCCGCGGCCTCCACCTGCTCGCGGGTCGCGTCGATCGCCTCACTCTTCTGATCGTGCAGGAGCATCGCGACGCGGTTGGCAGTGGACTCGCCGAGCTCGCGGCGGATCTCCTGCACGACACGGGCGACGAAGAGGCCCCACTCCCCGAGTTCGCGGGTGTCGTCCGGATTCACGGCGGTCATGGCGCGGCCCTACCGTTCCCGCGCCGAGAGATAGACGGGGTGCGACGCCCGCGATCGGTTGGCGACCAGGCCGATCAGGTTGGCCCGGGCACTGCGCAGGAGATCGATGGTGCGCTGGAGTTCTTCACGACGCGACTCGGCCGGGTCGTAGACCACGACGGCGGCATCCGCTTGCGACGCGACCAGCCGGGAATCCGACGTGGAGAGCGTGGGCGGCGAGTCGATGAGGATGAGGTCGTAGCTGCCGTAGAGGTCACTGAGGACGGCACCGAGCCGATCGGACCGGAGCAGCTCGCCCGCGCCGTCCGCGCCCTGCGCGTCGATCAGGTGCAGGTTCGGGATGTCCGTCGGTTGGATGACCTGGGCGCTCGTGGCCCGGCCCTGAAGCAGGTCGCCGAGACCGATCTCGGCGGACTCGAGGTCGAGCCGGGCGGCGATCGACGGGTTCACGAAGTCGGTGTCGATCACCAGCACGCGGGTGCCGCGCGCCGCCTCGGCCTGCGCGAGGTTGACGACCGTCTGGGTCTTGCCGACCTCGGGACGGTCGGACGTGAACACGATGCTCTGGAGCGGGTCGTCCACGTTCGTGAGCCACAAGGAGTTGAGCAGCACCTGGTAGCCGCTCGATTCCTCCGCCGACAGGTCGGCGTAGCGGCGGATACGACCGGGGGCGCTGCGCTGGCTCCGGATCTCGCCGATGGTCGCCATGACGGGGATGTCGACGAGATGGGCGAGCTCGGCGCCGTCGCGAGCCCGGGTGTCGAGGAGGTCGCGCAACACGGCGAGGATGAGGCCGAGGACGATGCCGACGACGATGCCGAGCATGACGTTGCGGGGCACGTCCGGCGAGACCGGCTGCTTGGGCGTGCCCGGCGGGTTCAGGACGCGCGCCGTGGCCTCCTCGATGCCGATCGTCGACAGGAGCTCCTGGTGGTACGTGATCTGGCTGTTCAGCGAGGCGATGCGGCTGGTGAGGCTCGTGATCCGCGGCGCGGAGTCGTCGCGGAGCAGCTCCGCCTCGACGAGGAGTTCCTGGGCGAGGCGCGGGTCGAGTTCCTGGTCCGCCAGCGCGAACGCTGCGGAGACAGCCTGGTTCAGCGCGGTACGTTCGTCGCGCAGTTCGTCGCGCACCGCGGTGTCGTTCTCCACCCGCTGGGTGAACGTCCGCTCCATACGATCGAGTCGATCGGTGAGGTAGGCCTCCACCGCAGCTTCGGCGCCTCTTCGCGCGAGCGCCGGGCTGGACTCGCGCACCGCGAAGCGGATGACGCCGGCGTCCTCGGAGCGCTCGGAGGCCGAGACGAAGAAGAGCGACGCCTCGACGTCGACCTCGAAGCCGGCGAGCTCGTTCACCGCATCCAGATAGGTGGAACCGGAGAGGAACTGGAGTTCGGCGATGCCGCTGCGGAACAGTTCCGGCTGATCGATGTTGAACACCGTCTGGTTGCCCTCGGTGAGGATCTGCACCCGGGCGTTCGACTGGTACTCCTCGTCCCGGGTCAGCGTGAACAGGGTGACCAGGCCGGCCACGACGATGATCGACGTGGCGATCCAGCGCCACCGGCGCCGGAGGAGGGCGACATAGTCCTCGAGGTCGAGCTCACCATCGGTTTCACGCACGTGGTAGCCGCTCCATCCAGATCCTCGGGCCGCGGCAGCTCAGGATACCACTCTGTGGATAACGTTGAATACGAGTCAAACGACTCATCGTCGGTGGCTCGGCGACCCGTACGTTGACTACGGGCCTGCACTGCCGACAGAGTCGAGTACAGGCTTTTCGACGTCTGGATCCCGCCTGGTGACCACAGTTCAGCCTCCCCGCCACGGAATCGATGCCACGCCGGCCGGACCGGACGCCCGGCGTCCCACGATCCCCGCCTGGTCCCACCCCGTCGCGCTGAAGCTGTTCCTCGCCGCGATCTTCCTCGTCCCCGTGCAGCTGGAGATCGCCAGCGTGCGCGAGGTGATCGGCAGCCGCCTGCCGCCCGGTGACATCTTCCTGGCCGCGGCCGTGCTGCTCGCGCCCGCCTCGTTCCGGCTCCGCCGCAGCGCGCTCGGCTATCTGCCCCTCGCCCTGCCGCTCACACTCGCCTACGGCAGCGTCGTCGCACTGGTCCTGCAAGGTCATCTCACGACCCACTCCCTGAACGTCAAGTTCCTCGGCTCCATGGTCCTCGTCGTCACGGCGACGGTGACCATGGCGTACTCCCGAGCCGGCTTCGCCCCGCTGATCATCCGCCGCTTCCTGCTCGGCGTCGCGTTCTGGGGGGTCGTCGGCTACATCGATTGGCGCGTCGCCAACATCTTCCCCTGGTTGGAGCACGATGAGGTGTCGCGGTTCGGATCGCTGCAGCACGACGTGAACAACGCCGGTGCACTCTTCGGCGTCGCCCTGGTGATCAGCTGGCGCTATGGCCCGCGGGTCTTCCGCTACCGGTGGACGTGGGCCACCGTCACCGTCTGGTTCGCGGTCGGCCTCGGACTCACCCTCTCCCGCAGCGCCTACATCGCCACCGGCGCCGGCATCGCGATCGTCCTCATCGTCGACCACGTGAACGCCGAGAAGGCCATGCGCTACGCGGTGTGGGTGATCGGCATCACCGCCTTCCTGCTGGCGAGCGGTTTCGTGGACACCGCCGTGGAGGACTTCACCCGCCGGCCCGACACGGTCTCCTCGCGCAACTCGTTCGTCGACCACGCCGTCGACCGCTGGGTCGACTCCCGCGGCCTCGGCATGGGGCTCGGCACCTTCCGCGACGAGACGACGTTCATCGTGCACAACACGGGGATCTGGTTGCTCGTCGAGATGTCCGTCCCCGGGATCGTGTTCTTCGCGGCGATGATCGTCGTGCCGTTCCAGGCCTGCCTGCGGCTGCGAAGACACGACCACGAACTGGCGATGGCGCTGCTGGCGGCCCACACCACGATGATCGTGGCGTCGGTGGGGATCGAGGCGCTCTACCAACGCAGCTGGTGGATCATCATCGGGATGACCGTGCTCCCGGCTGCGGCGACCCGGCGCGCGGATCCGGTGCCGGTGCCGACCGACTAGTCCGCCCGCGCGTTCTCCACTCGTACGAGATCGTCCGCCGTCGTCACCTTGATGTTGGACGGCGGGCTCACCACCAGACCGATCGTGGCCCCGAGGCGGCGGGCGATGTCGAGGGTGGTCTCTCCCTCGGTCGATCTCGCCAGCTCCTGGTGGATGTCGTGGGCCAGACTGTGGCGGTAGACGGTGGGATCACAGGTGAAACCGGTGGCTGAGCGGGGCAGGACCTGCTCGATGGTGCGGCCGTCGTGCACGATCGTCGTCTCCTCCGAGGCGCGGTAGGCCTGCATGCCGTAGTGCGTGGCGAGTCCGGCGATGCACGCCTCGACGAGCTCGTCGGGCACGTTCGGCGAAGCCGCATTGCGGAGGATGACCGGCGTGTCCGGGTCGGTCTCTCCGGCGATCGCGCCGAACCCGGCGAGCACCGACTCGCGGCGGGTCGCGCCGCCGAGCACCGTCTCGACGTCGCGTCCGGCGACGATCGCGGCGAAGTCGCCGACGAGGGCCTCGGAGATCACGAGCACGACGCGGTGCCCGAGGCGCAGGTGCTGATCGAGCGCGTGGGCGGCGAGCGGTTTCCCGCTTATGACCCGCAGCTGTTTGGGCACGTCGCCGCCGACGCGTTCGCCCTTGCCGGCCGCGAGCACGATCGCGATCGGCGTGTGGCTCACGGCGCGCCGAGCTCGGCGGTCACGGTCTCGAGGATGCCCTGTTCGAGATCGGGCATGTGGGGAGCGTCGAACTCGCGCATCACGTCCGTGTCGGCGAGCGTGAAGCGCAGCGTGCCGGGACGGGGGTCGCGGTAGGAGACACGGAGCGTGCGCTCGGTGACGGTTTCGAACGCCTTCACCAGCTGGGCGAGCGTCGTCGCCTCGCCCGACCCGGCGTTGAGCAGGAGCGGCGGCGTCTTCTCGCTGGTCACCGCGGAGACACAGAGGTCGACGACGGTGTCGATGTGGACGAAGTCCCGCACGAACTCCGGGTCACCGGAGAGCACGACCCGCTGGCCGCGTCGCAGCGACTCGAGCAGGGCACCGATGTAGCCGGTGTGGGTGTCCTGGCCGGGGCCGTAGACGGAGAACGGGCGGATCGAGCACGTCGCCATGCCCAGCTCGTTGGCGAAATGGGCGCAGTAGTGCTCGGCGACGACCTTGCCGAGCGCGTAGGACTCGAGTGGGGCGACGAGGTCCGACTCACGGGACGCCCGGCCGTACGCATGGCCGTACACCTTGGCGCTCGACAGATAGACGAACCGTCCCACGCCGTGCTCGTGGGCCGCCGTCAACAGCTTGTGGGTGCCGGTGACGTTGACGTCGATGTGGCGCACGGCATCGCGGGCGACCTCGTCGACCTGGTGGATGCCCGCGGTGTGGACGACCGCGTCGACATCGGCCAGGACCGGACCCCACTCGGCGACGTCGAGGATGTCCGCCTCGATCAACCGGTAGGCATCGGGGCGGGCGACCCGCTCGGGGACCCCGAAGCGGGGCAGCTCGACGACGGTGACGTCGTGTCCGGCCGCGATGAGGCGCTCGGACACGCCATGGCCGATCAGGCCGTGACCCCCGGTCACCAGAACATGCATCGATCCAGCCTGACCCAGTTCACTCGTCGCCATCAATGAGTCGCTTTCCCCATTCGCTCTGCGTGGCGGAGCCGCCTCCGCAGTCTGACATCACTGAACAAGGTTCGCGCGGCGCCGACCCAGGCCCGGACCATGTCGGGGACCACGGCGATGTCGCGTTTCGCCAGCTGGATCGCGACGAAGCCGACGTCCTGGACGCCGGCGGCGACGGTGAAGACCGGCCACGGACGCGGGGCATGACGGACGATGTTGCGGTGCCGATTGCGCAGCGTCGACGTGCGTAACGCGCCCCGGCGGTCCGCCAGGCGTGGTGACGACCCGAAGCTGCGCACGTGCTCGGCCCGCGCCGCCGGGTCGAAACGGAGTCGCCAGCCGAGCGATCGCAGACAGCGGGCCAGGTCCACGTCCTCGCCGTAGACGAAGTAGTCCCCGTCGTAGGGTGCGCCCCGCAACGCGGTCACGTCGTCGAGCGCGGCGGACCGCAACAGCGGACACGCCCCGTTGACCTTCTCGACGACCGCCGGCTCGGTCAGCGCTACCGACGTCGTGCGCATCACCGGCGAGATCGCCTGGGCGCCGGACTCGCCCACTCTCGCCGAGCCGACGACCCCACCGGCGCCGCCGCAGCGATCATCCGCGTTGATGCTCGCGACGAGTGTCGGGACATAGTCGGCGTGCAACTCGGCGTCACAGTTCAGCGGCAGCACGAACTCCCCGGTCGCCTCGGCGATGCCCCGGTTCATCCCGGCCCCGAATCCGAGGTTGCGGTCGTTGCGGACGACCGTGACGTCGGGATGATCGGCCAGGATGCGGGCGAGCGAGTCGTCCTCGCTGGCGTTGTCGACCACGACGACCTCGAGGTCGGACCAGCGCTGGGCGCGCGCCGAGGCCACGGCCGCCGCGCCGAGATCGCCGCTGTTCCAGTTGAGCACGACGATCGACACGCGTCCGGTGACGCGTGTGGTGCTCATGTGCGGGCGAACAACCGCCGCGCCTCGCGTTCGACGGCCCACCAGTGGATCCGACCGAGCGTGCGCAGCCCGAGGCGCGTCGCCGTCGCCGCGATCCCGACCCGTTGCGGTTCACGCATGCGGAGTTCGGCGTGCTCCCGCAGCTCGTCGTGCACGAGGTCGTAGTTGGTGAACGGCGCGACCGGTTCGGTCACGCCCCGCAGGATCGACCGCTCCGGCCAGACGAGGTGCAGCCCCGGGCGGGCGACCCATCGGGACAGCAGTCCGGCCGCCATGACGCGTGCCGCGGCCTCGGTCGTGTCGAGCTCGGCGGGCGGGCCGAAGTCGAAAAGCCACAGGTCACCGTCGTCGGTCCACCCGATGTTCTTCGGGTCGAGACCCTTCCAGACGGCCACCCGTCCCTGACCGATCGCCCGCTCGCGCAGGATGTCCGCGAGCGCGGCACCGACCTTGGCAGCCGGTTCGCGATGGCGCGCCGTGGCCGTACCGATCGAGTCGATGGTGTGCATCGGGATGAGCGGCGACACGGTGATCAGTCGCTCGGTGAGCCGCCCGAGGATCGGCACGACCCGCAGCGATTCACCGACTCGCTCGCCGAGCAACTCCTGGGTGACCCGGTCGCCCTCGTAGCCCTTGTCGTGGCGTCCACCGACCCGGTCGATGAACTGTTTCACGAAGTAGCGCCGGTCCTCGCCAGCGGCCATGCCGACCCGCGACCAGTTGCGCTGGGTGAACGACTCGACCGTGACGACACCGACCCCGGGAACATCGAGTTCCTCACCGACGCGGAACGCCGTGAGCGGTGGCAGCCCGTCGCCATTACCGGTCCGGCGGTTGGCGCGTTTCATGAGATCCGCGTCGCCCTGCAGCGTGGCTGCGTCCGTTCCGTCTGATCCCCCGAGCATCGAGTCGCGAACGGTACCAGTGCGATGGACCTCACGAAAATCGTCATCACGACCACTCCGCGTCACGCTCGAGCTCGAGGAAGGCGGCGACGGAGGCCCGGCGATTGGCCGGCACGACGGTGAACCAGCCCGTCTCGGCGTCGGCGTTGCACAGCCGGACCACGCACTCGGCCATCGCCCGACGGCGTTGGGCCGGCGTGGTGCGATCGCTTGCGACCACCCGGGCGGTGTGGCGGACCAGGGCCGCGGCGCCCGGAATCGGTTGCGGATGACCGAGCGCGCCGGGGCGACCCAGCGCACGTACCGCCCGGGCCAGCTGGCGGGGAGTGCCCCGCTCGGCGAGGTCGACGAGTCCCCCCGGCCGGGCGACGCGGCTGAACCGGCGCTCGACCAGGCCGCGGGCCCGCAGCGTGTCGAGGTCCTCGGGATCGGTGAGTTCGGTCGCGAGACAGGCGCGGGGCGCGTGGGGTCCGGGTCCGGACGGCGTCGCCGACACCCGTCGCGGCACGAACGGTCCTTCGGGGTCACCGGCGAACTCGGGCGCGAACGGTGCGTCCGGCCGATCGAGCGTCGTCACGAACACCTCCGGCTCGTCGGCGAGCAGCCGGGCGTAGTGGCCGACCTGCCAATCAGAGTCGGCTCGCTGACGGGCCCGGGCGAGAACCTGGTCCGGGCTGCGCTCGTTGTACTGGGTGACCACGAACCCGTCGACGAGTTCGCCGGCCCGATGCGATCGGGGCAGGACCTTCGAGTGCCGGGCGACGTCGAAGTCGCGACTGCCATCGTCGAAGAAGAACCGCGACTCGGGCACGCCGGGCCACATCTGGTGGGCCACCCGCGCCCGCAGCGGTTCCTCCGCTCCGTCCTTCCACCGCGGTTCGTCGTCCACGTGCAGGAACGTGTGGGCGACCCGCACCCGTATCGACGGGTGCGCGGCCGGATGGCGCGCGCTCAGCATCGGGCGCGGGTCCTGATCGATGAACTCGTCGGCGTGCAGCAGCCCGATCCAGTTGTCGACGCCGTTCTCCGCCCGGATCCGGTTGAGCAGCACCTGGCGGGCACCATCGGTGACGCCCTCGGGGAACCACTCCTCGTCGCGGGCATGCCAACGCACCTCGGCGAACCCGGCCAGGATCGCGTCGGTCCGGGCGACTCGGTCGGGATCGGTCGTGCCGTCGAGGACGTAGATGCGGTCGAACCAACGCGCGGCGGCGGCGAGGCTCTCGTCGAGCACGTCGTCCTCGTCGCGCACCATGAGCATGCCGATGAGCCGTTCGTCGTCGCCGATCCGGCCGAGCCCGCGCAGGCGCGCGGGTCGGCCCCGGCGGGCCCAGGCCCCCGGCGCGCGGGCGAGTTCGACCACGCGGCCACGACCGGGCAACCGCGCCCGTCGGCGGGGCCAACGCCACCGGTCCAACAACTTCACAGCGGAACCAGTATCGATCGGGCACTCCCTCGACGGCGTGGGCCACACTGGCGTGGTGGTCGGCCCCCGAGAATCGCACGTCACCGTTCTGCTGTCGACCTTCGACGGCGCCCGCTGGCTGCCCGACCTCCTCGAATCAGTGCGCAACCAGACCCACGCCGACTGGACGCTCCTCGCCCGCGACGACGGTTCCACGGACGACACGATGGCAATCCTCGAGGCCGCCGCGGCCGCCGATCCACGTATACAAGTCGTCACCGACCGCGCGGGCAATCTCGGTCCGACCGCGTCGTTTCTGTCACTGCTCGCGCAGGTGAACGACGGTTTTTTCGCGTTCTGCGACCAGGACGACATCTGGCATCCGCACAAGCTCGACACGTCGATCGGCGCGCTCGCCATCGACGACCCCGGAGAGGCGCCGGGCGATCCGATCGCCGCGGTGTACACCGACGCCCGCGTCGTCGACGGCGCCGGCGAACTCCTCCACGCTTCCGCGCTCGCGCAACGGGGCACCCCCGACGAGATCCCCTACGGCCGGCTACTCATCAACAATGTGGCGATCGGCGCGACCGTGGTCGGCACCGCGGGACTGGCGAAGCGGGCGATCGCGCTGGCCGACGGCGTGGACGTCCTGTGGCACGACTGGTGGATCGCGCTCGTTGCCGGTCACGACGGGAAACTCACCGGTTGTCCACAGGCCACGATGGACTGGCGCCGGCACGGCGAAACGGTCACCGGTGCGACCCCGGCGGGTGTCGCCGAGCGGGCCCGGCGGCGCCGGCGTTATCTCGCGTTCTCGGTCGCGGCGGCGAAGCGACTCGCCGCGGAACCGGCCGGCGCGAACCCCGATGCCCACACCGCCGCGATCGAACTGGCCCGGCTCGATCCGTCCCACCCGACGGCGCGGGGCCTGCTGCGCGCGTGGCGGCGAGCGGGCGTACGGGCGTGGCCACTCCGCGGGCAGATCGGACTTCTCTCGTCGGTTGTGATGGGTCGAACGGATCAATAACCGCCGATCGTGGCCCGGCCTCTTGCGCGCCACCACTCTTGGTGGCCAGAATGTCTCCGGTGGAGGGGCAACCGAAGAACCGTCGTACCCCCTGATTGAGGCATGTCCGAGTTTTCCGTCACACAGTCGAGCACCATCCACGTGGTCGATGATCTCGTCGTCACCGGCGACCGGAAGCGCTCCCTCTACGAGCGTCACCTCAAGCGCGCCATCGATGTCGTGGGCGCGGCGACGCTCATCCTGCTGACGGCCCCGCTCGCCGCCCTCGTCGCCCTCGGCGTCGCGATGACCCTCGGCCGCCCGGTGGTCTTCCGCCAGACGCGGGTCACCAAGGGCGGCCAGTCCTTCACCATGCTCAAGTTCCGGTCCATGAAGCCGGAGAACAAGCCGCTGGCCCCGGGCCAGTACCACGCCCCGCGTGATGATCCCCGCCACACCCGCTTCGGCCAGCTGATCCGGCGCCTCTCGCTCGACGAACTCCCCCAGCTGTGGAACGTCCTGCGCGGTGACATGAGCCTCATCGGCCCCCGCCCGGAGCTGCCCGCGGTCGTCAAGGCGTTCGACCTCGCCGACCATCCCCGCCATCAGGTGCGGGCCGGCATGACCGGGCCCTGGCAGGTCTCGGAGTACCGCAACGGCTACGTGCACATGAACGTCCACGTCGACGCCGAGTACGTGGGCGATCTCACCTTCCGGCGCGACGTCGAGATCGTGTTGCGGACCATCGGCCTCTTCTTCGGGCTGGGCCACGAGGCACTCCCGACCGAGATCGCGATGCCGCCCGAGCTGCGGCCCACCTCGAGCGAGCCGCTCCGGGTCCTCCACGTGCTCGAGCCCGCCATCGCCGGCGTGCCCGCCTATGTCGAGAAGCTCGGTCGCGAGCTCTCGGACCGGGGCATCGAGCAGGTCGTGCTCACCAGCGACACCCAGACCTGGGAGTTCGCCGACTGGCCCACCAAGGTCGTGCGCGTGCCGTGGAAGCGGCGTCCCCGCGATGCCAAAGCCGTGTCGCTCGAGATGCGTCGGATCGTGCGCGACGAGAACATCCATCTCGTCCACGCCCACGCCACCTTCGCCGGGGTCGCCTCCCGACTGAAGCGCCTCGACGTGCCCGTGATCTACCAGCCCCACGGGTGGGGACATCTCTCCACCCGCCGCACCGTCGTGAAGAAGATGGTGCAGACCATCGAGCGCCGGCTCGACCGGCGGACCCACACGCTCCTCACGCTCTCCGAGCACGAGGAGGCGGAGGCCCCGAAGGCCCGCACCACCGAACGGGTGCGTCCGATCGTCAACCTCGCCGGCTTCGAGCCCATGGCCGAGGTGGACCGCATCGAGGCTCGCCTCGAGGTCGGCTGGGCCAAGGACGAGCGCATCCACGTGTGCGTCGGTGAGCTCAGCCACCGCAAGAACCAGCTTGCGCTCGCCCAGGCGTGGAAGCGTCACGCCGGCGAACGCGACCGGCTCGTGTTCATCGGCGACGGTGCGCTGCGCGCCCAGATCGAACACCTGTCCAGCGATCGCATCCAGCTGCTCGGCTGGCGCAACGACATCGCCCGCCTGATGGGCGCGGCCGACTCCCTCGTCGTGCCGTCGCTCGGCGAAGGCTTCAGCCTCGTCATCCTCGAAGCGCTCGCCACCGGGCTTCCCGTCTTCTCCACCTCGATCGGCGGCACCGAGATCATCGCGATGGACGACGGTCGCGTCGTCACCACCCCCGAGGAGGTCGTGCGGGCGGCCATCGCCTCACCGCTCCCCGACGGTGACCACGACGAGCGCATCGCGAGGGCACAGCGCCACCAGAGCGCGGCGTCGCTCGAGACCGTCGCCGACGAGTTCATCGAGATCTACGCCAAGGCCGTGGGCCGCGAACAGGACATCGTGGATCTCACCGAACTCGAGCCGACAAACGACCGGTCGACGAGCCAGTCCTCGCAGTAGCCTTGCCGGTGGGCCGCTAGCTCATCGGGTTAGAGCAGGGGACTTTTAATCCCAAGGTGCCGGGTTCGAGTCCCGGGCGGCCCACTGTTCCGAGCAGCGTGACCGACCTCGTGACCTAGGGTCCGGGGATGGCCAGGGTGTTCGTGAGTTATCGCCGCGCCGATGGCCGACTCGCCGTCGACTGGCTCGCCGAGCGGCTGAGCGCGCTGGACGCGATCGACGGGGTGGAGTCCGCGTTCCACGACGCCGCGCTCCGCATCGGCGACAACTTCCCGGCGGCGCTCGAGAAGGAGATCGCGGACTGCAAGATCGTGATGGTCGTGATCGGGCCGGAGTGGGCCGGACACCGCGAGGACGGGAGCGCCCGGATCCGCGACGAGGACGACTGGGTCGTGCGCGAGATCCGCGCCGCCTTCGAGCAGGGCAAAGAGGTGCTTCCCGTCGTCATCGGCGGGACGACTCCCCCGCTCGCGGCGGACCTCCATCCCGACATCGCGGGCCTCAGCGACATCCACGGGCTGCCGCTGACCTCGAAGGAGGACCTCGACGCCATCGTCGAGCAGATCGCCGAGATGTTCCGGGTGGAGGACCACGATGCCGCGAAGGTGGCGGGGCTCGAGGAGCCGGTCGTGGTGCCGGACCTCGCGAGCCGGCGCACCCTCGTGTCGCTGATCGCCGCGGGTGCCGCCGTCGGTGGTTCGCTGGCGGCGATCTCCGCCTATCTGGGCGACGTGGACGCCGACACGGCAGGGTCCTTCGCCTCGACGGATGCCTACGCGATCTACGGCGTGCTGCTCGTGCTCTACGGGGCGTTCGGCGGGGCGGTCATCCCCGTGGGTGCCCTGTTGTCGTACCGGATCGTGCGCCAGTCACGGGTGCGCTGGCGCGACCTCGCCCTCGGCGCGCTCGTCGTCGGTGCCGTGCCCGCGCTCGTGCTCACGCTGACGAGCAGCAGCCATGTGATCCTCGGCAGTGAGGCGACGGCACTGCCCTACGGCACGTGGCGGGCCGCGGGCAATGTCGCCGCCATCGTGGTGACGCTCGCCTGCTGGGTGATCGCGGCGGGCGCCGGGATCTACGCCGAGCCGGATGCGGAACGCCACGAGATCGGTCGTCGCGTCGCTCACCTCGCCGTTCTGCGAGATGCCGAGCGCTGGGCGATCCTCGTCGGCACGGGCATCCTCACGATCGGGACGACGGTGAGCATCAGCCTGGAGGCCGCTCGCGCCCAGAGCAGCTCCCACGAGATCAGCGCGGTCGACATCATCGCGGTACCGCTGATCCTGGCGGCCGTGATCGTGTTGCTGCACCGCTGGGCGCTCACGGCAATGGCCGAGACCCAGGCGGCCATCGAGCGCGAAGCGGCGACGATCGTGGAGCCCTACGCCTCCAACGCAACAGGTCAACTGGCAGCAGAACCGCTCGCCGACGGCGGTTGGGGATTCCGGCTGGTGCTGGCGTTGCCGGTCGTGGCCGCGGTCGTCGGCGTGATGATCGCAACCGGCTGGCCCTGACACCGGTTCCCGGGCCGCGTCCACCCTCGCGGCCCGACGCCGTACCATCGCTGTCGTGCCATTCCGTCAGATCGCCACCGTTGTCCTCGGCCTCATCGCCATCCTCGGCGCGGCCCTGTTCGTCCTGTCGTGGGGCGACGACGAGCCCGAGGACGCCGATGTCACCGACAACACCGACGGTGGCGCGGTCGTGGACGGCACGGACGGAACCGATGGCGACGACGGCACCGATGGCACCACGACCACCACGACGACCGTCGCGCCGGTGACCACCTCGATCCCGGTGGACTGTGGCACGACCCCCGACGATTCGGCGGACACGACCACCACCACGACGACGACCACGGAGCCCGCGGCCGACGACGAGGGCGACGAGACGGGAGACGACGAGGGAGAGGAAGAGCCGGAGGCGCCGCTCGTCCCGACGCTCGACAGCACCTCATCGCTCAGCACGGTCGGGCTCGACGAGGTCACGTTCGGGCTCACCGTCAACGAGGCTCGTACCGAGGCGGGCACGGAGTTCATCAACTGCGGTCTGGTCACCGACTGCTACCGGGTCGTCCCGGACGTCGCGCCGGACGGCATCAGCTTCGTCGTCCACGAGGGCACCATCGAACGGGTCGACATCGTGGGCAACAGCCCCATCACCACCCGCAGCGGCGCCGGCATCGGCACGACGGACGAGCAGTTGGATGCGCTCTTCGGCGACCGGCTCGAGCGGGTCGATCTCGGCGGCGGCCAGGTGGACGTGATCTTCGTGCCCCAGGACGAGAACGATCAGGAGTTCCGGGTGGCGTTCACCACGGTGGACGGCGTGGTCGAGACCATGCGGGCCGGACGGGTCCCGCTCGTCCTCGAAGCCGATCCCTGTGGCTAGACGAGACTGTGGCTAGACGAGACTGTGGCTAGACGAGACTGTGGCTGAGCGCCGTCAGCCGAAGTCGATCGGCGGCAGCGTCCGCACGAAGTCCACGCACGCCACGTCGACCGCGCCGATGCCGGCCGGGGTGAACTCGCCGGTCTCGAGATCCAGATCGGTCACGAAGTCGACCTCGGGAAAGGTGACGCCGTCGTCCGTCAGCTCGAAGGGAAGCGTGCCCTCCAGGCGCGGCTCGAACAGCACGGCGTCGGCTCCGACGCCGACCTGCAGGCTGACGTAGGGCTCCCCGAGGAACGCACGGACGTAGCCGATGACGGGAAGCCCGTTCACGTCCTCCCCCGTCACCGCGACCTCGATCTCGCCGGCGCCACCGGCCGCACAGACCGCATCGAACTCGTAGCGGGCCGGGCCGATCCGCACGAGGGCGCTCGACCGGGGCGGCGGTTCGGTGGTCGTCGTGTTCGTGATCTCGGTCGTGGTCGACGCCACGGTGCTCGGGGGACCGGCATCCGACGCGGGGTCCTGGTTCACACTGCATGCGGCGGCGAGCATGCCGACCACGACAAGGACCGAACGCATGGCTCCAGCTTGGCCCGGGTCATCCCCGCAAGCCAGGCAGGCCCGTCAGGACAGGCCCGTCAGGACAGGGCGGGTCAGGACAGGACGGCGTCGAGCGCCGCGCCCACCTCATCGGCGAGCAGGCGGCTGCCCCGCTCGTTGAGATGGTCGGGGTCGTAGTAGAGCCAACCGGCGTCGTCGGTCGGCCGGCAGGGGAACGTCGGGCAGATCGTGTCGGTCGGGTCGACGAACGCCGCCGTGTCCGGGAGACCGGCGAGGGTCGCGGCGTCGACGTCGGTCTGGCGTTCGTCCAGCTCCGAACGGGTCATGACGGGGTCGAGGTCCGGGCGGGCCAGCGAGTACCGATCGACGAAGTCGGGCCAGAACTCCGGCACCATGCCGAACACGACGACCCGCGCCCCACCGGCCTCGAGCTCGGCCACCGTGGCCTCCATACCGGCCGACCAGAGGGCCAACGCCTCGTCCCGCGAACCGGAGGGGTCGCTCGACGAGGTGGAGAGCCGGTGGACGGCGTTCTCGGGTTCGCCCACCGTCGGATGGGTGTAGATCGTGGACCGGTTGGCGATGACCACGACGGACGGTTGCCGTTCCGCGACGAGCTCGGACGCGGCATCGACCCACCCGCGGCAGTCGTCGAACTGGCGATTCGGCCCGACGTCGAGGATGTAGGGACAGCCGCTGCCACTCCACACGCCGACATCGAAGCCACGGGGATGGGCGGCAGCGATCACGGCCGACGCCAGCGACGAGGCATGGGAGTCGCCGAGCACCACCACGAGATCGTCGCCGCCTCCGGGCGCCTCGAAGATGCAATCCGCCGCGTCGAACGAGAAGTCGCTGGCCACGTCGGTGACATGGCAGCCGGCGTCGCGGGCGACGGGGATGTCGTCCCAGCCCACCGGCTCGTCGAGCCCCCATCGCTGCCCGGCTCCGGCCAACACGACGATGGCGAGCACGAGGGGCACGCCGACGCAGACCACGGCGAGCCCGAAGGCCCGGCGGCCCACGATCGACTGGTTGCGGCGCAGCGGCTGTTCGAGGAAGTTCGTGCTCACGACGGCCGGCAGCAGCGAGAGAGCAGCGGCGATCAGCAGGGTCGTGCGGCTGTCGCTCCAGAGCAGGGCGGCGAGGACCACGGCGGGCCAGTGCCAGAGGTACCAGGCGTAGGAGTTGTCGCCGAGGAAGCGCAGCGGGGCCGCGCTCAACGTCCGCGCGAACGGGCCGCCGGCGGCCGTGCCCGCCCAGATGATGAGGAGGGTCGCGACGACCGGCGGGACGGACGCGAGCCCGGGGAACTCGGTGAACTCGTCGTAGCCGAACGATGCCAGGACCAGCAGGGCGATGCCGCCCACGCCGGCGAGCAGGTGCCAGCGGGCGTGGACCTCGCGGGTGGCCAACACCGAGGTGGCGAGCAGGACGCCGGCGAGCAGCTCCCAGAACCGGCTGAACGGCAGGTAGAACGCCAACGTGGTGGGGTCGATGTCCACCACCGGCACCGACAGCCCGAGGTCGACGAGGGCGATGCTGAGCAGCAGCGACCCGGCGGCGACCGTGCCGAGCACGATCTGGATGCGCCGCTCCGTGGCGCCGGGGCGGCGGGCGAGGGTGGCGAAGATGAGGACCATCGCGATCGGGAGGAAGAGGTAGAACTGCTCCTCGACGCCGAGCGACCAGGTGTGCAGGAACGGGTTCTCCTCCGAGCCGGTGTCGAAGTAGCCGGCTCCGTCGGCGGTCGCCAGCGCCATGTTCGACAACCAGACGGACGCGGAGGCCGAGGTCTTGGCCATCACCTGCTGGTTCCCGAACGGACTCATCACGACGGCGAACACCAGCAGCGTGACCACGCTGAGCACCGCGGCAGCCGGCAGGATCCGCCGCACCCGACGGGCGTAGAAGTTGCCGAGGCTCATCGTTCCCGTGCGGTCCGCCTCGCGCAGGATGCTTGCCCCGATCACGAAGCCGGACAGCACGAAGAACACGTCGACGCCCAGGAACCCGCCCGGCACGACCCGGCCCGCGTGGTAGAGCACCACGAGGAGGACCGCGACGCCGCGCAGGCCCTGGAGATCCGCCCGATGTGCCCCTCGCTCACTCACAGTGTCCAGTTAACAGCGTTCAGCGTCTTTGAGCGAACCCGAGCGCCGTATTCCGCCGAAAACGCGAGACGGACCGCCGGTGGGGCGGTCCGTCTCAGAGTCACAATCGGGAGTCCAATCCGACCGGTGATCTGTTGCCGCTGAGCGGCGTCACCGGTACAACGCACGAGCAGGGCCCGAGTCGCGCGATTTCTCCGATTCCTGCGCGAATGGGCCGTTCGACCCATTCGCGCGAGCGCCCACTCAGGAGCGGACCTTCAGCGGGCCGCGGGCGACCGTCGTGTTGGCCACGTGGATGACCCCGTCGCTCCCCGCGAGTTCGACCGACGCCGGATGCAGCGCCACGATCTCCCCGGCGAGTCCGTCGACCTCGATGTGATCGCCGACGTGCACGAGCCGCGCCAGGTGACGGCCGGCGGCGAGCTCGCCACCGATCTCGCGCCCGCCCAGCCCGACGAGCAGGGCGAACGCCCCCGACAGACCGAAGACGATGGCGGCGGCGATGATGCTGAGGATGGTGGTGTCGACGCCGAGCTGGCTCAGCGCCAGGACCAGCGACACCGCGTAGACGAGGAAGCGACCGGCGGCGCCGATCTGACCGCGCACCCGCGATGTCGACGCGGCGAACGCCGAGTTCACCGCACCGCCCAGCGCGAACGCGATCGCCCGGCCGGCGATGAGGATCAGACCGGCGGCGAGGATGCGGGGGGACTTGCGGACGAGATCCGCAGGGATGGGTTCCAGCGTCTCGGGATTGGTGAAGCCGATCGCGACGATCACGCCGAGCGCGGTGAAGAAGAGGAACAGGAACGTCGCCGTCGCCCGCGCCGCGTCGAGCATCTCGGGCTTGTCCTCGCGGCCCTTGAGGATGATCCGCCGCACGAGCGCGGCACCGATGACACCGGACAGCAGTCCGACGACGATGGCACCCGTGGCGTAAATCCAGGGATCGATCATGTCTCTCCTCCATCGCTCTCGTCGGCGGGAGCGGCGCTCTCCTGAGTAGTGCTGTCGTCGGGGGTCAGCTCAGGGTCGAGGATCGTGCGGGCGACGTCGAAGCCGACGGCGAACAGATCGACGAACGCGCCGAACGCGGCCTCGTTGCGGAGCCGGATGTCGACACCGTCGTGGGTGCGTTCGCGCAGGTCCACGGGAGGGTTGGTCGCCGCCTGCAGATCGGCGACCAGGTCCTCGTCGAGGGCCGAAACCATGTCGAGCACTTCCTGGCAGTGGGCGCAGCGCTCGATGTGCTTCGACAACCGGCGGGGTTCACCGGTGTCGAGCCAGCGCTGCAGTCGCTGGCGGGTCGGATGTCGGGCGTTCATCGCCACTCCTTCATTGCGTCCTTCAAGGCCTTGCGAGCCCGGAAGAGTCGGGTCTTGACGGTCGGCAGGGGCAGGTCGAGGGTCTGGGCGATCTCCTCGTAGGAGAGGCCGTCCACTTCCTTGAGCACGATCAGGGCGCGGGCATCCTCGTCGAGGTGCTGCATCGCTTCCCACAGGTCGTCGAGTTGGGCCCGGCCCTCCACCTGCCGGGTGGTCGACGCGCCGGCGGAGCCCTCGGGCATCGTGTCCGGGCCGTGCAGCTCGTCGCGGCGGGTGCGCAGGAGCGAGATCGCCGTGTTGCGGGCCACCTTGAGGAGCCAGTTGCGGGGGATCTCCTCGCCCGGTCCGACCGGGGAGTTGCGCCACGCCTTCAGCATCGTCTCCTGCACGACGTCGTCGGCGAGGGCCGGGTCGTGCACGATCGAACGGGCCACGCGGTAGACCGCAGCCGCGTGGCGGTCGACCACGAGCCGGAGATCGTCGGCGTCGGGGGGCGGAGGGGTCATGGTCTCCCCCTGCCCGTCGGCATCTTGGCGCGCAGATGTAGTTAGGTTTCCCCCGTGGCGAACAAGCAGGAGACGAAGAAGCGCCGGGTCGCGGCCCAGAAGCAGGCCGAACGCCAGCGGGCCGCCGCGGCCCGTCGCGCCCGGCGGCGCCAGCTGATCCTCGGTGGCGTCATCGGCTTCCTCGTGCTGGCGCTCATCGCGCCGCTGGCGTTCGGGCTGTTCCTCGCGAACGACGACGAGCCGGCGATCGAGATCCCCACCACGACCACCCTTGCGCCGCTCGACTTCGACTGGATGCCGTCGTCGCGCGCCGGCGTGGAGTTGACCGGGCCGACACCGTGCCCGCCCACGGACGGCAGCGCCGAGCGGACCACCGGCTTCGAGGAGGCACCGACGACCTGTATCGGCGAGGGCGCCGCGTTCGAATTGGCCTTCACCACGGACGGCACGAGTCTGACGGTGCCCGTCGACGCGGCGATCAACCCGGACGCCGCGAACCTCGCGGCGGTGTTCGGCTGGTACCACGCCTACGAAGAGACGCCGATCCAGGCGTTCTCGACCGGCCTCATCGGCATCGGTGGCCAGGGCGACGCCGGGTTCCTGATCGATCCCGTTCCCTCGGGCCTCCCGGTGGAGGAGCGGTTCGAGCCCGGCGCAGTGCTCGCCACCACCTACGACGGCGGACTCAACGGGGCGCTCATGGTCGTGGTCGACGAGACCGGCCAGGCGGTGCTCGAACAGATCGGCGCCGACTTCGTGCGGGTCGGCACCATCGACGATCTCGACGACGTGAACGCCGCGTTCGCGGCGCTCAGCACGGCCGAGGTCGGGGAGCTCTTCCTGGTCGATTCGGTGACGGTGACCGAAACCGGCTGACCGCTATCGTCGGCCCTCGTGACCACGGACAAGCGAGCACGTCAGAAGGAGAACCGGGCGAACCGCGTGGCTGCGGCCCAGGCAGCCGCGGCGAGAGCCCGGCGCCGGAGCCGGATCATGACCTATGGCGGGCTGCTCGTCGCCGGCGTGGTCGCGGTGCTCGTGGTGGCGGTGCTGCTGCGCGACGACGAGCCCGACGCGACGGACGCCGGCGGGAGCACGGTCGAGGGGTTCGACGACGGCACCGGCGTGGACGAGACCCCCGACCCGGTCGCGCCGACCACGACGGTCGACCTCGGGCCCGGGTGGGACGAGGAGGCTCCGACATCGGCGTGTCCGCCGGCCGAGGGGGCCGTCGATCGGGTGGTTGCGTTCGACGGGCTCCCGCCGCTGTGCATCGATCCCGCCGGCCAGTACACGGCGACGGTCGACACCAGCGCGGGTGAGTTCACCATCGAGCTGGACGCGGCGCGGGCACCGGCGACCGTCAACAGCTTCGTGTTTCTCTCCCGCTACCGGTACTACGAGGGCGTCTCGTTCCACCGGATCATCCCCGGCTTCGTGATCCAGGGCGGCGACGCCGTCGGTAATCCGCCGGGCACCGGAGGCCCCGGCTATTCCTTCCCGGACGAGCTCCCCGAGGAAGGCGAGTACGAGATCGGGTCCGTGGCCATGGCGAACTCGGGGCCCAACACCAACGGCAGCCAGTTCTTCGTGGTCACGGGCGAGTCGGGCGCGGCGTTGCCGCCCGACTACAACCTGTTCGGCACGGTCGTCGCCGGGCTCGACGTGGTGAGCGAGATCGAGGCGGCCGGAACGGCGTCGGGCGTTCCCTCCGAGGACATCGTCATCAACACGGTGACGATCACGGAGTCGTGACGGGCCAGCGGGCGACCGCGGCGATGAACGGTCGCAGCGGCGCGCTGACGGTCGGCACCTCGAAGCGGGTCAGGTCGGTGACGATCATCCCGTGACCTCGTAGTCGCGCCGGGATGTCGCGGTCGACGTGGAGGCCGCCGGCGGCCCGACCGAACGAGCCGCTCAGCGCCAGTAGCCGGCCGATGCGGCCCTCGCGGCGCACAGGCTCGAGCCACAGGGTCGATCCGCCGTCGGCCAGCAGATCGAAGATCGAGTGGAGCATGCGGTCGAAGTCGGCGACCAGCGGGGTGCGGATCAGCGACACAATGGTGTCGTAAGGACCTGTGTCATAAGGGCCTGTGCTGTAGGGGCCCATCCCGTCCAGCTCGTCGAGTCCGGCGTCGATTCGGGTCACGCCCTCGGGGTCGCCTCGCCCCGTGCCGGCGCGGACGTCGCCGATCCGGTCGAGCATCGTCACGCTCTCGACGTCGGTCCCGAGCCGGTAGGCGTCGAGATGGTCGTTCCAGCCGCCCAGGTCGAGGACCCGCCCGTGGGCCCGGGCCGCGAGGGAGCGCCGGCGGGCCGCCAGCGCAGGTGCGAGCTCCATGGGAAGTGGGTTCATCCAGGCCACGAGGGGCGGGTTCGCCATATCGGCAACCTACCCGGGAGCCCTACGCTGCGGGGGTGCCGGTCGAACCACCGCCGACGCCCTGGCAGTTCCCCGATGTCGACGAGGTCGACGAGACGGGGCTGATCGGCGTCGGAGCCGACAACGAGCCGGGGACGATCCTCGCGGCCTACCGGGCGGGCTTGTTCCCCATGCCGGTCGAGGCGGACGCCCTCATGGGCTGGTGGTCACCCGACCCGCGCGGCGTACTGCCCCTCGATCGCCTCAAGGTGAGTCGTTCGCTGCGTCGCTCGATGCGTGACTTCGAAATCCGCGTCGACCACGATTTCGCCGCCGTGCTCGACGCCTGCGCGGACCCGTCGCGGCCCCACGGCTGGATCGACGGTTCGATCCGCGACGCCTACCTCACCCTGCACGAGCTCGGCTGGGTCCACAGTGTCGAGTCCTGGCAGGACGGCCGGCTGGTCGGCGGTCTCTACGGCGTGGCGCTGGGCGGGCTCTTCGCCGGCGAGTCCATGTTCCATCGGGTGCGCGATGCGTCGAAGGTGGCCCTCGTGGCGCTGGTGGAAGCGCTCGACGACGGCATCGACCGGCTCGTCGACGTGCAGTGGCGCACCCCGCATCTCGCCTCGCTCGGCGCGGTCGAGTGGCCCCGCAGCCGCTATCTTGCCGGTCTGCCGCATCTGCTCGCGCAACCCGCTGCCACCGTGTTCTCGAGCGGACAACATACGATCCCTGGGGCTTGATTTCCCTTGTCTCGCAACCGATGGAGGTCGGATGAGTGATCTGCGCATGGACATCACGACGGGCATCGGAATCGCCGGAGCCGGCGCGGGGATTCTCGCGGCCGTGACCGGCCGCCGGAAGGTCGCCCTCGTCGCTGCCGTCGGCGCCGCGGTCGCGGCCGCAGCCGCCCGCCGCGACGCCCAGGCCGCCGCCGATCTCGAACGTCGGGTCGCCTCCATGAACGAGCAGATCCGCCAGCTCGAGAACGCCGTCGCCGCCCAGGTCCAGAGCCGCATGGTCGCCGAGGAAGCCGTGAAGAGCCTCAGCGGTCAGCTCACCGACGCCGAGCGACGCGCCGGCGACACCTCCATGCCGCTGATCATCTCCGACGACGGCACGTCGTCGGAGGGCCTCACCGATTCGGAGACCGGCCTCTTCAATCACGACTACTTCCTCGTGGCGTTGGACAGCCGCATCGCCGCCGCCCGTCGCCATCTCCGTCCCGTCGCCGTCGCCCTGCTCGACATCGTCGAGGGCCGCGAGGGCGACGCCCGACCGTCCGCCGACGCCCGCATGATCGCCAACGCGCTACGCGAGACCCTTCGCGAGTCCGACACGGCAACCCGTCTTCACGACGGCCGCTTCGGCGTCGTCCTCGAGGACACACCGGAGAACGGTGCCATCTGGACGATGGAACGCCTCCGTCGCCGTCTCGCCGAGGACAACCCGGATCTCACCCTCTGGGCCGGCGTCGCCTGCTATCCGGCCCACGCCTTCGACGTCGGCGCCCTCATCGACCGGGCCGATGCCGCGCTCGAATCCGCCCGCGAGTGGCACCAGGACCGCATCGAAGTCGCCACCGCGGACTGATCGGCGCCGTCACCCATCCGCCTCGCGTTCCTTGCGCCGGCGGACCTTCTCGAAGTAGGCCAGCGCATAGCGCTCCTGCTCGGACGTGATCGTTGCCTCCATCGCGCGGGCCTCGACCGTCGCCCGTAGTCGGGGCCGACTCGTCGGTTCGGCCCGCGGTCCGTACTTGCTGTAGATCGCCTGCCTGGTGACGCCCAGCGACTCGGCGATTCGCGCCCAGCTCGCCCCGGCGGCGATCGCCTGTTCTACTGCGTCGCGCTCGATGTCCGGCAGGCGATCCTTCAGCACGGCCACGGCGAACAATCGGACGTCCGACTGCGCACACTCGACCACCTTCCGGGCCGCCTCCAGGAAGTCGCCGGGATCGCCCGCCCGCTCGATTCGCCACTCGTTCGACCCTCGGTTCAGCATGCGTCCAGCCTGTCGCGACGGTGTGACAGCCAGACGGTGTGACAGCCGGACGCGGCGACGGGTGTCTCGTCAGTTTTCCTTGACGCGCCCGCCGATTCGTCAACCAAAACTGACGACCGACCCTTCCCCCCGCCGCCGACCCGCCCTGCCGAGGGGCACCGTGGCTAACGTGGACCGCTGGAGGGATGGCAGAGCGGACGATTGCACTGGTCTTGAAAACCAGCGGGCCTTCACGGGTCCCGGGGGTTCGAATCCCCCTCCCTCCGCCAATGACATCATGAACGCCATGCCCGGCTTCATCGGACAACGCATCGTCGTCACCGGGCTCGCGGGATCCGGCAAGAGCACGTTCTCCGGCGCCCTCGCGGAGCAGACCGGCCTGCCGCTCATCCATCTCGACCTGGCGTTCTGGCAGCCGGGGTGGGTCGCGCCGAGCGAGGACGAGTGGCGCCATATCCAACGCACGGCGCTCGCCGGCGACGCCTGGATCGCCGACGGCAACTACAGCGACTCCCCCGCGCTCAGACGGAAACCACGCCGCGGTTCACGTTCTGCGATCAAGGCGCCAGGCGGACGAGTTCCTCGGGCTCGGTTCCACTGGGTGAGAAGCACCCGGTGACAGCCCCGACGGCGGCCCGGCATGCTGGCCCCGTCCGCCCGAGGAGCAACCCACGTGCCCGATGCCGCCCTGAAGACAACCCGCCGTCCCGGCCGAGCTGCGGCGGCGCTGTGCGCGATCGCGCTCGGCTTCGCCGCCTGCTCCGCGAACGACGATGCGGCCACGGCGGGCGACCCGGAGTCCCCGACGTCGACCACCACGTCGAGTCCGACCTCGAGCTCCACCCCGACCTCGGACCCGCCCGAACGGACCGCGTCGTTCCGGGGGGTCACGGCGGACACGATCGAGGTCGGATTCGTCGACGTCGATTTCGAACGGCTCCGCACCGAGCTCGGCATCGACGTGGGAAGCCCCGACACCGGCCGGATCGTGGAAGCCCTCGTCGCCGACCTCAACGACCGAGGCGGGATCAACGGCCGCCGGGTCGAGGTCGTGATCGAGCTGTTCCTCCCCGCGAACGTGGCGATGGCCGACGAGATCTGTCTGCGGCTGGTCGAGGACGAAGAGGTGTTCGCCGTGCTCGGCGGCTTCGGTGGCCCCGGAGCCGAGGAGGGCAACGGCTGCATCACCGGCCCCGGCGAGACGATTCTCGTCGGCGGACAGCTCACCGACGAACGTCTGGCACAGGCCACGGCACCCTGGATCTCGCCGGACATGGACGTCGCCCGCCGGGGGACCGCGTTCGTGAACGCCCTGGTGGAAAGCGGCGAGCTGGACGACCTCGGGCCGATCTCGGTCCATGCAGTCCTGCCCGATCAGGACGAGACGGCGGACGCCATCCGAGACGCGCTCGTCGACGCCGGCGCCACCGTCGCCTTCCGATCGACGGGCCTGGCGGGGACCGACCAGATCGCCGCCGCAACCGAAACCGAGCTGATGCTCGAACAGGCACGGGTCGAGGGTGTCGCGTCGATCGTGGTCGTCGGCACCAGCCCGACGATCACGGACTCGATCTTCACCGCCGGTGACTTCACCGTCATCGTCGCCAACACCGAAGAGGTCGCCAACCTCGAGCACGCGGCCTTCGGGGAGGGCGACCGGTTGATCGGCGGTGGCTCCATCGCCCGGCTCGACGACCCCGAGCTCGCCGCATGCATCGACCGCGCCACCGCCGCGGTCGGGGCCGACGCCATTCCGGCCGACGCGAACGACGGCGACCTGAGCTTCTGGACGTCGACCCTGCGGGCCTGCCGCAACGTCGCCCTGTTCGAGGCAGTCGCCGTGGAAGCGGGGACGGATCTGACCAACGAGTCCTTCGCGGCCGCGCTCGCCACGGTGGATCTGCCGCCGTTGCCGGTGTACGAGTTCGCGTCGCTCGGCGCGGACAAGCCCGACGCACGCGACACTCTGTCCGTCCTGGAGTGGGATGCCGAACTCGCCGACTTCGTCGAGATCGCCGGCCCGTTCGATGTCGCGGAGTAGGTGGCGTAGGTGAAGGAGCACACCATGGATCACGATGTTCTCGACCGGATCGAGCAGTCCGGTCCGCTGTTCGCCGAACGCGCCGCGGAGGCCGAGGAGGCGGGTCGCCTCACCGACGACGTCGTCGCGCGGTTGAAGGACAGCGGGCTCGTCCGCCTGCTCCAACCGGCGGACTTCGGTGGCTACGAGGCCGACCCGCGCGACTTCCTGACCGCGGCGATGGACGTGGGTACCTGGTGCCCGGCGGCCGGCTGGGTGTCCGGCGTCGTCGGGGTCCACCCGTGGGAGCTCGCGCTCCAGGACGAACGTGTCCAGGAGGAAGTGTGGGGCGACGACCCGGACACGTGGATCGCCTCGCCGTACTCCCCGGGAGGCATCGCGACCCCGGTGGACGGCGGCTACCAGGTCACCGGGCACTGGAATTTCTCCTCCGGCACCGACCTGTGCACCTGGATCGTCCTCGGCGCTCGCCTGCAGAACGACGAGGGTCAGGTGGTGGGGGCGCTGCACATCATGCTCCCCCGATCCGACTACGAGGTCGTCGAGGACAGCTGGAACGTCTCGGGCCTCGAGGGCACCGGCAGCAAGGACATCGCCGTCACGGACATGTTCGTGCCCACGTATCGCACGATCGACGTGGTGAAGGTGCTCAACGGCCAGGCGTTCGAGGAGTCCAGCCGCAGCCAGCCGCTCTACAAGATGCCGTGGTCGTCGTTGTTCCCGAGCGCCGTGACCGCCGGCGTCATCGGTATCGCCGAAGGCGTGCTGAAGAGCGCAGTCGACTACCAGCGCGACCGGGTCAGCGCGGTGGGTGTCGCGCAGGCGACCGACCCCCACACCCGAGCGACGATCGGCGAGGCGGCGTCGGAGATCCGGGGCGCCCGGGCCCAGCTGCTCTACAACGCCGGCGAGCTCTACGACGCCGTGCGGGCCGGTCACGACATCTCGATCGAACAACGGGTGGCGTGTCGGCGCGACCAGGTGCGCGTGGCGTGGCGCGCCGCGGAGGCGGCCGACAAGGTGTTCGCCATCTGTGGCGGCAACTCGATCCGCCTCGACAACCCGGTCCAACGGTTCTGGCGGGGCATGCACGCCGGCCTGCACCACGGGATCCTCGTGCGGGGCCACATCTACGATGCCGCCGCCGGAATGCTGTGGGGCGAGCCGCCGAGCGGCCCGGCCGGCATGACGATCTGAGGGGCGACCGACCATGACGGACCTGACCGCGCAGAACACCACCCGCACCATCGAGACGCCGGACGGCGAGCTCCACTACCACGAGGCCGGCGACGGGCCGCCGCTCGTGCTGCTCCACGGCTCCGGCCCCGGCGTGAGTGCCTGGGCCAACTTCGGCGACAATCTCGCCTCGTTCGCCGGTCATTTCCGCACGCTGGCCCTCGACCTCCCGGGGTTCGGTCGCTCGTACGAACCCGACACCCCGGCGCCGTTGCACGGCCCCACCGCCGTCGTCGCGTTCCTCGATGCGCTCGGCATCGACCGTGCGCCCATTGTCGGCAACTCGCTCGGCGGCAACATCGCGGCCCGGGTCGCTGCCGACCACCCGGCTCGGGTCTCCCGGCTGGTGACGATGGGCGGCGTCGGCGTCCCGATCTTCAGCCCCCTGCCGTCGGAAGGCATCAGCCGCCTCGTCGACTTCGTCGAGGATCCGACCCGCAGCCGGCTGGTCGAGTGGATGCGCACGATGGTCTACGACCCGGCAATGCTCACCGACGACTTCGTCGAGCAGCGGTGGCAGGTGGCCAGCACACCGGAGGCCCTCGAAGGAATCCGCCGGATCTACAGCCGCGAGATGCTCGGCGTGCTGCGCGACATGATGCTCGACAACACCGAGACGTTCGCCCTGCTCCGCCGCATCGAGGCGCCGACGCTGGTGACCTGGGGGCGCGACGATCGCGTCACCCCGCTCGACGGATTCCTCGCCCCGATGCGGCTGATCCGCAACGCCGAACTCCACGTCTTCCCCGACTGCGGCCACTGGGCGATGCTCGAACGCAAGGACGACTGGGAGCGGGTCGTGCTGTCGTTCCTGACCCGGGACGGGGACTGATCCGGTGACCACGACCAGCCCGGACGCCGCTCGCGAGGCCGCCCTGCAGTCGGCGGCCGACCGGCTCATCGCGGCCGCCGACACGGCCGCGCCGTGCCCGCCGGTGCGCGACCTCGTGCCCGACGCCACGCTGGCGGACGGCTACGCCGTGCAGCGACTCGTGCGGGAACGAACCGAGGCGGGTCGCCGCCGGGTCGGCCGCAAGATCGGCCTCACCTCGGCGGCCGTGCAGCAGCAGATGGGCGTCGACACGCCGGACGTCGGCGTGCTCCATGCCGACATGGCGTTCGCCGACGGCCAGACGATCCCGTTCGCGAGCCTGCTCCAACCCCGCATCGAGGCCGAGGTCGCGTTCGTGCTCGGCGCCGATCTCCCGTCGGCGCCGGTCACCGCGCCCGACGTCGCCGCGGCGACCGACCATGTCGTGGCCGCGATCGAAGTGTGCGCCAGCCGCATCGCCGGATGGGACATCACGATCTTCGACACCGTGGCCGACAACGCATCCTCGGGCGTCTTCGTGTTGGGCGACACGCCGGTCGCGCTGGACCAGATCCACGATGCCCTGCCCGGCGCCGAGATGACCGTGGTCTGCGAGGGCGACGTGATCAGTGTCGGCACCGGTGCCGCCTGCATGGACCATCCGATCAACGCCGTGGTCTGGTTGGCCAACGCCGTGGCCGAGCAGGACGAGCCGCTGCGAGCCGGCGAGATCATCCTCTCCGGCAGCCTCGGCCCGCTCGTACCCGCGCGCGCCGGGGCCACGTACGAAGCGACGATCACCGGCCTCGGCTCGGTCCGCGCCGTGTTCGGACCCGCCGAGAGCGGCAACCCATGACCGTCACCGCGGCGATCGTCGGGACGGGGAACATCGGCACGGACCTGCTCCACAAACTCTGTCGATCCGACACGATCGAGCCGCGCTACATGGTCGGCATCGATCCCGAGAGCGCCGGCCTGCGGGCCGCCGCCGCAATGGGACTCGAGACCTCCGCGGGCGGGGCGGACTGGCTCCTCGCCCAGGCGGAAGCCCCGGATCTCGTGTTCGAGGCCACGTCCGCAGGTATCCATGCGGCCAACGCCCCCCGCTACGCCGCGGCGGGGATCCGGGCGGTGGACCTCACCCCGGCCGCGGTCGGCCCGTTCGTCGTCCCGCCCGTCAACCTGACGACCCACGCCGCGGCCGACAACGTCAACATGGTCACCTGCGGCGGCCAGGCGACGATCCCCATGGTCCACGCGGTGTCGCGGGTGACGCCGGTCGCCTACGCCGAGATCGTCGCCACGGTTGCGTCGGTGTCGGCGGGCCCCGGCACCCGGGCCAACATCGACGAGTTCACCCGCTCGACGGCAGCCGCCGTCGAGCAGCTCGGTGGGGCCGATCGGGGCAAGGCGATCATCATCCTGAATCCCGCCGAGCCGCCGCTCATCATGCGCGACACGATCTTCTGCTCGCTCGAACCCGATGCGGACGAGAGTGCCGTCACCACGTCGATCGAGGAGGTCGTCGCCGAGGTCCAGCAGTACGTCCCCGGCTACCGGCTGCTGCGGCCGCCCCAGTTCGATGCCGACATCACCCCCGACGGTCGCGGCCGCGTGGCCATCTTCATCGAGGTCGAGGGGGCGGGCGACTTCCTCCCGCCCTACGCGGGCAACCTCGACATCATGACGGCGGCGGCGGTGAAGGTCGGCGAGGTCCTCGCCGCCGGGAAGGTGACCGCCTGATGCCCTTCTCCGAGACCCTCGACGTCCGCATGACCGACTCGTCACTGCGCGACGGTTCCCACGCCAAGGGCCACCAGTTCACCGAGGCCGACGTGACCGCGATCGTCGACGGCCTCGCCGGCGCCGGCGTGCCCGTCATCGAGGTCACCCACGGCGACGGCCTGGCCGGATCGTCATACAACTACGGCTTCTCGGCGGTCGACGAACGCCGGCTCATGGAAGCTGCCGTCGACACGGCCGCCGGTCGTTCCCTGATCGCGGCGCTGATGCTCCCGGGCCTCGCCACGATGGACGACATCCGCGCCAGTCGCGATCTCGGCGTGTCCGTCATGCGGGTCGCCACCCACTGCACCGAAGCCGACATCGCCCGGCAACACTTCGGGATCGCCCGCGAGCTCGGGCTCGAGACCGTCGGCTTCCTGATGATGGCGCACAGCCAGGCGCCCGACGCGCTGGCCGTGCAGGCGAGGACCATGGCGGACGCGGGTTGCCAGTGCGTCTATGTCGTCGACTCGGCGGGCGCGATGATCCTCGATGAGGCGAGCGACCGGGTCGCCGCCCTCGTGGCCGAACTCGGCGACGACGCGCAGGTCGGCTTCCACGGTCATCAGAACCTCGGCCTCGGCGTGGCCAACGCGGTGCTCGCGGCCCGTGCCGGCGCCGTGCAGATCGATGCCTCCACCCGGGCGTTCGGCGCCGGGTCCGGCAACCCGCCCACGGAGGCGCTCGCCGCCGTGTTCGATCGGCTCGGCATCCGCACCGGCGTGGACGCGTTGCGCATGTTCGACGTCGCCGAGGAGGTCGTCCGCCCGGTGATGAACGACGAGTGCGTGCTCGACCGCATGAGCCTGATCATGGGGTATGCCGGCGTCTACTCGAGCTTCCTGCGCCACGCGTACCGGGCGGCCGAGCGCTACGACGTGTCCGGGGCCGAGATCCTGCTGCGCTGTGGCGAACGAAAGCTGGTCGGTGGCCAGGAGGACCAGATCATCGACATCGCGATCGAGCTGCAGAGCGAGACGAGGGCGCGCGACTAGTACCGTCGGGCGCAGATCATGGGGAACACGGACGACACGGAGCAACGCCGTTCCGTGCTCGGCCGCGTGGACACGATCCTGTCGGCCTTCGACGACTCGGACCAGGTGCTCACGCTCCAGGATCTGACCGATCGGTCCGGGCTGCCGAAGTCGACAGTGCATCGCATGATCGAACAGCTGGTCGGCATGGGTTGGCTGGAGCGCGACTTCGACGGGTACCGCGTCGGGATGCGGCTCTTCGAGATCGGCGGCCTCGCCACCCGACGGCGCCGGCTCACCGAGTCGGCGACCCCCCACCTGCACGCGCTCTCCACGAGCACGGGTTTCGCCGTTCAGCTCGGCGTCCTCGACGGGGACGAGGTCATCTATCTCCACCGCGTCACCGCAGGCGATTTCGACCTTCCGACCCGCGACGGAGGTCGCAAGCCTGCGTACTGCACCGGGCTCGGCAAGGCGATGCTCGCCTTCGACCCGGAAGCAGCGGCAGAAGTGCTCGCCGGCGATCTCCCCCGCCGCACGGCCTGCACGCTGACCACCCCCGACGCGCTGGCCGCCGAGCTCGACGTCATCGCCCGGACCGGCGTCGCACACGACCGTGAAGAGGCCTACGAGGGTCTGACCTGCGTGGCCGCCCCGTTGCGCAGCACCGGCCGGGCGATCGCGGCCGTGTCGGTCACCGGGCCGACCGACCGGTTCGACGCCGACCTCGTCGCGCCCATGGTCGTGCAGACCGCCGCCGCCATCTGGGCGGAGCGATTCCCGCGACGGTGATCCGTCCCACTCTGTGGCATCGCTTGCTGCCGCAGTACCGGTGCGCGTCTACCGTGCACGGATATCCGGTGCCCGGAGGCCTCCATGTCCAATCTGTCGCTCGGCTATCTCCGTCTGCGAACCCCGAACCTCGACGCGTGGGACGCCTTCGCCGCGGACGTGCTCGGGTTCATGCCGGCCGCCGGGCCGGACCAGACCAGCCGCTACTTCCGCTGGGACGACCATCCCTACCGGCTCCACCTCGAGCCCGGTGAGGACGCCGACCTGCTCGCGATCGGCTGGGAGGCGACGGACGATCTCGCCCTCGAGACCCTGGTCACCGCGCTCGAGGCCGACGGCATCACCGTCACCCGCGGGGCGGACGAAGAGGCGGCGGCACGGCTCGTGTCCGGCTTCGTCTCCTTCACCGATCCGGCCGGCGCGCCGGTGGAGATCTTCTGGGGTCCGATCTTCGACCACGAACGGGTGGTCACCCCCCTCGTCTCCGGCTTCGTCACCGGCGAGATGGGCTTCGGTCACGTCGTCACCTCCGTGGAGAACCTCCAGGACGCCGTCGACTTCTACCGTCGGCATCTCGGCTTCCATCTCCGCAACACCTGGGACATCGGCGTCATGGAGATGGCGTTCCTCAGCCCCAACGCGCGCCACCACAGCCTCGCCTTCGGCGCGGGCATGCCCGGCCCGGGCCGACTCCGCCACTTCATGGTCGAGGCCGCGACGATCGACGATGTCGGCTACGCCCAGGACCGTTGCCTCGACGCCGGGGTGCCGGTGATCATGGGCCTCGGTCGGCACACCAACGACCACATGCTCTCGTTCTACTGCGAGGGCCCGGACGGCTTCCTCGTGGAGTTCGGTTGGGGCGGACTCCAGATCGACGACCCGGCCGACGTGCCGATGTACCAGATCACCAAGCCGAGTGTGTGGGGCCACCGGCCGATCCTGACCCGCCGTGACCTCGGCTGACGGCGCCGACGACCCGACGCTCGGCGGGCGGATCGATCGCCTCGTCGGCGATTCCGAACCGGCGTGGCCGGAGCCGGTCGTGCCCCCGGCGCCGGGCCCGAACGTGGTGGTCGTCCTGCTCGACGATCTGGGCTTCAGCGACATCGGCCCCTACGGGTCCGAGATCCCGACGCCCAACCTCGACCGACTCGCCGACGCTGGCGTCTGCTTCTCGAACTACCACACCAGTCCCCTGTGCTCGCCGTCTCGTGCCGCGCTGCTGACCGGACGCAACCCCCACCGGGCCGGCTTCGGCGGCGTGGCCAACTTCGATCCGGGGTTCCCCGGCTGGGCGATGGAACTCGGCGCCGACGTCCCCACGCTGCCCGGCGTCCTGCGCGAGGCGGGCTACGCCACCTACGCCGTCGGCAAGTGGCACCTCACCCGCGACGCCGCGATGCATGACGGCGCCCCTCGGGATTCCTGGCCGCTCCAGTGCGGGTTCGATCGCTTCTACGGGATCCTCGAGGGCTGGACCAACCTGCACCACCCGCACCGGCTGGTGCGCGACAACTCGCCCGTCGACGTCGACGAGTACCCGGAGGGCTACTACTTCACCGACGACATCACCGACGAGGCGATCTCCTACCTCAAGGCTCTGCGCGCCCACGAGGCCGAGCGGCCGTTCTTTCTCTACCTCGCCCACGGTGCCGTCCACGGTCCGCTCCACGCGAAGCCCGACGACATGGCCCGCCACCGGGGCAACTACGACGTCGGGTGGGACGTCGTGCGGGAGCGACGGTTCGCCCGCCAACTCGAGCGCGGGCTCTTCCCCGACGGCACCGCGATGGCGCCGCGCAACCACGAACCCGGCCACGAGGTCGAGCCGTGGGACGACCACGACGCCGACGAACAGGCCCGGTTCGCGCGCTACATGGAGACCTACGCGGCGATGGTCGACAACGTCGATCAGAACCTGGGGCGCCTCCTCGACACGATCGAGGCGCTCGGCGACGCCGACAACACGGTCGTCATCTTCACCTCCGACAACGGTGCGACCGAGGAGGGCGGGGCGAGCGGCTCCCGCAGCTACTTCAAACAGTTCGGCGGGCTCGGCGCCATGACGGGCTGGGAGCTCGACACGCCCCGCGACCCCGAGCTCATCGGTGGGCCACGGGTCCTCGCCCACTACCCGCGCGGGTGGGGCATGGCATCCAACACACCGTTCCGCCTCTACAAGCGGTCGACCCACGCCGGCGGCGTGCGGGTGCCGATGATCGTCTCGTGGCCCGCCGGGGTGCCGGCGGACGGGCGCGGCGAGGTGCGGCTCCAGTACCAGTACGTCACCGACCTCTTCGCCACGGTGCTCGACCTCGTCGGTGCCGCCCCGGTCGACGGTCAGGACGGATCCAGCTTCGCTGCCGCCGTCACCGCAGGAGCGACGGCGAGCACCCACCTCGAGCAGTACAGCGAGTGCTTCGGTAACCGCAGCTTCTACCGCGACGGCTGGAAGCTCGTCGCCAGCCACCGGCGCGGCGCGCCCTACGACGACGAGGAGTGGGAGCTGTACGACATCGAGACCGACCCCACCGAGACGAACGACCTCGCCGCTGCCCAGCCCGAGCGGGTGGCCGAGCTCGCCGACGCGTGGGACGCGGCCGCCTGGGACAACCAGGTGTTCCCGCTCGACGACGGCACCGGGCTGCTCCAGCTCCTGCGCCGCCCGGACGATGCCCGGTTCCACGAGCCGGTACGCATCCTTCCCGGCACGCCCACGCTCGAGCGCTACCGATCGCAGCGCCTCATCGCCTTCCGCAGCTTCGCGGTGGACGTGGAACTCGACCACGGCCCCGACGATGCCGGTGTGCTGGTCGCCCACGGCGACCAGGGGGGCGGCTACTCGCTCTTCGTCGAGGACGGCACGCTGACGTTCGCCTACAACCACTACGGCGACGTCTCCCTGGTGCCGGCCGGACCACTCGCCGCCGGGCCCCACACGGTCACCCTCGACGCCGCGGCCACCGGGCGCTTCCTGTGGGACTTCACGGTGAGCGTGGACGGCGAGGAGGTCGCGACCCTTCCGGAGACACCGATCCTGCTCGGCTTCGCGCCGTTCCAGGGGATCGACGTCGGCATCGACCGACGCTCACCCGTGGTGTGGGACCTCTTCGAGCGCCACGGCTCGTTCCCCTACCGCGGCGAGATCCATGCCGTCACCTATCGGCCGGGACCACCGGCCGACTACGACCCCGAGCAGCTCGTCGACGCGCTCCGCGCCGCGGGGCGAGCCGGACAATAGGAGCCCGCCATGATCGAAGTTGTCCCCCAGTCCCAGCACACCGGTGCCGAGATCCGCGGCGTCACCCTGTCGCCGGATCTCGACGAGGCGACCGTCGCCGAGATCCGGGCCGCCCTGTTGCGCTGGAAGGTGATCTTCTTTCGCGACCAGGACCTCGACCGCGACACCCACATCGCGCTCGGCGCGCGCTTCGGCGAGGTCACCCCGGCCCATCCCACCCTGCCGCCGCGGTTCCCCGACCACCCCGAGATCGTCGTCATCCAGAAGGACGCCCACGGCCACGACGACCCGGACGAGACGATCCTCGAACACCGGTGGCACAGCGACGTCACCTACATGGCGGAACCGCCGATGGGATCGATCCTGCGGGCCGTCGAGCTCCCGCCCTACGGCGGCGACACCGAGTGGACGAACCTCGCCGCGGCCTACGCCGGACTGTCCACCCCGCTGAAGACGATGATCGACGACCTCACCGCGGTCCATCACAACGTGCTCCACCTGATGCGGGGCGAGCCGAACCAGCTCCAGAAGGACTTCGAGTCGGTCCGATTGCGGGCTCGCCACCCGCTCGTGTCGATCCACCCCGAGACGGGCGAGAAGGTCGTCTACGCGAACCCCGACTTCACGAGCCACATCTACGAGCTGACCCGACCGGAGAGCGCACACGTCCTCGCCTGCCTCTACGACCAGCTCGCGAGCCGCGAGTTCACCGTGCGGTTCCGGTGGGAGCCGGGCTCGGTCGCCTTCTGGGACAACCGGGCCACCGCCCACCGTGCCCCGCTCGACGTGCCCGAGGGCTATCACCGCGAGATGGAACGGATCACCCTTCGCGGCGGGCCCCACACCGGGCCGACCGGCTTCGTCTCCGAGGAGTTCAGAGGCCCTGCGGGCGGTTGACGAACCGCCCGGCGGCGGGGCTGTAGAACCAGCCGCCGCCGGCCTTCGTGCCACCGTCGACGGGGATGTTGTGACCCGTGACGAAGCTCGACATGTCCGACGCCAGGAAGAGGGCGACGCGAGCCTGATCGGGAGGCCAACCGAGGCGACCGACCGGGGCCCATGCCTCCCACAACGCCTCGTGGTCCTCGTTGCCGCGGATGTAGTCCACCTGGGGCGTCTGGGTGAGATCGACCCCGATGCCGTTCGCCCGGATGCCGTGCCGGCCGTAGCCGACCGCGAGCGAGGTGGTGAAGTGGGCGGCCGCCGCCTTCATCGCGGCGTAGACCGGCTCGCCCGGGAAGCCCCGCATGCCTTCGACCGAGTGCACGTTGACGATGGATCCGCCACCCCGGTCGATCATCGGGTTGATGAAGGCGCGGGTGACGGCGAAGAGATGCCAGAGGTTGATGCGCTGCATCGCCTCCCACGACTCCGGGTCCGAGTCGTGGAAGCGGACCTGGGGGCGGTAGTCGCCGACATTGTTGACGAGCACGTCGATCCCGCCGTGTTCGTCGAGCACCGCGCCGGCCAGCGCGGCGACGCCCTCCTCCGTACGCACGTCGACGACATGGGTGCGGACACGACCGCCGGCGTCGGTGACGGACTGCGAGACCGCCGCGGCCCGGTCCGGGTCGATCTCGGCAACCTCGACCCGCGCTCCGTGGGCCGCGAAGAGCTCGACGATCCCGGCCCCGATCCCGGCGCCGCCGCCGGTGACAACCGCCACCTTGCCATCGAGCAAGCGGTTCCAGTCCTCGATCGACGGGACGGCGGACGGATCGGCGCTCACGGGCCGACCCTAGAACGACTCATCACCGCACGGTAGATTTCGGCGACGGACGGAGGCGAACCGATGACCACGACCGACCGCTACACCGTGATCTCGGCGGACTGCCACGCCGGCGGCAACCACGCCCAGTACCGCGAGTACCTCACTGCCGAACTGCGTGACCTGTTCGACGAGTGGCGCGGCGGCTATCGCAATCCCTTCCGTGACCTCCAGGACGACGGCCGCAGCCGGAACTGGGACGACGATCGCCGCATCGCCGATCTCGAGGCCGACGGCACCGTCGCCGAGGTCGTGTTCCCGAACACCGTGCCGCCCTTCTTCCCGACCGGCGTGGTCGTGGCGCCGGCGCCGAGCCCCGAGGACTACCGGCGCCGGCTGGAAGGCATCCGGGCCCACAACCGTTGGCTCGCCGACTTCGTGTCGCGCCACCCGACCCGCCGTGCCGGCCTCGGTCAGATCCTGCTCAACGACGTGGACGAGGCCGTCGCCGACGTGCAGTGGTGTCGCGAGCACGGGATCGTCGGCGTGCTCCTCCCCGGCGTCTCCCCCGACACGCCGTGGATCGAACCCCTCTCGTCCGACGCCTACGACCCACTGTGGGCCGCCTGTCAGGACCTCGACATGCCGGTCACCCACCATGCCGGGGGCAGCGGGATACCCGAGTTCGCCGACACGCCGTTCCGCAATCTCGTCTTCATGATGGAGAGCGGCTTCTACGCGAACCGGGCGTTCTGGCATCTCATCTGGAGCGGCGTCTTCAGCCGGTTCCCGCGGCTCAAGCTGATCCTCACCGAGCAGGGAACGGACTGGCTGCCGCCCGCGCTCAACCGGATGGAGCACTTCTACAACATGATGAAGTCGGGCCGCGTCGGCGAGCTGGGCATCCCCGCCGAGGCCATCCAGGACCTCAGCCCCGTCGAGATCTTCCGGCGCAACATCTGGATCGGGTCGAGCTTCCCGGCTCCGTCCGACGCCCAGCGCTATCGCGAGTGGGGCATCGACCGGTTCATGTGGGGCAGTGACTACCCGCACAACGAGGCGACCTGGCCGTACAGCCACGAGTCGCTGCGGCGCACGTTCCACGACTGGGAGCAGGACGAGCTCGCCGCCGTGCTCGGGGGCACCGCGGCCCACGTCTACGGCTTCGACCTCGATGCCCTCGCCCCCCTCGCCGCCGAGCACGGCCCGGCCGTCGACGCCGTGAAGGTGCCCCTCGACGAGATCCCGGCCGACGCCACCAGCCCGGCGTTTCACCGACCGTGACGAACGACGTCGACGACTCGCCGTTCCCGTTCATGACGTGGCTCGGTTTCGAGCTCGCCATCGAGGACGACGGTGCCTGCGTCGCGGCGATCGATCTCGAACGGCGACACATGAATCCCAACGGGATCGCCCACGGCGGCGTGGCGTACGCACTCATGGACACCGCGATGGGCGGCGCGACCATGGCGGATGTGGAGGACGGTCGGCGCTGTGCGACCATCGAGATCCACGTGCGGTACCACCGTGGGGCGAGAGCGGGCCGGCTCACGGCTCGCGCCCGCGTGACGAGCGCGAGCAAGCGGGTGGTCCATCTCGAAGCGACGACCACCGACGCCGACGGGACGCTCATCGCCTCGGCCACCGGCAGCTTCGCGATCACCGACTGACGACGAACCGCCGCTCTCCCATAGGTTTGCCCCGTGCGCAGCGAACGCGACCGCAACGTCACCGCGGCGTACGACGACGTGGCGGAGATCTACGCCCGGCTCTACGTCGACGATCTCGACGACCGACCCACCGATCATGCGCGCGTCCGCGCGCTCGCACACGACGTCCGGCGTGGGACCGGACCCATTCTGGACATCGGCTGCGGGCCGGGACACGTCACCGCCGAACTGGTCGCGCTCGGCGCCGATGCGGTCGGCATCGAGCCGTCTGGGTCGATGCTCGCGGAGGCGACGCGGCGTTTCCCCGGCTGTCCGTTCGTGCTCGGGGACATGACCGCGCTGCCCTGCGCGACCGGCCGCGCCGGTGGTGTGCTGGCGCGCTACTCCACGATCCACACGCCTCCGACAGAGCTGCAACCCGCGTTCTCGGAGTTCGCCCGCGTACTCCGCCGCGGCGGATCCGTCCTGCTGTTCTTCCACGCGGCGGATCCGTCCGAGCCACACGGCGAGTCGTTCGACCATCGCGTCGCGACGGCCTACCGCGCCGATCCGGACCGAATCGCCGAGGCACTCACACGGGAGGGGTTCACCATCGACGATGTGGCGCGGCGACCACCCGCCGAAGGCGAGCGGTTCACCCAGGCCTGCGTCACGGCGCGCCGCTCAGCCGGGTAGGAACCCGGAGCCCTCTCCCGCCGACCTAGCGGTAGGCCGCCGCCTGGATCGCGAAGAGCTCGGCGTACTGACCGCCGGCGGCAACGAGCTCTTCGTGGGTCCCGAACTCCACGACCCGGGCGCCGTCCATCACCACGATCAGGTCGGCCATCCGCACGGTCGAGAAGCGGTGCGAGACGAGGATCGTCAGCCGGTTCGAGTCGGTCTGTTCGCGCGCGGCGCGGGCGAACCCTTCGAAGAGGGCGTGTTCGGTCTCGGCGTCGAGGGCGGCGGTGGGCTCGTCGAGGATCATCACCAACGGCTCGTCGCGCATGAACCCCCGCGCCAGCGCCAGCTTCTGCCACTGGCCGAAGCTCACCTCGACCCCCTCGTCCCAGGACGGGCCGAGCTGCGTGTCGAGACCGGCGGCCAACCGCTCGACCACGTCGTCCGCACCGGCCCGCCCGATCGCGGTCTCCGCCGCCTCGCGGGAATCGAGCCGCACGATGTCGCCCACACCGACGCTGCGCTGGGCATGGAACTCGAAGCGGAAGAAGTCCTGGAACGCACCACCGAGTTTCTCGCGCCACTCGCGGGTCGGCATCGTGGCGATGTCCACGCCGTCGGCCGTGATCCGACCACTCGTCGGGGCGTACATGCGAGCGAGCAGCTTCACGAGGGTCGACTTGCCGGCGCCGTTCTCCCCGACCACGGCGATCACGGCACCGGCCGGCAGTTCGAGCGTGATGTCGTCGAGCACGATCGGGTCGGTGCCGGGATAGCGGAAGCTGACGTGCTCGAACCGGATGGCGTCCTCGAGCTGGGTGGGCGCGGACGCCGTGGCGGCGTCGTCGATCGACGCCGAGTAGTCCTCCAGCCAGGTCAGCCGCCGTGAGGCGTCGAGCCAGAAGCCGCGCAGGAACCCCATCTCGCCGGCCGTGCCGCCGACGTAGCGGGCCAGCTGGGTCCCGGCCGCGACCACGAGCACGACATCGCCCACGCCGCGGTCGAGCACGGAGCTGACGTAGACGATGGCGCCGACGTAGCCGGCGCCGAAGATCGCCCACACGAGGCACTGCCACGCCGCGGTGACCCACCGCACTCGGGCGACGGGGCCGTACCACTGTTCCCACACGCGCCGCCGTTCGTCGGTCAGCCACGCCCCGCTGTTGGTGACGCGGACCTCCTTGCCGGGGGGCGCAGTGGTGCCGAGGTCGAAGAGGTGACGCGCGAGTCGGGTGTTGGCGATGACCGACTCCTCGACCCGGCGCTCCACCGCTGGCCGCCACGTCGACGCGTAGAACGCCGGAAGCGAGCACGCGAGGAGCAGCACGAGCACCGGATGGATCGAGGCGAGCAGGGCGGCGATCACGACGAGCCGGAACAGCCAGCCCAGCGTGGAGAACAGGGACATGAACAGGTGATCGAGGGTGAACACCTGGTCGCGCAGCATGGCGAGCCGGTCGAGGTACTCCGGGCGTTCGTGGTGCTCGATGGTCGGCACCGAGGCCTGGAGTTCCGCGACGTGCGATTCCAGCGCGATCACCACCCGGTCGCGGAAGCGGCGTTGCACCCGCTGGGAGAGCACGCCGAGCCACCAGGTCGCCGAGGTCGAGATGGCGAGACCGATCGCGGCGACGACGATCACATCGCGGTCGCCGTCCACCACGCCGTCGATGAGGAACTTGAGCCAGAGGGCGAGGAGGGCGTCCGGCAGCATCATCAACAGGGCGAGCAGCAGCGAGATCCCCAGGAGTCGGGGTTCGGCCCGCCAGCCGAGCGAGAACGTCCGCCAGAGCGACCGGAACCCACCGGGCAGCGGCTCGGGGGCGTCAGAGCGATTCATGGACGATCTCCTCCCCGTGCTCGTCCAGCTCCGGGATCCCCTCTTCGAAGCGGGAGGCCTGGAGCTCGAACATCGTCTCGTAGCGGCCACCGAGTGCGACGAGCTCCTCGTGGGTGCCGAGCTCGATGATCCGGCCGTCCTCGACCACGGCGATGCGATCGGCGAGCCGGACACTCGAGAAGCGGTGCGAGACGAGGATCGTCGTGCACGATGCGGTCGCGGTCAGCACCCGCTCGAAGATCTCGGCCTCGCCCCGCACGTCGAGCTGGGCCGTCGGCTCGTCGAGCAGGACGACGCGGGCGCCGGCGTCCACGGCACACAGGGTGCGGGCCAACGCGATGCGCTGCCACTGGCCGCCGGACAGATCGGTGCCGCCGGGATACGCCTTCGAGAGAATCGTGTCGAGATCGCCGCCGGCGAGCTCGTCGGCCCCGGCGGCCCGCAGCGCGGCATGGATGCGATCGTCCGGAGCACCGAGCGGCGCGACATTGGTGCGCAGGGGCAGCTCGAACTTCACATAGTCCTGGAAGACCGCGGTGAGATGGCTCCGCCAGGCGCCGAGATCGAGGTCACGCAGGTCGATGCCGTCGACCTCGATCCGTCCGGCGGTCGGGTCGTAGAGGCGGCACAGCAGTTTCGCGATCGTCGTCTTGCCCGCCCCGTTCTGCCCCACGATCGCGAGCGACGTGCCGGCCGGGATCTCGAGGTCGATGCCCTTCAGCACCAGCCGATCATCGTGGGGATAGCCGAACTCCAGCCCCCGGAAGGCGAGCGCCGGCGCCTCGGCCGGCGGGGCGATGGTGCCGACGGCACGCACCTGATCCTGCTCGGCCAGTGCCGCCTCGAGACGGTGGAGCGCGGCGACCGGCGCGGCCGCTCCGTCGAGGGACCAGTTGAGTCCGCCGAACGCGATAGACGACACCCCGATCGCCGCCTGGATGAACACGACGGTGCGCGCCTCGCTCAACGTGCCGTTCGCGGCCTGGTCGGCGATGAGCCAGAAGACGAACAGGTTGGCCGCGATGACGATCGCCATCGCCATGAAGACCGACTTCTCCCGGAGCCGGGTGGCCTCGTACTGGAGCTCGTAGAGACGGCGGCGGGTGGTGATGAACCGATCGATGACCCAACCGGCGACGCCGAAGTAGCGGATCTCCTTGGCCGGCGCGGCGTCCACGGCCAGCCGGTACGTGTAGTCCGCGTGACGCTGGGCGTTGCGCACCTCGTCGGTGTTGCGGTCCTTCCACACGCCGCTCTCGCGCAGGAGCCAGTGGGTCGATCCCCAGGCGAGCACGATGACCGGTGGGATCCACCACTCGAAGCCGAACAACAGGGTCGCCGCCGCGATCCCGACCACGAGATCGACGAGGCCGGTGGCGATGAAGTCCATCGACACGGCGAGCGGTGGTCCCATGATCCCGAGGTCGAAGTCGCGGGCCATGGTGAGGTCGTTGACGAGCGCCGACGACTCCAGATGTCCGATCCCCTCGGGGCCGGTGGACAACTGCATCAGGCGGTCGTAGAGGTACGCAGCCGTGCGGCTGCCGAGGTTCGCACTCACGGCCTGGTGCAGCGGCTGGACGACCAGCATCAGGGTGAACATCGAGCCGACGAGGACCAGAGGTCCGGTCAGGCTGTGGTCGGCGGTGACCGCGGCGACGAGCCAGCCGAACGCGAGCGACACGACCGCGGGAAGCACGCCGCGCAGGACGACGAGGATCCACCAGAGCGTGGCGTAGACCGGCGCGGCGCGGTACAGGGCACGGGCGAACTGGATCTCCGGGCGATTCCGCACGAGGGAGACAGTACGACCTCACGTCACGTGAGGGGCAAGGACTGCAGTCGGACCCTTCCGTGACCCGGCTGCGACCGGTACCCTCGGCCCGCATGGAGTACGTGATGGTGCCGGTGCCCGAGGAGCTCGTCGACGACGTTCGCCGCTATCTCGACTGGAACCTCGCCGCCCCGACCGTCGAGATCGACAACCCGGACGCCCTCGAGGAGGTGGTCGGCGCGACGACCGGACACATGCGGGTGCTCGCCGACCGGATCGCGGAACTCATCCTGGACGGCACGGCGCCGACCCTCCCCGACCTCGCGGCCGAGCTCTCCATCAGCACCCACGAGGCGCTCGGGCTGATGCACGACCTCAACGCGCGGCTCCGCAACGCGGGAGGACCGATGGCGGTGGTGCTCGCCCAGGTCGACCCCGAACCGAAGCCGGACGACCGAACCGACTTCGACCATCGGCTCCTCATCATGTCGATGAAGAACGCGGCCCGGGTCCGCAACCTCTAGTCGATCCGCTTGAGGAACCCGCCGGGGTTGAAGGTCAGCGAGTACTTCTCCATCGCCGGATCCGGCATGAAGTCACCGAAGCTCCCGAGGATCTGCTTCACGCCCTCGGCGGGCCCGGGGCCGAACTCCGGCCAGACAGGGCGACCGTTGACGACAGTGTCGGTCACGACCACGTAGGAGCCGGACGGCACGAATCGTTCGAGCTGCTTGAACTCGCGGAACGTCGCCGCCCGATCGACCCGTCCCCCGAGGACGACCATCGCCGACCCTTCGCCGACCAGCTCGGCGACGGCGTCTGCCGTGCGCTTCTCGCCGGCGTCGCCGTCCAGCGTCGTGATGCGGTCATGGGTCGCCATGTCGTCGGCGGCACCGAGCGCCACCACGGTGCCGTGGCCGACGAGGTCACACATCGACGCGAAGAACAGGGTGCGCCCGCCGTCGCCGGCGCCGGTCTCGACGATCACGTCCGGGCGAACCCGCTCGATGATCTCCTGATAGGCGAGCAGGTCCGTCGGTGCGTCAGCGATCGCCCGCCCCAGCCACGACGTGTGCCGCCAGGGAAGGCTCAACCAGGTGGCCTCGGTGAACGCGGCAGCCAGGTCGTCGGCGACGGGCGCCGGCGTCTCGGGTAGCCCGCGTTCGTCCGTGACGTTCACGAACGCCCTCGGCTCGAGCCGGCGGGACTTGGTGCGCCGCGCCGCGTCGGTCGGGAGCCGCCCGACGAAGTGCAGGGGTTTGCCGGGTCCCTTGAACGCGCGACCGCGGAGCTCGGCGAACTGCCTCGCATAGCCGTGGACGCGGGTGCGGCGAAGCGCCGGATCGATCTGGTTCGTCGTGGTGCCGCCGTGGATCTGATGGAACGACCCCTCGCCGATCATGGAGCAGACGGTGATGTCCGGCGACGTGCCGAGCCGCTCGTAGAGCTCGAGGTTGGCGTAGGACCCACCGGGCTCGTCGAAGCCCTCGTCGAGGCCACCGACCTGCTGGAGTTGAGCGCGCGACACGACGAGGCAGTTGCTCTCCCACACGCCGTCGAACCAGTCGCGATCACCGACGAACGAGCCGATCTCGAACAGCCGGTAGCCGGCCCGGGGCCACTTGATCTTCTCGAAGAGCTCGTCCTCGTAGGCCTGGTCGTAGCCATCGTCCATCGCGTCACCCTGCTGACCGGGGCCGACGTAGAACTGCTGGGTGGCGACGATCGCCGGCGCGTGGTTGCGCATCGCCATCGTCGCGAAGTGGTACACGCCGGGGGTGAGGACGTGGGCGCCGTCGATCATGATCGCGACGTTCTCCCCCGCGCACTCACCGATCGCCTTGTTGAGGGCGAACACGGGTGACGGCTTCGCCTCGTCGCCCATGTCGAGCAGGCGGAACTCCGGGCCGAAGCTCTCGACGAAGGACGCGTCGAGTCGCTGGTCGGCGGCCGATCCGTTGTCGATCGCGATGACCTCGAAGCGGAGATCGTCGATGTTCTCCTGGTACGAGCGTGAGAGCGACCGCAGGGTGCGCTCGGCTTCGCGAGCCATGTTGTGGAACACGACGACGACGCTGAGATCGAGCTCTCCCGACGACGCGGGTCGCACGAGCGGGGCCCCGCCGAACCCGGCCGCGGCCGCAACAGCCGCGGCTTTCCCGGTCGTGGAGCCGTCGCCGGCCGACTTGACCCACGACACGGTGAGATCGTCGTGACGTTCGAGCGGTGACTCGATGCCGTGGTCGGCGTGGAACGATTCGATGCCGGCCCGCAGCCCGTCGTCGCCCGACTCGTCCACGACCACGACCCCGCCGACGGCGACACGGTCGTAGAGGAGCGTCAGCGCGTCGAGCGACTCGGATCCGGCATGGCCGATCCGCAGGAGGGCGATCTCCTCGACCGGCGCGGCCGGCAACGTCGACGCCAGGGGTCCGGTGAGGAACGAGACCCGGTCGTCGAGCAGGTCGAACGAGTCGAATCCGTCGCGCACCATGTTGAGGTCCGCCTGGAAGCCACTGAGGCCCTGTTTCGGCATCGTCGGGCGGGTGTCGGACCCTGGCGCGGACCGGAACCGATCGGCCACCCACACGCGGCGGTCGTCGAGCTCGTGGCCCTCGAGATAGGCCCGCAGGAAGATGGCCCCGCCACCGCGACCGGTGCCGCATTCGACGAGGTCGCCCGGGACCGCGTTCACCCGGACATGGTCGAGCAGCGATTCGAGATGGTCGAGACGACTCCGCCCCATCGCGGTCAGTGGCAGGAACGACGACGACGCGGCCCCATCGGGGCCGCTCTCGCCCGAGCGGGCCCGGACCAGCGCGTTCATAGCCGGCTTGTCGTAGCGAGCGGGATCGCGCAACGCCGCCGGATCCACCGGCTGATCGGTGCCGATGCGATCGACGAGGTGGGCGAGGCGGGCCTCGTTCTCGAGATAGTGCTCGTTGAGCAGCGCCTGCTTGACCACGCCGAGATAGCGAGCGGTCGCGCGGGCCTGGTACTGCTCGCGCTGGAAGAAGACGTTGTGCTGGAACAGCATCGCCTTGAGACGGATGTCCTCCGCGACCTCGAGGAGCTCGAGGCGCGTCTCCGAGGACTCCAGGCGATCGAAGGCCGCGGCCAGCTCCGGCTCGGCCGCGAGGCGCTCCTCCTCCACCACGAACGCGAGCCCGAAGTAGAAGGGGAGAACGATCACCCGCAGCGGCTTCGGATACTCCTTCACGAAGTCGTCGAGACCGGTCATGACCCCGTTGCGCTCGCCGCCCTCCTCGAGGGCGTTGGCCATCGTCGGGTTGAGCCCGCCCTTCTTGGCGAGCTTCTTCTGACCGGGCCGCATGCCGAGATGGTCGTAGGGCTGACGACGTTCCTCGGGCACGTTCGACGGGTCGTAGTAGAGGTCCCGCCGGCCGTAGGGCCAGCACACGTCGTGGAGGATCATGACGGGCATGGCCACACCGGCGCGGGTCGCACTCGCGGCGAGCATGCTGCACTCGTTGTAGACCGTCCACCAGTTGTGGTCGCCGTCGATGAGCGCGGCGTCCATGGGTTCGAGATCGGGGAGCACGTCGAGGCTGAGCGCCTCGTGGAACACGTACTGGCCGGGGAACATGCGCTCGTGTTCGCCCGGATCGAAGTCCGGCACCGGATCGATGACGTGCAGTACCGCCTCCGGACCGAGGTGTTCGAGGATCTGAACGGTGTTCTCGCCGCGCAGCGCGCCGATCTCGACGACCTTGCGGGCGCCGGCGGCGCGCAACACGGGCGCGATGGCTACATCCCAGAGGGGAAACATGGGACCGAGAGTAGCCCAGCACCGGCGCCTCGGATTCGGGCCATTCGGGCCATTTCTGGGCCAAGTTTCTCGTCGGTATAGTGGGCGACTGACATCAGGAGGATTGATGGCCTACGTGATGGTGCCCGTACCGGAAGAGTACGTGGAGGATGTCATGAACTACATGCTCAAGGCGATGGCGCGCGCCTCGCAGGAGCAGTGGGACCAGGAGAAGGTCACCGAACTGTTCGCCGAGGTCGACGAGCTGTCCAAGGCGTTGCTCGCCCATGTCGCCCGGGCAATCGTCGAGGGTCGGGAGGTCTACGAGACCGACGCCGCCCAGGCGGTGCAGCTCAGCCAGCGCGAGACGGCGGCGATCGTTCGCGAGCTGAACGAGCTCGCGCGCGAAGCGAACCGTCCGTCGATGATCTTCCGCCGGCCCACCGTGGAAGTGCTCCCGAACGGCCGCACGATGGATCGCTTCGCGATCGTGGTCGAGGAGGAGATCGCGCCACTGGTACTCGAAGCCGAGAAGGCCGACCTGGCGGCCAACCCGCTCCCGGGCTCCGCCGGATGACCGACGCCGCTCCCGCGGCGACCACGCCGATGGTCGAGAAGCCCGCACTCGAGGTCGAGAACCTCTCGGTGCGCTACCGCGTCCGCCGCGGCAGCTCGGGCGTCGTCATCGATCTCGCGAAACTGCTGACCGGTCGCCGCACGCCGGACCGCGTCGTCAACGCCGTCAAGAACGTCACCTTCGAGGTGCCGAAGGGCGAGACCCTCGCCATCGTCGGGCGCAACGGGGCCGGCAAGTCCACCCTGCTGCGGGCACTGTCCGGTGCGCTGCCGCCCGCGGAGGGACGCATCACCGTGCGGGGCCGGGTGTCGCTCCTCGCCCTCGGACTCGGCATGAATCCGAAGCTCTCCGGTCGTCAGAACATCCGCCTCGGCGGACTGGCCGTCGGCCTGGACGAGGACCGGCTCGAGGACCTGACGCCGGAGATCGCGGACTTCGCCCAACTCGGCGAGTACCTCGACTATCCGATGGACACCTACTCGGCGGGCATGCGCTCGCGGCTGGGGTTCGCGGTGGCGGCGAACCTCGACCCGGAGATCCTCCTCATCGACGAGGCGCTGGGCGGCGGCGACGCCGGCTTCACCGAGCGCGCCCGGGTGAAGCTGGCCGAGCTCATGGCGGAGCACCGAACGATCATCCTCGTGACCCACGGGCTCAGCTCGGTTCGGTCGATGGCCACCAGCGCCCTCTGGATGCACCAGGGCGAGGTCGCCCAGGAGGGCGATCCGGAGGACATCATCGCCGCCTACATGCGCTACTGCCGCCTGGAAGACCTCGAGCTCCCGGACGAGAACTGATCGTGAGCACCACCGACGACGTCACCGAAGCCGACGACGAGCCGACGCCACTCGGGGCGAGCGAGACCGAGGAGCTCACCCGCTCGGCCCGCAGGTCGCAGCGGGCGCAGCGACGCGCCGCGAAGGAGGACCGCAAGACCCGCGTGGCGGATCCCGATGACGAGATCGTCTTCGTCTACGAGCCCTACACCCGCTACGTCCCGCCGTTGCGACCCTACGTGCGCGAGCTCTGGCGGCGGCGGGCCTTCGCGCGGGAGATGGCCCGCTCGAAGGTCCAGGGCAAGCGCTCGGGCAACGCGCTCGGCGCCGTCTGGTCGCTGCTCGACCCCATGTTCATGGTGGGCATCTACTACTTCCTGTTCACCGTGATCCGCGAGGGGGCCCGCCCGGCGACCTTCGTGCCGATGCTCATCTCCGGCATTCTCCACTTCCAGCTCACGTCCGGCGCGCTGAACGAGGGCGGCGCGTCCGTCGCCGGTGCGACGAACCTCATGCTGAACTCGACGTTCCCGCGGATGCTGTTGCCGCTGTCCACGATCTACGCCGGGGTCATGGCCTTCGTCCCGTCGGTCGTCATCATCTTCGGCGCCCTGGTGCTCCTGGACGTCGACATCAGCATGCAGCTGTTCTGGTGGTTCCCGATCTTCGCGCTCCAGATGTGCATCTCCCTCGGGCTGGCGCTGATCATCTCCACCGCGGTCGTGTTCTTCGCCGACATCAAGAACCTCCTCACCTACATCACCCGCATCATCTTCTTCACGTCACCGGTGATCTATCCGGCCGAGTTCCTCACGCCGGAGATCATCAACGCGATCCGGTGGTCGCCGTTCTTCGGCGTGTTCTTCAACTACCAGCGGATCATCAACGCCGCCCGCCCCGACTGGGGAATGATGACCATCTCGATCGGTTGGGCCGTCGCCAGCGTCATCCTCGGGACCTGGCTGTTCCTGCGCTACGAGCGGGAGTTCGCCTCCCACGGCTGACCGAAGGCCCGGTCAGACCCGCGGCGGCTGCTTGCTCTTGTTGCTGTGGGGGAACGCCTGCTCCGGTTCGGGCAGGTCCAGCAGCCGACAGAACGGGGCCCATCCGGCCCCCGCGGTGATGTCCACCTCGACGAAGTCGTCGCGGCCCGCGAAGTACTCGCGCGCACCTGCGTAGTGACGCTCGTACTGGCGGCGCCACTTGTCCTCCTCGACCACGAGGAACGTGCCGTCGTACTCGCCGCGCGCCCGGCGCTGCTGGTTGTTCTCGACATGACGCCGACGGCTGTCCAGCCACTTCTCCAGTGGACGGACGGTGAGCATGAAACGGCTGCCCGGGTACTGCTCGTCCAGCAGGGCGTAGTTCTTCGCCAACACCTCGATGTCGGAGAAGCAGTCGATCGACTGGTCGAGGTTGGCGAGCAGGGGTTGGCCGGCGTCGCGGGCCGCCTCGATCTGCATGCGGATCGGCGGGCCGCCCCAGTGGAGACTGTGAAAGCCGAGGACGGTCATGGCGTCGTGGAACGAGGTCGTGCCCGTCTTGTTGAGACCGATGCCGAAGACCCGGGGCCGATCCGGCACGGCGCTGCCGGGCCGCGGCGCGTCAGCCATCGATCCAGGCTTTCATCGAGTCGTGGTCGCCGTACCCGGCGCGGTCCATGGTGTCGGCTGCGACCGCGACGAACTCCTTGCGGCGCTTCTTGTCCCACTCGGACCAGTCGTCGTCGTCGGGACGCGTCGGGTCGAGCTTGAACGAGGAGCCGATGCGTTTCTTGTCGAAGAAGTTGCCGGGGCCCGGATGATGCCGGAGGTCGAGGAACTCGAGGATCGTGGCGAACTGGTCGTGCGGGTCGGCGGAGACCTTCTCGTTCCAGACCGTCAGACAGCGATCGGGTTGCGCTTCGGAGAAGTCGAGACCGGCCTCGACCCAGGTCGCCCACGTCTCGGCGCCCTTGCGGAGATCGTTGCTCCACTTGGGGATCTCGTTGGCCTTGGCGTTGGCGAGCAGTTCGTCGTCGAATTTGCGCTCGAAGTTGGTCATCGACCGCACGACATGACGACCGTCGCGCACGATGTGGATGAACTTCGCGCCGGGGAACATCTTCGCGAGCGTGGGCGCCATCGGCGTGTAGAGCGGCGTCTGATCGATCCAGCGCAGGCCCTCGCTGCGCGACGAGAACAAGGCGTTGATGCCGAGGCCGACGAACGCCAGCCATTCATCGAGTTCGACGTCCTCGTGGTCGAGCCAGCACGGCGTCGCCCGCCCCATCTGGTTCTCCCAGATCCGCTCGGCCCGGCCGTCCTTGAACAGGTCGGACAGGACATAGCTCTCCTTGCCGACCCGCAGGTCCGGGTGGCGGTTGAGCGATTGGGCCGTGGCGGTCGTGCCCGAGCGGGGTGACCCGATGACGAACACCGGATTCGGGCAGATGCCCTCCAGCCCGAGATAGGGCCGCACGTGTTCCATGCTCACGACGGCACCTCGAACGAGCCGACGTAATCTTCGTACTTGCGGTTGTAGTACGGCGGAGCGGCCAACGGATCCACGCCGTGCTTCCAGCCGTACTTGTAGCGATGGCCGAGGAGCAGCCAGTCGACGTGGGGGGTGGTGCTCGCCGTGGTGCGGCGGGCGTGGACGACGTGGGCGGCCGGCACCGGCTCGAGGTCGATGCCCAGCTGCCAGGCCCGGTGCCAGTAATCGGTGTCCTCGCAGAAGGCCGGGTTGAACCACTCGTCGAAGACGCCGACTTCTTCGTAGATCGCCTTCGTCATCATGAAGCACCAGCCGGCGGTGCCGCCCTGGTCCGGCGTCGTGAAGCCCTGGCCGTCACAGTGATCGGTGTAGGGGAACGCGATGCGGCGACCGTCGTTGGCGGCTTCGTAGAGCGCCTCGTCCCAGCCCGGCTCGACCATGCAGTCGCTGTTCATCACGACGAACGTCGCGGCGGTGGACAGGCGGATGCCGGTGTTCCAGCCGGTCGACACGCCCTTGTTCTCCGGATACCGGTAGACCTTCGCCTTGAGCTCGGACTCGAAGTCCGACCCGTTGTCGATGGCGACGACCTCGGTCGGGATCCGGCTCACTTCCCAGATGCGATCGACGGTCTTCTCGACCATCCGGGCGAGCTTCTCGCTGCGCGACCACACCGGCAGGGTGATGCTGAGCAGGGGTTCGTCGGACGCCTCGGGTGGGCTGGCGTCGTAGAGGAGGTCCGGGTCGGTGTCCTCGAACGGTTGCACCGTCGTCGGTTGGCGCGGCATGGCGTAGACCTTTCCCGTCGTCTCTGCGACGCCCTTGGCGTTCAGGATCCGGAAGGTGGAGCGATAGCAGTCGTGCAGCTCGGGCAGCACGGATTCGTCGGTGGCGGACTGGATCTCCAGCTGGGCGACCCGGGTGCGCAGCTCCTCCTCCGCGAACCGGCTCTCCTCGTAGAGCGCCGTCGATTCGTCGAGCTTGAGCTGGGCCCCGATGTCGGTACCGGGGTGGAGCGAGGCGATGACCGCCATCGCCTTCCCCTTGGCCTGGGTGCGGTCGCAGAACCCGTCGAAATCGAGCGGACGGGCCATCACGCTCACGGCCGTCGGGTCGTAGACGACGGTGAGCCCGTGGGGCATCAGCCGCCACGCCATCTCGATGTCGATCGAGTAGTTGAGCCGCTGGTCGTGCAGACCGTGGCGCATCAACAGCGACCGCTTGCACGAGATGCGGCCCTCCCAGAAGCCGCGCCAGTCGAGCTGCTGTCCGGCGTGGAGGCTGCCGTAGGAGAACATCAACCGATCGACGTCGGTGATGAAGTGCATGAGCGGCGTGATCTCGAGCTCGGGCGCCCAGGCGGTGTGTCCGAGGATGGCGACGCCCTCGTCGGGCCGCTCCTCGTGGCCGGCGAGATGGCGTTCGAGACAGTCCGGCGCGACCCGGTCGTCGTCGTCGAAGAACAGCACGATCGGGCTCCGGGCCAACAGCACGCACAGGTTCTTCGCCGCGCTGCGCCCGGCATGGCCGGCGCACACGCCGACGATCTGGATGCGGTCGGCGAACTCCCCCACGACGTCGTGCACCGCGGACTCGGCGGATCCGTCGTCGACCAGCACGACCTCGTAGCGAGACGGATCGATCGTCTGATCGCAGAACGACTCGACGGCGGCGCGCAGCAGCTCCGGACGGTTGTAGGTCGAGATCAACACGCTGATCTCGGGCGGCGACGCCGGTTCGGGCCGCTCGTTCACCACGAGTCGACCCTCGTCGTCGCTGGTCCAGACCCGGCGGACGTGCGCGAACGAGTCGCCCAGGTCGGTGCACTCGATCGTCGCCCGCAGGCCGATCGGCACCGCGTCGGCCAGCACGGTCGGACCGGTCGGCGCCGCCCCCGCCCGCACGGCGAGCACCGGCAGCGGGGTGACCTCGTCCACGAGTCGGGCGACGACCCCGCGGTGGCGTTCCGTCATCGGCGGACCGGCGAGCGGTCCGCTGTTGTGGCTGGGCTGGAGACGGTCGGCGTCGAGCGCCGCCTGCAGGCGCACCACGTCGTCCACGAACCCGCTCGGCAGGACGGCGTTGTCGTGGATGTAGAGCACGACGTCAGCGCCGCTGTCGTCCACCTCGGCCGTGGCGTCCGGGTCGTCGTCGGCGCGCCAGATCTGCCGCACGTTCGCGTTCGACGCCTGGAGCTCCGCGGTGAGGTCGGGCGGCGGACCGCTGCGATCGGCGCTGAACGTGCCCGCCACGAACACCGACGTCGCGGCCACATCCGGCAGGTCGAGCGTCGTGTCGGCCCCGCCGAGGAGGTCGTAGATCGCCACCGTGCCGTCCTGGTAGAGGCGACGACCCTCGTCGTCGAGGAACGCGAACAGCTCGGGGAAGCGCTGACGCCAGCCGAAGGCGGCGCGCGGGACCACGAAGTACCGGGCCCCCCGCTGCATCTGCGCGTCGAGATGGTTGACCGCGGCGCGGCCGTTCACCGGGTCGAAACCGGCCCATCCGCCGTCTCGGGCCTCGGGAAAGTGCCAGCACGGATGCGATCCGATGTCGGCGAGCGAGTCGTCGCCCTGCGTCACCACGAGCACCGCCGCCCCCGGTTCGGCAATCGCCTGGATGCGCTCACGGATCGAGGCCGCGTCGGCGTTCGGCACATCCGCGTCGATTCCGTCGACGCCCCGCGCCCGGGGCCGCAGCGGAGCCCGCATCACCTCGTCGACCAGCGCCTCGAAGGTGCAGCCGATCGCCTCGAGACCGTGGCGCCCGTCGACGTGGGCGGCACCTGCGTCGGCGAGACCGAGCCACAGGTCGTCATCGGTCAGCACCCGGGTGAGCGCGGCGGCCATGTCGGCGGCGTCGGCCGCGATGAGTGCGTGGCGGCCCTGTACCAGGTCGAGTCCCTCGGCGCCGACCGGGGTGGTGACCACCGGCGTGTACGCCATCATCGACTGGATCACCTTGCGCTTCACTCCGGCGCCGTGCAGGAGCGGCACGACCGTCACCCGGGACCGTTCGACATAGGGCTGCACGGACGGCACCCAGCCGACGAGGTTGAGTCCGGGCATGTCGGGGTCGACGTCGAGGGTGATCTGATCGAGATAGTTGCCGATGACCGTGAACGGATGCCGCTCGAGGAGTGCCGGATCGACGAGCGGCAGCACCTCGTTGGCCAGATAGGCGACGGCGTCGCGGTTCGGCACGTGTCGGAAGTTGCCGACGAAGTACATACCGACCCGGTCGGCGAGGGACACGGTCGAACGGGCGATGCGCTCCGCGAGCGGAAGGGTGTGGACCCGGTCGTCGCCGACGAAGTCGCCGAGGAGCGCCCGTTCCTTGTCGGACACGGCGATCACGGCATCGGCCGCGTGGTACACGTTCAGTTCGTCGGTGGCGGCCTTGCCGAATTTCTCGTCGACGGCACCGTCCTCACCGAACGCCTGACGGGCGTGGCGCAGGAAGTGGATGTCCATCGAGTTCACGACGACGCGGGTGGACGGGGAGTACTCGTGGATCACCGGTGTGACGGCGGCGGCGACCTCCCAGAACGCGACGATGGCGAGATCGAACTCGTAGGACCGCAGCAACTTCGGAAGCCAGTCGAGCCCCGCGAAGGCGGCAACACCCATCTGGCGGAGACGGTTCGCGTGGCGATCCTCCGCCTCCGCCTCGGTCTCGCGGCACAGGAAGGTGACCTGCCAGCCCTGCTCGACGAGCCAACGGACGGTGTTGTCGATGTCCTGCGAACCGCTGTCGCGGTCGAACGCCGGCATGCGCGTGTGGACCACGAGGGCGTGACGCGTCTGCATCAGCCGGCCGTCCCGTCGGTGGCCGCAGCGAGCCGCTCGTTGGCGACCAGGTAGCGCCACGCGCCGTCGCCGAGTGAGCCCGGGCGGGTCGGCCGCGTCGTCCGCCGGTCGAGCCAGTAGCCCGTCGCGTCGGCGATGTCGGCGTCGTCGTCCGCCACCACGGTGCTGTCGGGCTGGTAGGCGACCGGTGTCCCGGCCTCCCACAAGCGGCCGCAGTACGGCGGGATCGACCCGGCGGCGGACCACGCCGCGGCATCGAAGCGGTCGGCGGCGACGGCGAGCATGCCGGCGCCCCAACACACGGGCCGGACGAACTCGTGCCAGGGGGCGCGAACGTCGAGCGAACCGGCCGCGATCCCGGCCGCGGAGCCATCGGCGAACACGAATCCACCGGCCGCGACGACACGTCCGTCCGAACCGAGCACCTTCGGGACCGCGGCCTGGGCCGGGTTGGTGGTCACGGCGGAGACCAGCGCGTCGAGGGCCCCCGGCATGACGATCACCCCGGGGTCGACCAACACCACCACATCGGCGGCACCGACGGACGCCGCGTCGGCGACCACGCGATAGCCCGCGTCCGTCGCTCGGGCGGTCGTGGTGGGACGGCCACCGGCGTCGATCACGGCGACGTCGACCGATTGTGTCGCGGTCGTCGCGGTGGGGCGGACCTCGATGACGGTGTTGTCATCACCGACGACCACCACGCCGATCGAGGCGACCCGGTCGGCTGCGTCGAGATCGCGATCCGGTGTGGCGACGACGACGTCCACGCTGCGATCGAAGTAGGGAAGCCGGTCGGGATCGGGCGGCGAGAACGTCGTGAAACCGGGCAGCTCGGCCGACACGTCGTCGGCGGTCCAGTCCAGCACCGCCGGCCGGGTGTCGAGGCCCGTCGCCAGTCCGTTGATCTCGGCGAGCAACCCGCCGGGCGATCCCGCCGGAGGGGTCGTGAGGTCGAAGACGATGCCGGCGCCGGCGCGGTCCTCGACCACCGATGCCTGGGTGGCGAGATGGTCGCGGAGCTCGGGGTGCGAGTCGATCCAGGCCCGGGCTCCTTCCGGAACGACGAGCCGCTCGATCCCGCCGACCCGCATGGCCTCGACGACGGCGATCAGGGCCACCGCGTCGCTCGGTGGGGTCTCCCCGCCACCGGGGAACGGCACGGCATCACGGCCACCGGCCCGCTCGACGCCGGCCTTGCAGCCAGGCGTCGCAACCGCGACCGCGGCACCGGTCGGCACGACCTCGGACACCATGCGCTCGTAGCTCTTCTGCCACTTGAACGCGGCGGGCCCCTTGGGCACCGCGGCGGCGCGGCCACGGGGGTTCGCCGTCGGTCGAGGCGCCGGTGCGGCCTTCTTGGTCGGGCGGGCGGCGCGACCGGCGGGCGCGGTCGACGACGCGCCACTCCTCTGGAGCGCAGTGCGAGCCCGACTCGGCAGGCGGCGTACCACCGCCCGGGCGACACGCCGCGCCTTCGGCACGACCCCCGCGCGGTTCGCCGCCGCAACCCCCGACCGGGCCGCCCGCTGGGCCGGGGTCGGCAGCTTGTCCACGGCGCGGACGCCGCGTTCGCGCAGACGGTTGCCGGCCTGCCCGTCGGCCACGGCGCGGCGCACCCGGTGCACGTTGTGCTTCACCGGGGTCGGGAGGCGGCGGGCGGAAGCGCGCACGACCTTCTTCGCGGCCGGCACCCCCTTCCCCGCGGAGGTCCCTGCGAGACGGCGGCCGGGACGCACGATTCGACCGGCCAACCCACGCAGGCGACGGGTGAGGGAACGTCGGGCGCGCACCTCGTCCTCGACGCTGCGGAGCTTCACGTGGACGGCCGCGAGGATGTCGTCCATGTGGGCGATGCGCTCGGTCGCGGCCTTGGTCCGGTCGTCGATCCGCTCGGTCGTGTCGACGTTCCGTTGGGCGAGCTCGGTGACGGTCTCGGTCAGATCGTGGAGCCGGCGGTTCTGCTCGGCCAGTTCCGCCTGGCCCGTGACGAGGGTGTCGAGGCGGTTCGCCACGGTGTTGCGCAGGTTCGCCAGCTCGTCGCGGAGCAGGACGATCTCGCGATCGCGCTTGTCAACGTCCCGCGTGCGGTTCGCGAGGTCGCGGCGGCGGCTCTCGGATTCCTGGCGGACCTCGGCCAGCTCGCCTCGGAGCTCGGCGAGCTTTGCGGTCGACTCCGCGAGTCGCTCCTCGAGCCGCGTGATGGCGACCTGACGCTGCTCGGCATGGCGGGCGGACACGGTGCCGTCGAGCACCAGCCGCCGCACCCGACCCTCGTCCGTCGCGATCGGACGCGGCGCGGCGACACCGGCCTCGTCGCACAGCTCCGCGTAGAGCTCGCGCAGCGCGGTCGACGCGCCCGCCTCGTCGAGGCTGACCCCGACGTCGTGGTGGCGGAGATCGGACCGCACATCGAGCGCCGCCGGCTCGAGACCGACGAAGTCACACACCCGGGCGAGCTCGCCGACAGGGTCGAGGAAGTAGGCGTCGTAGTGGGTGACGATGCGCCGCTCCGCCGGAACGAGCTCGAGGACCGACGCGTAGTACCGCTCCCAGAGCGACAGCCCGAGCGAGTAGGAGTTCTGGTTCCGGCGCTTCAGGGACAGGGCAACCTCGAGGGGATTGCGAACGCAGATGACGAAGCGGAGGTCGGGCTGGAGGTCGAGCCAGAACGCTGCCGTGAGGCACAGCCGAGGATCCTTGAACCCCCACCGGTCGTTCTCGGCGAGTCCGGCGAGCGCCGCGGTCGCCGGCTCGACGACCTCGCCGACCCGAGGATCGTCGACTGCACGAGGCAGCAGCGCCGGCGGGTTGTCCCACGCGCCGCCGGTTGCCTCCAGCAGATCGTCGTTGCACGCAACGATCGCCTTGTTCTCCCAGAACCCCTCCGGATTGTCGTCGGCGGCCTCGAGAAGCGCGTCGGCCGCGCCGCCGATCAGGTGCAGACCCGACTCATGGAGTCCGCGGGTGATCATCGACGTGCCCGAGCGGTGCATGCCGGTGATCGCCACCGGGGAGAAAGCGTGTCGCATCGGTCCACCAGTGTGGCGCGGTTTGTCCGGCGTCGAAAGAGGAGAACACCACATTGGGTCACATGACCCCCACCCAGCGCGGCAGGGGTCGGAGGACGACCGTCAGCCGTCGGCCGGCGCGAAGCAGTCGGGGTTCCGTTCCCGCCAGGCCCGTGACGCCTCCAAATGGTGGCGAGCCACCTCGGGGACCTCGCCGACGTAGCGCGGTTCGCGTCGCGGCGGCTCGTACGTGCGACCGCGAATGGACGCGTACTCCTCCCAGAGCTCGTCGCGCACCGCGGTGCCGCCCGTGGCCGCGCCACCGTGGAACTGATGGAACGACGCCTCCCCGAGCAGCATCGCGAGATCCGTGTCGGGTGCCTCGAGGGCTCGCCGGTACAGGTCGTGGTTGACGAGCCCCCCGCCCGGCCGATCGAAGACCTCGCCGAACCCGCCGAGCTCGTCCCACAGCTCGCGGTGCATGAAGAGCGCGTTGCTCTCCCCCATGGGCCCGAACCAGCCCCGCGCCGACGACCCGGCGAAGGTGCTGATCCGGAAGAGCTCGTAGCCGTCCGAGCGCCAGTCCACCGACGCCAAGAGTCGGTCCTCGACCTGCTGGTCGTACCCCCGCGTGGCCGCCGCCATCTGTGGCTCGTCACCGAGATGGAACGCGAGCGTCACCGCGATGACGCGGTCGTGCTCGTCGACCGCGGCCGCCGCGGCCTCGACGAGACCGGGGGTGACCATCCGGGCGCCGTCGATCAACACACCGACGATCCCACCCCGGGCGGCCGCGATGCCGGCGTTCGCGGCCCGTGCCGGCGACGGTGGGGCCGGATCCAGCCGCAGCAGGCGACCGTTCGGCACGGCGTCGAGCAGCTGCGGGTCCACCGGTTCCGGCGATCCGTTGTCGACCACGATCACCTCGTAGTCGCGCCCGGTCGTCTGGTACTCGGCCGACAGTGTCGCCAGGGTGCGGGGCAGCTCGCGGGCCATGTCGTAGACGACGACCACGATGCTCACCGACACGGAGGAGGCGACCGATACCACGCCGGAACGCTAGCCCGACCCTTCCCACCCCCGGTTGCCGGTGGTACCAATGGTCAGATGTCCGAACGCATCGAGGCCCTCCCCTGGGACAGCGAGTTCTTCGAGGTGAGCATCGGTGCCGTCGATCTCACGGGCGCCACGAAGGCCGACCTCGAGGAGATCGTCGCCGAGGCACAGGATCGTCGGTTCGACTGTGTGTACGGCACCCACACCCCCGAGGGAAGTCACACGTCGATCGCCGCGCAGGACGCGGGGTTCCGGCTCGTCGAGGTCAACCAGCTGATGCATCGCCGCGCCGGACCGCTCGAACACCGTCCCACCCCCTCGGTCGGTCGGATCGCGACCGCCGAGGATCTGGAGGCGGTCGACGAGTACCTCGACCTCCTCGCGCCCTGGAGTCGCTTCGGATCCGACCCCCGCTTCGGGCGGCCGGCCGCGACCCGCATGCTTCGGGCCTGGATCCACCGGGCGGCCGAGGAGGACCACCGGCTCGTCACCATCTCGGCCGACGAGGACGGGATCACCGGCATCGGCACCCATGTGTTCGAGGACCTCCACCGCATCGACCTCCTGGCCCTGACCAAGCCGGGAACCGATGCGTCCTACCTCCATCTCGAGGAACTCGTCCGTTGGGCCGATGACGGACCGACGCTCGGCGGCCCGTGCGCGGCCCGGAACCTCGCTCCCCTGCGCTTTCTCGAGAAGGCCGGCTACATGCTGCACAGCGTCACCTACACCCATCACTGGTGGGCCGAGGGGCGGATGGTGCATGGCTGAGAACGAGATCCCCGACAACTTCATCCCGTTCAACCGGCCGAGCATCGAGGGCCGCGAGATCGAGTACATCCAGACGGCGGTCGAGCACGGCCACACGTCGGCCTCGGGCCCGTTCAGCCAGCTCGCGGTCGACGAGTTGAAGGAGGCGACCGGCGCGGCGGACGTGCTGCTCACCACATCGTGCACCGCCGCGCTCGAGATGGCCGCGATCCTGCTCGACCTCGAGCCCGGCGACACGATCGTCGTGCCCTCGTTCGGGTTCGTCACCACCGCCCTCTCCTTCGTCCGCCAGGGGGCCCGTGTCCTGTTCTGCGACATCGAGTCCGACACGCTGGGCATCGACGCCGGCCGGCTCGCCGAGATCATGGACGACACGGTGCGGGCCGTGATCCCGATCCACTACGCCGGCATCGGCGGCCAGATCGACGAGATCCGGGCCGTGCTCGACGAGTGGCCGAGGGCCGAACTCGTCGAGGACAACGCCCAGGGCCTCTTCGCGTCCTACAAGGGGGCGCCGCTCGGTTCCTTCGGTCGCTTCTCGGCGATCAGCTTCCACGAGACCAAGAACTTCATCTGCGGCGAGGGTGGTGCCTTCGTCGTCAACGACCGGGCCGATGCCGACCGCGCCCACGTGATCTACGACAAGGGCACGAACCGGCGGGCGTTCCTGCACGGCCAGGTCGACAAGTACTCCTGGCAGGACCTCGGCTCCTCATTCGGTCTGGCGGACGTCCTCGCCGCCTACCTCTACGGGCAGCTGAAGGAGAAGGAATCGATCCTGGCCAAACGCCGCCACGTGTTCGAGCACTATCGCGACGCGCTCGGCCCGCTGGTGGACAGCCACGGCATCCGCCTGCCGGTCATCCCCGACCACTGCGAGCAGTCGTACCACATGTTCTACGTGCTGCTTCCCGACGGCGAGGCCCGTAACCAGGTGCTGAAGTCGATGAACGACGACGGCATCTACGCCACGTTCCACTATGTGCCGCTGCACAGCGCGCCCGGGGGCGTGGCCGTGGCCGCCCGTGAGCTGGCCTGCCCGGTGACCGACGACGTGAGCCGACGGTTGCTGCGGCTCCCGTTCTACACGAGCCTCGCCCAGGCCGACCTCGACCGGGTGACCGAGTCGTTCACCCGCGCCGTCGACCGCCTCTAGCCCGCCCGGGCCGGGGGTCGGCGGGCCCGACTGCGATACGCATGACGCGACCGCAGCGCCGCGGGATAACCTCACGCGCTGTCAGGAGACGTGGCCGAGCCAGGTTGAAGGCGCTTCCCTGCTAAGGAAGTAACGTCGCAAGGCGTTCGTGGGTTCAAATCCCACCGTCTCCGCTGAGGGGTAACCGGTGGCGCCTGCGCACAGCAGGCGTACACTGGCTCCCCGTTGCGCCCGTAGCTCAGCTGGATAGAGCATCTGACTACGGATCAGAAGGTCGGGAGTTCGAATCTCTCCGGGCGCGCTGCGTACGGCCCCTGCTCCGCAGGGGTCGTTTCGCGTATTCGATGGAACATCGGCGCCGGACGCTGCATCCCACCAGGTGAACCAAGCACCTGAAAGGGAACCACCATGTCTCTCCGTCCGCTTCGCATCGCGCTGGTACTGGCGCTCCTCGGGACGCTCGTCGCGATCGCGCCGATCAGCACCCGACCGGCGGCCGCCATCGTGGGGCCGACGACCGTCCGGGTCAGCGTCAGCTCGTCCGGCGCCCAGGGGAACGGCGCGAGTACCGATCCCGCCATCGACGGCGACGGGTCGGCGATCGTCTTCACGTCCGCCGCCTCGAACCTCGCCGCGGATCCCAACAGTGTGCTGGACGTGTTCGTCCACGACCTGTCGACGGGCGTCACCGAGCGGGTGAGCCGGGCCCCGGGGGCGTGCCAGGCCGGCTGCACCCACGGCTCCATCGAGGACAGTGGCAATCGCATCGCGTACCTCGACGGGATCTGGCAGACCGGGGTCGGCCGGGTGCGCTTCATGTACCGCAGCAACGGTCGCCAGATCCTGATCGAGGATCGCCGAACGCTCTGCGGGACCTACTGCGAGGCGGGCGGCAACGACGGCTCGTTGAACTTCACCAACTCCATGCGGGCGCCGGAGATCTCCGGCGACGGGTCTCGGATCGTCTACGCGGTCGGCGCCTACGGGAACTACAACACGGCCTTCTGCGTCGTCGGCGGAGGCAACGCCATCCAGCGCGCCGTCGCCAGCTACGACGGCAACGTCGACCAGACGCTGATGCGTAGCTGCGGCACCCCGACGCAGATCCACGGCATGATGACGCCTTCGCCGTCCGACAACGCCGGGCGCGTCGCCTACGAGGCGCAGACCTATCAGACCACGAACAGCGGGACCTGCATCGGCCGGTCCGAGATCATGGTGGCGAACGGCCCCACGACGACCTGGGGCGGCACGTCGAGCCCCGGCACCTGCATCAGCGACTGGGGTGCCGTCGACGACCCGATGATCTCGGGCAACGGCTCGTGGGTGGTGTTCACCAGCAATCGAGCGTCCTTCGTGTCCGACACCAACAATGTCGACGACGTGTTCCGGATGCGCTACGACGGTGCCGCGATCAGCCGCATGTCGGTCAGCTCCGGCGGCTCCCAGGGCAACGGAGCGAGCTTCGATCCCGCGATCTCCGACGACGGCCGCATGGTCGCCTTCGCCTCCGACGCCAGCAATCTCGTGAGCGGTGACGACAACGGGGCGACGGACGTCTTCCTCAAGGACTGGACGACCGGCGCGATCGAGCGGATCTCGACGGCGGTCGGTGGCGGCGACGCCAACGGTGCGTCGACCGAGCCCGCGTTGAGCGACGACGGCTGCACGGTGACCTTCACGTCCGCGGCGAGCAACCTGGTCAACGGCGACTCCAACGGCGTGACGGACATCTTCGTTCGTCGGTCGAGCCTCCCGGTCTGCAGCGCGGCGCCGACGGCCGGGGACGACGCGGCGGCGACGGTCGCCGACCAGCCGGTCACGATCCCCGTGGCCGCCAACGACACCGATCCGTACGGACCGGCGGCATCCGCCGACATCCACCTGGTGACCGGGCCGGCCGACGGTGTCGTGACCGACGGCCCCGGCGACGGCGAGATGACGTTCACACCGGATCCCGGGTTCGTCGGGGCCACCAGCTTCACGTACGAGATCTGCAACCTGACCCTGCAGTGCGACCTCGCGACCGTCGCGGTGACCGTGCACGCCGTTCCGGTCGTCACCGGTGGCACCGCGACGATCCTCGAGGGGGACAGCGGCACCCGAACGGTGTCCGTCGACATCACACTCGACGTCGCACCTCTCCTCCCCGTCACCGTCGACTGGAGCGTCGGTGGTGGCCCGGGCGACGCCGTCGCCGGAGTCGACTACACCGCGGCCTCCGGCACCGTCACGTTCGCCCCGAGCGTCACGACCGCCTCGGTGGACGTCGAAATTCACGGTGATCTCCTCGACGAGGGCGATCCCGACCGCGAGTACGGGACGGTCGTCCTCTCCGACCCGACCAACGCCGTGCTCGCTTCAGGCGCCGACGGGACGTTCTGGATCGATGACGACGACGCGGCGCCGGTGATGACGCCCGGCATCGTGCTCGTCACCGAAGGCGACAGCGGTCCGACCGTCGTGAGCGTGCCGGTCACGCTGTCGGCGCCGAGCGGGAAGACCATCGAGGCCAGCTGGGAGACGGTGGACACGCTGACCTACCTCGTCCCCGGCGTCGACTATGTGGCCGACTCCGGCTCGGTCACCTTCCTCCCGGGCGAGACCAGCACCACGATCGAATTCACGGTCCTCGGCGACACCGTCGACGAACCGGGGATCTTGTTCGGAACCGAGTGGGCACTGGTCCGCTTCTTCGACGAGAGCAGCGTCGACTTCGCGCCCGGCCTCTTCGGCCGGTATGCGTCGATCTTCATTGCCGATGACGACTGACGATCACCTGACCAGGTGTTCAGCCGACCGCGTCGAGGATGGTCGTGCGCACGAGCGTCAGCTTCGCCGTCGTGTCGGGGTCGAGCCCGGCCGGCACCTCGGGGACCGGCTCGTGGTGCACGGCCGCCTTCAGCACGGCGGCGCTGAACTCGGCCACCTCGAGGCGGGCGGGGTTCCAGTTCTCCCGATCGACAGTACCGAGGTCCATGAGTCCGCCCTGACCGACGGTCTCCGGCGGCGAGAGATAGTGCGACATCCCGCCGATGTGCAGGAGGCTCGCGTGCTCCCGATGCTCGAGACGGTGACCCGACTCCTGCAGGAACACGTTCAGGAGCTTGCCGGTGTCGTAGAGCCAGTAGTTCTGCCCTGCGGCGGCCAGCACGGCGAGCGCCTCGTCGGAGAGACCGGCGCCGGACCCGAATCCGATGTCCCACCGTTCGCGCACCTCGAGGAGCGCGTCACGGCGATACATCGCGAAGTGGGGGCTGCCGAACAGGTAGCCGTCGGGGCCGTAGAAGTACTCGCCGTTGACGCCCGCGTGTCCCTCCGGGATCACGTCGGACTCGGACCAGATGCCCCGACCGGAGGTGATGCCGGCTGCCCCCGCGGCCAGGCGGTCGGCGAAGTCAGCGACGTAGGGGCCGGACGCGGCGATGTCGCTGTCCACGAGACAGAAGAACTCGCCGTCGTCGCGGGTGGTGAGGATCCGGTCGAGCGCCGCGCCGTGCGTGATCATCGCGTCGTCGGACACGACGATCATCTCCACGACACGACCGGGGTGGGCCTCGGCGAACGCCTCCATGAGACCGATCTGGTCCGGAGCACAGGCGTTGAGGACGAAGCGGAACCGCGCGTCGCTCTGCGCGAGCTGGGTGGCGACGAGATGCGACAGGTACGGGAAGACGATGCCCGTCCACACGATGTTGAAGACGAAGTCGCGATCGGGCGCTCGGTCGGTCATCGGACCTGCACCGCCGGGAAGTCGGCGATCTCCCGCGCCAGTTCGCCGTACATGGCATCGAGCGGCTCTCGGACCTCGGCAGGGGTGCGACTCCAGTCACTGTGCCGGTCCTCGTAGCGCAGCGGCTCGAACCCGGCGGGGAGCCCGACGAAATCGGCCAGTTCGTCCCAGGCGTCCTCGATCAGGTCGAAACGCAGGAACATCACGGGATAGTCGCCCGGATGATCGAGCCAGCCCCTGAGGTGATCCGCCATGGCGAACTCGTCCACACCGGCCTCGAGGAAATCCGGCAGTGAACCGAGCGTCGGCGGCGGCTCGCCGAGACCCGTGGGCGTGACGTGCATCGCCTTCCAGTGGCCCACCTGATACGAGCGGCGGAACAACGACAGGACGGCATCGCGGGGGTCGCCGACCGGATACACGACCCGAAAGCCCTCCGGCACCACGTCCGCGGCCGGTGGCCGGCGCAGGTGCTTGTGAGGCCACTGACCGGGTCCGCGCGGCAGGTCGAGATCGGCGTCGACGAACGCGCGAGTGAGCGAGGTCGTCCCGGATCCGCCGAACGACGTGACCTGCACGGTGTGGGGAAACGCGAACGGATCGCCGGCCGCCCGGTGTTCGAGGATGACGTTCTCCAGCGCGCGGGAGACGAACCTGTCGGAGTCCACGGCCGCGAGGGTACCGCCTGCCCTCGGCGTGAGATACGGCCGCGAGACCCATTCGCGCCCCGGGGCGCACGCCCTAAGCTTCGCGGGTTGTGAAGCTGACGATCGACGCCGACCCCCCGTTCGAGTTCGAGTGCGAGGACACGATCGCGTCGGCGTGGGTGTCCAAGGGGATCCTCGAGGACCAGACGTATCCGGTCCTTCCCTTCGTCGATGACGTCCGGATCGTCGTCGACGCCGGCGGCAACTGCGGGGCCACCGCGGTGCACTTCGCCCGGCACTACCCCGAGGCCGAGATCCACACGATCGAACCCGGAAGCCTCCAGCGGTCGATCCTCGAGCGCAACGCCGCCGCGTACCCGAACATCACGATCCATCCGATCGCTCTCGCCGACGACGACGGCGAACTTCCGATCTACCAGGGGGCCGAGGACAGTGGCATGACGTCGCTCACCCCGAGCGAATGGACGGCGGACGACCACGAGATGGTGTCCGTACGTCACGCCGGGCGGTGGGCGGCCGACACCGGTCTCGCCCGCATCGACATCCTGAAACTCGACGTCGAGGGATTCGAGGCAGCCGTGCTCGCGAGCCTCACCGCGTTGCTGCCGACGATCAAGGTGCTCTACGTCGAGTACGACTCGCGTGACGACCGCCGTCGCATCGATCACACCCTCGAGGCGACCCACGACCTCTATGCGGGGAAGGTCTTCCTGGACCAGGGGGAGGTCGTCTATCTCGCGAAGGCGATCGCCGACGATCCGGCGGCGACGAACCATCTCCGTTCGCTCTTCGATCCCGGTCAACGGGCGTGAAGCTCTCCTTTCCGGTTCCGAGCACTCGCCATCCGGTCGGCGGTGTCGCCATCACCTACGAGTTCGCCACCGCACTCGCCCACCGCGGTCACGACGTCACCCTCCTGCACCACGAACTGTTCGGTGACGACGCGGTTGCGTCACTCGATGAACTCCCCTGGTTCACGTTCGACGCTGCGGTGAACCACCAGTTCGTCGAGGGTGGCGTCGCGGACGTGTCCGCCCTCCCCGACGCCGACGTGTTCGTGGGGCACGCTCCCGCGGTCGACGAGAACCCACGGCTCGGGCTTCCGGTCAAGGTGATCCAGGGGTGGCGCATGTACCCCGAGGCGCACGAGATCGCCGCCTATCGGACCCGGGCGCCGAAGGCGTGCGTCGCCCGCTGGCTGCTGCGAATCGGCACCGAGCTCGGCGTCCCGGAGCACGAGCTGATCCACACCCCGATCGCCCTGCACCACGATCGCTTCTCGCTGCGCGAACCGATCGAGGATCGCCGACCGCATGTCGTGTTCTGCTGGAACTCGCATCCGATGAAGGGCGGCGACCTCGCCATCGAGGTCCTCGGCCGCCTGCACGAGGAGCGTCCCGACGTGCGGCTCTCCGCGTTCGGCACCTGGGCTCCACCCGAGATCCCGACCTGGTTGACATATCACCGCGAGCCTGAACCGGACGTGCTCGTGGACGAGCTGTACAACACGGCGTCGGTGTTCCTCTGCTCCAGCGTGGTCGAGGGCTTCGGACTGACCAATCTGGAGGCCATGACGTGCGGGGCCGCCCTCGTGACCACCGATTGCGGCGGCCCCGAGGACTACGCCGAGCAGGAGATCACCGCCCTGGTGAGCCCGACGATGGACGCCGACGCCCTGCTCGCCGCGACCCTGCGCGCAATCACCGACGACCCGCTGCGCACCGCAATCGCGCGGGCGGGACGCGATCGTGCCCTCGGGTTCACGTGGGACCGCAGTGGTGCGCTCATGGAGTCGTTCTTCGCCGACTACCTCGCCGATCCGGGCGCCTTCGGGCGCTGACGTTCAGCGCAGTTCGGGCCGCTCGGGCCCCGGTTCGACGAGAAACGGTGCGGGATCGGCAACGTACGCGCCGATGGCTGTCTCCAGCCTCGCCCCCACGTCGTCCCAGTCGAACGTGCGGGCGTGCGCCGTCGCGGCCTGCGCGTAGGCAAGCCGACGCGGCTCGTCGTCGTGCAGTGAGATCACGGCTCGTGCGACCGCTGGAGCGTCGTCGATTGCGACGACGTCGGCCGTGCGCCCCGGGAGGGCGTAGTCCTCCGAGCCGCCGCAGTCGGTGGTGACCAGCGCCGCGCCGCACGCCATCGCTTCGAGCGGGGTGAGCCCGAAGCCCTCGTTGCGGCTGGTCTGCACGAAGATCCGGGTGTCGCTGTAGATCTCCGTGGCGAGCTGCTGGTGATCCGGTGAGTCGATGAACGCGACACCCGCGGGCAGGTCGTCGGGCACCCGTCGACCGAAGACGGTGCCGCGGATGTCGGGCCGCTGCGCCCGGAGCTGTTCCAGCATCGCCCTCGCCGTGGGCCAGCCCTTCTCGCGGAATGGGTGGTGCAGCACCGTCACGTCGATCGACCGATCCGTGAGCGGCCGATGGGGACGGAACACGTCGTGATCGAGCCCCGGTGGCACATGGACCATGCGCTCGCGGGGCACGCCATAGCTCTCACCGATCCGGAGCAGCCACGCCGCCACGCAGACCTTCAGACCCGGCGAGCGGAAGGCATCGGCCTCCCACTGCTCCGAGAGCATCCGATGACCCTGCACGACAGTGACGGGCAGACCGAGACGCTCCGGAGCGGCCGAGTGGAAGACCACATCGGACGCCGGCACGGCCGGGTCGTCGAGCGCGTCGACGAGATGGTGGACCACGTCCGCCTGCCGGCAGACCGCGGGGATGTCGTCGAGCGAGGAGACCCGATCCGGCCACGCCGGACCGTGAAGGAAGTGCACCTCCACGCCGCGGCGGCTCAACGCGTTCGCGAACTCGTAGAGCACCGCCTCGCCGCCCGTGACGTTGCCCGTCGACGGGTAGACGAACGTGGCGATCATCCGTCGCCCGAGCCGAGGACACGCGCCGGGATCCCGACGACCACGGCGCCCGGCGCGACATCGCGGGTGACAACGGCGTTGGCGCCGACCTCGGCGCCGGCGCCGATCTCGTGGTCACCGAGCACGCGGGCGCCCGTGCCGATCCGGGCACCCTCACGCACGACCGGCCCGTGGAATGCACCGGCCTGCAGACCGATCGTGGTGAACGGTGCGATCACGACCCTCGTTTCGATGACGGTGATGCCATCGATGACCACCTGGCCGTGAGGGAGGTAGACCCCCGGCGCCATCTCGACGGGATCGCCGATACAGATCTGGCCCCGGGAGATCGAGAGGAGGTGCAGCAACCGGGGAAGCACGGGCACCCGCCGGACCCGCAGGGCGACGCGGGCGCGGTACAGCACCTGCGCCAGGAAGGCGTCGGCGGTGAAGCACAGACGGACCACGAGCACGATGGCGTCGAGGGCCCCGTCGACCTCGTCGATCTCACCGCGGTTGCGGGCGGCCATGCGGGCATCGGCCATGACGGCCTCGCGGAACCCCGGCTGACGAGCGCGCCACTCGGCCCAGAACTCCTCGCGCCCCGGGGTGTTCTCGACCCCGATCCAACGCTCGCGACGTGTGGCCATGACCCGCAGAGGGTACACGGCGTGGACTGGGCCTAACATTGGTCCCCGAGCTGGGCCGGGTGGTCCCCTTGACCGCTTCAGGTGGTCGGCTCCACACTATCCGTGGTCCACTCGCCGCCGCGACCCCTGACTCTCCGCACCTGAGGAACCTGCATGTATCCGTTCTGGGACACCGTCATCAATCCGCTCGTGCTCATCGCGGATGCCCGCCGCATCGTCGAGATCGGGGCGCTGCGGGGTGAGACGACGGCGAAGATGCTCGATGACCTCCGCCCCGACGCGGAGCTGCACGTCATCGATCCGCTGCCCCAGTTCGACCCGAGCGCCCACGAGGCCGCCTTCCCCGGTCGCTACATCTTCCACAAGTCGCTCAGCCTCGAGGTGCTTTCCGACCTCCCCGCGTTCGACCTCGCCCTGATCGACGGCGACCACAACTGGTACACCGTCTACAACGAGTGCCGCGAGCTCGCCGCCGGGGCCAAACGGGCCGGCGAGCCGCTGCCACTGATGATCCTCCACGACGTCGGGTGGCCCTACGGTCGCCGCGACCTCTACTACAACCCCTCCGACATCCCACAGGAGCACCGCCAGCCCCACGAGCGCAAGGGCATGATGCCCGGGCGAACCAAGCTGCTCCCGGCCGGCGGCATGAACATCACGCTGGAGAACGCGGTCGAGGAAGGCGGGCCCCGCAACGGCGTGCGCACCGGCCTGGACGACTTCATCGCCGAGCACGACAAGCCGATCCGGCAGGTCATCCTCCCGATCTACTTCGGGCTCGCGATCGTCGCCGACGAGGAGTACCTCGCCGCCCATCCCGACGTCGTGGCGTTCCTCGACCGGCTCGAATCCCACGAGGGCACCCAGGAACTCCTGGAGCTCTCCGAACAGATCCGCCTCGAAGGGGTCGTCTTCGAGCACAACATCGACCGGATGCGCAACGAGCGCCTCGGTCGGGCGACGGACCGCTACATCGACCTGCTGAAGGGCAGCCTCCTCGACGAGCACTATCTGGAGAACGAAGAGCGCATCGACTACCTGCTCGCCTGCCTGCGCAGCGGCCGCGACCTGAACGAGGAGGAGCTGCGCGACCCCGTCAAGGCCCGAGCCCGGAACATGCGCGAGCGCCGCGCCGCTCGCGAGTCCGGCGCGCCCGGCGCCACCGACCGCCCCGGTCACTTCGCGTACGCGGACATGGGCCGCGAACGCCTCGACCAGCTCGAGGCCGCACTGCGCCGGGCCGACGACGACGGCGTGGATGGCGACATCGTCGACGTCGGCGTCGGCCGCGGCGGCTCGTCGATGTTCATGAAGGGCCTGCTCGACATCCTGGAGACGCCGAACCGTGCGATGTGGGTGGTCGACGAGTTCCGGGCCTCCCCGCCTGACGGAGCCCGGTCCTGGCGGGAGGCCGGCACGGCCGACCTGCTGTCGGACCTCAACCAGGTGCGCGACGGGTTCGCCCGTTTCGACCTGCTCGACGACGACGTGCGCTTCCTCCAGGGCAAGCCCTCCAACACGCTCCCGGACGCCGACATCTCGTCGATCGCCGTGCTGCGCCTCGGCCCCGGCCTCGGCGCCGAGGCCGGTGCCGCCCTCGAGGCGCTCTACGACCGGGTGGCACCCGGCGGCATCGTCGTGGTCGAGGACGAGCACGACCCGCAGACTGCGGCCGCGGTGCAGGCGTTCCGCACCGAGCGCGGCATCGACGACTTCGATCGCATCGCGTGGACCGGTACGGCGTGGATCAAGGCCGACGAGACCGTTCCCGCGGCTTCGACGTCGGTGGTCCGCGACCGCGCCCCGCTGGCGCCCACCGTCGGGGGACGACCCACCGACCGGCTGGATCTGTCGATCGTCGTCGTGTTCCACAACATGCGCCGCGAGGCCGAACGCACGTTGCACTCGCTCACGCGCGGCTACCAGCGCGGCATCGACGACCTCCACTACGAGGTCATCGTCGTCGACAACGGATCCGACCCCGACCAGGCCCTCGACGCCGCGTTCGTGGAGAGCTTCGGCGCGGAGTTCCGTCTGCTCGACATGGGGGCCGATGCGCCGCCGTCGCCGACCCACGGCCTGAACGAGGGCATCGCGGCCACGACCGGCACGAACGTCGCGCTGATGATCGACGGCGCCCACGTGCTCACGCCCGGCGTGCTCCGTCACGGCATGACGGCCCTCGACGCCTACAGCCCGACCGTGGTCGCCACCCAACAGTGGTACGTCGGCCCCGGCCAGCAGCCCGACCTCGCCGAGGAGTACACGCAGTCCGACGAGGACGCTCTGTTCACGGGGATCGAATGGCCCTCGGACGGGTACCGGCTCTTCGAGATCGGCCACTTCATCGGCAGCCGCGACTGGTTCGACGGCATCCTCGAGAGCAACTGCCTCTTCGCCCCCCGGGAGCTCCTCGAGCAGGTCGGTGGCTTCGACGACAGCTTCTCGATGCCGGGTGGCGGCTACGCGAACCTCGAGATCTACGAACGGCTCGCCTCGCATCCCGACGTCACCCTGTCGAGCATCATCGGCGAAGGCTCGTTCCACCAGGTCCACGGCGGCACGACCACGAACGACACGGAGGTCGAAGGGCGTCGGGCCAAGACCTTCGGCTACGGCGAGGACTATGCGTCACGGACGGGCCGCACGATGCGAGGACCGGCTCGGACGGTCCGCTACGTGGGTGGGTTCGAGTCGGTGGCGTCGAACCGCACCCGCAGCCGCCGACTGACGGCCTCCTCGTTCGGCCGGGGCCGCGTCGACACCGGGGTCGACGGCCTCCCCGAGCGGGCCCACCCGATGCCCGACGAGCTGGTCACCTCGTTCGTCGACGCCTACTGGCACAGCCTCGCCTGGCAGGACTCCACCTGGCGGGGCCAGCCCCTCGTCAACGCGCCGAGCGACCTCCTCGTCTACCAGGAGCTGCTCGACCGGATCCGCCCCGACCATGTCGTCGTCACCACGGTGCCGGGCGCCGGCACCGCCCACTATCTGGCGACCGTCTGCGCTGTGCTCGGCCACGGCGAGGTCATCGCGGTGGGTCGTCACGGATCGGACCCGGCGAACCATCCCCGCCTCACGAAGGTGCGGGGCGTGCCCTCGGACGAGGAAACGATCGCCGAGGTCCGTGCCCTGGTCGGCGACGACCCCCACGCTCTCGTCGTGATCAGCTCCGGCGCGCCGGCGCCCACGCTCCAGACCGAGTTCGCGGCCTACTCGCCGATGGTCCGGCCGGGGAGCTACGTCATCATGGAGAACACCATCTACGGCGGTCACCCGGTCTGGCCGGCCTACGGCCCGTCACCGCTCAACGCAGTCCGCCGGATTCTCGTCGAGCACGGCGACTTCATGCAGGACACGCGGGTGGAGAAGCACGGACTCACGTTCAACCCGGGCGGGTTCCTGCGCCGTAGCGAGTGACCGTGGCCGACCGCTTCTTCTTCCTGCACATGCAGAAGACCGCGGGCACGTCGCTGTGGCAACGCCTCAACGAGGCGTTCCCCCGCGAGCAGCTCTATCCGGGCGAACACGACGGCCAGAAGCCCGACGTCACCATCCTGCCCGAAGCCGCGATCGCGGCAGTCGAGGCGCGCGGCGACGAGATCCGGGTCGTCACCGGCCACTTCCCGTTGTGCACCACGGAACTGCTCGGCGGCGGGTTCCGCACGTTCACCGTGCTCCGTCATCCGGTCGAGCGCACCCTGTCGAGCCTTCGGCACTATCGCGAGAAGACGCCGGGGATGGAGGACGTCCCGCTCGCCGAGCTGTACGAGGACCCGTGGCGGCGGCTCGTCATCCGGAACCACATGGTGAAGATGCTCAGCCTCACCGTCGAGGAGATGACCGGCGGGATGCTCACCGAGGTGGACTTCACCCCGGCGCGCCTCCAGCAGGCGAAGGACGCCCTCGACACGATCGACGTCGTCGGGATCCAGACCCGGTTCGAGCCGTTCTGCGACGAACTGGCCCGGCGGTTCGGATGGGACCTCGGGCCGCCCCGCTATGCGAATCGCACGAGTCGAACCGAAGCCCCGGAGGACCTCGTCGCCCGGATCGTGGAGGACCAGGCGGACGACATCGCGCTCTTCGAGTACGGCTGCTCGATCGCCGTCTGAGCCGCGCCCGTCAGCCGCTCAGAGCAGGATCGGAATCTGCCCGTCGGGGTACGACGACGGGGCGAAGAACCATGATTCGATCGCGTGCCGTTCACTGGTCATGCCCTCGCTCACGCCGGTGCGGTGCAGGAACAGGTGGTCGAAGAAGAGGGCGTCGCCGGCCTCGAATGTCGGGCGGACCACGGCCACGTCGCCCGCAGCCTCCGCGACCTTGTCCGGGGCGACGGACCAGTCGAACATCGCGCCCGGCGTGCCCGTCTCCACGATCCGGTCGAGGCGTCGGGGCACGAGATCGAGTGCCGGTGCGTCGACACCGCAGGGGCCCAGCGCCAGCCAGAGGTTGAGCGAGCGCACCTCCCGCCCCAGGAAGGCACCGTCCTGGTGCCAGTTCGTCTGGGTGTCGACCGGCACGCGGCGCAGGTTGCACTTGTTGGCCGACAGCGCCGGCCGCTCGCCGAGATAGTCGGCGACGAGGTCGCCCAGTCCGTGACGTTCGATCAGCTCGGTGAGGACGAACATCATGCGGGGCGAGTCAACGGTCCAGACGCCGCCGCTCTCCCGCATGAACTTCCGGCCGCCGATGCGATAGTCGCCGACCGACGGCGTGAACGGCGTGAACCATGGCGCATCGTCCGGGTCGCGGTGGCCGGCCTGGCGATCGTCGAACGCGGCGAACGTCCGATCGATGCCGTCACGGAGCTCGCCGGCCTCGGACTCGTCGATGAGTCCGCGCACCAGCACACAGCCGTGGGTGGCGATGCCGTCGCGCAGCGCGTCGGCCGTCAGTTCGTCTCTCGCCAACTCGGGCAGGTCCGCCCCGGATCGGGGACGCGGCGGCTCCGGCTCGACCGCGACCGGGACGGGGGGCGCGGCCTGGAAGAACGCCTCGTGTCGCAGCTCGACGAGCAGCGACTCGAGCGCCGGGTCCGCGCCGCCACGCAGCGCCTCGATCGCGGCATCGAGCGCCGCGACGGGGTCACCCGCGTCGCGCAGGGCGTCGATGCGGTCCCGCACCGGGGTCACGACGTCACCGGAGGGCGTTGCCCCTGGCGGGCGGCGGTCCGGGCCTGCTGCTGCAGGAACTCCGCGATCAACTCGTCCTCGCTCAGCGTCTCGACGATCTCGAGCTCCTGGAAGGGCACGACGTCGTAGTCCAGATCCCGCCAGTAGTACTGGAACTCGTCGCTCCTCCACTGTTCGTAGATCTCGTCCCAGCTGAGCCGGCCGAAGTGGGGTTCGAGGCACCCGGCCGTGAGCGCCTCACCCTCGAGTTGCCACCGGAAGTCGATCGACAGCCGGAAGAACATGCCCGAGAGGTTGTGGAGGGCGGCGTGCACGGTGAGGGACGGGAAGACGAGGACGTCGCCCGCCTCGAAGCGCGTGGTGACCCACCGGCACTCCTCGAGCATCTCCGGCGGGAGCATCGCGCACCGGTTGCCGGCCCCCAGATGGTTGGTCAGGGGCAACGGGCCCCACTTGTGCGATCCGCGCAGGATCGCGAGCCCGCCGAGCTCGGCCGCCATGTCGCCGAGCGGGATCCAGGTCGCCGTCAGCTTCTCCGTCCCCTGATTGTTGGGATAGTCCTGGTGGGGCGGCGTGCTGATCGCCTCGAAGTCGGGGAACACCAGCCGCGCGATCTTGAGTGGATGGGGGAAGGCCGACTCGCCCAGGGCCGCTCGCATCGCGGCGACCAGTGCCGGCTGGTGGGCGAGCGTGTGGAACGACTCGAGCTTCTGCACGCGATCGAGCGCGTCGAAGAACGCCGGATCGCCCTCGCGGGCGGGTTCGATGCCGACGCGCCCGGCCATCGGCAGCGCTTCCGGGTCCGTCCAGCCGGCCTCGCCGAGGGCGCGCAGCACGTCGCGACGCACCGCCAGGACGTCGTCGCGGTCCAGGAGTTTCGGCAGGTAGAGGTAGCCGTCCTCCTCCAACCGGGCGCGCAGCGCGACGGGGTCGTCGACGATCGAGGTCGACTCGCTCATCGGCAGGAATGCCCAGTCGTACGTCATCGCGAAACGTCCATCGCGCAGCTGAGGGTAGCAGCCGGATCGACCACGAAGAAGGGTCAGAGCGCCGCTCTCGGTGGCAGAACCAACGCCTGCTACTCTCATCCTCCTGTGAGTGAAGACCCCACGCGATTCTTCGTCGTCCACCTCCAGAAGACGGCCGGCACGACCGTGCGCGACCGGTTCCGGGCGACCTTCCCCGACGAAGCGATCTACCCCAACGCCACGGACGGCACCGACAAGCGCCTGTCCGTCATCTCCCTCACCCACCTCCTCGATCGTTGGGCCGTCCGCGGCGACGAGATCCGCGTCGTCGCCGGCCACTTCCCCCTCTCGGTGGTGGAACTGCTCGACGCGCCCTTCGTGACGCTGAGCGTGCTGCGCCCACCGATCGAGCGGACCCTGTCGTACCTGCGCCACCAGAAGCGCATCAACACGGCCGACCGGGAGAAATCACTCGAGGAGCTCTACGACGACCCGTTCCGGTTCGCCGGCCTGATCCGCAACCACATGACCCGCATGTTCGCGATCAAGTCCGACGAGATGGGCCCGGGTGACGGGGTGCTCACCGACGTCGACGACACGCCCGCTCGCCTCGACGACGCGAAGGCCGGGGTGGCGTCGCTCGACGCGTTCGGCCTCCAACCCCTCCTGGACGAGTTCTGGAACGACCTCGCGGCGCGCTACGGACTCGTCGGCGATCAGCAGATCGTGTCGAACACGACCGAACCCGAGGAGGCGCCCGACCACCTCATCGAGCGCATCGCCCACGACAATGCGCTGGACCTGGCGCTCTACGATTTCGCCGAGACGCTGTACCACGACCGGCAGGCGGTCCGATGACCACCGACATCCTCGAGGACGCCGAGCGACTGAGCGCGGCCGGGGCGTGGGACGAAGCAATCGACCTCCTGACCGTCGCGAACCGGGCCAGCCGGGACGACCAGATCGAACGCAAGATCACCGATCTCCGCCACCGCAGCTGGGTCGCCCTCACCTCGGCCGTGCCGGACCCACCCGTGCCGGCCGACCCGGCGGCGCCGCCCATCGGTGCATCCGGCCTGCCGGAGATCTCGCTCCAGGAGATGACCGCCGGCGCCGTCCGTGCGGCCCTCGAGTCCCACGGCGCCCTCTATGTCCCCGCCGCGCTGGACCAGACCGCGGTCCAGTCGCTCATCGGCACCATCGAGCGGGCGCTCGCCCAGGTGACGGACCCGGACGACCTCGACGACCGCGGCGACAGCACCTACTACCCGCTGAAGGCGGACCGGCTCGCCCTCGACACCCTGCCCGAACGACCCCAGGCCCTCCGGCGCCGGTTCATCACCGAAGCCGGCGGTGTGCTGCTGGCCGACAGTCCCCGCGGCATGTTCGAACTCCTCGAGCTCTACGGCTCGCTCGGGCTCCACGACGTGGTGCAGGACTTCCTCGGCGACCGCCCGGTCATGTCGGCGAACAAGTGCACGATGCGCCGGGTCGAGCCCGACAAGATCGGTGGCTGGCATCAGGACGGCGCCTTCCTGGGCGACCACATCCGGGCGATCAACATCTGGCTGGCGTTGACGGACTGCGGCGTCGACGCGCCCGGGCTCGACCTCGTCGCCGACCGCATGGACCACATCGTCGAGACCGGCACCGAGGGCTCCTTCTTCGATTGGGCCGTCGGCGACCCGGTCATCGAGCGCCTGAACGCGCCGATCGTCCGCCCCCAGATCACGGCGGGCGACATCGTGATCTTCGACGAGATGAACCTGCACCGCACGGCGACCGCGCCCGGCATGACCGTCCACCGTCACGCCATCGAGTTCTGGTGCTTCGCCGCGTCGACCTACCCGAAGGGTCACATCCCGCTGGTCTGGTGACCCGGCGCGGCACGGTTTAGCGTCGGCCCATGGATCTCGTCCCGACCGTCGACATCAGCGACCCGACGGCGACCTCGCTGGCCGCACTCGACACCGCCTGCGCCGACCACGGGTTCTTCCTCCTGACCGGCCACGGCCTCGACGACTTGATCGATCGGACCTGGCGCGCGACCGAGGCGTTCTTCGCGTCCGACCCGGCGAACAAGGAGGCCATCCGCCGCAGTCCCGAGGCGATGCTCGGCTGGTACGACCGCGAGCTCACGAAACAGAAGCGCGACAGCAAGGAGGTCTTCGACTTCATCGATCCGGAGATCCCCGCCGAACACAATCCGAACCGCTGGCCGGCCGGTCCGGACGGGTTCCGTCAGACGATGACCGACTTCTTCGACGGTTTCGCCCGGCTCGCGGCGCGCACGCTCGACCTGGTGCAGCGCACCCTCGAACTCGATCCGGCGCTCGCCGCGACGCACACCACGGCCCGCACCACGAGCACGGTCCGGCTCAACCACTATCCGGTCGGTGACCCCGTCCCGGCGGACGAGCGGGACGGCCTCAACCCGCTCGGCGATGTCGCGCTCGGCCACCACACCGACCCGGGGGTGCTCACCCTGCTCCTCCAGGACGACACCGGCGGGCTCCAGGCCGAGTCGTCCGAACACGGCTGGATCGACGTCGAGCCCCGGCCGGGCACCATCGTCGTCAACCTCGCCGACACCCTCCAGGTCTGGACCAACGACCGCTACAAGGCGGCCGTGCACCGGGTCGTGCCGATGACCGACCGCAGCCGTTACTCCATCCCCTTCTTCTCGAACCCGCCCCGGGACTGCGTGATCGAGCCCATCGGCGAGCTCGCGGCCACCGGCCCCCGCTACCGGCCGTTCACCTGGCGGGAGTTCATCCGGGGCCGGGCCGAGGACAACTTCGCCGACTATGGCGCCGAGGACATCCAGATCTCCCACTTCGCCATCGACCCGGCGGGCGCCTCGGCGTGACCGAGATCCTCCTCGGAACGATCGCGATCGAGCCGGGGCGGTGGGCGTGGTTCGCGCCGGACGCGGCACCGCCGATGGCGATCTCACCGTGGCTCGACCGCATCGCCGACGCCGGCTTCGACGGCATCGAGCTCTGGGAACACCATGTGCGCACCGCACCGAAAGACGAGGTCGACGCGGTCTTCGGCCACCCGCTCGGCGTGGGCGTGTTCAACACCTATGTCGGCTTCGACGATCCCGACGACGCCGAACGGGACGAGGCCGCGTCGTGGATCCGCCGCTCCGGCGCGAGGAAGGCCAAGTGGAACACCGGGCCCGAGCGAGACGACGACGCCCGCGCCGCGTACCGCGACCGGCTCTCGCGGTTCGCCGCCGCGCTCCCCGGCGTGGAGCTGGTGTGCGAGTGCCACGACGGCTCCGCGATGGACGACCCGGCCTTCGCCGCCGAGGTCCTGCCGGCCGGGAGCCGTGCCCTGTTCCACACCCACGACGATCTCGACACGATCCGGGCCAAGTTCGCCTCCTACGGCGACCGGATGAGCCACGTGCACGTCAACCATCTGTTCACCGGATCCCCGAAGCTTGCCGACATCCGCGACGAGCTGGCCGAGAAGATCGCCGTCGCCACGTCGCTCGGGTTCGACGGCACGTGGACGCTCGAGTTCGTCCACGGCACCGGCGAACCCGACCTCGACCAACCGGAGCTGCTGTTCGCCCAGGCCGTCGACGATCTCGCGGTGCTCCGCGAGCTGCTCGGCTGACGCCGCCGTGGACGCGACCCGAGCCCTGCTCCACCTCGTGCCCGCGGGCGGGCATGACCTCGGGCCCGCGCTCGCCTCGGTGGGTCCTGCGCTCACCGTGCTCCGGCGGGACCCAGCCTGCTTCCACGGCGCCGCGTCGCCCCAGACCGCGGCCGTCGAGGCCGCAGGCGACGCGATCGACGCCCTCGTGGACGTCGCCACCGAGCTCGGGCCGCTGATCGACGCCGCGCGTTCGATGGCGATCGTCGGCCGCGACCGGGTCTTCATCGAACCGGCAGCGCCGGCCTCGGTCCGCTATCAGTACCTCATGCATCGGCGGGCCGACTTCACCCACGACGAGTACCTCCACCGCTACGAGACGGTCCACGTCGAGTTCGGCCTGCGCACGCCCAACCTCGAGGGCTACGTCCAGCTCCATGTCGACTTCGACGCCTCCGCGGCGTTGGGCGAGTCGACCGGGCTGCGGGCCGAGCCGTGCGACTCGATGTCCGAGCTGCACCTGCGATCGGTGGAACACTTCCTCGAGGGCATCGTCGCCCACCCGGACGTGGGTCGGGAGGCCACCGAGGACGAGGAGCGCTTCGTCGACCGCGGTCGTTCATTCGGCTTCGCCCACCGCGTCGTGTAAGTCTCCCTCGATGTTCATCCTGCGCTTCGATTTCCGGCTCGCTCCCCACTCGCCCGCGTCGATGGGCGAGCTCTACGCGGCCGCGCTCGAGATGTGCGAATGGGGCGAGGCGAACGGCGCGATGCTCGGCCTTTTCTCCGAGCACCATTCGTCGAGCGACGGCTATCTGCCGTCACCGCTCGTGATGGCCGGCGCCGCGGCCGCCCGCACGTCGACGCTGCCGATCAACGTCGGCGCGCTGCTCGCCCTGATGTACGACCCCGTGAAGCTCGCCGAGGACATGGTGGTCCTCGACCACCTCAGCCAGGGGCGGGTGACCTACACGGTCGGGCTGGGCTACCGCGACGCCGAGTTCGCGATGTTCGGCGTGGATCCGCGGCGCCGCGGCGCCCTCATGGACGAGCGGCTCGAGGTGCTGACCCGAGCGCTGCGGGGCGAGCGCTTCGAGTGGGACGGCCGCACCATCGAGGTGACACCGGCGCCGTTCACGGCGGGCGGCCCCACCGTCATGTACGGCGGTGGCAGTGCGGCGGCGGCCCGTCGGGCCGGCCGGCTCGGGATGATGTTCGTGCCCCAGCATGCGGACCCGGCGTTGGCCGACGCCTACGACGCCGCCGCGATCGAGGCGGGCAATCCGCCGGGGCTGTGCATGGCTCCCGGCGACGGTTCACCGACGTCGCTGTTCGTCGCCGACGACCCCGACGCCGCCTGGGCCGAGATCGGCGAGTACCTGCTCCACGACGCCGTGACCTATGCCGAATGGACGGGCGACGCCGCCGCCCTGTCCGTCAGCCGGGCCACCAGCGTCGACGAGCTCCGCGCCGAGAACGGGGCGTACCGCATCGTCACCACCGACGAAGCCCGCACCCTGCGCGACCGCTACGGCACCCTCGCCCTCCAGCCCCTCTGCGGCGGCATCCCGCCCACCCTCGCCTGGCCCTACCTCCACACCCTCGCCACCCTCTAGACCCGCCCCCCCGCCCGCACACAGCAGCAATCTCTGGTCACCAAAGGGTCGCTCTGACCGCCGAATCTCTCCCACCGAGCGATCTGTGGTCACCAAAGGGTCGCCCACACCGACCCTTTCATGACCAGAGATTGCGGGGGTGGGGCAGAGATTGGGGGTGGGGGCGAGATTGCGGGGTGGGGGTGGGTCAGGGCTTCGACTGGCGCTTCTGGATGTTGGCCCATTCGTCGCGGAGGCCGACGGTGCGGTGGAACACGAGGGGCGTGTCGAGATCGTGGGCGAAGTAGCCCAGCCGTTCGAACTGCACGACCTCGCCGAGCGGGGTGTCGGCCAGCGCCGGCTCGAGCTTGCAGCCGGTGCGGACCTCGCGCGACGCCGGGTTGAGTGACGCCAGCGGGTCTTCGCCGTCCGCGCCAGGGTGCTCGGCGGTGAACAGGCGGTCGTAGAGCCGCACCTCGGCGTCGACCGCATGCTCGGCGGAGACCCAGTGGATCGTCGCCTTCACCTTGCGCCCGTCGGGGGCCTGCCCGCCGGCCGTCTCCGGGTCGTAGGTGCACCGCAGGCGGGTGACGTTGCCATCGGCGTCGGTCTCCACGTCGTCGCACGTGATGAAGTAGCCGGCCCGCAACCGGACTTCACGCCCGGGGGCGAGCCGGAAGAACTTCTTCGGCGGGTCGACCATGAAGTCGTCGCGTTCGATGAACAACCGGCCGCTGAACGGAACCTCACGGGTGCCGTCCGCCTCGTTCTCCGGATTGTTGACCGCTTCCCGCACGTCCACGAGACCCTCGGGCCAGTTCGTGATGACGACCTCGATCGGATCGAGGACGGCCATGCGCCGCTGGGCGTGCGTGTTGAGGTGGGTCCGCACGAACGACTCGAGCAGCTCGATCTCGTGGGTGCCGTTGACGCGGGCGATCCCGATGTGCGACGCGAACTCGCGGATCGCCTCCGGCGGGTAGCCGCGCCGCCGCAGGCCTCGAAGCGTCGGCATGCGGGGGTCGTCCCACCCGTCGACATGGCCCTCGTCGACCAGCTGACGGAGCTTGCGCTTCGACAGCACCGTGTGGGTCAGGTTGAGCCGGGCGAACTCGGTCTGACGGGGGCGATCCCCGTCGAGCTCGAGTTGCTCCATGAACCAGTCGTAGAGCGGCCGATGGGTGTCGAACTCGAGCGTGCACAGCGAGTGCGTGGTGCCCTCTATGGCATCGCTCTGCCCGTGGGCCCAGTCGTAGGTGGGATACACCTTCCACTCGTCGCCGGTGCGGAAGTGGTGGGTGTGGCGGATGCGGTACATCACGGGATCACGCATCTGCATGTTCTCGTGGTTCATGTCGATCTTGGCCCGCAGGACCTTCTCGCCCTCGCCGAACTCGCCCGCCGTCATCCGGGCGAAGAGGTCGAGGTTCTCCTCGATGGAGCGGTCCCGCCATGGTGAATCGGTACCGGGGGTGGTGAACCCACCGCGGTTCAGCGAGATGGTCTCGGCGTCCTGGTCGTCGACATAGGCGAGCCCCTTCTCGATCAGCTGCACCGCCCACTCGTGGAGCTGGCGGAAGTAGTCCGACGCGAAGGCGGGCTCCCCGGGCTCGAAACCGAGCCAGCGCACGTCGTCCTGGATCGCCTCGACGAACCGGCTGTCCTCGGTGTCGGGATTGGTGTCGTCGAATCGAAGGACGCACGTCCCGTCGAACTCGTCGGCCACGCTGAAGTTGAGCGTGATCGACTTGGCGTGACCGATGTGGAGGAACCCGTTCGGCTCCGGCGGGAAGCGCGTCTGCACCCGGCCGCCGTAGGGCCCGTCGGAACAGTCAGCGGCGATCTTCTCGCGAATGAAGTCGGTCACCGGGCAAGCCTACGCAGGCGGGCGCTTCAGGCCGTCCACGATCTCGGCGAAGTGGCGCGGATCCGGCGCCCGATTGTTGACGAGGCTGACGTGGTCGCTGATGCCGGCGAGCCGCTCGCGGATCTTCGGCGCGATCTCGTGGGGCTCGCCGACGACCGCGATGGTCTCGATGAGCTCGTCGTCGATCAGCGCCGGCATCTCGTCCCACCGGTTCTCCTTCGCCATCGCGTTGAGCACCGGATGCAGGTCGCCGTAGCCGTGGAGCTCGAACACGGGCAGGTAGGCGGGCGTCGTCGCGTAGAAGGCGAGCTGTCCGCGCACGCCGGCGCGCGAGCGTTCGTACTCCTCCTCGGTGCGGCCGGTGACGATCGTCGTGACGCAGACGACCTCCACATCCGCCGGATCCCTCCCCGCTCGGTTCGCGCCGGTCGCGATCGCCGGCAGCGTCAGCTCCTGCAGCGAGCGCCGGCTGTTGACCGGGTGGACGAGGAAGCCGTCCGCCACCTCGCCCGCGACCGCTGTCGACCGTGGCCCGAACCCGGCGGTGAAGATCGGCGGCGGACCGAACGGGTTCGGCCCGGGATCGAACGCCGGGATCATCCGCGTGTGCGTGTAGAACTCGCCCTCGAAACGGAGTCGCTCCCCCGTCTCCCATGCCTGCCAGATCGCCCGGATGCCCTGCACCATCTCCCGCATACGGGCGGCCGGCTTCGACCAGGGCATCGAGTAGCGCTGCTCGATGTGGGGCTTGATCTGCGAGCCGAGACCGAGCACGAAACGTCCGCCGGTGGTGGCCTGAAGGTCCCAACCGGTGTTGGCGAGCGTCATCGGGGTGCGGGCGAACGCGATCGCGATCGCAGTGCCCAGCTCGATCCGGCTGGTGTGCTCGCCGGCGACCGCGAGCGCCAGGAACGGATCGTGCTTCGCCTCGAAGCTGAACGCCCGGTCGTAGCCGATCGCTTCGAGCTCCGGATAGATCGTCCGGGCGTCGCGGGGATCCTCGGTCGGGACGGTGATGCTCACGTGCACGTCCGAGACTCTGCCAGATCGACGCCCGCAGGGTTGACCGATTCATTCGCCTCTGCTTATGATAAGCACCTCCTTATGTCTACGGCAGCCCGGGCGCTCGGCGCCCTCCACGATCCGACCCGCCGGCGGGTGCTCGAGCTGATGCGATCCGGCGAACGCAGCGTGCGGGAGCTGACCGACGAGCTCGACATCTCCCAGCCCGCCGTCTCGCAGCACCTGCGAGTGCTCCGCGAAGCCGACCTCGTCGCCGTGCGCCCCCAGGGAGCGCGCCGGCTCTACCGGATCGACCCCGACGGCCTCAGCGCGGTGCGGGCCTGGGTCGACTCGTTCTGGGACGACGCCCTCGGCGCGTTCGCCGAACACGCCTCGAAGGAGACGTCGCCATGACCACACCCCCGCCCGTTGTTCGCGCCGCCTGGGTCCCCCGCACGCCGGACGACGCGTTCCGGATCTTCACCGAGGAGATCGGCGCGTGGTGGCCGCTCCCGACCCACGGCATCTTCGGCGACGAGTCCGGGGGCGTCGTGTTCGCCGACGATCGCGTGGTCGAACGTTCGCTCAGCGGCGAGGAGTCGGTGTGGGCCGAAGTTCGGGTCTGGGAGCCGCCGGCGCGGCTCGTTCTCTCGTGGCATCCGGGCCGCGACCACGACGACGCGTCCGAGGTGGAGGTGAACTTCCACGCCGACGAAGACGGCACGCGCGTCGTGCTCGAGCATCGAGGCTGGGAGACGTTCGGTGCCGATGCCATGGGTCGGCGTCGGTCCTACGTCGGGCCCAACGCGTGGGGCCACGCCCTCGACCACTTCGCCGACGGTGCCGAGTCGCCGGCCGACCGGTCCGAACTCGAAGCACTCGATGCCGCGTACGCGATGTTCTTCGCCGAAGCCGAGACCGGCGGCTTCGGTCCCGCGCCGGCCGGCGAGTGGACCGCCGCGGAGGTCATCGCCCACGTCGCCCTCAACGACCTCGCGATGATCGGCGTCTGCCAGGCGATCGTCCACGGTCGCACGACCACCTTCGCCAACGAGCGCTGTCAGGACCCGGCCGTCCTCGCGCGGTGGACCACGGCGGCCGGCGATCAAACCGGGCTGATCGATCGGGGCCGAGCGACCTCCCGTCAGGTGGTCGCGGCCCTCGCCCGGTTGACGCCCGAACAGCTGGCCGCCGAGGTGCACTGCCGGCTGCTCCATGCCGGTGCGGTGATGCTCGACGGTCCCCGGCCGTGGGGTGGCGTCGCCATCGAGACCCAGGCCGAGATGCACCTGCCGGCCCACGTGGGCCAGTTGCGCGCCCTCCGGCCGGCCTGAGCGGGCACGGTCGGCACCCCGATACCGCGCAAGGGGCCGCGTCTCTGCCAGATTGCGGGGGTGACCAACGCACCCACTCCCCTCGCCGGGATACGCGTGATCGACTTCTCCCGCGTGCTCGCCGGCCCGCTCGTCACCCAGAACCTCGCCGACCTCGGGGCGGACGTCATCAAGATCGAACGGCCCGGCCACGGCGACGACACCCGCACGTGGGGGCCACCCTGGTTCCGCGCACCGGATGACGACGAGCAACTCGACCGGGCGACCTACTACGAGTCGCTCAACCGGGGGAAGCGTTCGATCGTGCTCGACCTCTTCGACGAGTCCGAGGACGGCGATCTCGCGTTCGCGCGAGCGCTGGCCCGCACCGGCGACGTCGTCGTCGACAACTTCCGCCCGGGTTTCATGGCCGGGCGTGGTCTGGACCGGGAGACGCTCGCCGCCGACAACCCGGCTGTCGTCACCTGCACGGTGACCGCCTTCGGCGAGACCGGCCCGGCGGCCCAGCTCGCGGGCTACGACCTCGTCGCCCAGGCGATGGGCGGCCTCATGCACATGACCGGCCAGGCCGACGGACCGCCCACCCGGGTCGGCGTGCCGATCGTCGACATGACGACCGGTCTCTACGCCACGATCGGCGTGCTCGCCGCGCTCACCGAACGGGCGACGACCGGGGTCGGCCGTCATGTCGAGGTGAGCCTCTTCGACACCGCCGTCGCCACCCTCACCAACCACGGAACGGGCACGCTGATGGGCGGTGCCGATCCGATCCGCAACGGGTCCCGCCACCCGTCCATCGCGCCCTACGAGGCCTACGACGCGAGCGACGGCCAGCTCATCATCGCCGCCGCGAACAACAAGCTGTTCGCCCTCGTCGCCGAGGCGCTCGACCGGCCCGACCTCCTCGACGATCCCCGGTTCGTCGACAACCCGACCCGCCGGGCCCACATCGACGAGCTCGCCGACGAGCTCAACCGCACCCTGGCCGGCGGGACCCGCGACGAGTGGGTCGAGCGCCTGCGCGCCCGCGACGTGCCCTGCGGCCCGATCAACTCGATCCCGGAAGCGATCGGGTGGAGCGAGTCGATGGGCCTCGATCCCACCGTCGCGGCCGACGGCTATGTCGGCGTCCGTTCACCCGTACGGATCGACGGCATCCCGGCGGGCACGTCATCGGTCCGTCGGCCGCCCCGTCTCGGTGAACACGACGCCGAGGTGCGAGCCGAGCTGGAACCGTGAGCCGCGTCGCCCTCGTCTCCCTGCTCGTGCCCGACTACGACGAGGCCATCGCGTTCTTCATCGACGTCCTCGGCTTCGAGCTCGTGGAGGACCGAGACGAGGGCCGCAAGCGCTGGGTCGTCGTGCGTCCCGTCGGGGCCGAGACCGGGATCGTGCTCGCCCGCGCCGACGGTCCCGACCAGCAGGCCGCCGTCGGGAACCAGCTCGGCGGCCGGGTCGGGTTCTTCCTCCACACCGACGACTTCACCCGCGACCACGCCCGCATGACGGCCGCCGGCGTTCGCTTCCACGAGGAGCCGCGACGGGAGCCCTACGGCATCGTCGCCGTCTGGGAGGATCCGTGGGGCAACCCCTGGGACCTCCTCCAGCCGACCCCCTGAGTTCCCCCCCACGTGGGATCTCTGGACACGAAAGGGTCGTTCTCGGCCGAATTCGTCGACCCTTTCGTGACCAGAGATTGCATGGCGGGCGAGATTGCATGGGGACGCGGTGAGGTAGGTTCCGCTGCATGTTCGATCTGGGGACGAAGACCGCGTTGGTGACCGGGGCGGGTCAGAACATGGGGGCCGGGATCGCTCGGAGTCTGGCGAGCCAGGGCGCCCATGTGCTCGTGAACGATCTGGTCGCGGACCGGGCCGACGAGGTGGCCGCGGACATCGAGGCGGCGGGCGGCCGGGCGACCGGCGTCGCGTTCGACGTCACGGACATCGACGCCGTCGTGGCGGCCGTCGATGCCCACTCGCCGATCGACATCGTCGTGAACAATGCGGGCAACGGCGGTGCGGCGGGCATGGTGCCCACGCCGTTCGCGGCGATGGACCCGGCCGAGTGGGACGGCCCCATCGAGGTGAACCTGCGCGGCGTGATGAACACGGCCCACGCCGTGATCAACGGCATGGTCGAGCGGGGATGGGGCCGGATCATCACCATCTCGTCGGGCGCGGGCAACGCCGGTGTCGGCATCGGCGTCACGCCCTACAGCGCGGGAAAGGGCGGCGGTCTCGGCTTCATGCGATCCCTGGCGCTGGAGGTCGCGTCGACCGGCGTCACCTGCAACAGCGTGGCCCTCGGGCTGATGAACAATGTCGGCAACAGCGACGTCACCGCCCATCTCGCGAAGGGCGTGCCGGTGAAACGCCTCGGCTCCCCCGAGGACGTCGGCGCGATGTGCGTCTATCTCGCCTCGGAGGAGGCGGGGTGGGTGACCGCCCAGACCTACAACCTGAACGGCGGCTCGATCACCAGCTGAGTGGCGTCCGACCGAGCGGCCGGTCGGTCGCCGCACGCCAGCCCGTAGCCTTCTCGCCATGTCCGAGTGGGGTGCCCGAATACTCGTGTTCTGCACGTCGGCGGCGGTGCTCGTGCTGGAGATCCTCGCCGGCCGGCTGATGGCGCCCTACGTCGGTGTGTCGCTCGAGACGTTCACCGCGATCATCGGCGTGATCCTCGCCGGCATCGCCCTCGGCACCGCGGCCGGCGGACGACTGGCCGACCGCACCGACCCGGCCCGGCTCATCGGTCCGGCCCTCGCCATCGGCGGCGCCCTCGCCTGGTGGTCGCTCTGGCTCGTCGCCGTCCTCGGACCCGAGCTCGGCAGCGAACCGCCGGCGATCGTCATCCTCGCGACGGTCGCGTTCTTCGCGCCGGCCGCCGTGCTCAGCGCCATCAGCCCGATCGCCACGAAACTCCGCCTCCACACGCTCGACGAGACTGGCACGGTCGTCGGCAGCCTCTCGGCTTGGGGCACGGCCGGTGCGCTGTTCGGCACGTTCATCACCGGGTTCGTCCTCATCGCGGCGATCGCGACGCGGCCGATCGTGCTCGGGCTCGGCGCCGCGCTCGTCATCGCCGGGATCGTCTTCATGCTGCGCCACACCCGGACCGTGCCGAACGCGGCGATGGTCGTCGTGCTCGCCGCGTCGCTGCTGGTCGGTGCGACCGCCGACTCACCCTGCGAGTTCGAGTCGGCCTACTTCTGTGGCCGGGTCGTGACGGATGCCGACAACCCCTCACTGCGGTTCCTGTGGCTCGACACCCTGCGTCACGGCGCCGTCGATCTGGAGGACCCGACCCATCTCGAGTTCCGTTACATCCGCCTGATCGCCGACGTGATCGACTCGACCACGACGGGCCCGATCGACGCGCTCCATCTCGGTGGTGGCGCGTTCTCCGTTCCGATGTGGGTCGAGGCCACCCGGCCGGGCAGCGACAACCACGTCCTCGAGATCGACGATGTCCTCCTCGACGTCGCCCGCGACGAGCTCGGTTTCGTCACCGGGCCACGCATGGAGGTGACGATCGGCGACGGGCGGCTGGCACTCGACGACTTCGCCACCGATTCGTTCGACGTCATGGTCGGCGACGCCTTCGGCGGGCTCGCCGTGCCGTGGCACCTCACCACCACCGAGTTCGTCGCTCAGATCGACCGGGTCCTGCGCGACGACGGCGTCTACGTGATGAACGTGATCGACGGGGACCAGAACCGATTCGCCGAATGGGAGCTGCGCACCCTCCAGGAGCACTTCGACCATGTCGCGGCGATCGTGCACCCCGACGGCATCGACAGCCGGGTACGCAACCAGATCCTCATCGCCTCGGACGCGCCGCTGCCCCCGATCGACTTCGCCGCCGACGACGGCCTCTGGATCGACGACATCGACGCCTTCATCGGCGACGGCCAGATCCTGCGCGACGACTTCGCCCCGGTCGAACAGCTCGCCGCCAACCCCCACTGACGTCCCCCTCGCCAGGGACCCCCGCTCTCCCCCGGTCTCCCCCGTTCTGGTGGGAACTGATCGGGCGAAACCAGATCAGTTCCCACCAGAACGTCGGGTTGGGGGGTGGAGGTGGAGGTGGGGGGAACGGACGGGGTCAGTCGGGGATGGTCAGGGCACCGTTGAGCTGGGGATGCTCGATGAAGATCCACGTGTAGTCACCGGGCGGCGTCCCCGCGGGGACGTGCAGCGATGCCGTGTCGGCCGGGACGTACCGATCCGTCACGATCGGGGCGGGCGGACCGGCCGTGGGATCGCCCCACACGCCGGTCACCTGGATCTGGATACTCGGATCGTCGACCGACTGGATCATCACGTCGTCGCCGAGGCCCGTCAGCGTGTCCGCCACCACCCGGGCCACCGGTACCCCGACGTTCTGGCCGGCCGCGGCCACGACGTTCGAAGGTTCGGCGGCCCGGACCGTCCGATCACCCAACGGCGCATCGAGCAGGAAATGCGCCTCATCCGGCGGCAGGCAGGGAAGCCGGCTCGGGCCGAAGTAGGGCGCCGCCACCCAGCTGATCAGCACCTCGTCGTCGGTCTCGACCACGGCCGGCGGAAGCATCGACGTCTCGACCAGCCCGCAGTTCTGATCGAGTTGGATCGTGAGCTCGCTGGAGCCGGCAGCGGAGTCGAGGACAACCCAGTCCAGGCTTTCGGGCGGCGCCGTGAACACGCCGGGGGGTGCGTAGAAGAGGAGACAGACGTCCTCCGGCTCGACACGGTCGGCGATCCAGTCGATGGTCGGGCCGTAGCGGCGGTTCATGCCGATCTCGATGACGGACCCGATGCTCGTCGTCGACAGGAACTCCTGGTCGAAGAGACCTTCGGCCTGGAGTTCGTCGCGGAGGTCTGCCAGCTCGGCCCGGCGCTCGTCAGGGGCGTCGCCGAACAGCTGGTCCTCGGTGCACTCGGGCAGCGCGATGTCGATCGCCTCGACGTGGATGTCGCTCAGCTGGCCGTCGGCCACGAGCACGCCGTTGGCCGGATCGAACGGTTCGCTCGGATCCGGGATCGGGACCGCATCTTCGACGACGAGCCTGCCGTTGAGCTCGGGATGATCGAGGAATTGGATCGTGTACGTCCCCGCGGGGACGTCGGCGGGGACACGAATCGTGCCGGCGTCGCCCGTCATCGGGTGTTGATCCTGGGCGACGGCGCGGGGACGACCGGCAATCGGGTCGGCAAACACGTCGGACACCTGGAACCGCACCGTCGGGTCGTCGACCAGACGGGCGAGCAGGTCGTCGCCGATGAGGTCGATCCCGGCTCGGTTGGTGTCGGAGACGGCGAACGTTGTGGTCGAGCCGGCCGCAACCGGACCGTCGACCTGGAGGTGCCGCTCCGTCGCGATGACGAGATCTCGGCCCGCGAGCGGGCTCGGGAGCTCCACCGTGTACTCCGCGGGCGGCGGGCAGTCGTCGTTGAACCCCGCGTTGGCCTCGCTCCATGCCTGGATGCCGATCTCGACGCGGTCGTCGTACTCGTGCACCCACGTGTCGACGTGCTGAGCCTTCGTCGCGCAGTTCGTCAGCTCCACCACGGTGACCGTGGCATCGTCGGCCCCGACGGAGACGAGCTCCCACGGCACGTCGACGGGGACCGGGGGCACCGCGCCCGCCGACGGCAGACCGACGCACATCTCACCCGGGTCGAAGAACTCGAGGAGGCGGTCGAACGTGTCCTTGTCCGGCCGGGTGAGATCCACGCTCGGCATGCCCCAGATCGATTCCGGGCTTCCGAAGCCGGTGACGTAGGGCCACTCGGCGGGCGAGAACTGTTCGCTGAACGCCTGCCACATCGCCTCCTGCGCGGCATAGCGCTCGCCCTCGGCCGGTCCGTCACGCGGGACCGTCTCACACAGCGGGAACGGTGATTCGGCGACGAGATGATCCGTCGACGTCACGCCCGTCGAGCCATCGGCGCCCACCGGATCTTCGAGCACCTCGTCGACCGACACCGTGTCGTCGATCGGATCCGGCTCGCCACCATCGCCGCCATCGGAGGTTCCGTCGTCGCCGTCGTCATCGCCGCCGTCATCGCCCGCGACGTCGAGGTCGGGCGCGTCGTCGCCCGCCAGCGCGGTCAGGCCGACGCCCACACCGGCGACGATCGCGACCGCGGCAAGGGCAGTCCCGGCACGACGTCGACGGCGTCGACGGATGACCCGCGCGCCCACGTCGTCGGCTCCGAATCCGGCTTCGGCCCGGACGGCCGCGGCCAGTCGATCTTCGATCTCGTTCATGACGCAGTCCCTTCGACAGCGGTCTCGTCGACGAATCCCGCAGATCGCAGCCGGTCGAGCGCCTGGCTCGTCGCCGCCTTGACCGTGCCCTCGGCACAGTCGAGATGGAGAGCGGTCTCGGCGACCGACAGTCCGAGGTAGAACCGGGCGACGATCGTCGCCCGCTGGCGTTCGGGCAGCCGGGCCACGGCTTCGCGCAGCGCCACGGCCTCGGCGGGATCCGCCACGGTGTCCGCTCGACTGCCGGCGCGGGCTCGCCGCTCGATCGCCCGGCGCCGCCAGCGCGACACCGCGAGGTTGCGCGCCGTGCGGAACACCCAGCCCTCGGGCGACGCCATGGCGCCAACCCGGTCCCAGTGTTCCCAGGCCCGAGCGAGCGCTTCCTGTGCGAGCTCCTCGGCGACATCACGATCACCCGTGTACAGCGTGAGCGCGGCCGTCAGACGGCCGCTCACCTGTCCACAGAACGCTTCGGGATCCTCGGGATTCATCGCCCCATGAACGCTTTCCTCCGCCGATCGGTTTAGTCGGCCGAGGAGAATTCAGCGCAGCGCGGCGATGACGGGGGCGAACGCGTCGATCGCAGTCTGGTCGGGACACCGCACGACATAGGTCGTGATCCCCCACCGGTCACGACCGACACGGAAGTGGGCGGCGATCTCGTCGACGGTGCCGACCGCGACGTACGGCGCCGTGTCGGCGACCTCGGCCGTCAACCCGATCTCGTCGTCGATGACGGCAGCGAGGGCGGCGGCGCGATCGTCGGTCACCTCGCACACCTGCACCAGCGCACTCAGATCGAGCCGCCGATCGTGTCCCACCGCACCCTCACGGACGTGGGCGACCTGTTGATCGAGTCGGTCGGTCGCCCAGCTCACCGTGTGTCGGTGACCGTCCGGCAGCGTCCGCCCCAGTCCCATCAGGCCGATGCCGTCGGCGTGCTCGCCCGCGTGGCGAAGCATGGCGGCGCCCTGGCTCCCGACGAGGATCGGCAGCCGTTCCTGCATCGCCGGGATCACCGACGCGGCTTCGATCCGATAGTGCGCACCCTCGAAGTCGACGGTCTCACCGTCGAGCAGCGGGCGGATGATCTCCACGGCTTCGCGCAGCCGCGCCTTGCGCATACCGGGCGGGTCGAGAGCGATCCCGACCTCGGCGTACTCGTGCGGGGTGTGGCCCGCGCCGAGCCCGAGCTCGAAGCGGCCGCCACTCAGCCGATCGAGCGTCGCCGCCTCCCACGCGAGCTGCACCGGATGGCGCATGTCGTTGTTGAGGACATACGTACCGAGCCGGATCCGCTCCGTCGCGGCGGCGATCGCGGTCAGGTTGACCAGCGGCGCGTGTCGCGTGGCGCCGATGTGATCGGCGACCAGCACCACGTCGAATCCGGCATCCTCCGCGGCCCGCGCCGCCGGCACCGGATCGAGGACCTGGTCGCCGATCAGCTGGAGGCCGACACGAATCGTGTTCAAGCGGGACTACTCGTCGTCGCCGGGCCAGGGGATGTTGTAGTCGTCGAACCAGAAGCGGGCTTCGCGCACCGCGTTCGGCGGCGTGCGCCGCGACAGGTCCTGGTTGAGCTGCTCGGGCGTGGGCCCGATGTCCGCCGCGATCTTGGTGAGCCCGTCGACGTCCAGGTCGTAGCAACGCACGGCGTTGAGACCGAGAATGAGCCGCGTCTCCTCGACGGGGATCTCCTGGAAGTCGGTCTCGAGCCGCTCCACCGTGTTGGGCCACGAGCCCTCGGGGTGCGGATAGTCGGTGCCCCACATCAGGGCGTCCAGACCGTTGACGTAGCGGCGCCGCAGCTCCACCTTGCTCATGGTGGACGCACCGATGAACACATTGTCGCCGATGTACTCGGATGGCAGACGCTCGATGAGGTTCTTGGTGCGGGAGGCCATCTTCTTGACCTTCCAATTGCGCCCACCGAACACCGCGTCGGTCTTGAACAGCAGGTCGCCGAGCCACCAGGAGCCGCACTCGACGGGGGCGTACTTGAGGTTCGGGAACTTGTCGAACTTGCCGGAGAGCAGCAGCTGCCACAGGGGTCGGTGTGTCCAGAACGCCACCTCGAGCATGTACTGGGCCATGTTCTCGTTGTACGCGGGACTGTCCGCCTCGCCGGAGTGGGTGTGGACGACGAGACCGGCTTCGGCGCAGGCGGCCCACACCGGGTCGTAGCTCTCGTGGCCGTACGACGGGTTGTCGTGCCACATCGTCGGGATCATGATCCCCTTCACACCGGGCTTGCCGGCGAGCTGCTCGATCTCCTTGACCGACTCCTCGATGCCGTGGGTGATCGGCACGAGGGCGACGCCGGCGCGACGGGGCGGGTTGGTCGCGCAGAACTCCTCGAGCCAACGATTGTGGGCACGAGCGCCGGCCCACGCGAGCCGGGGATCGGTGATCATGCCGGCCGACAGACCGGCCCCGAACGGAGGCGATTCCATGCCGGTGACCGCATCGCCGTCGGCGAAGATGATCTCGCCGGCCACGCCGTCGGCGTCGAGTGTCTTGTCGCGGATCGCCGGGTCGTAGGCACCCTTGAGACCGATCTCGTTCTCGCGCTCCCACTGTTCGACATACTCGCCGTTCATCTCCTCGACCATGGCGCGATGCTCGTGGCGGGTGGCGAGCCAGGTGTCGAACTCCTCGTGGACCGAGGAGTCGAGATACTCGCGGTACTCCTCGACGAACAGACCGGCGTGGGTGTCGGACGACACGATGATGTACGGGTTGTTGCTCTGGTCGATGCCGTCGGTGGGGTTGTAGCCCATGGCTGCTCGCTCCGTTCTCGCCGGCGGCGACCGCCGGACCGTTGCGTCTACTTGCACACTGTTCTAGTGTTACTTGCACAGTGTTCCAGAACCCCTCCCCGAACGTCAAGCGCGTGATCCGATCCGCCGTCCGACCCGCCCCACAACGATGAGCAAGGCCGTCACCAACACCGGCCGTCGGGCCGGGCTCGATCGAGACGACATGGTCGCCGCCGCGATCGCCCTCGTGGAAGCGGAGGGCGTGGACGCACTCACCATGCGCCGGCTCGCCGGTGCGCTGGGGGTCACCACCAACACCGTCTACTGGCACGTCGGCAACCGCGACGAGCTGATCCTCGAGATCATCCGGGCCAACGCCGAGCGGGTCGCGGCCGTACCCATCGACGGCGCCACCCCGCGCGAGCGGGTGTTCTCCGCGGCCCGCCACCTGTGGGACATCGCCATGCAGAACCGCGCGGTCACCTCGCTCGCTCACCAGACCGGCAACGCGGCGGCCCAGGTCCACCCCGTCGAAGTGACCCTCGCCCGCGAGCTGGAGGCTGCCGGGCTGCGGGGCGACGACCTCGCCCGGGCCCAGCGGGCGATCCAGATCACCGTCGGCGGATTCCTCCTCAGCGCCCTGCGCCGCGACGCCGCCGAGACGGCCGCCACCCGACCCCGCGCCCAGATGCTCTCCACCGATGACGGACTCGAGCCGGAGACCGTCGAAGCGCTCGCCGCCCCGCCCGACTACGAAGCCGTCCTCGACGACACCCTCCGCACCATCATCGCCCGCCACGTCCCCTGACCGACGACGTGGGTTTCGACCCGCCAACACCCGACGTGGCACCATCGCCACGTCGACTCACCCCGACAACCAAGGAGTTCCATCGTGTCCGACGCACCCATGTCCCGACCCGGCGAGACCGCCGGCTGGCCCAAGCTCGTCGTGAAGTACTCGACCGACGCGGGAAACATCGCGCCACTGCTGCCTCCCGGGCTCCAGGCGGGTGAGCCGATCGTGACCGTCGGTGTCTACTGCGTCCCGATTCTCGGCGAACCGGAGTACGGCATCAGCGTCAAGGTCGAGGCGTCGTGGCAGGGCGTCGCCGGCCAGTACAACCTCGGCATGGGCATCGACCAGGAAGCCGCGGTCCACATCAGCGCCGAACTCAACGGCCAGCCCAAGTTCCTCTGTGACATCGACTACTTCCGGCTCGGCGACCAGATCGGCGCGCGGGCGACCCACCAGGGCTACACCTTCGTCGAGTACGAGGGCACCGTCACCGGCGAGGCGCCGATCGAGAACGAGCCGTTCACCGAGCACGAGTGGTGGACGAAGTACTCGCGGGCGATCGGTGGCGCGGAGAAGGAGTACGACTTCGCGCCCCACGTCGTCGACGTCGCCACCACGTTCCAGCAGGTCCACGCCGAGACGCTCGACGGTGAGCTGCTGCTGCGCGACAGCCCGTGGGATCCCGTCGCCCGCTACCTGCCGGTCGACGAGGTGGTCTCCGCCCAACTGGTCACCCATCAGGCGACAGCCCGCAACATCACCAATGCCGGACCGCTCGATCCCGATGCCTTCTGGCCCCACGCCGACGTCATCGGCGGGAGCCGCTGGCCGGGCGACCGTGGTGGTCCCAAGCGGTAGGGCTCCTCTCCGGGGAGAAGGGAGCCCTCACCTCACCGGAGGGGCTTCCGGTGAGGTGAGGTGGGGAGCGCCGTCCGCACGGAGTTCGAGATCCACCCGGTGTTCGACGATCGTCCGCCGGAACCGCTGTCTGACCGGAATCGGTCATCCCGCACTGCATCCGCCGCTCGTGTCGCCGCGGTGTCCTGGTCGTCGTCAGGGTGGAACTCGGAACTCATAACGTCACTCCCAGGGTGTCAATCGGGGGTGTGACCGCGGCGCAAACCCAACTGGGCCGAACGACCCATGAGGTTGTGACGGTGGTCCGTATGGCCCACCGCGCTGCGTCGACGAAATCAGTCCGCGAAGCCGTTCTTGGTGAGGTTCAGGCCTTCGACCGACGCCCGGGGCCACATCTCCTCGTAGATCCGCCGGTACCCGGTTTCCGCGATGCGCCAGCCGTCGTCCGTCTTCACGTAGCGGTCGTGGTAGTGGGCGGCGCCGTTCAGGCTCAAACCGTGGTCGGTCATGATGACCTGGTCCTCGAGGCGCCAGATCCCCGATGCGGTGCCGTCCCCGTCGAGCGTGATCTCGGGATGGTGCACCGAGTGGCTGGACAGGAACTCGGGCTTGTCCATCGACTCCTTCAGGAAGCCGATGATCGCCTCGACACCGTCGAAGCTGTAGTCACCGTCGCCGTAGCGGGCGATGGCATCGTCGGTGAGCACGCTGCGCATCTCGTCGAACTGATGCAGGTCGAGCAGCCGTTGGTACTTGTACTTCAGCTGCTTGATGAGCTCGATCTCGACCAGGTCCTCGGGAGTCATCGCCCCATTCAACTCGCTTCGCCGAGGCCGCGCACCCAGGCCTCGTAGAGCTCGGCGTAGTGGCCGCCGGACGCCACGAGTTCGTCGTGCCCGCCGAGCTCGGCGAGCCGGCCATCGGCGATGACCGCCACCCGATCGCAGCGTTCGCTGGTCGACAGCCGGTGGGCGATCGCGATCACGGTGCGGCCGTCCATCAGTGTCTCCATGGCCGTCTCGACCATCGCCTCGGTCCCGGGGTCGACGGAGGACGTGGCCTCGTCGAGGATCAGCACCGCCGGGTCGGCGAGCGCGGCCCGGGCCAGTGACACCAGCTGCTTCTCGCCGGCCGACAGGCGGCTGCCCCGCTCCTGCACCTCGGTGGCGAGTCCCTCGGGCAACGTCTCGAACCGCGGCAGCACCCCGATGCGGTCGAGCGCATCGCGGACGTCGGCGTCGGTCGCCTCGGGGCGGGCGACGCGGATGTTGTCGGCCACCGTCCCGGAGAACAGATAGCCCTCCTGGGGCACGACGACGATCCCGTCACGCAACGAGCGGATCGAGGCGTCGCGCAGGTCGGTCTCACCGAGCCGGATCGTGCCGGCGGTGGGGTCGTAGAAGCGGGCGATGAGCTTGGCGAGCGTCGACTTGCCCGCACCCGTCGGTCCGACGAAGGCCACCCGCTCCCCGGCCGCGATCTCCAGGTCGACGTCCGACAACACCGGGTCACCGTCGCCGTAGGCGAACGAGACGCCGGTGAGCGTGATCGGCACCCGGGGGTCGAGCTCGACCGCGTCGGGCCGTTCGTCGATGTCGACCGGTTCGTCGAGCAGTCCGTAGAGCTTGTTGAGCGACGCCGTGGCCGACTGCACCATGTTGAAGAGCTGGCTCAGCTGCTGGACCGGCTCGAACATCGTCGACAGCAGCAGGATGAAGGCGACCACGGTGCCCAACGTGAGCTGCTCGTCGCGCACCATCCAACCGCCGACACCGAGGGCGAGGGCGGTGGTGGCGACACCGGCGAACTCGACGATCGGCAGGTACCAGCACTGGATCTTCACCGACGCCATGTGGGTGCGGTAGAGGTCCTGGTTGGCGACGGAGAACTTGTCGGACTCGACCTCCTCGCGGGCGAACGCCTGCACGACCCGCACACCACTGATCCCCTCCTGGAGCCCGGAGAGCGTGTCGGCGATGCGGTCCCGAACGAGCAGATAGGCCCGGTTGGAGTCGCGCTGGAACTTCACGCTCGCCAGCCCGACGATCGGCATCGAGACGAGGCAGAGCAGCATCAGCTGCCACGACAGCAGCGTGAGCAGCACGGCGCTGCCCACCAGCAGGAACGCCGCACTGGTGAACATGATCAGACCGAACTGGACGAGCTCCTGGAGCGAGTCGACGTCGGACGTCATCCGGCTCACGAGCACGCCGGCCTTCTCCCGGTCGTAGAACGCCATCGACTGGTGCAGGAGGCGGGCGAAGACCCGGTTGCGCATGTCGCGCAGGAAGTGTTCGCCCACGCGGGCGAGCAGGATGATCGCGAAGCGGAAGCACACATAGCTCAGCAGGGCGACGCCGACATAGAGACCGATCGCCAGGTTCAGCTGGGAAACGTCCTTCTTGGCGATGCCCTCGTCGATACCGCGGCGCACGAGCAGGGGGCCGGCCAGCAGCGTGAGGGTCCAGCCGAGGAGCAGGGCGACCGCGCCCGCCCCGCCCCGCCGGTAGGGGCGGGCGTAGGAGGCGGTTCGCCGGAGGACGGCGCCGGTACCGGCCACGCCGAGCTTGTCGTCGGCGGAGGTCCCGTGGCCCATCGACCACCCCATCAGCCGGTCTCCTCGTCGCGATCGGCAGCGAGCACCTCGCGGTAGCGCTCGCTCGAGGCGAGGAGCTCGTCGTGCGTACCGCTGGCGACGATGCGCCCCTCGTCGAGCAGCACCACCCGGTCGGCGAGCGCGATCGTCGCTGGCCGATGGGCGATGACGATCGTCGTCCGCCGCTCCATCACCTCGCCGAGCGCGTCGCGGATCTCGTGTTCCTTGGTGGGGTCCACGGCGCTGGTGGCGTCGTCGAGGATCAGCACCCGGGGGTCCGCCAGGATCGCGCGGGCGATTGCGATGCGTTGCCGCTGTCCGCCGGAGAGCGAGTAGCCCCGCTCCCCGATCTCGGTGTCGTAGCCCTCCGGGAGCTCACGGATGAACTCGTCGGCCCCGGCGAGCACGGCCGCCCGGACGACCGTCTCGTGGTCGGCCTCGGGGTCGGCGAAGGCGATGTTGTCGCGGATCGACGACGAGAACAGGAAGGTCTCCTCGAACACGATGCCGACGGCCTTGCGCAGCTCCTGGCGGCGGATGTCACGCACGTCGATGCCGTCGAGCAGCACCGTGCCACCGTCGACCTCGTAGAACCGGGGCAGCAGTCGGGCGATGGTCGACTTGCCCGAGCCGGTGGATCCGACCAGGGCGACCGATTCGCCTGGTTCGATCGTGAGCGAGAGTCCCCGCAGTACCCCGGCACCGGTGTTCTCGTGGTAGTCGAAGTCGACGTCGCGGAACTCGACCCGGCCGAGGTCCTCACCCGTCGGCAGCGCGACGGGCGCGTCGACGTCGACGATCTGGGGCGCGGTACCGAGCACCTCGCTGATCCGGACACCCGCGGCGGCGGCTCGCTGTCCGTTCGCGACGATCATCCCCAGCATGCGCAGCGGCTGCACGAGCATGATCACGTAGATGTTGAAGCTGACCAGTTCGCCGACGGTCATCTGCCCGTCGAGCACCAGGTGACCGCCGTAGCCGAGCACGGTGATCAGGCCGATGTTGGGGAGGAGCTCCATCCCGGGCAGGTACCGGGCCCGGATGGTCGAGGACCAGATGCCGGCGTCGAAGACGTCGTCGGCTTCAGCCGAGAGCTTCTCGGCCTGGACCGGTTCGGATCCGAACCCTTTCACGACGCGCACACCGGAAACCGACTCCTCGACGACCGCGGCGAGTTGGGCGGACTCCTGTTGGACGCGCAGCACCGCCGGGTTGAGCTCCTGGGCGAACCGCTTGCCGAGCACGTTGACGAGCGGCAACGACACCAGGGCGAGCAGCGCCAGCAGGGGCTGGAGGATCAGCATGATCACGGTGACCGACGCGACGATCAGGAAGTTCGCGAACGTGAGCGGGACCAGCACGATGAAGTTCTGGAAGTGCTGGAGATCGGTGTTGCCCCGGCTCATCAGCTCGCCCGTGGCGTTGGCGTCGTGGAACGAGAAGTGGAGACGCTGGATGTGGGCGAAGATCCGGTCGCGGAGCCGGGCCTCGATGATCCGGGCGTTGCGGAACGCGATGTAGCGGCGGACACCGAGGAAGACCGCGGAGACGAGGCCGGCGCCGGTGATCGCGAGTGACCACGGCAACAGGGAACCCCCGTCGCGAACCCCTCGGTCCAGTCCGAGCTGCACGAGGAGGGGGACGGCCACCCGACCGGCCGTCCACAACAATCCGGCGACCATGCCGAAGGCGATCCAACGCGATTCCTCCCGGGCGGTGGATCCGATGAGCGCCCAGCCGGCGCGGCTCGATGAGTCGGTGGTGTCGCCGGTCGAGCGCAGTCGGTCGCCCGTCCCCTCCGGCGCGGTGGCAGTCAGCTCGAATCCCTCCCCACCCACCAGAATGGACAGGGGGTCAGACCCCTGTCCATTCTCGGAGGTGTCGTCAGCCCAACAGTGCCGGGATCTGTTCGGCGATCTCCTCGGGGGTCACCATCGGCGAGAAGCGGGCGACCACGTCGCCGTCCGAGTTCACGAGGAACTTCTCGAAGTTCCAGGTGATGTCGGGGGTCTCTCCCTCGCCGGGCTGCTCCTCCTTGAGCCACTTGTAGAGGTCGGCGGCACCGTCGCCGTTGACCTCGATCTTGGCGAACAGCGGGAAGTCGATGTCGTAGTTCTCGCTGGTGAACGCCCGGATCTCCTCGGCCGAGCCGGGCTCCTGGGCGCCGAACTGGTTGCACGGGAAGCCGAGCACCGAGACGCCGTTGTCGTCATGATGAAGCGTACGCAGACCTGCGTACTGAGGCGTGAGGCCTCAAGCGGAGGCGACGTTGACGATGAGGCAGGCGCCGTCGGCGAAATCGCTGAACGACACCTGATCACCCTCGAGCGACGCCATTTCGAACTCGTGGAACCGAGCCATGGGTCTCCTTGTCAGGCTCCGGGACCGTCCCGGCGAGCCGACTGTACCGTCCCGACTCCCGCCATCCGCGTTGAGTTGTGGTCGTGTGGCAACCACAACTCGGTTAAGAACGACTAGCCGCCGGTGATGGGGATCAGGAAGTGGACGTCGGCGTCGGGGGGGACGGGGGCGAAGAAGGTGCCGCGAGGCTGGAGCTCGCCGTTGACCGCGAAGGACGAACCCTCGCGCAGGAGAGGGCCGAGACCGGGGTGGGCGGCCTCGAGCGCGTCGATCACCTGACTGATGGTGGCGCCGTCCACATCCAGGACCTTCTCGCCGTCGGTGAAACGGGTGTGGCTGTCCTGGAGATGAACGGTTGCCATCGGATCGGGCCGGGCGTCAGCCCTTGGCGTCGGTGATCGCCTTCAACACGTTCGGCGGCGACATCGGCAGGTTGTACATCCGCACCCCGGTCGCGTCGCTCACCGCGTTGGCGAGCGTGTTCAACGGCGGGACGATGCCGGTCTCGCCGACGCCGCGCACGCCGTAGGGATGGCTCGGGTTCGGCACCTCGACGATGATCGTCTCGATCATCGGCAGATCCGACGCCACGGGCATGCGGTAGTCGAGGAACGAGGCGTTCTGCAGCACGCCGTCGTCGTCGAAGACGTATTCCTCGTTGAGCGCCCAGCCGATGCCCTGCACCGAACCGCCCTGCATCTGCCCCTCGACATACGACGGGTGGATCGCCGTGCCGGCGTCCTGGGCCGCGGTGTAGCGCAGGATCTCGACCTCGCCGGTCTCCTCGTCGACGCGCACGTCGGCGAGATGGGCGGCGAACGACGGACCCGCACCCGCGGCGTTGAGCGACGCCGTGGCCGTGAGCGGCCCACCGGTCATCTTCGCCTGGGCGGTGATCTCCGGGATCGTCAGCGGATCGTGGCCGTCCACGACCGCTGCGCCGTCGACCCACTCGACGTCGTCGACCGACACGCCGCGGATGACCGCGGCCCGTTCCTTCATCTGGTCGATGAGCGCGAGACAGGCATTGGTGACGGCCATACCGGTCGCGAACGTCGCCCGTGAGCCCTCGGTGATGTCGGTGAAGCCGACCGACTCGGTGTCGGCGACGATCGGCGTGATCCGCATCGGGTCCAACCCGAGCGTCTCCGCCGCCATCAGCGCCATCGACGCCCGGGAACCGCCGATGTCGGGGCTGCCGGTGATGACGGTGGCCGTGCCGTCCTCGTTGAGGTTGACCGTGGCCGACGACTGTTCGCCGATGTTGAACCAGAAGCCGGTGCCGAAGCCGCGGCCCGCGCCCTCGGGGACGGGCGACTTGTAGTGCTCGCTGTCCTTGATGGCCTGGAGCGTCTCGACGAAGCCGATCTTCGGATGGGGAGCGCCCATCGCGGTGAGATCACCCTCGACGACCGCGTTCTTCAGACGGAGCTCGATCGGGTCCATCTCGATCTGCTTGGCGATCTCGTCGACGAGCGACTCGACGGCGAACGCCGCCTGCGGCGCCGAGGGGGCCCGATAGGCGGCGACCCGCGGCGTGTTGTTCACGGAGCCGAAGGTCTCGATCGAGAGGTTCGGCAGCTTGTACGACGCCGTCGACATCGCGCCGAGCATCGCGGCGTAGCCCTTGGCGGCGCCGTTGCTGTACTTCATCGTCGCCTGCATCGTCGTGATCTCACCGTCGTTGGTGGCACCGAGCTTGCAGGTGATCTCCGCGGCAGGGGCCGGCCCGGTCGCCCGCAGGACCTCCTCACGGGTCATGACGAGCTTCACGGGACGTGCGGCCTTCTGGGACAGCAGGATCGCGAGCGGCTCGAGATAGATGGTGGTCTTGCCGCCGAAGCCGCCGCCGATCTCGGCCGGCGTCACCTTGATCCGATCGGTGGACCACCCGAGGATCTCGGCGCTCTTGGACCGCATCGCGAAGTGGCCCTGCGAGGAGCCCCACACGCTGGCCTTGCCGTCCTGGCCGACGTCGGCGACGCAGCCGTGCGGCTCGATGTAGCCCTGATGGACGAACTTGGTCGTGAAGTGACCCTCGACCACCACGTCGGCGTCCGCGAAGCCCTGCTCCACGTCGCCCCGCGAGAACGGCGCGTAGGACGCCAGGTTGGTCTCGTCGTCGCTGCCCATGAAGAGGGTGCGGTTCTTCGTGTTGACGATCGTGGCGCCCTCGGCGAGCGCGCCCTCGATGTCGAGCACCGGTTCGATGACGTCGTAGTCGACGACGACGGCCGCGGCAGCGGCGCGGGCCTCGTCCATGGTCGTGGCGGCGACGGCGGCGACCGCGTGCCCGTGGTACAGCGCCTCGTCACGGGCGATGACGTTGATGGCTTCGTCGAAGATCGGGTCGTTGATGTCGATCTCCGGATAGTCCGCGCCGGTGACGACGGACTTCACCCCCGGCATCGCCTCGGCCGCGCTCGTGTCGATCGAGCGGATCTTGGCGTGGGCGTGGGGCGATCGAACGACGACGGCGCGCAACTGGCCCGGCAGGTTCAGGTCCGCGGCGAAGCGAGCCTTGCCGACGACCTTGTCGAGACCGTCGTGGCGGATCGGCCGGGTGCCGACGTACTTGTACTTCGTGGGCGGATTCTCGGTGGCGGTCACTTGCCGGCTCCAGTTGTCGAGAGTTGTACGGCGGCTTCCTGGACGGAACGGATGATCTTGTCGTAGCCCGTGCACCGGCAGAGGTTGCCGGCCAGGGCGTAGCGGATCTCGGTCTCGGTGGGCGACGGGTTCTCGTCGAGCAGCACCTTGGCCGCCACGAGGAACCCGGGGGTGCAGACGCCGCACTGGAGGGCGGCGCCCTCGAGGAAGGTCTGCTGAAGCGGGTGGAGCTGGTCGCCGTCGGCGATGCCCTCCACCGTGGTGATCTCGGTGCCTTCCGCCTCGGCGGCGAACATCAGACACGAGCAGTTGAGCTTGCCGTCGACGATGATCGAACAGGCGCCACAGTCGCCGGTGCCACATCCCTCCTTCGCTCCGGTCAGGTCGAGCTCGTCGCGCAGGGCGTCGAGCAGCGACGTGGAATCGCTGGCGAGGAAGTCGACGGCGTCGCCGTTGACCGTGCAGTTCACATGGGTGCGACTCACGAGTTCGCCCTTTCTGCCGCGATCTTCGCAGCACGCTTGGCCAACACCCCGGCCACCTGGGTGCGGTACTCGATGGTGCCGCGCTTGTCGTCGATCGGGTTGCAGGCGGCCGACGCTGCCGCGGCGACGGCGTCCAACGCCGCATCGTCGAGGGTCGAGCCCACCAGGGCGGCCTCGGCGTCCGGGACCCGCACCGCGGTGGGGGCGACCGCACCGAGCACCACGGAAGCGTCGGTGCAGGTGTCGCCGTCCATCGTCACGCGCACGGCGGCGCCGACGACGGCGATGTCCATCTCCGTGCGGGGAATCAGGCGCAGGTAGGCGTCGGCCGTGTTGGCCGGCGGCGTGTCGACCTCGAACTCGACGATGAACTCGTCGGCCGCGAGGGACGTCTGACCGGGGCCGGTGACAACCTCGTCGATGGCGACCGTGCGCTCACCACCGCTGCCGGCCACGACTGCTCGCGCGTCGTTGACGAACAGGGCGGGTACCGAATCCGCGGCGGGCGAGGCGTTGCACAGGTTGCCGCCCCAGCTCGACCGGTTCTGGATCTGGTCCGACCCGATGAGCCCGCTGGCCTCCGACAATCCCGGGAACGCCGCGGTGAACGCCGCGTCGTGGGTGAGGGTGGACGTGGGCGTCGCCGCCCCGACCGTCCACGTGCCCCCGGACTCGGCGACGCCGACGAGCCGATCGATCTTCTTGAGGTCGACGAGCACGGAGGGCTCCGGTCGACCCGAACGGATCTGCGGGATCAGGTCGGTGGCTCCGGCGAAGACCCGGGCGTCGGCGTCGCCCGCCAGGACCCCGACCGCCTCGTCCACCGTGGTTGGTGCGGCATATTTCATGCGCCGGAACCTAACGCGGTTCGCCCCACCGGGGAAGCTCAGCCCACCCGGCCCCTCCCCTCCCGTTCTGGGTGAACGGGGGCGCGGTTTCCAGCCCTATGTTCACCCAGAACGGGAGGGGGTCAGGCCTTGGTGCGCTTCGCGCTCCAGTGCGACGTCGCTCCCGCGGCCTGGAACCGGTCGGGGCGGTCCTCGGGTCCGAGGATCTCGGTCGCCAGCCAGAGCCGCTTGAGCCAGCGGACGCGACCGGCTTCGGGATCGTCCTCGTAGGCCTTGCGCCCGTGGAGCACGTGGTAGTTGTTCACGAATTGCATGTCGCCCGGCTCGAAGGTCATCTCGACCCGATTGTCGCGGTCGTAGATGTGTGCGTCGTAGGCATCCATCGCCGCTCGCTGGCGGTCGCTGAGCCGGGGGGCATCGTCATGGCGCTGCGACGCCTCGATGTAGGGGCGGATGTAGCGGACGAACAGTCGGTCGCCGTGCTCGGAGAAGACCGGCACGTGGTAGAAGGGCGTGCCGCCCTCCGCCTGTTCGCCGCGGAAGTCGTAGGGAAGCCCCGCGAACAGCTCGCCGGCGAGCTCCGGGTCCTCGTCCACCAGCTTGTTGTAGGCGCCGACCGCGTTCGCGACGAGGCTCTCACCGCCGGACACGCCGGGGTCGAGGCACATGAGTCCGACCAGGTCGGAACCGTCGGAGTGGAACGCCTGGGCGACGCCACCGAGTTCGTTGCCGCGGGCCGTGGGGTCGTCGAGCCGCTTGCCCTGATCCTTCACATCACCGAGGAGGTGGCCCTTCACGTTCTGGGGCCACGGCACACCGAGGTGCAGACCGATGCCCCAGTACATCCACGAGGCGTCCTCGAAGCCCACCCGCTCGACCGGCAGGGCGGAGATGCGCTGGAAGCCGCGGCCGTTGATCAGCTCCTCGGCGAGACCGGCGAGGACCGGCGACAACGTCGGCAGCGGGAAGTGCTCCTTGCGGACATCGAGCACCTCGTCGGTGTGGGTCCGCGCGACCGCGAGCGCGTCCTCGAGCTCGGCGATCTCCGCGGCGGACAGCCGATACGTCCACGCTTCGGCATCGGCGATGTCGGCGGCGGTCCAGTTGGCGTGGGTCTCGAGCGGGCGGACCTCGTCGGCGGTGAGAGTGGTGGACATCGTGGGCTCCTAGGCGGGGGCGGGTTGGGCGCCGCGGATCAGGCGACCGGGAAGCGCCCCGGTCTCCTCGCCGGAGGCGTAGGTCTCGATGCCGGCGACGATCGTGTGCAGGTAGCCGTCGGCCCGCTGGAGGACTCGCCGACCACCCGCCGGCAGGTCGTAGGCGAGCTCGGGACCGCGAGCGGACAGGTTCTCGAAGTCGATCACGTTGAGGTCGGCGCGATAGCCGGGAGCGAGCACGCCGCGGTCGTGCAGGCCGACCGTGCGCGCGGTGTCGCGGGCCTGGCGCTGCACGAGGAACTCGACCGGGATGCGCCCGTCGGGGCGCTCACGGCCCCAGTGCTGCAGCAGCGTCGTCGGGAACGAGCCGTCGCAGATCGTGCCGACATGGGCACCGCCGTCGCTCAGCGCGGGCACCGTGAAGTCGTGGGTGAGCAGCTCGCGGGTGCCGTCGAGGTTCATCTGGCCGTAGTTGGTGAACGGCAGCCACAGCATGTTCGTGCCGCCGTGCTTGCACAGCAGGTCGAGGGCGAACTCCTGGGCCGTGACGCCCGCTTCGGCGGCGCGACGCACGACCGTCTGGTCGGCGGGCGGCTCGTAGTAGGGCCGCTCCCCCATCTCGAACATGATCTCGAACTTCTCGATCAGGCCGCCGCCGACGAGGTTCTTGTCGGTGCCACCGGCGCTCTCGAGCAGGCGGGCCCGCCGATCGGGATCCTGGAGGGCGGCAACCCGTTCGGCCGGCGCGAGGTCGGCGACCTCCCGCCACACCGGGTTGCGCATGAACGGATTCAGCGTGCACTCGAAGCCGAGGAGGACACCGATGGGTCGCACCGGGCACTGGCCCGTGATCTGCAGACCGTCGGACCGAGCCGCTTCGATCTTGCCGAGCAGATCCTGGTGGAAGTCGCCGGACTTCGGGCTCTCGACGATCGTGAAGGAGAGAGGCCGGCCGGACACCGAGCACATGTCGCGGAACATCTGGAACTCGCGGTCACGGTCGACGAAGTCGCTGACGAGCTGGAAGACGCCCGTGCCCGTCGTGCCGACCGCTTCGGCGATCCCGACGAGCTCCTCGGCGGCGGCGGTGAGCGTCGGCGTGAAGTCGCCGGTCGACGTCTTGTGGTTCGACGTACGACTGGTCGAGAAGCCGAGGGCGCCGGCCTGGATCGCCTCGGCGGCGAGGCGGCCCATCTCACCGATGTCGTCGGCCGTCGCGTCCTCGCGGTTCGCGCCCCGCTCCCCCATCACGTGGAGACGGAGCGCGCCGTGGGGAACCTGCGTCGCGATGTCCATGTCCTTGGGGCCGTCGCACGCCTCGAGATAGTCGGCGAAGGAGTTCCAGCCCCACTGGAGTCCTTCGTGCAGCGCCGCGCCCGGGATGTCCTCCACCCCCTCCATCAGCTCGACGAGCTTGTTGTGGTCGGCGTTGTGCACCGGCGCGAACCCGACGCCGCAGTTGCCGAACACCACCGTGGTCACGCCGTGCCAGCTGGACGGCTGCATGCGGCTGTCCCACGTGGCCTGACCGTCGTAGTGGGTGTGGATGTCGACGAAGCCCGGCGCGACGAGGGCGCCGTCCGCGTCGATCTCGCGGGTGGCCGAGCCGCTGACCGAGCCGACCTCGGTGACCACGCCGTCGCGCACGGCGACGTCCGCGGTGCGCAGCGGTGCGCCCGTGCCGTCGGCAACAGTGCCGCCCCGGATGATGAGATCGTGATCGGCCATGGCGGTCCCCCTGGGTTCGGTGACCATGATGGCAGCCACGGGCGGTCCCGCCCAGACCGCCCCCGCGGGCGGCTCGCGAGGTGCTTGACTGGGACGCGCGGGCATGACTGAAGATCGGTGTCGAACACGCCGATCAGGGAGCTGTGGGAGCACACACCAGCCGCCGCGGGTCACGCCGGATCGTCAGCGCCGTCATCGCGCTCGCCGCGATCGCGGCACTGATCGCGCCCGCCGCGGCCTACCGCGGTGCCCCGTGGTTCGAGCCGGGCGAGCCGTACGACCAGAACTTCGCGGACCCGGCGATCATCGAGGTCGACGGCACGTTCTACGCCTACGCCACGACCACCGGCGGCGCTTCGATGCCGGTCATGACCTCGCCGGACCTCGAGACGTGGACGGCCCACGGCGACGCGCTCGGCACCGGCCCGTCATGGTCACCCACGACCGATGTCGGTTGGAGCGTGTGGGCGCCGTCGGTCGTGGAGCTCCCGACCGGTGACTTCCTCGCCGCGTTCGCCGCCCAGACGCACACCGCCGGCCGCCGCTGCATCGCGCTCGCCACCGCCGACTCGCCCCTCGGCCCGTTCACCGTGTTCGGCACGTCTCCCTTCGTGTGCGAGCCGGACCCGAACGGGGCGCTCGATCCGTTCCTGATCGTCGACGAGCAGGACGTGCCCTGGCTGATCTGGAAGAACGAGGGCGTGCCGGTCGGCCATCCCACGCTCGCCTCGCGCCGCACGGGCTTCTGGTCCCGCCAGCTGACCGACGACGGCACCGCGTGGCGGTCCGGGTCCACCGTCCACTTCCTGCTCGAGACCACCGAGGTCGAACGGCCCTGGCAGGGCACCGTCATCGAGAACCCGTCGATGACCGCATGGGACGACGGCTACTTCCTGGCCTATTCCGCCAACCGCTACGACTCCACGAGCTACGCGACCGGATGGGCCACCTGCGCCTCCCCCGGCGGGCCGTGCACCGAACACTCGGTCCACCCGCTCCTGTCGACGAACGACGACCGGATCGGCCCCGGTGGCCCCGCCCCCTTCGTGCACGACGGCGTGCTCCACCTCGGGTACCACGGCTGGAACCCGCCGTTCCACGACTATCCGTCGTATCCCTCCTGCGACACGGACGGCGACGGCGAATGCCCCGAGGCCCAGCGCTTCCTGTTCATCGACACGATCTGCGTGGCGGGCGACCGGGCCTGGGTCTACGAACCCCACGGCGGCCCGTTCTGCGACGTCGAGGCCGGGCAGTACTACACCGAGCCCGTGGCGTGGCTCGCCGCGAACGGGATCACGACCGGTATCACGCCCTCGGCCTACGGCGGCCACCAGTCGGTGAGCCGCGGCCAGATGGCCACCTTCCTGTGGCGACTGATGGGTGAGCCGGTCGCCGCCTCGTCGGCGAACTTCACCGACGTGGACGACGGGCGCTTCTACTCGGACGCCGTCGCGTGGCTCGCCGCCGAGGGCGTGACGACAGGCGTCTCGCTCACCGCGTTCGACCCCGACGGCGTCGTCACCCGGGGCCAGATGGCCACCTTCCTCTGGCGCCTGATGGACGAGCCCACCGGACCCGCGTCGTCGGGTTTCTCCGACGTGCCCTCCGGGCAGTTCTTCAGCGAGGCCGTCGCCTGGCTGGCCGACGAGGCCATCACGACCGGCGTCGGCGGCGGCCGCTTCGATCCGGACGGCGACGTCACCCGGGCCCAGATGGCGGCCTTCCTCTGCCGCCTGGCCGACACGCCGATCTACGCGGCCGGCGACGCCCCGACCCCCGCCTGCACCGACTGAGCCGGCACCGGGGAGAACGTACGGGGGTCTGACCCCAGAAGGTATGGCCCTTGCCACGGTGGCCGAGTCGCGCCAACCTGACGCGCGATGCTCGTGCGACTGGGACCGAACGACGAGGTGGACGGCCATCCGATCACCGACCTCGACCACTACGAGGGCGACATCGCGCTGCTGAATTATCTGCTCCAGGACCTGCGCGCCCTGATCCGCCAGGCCGGCCGCGACGACACCATCTTCGAGCCCCGGCAGGTCATCACCTGGGAGGTCCACGGGCTCGCCCGCCGCACCGTCATCTGCGACCCGGCCGGGCTCGCCGACTCGGCCGACGTGCACATGGTCGGCTTCTTCGGCGACCGCCGCGCCGACGCCGACCAGCCCGCCATCGACACGAGCGAGATGGCGCTCATCAACGAGTTCGCCGACTACCCCGGCATCCTCAGCTACAGCTCCGTCGAGCTCGTCGACGGCTACTGGGCCAACCTCGTCGTGCACCGCGAACCCCAGGACCGCGAAGCCTGGCGAGGCAGCCCCGTGCACCAGGACGCCGTCGAACGCATCGCCCCGACGGCGTACCACGGCGTGCGGATCCACAACGGCTGCATCATGGGCGGCGTCGTCGGCCAGCACACCGTCGTCATCGAGATCACCAAGTACTGGGACTACGACGTGTCACCGACCTGGCACGCCATCCGGGTCCTGCCCGGCGGCGAGTCCGTCGAGTTGACCGGACCCATCGACACCTGAACGGAAGAACCGACCGATGCCCGACATCCCGAACCCCTCGAAGCACAACCAGTGGTACCCCTTCCTCGATCGGCCCACGCCGACCGAGGTCGACGGCGTCATGCAGAACCCGGCCGTCATCCCCGTCACCGACGCCGATCCGCTTCCCGCGTCCGCGAAGTACGTCGTGGTCGGCGCCGGCATCCACGGCATGTCGACCGCGTACCACCTCGCCAAGAAGCTGGTGACGACCGGCGCCGGTACCGGCCGCGACGTCGTGCTGATCGACAAGCAGGGCCCGGGCGCCGGCGCGACCGGGCTGGCCTGCGGCTGCGTCCGCAACCTCTACATGACGGGGCCGCTGCACTCGATCCTGCGAGCCAGCGTCGAGGTCTGGGAGGACGATCCGATCAACTTCGGGTTCCAGCAGGTCGGCTACGTGTCGATCGGCGAGGCCAACCAGGAGGAGGACTATGTCGCCCTCAACCAGAGCCAGATCGAGGCCGGCTACCCGTCCGATCTCTACACCGGCGCCGACGCCCACCGCTTCCTGAAGGGTCTCTGGCCGGACTTCAAGACCACGAACTGTGACGTCGTGCTCCACGAGCACCGCTCCGGCTACGCCGGCACCCACCTGGCGATGTGGGGACTCGACCAGAAGTGTCGCCAGTGGGGGGTGCAGCGCTGCTTCGGCGTGTCGGTGAAGGGCTACGCCCTCGACGCGAGCGGCAGTGTGACCGCGGTCGAGACCGACCACGGGCCCATCTCGTGTGACGAGGTCGTGGTGGGCGCCGGCGCGTGGACGCCCCAACACTGGGAGTGGCTCGGCGGCCCGTCGGCGCTCGACGTGCGCTACCCGGACGGCCATCTCGAGACCGGCATGGACATGTGGACCTACTGGCGCCTGCTCGAGGGCGAGGTGTACCTCCCCGACGGCGTCGACTTCCGGACCGCGGACGGCAAGGACTCGCCGGTGCTGCACGTCGAACTCATGAACACGCCCGTCCACGGCGAGAACGGCGCCATGCTCCAGGACCACGTCTACACATACCTGCGCTACGCGGCGGAGCGGGTCGGGGCGCCGGGCATCCAGGGCGGCACGATCCCGATCCAGCTCGGCCCGAAGGCCGACGTCGAGCCCTACGGCCACCTGAGCGATGCGTACCAGGCCGACGACTGGTTCGAGGAGTACTACTGCGCCACCCTCGGGATGCTGTTCGAGCGGTTCGAGAACATCCGGCCCCACTTCAAGCAGCGCCGCAACGGCGGTATCGGTGCCTTCACCCCGGACAATGTCCCGATCTTCGACCATGTGGCCGACAACGCGTTCGTCATCGCCGACTCGAACCACGGGTTCAAGATGATCGGGGTGGGCAAGCTCACCGCCGAGATGCTGGTCACCGGCGAGAAGCCGTGGGAACTGGAGCCCTTCTCCTTCGACCGCTACGCCGCCGGCACCACCTTCGGCGACCGCAACTCCAACTGCCCCTGGGTATGAGCTACGGCGGGAGCTGTCTGCTCGCCGAGAACGCGGTCGAGTTCTTCACCGCCCTACGGGCGTTCTTGGAGACCCGGGGCATCGAGCTCGAGCCGACCGCGGCGACCACACCCGACGTGGTGTTCGCGTGCGGACTGCTCACCCGCGAGCGGATCGCCGCGGGCGAGCCCGTCGTGGTGGTGGCGGCGCCCGTCTTCCCGGGGGAGACCACGGCCGTGTACCGGTCGGTGGTCGTCAGCCGGACCGACGGCCCGGCGGACCTCGCGTCGGCCCAGGAGGGCACGCTGGCGGTCAACGAGTACGGGTCGTGGTCGGGCTGGCACGGATACGTGGACGACCTCGCCGGTCACGGGCTGCCCGTCCCCCACCGGCGGGTGGTCACCGGGGGGCACCGGGCGTCGGTGGGCGCCGTGCGTCACGGCGACGCGGCGGTCGCCGCGATCGACTCGTCATTGTGGCGGTGGCTCCCCGGCGATGAGCGCGACGGTCTGCGGGTGATCCACGAGACGGTCGACTGGCCCGCGCCACCGCTGTCGGTACGGGCGGGCACCGACGATGCGGTCGTCGACTCGCTGGTTTCCGCCCCGGCGACGCGCCCGGCCACGAGGGCCGACTACGACTTCATGCTCGCGGCCCGCACGCCACTCAGCTGAAGTCACCGTTGGCTTCGCGGAACGCCGCGAGCTCGCGATGGACCGTCCGCCGCGACGACGGAGGAAGGCCGCCCACGCCGAACTCGATCTCCGCCAACACCGCGGCCGCGTCGTCCACCACGGCGCGGCCGGCCGGAAGCAGTCGAGCCAGCACCGCCCGCCCGTCATCGGGGTGGGCGGTGCGTTCGACGAACCCGCTCGCTTCGAGCCGTTGGATGGTGTTGGTGACGCTCGCCGCGTGCACCTGGAGCCGGTCACCGATCTTGCCCATGGGCAGCTCGCCGAGCCGGGTGAAGCGGAGCAGTGCGAGCACCTCGAAGCGGCTGAAGTTCAGATCGAGAGGGGCGAGGGCGGCATCGATACGTGACTGGACGATCTGCTGGGCCCGGGTGATCGACGTCGCCGCCTTCATCGCCGCGGTCGCCCCCCAGGCGGCCTGATCCCAGTTCCGGCCCGCTTCCTCGATGGGGTCGAACTCCAGTGCCATTGCGGGATAGCCTAGAGGAAATACTTTGATGTCCAAGTACATCGGCCGATCGGATGATCATGAGTGACCCCCTCGCTGACTGGCGTGCCGCCTACGAAACCGCCCACCTGCGCGATGTGCCCTTCGAGACCATGTCCGGTGTGCCCCTCGAACCCGTTCACGGCGACGCGCCCTACCCCGGGCAGTACCCGTTCACCCGCGGCCTCCATGCCGCCGGGTATCGATCCCGGCTCTGGACCATGCGCATGTTCGCCGGCTTCGGCACCGCCGAGGACACCAACGCCCGCTTCAAGGAACTCCTCCGAGCGGGAGGCACCGGCCTCTCGACCGCCTTCGACATGCCGACCCTCATGGGTCGCGACTCGGACTCGCCGTGGGCGCTCGGCGAGGTCGGCCGGGCGGGCGTGGCCGTGGACACGCTGGCGGACATGGAGGACCTGTTCGCCGACATCGACCTCGCCGGCGTCTCCACGTCCATGACCATCAACGGCCCGGCGGCCACCCTGCTGGCGATGTACGTCGCCGTCGGCGAGAAGACCGGCGTCGCCCGGGCGGATCTCGCCGGCACCATCCAGAACGACATCCTGAAGGAGTACCAAGCGCAGAAGGAGTACATCTATCCGCCGCGCCCGAGCATGCGGATCGTGACCGACATGGTGACGTTCACCACGGCGGAGATGCCGAAGTGGCACCCGATCTCGATCTCCGGCTACCACATCCGCGAAGCAGGCTCGACCGCGGCGCAGGAGTTGGCGTTCACGCTGGCCAACGGGTTCGCCTATGTCGAAGCGGCGATCGCCGCCGGCGAGGACGTCGACGAGTTCGGGCCGCGGCTGTCGTTCTTCTTCAACAGCCACACCGACTTCTTCGAGGAGATCGGCAAGTTCCGTGCCGCCCGGCGGATCTGGGCCCGCTGGATGAAGGAGCGCTACGGCGCCACCGACGAGCGCGCCATGATGTGCCGCTTCCACACCCAGACCGCCGGGGTCTCGCTCACCGCCCAGCAACCCGAGATCAACATCGCCCGCGTCGCGACGCAGGCGCTCGCCGCCGCGCTGGGCGGCACCCAGTCGCTGCACACCGACAGCTTCGACGAGGCGCTCGCCCTCCCGACCGAGAAGGCGGCCCGCATCGCTCTGCGCACCCAGCAGATCGTCGCCCACGAGACGGGCGTGGCGTCCGTCGTCGACCCGCTCGGTGGCGCGCCCTTCGTGGAGTGGATGACCGACGAGATGGAACGACAGGCCGAGGCCGTCTTCGCCCATCTCGACGACCTCGGCGACGGCTCGATCCTCGAGGGTGTCTACGCCGGGATCGACAACGGCTATTTCGTCGGCGAGATCGCCGACGCCGCGTATCGCTTCGAACGGGAGGTCAACGCCGGCCGCCGGATCATCGTCGGCGTGAACGACTTCACCGACGGCGACGAGGACACCGAGCCGAACCTGCTGCGGATCGACCACACCACCGAGGAGTACCAGCGCAAGCGGCTCGAGGCCGTGAAGCACGACCGCAGCCAGGAGGCCGTGGACACCGCGCTCGCCGCGATCACCCAGGCGGCCGAGGATCCGACGGTGAACCTGATGCCGCCGATCATCGACGCGGTGAAGGCGTACGCGACCGAAGAGGAGATCGCTCGGGCCATGGAGTCGGTGTTCGGGACCTATGTCGAAACGGCGGTTGTCTGATGTCCTCGACGGCCGAGCCACCCCCTCGGATCGTGCTCGCGAAGCTCGGGTTGGACGGGCACGACCGCGGCATCAAGGTGGTCGCGCGCATGTTGCGCGACGCGGGGATGGAGGTCATCTATCTCGGCCTGCGCCAGACCACCGACAGCATCGTCGCCGCCGTGGAGCAGGAGGATGCGGACGCCATCGGCCTGTCGATGCACAACGCCGGACACCTGACCCTGGGCCCGGCGATGCTCGCCGCCCTCGACGAGGCCGGACTCGACGTGCCGCTGATCATCGGCGGGATCGTCCCGGACGACGATCGACCGATCCTCGACGCCGGGGGTGTGGCCGCGGTCCTCGGTCCGGGCGCGTCGGCCGAGGAGGTCGTGGCCACGGTCCGCGCCGCGATCGACACCGCGTGAGTCCCCGCGACCTCCCGCTCGACGAGCTCGTGGACGGAGCGCTCGGCGGCGACCGGCGGGCTGTCGGCCGTCTGCTCAGCATCGTCGAACGGGGTGGGGCCGAGGCCGAGCAGATCGAAGAACGCACCCACGCCCACAGCACCGCCGCCCACGTCATCGGGATCACGGGGGCGCCGGGCGCGGGCAAGTCCACGATGGTCGCCCGGCTGGTCGCCGCGTTCACGGGCGCGTCGCGCCGCCCGGCCGTCGTCGCGGTCGATCCGTCGTCGCCGCTCACCGGCGGCGCGATCCTCGGCGATCGCGTCCGCATGGCCGAGGTCGACACCTCGGCATTCATCCGCTCGGTGGCAACCCGCGGGCACAGCGGCGGGTTGGCCCTCTCTGTTCCCGGCAGTGCGCGGGTCCTCGCGGCCGCCGGCTTCGATCCCGTGATCATCGAGACCGTCGGCGTCGGTCAGGTCGAGGTGGACGTGACCGCGGCCGCCGACACGACGGTCGTCGTCGTCACCCCCGGTATGGGCGATGCCGTGCAGGCCAACAAGGCGGGGCTGCTCGAGGTCGCCGACATCTTCGTGGTCAACAAGGCCGACCTCCCCGGCGCGAGCGACACCCGCCGCGATCTCGAGCTCATGCTCGAGCTCAGCCACGTCACCGGGCAGGAGGACGCGAGCCGCCGTCCGCCGATTCTGATGGTCGACTCACTCGCGGGCGACGGCATCGACGCGGTGCGCGCCGCGATCGACGAACACCACGACCATTTGGTGACCACAGATCGACTGGGGGAGCGGCGACGGCGGCGGGCGCGCTACGAGATGCGGTCCCGGGCGACGCTGGCGTTCGAGGCGCATGTGGACGCGCGATTGCGGACGCCGGAGGTGGTCGCCGCCGTCGAGGACGTCCTCGCCGGCCGCGCCACGCCTTCGTCGGCGGCGCGTCGGGTGTGGCAACCTGACGCCTCGTGACCGCGACCCGACCGACCAGCGCCGTCCTCGACCCGGAGTGGTGGCGCCGCGACCCGCAAGCCGACTTCGCCGCACTCCGCGCCCACGACGGGATCTGGCGTGACGAGGGCAGCGGCATCTGGCTCGCCGCCCGCCATGCGGACGTCCTCGCGGTCGAGCGGGAAAGTGCGACGTTCGCCAGCCGCGACCAGGAGGGTGGCACCTACCGCCTGAACCCGTCGCCGGGCGAGATGACGATGATCAGCCACGACGACCCGCAGCACCTCGCCCAGCGTCGCCAGGTCAACCGGCGCTTCACCCCCCGGGCCGTGCGCTCCCACACCGAGCACTACACCGCGATCATCGAGGAGCTCGTGGACGGCGCCATCGATGAACACGACTCCCGCGGGTCGGTCGAGGTCGTCGACGCCATCGCCGCTCAGCTGCCGTGCCGGGTGACCGCCGAGCTCATCGGCTTCGGCGCCGAGCGCTGGCGCGAGGTGAAGGACTGGTCCGAACGCCAGATGCGGATCGACACGGCTCCGTCGGATCCGGCGCTCTTCGAGTCGTTCATCGGCAGCATCCAGGAGTGGGCGGCGATCATGCAGGACGTCCTGCCCCAGCGGGCGGCCGAACCGGCAGAGGATCTCTTCTCCGACTGGATCGCGAACCAGATGGACCCGATGACGATGGTGCAGGAGACCGGGCTCCTGATCGCCGGTGGCGCCGAGACGACCCGCACCGTGATCGCCCACGGTCTGCGGACGTTCGTCGATCATCCCGACCAGTGGGAGGCGATCGCGGCCGACCCAGCCCTCGCGATCACCGCCACGGAAGAACTGATCCGCTGGGTGACACCGCTGAACAACATGTTCCGCCAGGCCACTGCGGACACCGAGCTCGCGGGCACGGCGATCGCCGCCGGCGAGCGCATCGCGCTCGTCTACCCGGCCGCGAACAAGGATGAAGCGGTGTGGGACGACCCCCAGGTCTTCGACATCACCCGCGACCCGAACCCGCACCTGTCCTTCGGCCACGGCACCCACTTCTGCCTCGGTGCCAACGTCGCCCGCGCCGAGGTGCGGCTCCTGCTCGAGGTGTTGACGAGCCGCATCACCAACCTGCGCGCCGTCACCGAGCCGGACGTCGAGCCCAACATCTTCGCCCGGGCGGTGCGGTCCTTCGAGCTCGGTTTCGACCTGCGCTGATCATCCCACCGGGGTGTAGACCACCACGGTCCAGCCCGGATGGTCGGGGAGCGCCAGCCGGTGGTGGTGCAGGGCCACCTCGCCAGTCGTCGGATGGTCGAAGCGCCGCACCTTCGGCGAGAAGACGGCAACCTCCCGAGCGCGCCAGGCGGCGTCGAACGCGGGGTGGTCGGCGCGCAGCTCGTCGACGAGTGCGCGCCCCTCGTCGCTGGGGAACCGTCCGAGGTGCAAGCGAAACTGGGACGCGAGCCGTCGCACCTCGTCGTCCCAATCCGTCATGAACGTCCGCAACGACTCGGTTTCCAGGGTCAACCGGAGGAGGTTCGGGGGCGACGCCCGTTCCTCGATCACCGGGAACAGTTCGGCCTGCGCCCGGTTCCAGCAGACCAGGTTCCACGCGTGGTCGAGCACATAGGCCGGGTTCGGGTGCAGCCCCCGCACGAGCACCTGCTGGGACTCGTCGCCGACCTGGCCGGCCACGACGGGCGCCGGCGGGTGGAGGTCGGCGAGATCGTAGAGGTGGGCCCGCTCCGGAGCCGTGAGGCGCAGCGCCCCTGCGAGCCCGTCGAGGACATCAGCCGACACCCGGTTGGCCCGTCCCTGCTCGAGGCGGGTCAGCCAGGAGACGCCGACCCCCGACAGCACCGCGACCTCCTCACGCCGGAGCCCCTCCGCCCGCCGTCCGGACCCCGGAGGCAACCCGACATCGGCCGGCCGCAGCCGCTCGCGCCGGCTGCGGAGGAAGTCCCCGAGTTCGTCCGACCGCATGATTCGAGGCTAGCCGGGCTCAGCTGAAGGTACCACTGGTGGTACCACCATTGTCCGGGGCTTCCATCCGCGGCGACGAACCCCGACGCTGCAGTGATGCACCCGCTGCTGAGCCAACGCGCCCGCAACCAGACCACGTCGGCCATCCGCGACCTGCTCGAGCAGGCCAAGCGACCAGGCATGATCTCACTCGCCGGAGGCCTCCCCGACCCGACACTGTTCCCCGCGGACCAACTGGCTTCGCTCGCGGCCGAGTGCATCCGCGGCGATGCCGACGCCACGCTCCAGTACGGGCTCACCGCCGGGCGCGTCGAGTTGCGCGAGCACATCGTCGCGACGACCCCGGCGGCCGCCACGATCGACGAGGTCGTCGTGACCACGGGCAGCCAACAGGCGCTGCATCTGCTGAGCCTCGTGCTCCTCGACCCCGGCGACACGGTGGTGGTCGGCGATCCGGACTATCTCGGCGCCCTCCAGGCGTTCCGGGGCGCCGGCGCCGCGCTCGCGGCCGTGCCGATCGACGACGACGGGCTGGACACCGATGCCCTCGCGGCGCGTCTCGCCGAGGGACTGCGGCCGGCCTTCGTCTATGTCGTCCCCCACTTCCACAATCCGACCGGGGTGACCCTCGGCTCGGCGCGACGGGCCGCCCTGCTCGACCTCGCCGACCGCTACGGCTTCCTCGTCGTCTTCGACGATCCGTACCGCGAGCTGGGCGTGGACGGTGCGCCCGCCGAGCCGGACCCCCACCCGGCGGCCGTGCAGCTCCGCAGCATCTCGAAGGTGCTCGCTCCCGGTCTCCGCGTGGGCTGGATGATCGCACCGGCGTGGCTCGCCCGCGCCGTGGAGCAGGCGAAGCAGTCCGCCGACCTGCACACCAGCAGCCTCAGTCAGGCACTCGCCCACGCGGCCATCACCGCGCCCTGGTTCCCGACCCATGTCGACGGTCTCCGGGCGGCCACCCGCACGAAGCGCGACGTCCTGCTCGACGCGCTCACCGCTCGGTTCGGGGAGCAGATCGCCACGACCACGCCCACCGGCGGCATGTTCGTGTGGGCGACGTTCGCCGACGACACCGACACGACGACACTCCTACCGGTCGCCCTCGATCACGGTGTCGCCTTCGTGCCCGGGGGCGCCTTCGGTGTCGACGCCGACCATGGAGCCAGCCTCCGGTTGAGCTGGGCAACGGCCACCCCGCCGCAGCTGGCCGACGCCATCGACCGGCTCGGCGCCGCCCACGCCGCCCTCGTTTCGGCCTAGCGTCGCGGGCGATGCCGACGCTCGCCGATCTCCCATCCGATGTCGCCGCGTCGTTCGCCGCGCTCGTCGACGGGGTCTGGGACGGACGCATGGACCCGACGATCCTCGAAGCGTGTCGGCAACGGGCGTGTGCGCTGATCGGGGCACCGCCCGATGCCGGGCGGCACCGGTCCGAACCGGAGCCCGCGGCGGACACACCGGCCACCCGGGCCTGCCTCGCCTTCACCGAGGTCTGGGTGATCGATCCCCACGCGATGACCGACGAACTCGCCGCCGAGGTGCGCCGCCACCTCGGCGACGCCCAGGTGGCCGCCTTCACGATCGGACTCGCCACCATCGAGGCGCAGGCCCGCGCCGCGCTCGCGCTCGGACGGGTGGCATGAGGATCGCGCCGCCCGAGGGGTCGATGAACTTCTTCGACCACGACGCGGAACTGAACGGCCGGTTCGACCGCTTCTATGCCGAGCTGTGGCAGCGCGGCGCGCTGGACCAGGCGACCAAGGAGGTCGGGCGACTGCGCAACGCCCGGATCACGGACTGCGGCATTTGACGCAACCTCCGCTTCGCAGGTGCGCAGCAGCAGGGCCTCACCGAGGATCACGCCTCGCTGATCGGCGACGATGTCGCGACCTCGACGCTGCCCGACCGCTGGAAGACCACCGTGGCATGGGCCGACATCGTGATCGGGGCGGCCGACGACGCGGCGGCCGCGGCCGATGCCGCTGCGACCTTCTCGGCCGCGGAACTCGCCGAGCTGACACTCACGATCGCCGTGGCGCAGGGATTCTCGAAGGCCGCGATCGCCTGGGGCCCCGCCCCGGAGCTCCCGACGATGACCATTCCCACGCCCGGGGACTGACCGGAGACCCTGTCCCCACGGATTGTGCGCCGGCGGCGACGATGGGAAGCTTGCGGGATGCCTCCCCGCCCGTCACGAGTACTCGCCGCGCTCGAGGTTCGCGCGCTCGGTGAGATGGGTTCGTTCGCGTGGAGCGCCCCGGCACTCGCGGCCGTGCTCCCCCGCGGCGAGGGGCGCCCGGTGCTGGTCCTGCCCGGCTTCCTCGCCGACGACTCGAGCACGCGGGCGATGCGCCGCCTGCTTCGCCAGCTCGGCCACCAAGTGCACGGGTGGCGGCTGGGGCGCAACATCGGGCCGAGCAACGAGATCATCGACGGCATGGTGGAACGGGTCGACGCCCTGCACCGGGCCCACGGGACGATCGACATCGTCGGTTGGAGCCTCGGCGGCATCTACGCCCGGGAGATCGCCCGGCTGGCCCCCCACGTCGTGCGCCAGGTCATCACGATGGGATCGCCGTTCCAGACCACCGGCAGTCACGAATCCAACGTCAGCGGGGCGTTCCGGGCCTTGCAGAACCGGCACGATCCCCACTTCGAGGAGCATCGCGTCCCGTCGTGGGCCCGGGATCCGATCCCGGTGTGGACGACGTCGATCTACACGAAGTCGGACGGCATCGTGCACTGGTCCCAGTGTCTGAACGTGCATCATCCCCACACCGAGAACATCGAGGTGCGCGGCAGCCATTGCGGGCTCGGGTTCAACCCCGCCGCCATGTGGATCATCGCCGACCGCCTCGCCCAGCCCTCCGACCGCTGGCAACGGTTCAAGCCCGCCGGCCCGCTCCGCTATCTGTTCCCCAGGGGCACCGGGTTCGACGTCGGCGCGGTGGCCGCCTGAACCTCCGGCGCCGGATCCACGAGGACCGGGCCGATCACCACTCCGTCGGCGGCGCGCTGCAACCGCTGGGCATCACCACTGAGCTCGCGGGCGCGCGCCTCGAGCGCGAGTTCGGTCTCGCGGAGCCCGTCGGACGCCACCCACAGCGAGAAGCCGATCGTGCGCTGGAGCACACTGCGACTGCGCTCCCCCGCGCGGGAGTTCCACACCGCGGCGGTGTGGCGCGCCAGGGGAGCATCGTCGCGAGAGACCAGCAGTTGACGCCGCCGGGCGATGTCGTCGGCGAGCGCCCGCGCGTCCTCCGCCCGGCGGGCGGCCCACGAGGCATCCGCCCGCATCTGCTCCTGCGCACGTCGCGCCGCGGCGGCCTCGGAAACCACATCACTCATGACAACCTCCGGATCTCGACGGGACGGCGTTCGCCGGATGTGTGCCAAAGATACCGAAACTGCATGAGAATGCAATCGGCTTTCGTGCCGGGACGACCGGCCGCGGTACGGTCGGGTGATGGCCGCTCCGCCTCGGCCGGTGATTCGCCGCCCGATCAGCATCACCCTGACTGTCGTCGCGGCGACGATCGGAGTGATCGTCACGCCGGCCGCGGTGCTGCTGCTCGGCGCGATCGACCTCGTCACCCGGGACCGCTTCCGCCGCACCCGGATGTGGCTGCTGACCGTGGCGACGCTGGTCGTGGAGTTCGCGGCGATCGTCGCGATGGCGGGGATACTGGCCTGGCACGTGGGCCGACTCGACCGGGAACCGGCCCAGGGGCGTTTCCACCGGCTCGAATGGTGGTGGGCGGGCCGCCACATCACGAACCTGCGCGTCCTCGCAGGCGTGCGCTGGGTCGTCGAGAATCCCGAGGAGCTCGGTCACGGCCGGGCCATCGCGCTCGCCCGCCACGCCAGCCACGCCGACTCGATCCTGCCCGTGCTGCTGTTCGGGATCGTCGGGCGCCGCCGCCTTCGCTACACCCTGAAGGACGATCTCCAGTGGGCGCCCGCGATGGACATCGTGGGCAACCTGCTGCCGAACGTGTTCGTCGATCGCTCCCCGACCGACGATTCCCCCCTGTGGGACCGCCTCGAACACCTCGCCTCCGGCCTCGACGACGGCGTCGCGGTGATCTTCCCCGAAGGAACCTTCTTCACCCCACAACGCCTCGAGCGGGCCGCCACCCGCCTGGGTGAGAGCCGACCGGATCTCGAAGCCGCCGCCCGCACCCTCGAACACATGCTCCCGCCCCGGCCGGCCGGCACCGAGGCGCTCCTGGCCGGCGCTCCGGATGCCGACATCGTCCTCGTCGCCCACGAGGGAATGGAAGCGTTCAGCGATCTCGCGTCGATCCGGCGGGGCCTTCCCCTCGAATCGCCCGTGCGGGTGCGACTCTGGCGCATCCCGAGGGCCGAGGTGCCGGACGGCGATCTCGCAGCGTGGCTCCTCGAACGATGGATCGATCTCGATCGGTGGATCCAGAAGCGGGTGCTCGAACGTAGAGACTGCGACGGGATGCCCCCGTCGCTGGTCAGTGCAGAGGAGATCCGCCCATGAGTGGACACGTCGATGTGATGGTGGGATCGGCGCTGGCGATCGTCGTGACGATGGTCGCCACCTGGGTCCTGAGCCTGGTGCTGCGCAACGCCAGCATCGTCGACATCGTGTGGGGACTCGGGTTCGTCGTGGTCGCGTGGACCGCCCGCGTCATCGGCGACGGCAACGACGGCCGCAGCGATCTGATCACGGCGATGGTCACCATCTGGGGGCTGCGTCTCGCCCTCTACCTGCTCTGGCGCAACTGGGGGGAGGGCGAGGACTATCGCTACCAGTCGATGCGGCGCCGCCAGGGCGATGCGTTCCCGGTCAAGTCGCTCGTCACCGTCTTCGGCTTCCAGGGTCTGGTGATGTTCGTCGTCTCGTTGCCGATCCAGCTCGCGGCCACGCCCGCGACCCCCGACATCGGCGTCCTCGCCGTCATCGGCGTGGCGCTGTGGGGCGTCGGGCTCTTCTTCGAAACGGTGGGTGACGCCCAACTGGCCCGGTTCAAGGCGGATCCGGCCAACGCCGGGACGGTCATGGATCGCGGGCTCTGGCGCTACACCCGCCATCCGAACTACTTCGGCGACTTCTGCGTCTGGTGGGGGCTTTTCCTCGTGGCGGCCGAATCCGGCGACGCCTGGTTCGGCATCATCGGCCCGGCGGTCATGACGTTCATGCTCCTACGGGTGTCCGGCGTGGCGATGCTGGAACGCGGCCTGATGAAGCGGCGAGAGGGCTACGGCGAATACGTGGCCCGCACGGCGACGTTCTTCCCCCGACCCCCTCGCGGCTAGCGTCGCCGGATGTCCGACGTCCCTGCCGTTGATCCCGCGCTGGTCGACCACGCGGTCGAGATCGCCCGGGCGGCCGGCGAGTTGACGCTCGAATGGTTCCGCCGAGCGGACCTGGCGGTCGACATCAAGGGCGACGGCTCCCCGATCACGGCCGCGGACCTCGCGGCCGAGACGTTCATCCGCGGCGAGCTCGCCGCCGCGTACCCCGGCGACGCCGTCATCGGCGAGGAGCACGCCGACGCCGAGGGCACGAGCGGCCGCACCTGGGTGATCGATCCCATCGACGGCACCAAGGCGTTCACGAAGGGCGTCCCCCTTTACGCGAACCTCCTCGCCCTCGTCGACGAACACGGCCCCGCGATCGGGGTGATCAACCTGCCGGCGCTCGGCGAGACCCTGTGGGCCGGCCGGGGCCACGGTGCCGTCTTCGACGGCGAGCCGTGCCGGGTCAGTGACCATCGCACCCTCGCCGGCGCCTACGTGTGCACGAGCGAGTTCGGGTACTGGCCGCCGGACGACCTCCGGGCCGTCCTCGCCCAGCCGGTGCAGTTCCGCACCTGGGGCGACGCCTACGGCTACAGCCTGGTCGCCACCGGGCGGGCCGAGGCGATGATCGACCCGCGGGCGAATCCGTGGGATGTCGCGCCGGTCGCCGTCATCATCGCCGAGGCGGGGGGACGATTCACCGGCTACGACGGCAACGACGCCGCCGACGCCTGGCGGCGCGGTTCGGGCGTGGCCACGAACGGTGTGCTCCACGACGAGTTGCTCGCCGTGTGGGGCTCCTGAACGTCAGAAGCTCGCGAGGATCGCTTCATAGTTCAGCAGCGGCTGATCCGGCGCGGCACCGAGCGCCTCGGCGCAGCTCACGCCGGCCTCGGGCGCGGTCGTCGAGAGTCGACCGGTGAAGTTGCCGAGGAACTCCTCGACGAGCGGATCCGCCCAGCGGTCCACGGCGAGCTGACGCGTCCAGGCGGAGAGCACGATCGGGTTCTGGAGTCCGGGGTACGGGGCCGCCAGGAGGTGGGTCTCCCCCAAGACCCGCGCCTCGATCGCCCCGACTTCGTCGGCGGTGAGATCGGGCTGGTACGCGATCCACACCGCACCGTGCTCGAGCGAGTGCACGGCGGCGTAGTCGACGACGGGCTCCGTGTAGAACCCGCAGTTCTGCCAGACCCCGAAGTGGTTGCCGCTCGTCGGCGGCGAATGCGAGAACAGCGTCTCGGGGCAACCTTCGTGGCCCGCTCCCTCGTTCTCGTGTTCGATGACCTCGCCGACCGGGAGCAACGTTGGTGCGGGCTGCTCCACGACGGCGCAGCCGAACTCGTCGACGACCGGCGCCCCGCTGTCGTCGAGCACGGTCGGCGCCGGTGTGGTCACCTCGCCGTCGTCACCGCACGACGCGGCGATGACCGACAGGACAACGAGCAGAACGGCAACGTAGCGACCCATGGGTCGCCACGCTACCGAGTGCTTGCTTCGTCATGGCGACGGGGTCCTGTCGGACCCGATCGCAGTTCTCGGGGCTAGCGCAGGCCGACGATGGCCGGAGCGTCACTCTCGATGAGGTTGATCTGCTCCATGCGGTCCGCGAAGTCCGACGCCTCGGAGATGCCCTTCGCGTAGGTGGCCTTGCGGCGGGCGACACGACCGGTGACCTCGCAGGGCTCCGGCGAGTCGCCGAGGTACTGCGCCTCGATGCCTTCCTGGAGCATCAGCAAGGACTCCGAACGGAGCTGGCTGATGCGGGACTCGGTGACGCCGAGGAAGTCGGCGAGATCCTGGGAGGTGCGACCCTCGAGGAAGTAGCCCACCACGACGAGCCGGTGGCGTTCGGGCAGCAGCGAGATGGCGTCACGGAGGTAGCCGTGGAGCTCACGGGTCTCGAGCTCGGCGGACGGCTCGATGCTGCTCTCGTCGACCAGCACGTCGACCAGGGTGAGGTCCTTCTCGACGTCGTCGGCCGTCTCGTGTTCGAGGGCCAGCACGACGGAGCGGAACATCCGGTCCTGGAGGCGGTTGAGTTCGCTCTGGCTCATGCCGAGCGCTTCGGACATCTCTTCCTTGTTCGGCACCCGACCGAGCTCGGTGGCGAGCCGCTGCTCGGCGGCCTCGAGCTTGCGGGCGAGGTTGCGGACCGAGCGGGGGGCCCAGTCGGCGGCTCGCACGGCATCGAGGATGGCCCCTCGGATGCGCTGAGCGGCGAAGCGTTCGAACGGAACGCCCCGTTCCTCGTCGTAGCGACGAGCGGCTTCCACGAGCCCGAGTGCCCCGGCCCGGGCCAGTTCGTCGCGATCCACGTGGCGGGGGAAGTGCACCGCCACCTGGAAGACGATGTGCTTCACCAGAGGAAGGTTGTCCTCGATCATCTCGGCGAGCTCAGCGTCCATCGAGTCCGCGCCCTGTGTCGGTCGAACCCGACGGCGGCTTGCCCGTGTGCTGCGCATCCTGTGTTCCGTATCGCCCATCGTCATCGCCCCGGATCTCCCTCGTTGTGAGTTGAAGTCGGTCCTGTCACCGAACTTCTTCCAGCCGAGATGGTTTCGGCGCGAGGGCTGACGCGCTTTAGCGATTTCTCGAAAAAGTGTCCAAATGGCCCATATCGACCGTCGTTTCAACGCTTCTACGGCACGTTCGATGGCCGCCTTTATCCCCACCTCCGTCCCATCGCGGTGACGTTGGTCACGACGGCACCGAGTCCGGTGGCCGGGACGGGTCAGAGGAACGTGGACACGCCTTCGAAGCGCATCGGGCGCACCCCACAGTCGCCGATCCGGCGCAGGAGGGCGAGATGATCGGGCATTCCGGCGAGGCCGTAGGCGCCGGGCTCGGCCCGGCCCTCCATGACGTGCAGGGTGGTGCAGGCCGCCACGGCACCGGCGGCGACGGCGGGGCGTTCGATCGCGCCGAGCACGAGCACGCGGCGCTCGATGCCCACGCGACCCCGCAGCTCGACGCGCACGGCGCCGATACCACCCTCGACCGGGGGCGGACGCAGCATCGGCAGTGGTGCGGTGAGACGGTCCCGACGGGTCGCGGCGCGGCGGGCGGTCACCCGATCGACGCCGGGGAACTCGGGCACCAGCAGCAAGGCGTCGGGCAGACCGGCCCGATAGCAGTCGCGCCCACCGATCGGGTCGGGGAAGTAGACGAGCTCGCGACCCGAGCCACCCGACCGGCGTGTCCACTTGCCGTCGCGCCAGTCCAGGCCGGTGGAGGAGAGCGAGCGATGGTGCTGGCGGGCGCATGCCGGCCCGCCCGTGCCCACCTTCGCGACGTGGATCTCGTCGACCCGGTCGAGTTCGTCCGCCCCGTGACGGGCGAGCAGGCCCGTGAGCCCCGGCATGAACCCCGCACCGATCACCACGGGGACCCCGCTGTGCTGCGCTTCCTGTTCGAGGGTGAGGAGGCGACGGACCTCCGACATCTGATTGGACGTCGACACGACCGGCACACCGCGGTGCACGGCCCGACGCGCGATCGCGGCCTGCGAACCGGCCGGCGAGGCGATCACGACCGCGGCCGCCCCCGGGTCGATGTGGCGGCCCTCGCCGAACTCGGCGCCCAGGCCCAGGGTCTCCACGAGACGTCGGGCCTTGTCCATCTGCTGGTCGCGGATCTCGACACAGTCGACCTTGCCGCTGCTGCGAAGCTGGCGGGCGATGCGAGCCCCGGTGGCGCCGGCGCCGAAGAGGACGACCTTCATCGAAGGTCGTCGCCCTCGAGCTCGCGCCAACCGCCCTTCTGGGGCGGGACACCGCCACTGCCCCGCACCCGGATCGCCGCGGCCACGGAGACACCGGCGAAGATGGCGACCATCGCCCGCCGAACGAGCGTCAACAGACCTCGACCGCCCATGTCAGCTCTCCCGTCCGTGTCGAGGATGCCCGAAGATCCGGCTCCGCCGTCCCCGCGAAGGGAGTCTCGGCGGAGCCGAAACTCCATGGAACTCTGACGAGTTCCCGTGGGGCTAGCAGGAGTCGAACCTGCGACCTCACCCTTATCAGGGGTGCGCTCTAACCAACTGAGCTATAGCCCCGTGAGGCGATCACGCTACCGGTGTGCGGTTGTGCTCGCCAACGTGGTTTGCCGGCAGCAACGCCGTCAGATGGACGGCTCCTCGGCCTCGGCCGGCTCGTCCATGTCCGCCCCCTGTTCGGCGTCCGTCTCGGTGGACTCGGCCGTCGGGAGCAGGGGCACGTCCGCGGCCGGATCCGGCGGCGGATCGTCGAACGTCGCGTCGGCGAGAACAGGCCCGCCGGCACCCATCTCGTGCGCAGCCGGCGCCGGCTGGACCATCGGGCGCGCACCATGGCGCGGCCGGGTGCGCTTGGGGCGGGGCCGGGCCGTCTCTTCCTCGACGACCGTGAACCGGACACCACCCGTGACATCGCTGATGAGGTTGAACAGCACGGCCATGAGCACGGTGAAACCGGAGCCGGCGACGACGAGGACGAGTCCACCGATCGCGCTGGCCCGGAAGATCTCATCGGCGTTGAACTCGAAGCTGTCGAGAGCGAAGAGTTCCTTGATGAAGTTCTCGACATTGTCGATCGTGCCGGAACCGACGGCGAAGCTCCACAGGATCACGCCGGCGATCAACAGGATCACCCAGAGGCAGAAGTAGAAGAGCAGCGAGACCTTGAGCACCGACCAGGGCTCGACGTGGCGGACGAGCCGGCGCACCTTGCGGGCCCGGAGTCGACCGGCGATCCGACGATCGCGATAGCTCGGCCGGGGAGGACGGACGCCGGGCGGAAGCCCGGGCACCATCGGCGGCGCGGACGCGGCGGCAGGCGCCGCCTCGGCGACGTCGTCGCCGGGAAGCACGAGTTCCTCGCCTGTGGCCAGGCGGAAGGTTGCGTCGTCGGGTTCGGGGAGCTCAGACATGCGTGTGGGAGTGGTCTTCCGCCGCCCGCGGCGAGAGCACCGGGAAAGTGTACGGGACGACGGCCCTCAGACCGCCTCACCCCCCGCGTCGATCCATCGGGCCAGTTCCCGGCGGAGTCCGTCGAGGTTCTTGTAGCGGGCGACATCGAGGGGAGCGCTGAGGAGTTCGCCCGCCAATGCCGCGGGTGGGAGGTCGGCGAGGACCTCGCCCAGCGACCAGACGTGGATCCTGATGCCGAACACGATGGCCGTGTGGTGTTCGAGACGCCGCAACGTCTGACGCTCGACCCGCAGGAAGAGCTGGGTGGCGGGATCGGCGGGCAGGCGGTCGGGGGCCTGACGGTCGGCCGCAGGAAGCCGCCGGGCCGAATCACCGACGAGCGACCAGTTGAGTCGATACGCGATGGCGCCCGGCGTCATGCGGTCGAAGAACCGATCGACCCGGTCGCTGAGCTGTTCGGCGTAGCCGGGAACGGGACCGTGAATGGCGGCGAGCGTCCCCCCGATCTTGTCCGCGAGCGACCACCGAGTGGGGAAGCACACACTGCCGGCGGTGAGCCGCCAGGCGGTGTCGTCGCGTTCCAGCAGGCAGAGATCCTCCTGGACGGACCGGCCCGCGATGTCGATCGGATGCGTCCCGATGGTGGACAGGGCGAGACCCCGCCGCGCGAGGTCCGCGGCGACGAGATCCAGCACCTCCTGAGCCGCCGGCTCGGAGCCGGGCACGAAACGGAGGCCATCGCTGCCGGGCTCGGCCAGCGTCGCGGTCTTCCGGGCGAGGTCATCGGCCCGCCGATCATCGGGCTGGAGCCACTCGGGCGCCCCGAGGCTGCGGACCCCCATGCGCCAGCGGAACGGTGGCGAGAGAATCGGATGGTCGACGACCTCCGGGAACGACAGGGGCACGCCGCCGATTGTCGCGCGGCCCCGGGCGGTTCACGGCACCCATTCGACGGTCTGCTCGGCACGGGCGCGCGCCGAGACGGCACCGACCCGCACGACGACCTCGACGACAGCACCCATGCGGCGGAACGACTCCAGTTCGCCGTCGTTCGCCGCAGCCATCGCCGCCGCGGCGGTCGCACCCCCGCCGGCCCCGGCGATCGCGGCGGCGTCAGCCGCGGTACGAGCGCGCGCCGCATCGTCGGCGGACGCCCCGAGCCGACCGACCACCACGGCCGCCACCAGGGCCAGCACCACCACGACGACCATCAGGGGCGTCGCCTGGCCCCGCTCCTGTGAACACACGAACGCGCCCATCTTCCATCCTCCTCGTTCTCGCGAATCGGGGAAGTGGGGGGAGGAAGTATCAGTCGGTTTCGTCGCCCGTCTCGGCGGTAGCGGCGAGCTCGTCGGTGTCCGCGGATTCGAGCTCGGCGGCGACAGCCTCCTCGAGGGTCATCAACGCGATGGAGGCCACCTCGTCGCCGTCGTCGGGGCTCATGACCTTCACGCCACTCGCGGCGCGCCCCTGGCTAGAGATGTCCTGCACACGGGTGCGGATCAACACCCCGTGGGCGGTCATCGCGAGGATCTCGTCGTCATCGTCGACCATCAACGTGCCGACGACATGGCCCTTCGCCTCGACGATCTTGATCCCGACGACGCCCATGCCGCCGCGTCCCTTGGTGGGGTACTCCTCCACCGCGGTGCGCTTGCCGTAGCCCTGGCTGGTGATGTGGAGCAGCGTCGAGCCCTCCCGGGCGATGTCGCAGGCCACGACCTGATCATCGGGCTTCTTGAACTTCAGGCCGATGACACCGGCCGCGTTGCGACCCATCTCGCGGACCTGCTCCTCCTTGAAGCGGATGGTCTGCCCGAACTTCGACGACAACAAGATGTCGAAGAGGCCGTTGGTGGGGATCACCTCGACCAGCTCGTCGTCGTCGTTGAGCTTGATCGCGATCAGGCCCGCCCGCAGCGAGGAGTCGTAGGCGTTGAACCGGGTCTTCTTGACCCGCCCCTTCTTCGTGGCGAAGAACAGATAGCGGTTGGTCTCGTAGTCGCGGGTGTCGATGATCGCCTGGATGGTCTCGTCCTCCTGCAGGGGCAGGAGGTTGACGATGGCCGTGCCCCGCGCCGTGCGGGACGCCACCGGGATCTGGTGGGCCTTCAGGCGGTAGACCCGACCGCGGGTGGAGAAGAACATGAGATAGGAGTGGGCCGTGGTCTGGATGAGGTGGGTGAGCTCGTCCTCGTCCTTCAGCTTGGCGCCGGCGATGCCGCGTCCCCCTCGACCCTGGGTCTTGAACTCCTCGGTCGGCACCGTCTTCACGTAGCCGGACGCCGACATGGTGAAGACCAGCGGGTCGTCGTCGATCAGGTCCTCGATGTCGAACTCGCCGGGATCGATCTCGAGGACCGAGCGGCGCTCCTCCCCGAACTTCTCACGGATCTCGCCGAGTTCGTCGACGATGACCGACCGGAGTCGCTCGTCGTCGCCCAGGATCGCCTGGAGATCGGCGATGGTCTCGCTGAGCTCCGCGGCCTCCTCCTCGAGATCGCTGCGACCGAGCCGCGTGAGCCGACCGAGCTGCATGTCGAGGATGTGGTTCGCCTGGACCTCGGAGAACTCGAACGGGGTGGCCATCAACGCCTCGCGGGCCGCGCCGCGATCCTCGCTGGCCCGGATCGCGGCAATGATCTCGTCGATCAGGTCGAGCGCCTTGATCAGGCCCTCGACGATGTGGAGGCGCTTCTCGGCCTGGTCGAGTCGGTACTCCGACCGGCGGGTGATGACCTCGACCTGATGGTCGACGTAGGCGACCAACGCGGACCGCAGGTTCAGCGTGCGGGGCACGCCACCCACGAGGGCGACCATGTTCACCCCGAAGCTGGTCTGCAGCGGCGTGCTCTTCCAGAGGTTGTTGAGCACGACCTCGGGATTGGCGTCGCGCTTCAGCGTGATGACGAACCGGGTGTCGTCACCGGAGGACTCGTCGTTGACGTCGGCGATGCCCTCGAGCTCGCGATTGTTGACGAGCTCGGAGATCTTCCGGGCAACGGCACCGGCGGACACCTGGTACGGGAACGCGGTGACCACGATCGCCTGACGCTGGCCCCGCTCCTCGATCTCGGTCGCGGCCCGCATCTTCACCGAGCCGCGGCCCTCGCGATAGGCGGCTTCGATGCCGACCCGACCGAGGATCTGACCGCCGGTCGGGAAATCGGGACCCTTGACGAACTCCATCAGGTCGTCGACGGAGGCGTCCGGGTTGCGCAGCAGGTGAACGACCGCGTCGCACACCTCGTTGAGGTTGTGGGGCGGGATGTTGGTGGCCATGCCGACCGCGATGCCCTGACTGCCGTTGACCAGCAGGTTGGGGAAACGGGCGGGCAGGACGTCGGGCTGGGTGAAGTCGCCCGAGTAGTTGTCCACGAAGTCGACCGTGTTCTCGTCGATGTCCGCGAGCATCCGCATGGCCAGGGGATCGAGCTTGCACTCGGTGTAGCGAGCGGCCGCCGGCGGATCCTCGGGCGAGCCGTAGTTGCCGTGGAAGTCGATCAACGGGTGGCGCAGGGAGAAGGGCTGCGCCATGCGGGCCAACGCGTCGTAGATGGCGCTGTCGCCGTGGGGATGGAAGCGGGCCATGACGTCGCCAGTGACCCGGGCGCACTTCACATGGTTACGGTCCGGCCGGAACCCCTGGTCGTACATCGACCACAGGATCCGTCGGTGGACCGGCTTGAGGCCGTCACGCGCATCGGGCAGGGCCCGGCTGATGATGACCGACATCGCGTAGTCGAGGAAGGAGCTCTCCATCTCCTCCTGGATCTCGATGACGGTCACGTCGTCGGGTTCGCCGCTGTCGTCGAGTTCGTCGGTGGTGGGGGTGTCAGACATCAGAAGTCCAGGTTCCGCACTTCGCGTGCATTCGTGACGATGAAGTTCTTGCGCTGCTCGACGTCGTCGCCCATGAGGATCGACATCACCTCGTCGGCGATCGCGGCCTGCTCGACGGAGACCCGGAGGAGCGAACGCGAGCCCACGTCCATGGTGGTGTCGCGCAGCTCGTCCCAATCCATCTCGCCGAGGCCCTTCAACCGCTGGAAGTCCTTCGTGTAGTTCGGACGTTCGGCCATGAAGGCGTCCTTCGCGGCGTCGTCCTTCAGGTACACGGTCTCCTTGTTGGAGATCTTCGTGGAGTAGAGGGGCGGCTGGGCGATGTAGACGTAGCCCGCCTCGACGAGCGGTCGCATCTGCCGGAAGAAGAACGTGAGCAGCAGGGTGCGGATGTGGCTGCCGTCGACGTCGGCATCGGCCAGCAGGATCACCTTGTGGTAGCGGGCCTGCTCGATGTCGAACTCCTCGGCGAAGCCGGCCCCTATCGCGGTGATGAGGGTCTGGACCTCGGTGTTCTTGAGCATCTTGTCGATGCGGGCCCGTTCGACGTTCAGGATCTTGCCGCGGATCGGCAGGATCGCCTGGGTCTCGGGATCGCGGGCCCGCACCGCGGACCCACCGGCGGAGTCGCCCTCCACGATGAACAGCTCCCGCCGCTCGGGATCCTTGGACGAGCAGTCCTTCAACTTGTCCGGCATGCCGGCCCCGTCGAGCAGCGATTTCGACCGGATCGCCTTGCGGGCGTCCGCCGCGGCCACGCGGGCCCGGGCGGCGTTCGTGGCCTTGGTGACGATGGCCTTGCCCTCACCCGGGTGCTCCTCGAGCCAGTCGGCCATGCGCTCGTTGGTGACCTTCTCGACCAGCGAACGCATGGAGACGTTGCCGAGCTTCGACTTGGTCTGCCCCTCGAACTGGGGCTCGCCGATGCGCGCCGAGATGATCGCGGTGAGACCCTCACGGATGTCCTCACCCGTCAGGTTCTCGTCCTTCTCCTTGAGGAAGCCCTTGTCACGCGCGTAGGCGTTGACGGTGCGGGTGACGGCGGTGCGGAAGCCCTGCTCGTGCATGCCGCCCTCGAGAGTGGCGATGCCGTTGGCGAAGCTGTGGAGCCCGTCGGCGTTGAAGCCGGTGTTCCACTGGAAGGCGATCTCGACCTCGTGGGGATTGCCGCCGATCTCCTCCTCCCCCGAGAAGTAGCCGACCGTGGCGAACAGCGCATCCTTCGACGCGTTGACATGGCTGACGAAGTCGATGATGCCGCCGTCGTACTTGAACGTGACCCAGCCCTCGGGATCATCGGTCTCCACGGTGGAGGTGGGACGCAGATCACGGACTCGGATCTCCAGGCCGCGGTTGAGGAACGCCATCATCTGGAAGCGCTCGAGCAGAGTCTGGAAGCGGAAGTCGACCTCGTCGAAGATGGTCGGGTCCGGCCAGAAGCGCACCGTCGTGCCGGTGCGGGCTTCGCCGTCGGCGCCGACCGGAGGCTCGCCGGTGGCCGCCAGCCGGTCGCGGAGCTCACCACCGTCCGCGAACGACATGAAGTGACGGCTCCCCTGGCGATCGATCTCCACCTCGACGCGACGCGACAGGGCATTGACCACCGAGATGCCGACGCCGTGCAGACCACCGGAGACCTTGTAGCCCTCGCCACCGAACTTGCCGCCGGCGTGCAACACGGTGAGCACGACCTCGGCCGCGCTCATGTCGTCGTACTTCGGATGGACGTCGGTCGGGATGCCCCGGCCGTCGTCGGTCACCTCACACCCGCCGTCGGCGAGGAGGGTGACGTCGATACGGCTGCAGTGGCCGGCCATCGCCTCGTCCACCGAGTTGTCGACGACCTCCCACACCAGATGGTGCAGGCCGGTGGGACCGGTGGATCCGATGTACATGCCGGGTCGCTTGCGCACGGCTTCGAGACCCTCGAGAACCGTGATGTCCTGTGCCCCGTAGGAAGACTCACTGGTGGTGGTCACTCGCTCTCCATTCGAATCAGCTCTCCCGTTGTGGTCGGCGCCGGCGTCACCCGCGGCACCAGTATCGGAGGACGGTGTGACACCGTCGCGAGGCCCGTCGTCCGCGGTCATGAGAGGGCTCCGAAATCCCGGTCGCGACGAGCGAGCGTGGGGGTTTCCGGGAGGGTGTTGGCGTCTGGAGGACGCTGGTGAAACAGCCCGAACACGGTGCTTCGAGTGTAGCAGTTACATGCGTGTCATTTGCGCCTGGAGACCCGCACGTTCACCTGGGAAACCCGATCGGTCCCGGCGACCTCCGCGACCCTTCTGACCAGGTCTTTTTCCAGCCAACGCAGCTCGCTCGCCCAGGTCGGATCATCGGCGGCGACCGTCAGGGTGTCACCGTCGATCGAGACGGGGCGACAGTGCTTCGCGACATCATCTCCGACGATCTCGGACCAGCGCGAGAACACGCTGTCGAGCACGTCCACCGAGGGCGCCCGCAGGGTGCCCATCAGGCGGTCCAACGCCCGGCCGAGCCGCTGGGGCCCACGGTCCGCGTTCGACGGATCACGCATTTGCGCTGGCCTCGGTCACGGTGCCGTCGACGACCCGGAGCACCCGGTCGGGGACGGCCGCCGGCGGCAACCAGGCGGCCGTCGTCAGGAGCCGCTGGCCCCCGGGCAGTGCGTCCAACAGCGCTTCGGCCCGCCCGGGGTCGAGCTCCGAGAACACGTCGTCGAGCAGCAGGACCGGCTCCGCGACGCCCGCGGCGCGCACGACGGCGTCGGCCGCCAGCCGCAACGCGAGCGCGAGCGAACGCTGCTCACCCTGCGAGGCGTGGGTCCGCGCCGGCGCGCCCCCGATCCGCAGCGTGATCTCGTCGCGGTGCGGACCGATCGTCGACACGCCGCGCCGGACGTCCTGGTCGCGCGACGCGACGAGCGCATCGGCCAGCGCACCGTGCCAGCTCGGCTCGTAGACGGTCTCCACCTCCGCAGCCTGTCGCGCCACGGCGTCGTACGCACCCGCGAGCCCGGGCGCCATCTCCGCGAGCAGTTGTTCGCGGGCGTCGCGCACCGCCTGACCCGTGTGCGCGAGCTTCGCGTCCCACACGTCGAGGGTGAATGCCGCATCGGCGTCGAGACGGCCGTGGGCAGAGCGCAACAGGGCGTTGCGCTGCTTCAGGATGCGCTCGAGGTCCGCCCGGGTCGCGTCGTGCTTGGGGTGTCGGCTCACGAGCGCCTCGTCGATCCAGCGGCGCCGCAATGCCGGACCGCCCTTGACGAGCTCGAGATCGTCCGGCGAGAACACCGTCACCTGCACGACCCCCAGCAGGTCGCGCGCCCGCGAGAGCCGTTGCCGGTTGACCTGGATGCGGTTCCGGCCGATGCGGGGCAGCTCGGCCTCGATCAGTTGCTCGCGGCCGTCGGCGGACACCACCGTCGCCCGCAGCACGGCCGCGTCGGTGCCGAGCCGGATCAGCGCGTCGTCGGGAACCCCCCGGAACGACCCCATCCCGGCGATCCAGCTGATCGCCTCGAGCAGATTGGTCTTGCCCTGCCCGTTCTCACCGACGATGGCCGTGAGCCCGTCGGTCAACGACACCGTCACCGCCTCGTAGGACCGGAAGTTCTGGAGTTCGAGCGTCCGGATCTGCACAGGGCGCCAACGTAGTTTCTACACTCGCCCGAAATGGCTATCGAACACCCACACGGCACGGGGCCCAGTGGTTGGATCCGCCTCCCGCCGGCGGACGAGGACTTCACGGCCAACCCGGTCGAGCTCTTCTTCGACCTCGCCTTCGTGTTCGCCTTCGCCCAACTCGTGTCGTTCCTCGTGCACCACCACGACCTCGAGGGCATCCTCGAAGCCGGGTTGCTGTTCTGGATGCTGTGGCTCCCCTGGACCCAGCTCACCTGGTCGGCGAACGCCGTCTCCGCCCACGCCCGCAACGTGCAGGCGTTGATGCTCGTGGCCACCGTCGCGTCCGTACCGATGGCTGCGGCGGTCACCAGTGCGCTCGACGACGCCGGCTGGATGTTCACGATCCCCATCTCGGTGATCCTGCTGATGGGTCTGGTGTTGATGACGATGGGGCACCCGACCGGATCGGCCGAATGGAGGTCGGCGATCGTCTATGGCATCCCGAACGCGGCCGCGATCGGCCTGTTCCTCCTGGGTTCCGCGTTCGACGACCAGCCGGTGCGGGTGACGCTGTGGCTCGCCGGCATCGCGATCATCGCCGGCGGCACGTTCGTCGCCGGCAAGGGTGACTGGATCATCCGGCCGGGCCATTTCGCCGAACGTCACGGGCTCATCATCATCATCGCCCTGGGCGAGGTCATCGTGGCGATCGCGGTGCCGGTGCTCGATGCCCTCGACGTCGACGAGGGGCTTCCCAAGGAGACGATCGCTTCGCTCGCCTTCGCCGGGCTCTTCGCCGCGCTGTTGTGGTGGGGCTATTTCGACCGACCCCAGAAGGTGTTCGAGAGTCGCTTCGAACAGGTCACGGGTTCGGCACGAGCGCAGTACGCACGCGATGTCTACACCTACATCCACGCGCTCATCGTCAGCGGCGTGATCTTCTCGGCCGCCGCGCTCGAGGAGATCACGTTGCACCCGGACGACACGCTCGACTACGGCGTGCGGATGATGCTCCTGCTCGGACTCGGTCTGTTCTTCGGCGGTGTCGAGCTCGCCACGTTGCGGGCGTACCACGTGGTCCCACCCGAACGAGCCGGCGCGATCGCCGTCCTGGCCGCCGTGTTGTTCCTCGGCGAGAACGTCGACGGGATCTGGCTCCTCGCCGCGATCGACCTCGTGATCTTCATCACGCTCGTGCTCGAGGGACGACGACTCGAGCACCCGGGCGACACCCGCCGCGCCGTCACCGACTGATCGACAGGACGGCCGGCGACCGTGTCGGTATCGTTCGGGTCGTGGGGGTGGAGATCCGGTTCCGCGTCGCGATCGCCGACGCGTTGCGAGACGAACGTTGGGACGACATCGCGGCGTTGCTGAGCGACGCCGACCGGCCGGTCGACCAGACTTCGCGCGTCCTCACCGAACTGGCCGACACGGACGAGTTGCACCGAATCCGCCAGGCCTACCTGCGCCACCCGGACCCACACAACCGGCTGTCGGATCCACGACCGCGACGCGCCCGGCGCGTGGTCGAACGGCTGCGCACGGACGGGGTCGTCCCCGTTCGCCGACTGTTCCCCCGGCGCCGGATCCGGCGGATCCACGACCGCGTCGACCTGGCCTTCCGCACGGGCGAGCACGCCGAGTTCCGCCACTACGACCAGGAGCAGTACTGGCGCGACGACCAGCAGGCATGGGTGTTCAACGATGCCCTCGCGATCGCGCCGGAGCTCCTGGCCCTGTGCCGCGATCCGCTGCTGGTCACGACCGCAGCCTCCTATCTCGGCAAGCCGACGCACATCAAGCGGGTCTACGGGATGCGTTACCTCCCGAAGGAACAACCGGAGAGTCACCAGTTCGGCTGGCACCACGACATGGAGGACCGCATGGTCAAGGTGATGGTGCTGCTGACGGACGTCCCCGCCGACGGCCAGGTCATGTCCTATGTCGCCGGCACCCACGAGACGGTCCACCCGTTCTCCTGTTTCCGCCGCAATGCCCTGTCGTTCGACCAGATCGGTGTCGACCCCGCCTCGTGCCGGGCGGTCGACACCGTCGGCCGGGCCGGCGACGTGTTCCTGTTCGATCCCAACGGGATGCACCGGGGCCGGCGGTCGCTCGGCGCCCCCCGCGACGCGATCTTCATCGAGTTCACCGCCGACGCGAACCACGACAATGTCTGGGGCAGCCGGCTCGGGATCGAGGAACCCGAGCGATTCGGTCCGGACGCCGACGACCCGCTGCACCTGTTCCGCGATCTCCGCCCCAAGTGGGAGCGGCGCGCCCACGACCCCCGCACCGAGACGACATGGATCGAATCACTGGGCGACCCCAGCCGATGGCTGCGGAGATGAGGCCCGAGGTCAGCTGACGCGGACCGGCATCAACAGATAGAGGAAGTTCGGATCCTCGGACGACTTCAACAGGGCCGGCTTGAGCTCGTCCACCGTCTCGAGCGTGATCTCGTCCCCGGGCGCCACCTCGATCCCGTCGATGAGGTACTCGGGATTGAACGCCACCGTGAGATCCTCACCCGTGTACTTCGCCTCTTCCACGGCTTCATGGGCCTGACCGACATCCTGGGTGACGGCGACGAGTTCGAGTCCGTCGGCCGACATCGCCATCCGTACCGGCGTGGACTCCTGGGCGAGCAGACGAACACGACGCACGGCATCGAGCAGCGTCGTGCGATCGACCGTCAGTGAGTTGGGGTGGTTCGTGGGGATCAGACCGCGATAGTTCGGGAAATCACCCTCGATCAGCCGGGTGGTGACGGACACGCGGCCGACCTGGAAGCCGGCGTCGCGTTCGCCCAGACGCAGGGTGATCTCGGTTTCCTCGCCGACCACGCGGGCCAGTTCCTTGAGGGCCCGGCTCGGCACGAGGACCTTCTGCCCCTCCCCCAACACGGACGTGCCGGCGAGATCACGCACCGAGAGCCGGTAGGAGTCCGTGGAGACGAGGCGCAGCCCGCCCTCCTCGGCGGCCATGAGCACACCGGTGAGGATCGGCCGGGCGTCGTCGGACGACGCCGCCTTCTCGACCTGCTCGATCGCGGCGCGGAACGCACCCGCATCGAGCGTCACGGCGTCACCCTCCGGGGTGGCCAGCTCGGGGAACTCGTCGGCGGGGATGACCCGGATCGCGAACTCCGAGGGCTGGGCGACGATGCGAGCGTCGTCGTCCTCCACGGTGACCTCGACGGCGCCCGCCTTCAGCGAACGGACCACATCGGATGCGAGCTTCGACGGCAGGACCGCGACACCGTCCTCGGACCCCGCGACGTCGATGACGACGGAGATCGTCAGATCCAGATCGCTGCCGGTGATCGTCAGCTGATCGCCGATCAGCTCGAGGCGGACTCCGGCCAACACCGGTAGGGCGCCACCTCGGGTGGTGACGGCCCGTCCCGCATCAGCGAGGGCTTTGGCGAGGATGTCTCGCTCACATCGGAACTTCAGGCCCATGGTTGGGTTACTTCTCCCGGTCGTATGGACATATGTCTAGTAGCAGTCCATAGGGGTTGTGGATTGTGGAGGGAAGGCAGTCTGCCCTGAGATGACGCGGATGTCGTGTCCCCATGGCTTCCCCGCGCGCTCACAGTGTGTGACACCGGTCGCGCCGCGATGGTGGATGGCGCGGGGTTTGTGCACGTGTGGTCCACCATGGGTGCCCAGCTCGTCCCCAGCATGGTCCCCATCAGTTGGGGTGCGTCAGGCGGTGCTGGAGCTCGGTGACCTTGTCGAAGATCTGTTGGCGCTCCCCCATCCGGGCCTCGATCTTGCGGACCGCGTGCATGACCGTCGTGTGGTCGCGGTTGCCGAAGGCCTTCCCGATGTCGGGGAACGACAGATCGGTCATGTTGCGGGTGACGTACATGGCGACCTGACGGGCATCGACGAGAGGTCGCCGGCGGGACCCGCCGGTGATCTGGTCGACCTCGAAGCTGAACATCTCGGCGGTGAGGTCGATGATGCGTTCGGCGGTGACCGGGGGCTTCTCGGCGTTCGTGATCAGATCGCTGAGCACCAGCGCAGCGAGGTCGATGTCGAGTGGCTGCTGGGTGAGGTTCGCGTAGGCCGTCACCTTGATGAGCGCACCCTCGAGTTCGCGGATCGAGTCGGTGATGTTCTCGGCGATGAAGTTGAAGACGTCGTCGGGGATGTCGACGGTCTTCGATTCGGCCTTGCGGCGCAGGATGGCGAGGCGGGTCTCGAGGTCGGGCCGTTGGATGTCGGTGATCAGTCCCCACTTGAACCGGCTCCGCAGCCGATCCTCGAGCGTGGGGATGGCGTCCGGGGTGCGGTCCGACGACAGCACGATCTGCTTGTTGTTCTGGTGGAGCTCGTTGAACGTGTGGAAGAACTCTTCCTGGAGTCCTTCCTTGCCCTCGATGAACTGGATGTCGTCGATGAGTAGGACGTCATTGTCTCTATAACGTCGTTTGAACTCGGGCTGGGTGTTGGTGCGGATCGCTTCGACGAACTCGTTGAGGAACGTCTCCGTGGACACATAACGAACCCGGTAGGTCGGGTAGTGATCGGCGACATAGTGCGCGATACCGCGCAGGAGGTGGGTTTTCCCCAGCCCCGAATCGCCGTGGATGAACAACGGGTTGTAGCTCGCGGCCGGCGTCTCGGCCACGCTCAGGGCGGCCGCATGGGCGAAGCGGTTCGACGGTCCGATGACGAAGTGCTCGAAGGTGAACTTCTCGTCGCGTCCGCCCTCGAGGCCGGCGACCACACCGGGCGCCTTCGGCGGATCGTCGGGGGAACGCAGATCGGCGGCGGGGACGTCGAACGCGACCTCGTCCCAGTCCGTGTCGATCTCCACCCGCACCGTGACATCGGTGCTGGTCTCCTCGATCGCGTCCTGGACGAGACCGAGATAGCGGCCTTCGATGCGTTCCTTCTGCAGGCCGTTGGGGACGACGATCACCAACTCGCCCTCGTCGAATGCGACTGCCTTGGCGCCGCTGAACGTGGTGCGCCAGACGGCGTCACTCACCTGGGCACGAATACTCTCTGCGCAGGTGGTCCACAGACCATCGGCGTCCCCCATCTCGTCCACGTGCAATCCTGTCTCCACAGCCGCGTCCACAGGTGTGGACGACCCTCCGAAACCCCGCCGGAAGGATGCGGCGGACGATGGCAAAAATGCCAAGCTCCACGGGTGCACTCCGACCGGTGTGGGCGGGCAACATACCAATGTTGTGGATAGCCGCAAGCCGAACGACGAGAGTGCCGCGAAAGACCAGTCCAGAGCCGGTTTCGCGAGATCGAATTACATCAATGGAACATCAAATACCATCAGTGTCATTCACTCCGGACTCAGGCGCCCGCCGTCGCGCCGGCGGGACCCAGTTCTTCCCGGTGGTTGTTGCCCGAGCCGGCGGGCCATACCGTGACGAGTTGACGTCATCGGTTTCGACGATTCGAAGCCGACTTTCTGCGGTGCCGACTCCTGCCCGCAACTCGGAGGATCACAATGAAGCGGCCGTATCAGCCCAACGTGCGCAAACGGGCGAAGAAACATGGGTTCCGTTCGCGCATGAGCACCCGCGGAGGACGCGCGGTGCTGCGTGCTCGTCGTCAGAAGGGCCGAGCTCGCCTGTCGGCGTGATCGATCGGCTCCGCGGCCGTGCCGCCTTCGATCGCCTTCGGGCCGAAGGTCGCCGTCATGGTTCGGGGCCGATTCGCCTGGTCTCCCGGCTTGATTCCACCCAGAACGCACGCATAGCGTTCGCAATCCCACGGACAGTGGGAAATGCGGTGGAACGCAACCGGATTCGGCGCCGGATCCGAGCGATCCTCGACGAAGAAGCCCGCATGAACCCGGACTTCCCCGCTCGAGGTGACCATCTGATCCGCATCACCTCGCCGATCGACGACTGGTCACCGACGACACTGCGTTCGACCATGCACGACCTCCTGCATCCGCCGGCCGACGAGGCCCGCTGATGGGACCGGTCGCGCGCCTGATGCGTTCTGCCGTGCGCGGCTACCAACGTCTCTTCGCCGGCCGCCCGTCGCCGTGCCGGCACGTGCCGTCGTGTTCCACCTACGCGGTGGAGGCACTCGAATGCCACGGTGCGGCCCGCGGTGGCTGGCTCGCCACCAAACGACTCTGTCGATGTCATCCGTGGGGCACCCACGGCTATGACCCCGTTCCCGCCCCGCAGGAGCCCTAGATGTTCAACTTCATCGCCGATGTCCTCGCCTTCTTCTACGACGTCTGGCCGTCGTACGGCGTTTCGATCATCTTCCTGACGCTGGCGGTGATGATCGTCGCGACACCGCTCACCCTCAAGAGCACCCGGTCGATGCTGCAGATGCAGCGCCTCCAGCCCGAACTCAAGGCCATCCAGAACCGGTACAAGGACGACCGGCAGAAGATGAACGAGGAGTTGATGGCCTTCTATCAGGAGAACGGCATCAACCCGCTGGGTGGCTGTCTCCCGATGCTGATCCAGCTGCCGATCTTCCTGGTGTTGTTCCGCGTGGTCCAGGGCATCACCCGTCGCTCCACGGGCATCGGCACACAACTCGGTTGGATCGCCGGTCGCGACGGGGCGGGAGGGACCCTCGACGTCACGACGATCGGCTCGACCGAACGGACGTTCGACCCAGAGAACCTGTCGATCGACAGTGCCATGTACGAGCGGCTCCATCAGGCCACGGAGATGAAGTCGTGGGGGCTCGATCTCTCCCGCACGGCCCAGCAGGTGGTCAGCGACAACATCATCGAGGCGCTCCCCTACCTGCTCCTGATCGTGATCGTCCTCGCGTCCAGCCTCTACCAGCAGCGTCAGATCCAGGGGCGCAACACCGGCGCCCAGGTGAACCCGCAACAGCAGATGATCATGAAGATCCTGCCGTTCATGCTGCCGGTCTTCAGCTTCACGATGCCGGCCGCCCTGGTCATCTACTTCGTCGTCTCGAACCTCTACCGCATTGGTCAGCAGGCCTACATCACCCGCTCGCTGTACAGCGGTGACGACAGCCCGGGAGCCCAGCTTGCCCGCCAACGCGAAGCAGATCGTAAGTCGTCCAAGGGAGCCGACCGAGGGTCGGGCGGGCGCACCACGCCGAAGAAGGGCGAACCGACCCCGAAGCGGGGGGAGCCGAAGGCGGCCGCGAAGGGCGCAAAGGGCGCCAAGGGTGGCCAGACCGCCAAGGGCGGATCCAAGGGATCCGGGGGGAACAAGTCCGGCGGGAAGTCCGGCGGCAAGTCCGAGAAGACGAGAGCGAAGGCGACGGGTGCCGGCCGTACCGGCAAGGCACCGAGCCGACAGGCCCGTGGGAGCGGTCGAACGACCGAGCCCGGGTCGCCGCAACACAAGAAGCGCAAGAAGTAGACCGACCGCGCCGCGCCGCCCCGCCGATCGGGTTGCGGCCTCTGGATGACGCGTCGTCGGGTGCCTTGCGCACCGCATGAGAGGAGCAAACGATGGAGTGGGTGGAGAGCACCGGCTCGACCATCGAGGAAGCGAAAGAGCGTGCGCTCGATCGCCTCGGGGTCCACAGCGATGATGCCGAGTTCGAAGTCATCGGCGATGTCAAGACCGGCCTGTTCGGCCGAGTGAAGGAAGAGGCTCGCGTTCGCGCTCGGGTTGCGCCCGCGACGCCGCGAGCGAAGGACGAGCGTCGCCGGGGCAAGAGCCGCAGTGGCCGCGACGGCCGCAGCGGTGGGGCCGGCGGCAATCGTGGAGGACGCGGTGGCGGCAATCGCAACCGCGGTGGTCAGGGCCGCAACCGCGACGACAACCAGCAGGGCGGCAAGGGCCGTGCATCGAACGGCGAAAACGGCAAGAATGGCAACCGGCGTTCGCCGAAGGCCGACGCCGGCGCTGCCGCCTCGAACGACAAGAGCAACCGCGGCCGCAGGGCCGACAACCAGAAAAGCAGGGATCAGATGAGTGACGACGAGCCGACGATGCCGTTGACCGAGCAGGCGGACCTCGCCGAGGCTTTCGTCACCGGCCTGGCGGAACGATTCGGCACGGATGTGTCGTTCACCCGTGAAGACGTGGAGGACGATGAGATCCGCATCACGGTGTCGGGGGAGGACCTCGGGCGCCTGATCGGTCACCGTGGCACCACGGCCGGCGCCATCGACGAGCTCGTCCGCACGGTTCTGCAACGCCAGGCCGGGTCGAGCCGCAACGGCCGCATCCGTGTGGATGTCGGCGGTGTGCGGGCCCGGCGGGCCGAGGCGCTCGCCAACTTCGCCCGGGCCCAGGCCGCCGAGGTGCGTGAGACGGGCGACGCCCGCTCGCTCGAGCCCATGTCGCCCGCGGACCGCAAGGTCGTTCACGATGCGCTGACCGACGAGGAGGGCGTGGACACGACCTCTGAGGGCGAGGACAATCGTCGTCGTGTCGTGATCATCCCGGTGGGAGACGGTGACTGATCCCGTTTGGGATCGGCTGGACGCCGCGTGGACGCCGGCTCGACAGGCCGGAGTCCTCGGAAGCGCCAGCGTCGAAGAACTGCGTCGTCATGCGGCCGGGTACGTCCCGGCCGCATGCGGCGTTTTGGGGCACGGTATCGACCTCGGTTCTGGTGCCGGGGTTCCCGGGGTGATCCTCGCCCTGCTCCACCCCGCGTCGACGTGGCATCTGGTGGATGCCAGCGAACGACGGTGCAGCCTGCTGCGCCGGGTCGTGCACGAGATGGAACTCGACGAGCGGGTGATCGTCCACCATGCTCGGGCCGAGGACCTCGGTCATGACGCAACGTATCGAGATTTCGCCGACCTGGTGGTGGCCCGGCTGCTCGGTCCGGTGGCGGAGACCGTCGAGGTGGCGGTTCCCCTGCTCGACGCGGACGGCGTCGCCGTCATCTCGGTGGATGATGCGAGCGCGAATCGAGCGTCTGCGGCCTCGGTCGCGGGACTGTCGCTCCAGGTCCGCAGCGAAGACGTGGGCGCCTACCTCGAGGTGCGCCGCACCGGGGATGTTCCCGCCTCCTGGCCCCGTCGTACATCGACCCGGCGCCGCGCTCCCCTGTTCTGACCCTGGTTGCTCTCATCCAGTGATGCCGGTGTGTTCCACGTGAAACATCGGCATGAGGGCGCAACCGGCCGTAACCACCTCGCTCGACCTGTTTCACGTGAAACAGGACGATCCGGAGAGAAATGTGGAAAAGCCGGGCAGTTTTCCACAAGGATGCTTGACCGTCGATAGTCGGCAGGCGAGGATGGTCCGGGCTCGGGAACGGGCATACTCGGAGCCGACCGCTCCATGAAGGGAGAGTGCCTCGTGGCATTCGTTGCAGAGGACGCGACCCCCGCGTCCGGTCCCCGTGTCTTCGCGGTGGCCAACCAGAAGGGTGGCGTGGGCAAGACCACGACCACGGTCAACCTCGGTGCCTGTTTCGCAGAGCTCGGCCAGCGAGTCCTGATCGTCGACCTCGACCCGCAGGCCAACGCGAGCACCGGCCTCGGTCTGAACCCCCGCCAGCTCGACTACTCGCTGTACGACGTCCTCCTCCAGGACGTGCCGATCGAGGATGTGATCGAGCCGGTGTCGGTCAAGGGGCTCTATGTCGCCCCGGCGAGCCTCGACCTGGCCGGCGCGGAGATCGAGCTCGTTCCGGCCTTGAACCGCGAGCGCAAGCTCAAGGAGGCGATCGAGAGCGTCGCCGACGACTATGACATCGTCCTCATCGACTGTCCCCCATCGCTCGGTCTGCTGACGATCAACGGGTTGACGGCGGCCAGCGAGGTGCTCGTGCCGATCCAGACCGAGTACTACGCCCTCGAGGGCCTCGGTCAGCTGATCCGCAATGTGGATCTGGTCACCCGGAATCTGAATCCCACCCTCGAACTCAGCACCATCGTGCTCGTGATGTTCGACGCCCGTACGAAGTTGTCCGGTCAGGTCGCCGACGAGGTTCGGGAGCACTTCGGCGACAAGGTCTGTCGGCAGGTGATCCCCCGCACGGTTCGCCTCAGCGAGGCCCCGTCGTTCGGGCAACCGATTACCGCATTCGATCCCATGTCGCGGGGGGCAATCGCCTACCGTGAGCTCGCAAAGGAGATTCTCGGTGGCGAAGCGTAGTGGACTGGGAAAGGGGCTCAGCTCGCTGATCCCCGCGGACGTCACGACCGATGGCGCCGTCTATCGTGAGATCGACGTCAAGGATGTCGTCCCGAACCGGTATCAACCCCGGGAGCATTTCGACGAGGAGACGCTGAACGCACTGACCGCCTCCATTGCCGAGATCGGGGTCATCCAACCGATCGTCGTGCGCGAGACCGGTGACGGCACCTACGAGCTGATCGCGGGGGAGCGGCGGTGGCGGGCCGCCACCCGCGCCAACCTTCCGGCCATCCCGGCCCTCGTGCGCGGTGTCGATGATCTCGCCAGCCTGGAGACCGCGGTCGTGGAGAACCTCCACCGCCAGGATCTCAATGCACTGGAGGAGGCCGCCGCGTACCAGCAGCTGATCGAAGACTTCGAACTCACCCAGGACGAGGTGGCCAAGCGTGTCGGCCGATCCCGATCGGCGGTCGCCAACACCATTCGCCTGCTCCAGCTGCCGCCGACGGTCCAGCGTCTGGTGATCGAGGACCAGATCTCCGCCGGCCACGCCCGCGCCCTGCTGGCCACCCCCGACCGCGGGCAACAGGAGTCGCTCGCCAAGCAGATCGTCGCCGACGGACTGACCGTTCGCCAGGTCGAGGAGTTGCTGAAGGGCGATGGCGACGACTCCGAGCCCGAACCCGAGGACGAGGCGCCGCCCGCCCGCTCGTCGAAGGGATCCACACCGTCACCGGTCGCCGAGCCGGGGGTGCTCGAGCTCGAAGAGCTGCTGGCGGCGCGGCTCTCCACTCGGGTGTCGGTGAAGATCGGCAAGGGACCGGGCAAGCTGGTCGTCGACTTCGCCGACCTCGATGACCTGGAACGGATCTATCGGGTGATCACGCCGCCGGGAACGGTCGTCTAGCCGCTCACCGAAGCGGGCGCCGTCGGCAAACTTCTGACAGTGCTACTGTCAAAAGATTCGCTCGCGACACAGGTGGCTGGGGATCAGGCTGTGGAAAGCGGGGGGTCATCCCCAGCTTCAACGCACCACGTGGTTATGGCTTCACGCAACGCGTCGGTGACGGCCGCGGCGTGTTCGACGACCAGGTTCGCGGGGCCGAGGCGACACCAGACCGCGGGCATGCGGGTCTCGCGCAGGATGGGCAGCCGCATCCCGGCGGCCGCGATGGGCGCCGGCAGCAGGGAGGTCAGCCGATCCGCGCACTGGTGGGCGAGGGCCCGGCCTCCGTGGGACGTGAATCCCTCGATCTCGAAGTAGGAGACATGGTGGCCGGCGTCGGCGAGGGTCAGACCGACGTAGACGCTGCCGTCCCACTCGTTCGCGGCGCGGGCCTGGTCCGACAGGTCGGGTTGGTGCATCGTCAGCACCTCGGCCCCGTCGAGGCGCAGTCGACGGGCCAACCCGTCGACGATCGCCGGCAGCCCGCCCTCCTCACCGATCACGATGCGTTCACCGACGAGCCCGGAGTGGCTGCGGAGCCGCTCGAGGTCACGAACCTCGGCGACCGTCTTGTCGCCCGCCGTGCGCCCGGCCAACCGTTGCAGCGCCGCAACCGTCTCCCGACCGACGACGCCGTCGCCCGTGAGCCCCTGATTGTGCTGGAAGTCGCGCACGGCCCGTTCGGTGTCGGGACCGAAGATCCCGTCGAGCCAACCGGCGTCGAAACCGAGGCTGCCGAGCCGGTGCTGGAGGTCGGTCACGTCGTCGCCGCGGGTCATGGGGGAGCGCAGGTAGATCATCCGGTCGCCCAGCCGATGGTCGGCGTCGACCAGAGCGGTCCAGGTCTGGCGCGCGCAGATGCCGTCCTCCACGAGCTTGCGCGACGCCTGGAAGGCGCGCAGCGCCTTCTCCGTGTGATCGTCGAAGTCGTCGCTGTCACCGGTGTCGTGGAATCCGGCGGCGACGAGGCGTTGATGCAGATCGCGCACGGCCGGACCGCTGTCCCCGCGCCGTAGCGGGAGTCCGGGTGCATCCGTCGTCGACATGATGGGAGCAGGGTAGTGGAGGCGCGGGCACGCGAAACGGCCGCCCCGAAGGACGGCCGTATCCGTGGGACCGCCCGGATCAGGCGGTCGGGTATGGGGGACTCAGAGGTACTCGGCGATGTCGTCGACGAGCGCCTGCTTGGGCTTGGCGCCGATGATGCGCTTCGCCTCCTCACCGTCCTTGAACAGGATCATGGTGGGAATGCTCATCACCTCGAAGCGCCGGGCGATGTCGGGGGCCTCGTCGACGTTGAGCTTCGCGATCTTGATCGCGTCGCCCTTCTCGTCCGCGATCTCCTCGAGGATGGGGGCGATCATCTTGCAGGGACCACACCACTCGGCCCAGAAGTCCACGAGCACGGGGGTGGTGGACCCGCCGATCTCCTCGTCGAATGTGGCATCCGAGAGCGTGCCTACTGATCCAGCCATGGTGGTCCCTTTCGTTGAACCGTTCGATGCAGAGAACGTCGTGGTCGGTGCGGATATTCCCCGACCGACATCACCCTATCTGTGCTGTCTGTTCGCTGTTCGCTCAGTACTCTTCGTTCGCTGTTCGCTCAGTGCTCCTCGAGCCAGCGTTCGGCGTCGATCGCGGCCATGCAGCCCGATCCGGCCGCGGTGATGGCCTGGCGGTAGACGTCGTCCTGGACGTCGCCGCACGCGAACACCCCTTCGACGTCGGTGTAGGACGAGTCCGGCTTCGTCACCAGATAGCCGTTGTCCTTCAGCTCGAGCTGACCCTCGAAGAGGGACGTGTTGGGCTTGTGGCCGATGGCGACGAAGACGCCGCCGAATTGAACATCGTTCACTTCGTCCGTCTCGACATTGCGGAGCCGCAGCCCGGTGAGCTGACCCTCGCCGAGGTACGCCTCGACGACGGTGTTCCACATCATCTCGATCTTGGGATTGTCGAAGGCCCGCTGCTGCATGATCTTCGAGGCCCGCAACTCGTCGCGACGGTGGATGATCGTCACCTTGCTGCCGAAGCGGGACAGGAAGCTCGCCTCTTCGACCGCGGAGTCCCCGCCGCCGATCACCGCGATCTCCTGATCCCGGAAGAAGAACCCGTCACAGGTGGCGCAGGTGGACAACCCGTGGCCGACGAGCTCGGTCTCGTTGGGCAGGCCCAGCATGAGCGACTGGGCGCCGGTCGACACGATCACCGTCCTCGCCAGATGAGTCGGTTCGGCGGCGTCGGGGTCGCCGACCCACACCTTGAACGGACGTTCGGAGAAGTCGACGCGTGATGCCTTCACCGTCTCGATCTCGGCCCCGAAGCGCACCGCCTGGGCCCGGAAGTTCTGCATCAGGTCGGGTCCCATCACGCCGTCCGGGAAGCCGGGGTAGTTCTCGACGTCGGTGGTGAGCATCAGCTGTCCACCGGGCTGATCGCTCGTACTGCTCGGTTCGCCCTCGAGCACGAGCGGCGCCAGGTTGGCGCGGGCGGAATAGATCGCCGCCGTGAGCCCTGCCGGCCCGGACCCGATGATGATGACGTCACGAATGTCGCTCACGTGCACTTCCCTGTCTCGAAGATCTCGAAGGTACCGGTGCGTCCAACCGGGTAGACCCGGTGGGCATTCCCGGTCAACTGGCGATGGCGTAGGCGATGATCGACACCGTGATCACGATGTTCACGATCAGCGCGATCCACAGCCGGGCCGTGCCGGAACTCCGGCGGCTCACCCAGAAGCCGAAGCCGAAGATCGACAGCGTGCCGCCGATGTAGAGGTGGGCGGCCCAGGTGGCGTCGCCCACGCCGGTGCCGATCGGCAGGTACGCATCGGCCAGCCGCACGAGCACGACGACGAGGAAGACGATCGACGCGATCACGAAGATCATCGCCACGAGACCGAACACGAGCGCCCGCACCGCCCGCACGGCGTTCTCGGTACCCACCTCGCGGGCCCGGTCGATCATGTCGAGCACGCGGTCGACCAACCCGGTCACCATGTCGGCACCCGGGGGCGCTGCCTCGGTCGTGGGGGTCTCGTCGGCCATGGCGTCGGAGCCTATCCCGCAGGATTCAGCTCCACCGACTCGATGACCGTGCAGTCGGATGCGTCCACGACATGGGCGACGACCCGCCCGTCGGCGAGGGCGTAGAGAAGGATCGCCACCGGCGCGCCGTTCACCGTCGCGGTGGCATCGTCCACGGCGAGGATCGGGGCGAGTGCCGCTTCGAGGTCGCCGATCTCGGCGACGCAGTCGCCCAGGCCGACCGTCAGGAGCCGTTCGCGCCGTTCGTCGTCCAGGTTCGCCGCATCGTCCTGGGACCCCTCGTTCGTTTCCGTGCCGTCGCCGAGGATCGATGCGGCGACCGCGTCGTAGCGGTCGACGATCTCGTTGCGCAGCGCGTCCGTCGTCGGGTAGTCGGTGAAGCCATCGGCGAACGGCTCGATCCCGTAGCGGAACGCGAAGCTCTTCAGCGATTCGGTGCCGGGGGCCATCGTGGCGCCGACGTCGTCGGTGGTGCCGTCGCCGGCGCCGTCCGCCTCGGGCGCGTCCGCGAGCTCGCTCTCGTCGGCGCCCGCGGCCCCATCGTCGGCCTGGGCGTCGAACTCGCCGCCGCCACCACCGTCGTCGCCGCCATCGTCGGCCGCCCCGTTCCGAGAGCTGTCGGCGGCCGCGATCTCGGCGGTGGCCTCGGCGTCACCGGCGCCGGCGAAGTCGTCGTCGGAGTCGCCGCGGTCCACGAGGTTCGGGAGGGCGACCGCCAGCAGGAGGACCCCGGCCGCCGCCGTCGCGATCCGCACGCCCCACCGCCGTGTTCGGGCGGCGCGGGCCGCGGCGAGGTCGGTGACGTCCGGCGTGGTGGAGCCGGCCGCGATCGCGGCGGCGATGAGCGAGTCGCCGTGTGCGGTGTCGAGCGGGGGCACCGGCGTCGCCGTGAGTGCCGCGGCGCCGCGGAGCTGGGCGAGGCGGGCCTGCATCTCCGGCTCGGCGGCGAGGCGTGCCTCGAGACGCGCCCGTTCGTCGGCGGTGAGGTCACCGTCGATGAAGGACGAGAGAAGCTCGTCGTCGGAAGCGGAGAAGTCGGTCATGGTCGGTCTTCGGGCACTACGGGGTCTGACGTTCGGGAGGCGGGGTCTGGTTCCCGGCAATCGCGTCGGCGAGGCGGGATCGGCCGCGGGCGATGCGGGAGCGGACGGTGCCGGGCGCGATGTCGAGCACCTCGGCGATCTCCGCGTAGTCGAGACCGGCGACGTCGCGTAGCACGACGGCGGTGCGGAACTCGTCGGGGAGCAGGGCGAGTCCGCGGTCGACGTCGATCGCGGCCGCCACCGTCTCGGCCGGATCGCGCGGTGTCGACCCGCCGAGGGGCTCGAGTCCGGCGGTCTCGTACTCCGGCAGACCGGGTTCGGCCCGGCGACCACGGCGCCGCAGCTCGTCGAGGCACGCGTTCGTGGCGACGCGATACGCCCAGGTGGAGAACTTGGCCCGCCCGTCGAAACGGGGGAGTCCCTTCACGATCGCGATCAACGCCTCCTGTGTGGCATCGAGCGCGTCGGCGTCGTTGCCCGCGAGTCGACGACAGACCGCGTGGATGCGGTCCTGATGCGCTCGCAGCAGCTGGTCGAGGGCCCGTTGGTCCCCCCGCTGCGCGGCGCTGATCAGCGTCGATTCGTCCATCGGAGCGATCCGCGGACCCTAGCCGAGCGCCCGGTCACCGGATCGTGACCTCGACGACGTTCATCCGGATCGGCAGCGGCCCCTCGCCGAGGTCGGTGAACCAGAGGACGACGGTCGATCCCGTGGCGTCGAGGGGCACGGAGGCGATCGTGGGAAGACCGCCGGCGCGGGCGACCGGCGAGCCGAAGTCGGCGATCGCGTCCGCCCCGCCGGGATCGACGTCCGTCACGACGTGGACCGCCACGGCCCAGTCGGTGGACGACTGGGTCCGAATGGTCACCTCGTCGAGGTCGTGCACGGTGTCGAGCTCGAGGATCAGCCCGACGCCGGACTTCGTGCCGAAGGTGCGGCTTCCGTAGCGCTCGGTGGGCCAGCTGGTCGCGGTGTCACCGTCGATGGCATCCGCGGCGCGGTCGTTGTGCTCCCCGGCCGGACCGGATCCCTCCGGGTCGAACGCCGTCGCCGCCACGATCCGGATGTCGCCGTCGGCCGCCGCGGGGGCCGGGTCGTCGTCCAGTGTCGTGATGAGCGTCCAGCCGAGCGCGGCGATCGCGATCATCACCAGCAGGCCGACGAGACGGGGCCACCGGCGTCGCCGCGGCCGGCGGGCCGGCGGTGCCGTCGTCGCCACGGCGATCGTCGGCTCGTCCCGTCGGGGCGGCTCGGCCGGCCGCGTCCGATCCCGTGGCGCCGGGGCCGGCGGCGGGGGCGGGGCGGGGAGCCCGGAGCCGCCGAGGATCGCGGATGCGAACGCCGCCGTGCTCGGCCATCGGGCCTCCGGTTCGCGGGCGAGGCCGCGCATGATCGCGCCCGCGAGATCCGCCGGCACCTCGGGTCGGACCCGGCCGAGGTCGGGCGCGTCCTCCTCGAGCCGGGCGATCGCGGTGGGCAGGTCCCCGTCGCGCAGCCACGGCGGCCGGCCGGCGAGGCACTCGTAGAGGACGGCGGCGAGTGCGAACACGTCGGTCCGGCCGTCGAGCGCCGTGCCCTGAACCTGTTCCGGCGCGAGGTACTTGGCCGTGCCCAGCACGATGCCGGTCGCCGTGCGGTCGCCGGCGTTGGCCGTGGCGATCCCGAAGTCCGTCAGCTTCGGCGTGCCGCTGGGTGTGAGCAGGACATTGGCCGGCTTGACGTCGCGATGCACGAGGCCGTGGCGGTGGAGCTCTCCGAGCCCGGCGCACAGGTCGACGCCGAGTCCGGCGACCTCCGCCGGGCGCAGGCCGCCATCGTCGAGCCGTCGGCGCAGGTCCGGTCCGTCGACCCACTCCATGACGATTCCCGGGTGGTCGGTGGTGGAGTCGTAGACCGCCACGAGATTCGGATGGTTCACGGTGGCCGCGGTGCGGGCCTCCGCGCGGAACCGGCTCAGGAGCTCGGCGTCCTGGAGCAGATGGTCGTGGAGGAGTTTGACGGCCACGATGCGGCGGAGGAACTCGTCCTCGGCCTGCCACACGTTCGCCGTCGCGCCGGAGGCGCGAGAGGTCAGGAGTCGGTACCGCTCGTCGAGGAGCGTGCCGGATTTGACCGCAGCCACGCCGCGGACGGTAGCGCCCGCACTCCGGGCCGTCGGCGCGGCGGTCAGGCCGGCGTCTGGAAGGCGAGCCCCATCACCCGGGGACCACCGTGCGTGCCGATCACGGGACCGATCTTCTCGACCCGGATCGTGTCGACGTCGACCACCCCGTCGAGCATCGCGAGGAAGTCGTCCAGGTCAGGTGCATCGCCGTGCATCACCGCGAGCTTCTCGACCGGACCGACCTCGATCAGCTTGTCGCGCAGCCACCCCAGTGCCTTCTTGCGGGTGCGCTGCTTGCCGGCCTCCTCGACCTCACCACTCGAGAGATCGAGGATGGGCTTGATCGCGAGCATCGAGCCCAGCAGCGCCTGGGCACCGCCGATCCGGCCGCCCTTCTTCAGGTTGTCGAGCGTGTCCAGCGTGCCGAACACCTGCGTGCGACTGCTCAGATCGTGCACCGCGGCGACGATGTCGGTCGCGGACGCGCCGTCCCGACCCATCTCCGCCGCGGCGAGCACGATGGAACCGAGCCCGGCGGTGATCGATCCGCTGTCGACGACATGGATCTCGGCGTCGGGCCGGTCCGCCTTCAGGTTGTCCGCGGCGGTTTGGGCCGACTGCATGGTGGCGGACAGCGCGGCGGAGAGGTTGATGCAGACGACGGCAGATGCGCCGGCGTCGAACTGACGCCGGAACGCCGCGTCGAAGGTGCCGGGGGCGGGGGCGGCGGTCTCGGGGAGGTCGTCCGACTCGGCCAGCAGCGCATAGAACTCCGTGACCGAGAGCTCCTCGCGGTCGACGTACTCGCGGTCACCGAAGCGGATGGACAACGGGACGACCTCGATGCCGAACTCGTCGACCTCCTCCCCTCGGAGGTCACAGGCACTGTCGGTGACGATGCGAACGGTCACGATTCCCCTTCCACGGGATCCTCGGTCGGTGCGGGCGGATCCTCGTCCGACGCGGCGACCGTAGCAGCGGCGCGGTTGCGGCGGACACGGAGGATCGTGCGAATCCACCAGACGCCCAGGATCACGAGCGCCACGATCGAGATCGCGAGACCGAGTCCGGAGATCGCCGTCGACCGGATGTCCACCGCGCCGGAGGCCAGCTCGAAGGCTCCGCCCGGCGAGACGACGGTCGCCGTCACCCGCGCGTCGCCCGACGCGAGGGTCTCGACGGGGATGACGATGTGGTTGGCGCCCGGTTGGAGGCGCAGCGTGCGGCGATCGCCATCCGGAAAGCGGATCTTCTCGGCCGACAACACCAGCTCGACGTTGAGGGGCACGGCCTGGCTGTTGACGATGGTGAGGGGCAGGTCGGTGCGGCGGTCGGTGAGCGTGATCCGGTCGCCGGGCGGTACCTCGATGCCGGTTGTGCGCTCGAGTACTTCGGCGAACACGGCATCCGCGTAGGCGGTCGCTTCGGTCGAGCTCAGATCGCTGCTGACCGCGGCCCACAGCTGACGGGTCAGCGCGTCGATGCCGGCGGTCTCCGGTTCGAGCATCGAGGACAGGATCGAGATCGCGGAGCGCGCGGCCTGGAGGTCGTCGGCGATGTCGCTGATGTCCGGCGCCGCGCTCGGGCGCAGCTCGGCGCGCATGGCCGTTCCGCCGAGCCGTTCGGGGTCGAGGCTGGCGAGTGCACTCACGGCGACGACACGGATTTCGCGGCGATCGTCGATCCCGGCGAGCAGCACGTCGCGTGCGACCGGGTCGATGCGGTCGAGGTCGAGCAGCGTCGCCGTGTCGGCCGGCCGGTCGTCGTAGATGCCGGTGATGAGCTCGGCGAGTGCGTGGAAGCCGGCGAGTTCGGGGTCGTCGTCGGCCAGCGTGTCGTGCAGCGAATCGTCGATGCGCAGGGCCGTCATGGCGACACCGTTGCCGTCGAGGACGGTGAACGGGGTGTCGGCCTCGGCGGCGCCCGTCGCCGGATCGAGCTGATCATCCGTCGCGATGACGACGTTGGTGCCGGCGGCCCGCAGGACGGCGAGCGTCGCGGGCGTGGCGTCGGCATCCAGGCGAACGATGCCCGACGGCGCCGTCCCGGCGAGCTCCTCGACCGTGTCGTTGCCGAGGGCGTAGCCGGCGATGACCTGGTCCGCCTCGCCCGCGAAGCGCCATGCCTCCTCGTCCATGGCGACCCACGGGGAACGCAGCAGCGGCCGTCCGTCGATCCGGTCGACGATCTCGGCCAGGGCCTCGGGATCCTCGCTCGCCAGCGCACTCAGGGTTTCCGGTCGGAGCGAGAAGGTCGTGTCGAGTCCCGGCCCGGTGGCGTCGAGCCGTTCGATGAGCGGGTCGGGGTCGATGGTGATGGTCTGGTCGGCATGGTGGGCGACCGGCGCGTCGAGTGAGGAGATGAACGCGACCCGGGACCGGCGGGCGGTGGTCTCGTCGATGACCACGAAGCTGGTGGCGAGCTGGTCGAGCACGTCGCCGTCCTCGCTCACGAGGGTGACGACGACGGGCAGGGTTCCCTCGTCGCGGCGCAGCAGCTCGCCGATGACGTCGTCGTCGAGCGTGATCGTGACCACGCCGTCGCGGTCGGTGGTCAGGAACGCCTGGTCGAAGCAGTCCCCCTCGAGCGTGCACTCGAACGCGGCGAGCCGTGCCGTGCCCGTCGGGGGAGAGGCGTGGTGGTCGCGCACCGCGGGTCGGGTCCGGGCCGGGTCGGCGTAGATGCTGACGCCGATCCGTGCGTCTTCGGGGGCGTCGATCACGTCCAGGACGATCTCGGCCGGATCGTCGGTCACGACGAGGGTCTGCCCGATAAAATCGAGCGTCGGGGTCGTGCTCTGGGCGGTGCCGGCGGCCGCGCCGAACACCACGGCGGCGGCCGAGGCGATGGTCAGCGCCCCGGCAACGGTCGCGACGCGCGAGCGGCGGGGGATCATGCCGCGAAGCCGATCATCGGACCGGGCGCGCCATCACCGTGAGGTTGTGGTCCGCGGGCCGGAACCCGAGATGGCGGTACAGCCCGAGGGCCCGCTCGTTCGCCTCCTGGGTGTTCACCCAGCCCACCGTCGCCCCCCGGCGGCGCATCCAGTGCAGCGCATCGTGCACGAGCATCGCGCCGAGGCCGGCGCCCTGCCGGTCGGGGTCGACGGCGAGTCGCTGCAGGAACCCCTGCGTGCCGGCTCGCCCTGCGACCGCGTAGCCGATGATCGCGGGGTCGCGGATCACCCGGAGCCGGCTGACGGGCGTGGCGTCCATGGCGTCGTCCAGGCCGTCACCGTCGAGCTGCCAGAAGTCGTCGAACGTCCGGGCGTCGAGCTCCAGCACGGCGGGCCGGTCGGCCGTGCGGCCCCGTTCGACGCTCGGTGACGACGTTCGCCGGCGCCACCAGCCGGCGGCGGGCGGCAGACCGGTGAGATCGTGCTTCAGGAGGTGGAGGTGCTCGTGTTCGACGAACCCGTCACGCATGAGTGCGGCCTTCTCGGCCGGGGCGACCGCGGCGGTGACCACGTCGGCGAACCCCCGGGCGCCGAGCTCGGCCCGGGCCTTTCCGAGCGCTTGCACGGTGAGGGTGTGGGCCGGGCTCAGGGGCACGAGATAGGCGAGGTCCCGTCGGGTGCGCCAGCTGCCCGCCCGAAAGCGCGCGTTGTCGACGGTGAGGGACTGGAGAACCATGCCGACGACCACGATACGCCCCGCCGCCGCCACGGCGGGAGGGCTACGCTCGGCTTCCTGTCGTGGAACACCGGTTCGTCCGGAGGAGTCACCCGTGCTGGCCGTAGTCACCGACGAACGCTGTGCCGCCCATGTCGCGGGCACGCATCACCCCGAGCGTCCGGATCGTCTGGCCGCCGCGCTCGACGGGGTGCGGCGGGCGGGCGTCGATGACGCCATCGTCACGGTGGCGCCGCGCCAGGTGACCGATGCGGAGCTCGCCCGGGTCCACACCCGAGGCCTGATCGAGCGGGTGCGCGCGATCGATGCTCGCGGCGGTGGACGCCTCGATCCTGACACCGTCATGAACGACGCCAGCCTCCAGGCTGCCCTGCTGTCCGCCGGCTCGGTGCTCACCGCGACGGAGACCCTGCTCGACGATCCGGCCGTCGAGGCCGCGTACTGCATCGTGCGGCCGCCGGGCCACCACGCGACCGCGGATCGATCGATGGGATTCTGCCTGTTCAACTCCGTCGCGGTCGCCGCCACGGCACGCGTGGCAGCCGGCGAGCGGGTGGCCATCGTCGACTTCGACGCCCACCACGGCAACGGCACGCAGGACATCTTCTACGCGTCGCCCGACGTGCTCTTCGCCTCGGTCCACCAGCACCCGCTCTATCCGGGATCGGGGATGCTCGAGGAGCGGGGCACGGGCGCCGGGGAGGGGACCACGATCAATCTGCCGGTGCCGCCCGGCGCGACCGGCGACGTGGTCCGCGCCGGATTCGACGACGTGATCCTCCCCGCGATCGACGCGTTCGCGCCGGAGTGGCTGTTCGTCTCGGCCGGATTCGACGGTCATCGCGCGGACCCGATCACCGATCTCGGCTTCACGTCGGGTGACGTCGCCGACTTCGTCGCGGCGCTGCGGGAGGCGGCACCGGCGCGGCGTACCGTCGCTCTGCTCGAGGGCGGCTACGACCTCGAGGCGGTCCGGGATTGCAGCGCGGCCACCACGGCGGCGTTGGTCGGCGAGTCGGTGCGGCCCGAAGCGCCGACGTCCGGCGGACCGGGGCGGGAGGTCGTCGAGGCGGCGCGCCGGCTGCAACAGGACGAGCGATGACCGAGGCGCCCGCGGCCTTCGCGGACGTGCTCGCCCTCGCCTCGCCGCTCGCCGCTCGCTTCGCCGCCGAGGGGCATCGGCTCTACCTCGTCGGCGGGATCGTGCGCGACGGGCTGCTCGGGCGGAGCCGTGACGAGGGGGACCTCGATGCCACCACCGCGGCCCGCCCGCCGGAGATCAAACGCATCGTGTCCGGTCTCGCCGACGCGGTGTGGAGCCAGGGTGAGCGCTTCGGCACGATCGGATGCACGATCGGCGGCCAGGCGTTCGAGATCACCACGCATCGCGCGGAGTCCTACGACGAGGATTCCCGCAAGCCGACCGTGTCGTTCGGCGACGACATCACGGCGGACCTCGCGAGGCGCGACTTCACCGTCAACGCCATGGCGGTCGACGTCGGGACCGGCGAGCTGATCGATCCCCACGGGGGGCGGGTCGACCTCGACCATCGGGTGTTGCGGACGCCGCTCGATCCGGAGATCGCGTTCTCCGAGGACCCGCTGCGCATGTTGCGGGCCGCCCGCTTCCATGCGGGCTATGGGCTCGTACCGACGCCCGAGCTCGAGTCGGCGATCACGGCGCTGGTCGACCGGATGGCCATCGTGTCGGTCGAGCGGATCCGTGACGAGATGGAGAAGCTGCTCCTGCTCGACGAGCCCGGGCCGGGTCTGGCGATGCTGGTGCGCACCGGGCTCATGGCGCGCATCGTCGAGGAGGGCGATCCGCTCGACGAGGCGGCGGCGCGGCGACTTGGCGCCCGGCTCGGGGCGGTGCCGGCGTCGCCCCCGGCGCGCTGGGCCGTGTTCTTCGACGGGTTCGGGCGGGAACCGGGCATCTCCCCGGTCGCATGGCGGCGGTTGCGGTTCTCACGCCGACTGGCCGACGCCGTGAACGCCCTGTCCACCCGCCTTCCCGTCGCCGACACCGGAGCACGAATCCACCCCTCGGCGGCGAGCGTTCGCAACGAGGTACGCCACATCGTCGGCACCGACCTGACCTTCGATGACGTCTACGACACCGTCGAGGGTCTGCGCCGCCTCGACGGGCTCCCGACCGATGACCTCGACGAGCTCCGGGCGACCCACGCCGCGTTGCGGGCGAGCGAGCCCGATCTCGACGATCCCCAGCCCGCACTCGACGGTGTCGAGGTCGGCGAGCTGCTCGGGATCGACCCCGGTCCCGCCATCGGGCGTGCGCTCGACTTCCTGCGGGAGATCCGATGGCGGGAGGGGATCGTGCCGAAGGCGGAGGCTGCGGATCGGCTGGCGGCCTGGTGGCCGACCCGCGACGACTGAGCCTGCCCCGCAGTTCAGACGCCCAGCTTGCGGGCCCGCACGACGAGGGTGGCGGGCAGGAGCGCTCCGTGGTGGCGTTCGAGGATGGTGTCCACCGCGAAGTTCGCCCGTCCGAGCGCAGTCGCGACGTCCTCCACGGTGTGGGCCCAGCGGTCGCCGATCGGATCGGGGGCGTCCCAGCGGGCGACGGTGCGGGCCGGGTCGTTCGGGTCCGCGCAGAGGGTCGCCGCGTGGGGCACGGACAGGACGAAGTGGCCGTTCGGGCCGATCACGCGGTGAACCTGGCGGAACACGCGGTTCAGGTCCTGCACCCACGACAACGTGGTGATGGCGAGCGCGAGGTCCACATGGTCGCCGGGCAGGAACGCGAGCTCGGCCGGCTTCGCCTGGTGGCACTCGACCACGACCTCCTCGCGGGCGGCAAGGGCCCGGGTGGCGGCCAGCTGGGCGACGTCCTCGTCGACTGCGATCACGCGGGCACCGCGGCGGGCCAGGCCGACCGCCGTGTGTCCCTGGCCGCAGCCGAGATCGAGGACGCGTCGGCCGGTCACGTCGCCGATGAGGCGGCGATCGACGTCGGCGCCCACGCCGGGGCCGAGGTCGACGGTGTCGAGCGGTCGGTCGGCGTCGGGGGTCCGCGGATCGTGCAGTGTCATGGGGACGAGTCTGGCCGCCCGACCTCAGGTCCGTGCGGAGGGGTACCCTCGGACCCGATGAAGATGGGACTCGCCGAGGCCATCGGCTCCACGAGCGCCGGGATCGACTACCGACTGGCCCGCGAGGCGACCCTGCAGGCATGGCGGGCCGGCGACCTGCCCACGGAGCAGGTGTGTGATGCCCAAAGAGAGCTCCGCCGCAACGCGGAGTTCTGCGGTGTCGAGCTCGCGTCGCCCTGCCCCGTCTGTGACGAGGACGCCCTCGTCGAGGTCACCTATGTGTTCGGGCCCCGTCTCCCCAAACACGGTCGCTGCGTGACCAGCGACAAGGAGATGGCCCGCCTGGACGCCCGCAAGTCCGTCAGCCAGGGCTATGTCGTCGAGGTGTGCACCGACTGCGGCTGGAACCATCTCGCCCGCAGCCGCGCCCTCGGCGGCGCACCCTGAGCCACCCCCGTCCCGGGATCTCTGGTCACCAAAGGGTCGTTCGCGGCGGCGGATTCGGGCTGTTTTCGACCCTTTGGTGACCAGAGATCCCTCGTGCGGGGAGGGAGGGGGTGTCGGCGGCTACTCGATGCCCTTTTCGAGGGCGTAGCGGATCAGCTCCTGCTTCCGGTTGAGGTGGAGCTTCTTGAGGATGTTGCGGACGTGGTTCTCGACGGTCTTCTGGGAGATGAAGAGTTCCTCGCCGATGGCCTTGTAGGTGTGGCCGCGGGCGACGTGTTGGAGGACCTCGCGTTCGCGCGGCGACAGTCCCTCGTCCGGCGAGTCGATTTTCATGCGCCGGAACTCGGTCAGTACCAACGCGGCGAGCGACGGGGAGAACACCGGCTCGCCCTGCGCGGCCTTCCACAGGGCGTTGCGGAGGTCGTCGGGCTCGGTGGATTTGAGGAGGTAGCCCTGGGCGCCGGCCGCCACCGCGTCGAGGAGATCGCGCTCCGCCTCGGACACGGTGAGGATGACGATGATCGCCTGTTCGCCCCGCTCCCGGGCCACCCGGAGTCCGCCACCGTCGGGCATGTGGAGGTCGCACAGGACGAGATCCGGCTCGTGCCGATCGATCGCCGCGATCGCCTCGCCGGCGTCAGCGGCCTCGCCGACCACCGTGAAGTTCTCTCCGAGGTCGGCGCGCACCCCGCTCCGCCAGATCGTGTGGTCGTCGGCGATGACCACCCGCACGGGTCCGAGGTCAGCCATCCGTGTCCTCCGGTTCGGTGCGACCGCCGACCCAGACTTGCACATCGGCGCCGTTGGTCGGTGACGACGTGATGGTGACCCGCCCGGCTGCGTCGGCGATTCGGCCGCGGATCGAGCGGCGGATGCCCTCTCCTGCGGCCGTGGCCGGGTCGAACCCGCGACCGTCATCGTTGACGCTGACGTAGACGGTGTGGCCGTCCGGGTCGTCGTCGATGGGCTCTGCGAAGACGGTGATGCGGGACGCATCCGCGTGCTTCGCCGCGTTCGTGATCGCCTCGCCCACCGCGCCGGCGAGGGCATGGCGGACCGGGTCGGCGAGCGGGGGCAGGTCGTCGGGCATGAGGAGGTCGACCGCGATGCCGTAGCCCTCACGGGCGCGTTGGGCGGCGGCTGCGATCGTGTCGCTGAGCTCGTCGGGTGCGTCGCGCCCCCACAAGTAGCCGCGCAGATCCGCGTCCTGCCGACGGGCGAGCTCCACCAACTCGGTGTCGTCGGATCGGCGCTGGATGACGGCCAGCGTCTGGAGCACACCGTCGTGCAGCGTGCGGGCCATCTCCTCACGGGCTCGGGCCGCGGAGATCCGGGTCGACGCCTCCCGCAGGCGCTCCATCACGAGAGCGACGCCGATCGCGGCGAGGAAGTACAGGGCGGACTTGGACCCCACGCCGACCCAACTGTCCTCGCCGCCCCGCACGTTCAGCTCGCCCCACCAGCTGCATGCCGCGAGCAACGTCGCCACCACGATGGCCGGGCGCATGCCGAAGAGCAGGGCGGCGGTGAAGATCGCCGCGTGGGGCCACGCCCAGGGGAGTGACTGGCGGCGCGTCTCGTCCTCCAGCGCACCCCACACCACACCGTCCACGAGGAGGGTCCCGGCCCCGATCGCGGCCTCCGTGATCACGGTCGCGGGACGCATCAGCCAGGCGGCGTCCTTGCGGGCGGCGAGTGTCGACCACACCGTGAAGGCCCCCGCCACCCCGAGCGTCGCGACAGCGAGGCCGGTGCGGCTCAGGTGTTGGCGCTGGAAGAACACCGCCACCACCGCCCACGAGAGGGTGAGCCATCGGTAGGCGACGACGCCACGTAGGGCACCGATCTCGAGCGATCGGTCGACCGGCACGAGGTCACGTCCGTCGACGGAGTGGGGTAGGGCCGCCATCGCACGCAGCGTAGGCGCCCCTTGAGCCTGGCTCCGGCTCCCGGTATCGTGGGTTTCACCGCCGGCAGCTGAGATGCGCTGGACGGGAGAGGAGAAGCAGACATGGCCAAGCTCACGGCCCCTGCAATTGCGGCGCACAAGGCCAGGAACGGCAACGATCCGCTGGTCATGGTCACCGCCTACGACGCGCCCGGCGCGCGAATCGCCAGCGAGGCGGGTGCCGACCTCATCCTGGTCGGCGACAGCCTGGCGATGGTGGTGCTCGGCTACGACGACACCCTCCAGGTGACGATCGACGACATGTGCCACCACACGGCCGCCGTCGCCCGGGCCAAGCCCGATTGTCACATCGTCGGCGACATGCCGTGGATGGCGTACCACGTCTCGCCCGAGGAGACGGTCGCCAATGCGGCCAAGCTCATGCGGTCCGGCGCCCACTCGGTCAAGCTCGAGGGTGGTCGCAAGCGGCTGCCGATGATCGAGAAGATCATCGACGCCGAGATCCCGGTCATGGGCCACATCGGCCTCACCCCCCAGTCCATCCACGCGATGGGTGGCTTCAAGGTGCAGGGCAAGCAGGCCGAACACGCTCGCAAGCTCGTGCAGGCGGCCAAGTCACTCGCCCACGCCGGCTGCTTCGCCGTCGTGCTCGAGGGCGTGCCCGTGCGGGTCGCCGAGATGGTGACCGACGCGATCGACATCCCCACGATCGGCATCGGGGCCGGTCACCACTGTGACGGTCAGGTGCTCGTCTACCACGACCTGCTCGGCATCGAGGATCGCTTCGTCCCGAAGTTCGTCCGCCGCTACGCCGACATCAAGGGTGCGTCGGTCGAGGCCATCAAGGCCTACGCCGCGGACGTGCGCTCGGGCGCGTTCCCGAACCACGACGAGAGCTACCACATGGCCGACGAAGAGGCCGAGGAGCTCCACCTCTACGGCGCCGGCTGACCCCACCCCCCCTGCGTTCTGGGTGAACGGGGGCGCGGATTCCAGCCCTCCGTTCACCCAGAACGCAAGGGGGTGCTCGTGCAGGGCGGGGTCTTCGCCATGTTCAATCCGTCGGTGTGGCCGGTGACGGACCCGGCCGACCTCGAGGCGAACCGGGTGATCCAGCCCGACGACGGCGCGATCGCCGCGCCGATCACGAACTTCGACTTCGGCGACATCGAGGTGTCGGCGGGGGACACGATCCGGTTCAACAACACCGACAGCGTGCCCCACACGGTCACGGCCGGGTCCGCGTTCGATCCCCGGGCCGACACCTTCGATTCCGGCCTGCTCGGCACGGCGGAGACGTTCGATCTCACCTTCGACGAGGCGGGCACCTACGACCTGTTCTGTGTGCTCCATCCGGACATTCCGCCACCGTGACCGTGAACTGAGCCCCGTTCGGCGCCGGTGGGTGGTGCTGGCACCACCCACCGACGGCGGCTGACTTCCGCGCGCGACACCCGCGGGCGGGATTCCCGGAATCACGCGGATCAGCGACCGTGGGACGCATGTTCACGACCTTGCGCCACCGACTCGTCTCGATCCTGATCGGTCCCTTCGTGTGCCTGTCCCTGCTGGCGACGGCGTGCGGCGCGGACGAGGCCGCCGACGCGGCCGGCCCGGCGCCGACCGATCCCCCGGTCACGACGCCGATCGACGACGCCGGTGACGACGGTTCCGGCGGCGACGAGTCGGTGGGCGACGATGCCGACACCGATGACCCCGTCGAGTTGCCGAACGAGGTGATCATCGATGCCCCGGGTCTCGTGATCGAGGAAGTCGACGGCGTGGCGCAGGTGAGCGAGACCGCGACCGGCGAGCTCGAGCTGCCGGACTGGCTCGAGGCGATGCTGTTCAGTCGCGGCCTGGTCGGCCGGATCGGCACGGACTTCGGCCGCGACCTCGCCCACCTCGATGCCCACCTGCATGACGACGTCCTCTACTGGTACGTCGTCATCGAGCAGGACACCGTCCTCGAGCTCGACCTGGACGGGCTCAGCCTCGACATCCCCCGCCAGTGGAACATGGCCGGTAAGGGCAACAGCGTGCTCGTGCTCGACCCGGTCTCGGGCTACGTCTACGCGGGCATGTCCTGCCCGGGGATCACCCTGCCGGTCAACATCGACCTGCAGATCAGCGGCTTCGAGGGCGGCTGCGGTGTCGGGTTCGCGCTCGATGGTTCGATCCCGGTCGACTTCCGGCTCGCGGACACGATCCACGGGGACTTCGATTCGCTTCATCCTCAGCTCGTGGTCGACGGCGAGTTCCCGGTCGGACCGGTCAATGTCGCGGGCAGCGTGTTCGTCGACTTCGACCCGAGCGGTCTCGAGGCCATCGCCACGGGCCAGTTCGGCATGGGTCTGCCCGGCAAGCTCGGCGTCGTCCCGATCTCGGTGCCGATCGGCAACGGCACGCTCGGCATCGACCACCGGCTCGACGGTGCGGCCATCGTCGAGAAGACCTGGGTCAACGGCTATCTCGGCGACGACATCATCGCCGAAGGGGCGTTCGCCACGGCCGCCGATTTCCTGGCCCTGCAGGGCGATGTCGACGTCGACGGCTTCCTGCACCGCCGCCTCGACCCCGCGGCGCCCGCCGTCTGGGAGACCGATTCGTACCTCGACGTCGAGGGTGAAGGCGCCTGGAATCCGCAGCGGCTCATGCCCGCGGGGGTGGACCACGACACGCTGAGCGGCTCGTTCGCGGGGCGCATCGACGTGGACGGCATCCGTGGCGTCGGCACGGTCACCAGCACTCCGTTCGCCACCGTCGAGTTGGCCGCGGAGGGCAATGTCGCCTTCGAGATGCTCTACGAGGATCTCGGCAACAGCTTCCTGCAGATCGACGGCACCCTCGAGGTCGGCGGTGTGGACCTGGTCGAGGGCGAGCTGCGCATCGACGCCGACGGCGTGAAGGTCGACGGCAGGCTCGGCGTCGGTGGCAACTTCGTCGCCATCGGCGGCCGGATCGGCCCGGGTGGCGTGGAGCTCAGCGGCGAGGTCGGCGTGACCATCGATCTCACGGACCTCGACGCCCTCGCCGCCAAGATCGCCGGCGAGCAGGGTGAGGACGAGACCATCGACCGCCTCGAGGCCGAGATCGACGAACTCGCCCCCCACGCGGCGATCCAGAACCTGCTCGACGAGGTGTCCGATGCCTACGACGGCATCGCTACCCGCGAGGCCCTCATCGAGGACCAACGGGACACGCTCGAGGATCTGGCCCGCACCTGGGACGGCTACACGCCGCTCGAGAAGGTCGGGAAGTCCGTCTCCCACGGGATCAGGGTCACGGCAGCCAACACCGCCATTGCCGGACTCAAGGTCGACATCGGACGCCTCCGACTCGTGATCCTCGGAGCCGATGGCCTGGTGGCGCTCTACAAGCAGTTCGTGCCCGACGCCCGTCCGGTCGACGTCGAGCGCTTCGAGGCGCTGAAGGAACTCCTCCGCCTGCTGAAGTGGGAGCGCTTCTGGTCGAACGTGCGCGGCGTCATCGCCGGCGTCGTGCGCGGCGCCGGCACCCTGCTCGAGGCGTTCGGCCTCGACCTGCGGATCGAGGGCCGGGTGCGACTCGCCATCGGCACCGACGGCCTCGATGCCGAGGTGATCGCCTCGGTGTGTGGCGACGACTGGTGCGTCGGTATCGACACGACTTCGTTCGATCCCGACTCGGGCCGGACCTGCATCGGTATCGGCGACTCGACGAACTGCGGCACGGTGTGACGGCAACCGCCCGGGTCAGGACAGGTCGCTGATCAGGGCGTCGATCTCGTCGTGGGTGTTGTAGTAGTGGACCGAGGCGCGGATGAGCGGCGGTAGGTCGCGGGCCTGCGTGTCGAGCAGGGCGGACCCCATCGGTTGGACGCTCACGTTGATCCGATCGGCCGCCAAGGACTGCGCCACCTCGACGATGTCGCGGTCCGTGAGCGAGAACGTCACGATGCCGCAGGGATCGGTGCCGAGGTCGTGCACCTCGGCGCCGGTGACTTCGTCGCACAGTCGATTCCGCAGGGCGTTCGCCACCTCCTTCACCCGCACCTCGATGTTCGCGATGCCCCACGCGAGCGCGTCGTCGACCGCGGCCCCGAGTCCGAGGAGCGCGGCCCAGTTGCGTTCCCACGACTCGAACCGGGAGGCGTCCGGCTGCAGGACGTAGGTGTGGGCGTCGACCCAGGTGGCGGCGTCGTGGTCGATCATCGGCGGGTGCAGCATCTCCAGCACGGACTGGCGGACGTAGAGGAAGCCGGTGCCACGGGGACCACGGAGGTACTTGCGGCCCGTGGCGGTGAGGGCGTCACAGCCGATGGCCTCCACGTCGAGTGGCAGTTGCCCGGCGGACTGGCAGGCGTCGAGCAGGTAGAGGACGCCGTGCTCGCGGGCGACGCGCCCGATCGCGGCGGCATCGTTCACCAGGCCACCGTTCGTGGGGACGTGGTTGACGGTGATGAGCCTGGTCCGCTCGTCGACCATGGTCGCGAGCGCGTCGACGTCGAGCTCGCCCACCGCATCGTTGGGAACGACCTCCACCACCGCCCCGGTCGTCGCCGCGATGTGGAGGTACGCCACATAGTTCGCCCCGTACTCGGATTGGGTCGTGAGGATCCGGTCGCCGGGGTCGAACGCGATGGAGTAGAGGAACGAGTGCAGGGCCGAGGAGTTGCTCGTGGTGAGGGCGATCTCGCTGCGTTGCGCGTTGAGCATCGTCGCGATCGACGTGTAGACCGCCTCGGCCCGGTCGGTGCGGGCGTCGTAGGCCTCGTAGCCGCCGATGAGCGCCTCGAGCTCGAGATGGTCGAGCTGGGTCTGCAGCGTCGTCGCGTTCGGCAGCGCCGCGCCGGCGTTGTTGAAGTGGATGGTCTCCGCGCAGCCCGGCGTCTCGGCGCGGGCGCGGGCGACGTCGATGGGCTGCGGGGCGGTCACGCTCGGGATCCTACGAACAGACGAGTCCGATGTCGGCCTGGATTCCGGCGTGATCGGCCGCCCAGTACAGGCCGTCGACCGGCTCGTCGAACGGCGTGTTGGCCCACACGCCGGTGGCGGTGCCGTCGCCGTCGGTGTCGAGTTCGTCCGTGTCCTGACCGTCGACCGTCAGCTCGCATCCCTCGGGCGGGCGGGCGAGGACGTAGTCGATGCGGCCCCGCAGCGTGGCGTCGCGCACGTCGAGACCGTCGTAGATCGTGTCCTCGCCGCTGCCGATCCCGGACGTGCAGGTCGGACCGCCCTCGTCGGGGCACTCGGGATTGCCGGCGAGGAGGTGGGTGTCGATGAATCCGGCGTCGGCCAGCGCCCGGATCCGGGGCTCGGTGGGTTCGTTGTTCAGGTCGCCGATGACGAGCTGGAGCGACCCGGGGGCCGCTCGCTCGGCCAGGAACTCGAGGGTCTGCGTCGGATGGCACTCGCCCATCAGCATCTCCGGCGGGCAGCTGGGCGAGCACGGGTCGAAGGGATTGTCCATGCACGGAAGGTTGAGCGAGCTGCTCGCATAGTGGGTCGCGAAGACGTCGACGACGAGCCCGTCACCGGCGTCGAGCCGGGCCCAGTGCGCCGACCAGATGGGGCCGCCGGCCAGTGTCAACCGGGCGTGGTCCAGGACCGGGAGCGTGGTGAGGATCATCTCCTGATCCGGGCTGCCGACGTCCTCGGTCAGCAGCACGTGCTCACCGTCGCACAGGTCCGGCAGGATCTCGGGCACGATCTCGAACCAGCGCTGGTTGATCTCCTGGAGGGCGATGATCTCGGGGCACCCGGCGTCCTCCTCGAGCATCTGCCAGATCATGCGTGCCCTCGTGGGCGCGTTGCACTGGTCGGTGTCGGGTCCGCAGTTCGACGCGGCGGGAAAGCCGTGCAGCACGTTGAGCGTGGCCACCTCGACCGGGTAGGCGTCGACCGGCGCAAGCGTCGTCGTGGTGGTGGTCGTCGTGGTGGTCGTGGTCGTCGTCGGCGTACTGTCGTCACCGGCGTCGTCGCTGCACGCGACGGCGACCAGCGCCAGCCCGACTGCCGCGACGAACATCCGCGTCCTGCCCATACCGCATCCTCGCGAGCGGTCGTCCGAGATGCCAGCGCGAAACCGTCATGCATTCGCAATCAGAAGCACGCGACCTTCGCGGTCCGTGGGGAGTCCGAACGGCTACAGGCGTCATCCTGGCGCCCATCAGCAAGGAGAAACCCCCACTCATGACCATCATCGACAAGGTGAAGGGCCGGCTCGAGTCGGCCGTCAACGCCGGTTCCGGCGCGATCACCGACATGAAGGTCGAGCGCCGTCGCAAGGCGCTCGTCGCCGAGATGGGCGAATCCGCGTACGACCTCGTCACCAAGGGCGATGTCGACCACGCACACCTCGTCCGTCTCACGGCCGAGATCGATGCGCTCGACTCGGTGTCATCCGACGACTCGTCGGATGACGACTCGGCCGCGTAGTCGTGTCCGGCCGCCGGGTTGAACGCCCGGCGGCTCTCCCCGGAGCCTCAGGCGAACGCGGCCCGCTCGTCATCGACGCGGCCCGCGGCGATGGCGGCCAGGCGACCCGGGTCCTGCTCCACCGCGTCGCGTCGTGCCGCCGCCCGTTTCCACGCGTCGGCATCGGTCAGCTCGGCCGGGGGTGCCGCCAGGTCGTCGATGCGTCGGTAGGTGCCGACGCAGGGTGACCCGGCGCAGGCCCACACCGTCGGGGCGCCGGCGCGCGGGAGCGACACGACCATCGAGGCGGTGGTCGTGGCGGCCCAGTCGCCGTGCATGCAGACGGTGAAGCCGGAGAAGTCGTCTCCGGCCTCTGTCGGCGGCGGGTGCGGATGGTCGGCCGTCCCGGGCCGTCCCCATCGACCCCGTCCGTGGTCCCGCAACGCGCTGACGGCGGTGGCCGGGTCGAGCCCGTCCGTGTGCGCCACGCACGAGCGGGTCGCGGCGAGACGATGGTCGGCGCGCCGGAGGTCCACGCGGTCGTCGTGCCAGTCGTGGGTGGACGTCCCCGCGGGGACGTCGGCGGACGCCCGGGTCCAGGAGTCGCCGATCGAATAGCGGTTCGAGATCGACGTGCCCGCGCCGATCGGCATCGCGGCCCACGATCGGCCGCACGTCTCGAGCACCCAGCCGCCGTGGGCGTCGGTGATCAGGAACGACGAGTCGTAGGGGTCGTTCGTGTCCTGCCGGCACGATCCTCCCTGGCCGTGCGCCTCGAGCAACTCGACCATCGCCGCCAGTGCCTCGTCCGCCGTCGCGCCCCGTTCGAGGCCGAGGCGGACGAGGTCCATCCCGATGAGCGCCGGTTCGTCGTCGAGGGAGCGCCGGGCGTACACGCGCTCGTTACCGATTGCGACGCCGTGCTCGTTGACGCCGTGCTCGGCTCCCCACAGCCAGGTCGGCTGGCTGAGCAGCACGCCGTGGGCGCCGGGGTCGGGGAGGGTGAGGTACTGGGTCCGCATCTCGCCGCCCGCCGGGCGCCCCGGCGACCACACGAGCAGCTGGACCTCGTCGCGGGGCCGATCACTGTTCTTGGCGAAGATCGTGCCGTCGGGCCCGACTCGGGCGAGCGTGTCGCACATCCGGGCTTCAGAGGGTGGCCGCGAGGGCGGCGACGGCCGTGTCGGCCATGTCCTCGACGGGTTCGCCGTGACCCGCGAGCAGTGTGTTGAACGTCAACGCCGCGAGACGCTTGGCCGACTCGTTGGCCTGGTCGTGGTCGGCCGAGAAGTCGGGGTTCGGGCCCTGGACGCCGCCACCGGCCGTGTTGAGCGCGTCGCCGGCCACGAGGAGCCCGGCCTCGTGATCGATCACCGAGATGTGGCCCGCTGTGTGGCCGGGGGTGGCGATCACCTCGAGCCCGAAGATCTCGGCGCCGTCGGCGGCCACGTCGATCGGGTCGTAGCCCATCGCCGCGATGTCGGCCTCCCCGGCGTGGGCGGTCGCTCCGTCGGCCATGTCCATGACCTCGGTGATGGACCCGATGTGGTCACCGTGGAGGTGGGTGAGGAAGACGTGGCGCACGTCCCCGTAGCCGAGCCCGATCCCGGCGAGCGTCTCGCCGATGTCGGCCGCGCTGCCGGGCGTGCCGGTGTCGACGATCGCCGCCTCCGTGCCCCGGGCGAGGACGTAGGCGGACACGAACCCGAGGTCCGTGCGGGCCCACTGCAACGGCGGTGGCGCGGGAAGGCCCTCGCTCGTCGGGGTCGTGTCGTCACCGTTCGCCGGTGGGGTCGTCGTCGATGGCGTGGACGTGGTCGAGGTCGATCCGGGCGCGGTCGTACCGGGCGCGGTCGTGCCGCCGTCGTCACTGCATGCGGCGATGAACGCGGGGGCGAACACGGCGAACGCCACCGTCCCCTTGCCCACCTCGCCGAGGAACGCCCGCCGGCGCCACTGACGGGGACCGCGCACCTGCGGGAGGAAGACCGGCAGGTCGTGATGGTGATGGTCGACGGGCGAGCCGTCCGGACGATGGTTCCCACACATGGCCGAACGCTACGCGTCGGCCCGGGCCTCTGTCACCGGTCAGTCGGTGATCTCGATGCGGACCCGCTTGTTGCCCTTGCCCTTGGACTCGGTCTTCGTGACGCGGAAGGTGCCGACCTCGCCCGTCGAGGCGACATGGGTGCCCCCGTCGGCCTGCTTGTCGAGGCCGACGATGTCGACGACGCGGATCTCGGTGACGAACTCGGGGATGAGGTTCACCTTCGTGCGGATCAGGTCCGGATCGGCGAGGGCGACCGGGCGATCGAGGAACGAGACCTCGATCGGTCGGTCGGCGGCGATCTCGGCGTTCACCGCGGCCTCGATCGTCTCGGCGAACCCGTCCGGTAGCGGGTCGAACTCGAAGTCCATCCGACCGGTGAGCGGCTCCATGTTCCCACCGGTCACGGCCTTGCCGTACTCGTTCCAGATCACGCCGCAGAGGATGTGCATCGCGGTGTGGGTGCGCATCAGCCGGTGCCGGCGGTCCCAGTCGATCTCGCCGGTCACGGTGTCGCCGACGGCAGGCAGCTCGCCGTCGAGGGTGTGCCAGACGTCGGCACCCTCCTTGCGCACGTTCGTGACGGCGGCGCCGCCCAGGGTGCCGAGGTCGTGCGGTTGCCCGCCTCCGGTTGCGTAGAACGCCGTGCGGTCGAGGGCGACCCGGCCGTTCTCCTCGTCGACGGCGGTCACGGTGGCATCGAACGTGCGCAGGTAGGCATCGGCGAGGAACAGCAACTCGGTCATGTCCGAGAGCTTGCCCCATCCCCACGAACTGGCGTGTGCATCACCCTGGTTTCGGGTGACACGCACGCCAGTTCGGGACGGCGAGCGAACTGGCGTGTGCATCGCCCTGGTTTCGGGTGACGCGCACGCCACTTCGGGTGGGTAGGGCGTGGACGGGTCAGGGGTGGGGGAGGGCGGCGTCGCGCAGGAGGGCCTCGGCGGCGGCGAGTTCGGGGGAGAGGAAACGGTCGGGGCCGGCGCCGGGGACCCGGGTCCGCAGCAGCTCGACCAGCGCACCGGTGGCCGGGGCGGGGACCAACGGGGCCCGCAGTTCGATGGCGCGGGCCGCGCACACCCACTCGACGGCCAGGATGCGCCGCGTGTTGTCGACCACGCGGCGCAGCTTGCGGGTGGCGTGCCACGCCATCGACACATGGTCCTCCTGCATCGCGGAGGTCGGCAGTGAGTCGACCGACGCGGGGGCGGCCAGTCGCTTGTTCTCCGACGCGAGCCCGGCCGCGGTGTAGTGCCCGATCATGATCCCGCTGTCGACCCCGACCTCCTCGGCCAGGAAGGGCGCGAGCCCGTGGTTGCGGCCCTGGTCCATCATCCGGTCGATGCGCCGTTCGGCGATCGCGCCGACCTCGGCGAGCGCGATGGCGAGGAAGTCGGCGGCGAATCCCAGGGGCGCGCCGTGGAAGTTGCCGCACGACTCGACCCGGCCGTCCGGCAGCACCATCGGATTGTCGATCGCCGAGGCCAGCTCGCGTTCGGCGACGGCGCGGCCGTGGTCGAGAGTGTCGCGAGCGGCGCCGTGGACCGCCGGCGTGCAGCGGATCGAGTAGGCGTCCTGGACCCGGGTGTCGGTCGGCCCGGCATGGCTGGCGATGATCGGGGAGTCGGCGAGCATCCGCCGGAGGTTGGCCGCCGACGCGCGCTGGCCGGGATGGGGCCGCAGGTCCTGGAGGTCGGCGGCGAAGGGCGCGTCGGTCGCCAGGAGCCCCTCGACGGTCATCGCGGCCACCATGTCGGCCTGGTCCAGCAGGTCGGTGATGTCGTGGACGGCCAGGCACAGCTGGCCGAGGATCCCGTCGGTGCCGTTGGTGAGGGCCAGGCCCTCCTTCTCGGCCAGGTCGATCGGCTCGAGCCCCGCGTCGGCGAGCGCCTCGGCCGCGGTGACGGTCTCGCCGTCACGCGAGGCCGTGCCTTCGCCGATCAGGGTCATCGCCGCGTGGGCGAGGGGGGCCAGGTCGCCGCTGGCGCCCAGTGAGCCGTACTCGGGAACGACGGGAGTGATCCCGGCATTGAGGATGTCGACCATCGCCTCGGCGAGCCGGGGCCGGGTGCCGCTGTGACCCATCGCCAGGGTGCGGGCCCGCAGGAACACCATCGCCCGGACGACCTCGTCCTCCACGGGGTCGCCCATGCCCGCCGCGTGGGACCGCACGAGGGCGAACTGTAGATCCCGCCGTCGTTCCGGGGGTATCGCGACCGTGGCGAGGGCACCGAAACCGGTGGAGATGCCGTACTTCGCGGCGCCGCCGGCGAGGCCGTCGACGATCGCCCGCGAGGCGGCCATGCGCTCGATCGCCGCGGCCGTGAGGCGAACCGGGTCGCCGGTGCGGGCGACGGCGACCACATCGGCGACGGTCGTGCCGGGCCCGTCGAGCTCGATGGTCATCGGGCGACTCCTTGTTCGTTGGCGGTGTCGGTGCGGGTGCGGCGGAGATCGTGTTCGAGGGCGTCGACCGCGGCCTGCAGCGCTGTCTCGTGCTCGCGGGCGGTGCGGCGGGTGAAGCGATGGGCCGGGCCGACCACGGAGACGGCGGCGCGGCCCGCCCACGGCCCGCCGAGGCCGAGGCTGACGGCCGCGATGTCGGGCTCCACGGTGCCGCTGCGCGTGGCCGGAGCGCCGGGTGACGCCAGGGCGGCCCCCACCGCCGTGCCGGCGAGCGGTACCCGTTGGCCGACACCACCGGCGTGACGGATGGCCCGGGAGCTCTCGGCGGTGTCGACATAGGTGGCCGTGTCGCCATCGGCGATCGCGAGATACGTGGACTCGCCGGTGTGGGCCGCGAGCCGCCGCAGGTGGGGCTGGGCGACCGCCGACAGGAGCTGGACCTCGTCGGTCTGGCGCAGCGTGTCGGCCATCGATCGGATCATCGGCCCCGGCGTGTATTCCCCCGCGTCGCCCCGGCGGACGTAGCCCCGGGTGCCGAGGGCCTGGAGGTAGCGGCGCGCCGTGGTCGGCGTGAGACCCGTCTTCTCGGCGGCGACGGTGAGGGTGCAGGCCCGGTGGGCGACGACGACCTCGAGGAGATCGAGCACCCGGCCGATCGATCGGGGGACGGCAGCGTCCGGCGCCGAGGTGTCATTAGCTGACAATGCTGTCATTGATTGACACACTAGGGATACTGCGCGCACACTGCAACCATGAGTTCGTTCGGCCCGATCGGCAGTCCTGTCCGCGACATCTCGGCGCCTCGCGGCAACACCCTGCACTGCCGCGGGTGGTCGCAGGAAGCGGCCTACCGCATGCTGCAGAACAATCTGGACGCGGAGGTCGCCGAGAATCCCGACGAGCTCGTCGTCTACGGCGGCACCGGCCGGGCCGCCCGCTCGTGGCCGGCCTACCAGGCCATGCTCCACACGCTCACGACGCTGGCCGACGACGAGACGATGCTCGTGCAGTCGGGCAAGCCGGTGGGTGTCGTCCGCACCCACGAGTGGGCGCCGCGGGTGCTCATCGCCAACTCGAACCTGGTGCCCGACTGGGCGAACTGGGACGAGTTCCGTCGGCTCGAACACGAGGGTCTGACGATGTACGGCCAGATGACGGCGGGCTCGTGGATCTACATCGGCACGCAGGGGATCCTCCAGGGCACCTTCGAGTGCTTCGCCGAGATCGCCCGGCGCCGCTTCGGCGGCACGCTTGCCGGCACGCTGACCGTCACCGCCGGCGCCGGCGGGATGGGCGGGGCCCAGCCCCTCGCGGTCACGATGAACGACGGCGTCGTGCTCATCGTGGACGTCGACCGGCACATGCTCGAGCGCCGGGTGGAGCACCGCTATCTCGACGAGATCGCCGACGACTACGAGGCCGCCGTCGCCCGGGTCACGGCGGCGAAGGCGTCACGCACGCCGCTCTCGGTGGGCCTGCTCGGCAATGCGGCCGACGTGCTGCCCCGGCTCCTCGCCGACGGAGTGGCCGCCGACATCGTCACCGACCAGACCTCGGCCCACGACCCGCTCAGCTACCTCCCCAACGACCTCTCCCCCGAGGCGGCCGCCGAACTCCGTTCGAGCGATCCCGCGGAGTTCACCCGTCGGGCCCGGGTCGCCATGGCGACCCACTGCCAGGCGATGGTCGGTTTCATGGACGCCGGGAGCGAGGTGTTCGACTACGGCAACAGCCTCCGGGCCGAAGCGAAGCTCGGCGGTTTCGAGCGGGCCTTCGACTATCCGGGCTTCCTGCCCGCCTACATCCGTCCCCTCTTCTGCGAGGGGATGGGGCCGTTCCGGTGGGTGGCGCTCTCGGGCGACCCGGCCGACATCGCGGCGACCGACCGCGCCGTGCTGGAGGAGTTCCCCGAGAACGAGTCGCTCGCCCGCTGGATCCGCCTCGCCGGCGAACGGGTCGCGTTCCAGGGTCTGCCGGCGCGGATCTGCTGGCTCGGCTACGGCGAACGTCACCGCCTCGGCCTGCGCTTCAACGAGATGGTGCGCACCGGTGAGCTCTCGGCCCCGGTCGTCATCGGTCGCGACCATCTCGACTCGGGATCGGTGGCGTCGCCGTACCGCGAGACCGAGGGGATGCTCGACGGGTCCGACGCGATCGCCGACTGGCCGCTGCTGAACGGGCTCGTCAACAGCTGCTCGGGGGCGACGTGGGTGAGCATCCACCACGGCGGCGGGGTCGGCATCGGTCGGTCGATCCACGCGGGTCAGGTCACGGTCGCCGACGGGACCGAACTCGCGGCGGAGAAACTCGAACGGGTGCTGACGAACGATCCCGCCACCGGTGTGATGCGCCATGTCGACGCCGGCTACGAGGCGGCCGCCGCCGTCGCGAGGGAACGGGGCGTGCAGGTGCCGATGCTGGAGCCCGACGCATGACCGTGCGGTCGATCCTCCAGCTCGGCGACCCGGCGTTGCGGGTGGTGGCCGAGCCGGTGGATCCCGCCGAGATCGGGTCCCCCGAGGTGCAGCGGCTCGTCGACGACCTGATCGAGACGATGCGTGACGCGAACGGCGCCGGGCTCGCCGCGACGCAGATCGGCGTGCACCGCCGAGTGGTCGTGATGGAGGTCGCCGACAACCCCCGCTACCCGTACAAACCCCGGCTGCCCCTCACCGTTGCGATCAACCCCGTGATCGAGCCGATCGACGACGAGACGGTGGTGATCAACGAGGGGTGCCTCTCGGTACCCGTGCGGGGCGATGTGACGCGCCACGTGCAGGTGCGGGTCCGCTATCTCGATCGCGAGGGGGTCGACCACGACGAGGTCGTGCGCGGACTCACCGCGGGCACGTGGCAGCACGAGTGCGATCATCTCGACGGTCTGCTGATCGTCGACCGGGCCGACCCGCGATCGCTGAGCACCTGGGAGGAATTCGAACGGCACCATCGCGACGCGTTCGTCGAACGGATCTCCGCGTTCGTGGAGCGCGTCGGGTCGTGAGCCGCTGGTGGTGCGAACACGCGGTGCTCCCGGACGGGCCGCAGTCCGGCATCACGATCGACGCGACGGACGGCCGGATCACCGCGATCGCCCCCGACCCGTCACCGCCGCGTGATGCGGTGCGGCTCGCCGGCGTGACGATCCCCGGCCTCGCCAACACCCACAGCCACGCGTTCCACCGGGCGCTGCGCTCGCGCACCCAGGCCGGCTCGGGGTCGTTCTGGACGTGGCGCGACGTCATGTACGAGGCCGCGGGGCGGCTCGATCCCGACAACTACCGGCGCCTCGCCCGGGCGGTGTTCGCGGAGATGGTCACAGCCGGTCACACCGTCGTCGGCGAGTTCCACTATGTCCACCATCAGCCCGACGGCACGCCGTACGACGACGCCAACGCGATGGGGGCGGCGCTGCTCGAGGCTGCGGGTGAGGCGGGTCTGCGCATCACGTTGCTCGACACGCTGTACCTCCACGGTGGCCTGGACGCCGACGGCTACCGTCCGGTGTCCGATGCCCAGCGTCGCTACGCCGATGCCGGGGCCGAGGCGTGGGTCGACCGGGTGGCGGGGCTGGCGGCCGGGCCCGGGCAGGCGATCGGGGCGGCGATCCACAGCGTGCGGGCGGTGGACCCGGCGGCCGCCGCCGTGGTCGCCCGGTGGGCCGACGCGGCGCAGGCGCCGGTGCACGCGCACGTGAGCGAGCAGCCGGCCGAGAACGACGCCTGCCTCGCCCACCACGGCCGCACGCCGATGGCCCTGCTCGGCGGGGTCGGCGCGCTGGGGCCGCGGTTCAGTGCGATTCATGCGACCCATCTCGAGCCGGGCGACATCGACCTCCTGGCGGCGACGGGAGCCTCCGTGGGCCTCTGCCCGACGACGGAACGTGACCTCGGCGACGGCATCGGCCCGTCGGTCGACCTCGGCGCGACCGGCGTGGGGATGCACCTCGGCAGCGACAGCCACGCCGTGATCGACCACTTCGTCGAGGCCCGCGCGGTGGAGCTCCACGAGCGGCTCCGCGCGGAGCAACGGGGACTACATTCCGCTGCCGCCTTGCTGACGATGGCGACACGCAACGGCCATGGCGCGCTCGGCTGGCCCGACGCCGGCGCCCTCGCGGTGGGGATGCGGGCCGATCTCGTGACCGTGCGGCTCGACTCGCAACGCACGGCCGGGACCCCCGACGACGCCGTGATCGAGGCCGTCGTGTTCGCGGCGACCGCGGCCGATGTCACCGACGTGGTCGTCGATGGTCGCGCCGTGGTGGCCGACGGTCGTCATCTGACTCTCGACGTCCCGGGCGAACTCGACGCCGCGATCAAGGAGTTGTTCGCATGACCACCACCGTCATCGACGACATCGGTCTGCTCGTGACCAACGATCCCGCCCTGGGGGAGGGTCCGCTGGGCCTCGTGCGCGACGCGTCGGTCGTGATCGACGACGACATGGTCGTCGCCGTCGGCCCGGCGGGCCAGATCGCCGACGAGCGGATCGGGGCGGAGGGCGGGTGTGTCCTGCCCGGCTTCGTGGACAGTCACACCCATCTGGTCTTCGCCGGTGATCGCAGCGAGGAGTTCACCGCCCGCATGGCCGGTCGCCCCTATGACGGCGGCGGAATCCGGGTGACGACGGACGCGACCAGGGCCGCGGCCACGTCCGAGCTCGACCGTCTCGTGCGCATCCGTCTCCGCGAAGCGCACCGGGCGGGGACGACGACGATCGAGATCAAGTCCGGCTACGGCCTCAACGTCGACGACGAGGTGCGCAGTCTGGACGTCGCCGGTCGTCACACCACGGAGACGACGTTCCTCGGTGCCCATCTCGTGCCCGCCGAGTACGAGGGTCGGACGGACGACTATGTCGACCTCGTCTGCGGCGAGATGCTCGAGGCGTCCGCGTCGAAGGCCCGCTGGATCGATGCCTTCTGCGAGACCGGCGCGTTCGACGAGGACCAGAGCCGCGCCGTGCTCGAGGCCGGCCGGGCTGCCGGGCTCGGTCTGCGCCTGCACGGCAACCAGCTCGGTGCCGGGCCGGGTGTGCAGCTCGCCGTGGAGTGCGGCTGCGCGTCGGTCGACCACTGCACCTACCTCACCGACACCGACATCGAGGCGCTGGCCGGGAGCGACACGGTGGCGACCTTCCTTCCCGCCGCGGACTTCTCGACCCGCCAGCCCTATGCGGACGCCCGCCGGGTGATCGACGCGGGCGTCACAGTCGCGATCGCCTCGAACTGCAATCCCGGATCGAGCTACACGACGTCCATCTCGTTCTGCATCGCCATCGCGGTGCGCGACATGGGCATGACGATCGACGAGGCGATCCAGGCGGTGACGATCGGCGGTGCCGCGGCCCTGCGCCGAGACGACGTCGGCCGACTCACCCCCGGCGCCGCCCCCCACGCGGTGATCCTCGACGCCCCGAGCCACCATCATCTCGCCTATCGCCCCGGTGTCCCCCTGATCCGCCACACGATCGGCCCCCTCGCCACCCACTGATCACCGAACCGGCGTGCCGGTCACCCGGATTCCGGGTGATGCACACGCCAGTTCGCCGCGGTGCGGGGGTGGGTGTCACACCCCGTCGGCAGAGTGGTGTGCATGCGCTGCGCCGGTAGCCTTCAGGCGTCCCTTCGGGGGCCGTCCCCTCGGGGACGTACAACCGACACAACCCCTGCCCCGGGAAGGGGCCCCGTGCAAGCGGGTCCAGAGGAGGTGAGCTCGTGGCACTGCAACGAGCCTATGAACTGATGATCATCGTGGATTCCGATGTCGCCGAGATCGACATCCCCAAGATGATCACCCGTACCGAAGGTCTGATCACCGACGAAGGTGGCACCGTGAAGTCGACCGACAACTGGGGTCGGCGCCGGTTCGCCTACGAGATCGACCACAAGACCGAAGGCACCTACGTGGTGTGGGAGATTGTGACCGAGACAGCCGGTCTGCCCAACACCGAGCGCCAGCTCCGTCTCGCGGACGACATCGTCCGCCACAAGCTGTTCCGTCTCCCCGAGAAGGAGGCCGCCAAGCGTGGTCTCTTCGGTGAGGCGGCGCCGGCCGCGGCCGGCTGACCGGGAGGTACCGACATGGCATTCGACAACACCATCACCGTCGTGGGCAACGTGACCCGCGATCCGGAGCTGCGGTTCACGCAGGGCGGCATGGCCGTCGCGAACTTCGGCGTCGCGTGGAACAAGCGCAAGGCGGACGGCGAAGAAGAGGTCTCGTTCTTCAACGTGAGCTGCTTCCGGCAGCTCGCGGAGAACGTCGCCGAGTCGATCACGAAGGGTTCGCGTGTCGTGGTCTACGGCATGCTCCAGCAGCGCAGCTGGGACACGCCCGACGGTGATCGCCGCTCCGCGGTCGAGATCATCGCCGACGACGTCGCCCCGAGTCTCAAGTGGGCCTCGGCCGAGATCCGCAAGAACGAGTTCCGCGGCGAAGGCGGCGGACAGGGCGGAGGCCAGGGCGGCGGAGGTGGCGGCGCGAGCCGTCCGGCCGCCAACCAGGCGCCCCCCGCATACGACATGGACGAAGAGCCCTTCTAGGGCCACCGACACGAGAGAACGAAGAACATGGCAAAGGCAAAGTCGAAACCGCGCGGTGGCCCGAAGGGCATGAAGGCCAACGACCGTCGCGGCGGCAAGAAGAAGGTCTCGATCCTCGCTCAGGAGAAGATCGAGTACGTCGATTGGAAGGACGCGAACCTGCTGCGTCGTTTCATGTCCGAACGGGCGAAGATCCGCGCCCGTCGGGTCACCGGCAACGACACCCAGCAGCAGAAGCTGGTTGCGGACGCGATCAAGGTCGCCCGTGAGATGGCGTTGATCCCCTACGCCAACCGCGTCACGAACCAGAGCCGTAGCCGCGATCGCGGTGAACGCGGCCGCGCCGACGGTCCGGCGCCGCGTCCGAGCGGTCCGCCGCCCGGTGGCGACGAGGAGACCGACGACACGGAGACCACGGACGTGGTCGACACGACCGAGCTCGAGGGCGTCACCATCGACGGCGAGACCGCCACGATGGCCGATGCGGCCGGCGAGGAGGCCGAATCGTGAAGGTGATCCTGCGACAGGACGTCGACGGACTCGGCCGCAAGGGCGACATCTGTGATGTCGCGGACGGCCACTTCCGGAATCTGCTCGACCCGCGCGGCCTCGCGATGAAGGCCACGAAGGGCGCGGAGGTGCAGGCCGAGGCCATGCGCCGCGCCGCGTCGATGAAGAACGCGGCGAGCCGCGCCGACGCCGAAGAGGTCGCCACGATGCTGGTGCCCTCGGTCATCACGATCGCGGCCAAGGCCGGCGATGGTGGTCGACTGTTCGGCTCGGTCGGTGCCGCAGAGATCGTGGAAGCGGTCGAAGCCCAGACCGGCGCGGTGGTCGACCGTCGCTCCCTCAACCTCGAGCATCCCCTCAAGGATCTCGGCCAGGCGATGGTGATGTGCAAGCTCCACCCCGAGGTGGAGTTCCCCATCACCGTCGAGGTGATCGAAGCGTGATGGTGCGGTCACCTCGATCCCGGGGTGACCGCACGATCAACCGAGTGCCCGGCGGGCCCACTTCGGCGCGCCCGGACGGTCGTCCCCACCCGTCCACAGGGTCATCCCCAGGGCGAGGGATCTGTGTGCAAGATCTGTCCACAGGAATTCGCCCTGATTTCCCCGTGAATTCGGGAGATTCCCACTGGCTCCGCACAGGCCCGCGGGGCCAGGATCGTGCGTCGGCGTCGGGAGTGGAACCCACATGGTGATGAGCGAGATGGACACGACCCGGGCCTCCCGTGTGCCGCCCCACAATCTGGAGGCCGAGGAGTCCCTGCTCGGCGCCATGCTGCTGAGCCGCGACGCCATCGCCGATGCCGTCGAGGTCGCCTCCGTCGAGCACTTCTACCGCCCGGCCCACGCCCACGTCTACGACGCGATCTCCACGCTCTATGCCGCCGGCGATCCGGTCGACCCGGTCACGGTCGCCGAGGAACTCGATCGCGCCGGGGTCCTCGAGACCATCGGCGGTCTCGATGGTCTGATCGCGTTGCAGGTCAACACCCCCGCCACCTCGAACGCGGGCAAGTACGCCAGCATCGTGCAGGAGCGCTACACCCTGCGCCGGCTCATCGAGACGGCCGGCGAGATCGCCGAGATCGGCTACAGCCGGCCCGACGACGTCACCAAGGCGGTCGACGAGGCCGAGAACATGATGTTCCAGGTCGCCCAGGGCAGGGTGGCCGACACGATGGGGGAGATCCGCGATCTTCTCGACGCGACCCTCGACCGGCTCGAACAGCTCTACGAGGCCGGCGAGGGCATCACCGGCACGCCGACCGGATTCATCGATCTCGACGAGCTGCTGTCCGGGCTCCAGCCCAACGCCCTGCTGATCGTCGGCGCCCGTCCGGCCATGGGCAAGACCTCCTTCGCCCTCAACATGGCCGCCCACGCGGCGGTGCGGGAGAACCGGCCGACCCTCGTCTTCAGCCTGGAGATGGGCCATCTCGAACTCACCCAGCGGCTGTTGTGTGCCGAGGCCAACGTGGACGCGAAGGCGATGCGCGACGGCAACCTCAAGGAGGACGACTGGACCCGCATCTCGAACGGCATCGGTCGTCTGGCCGAGGCGCCGTTGTGGATCGACGACAACCCCAACCTCACGATCATGGAGATCCGGGCCAAGGCCCGGCGGCTGAAGAGTCGGGTCGGTGATCTCGGCATGATCGTGGTCGACTATCTCCAGCTGATGACCGGCCGAGCGGGGGCCGAGAGCCGTCAGGTCGAGGTCGCGGAGATCAGTCGAGGTCTCAAGATCCTCGCTCGCGAGCTCCAGTGCCCGGTGGTCGGCCTGTCCCAGCTCTCCCGAAATCTCGAGATGCGGCAGGACAAGCGACCGATGCTGGCCGACCTGCGCGAGTCGGGCTCGATCGAACAGGATGCCGACGTCGTGATGTTCCTGTACCGCGACGAGGTCTACAACCCGGGGAGCGAGAACGAGGGCATGGCCGAGGTGATCGTCGCCAAGCACCGCAACGGTCCGACGGGCACCATCAATCTGGGCTTCCTCCCCCGGTTCACCTCCTTCAAGAACCTCACCCGCCGCGACCTCTGATGCTCGCCGACGTCACCGTCGAGGAGTGGGTCACCGCCGGCGCCGTCGCCCTCGGTGCGATCCTCGGCACGGTCCTCATCGGTCGCGTGGTCATGGCCGGCCTCACCCGACGGCTCGCCCAGCCGTCCCTCGCCGTCGGGCTCGTCGTGCGGATCGTCCGGTGGACGGTCCTGCTGTTCGGGTTCATCTACGCGGCGAGCATCGTCGGCGTCCAGATCGGCCCGTTGATCGGCGCCCTCGGGCTCGGTGGCCTCGCCATCGCCTTGGCCCTGCAGCCGGTCCTGCAGAACCTGTTCGCCGGGGTGGTGCTCCAGACCGAGCGACCCCTCGAGTGCGGGGAGGAGATCACCACGAACGGCCATGACGGTGTGGTGGTCGAGGTCACGGGTCGGGCGGTGATGCTGAAGACGTTCGACGGTGAACTCGTCACCATCCCGAATTCCATGGTGCTCGACAGCCCGTTGGTCAACCACAGCCGCGAAGGTCACCGTCGATCCCGGGTGGAGGTGGGGGTGGCGTACCGCAGCGATCTGCCGACGGTCACGGACGTCCTGCGCACCGCAGTGGCGGCCGCGGACGGCGTGCGGGAGACCCCCGAACCGACCGTCGTGGCCCGCTCCTTCGCCGACTCGTCCATCGAGTTCCAGATCGACTTCTGGCATCGGGCGACGAACCAGATCGAACGCGAGACCCGCGCCGCGGTCATCTTGTCGGTCCACGCGGCCCTGGCCGATGCGGGAATCACGATCCCGTTCCCCCAGCGCGACGTGCATCTCCCGCCCGCGGGCTGACGTCGATCTCAGCCGATCGGCTGGGGTGCCCCGGCGAGACATCCCTGCGTGTACGCGATGCGGCTCGCCATGACGGAGGCCAACTGGGCGGGCCGCTCCACGGCCTGAGCGACGAGGTCGTACCCCTGGGCGTGGAGCTCGTCGGCGGTGCGGGCGAGGATGTCGCGGCCGAACGCATCGTCGCACGAACCCACCAGGGCACGATCGAGCTTCACGATCGAGCCGGTCGGCAACCAGTCCGGCGACGGCCGGGTGGCCGATCCCTCGCCGCGATGGTCGTCGAGGGCCAGCCGGGCCCCGTCGGCGCACAGTGATGCGAGATGGTCGACGGCCCGGCGGCAGGCGTCGGGTCCGATGTGGTCGGGGATCTCGAGCAGGAGGTTGTCGGCCCGGAGGGTGTGCCGTTCCAGCAGTTCCTCGATCTCGTCGGCGACGGTCGGCCGGGCGAGCTGCGTGTGGTGCAGGTTGAGCGCAAGGCGCCCGCCGTGGGGTGCGTCGGACCGGCGGGCCCAGTGGCTGATGGCGAGTTCGGTCGCCCGGTTCGTGCACTCCTCGATCCGGCTCGTCTGCTCCGCGATCGGGAGGATCATGCCGGCTGCCCAGAGCTCGTTCGCCGAGCGCCGCCAGCGCAGGAGGGCTTCGGTCGCCAGCAGCGAACCATCCGCCGTGTGGTGGATGCCCTGTCCATGGATCTCGAGGCTGTCCCAGCTGGCCGTGAATTCCGTCCGGAGATCGATGGTCGGCACGACATGCTCGGAGCGACGCAGCAAACGCATACCTCACGGATCGTCCCGAACCGCGTGGCCCCTGAGCCCGAACCCGGTGTTCGGGACGATGGTCCCACGCACCTGGTGACCGAAGTACCTTGCGGGACATGCGACCCGTCATCCTCGTGGTTGCGGGTGTGGCGATCGGGCTGCTCGCCGCGGTCGTGCTCACCACTGTCGTGTGGGACGACGAGCCCGACGATTCCGGGCCGCCCCTCGAGCTCTCCTTCCCACCGGTCGACCATGACGTGGATGCGGCGGAGGCGCTGATCGTCGCGTGGAACCGGTGGCGCACCGCCACCTTCGTGACGTCGGGCACCTGGACCCGGACCCTCGACGACGGCGGCGAACCCCTGATCGGAGACGTCCTCGTCGCCCAGGATCCGCCGCGCCGACTGGTGTTCCGGCTCGGCTCGGTCAGCGAGTCGATCGACGGCAGCGTGACGACCTGCGACACGTCCACGGACCAGGCGATCTCACCGGGCTGTCTGGCCGCGTCCTCGCAACGCACCTACGCCGAGCGGGTTGCCGACGAGATGCAGCTGGTGCTCGGGTTCGTCGTCGGCGACGCCCGTCTCTACGACGTTGCCCGCGACGACGGGTGTTTCCAGGTCGAACTGCGCGAGCCCCTGCTGCGGTCGACCTGGGGACGGGCCGCGGCGTTCTGTTTCGACGAGGAAACGGGGGCCCTGCTGTCCAGCCGGGTCCGCCGACAGTCGGCGACGGACGTGGAGATCACCACGTCCATCCGCACCGACGTGACCGACGACGATTTTCTCAGTTGATGAGAGGAGGGCGGAGGCCGAACGAGGCGCCGGCACCCTGGAGAAGCGCGGCGGCGCTGCGTTGGAGGGAGTGTCCGACCCCCACCCGTTCCTCTCGTGGCCACCGGGGGCGAATCCGTTGGCCACTGTCCGTATCGGAGGCCGGCGCCACGAGTTGATGGCCCCCGGGAAAGGGGGGCCGTTCGGCCCGGTTGGCAGGTGACCCCGGTCGCCGCCAACATGGCCGCGTGTTCCTTGGTGAGGATCTGCTTCCCTGGTTGGTATTGGCGATCGGCGGCGCGATGGCCGCCGGCAACCTCGCCGCGCTGGTGCGTCCGCCCGACGAGCGCCGTGACGACGCCGACCTCGAGCGGGCGCCGATGGCGCGCAGCATCGTCTTCATCGTGGTGGGCGTGGTCGCCGCGATCTGGGCCCTCGCCAGCCTGATCTCGGGGTAGCCCCAGAACGTCGGAACCGCCGACCGAGGGCCGGCGGTTCGAGAGGGGGCGGAGGTTGAACGAGTGCGCCAGCACCCTGGAAAAGCGCTGGTGGCGATGCGTTGGAGGGAGTGTTCAACCCCCACCCGTCTCTCATGTGTGACCGGCGGGGGCGAAACCGCCGGACACCACTACCTTCGGCGCGTCGGACGGCGTGCTTGAGCGGATTTCCCGCTCAGTCGGGAGGTCCCGCGCCCCAACGGGGTGGGCGCTTCTCGTTCAACGCTGCGGCCCCTTCGCGATAGTCCGCCTCCGTCATCATCTGCTCGAGTCGCGCCTGTGCGTCGCGCACGCTGCGGGCCGGATCGTCGTGGGTGGCGTCGGTCGCGAGCTGGCGTTTCGTGGCCCGCAAGGCGTGGGGGCTGACGGTCTCGATCAGCTGACGGGCGTAGCGCTCGGCGCTGGTGAGGACCGCGTCGGCCTCGGTGACCTGGTTCGCCAGGCCGAGCTCGCCCGCCTCCTCGCCGAGCAGGATCCGTGAACTGAGCAGGATGTCGCTCGCCCGGCCCCGCCCCACCAGCCGGGGCAGGATCCAGGACAGCCCGTACTCCGCCGGGAGGTTCAGCTTGCCGTGGGCGCTGGTGAGCTTGGCCGTGCGGGCGATGATGCGGATGTCGCACCAGCACAGCAGGGCGAGGCCGACGCCCGCCGCCGCCCCGTTGACCGCCGCGATGGTCGGGGTCTCCATCGCCAGCAGGTAGGTGAAGTCGGCCTCGAACGCCGGATCGACCCCGGCGCCGGGGGTGGCGAGGTCCGGCGGTGTTCCGGGGTCGTAGCGGCCCCGCTCGGCGTGCGCGGCGAGCGCCTGCGCGTCGCCGCCGGGGCAGAAGGTGCGACCGGCGGGATCGCCGGTGATGATGATCACCCGCACGTCGGGATCGGACTCGCCCACGTCGAGGAGATGACGCAGTTCGGTGTGCATGCGCCCCGTCCACGCGTTGTTGGACTCGGGGCGCGACAAGGTGAGCGTGGCCACGCCGTCGTCGATGGCCCAGCGGGTGGTCTTCAGCTCCATGGCCGTCGACCCTAGACAGACGACGGGCCGGATACCGTCGCTTGCGTGCGGTCCTGGTTCGTTGGTTGCGCGGCACTGGCCGCGATGGTGGTCGTCGCGCCGGCCCCCGCGTCAGCGACGGAGGCCGATGAGGCCACGCCGGATCGTGATCGGGTCGCCGCGGCGGTCGTCTATCGCGTGGATCCGGAGAACGGGGAAGTGCGGGCGACGGCGAGGGTCACGGTGCGCAATGTGGACCCGGCGGCGACGAGCGAGATCGAAGCCGTCTCCCTCGTGTTGCCCGCCGTGGCGCCGGAGACCGTTGCCGCGAGTCGCAGCGGCGTGGCGGTGGCGGTCGCCGCGGGTCCGGCGGACGACGACTTCGCGGTGTTCACGTTCTCGCTCGGCCGGGCGATCGGTCCCGGCGAGGTGGCGGAGCTCTCCGTGACGTTCGTGATCCGGTCATCGGTCGGCCTGCGGGTGCCGTCGGCGACGCGGATCGATCCTGCCTACGTCAGCTTCCCGGCCCGGGGCATCGGCGATCCGGGGAGTGGGTCGGTCGCGATCGAATGGCCCGCGTTCTTCGAGGCCCGCTGGATCGGCGTCGATGCGGAACGCGTCGACGAGGGGTTCGTCGCCACGTTGGCGACCGACGGTGTGGGTCGTGACTTCGCCGCGGTGTTCGAGATGCGCAACGACGATCGGCTGGAGCGCACCGGCCTCGCGATACCCGGCACGGACGCAGGGGTGGAGCTGGCCACGTGGGAGGGGGACGTGTTCTGGCGGTTCGGCATCGGCGCCGATCTCGTCGTGTTGATTCCGACCCTGGTCGATCTGGTCGGCGAGCCGTGGTCGTTGACCGGCACCCTGGTGGTGCGCGAGACGAATGCCGATGTCGTGCACGGCTACGGCGGCTCGTTCGTGCGAACGCCCGACGGGGGCGGGGAGATCGAGATGGGGACGGTGTTGGACCGGCGAATCCTCGCCCACGAGCTGGCCCACGCGTGGTTCGATCGGCGCCTCGACCCATGGCTCGCGGAAGGGCTCGCGGAGGAGTACGCACGGCAGGCGACCGGACGCACCGGGTTCACACCGGTGGCTCGTGACGACCCGGCCGCCGTCGCGCTGGAGCTGTGGGAGCCGCGGGCGGGCGCCGACGAGACCGATCGCCACGCCTACGCCGCGGCGGCCGGACTGTTCTCCACGCTCGCCGCCGAGATCGGGGACGAGGCACTGCGCGACGCGGCCAGCGGCCTGCTCGGCGACGGCTCCCCGTACGGCGACGACCTGCCGATCGTCGACGGGCTGCGGGACTGGCAGCGCCTGCTCGATCATGCCGAGGCGGCGGGGAGCGAGATGATCGAGCCCCTGCTCGTCGACTGGGTTCTGGCCACGCCGCCGCGGGATGTTCTCGCAGCCCGGACCGACGCGCGCGACGGCCTCGCCGCGTTCGAGGCCCGCTCCGGCGAGTGGGGTGTGCCATCCGCGATCCGGCTCGCGCTGGCCCGGTGGGACTTCGCCACGGCCGAGGAAGCAATGACGGCGGCGTCGGCCCTGCTCGACGAACGGGATCGGCTGGCTGCGGCGAGCGCGGCGGCGGGAGTTGCGGTGCCGGACGACGCCGAAGCCCTCTTCGCCACCGATCCGCGGGGAGCGGCCGAGGCGCTGCTCGCCCAGGCCGACGGACTCGCTGCGGTCGAGGCGGCCCAGGCTGCGGTCGCGGCGAGCCGTTCGTGGGTGGCCGACATCGGTAGCTGGGGCACCGACGTCGACGCGGATCTCGCGGCCGTGGTCGCCCACTACGAGGCGGGGGAGCACGATGCGGCGGTCCAACGGGCGGACGCGCTCCGGCGCGACATCGACGGTGCCGAGTCGCTCGGTGCCCGGCGGATCGCGGCCGCGGTCGCCGGGGTCGCGGTGCTCGCCCTCGCCGGGCTGCTCATCGGCGTTCGCCGCGTCCGCCGCACCGCGGCGGCTGGGTAACCTGCGCCCGTGTTCGGCCGCCTCCCCCTCCGTCTCGTCGCGGTCCTGGTCGCGGTGGTCGCGCTGCTCGTACCTGCGGCCGGCGCCGGCGCCCAGGACGGCACCCTCCGGCAGACGACGAGCGTCGACTATGTCGTGCTACCGGAGGCCGGGCGGGTCGACGTGCGCTTCTCGTACTCGTTCGTGAACGAGGGATCCGGCGTCGCCTACCCCGGGTTCTTCGAATCGCTCCCGGTGACCGCCGACGAGGTCGCGGCATCGTCGGGCAGTGAGGCGCTGGTCGTCGCGCAGACCGGGTTCGAGGACGGCACCGCGACCTGGTTCGTCCAGTTCGCCCGGTCGCTCGGGCCCGGGGCCTCGACCGAGATCGAGCTCACGTGGTCGATCATGCACGACGGCCTGCCCGGTCCGCTCGTCGTCCCCGGCGCCGTCTCGTTCGATGCGTTCCGGCCGGGCCCGGCGACGGACGCGGCGGCTTCCCCTCTCCGGGTGACGATTCCGGCGAGCTACGCCGCGGCGGATGGCTCGACGCCGGTGAGCGGCATCGACGAACCGCTCGCCACCTTCGAGTTCCCTGCCGAGGCGTACGACGGGCAGCGGCTGCAGTTCGTCGATCACGCCGCGTTCGACGGCGATCTGATCGATCTCCCGCCGCTGGCCGCGGTGACCAGCTGGAGCGGCGACCGTGAATGGATCGCCGACACGGCTGACCGGGCGGCGGCGATCGCGAGCGAGCTGGACACCTGGTTCGGCACGCTCGACGAGGGTTTCGCCATTCGCCGGGCCCTTCCGTCGGCCGGCCATGATCTGGTCGAGGACGACCTCGTCGAGCTCGCCGACGACGACGCCGCCTCCGTGGACCATCAGCTGGCCCACATCTGGCTGGCCGACGTCGACGTCGACGTCGCATGGTTCATCGAGGGGCTGGCGATCGGGTTCGCCGGCGAGCCCCACCTCGATGCATCCCCCGAGGCGATGGTCGCCGACCTGGTCGACGAACTCGGCGCGGCGGGCGTGCGGGCGGTCATCGATGCGCTACGAGCGGAGACCACGCCGTATCCGGGACCGGTGGCCGAGCCGCGCATCCTCGATCCCGGTTGGCAGACCCTGCTCGATCTGATCGAACGGGCGGGCGGCGTCGACGATGCCGCGTCGGCCTTTCGCGAGATGGTCACCGACGACGTCGACGACCTGCTGATCGACCGGCGGGCGGCGGCCGTCGTCGACTACGCGGCGCTCGAATCCCGCGCCGGGAGCTGGGCGCTGCCGCCCTTCCTGCGTCATGCCATGGCGGCGTGGGAGTTCGACACGTTCTTCGGACGCCAGGCCGAGGTCAGCGACGTGATCGTCACGCGCGACAGCCTCGCCGGCTGGGCGGCGTCGCTCGAGCTCGAGCCCCGCACCGACGCCCAGGTGCTCTTCGAGGAGGCGGCCGACGACCTGACCGCGGTCGTCGACCTGCTCGAACGGCAGGAGATGGCGCTGGACGCGTTCGACGAAGCCGAGGCCGCCGTGACCGGCGATCGGGGCCTTCTCGCAACCGTCGGGCTCTGGGGGAGCGATCCGGATGCTGACCTGCTGGCCCTGCGCGAGCTCTGGGCCGCGGGCGACGATGCCGAGCTCGCCCACGATGCCCACGAGCTGACGGACAGCATCGAGGGAGCGGTCGGCCGCGGCACCATCCGGCTCCTCGTCCCCGCGCTGGTGATCATTGCGCTGTGGCAGGGGTTGCGGTGGGTGCGTCGGCGCGCCACCGCCGGCGGGGCACGTTCCCCGGAGGCCGATCAGCCGGTGAAGAGCTCGGCGTAGTCGTCGCGCAGGACGGCCTTTTGCACCTTGCCCATCGCGTTGCGGGGAAGGGCGTCGACGACGACCGTTGCCTTGGGATGCTTGTAGCGGGCGAGCCGCGCCGCGAGGGCGGCGTCGACGGAGGCCGAGTCGTGGTCGTCGTCGGCGACCAGCACCGCGACCACGGCCTCGCCGAAGTCGGGATGGGGGACGCCGACGACGGCCGACTCGACGATCCCGGGCTGCTCGTCGAGCACCCGTTCGATCTCCCGGGGGTAGACATTCTCGCCGCCGCTGATGATCATGTCGCCGGCGCGCCCCTGCAGCGTGATCCGTCCGTCCGATGCCATGCTGCCGACATCGCCGGTCACGAACCAACCGTCGTCGGTGTGCGCGGCCGCCGTCGCCTCGGGCATGCCCCAGTACTCCCGGAACAGATGCGGGCCCCGCACCTCCAGGTCCCCGGGTTCGCCGTCCGTGGCGATCGATCCGCCGCGGTTGCGCACCCGGATCTCGACGTCGCGCAGGGCGAAGCCGACCGTGCCCGCGAGCCGCTCACCGTCGTACGGGTTCGACGTCATGATCCCCGCCTCGCTCATGCCGTAGCGCTCGCACAACCGGTGCCCGGTTCGCTCGCTGAAGAGGTCGAACTGGGCGGCCGGGAGCGGCGCCGATCCGCAGGTGAAGAGGCGCATGCCGGCCGTGCGGGACCGATCGAAGCGGTCGTCGCCGAGGAGTCGGTGGTAGTGGGTGGGCACCCCCATCAGCACCGTGGCGTCCGCCAACGCCTCGATCACCGCGTCGACGTCGAAGCGGCGCAGGAACGTCATCGGGACGGCCGACAGCAGCGAACAGTGGAGCGCGACGAACAGGCCGTGCACGTGGAACAGCGGGAGCGAGTGGATCAGGTGGTCGTCCGGCTCGAACCGCCACGCCTCGTGGAGGGCGAAGGCGTTGTGGCGCAGGTTCGCGTGGGTGAGCGCGGCGCCCTTCGGCCGGCCGGTCGTCCCCGAGGTGTAGAGCAGGGCCGCGAGGTCGTGGTCGTCCCGGGGGACCACGGTCGCCGGGGTCGCTCGCCGCGCCTCGTCGACGAGGGTTTCGAGGGGGATCGCTCCCGGACCGACGGTCAGCGCTGGGTCGGCGTCGCCGACGAAGTAGGCCTGCTCGTCTGCGGTGAAGGCCGGGTTGAGCGGGGTGTGCACCGCGCCGGCGTGCAGACACGCGAGGTAGAGGGCGACCGTGTCGGGGGACTTGTCGGTCGTGACCAGGACCCGGTCGCCGGGGGTGACCCCGCGATCCGCAAGCACGCGGGCGAGGCGGGCGGCGCGGTCGAACAGGGCGCCGTAGGTGATCGTCGGGCCGCCGGGTTCGACCAGCGCGGGTGCGTCGAGCCGGTGGTCGGCCGCGGCGCGGAGCGTCTCGATGAGGTTGCCCGGCTCGGGCATCGGCGTCAGCCCTGGTAGAGGATCTGGCTCGTGTAGACGAGCGAGGGCTTCTCGTTCCCCTTGACGTGGGTCGCCGACTCGAAGCTGAGCAGGGTGCCGGCCCGGTGCTGCTCGGCGCCGATCAGGCGGGACCGGGCGTGGATGGTCGATCCGGCGGGCACGGGGGAGAGGAACCGGGCGCCCCCGCAGCCGAAGTTCACGGCGTTCTTCACGCCGCTCAGCTGGACCGGGACGGAGATCAGCTTCGGCATGAGGCTCATCGTGAGATAGCCGTGGGCGATCGGGCCGCCGAAGGGGCTCTCCTTGATGCAGCGCTCGACGTCGATGTGGATCCACTGGCGGTCGCCGGTGAGCTCGGCGAAGTCGTTGATCATCTCCTGGGTGACCTCGATCTCGGTCCCCCAGTCGCCGTACTCGTCGGAGGCGTGGGCGTTGATGGCGTCGATGTCGTCGAAGGCGATGGCGTCGGACATGTGGGTATTGCTCCTGGTCAGGCGATCTTGTCGATCATGTCACGGGTGATGCGGTTTCGTTGTGGCCGGCCGGCGACGAACCGCTCGACCTCGTCGCAGACCCAGTCGGCCATGCGGGCGAGCTCGGTGCCCTGCGATCCGGCGACGTGGGGGGTGTACACGGCGTTGGGAAGCCGGCGCAGGGCGTGATCGTCGGGGAGCGGTTCGAGCGGATCGGTCACGTCGATGATCGCGAAGAGGCGGCCTGATTCGAGCTCGGCCACGAGGGCGTCGAGGTCCAGACAGTGGCCGCGGCTCGTGTTGATCACCGTCGCCCCGTCGGGCAGCGCGGCGAGATGCTCGGCGCCGATGAGGTTGTGGGTCGCCGGCAACGCCGGCGCGTGGATCGACAGCACGTCGGCGCGCCGACACAGATCGAGGAGGTCCTCGGCCTTGGTGGCGCCGAGTGATTCGATCGTGGCGGCGTCGACGAACGGGTCGTAGATCTCCACCGGCAGGTGGGGGAACGGCTGGAGCAGCTCGGCCACCCGACGACCGATCAGACTCGCCGACACGAGGGCGACGGTCTTGTCCCAGTTGCCGTGCTCGCGGGCGGTCGGGGGTACCGCCCAGGTCTCTCGATCCCGCATGAGGTCGACGGCGGGGAACACCCGCTTGTTCGCGAGGAGGATCATGGCGAGCGTGTACTCGGCGACCGGCTCGGCGTTGGCCGATGCACCCGAGGTGACGACGAGGTCGCGCACATCCCAGGCGTCATCGCTCATCGACCACTTGATGGTGCCGGCGGCGTAGGCGAACATCCGCAGCTTCGGCGCCCGGGCGAGCAGGTCCGCGGTGATGGTCGGGGTTCCCCAGTGGCCCACGATGATCTCGGCCTCGGCGAGGAGTGCGTCGGCCCGGTCGTCGTCCCAGGACGAGAGCGGCTCGCGATCGAGCAGACGACCGACTCGATCGAGACGGTCCAACGCGGCGTCGTCGAACGGGCGCAGGCCCTCCATGTGGGAGATGAGCACGGTGGGACGGGTCACGGTCCGCGATCCTCGCCGTCCATCCTGGCCCGTGCAAACCCCCGGCTATGGTCCGGCCCATGAGCGCACCCACTCTCACCCAGGACGGCGAACTCTTCGTCGTGAGCTTCGGCGACGACCTCAACACCACCGACCGCGGGTGGGTGTCCGCCATGAACGAGATCCTCGACGAGGTGGAGGCCGCGACCGGCCCGAAGGTGCTGCTCACAACGGGTGCGGGCAAGCACTATTCGAACGGCCTCGACGTGGAGTGGATGGCGGGCAAGCCGTCCGAGGACATCGTCGTCTACGTCAACTCGGTGGAGCGGGTGCTCGCCCGCATCCTCACGTTCCCGGCGCCGACCGTCGCCGCGGTGAACGGGCACGCCTTCGGTGCCGGCGCGTTCGCGGTGCTCGCCCACGACCATGTCGTCATGCGGGAGGACCGGGGCTTCGTGTGCTGGCCCGAGGTCCACCTGGGGATGACCTTCTCCCGTGGCCTGCTCGCGATGATCCAGGACCTGCTCGTGTCGCCGGTCGCCCGTGACGCGATCGTCACCGGCCACCGCTACACCGCCGCCGAGGCCGTGGCCGCGGGGTTCGTCGACCGGTCCGTGCCGCTGGACAGGCTGATGACGGCCGCCGCCGAGCTGGGCCTCCCGCTCGCCGCGACCGCCGAGAGCTCCGTGGGCCGAATCAAACAACAACTGCACCGACGCGTCGTCGACGCCCTCGGATCCGCCTGATCCACCCCACCAGACCGCGTTCTTAACCGACTTATGGTCGAAAAACGACCATAACTCGGTTAAGAAGCCCGGCTTTTAGTTCTTGGGGACGTCGGACCAGGCGACGTCCTTGTCGATGCGGGGTTCGCCGGGGAGGCCCAGCATCTGCTCGCCCATGATGTTGCGCAGGACCTCGGAGGTGCCGCCCTCGATCGAGTTGGCCCGCGCCCGCAGGAACGCATACCCGATGCCCTGGCTGCTGCCGTCGAGATCGACGGCGCCGGGACGGCGGAACGTGTAGTCGAAACCGACCTGCCCGGCCATGCCCTGGAGACCGACCGCCCAGCTGTAGATGTCCTTGTTCAGCTCGGCGCCGGCGAGCTTGGCCACCGATCCCTCGGGGCCAGGCTGCCCCTTCTTGGCGGCCTGGATGGCCCGCATGTTGGTGAGACGGAGCACCTCGGCTCGGATCCAGAGCTGCATCAGCTCGTCCTGGCGCGCCTCGTCCTTCTGGTCGCTCGCTTCGTAGACCTTGACGAGGTTGCCGATCGCGCCGCTGCCCACCTTCGGCGCCGAGCCGCCGCCGCCCCCGCCGATCGCGGTGCGTTCGTTCATCAGCGTGGTCAGCGCGGCGCGCCACCCCTCGCCCCGCTCACCGATCCGACAGTCGTCGGGCACGCGCACATCGGTCATGTAGACCTCGTTGAACTCCGCCTCGCCCGTGATCTGGCGCAGCGGTCGCACTTCGACCCCCTCCGCCTTCATGTCGAGCGCGAAGTAGGTCATGCCCTTGTGTTTCGGCATGTCCGGGTCGGTGCGGGTGACGAGCATTCCCCAGTCGGCGATGTGGGCGAGCGTGTTCCACACCTTCTGCCCGTTGACGATCCACTCGTCGCCGTCCTGGACGGCCTTGGTGCCGAGACCGGCGAAGTCGGAACCGGCGCCGGGCTCGGAGAAGAGCTGGCACCACTTGTGTTCACCCGTGAACATGGGGCGCAGGAAGCGATCGTGCTGTTCGTCGCTGCCGTGGGTGAGGATCGTCGGCCCGGCGAGGGCGATGAAGAACATCGACGGATCCATGGGCTTGGCACCGGCCTCGGCCAGACGGCGGTTGACCTCGCGCTGGAGCTGGGGCCGGACGCCGAGGCCACCCTTGCCCGCCGGATACTGCACCCAGGCGAGCCCGTGGTCGTACTGATGACCTCGGAACTCCTCGTATCCCTCCGCCTTCGGGTCGTGCTCCGCGAGAAGCGTGTCGAGGGCGTCGTTGACCTGGTCGAGTTCTGCGTCACTCATAAGTGGCAGTCTGCCTGACAGTTTCTCGCGGCAGCAACCCCCGGCTACGGTCGCGCCATGAGCGACATCGCGACCGAGCCGCTGAAGATCGCCTTCCACTTCGATGTCATGTGCCCGTGGGCGTACCAGACGGCCAAGTGGATCCGGACCGTCCGCGAGACGGTGCCCCTCGACATCGACTGGCGCTTCTTCTCGCTCGAGGAGATCAACCGCGAGGAGGGCAAGAAGCACCCGTGGGAACGCGAGTGGTCCTACGGGTGGGGGATGCTGCGGGTCGCGGCGATGCTGCGGCGGACGTCGATGGACGACTGCGACCGGTTCTACGAGGCCGCCGGCCGGGCCCTCCACGAGGACGGGCGCAAGCCCCACCGGCCGGAAGTCGCCGAGGAGATCTGCGAGGAGCTCGGCATCGATCCGGCGGTGGTGCGCGCCGCGATCGAGGACGAGACGACCCACGACGACGTCAAGGCCGACCACGACGCGATCGCGAACTCCGGTGGCTTCGGCGTGCCGACGATCATCTTCCCCGGCGAACGTCAGGTCTACGGTCCGGTCGTCGCGCCGGCCCCCGTCGGCCAGGAGGCGCTCGACCTGTGGGACCTGACCGTCGCCTACAGCAAGGTCGACCGGCTGTACGAGTTGAAGACCCCCAAGACCGACGAGGACATGGGCCACATCGCCAACGTGTTCAAGCCGTACTTCGAAGCCCGTGAGTGGGAGAGCAGGGAGAAGCCCGCCCGATGACGTTCCAGTTGTCCGACTATGTGGACGCCCACCGAGGGCTGTTCGCCCACTACAACGACCTCGCCGGCCGGTTGTCCGACGACGAGATGGCCACCCAGTCGCTGTGCCCCGACTGGGACGTGCGCGGCGTGATCACCCACACTCTCGGGGTGGAGGTCGTGCTGACCGGCTGGGAGCCGTCTGCCGAGGCACCCCCGCCCTTCGAGAAGATGGGCGCGTTCGAGGCGGAGGCCGCCGCGCTCTCCCGCGCCGACTTCGCGATCCGAGTCCAGGAGGTCACCGCCACACGGCTGGCCGAGCTCGAACGCCTCGACGCCTCCGTCATCGATCAGCCGTCGATCACCCCCACGGGCATCGGCACCTACGGTGGCTTCCTCCAGGTCCGCGTGTTCGACCTGTGGGTCCACGCTCGCGACATCGCCGTCCCGCTCGGCGAGTCGCTCGACGACGCCGGCCCGGCCGCCGAGATGGCGCTGTCCGAGGTCGATGGGGCGGTGGGTTACATCGTCGGCAAGAAGATCGGTCTGCCCGAGGGGAAGTCGGTCGTCTTCGAGATCCGCGGGGACATCGAGCGCGACATCGCCGTGACGGTCGACGGTCGGGCGACGCGCGTCGAGCGCGTGGACGAACCCGACGTGGTCGTCACCACCGATGTCGGGACGTTCATCATGCTGGCGGCCGGGCGGATCGATCCTCACCAGCAGCTCGATGCCGGGACGATCTCGTGGTCCGGTGACGAGGAGTGGGGTCCGAAGGCCGCGCTCAACCTGGCGTATACGCGCTAGTCGCCAGCACTGCGGCGGCCTCGTCGCGCAGGGCATGCCACCCACTGTGGATCGCCAGGTCGTGCGTGTCGCGCAGCTGACCTTCGATGTCGTCCCATCGCTCGCGGCTCGGTGGATGGTGGGCGGCGACCCGAGCGGCCAGGACGATGCCGCGGCCGACGTAGATCGGGGCGGCGAGCCGCCTGGCGACCGCGATGACGGCATCGGCGTGATCGGCGGCATCCGCGGGCCGGTCGGCGGCGAGGGCGATGTGGCACAAGCTGACGTCGACCGGGTCGTAGGCGCCGTGACCACACCACGAGCCGTTGCCGCGGTAGGGGGCGAGCTGGTCGGCCACGTGCTCGGCGATGTCGACGAGTCCCACCTCGGCGGCGACATGGCCCGTCGACGTCATCGCCAGCAGCCACACCTGGTCCCGACTGATCGTCTCGTAGTCGATCGCGTGGAGTCGACGCACCATCTCGGCTGCTTGGTGATGGTCGCCGAGCTCGAACGCGCAACGAGCGGCGGCTGCCAGCCACACACCCATGTGCGGGTGGGCCTCCGACATCGCCTCGGCGAGCGGATGGAGTTCGCCGCCTCGACCCTGCTCGAGTCGGATGGCCAGCAGGACTGAGGATGATGCGAGCAGATCCCAGGACTCGGAGAGGACGTTGGGGAAGCCGCTGGCGGCGTTCAGGAATCCCTCGGCGGCCGCGAGCTCGCCGTGGAGGTGGGCCCGCCCGGCCCGGAAATAGCTCAGGACGCGACGCCCGCGGCCGTTGTGGACCGTGGGTTCGAGCCGCTCCATCGCGGCGACGTGGGCATCGAGTTCCGCCCCGGTGCCGTGCTGCAGCATCGCGCCATACCCCGCGAGATGACCGCGGTACTCCGCCAGGGGATCGTCCAGGTCCTCGCCCAGCTCGATGCATCGTCGCGAGAGCTCGACGCGCCATTCCCCGTGGTGGGGGCCGTCGGTTCCCCGGTCGAGGAGGCGGAGCACCTCACAGACCAGGTGGGGGTCACCGGATTCCTCGGCGACGGTGAGGGCGTCGGCCCAGAGCTCGTGGGCCCGTTGCCATTGGGGCCCCATCGCGAACCACACCGATGCGGTCGCCCTGACGCGGGCGCCACGATGCGGGTCGTCCAGGCCAGCGATCAGCTGCGTGACGAGTTCGGTGACGTCCGCGTCCGCGCCGCCGGGCCCGGTGAGGCGTCCGACGTCGCCGAGCTCGATGAGGGCGTCGGCGGTCAGGTCGGCGTGTCCCTCCTGATGGGCCGTGAACGCGGCGTCGCGCAGGAGCTCCACGTGGTGGGGGTCACCGGCCTCGCGCCGCGCCGATCCCTCCTCGATGGTCAACCGGATGCCGTGGCGCGAGCGGGGCGCGTCGACGATCTGGCGGGCCTTGGCGAGATGATCGGCGGCGAACTCGGGGGCCACTGCCTCCCGTGCCGCTTCGGCCGCCCGTTCGAGAGCCTCGACGGCAGCGCCCGGGTCCAGTCGTCGAGCCGCGAATCGATGCCGCGCCACTCGACCCAGATCGGGCTCGGGTCCGGCGGCGTAGGCCCCGGCGAGGCGATCGTGGATCTCGATCGCTCGGGCGTCCGACAACATCAGGCGGGTGGCCTCCCCCAGCAGGTCGTGGACGGTGCGCAGCAGTGGGCCGTGCTCGACGAGCACCCGTTCCTGCACGGCTTCCTCGATCCCGCGCCCGGCCGCCGGACCCAGAACAGACTCGATGAGAGCGCGATCGACGGGATCGGCTGCGACCGCGACATGGTCCACGACCCGGCGGGCGGCGAGGGACAGGACGTCGAGGCGCTGGGCGACGGCGACCTCGACCGTCGGCGGCACGCCGGCGTCCCCGCTGAGCGCCCACACGCCGTCGGTGCGGCGCAACGCACCGCGGTCGAGGAGGTGGCGCACGGTCGCGACCACGAAGAACGCGTTGCCGCCCGTCCGCCGGGCCAACTCGGCGCCGACGTCGTCCAGGTCGTCGCCCTCCGCGTCGACCAGGCGTCCGACGAGCGCGGTGACCGCCGCGGCGTCCAGCGGCGTGAGTCCGATCGGACGCAGGCTCTCGGGGAACGGGCGTTCGACGGGTCGTCCGGCGGCGACCACGGTGGTGTCACCTCGCGACGCCACCGTGGCGAGGATGCCGAGCGTCGTGTCGGGCGCGAGATGGATGTCGTCGATGACGAGGGTGAGTTGTGCCCGACGTCCCAGCGCCGACAGGAGGCTGCAGACCGCGGCGTCGGCCCGGGCGCGTCGCAGTTCACGACGCGGCGGCGGTTCCGAGTCGGGATCGAACGCCATCAGGCCCGGCGCCAACCAGGCCAACGCGCCGGGATCCGCGCCGGGCACCGCCGCCCGGAGTGCGGCGGCGCCGGCCGGATGGGCCGCGATCTCGTCCAGGAGGGCGACGATGGGCTCGTACGGGGATTCCGGGTTCTCGGTGCACGTCGTGCGGGCGACGAGACTGCCGAGCCGACCGCACACGGCGTCGAGCAGGGTCGTCTTGCCGAGTCCGCCGGGCCCGACGATGACCACGCTGCGGCGCCGGGAGATGTGCTCGAGCACCGTGGTCAGCTCCTCGTCCCGGCCGACCGCCGGTCCGGTACCGGCGGACAGACCGATGTCGCGGCGGATGTCGTCGAGGATGGCGTGGGTGTGCAACGACGGGTCGTTGTCGAGGATGCGCGAGCGCAGGGACGCGATCCCGGCCGGCAGTCCGATACCGGTCTCCTCCACCGAGCGCCGTTCGGTCAGGTCGAGCAGCGTCAGCGCGTCCGCCGCCGCACCGGAGCGTTGGAGGGCGACGGCGAGCAGGGCGGCTCGCACGGCCTGGGTCGGTGAGGCGATCAGCGCGGCTTCGAGATAGCCGACCGCCTCGGCGGTGCGTCCGCTCGCCAGCAGCGCGGCGCCCACCTGGTCCACACCGGCGTCGCGCAGCGACGCGAGCCGTGCCCGCGCGGCCACCACGTCCGGGTCGTCGGCGAGATCCGACAGCGCGTGGGGGTCCCAGGCTTCGAGTTCGCGTCGGAGCTCGTCGCCGTCCGTGCTCACGGCGGGTGTGGCGACCGCCGCGGCCACGACGGACACCCGGGTGGTCACGTCGATGTCGATGCCGTCGGCGAGCCGATACGAGGCACCGTCGGTCTCCACGAGCGACGGATCGGCGAGTTTCGTACGGATGGCGGCGACCGCGTTCTGGAGGGCGGCCCGAGCGGTCTTCGGGGCCGCGTCGCCCCAGACCATTGCGATCAGGTCGTCGAACGGAACGGCGCGGGGAAAGCGGAGGGCGAGTCCGGCGACGACGGCGCGTTGGCGCGGCGACAGGTCGATCACACGGTCCTGCTCGACCAGTCGGGTGCGACCGAGCACGTCGATCCGGGGCGTCGCCATGGAGCATTAATGCCTGACCTCCCCCCGACCCGCAAGCGCGGTGGCTAACGGGCCGGTAACGGGAGACTTTCGCACCAGGACAACGAGACGCGATGCTGTGTCGCCGTCGGCTCGATGGCCGTTCCCGATGTGGGCGCCGCGCTAATGGCTCGGTAACAGAACCGAATCGGCCCTGTTCTTCCTCACCGGGACGGTGAAGAGTTGGGGCATCTCACATGGAGGGACCAACGGAATGAGCGGGCAAAGACTCACAATTCGCTTCGAGGGGCAGGACCACGTGTTCGAGCCGGCCTCGTCGCCGGTGCGGATCGGGCGGGACGAGGACGCCGATGTCGTCGTCGAGCGGCAGGGCGTCTCACGACACCACGCCCAGCTCGACTACGACGGCGAGAGCTGGCAGCTGCGTGACGTCGACAGCACGCAGGGCACCTTCGTGGAAGGCGAACGGGTCACCACCCGGCCCGTCGGCGACTCGCTGTCCGTGACCCTCGCCCGGGGCGAACACGCGGTTCGGCTCGAGATCTCGACCAGCCCGATCGTCGACGAGCTCGACCGCACCGTGGCCGCGTCCCCGGACGCCACGGCTGTCGTCGGTGACGGCGGGGCGGTGCGACCGGGCGGCGTTCTGGCCGCCGGCGCGGCCGAGGGTGCCACCCAGGTGACGGGCGAGACCGTGGTCGTCGAGTGCGCCGGCCAGTCCTACACCTTCTCGCCGGGTCGCAAGTACGTCATCGGCCGCGACTCGAGTGTCGACGTCCAGAGCCAGAACCCCAACGTCTCGCGGCGTCATGCCGTGCTCGAGTACGAGAACGGGTGGAAGCTCGCCGACCTCGACAGTTCCGGGGGCACCTTCCTCGACGGACGCCGCACGAAGGAGACGCCCATCAGCGGCACCATGGCGTTCGTGCTCGGCGATGCCGACGCGGGTGAGCGCGTGGTCGTGAAGGCCAGCGGCGTGCGTCAGATCACCCTGGCCCAGCGGTTCAGCCGCCTCGGCGGCGGCGGCAAGGTCGGCCTGCTGGCCGGCGGTCTCGCCGCCCTGGCCATCATCATCGGTGCCGTGGCATTCCTCGCGACCCGAGGCGACGACGATCCCGACTTCGACGCGCTCACCCGCGGGGTGGTGGCGATCAGCGTGCAGTCCGACTCCGGCGTCGGTGGCACTGGCTCGGGCACGATCATCGACAAGGAACGCGGCCTCGTCCTGACCAATGCGCACGTCGCGGGGTGGGGCGACGGCCAGGGTCTCGCCCTGTGGTACGGAATCAACGACACGTGGTTCGAGGACATCGAGGACATCACGATCAGTGTGTCGAGTGGTCTCGACCGCAGTGCCGAGCCCCGGTTCAAGGCCGAGCTCGTCGCGGTCGACGGCTATCTCGACCTGGCGCTGCTGCAACTGACCGAGACCCTGAGCGGCAAGATCGTGGAGGCGGTCGATCTCGCCGAGCTGACCGAGGTTCCCCTCGGTACCGTCGAGGGTCTGTCCACCGGCGACGATGTCTTCGCCATGGGGTTCCCGGGCGTCGCTGCGAACAGCGCGGTGACCCTCACCGACGGTTCCATCAGTGCGTTCGTCGTCGATGAACGGCTCGAGGACAACCGGGGTTGGATCCAGATGGATCTCGAGATCCGGGGTGGCAACTCCGGTGGTCTGCTCACGGACGGCAGCGGCAAGCTCATCGGTGTGCCCAGCCGTTCCACCATGGAGAGCGTGCTCGAGCTGCGGCCCCAGGAGAGCGGCATCTTCCTCTCCCGGGCGGCCGACTACGCCCAGCCGATGGTCGACGCGTTCGTCGCCGGGGAGACCTACGTCAGCCCGTACGTCACCCTGCTCGACGGCTCCGAGGACGTCACCGGCGTCTTCTTCGGCGAACTGGTGGAGGCCGAACCTGGCTTCACGTTCGAGTGCTCGGACAACTTCGCGAGCACGGCCCCCGTCGGAGCGCAGGCCCTGGCGGTGCAGGTCGACTACTTCAACTTCGTCGCCGGTGCCCATCAGGACCTGGCGATCATCGTCAAGCGATTGCCGATCTCGGCCGCCGTGCAGCAGGCGTATCAGGATGCCGGCGTCGCCCTTCCCGACCGGCCCAACGAAGAGGGCTTCGCCGGGGCGGTGCAGACACCGTGGGAAACCATCGTGCCCAGGATCGACGACTGTTTCACGGCGGCTGTCCCGCTGCAGGAGCCACTCCTGCAACTCGTCGACTATGTGATCGAGGTCCGTGCGGGAGGCAACTTCAAGCTCATGGAGAGCGTCACCTTCCAACCGGTCCTTCCCCCGGGCTGAATCGTCATGGCGGGTGACGAGCACGCCACAGACGCGGCACCGCCGCCGCCCCCTCCCGGGGGCGCGGCGGGGGGCTCCGCGCCGGGCGCGGCGCCGAACTGGAAGAAGAAGCTGGAGGGCGTCAACAAGGTCGCCGGCGTGAAGTGGAAGGCGGCCAAGGAGAAGGCGCTCGACACCGAGTCGGGGAAGAAGGCGAAGGCCTGGTCGGCGGCCGGCGCCGAGAAGATGGATGCCCGGATCGAGAAGCTCAGCGGGACCAGTGGTGGCAAGAAGATCGCCGATGGGGCGCGCAAGGTGGGCTCGGTTGCCGCGAAGTTGCCGCTGATCACCGCGATGGGCGACTCCGTGAAGATGTCCAACGGCGTGGATCTCCTCACCGCCGCGGTCAAGGAGGACCCCAAGCGTCCGGAACCGAAGATCCATCTCGTGCTCGCCCTCCAGCGGGTCGAGCGCGACATGGCCCAGGTGCGGACCGCCAAGGCGATCTACAAGCCGCAGACCCTCGTCACCCGCACGCTGTTGCAGAAGTCGGCGGCGATGGGCGTGGAGGACGACATGGCGATGACGGAGAAGCTCCTCCGCGCCGCCTTTAAGCAGGCCCTGGCGATCAAGGAGCAGGCGCCGGCCGATGCGGTGAACCTCCACAGCCTCGCCCGGGTCTACCTGCTCCAGTCCGTGCCGGAGACGGCTCGTCAGCTGGCTCGGCTGTCGCTCTCCGCCGGCCATCCGCATCCGGGCGACGTCTACGTCACGCTGGCCAACGTCGAGAGCCTCGTCGAGAACACCGAGTCCGTGGCCGAGTACGCCGAGCTGGCCGTGAAGCACGGCTCCACCCTCGGTTACAGCGTGCTGGCCGAGCTCGCCATGACCGGGCCGGGTACGGCGTCCGAGCAGGCGAAGCAGTACGCCGAATGGGCCTCGCGCGTCGATCCGGCCGACGAGGAGCGCTATTACGGCGTGCGTCTCGATCCGGATCGACTCGACACGCTCCGGCGCCTGGCCAAGGCCCAGAAGGGCAAAGCGGTGGACCTGAAAGAGTCCTTCAGCGATCGTGCAGCGACTCTGAAGGAGCAGTCGGCAGATTCGTCCCATGACGAACCGGCCAGTGATGACTCCCCACCATCCCACCCGCCGGCGGATTGGTACACGGACCCGTACGGGCGCCATGACCACCGCTACTGGGACGGGACGGCGTGGACCGATCACGTGGCCACGGCGGGACAACAATCCGTTGACCCGATCGACGGTTCGTCCGACCCCAATCAGCTACGAAGCGAAGGACGAGTGACATGAGCATGTTCGATCTGGACGGAGACGGTTTCCTCGACGGTCTCGACATCGACGACATCGACGGTGAGGCCCTCGAGGGCGGCATCGACATCGACGGCGACGGCATTGCCGACGCGGTCGACACCACGGGCGACGGCGTCATCGATTCCGTCGATTTCGACGGTGACGGCATGACGGATGCGGTGGACTCCACCGGCGACGGCGCGATCGATTCGATCGACTCCACGGGTGACGGCGACTTCGACGTCCTCGACAGCAATCACGACGGCACGATGGACTCGGCCGACTCGACCGGCGACGGCTACGTGAACGCCGTCGACTCCGACGGCGACGGCATCATCGACGACGGCACCATCAACGCCGACGGCAGCTTCACCTCCGCCGACCTGGACGGTGACGGCTGGGCCCAGGAGACCGATCTCGACGGCGACGGCACCATCGACTCGATGGACACCGACTTCAACGTCGACGGCTTCGGCGAGGTGACGCCGGCGGAGGATCCCTACGCCGTGACCACCGAGGTCGACTCACTCGACATGAGTGACCCCTTCGACAGCACCGACTCGGGCCTCGACAGCGGCACCGACACCTACTGACAGGCACGAGAGGAACGAGGAGAGAACGATGAGTGATTTCGGTTTGGACGACATGGACATGGGCGACATCGACGTGGATCTCGATGTCGACCTGGACGGCGACGGCATCATGGACAGCGCCGACATCGACGGTGACGGCGTGCTCGACGTGAGCGACGTCGACGGCGATGGCGCGGTCGATCTGGTCGACCTCGACGGTGACGGCGTCGGTGACGTCGGTGACCTCGACGGCGACGGCCAGGTGGACATCGCCGACCTCGACGGTGACGGCGTCATGGACGTGGCCGACATGGACGGTGACGGTGTGATCGACGCGGTCGACACCGACGGCGACGGCATCATGGATGCCGCCGACCAGGACGGCGACGGCTACATCGATGCGGTCGACGTCGACGGAGACGGCGTGATGGACACCTTCGACCTCGACGGTGACGGTGAGGTCGACGGGTTCGACACGGATGGCGACGGTGTCGCCGATGTGGCCGACCTCGACGGTGACGGCGTCCTCGAACAGGTGGATATCGGTGAGGACGGTGAGGTCCTCGAGGCCGACCCGACGCTCATCGAGCGCGTGGTGGACGCCCTCCACCTCGAGAACCCCTTCAACTGATCATGCAACCCGAGGAACGACGAGTAGCGGTCGACGCAGCGCTCACCCAGGTGGTGAACGACTTCGGCCGACGCATCAGTGACGACCCGGTTCGACTGCGCAACCTGCTGGTCGACGCGACGGGCGCCAACGCCATGTCGCTACGTGACGAGATCGACGCGGTGGTCACCGCGGCGGAGACCGAGTTGCCCGCAACCGTGCTCCAGGGCGACGACACCGCCCGTCTCGCCGCGGCGGACCGGCTGACCGAGCGGTTGGGTGAGGAGCACAGCGATCTCGCCCCCTGGGTCACCGAGACGTGGGCGACCGCGCTCGCCGGCACCTCGCAACGACCGGGCGCCACGCTGGCCGCCGGGAGTGCAGCTCCCGACGGCGATGCGACCGCCGTGGCCGACGACGCAACGGCCGTCGCCGGCGACGCGACCGTGGCCGCGCCCGACGGCGCGACGGTGCTGCCCGACGGGGCGACCGTGCTGCCCGACGGCGCGACCGTTCTCGCACCGGGTGACGCTGACGAGGCACCCGCCGAGGTGGACCGCCGCCCGCTCCTGATCGGCGTGGCCGCACTCATCGTCGTCGTGCTCGTCGCGTTCTTCGCGACGCGCGGCGACGACGATCCCCGTCTCGACACGCTGGACCCAGGAACGACGACCCTGCCAACCGGGGGCGACGACGCCGGCGACGACGCGACCGACGGTGCGGACGATGACGGCAGCGACGACACCGGCTCGATCCCGACCGGCCTCACCGGCTCGACCGACATCGAGGTCGCCGACGGCGTGGCGGGCACCCGCACCCTCCAGGTGGGAGACAACGCCACGACCACCGTGCTCGAGTTCACCAACGACACGACGGAACGGTTCCGCGGGCACTGGATCGAAGTGGTCCCGGCCGATCTCGAGGCCGCTGGCTTCGACGCCGGCCCCGACGCGGCGCTGATCGACGACACGGCCTTCGGCGTCGCCCTCGATCTCCAGCCGGGCGAGACCGCCTCGTACTCCTACACCACGGGCTGGACCACCGATGACGTCGACGAGTTCGACGAGGCGTTCGACGAGTTCGAGCGGGCGTCGGAGACCTGGTTCGAGGAGAACCCCGATCCGCGGTCGCCGGCGCTGCGACCGGACTTCGATTCGGGCGAGACCACCCGCAACTCGTCGTTCGCGGTCACGGGCAGCACCGAGCCGTGGAACACGGTCACGGTCAACGGCACCACGATCGACGTGGATGTCGACGGCGAGTTCGCGACCGAGATCACCCTCCGACCGGGGGAGAACCTGATCGAGCTCCGGGCCGTCAGTCCGATCGGCGCCACCGCGATCCGGAACCGGACGATCACCTACGACAACACGACGACCACGACCACCACGACCACGACGACCACGACGTCGACCGTGGCGCCCAACCAGGCTCCGGTCAACAGCTGCGGCAACGACTACTTCTCGCTGCCCTACGACACGTCGTACTGGTTCAGTCACCCGTTCAGCTGCTACTCCGATCCCGACGGTGACACGGTGAACGTCTACGCCGACACCGGTGTCGCCTCGCCCGGGAACTGTGGAACGGACAACGCCTGCTGGAACTACTACCCGCCGGCCGACTGGGACGGGACTCCCTACGAGGTGACGATCGCCATCTGGGGCCAGGACCCGGACGGGCTCACGACCGCCGCTTCCTACGTCACCCTGTGCCTGAATTGCGCCTGACGGGCCTCGATGCCGTGAGGAGATCAGCCGTGCCGGATGACCGCAGTCGACCCACCGAGGTCGATCGTGGCATCCGGCACGAGCCCGATCGCCTGCCCGGGGGTCACGGTGTGCTCGTCCCCGGTGGGCAGGGTGACCGTCCACTCGTGTTCGGAGAGATTGCGCAGACCCCACGCGTCGGGCCGGCTGGGATTGGTCGCCACCTCGGCCACGTCGGTGGTGAAGTCGTAGTTGTGGCGGAGGGGGTGCACCGAGATCCGGGTGTCGTCGTTGAGGACGACACGGTGACGGTCGATCTCCAGCCGCAGCGGCGCGCCGAGCTCCCGCTTGCAGTTCCAGCAGATCTGGTCGGGCCGATCGGGGTCGTAAAAGGACTCGGAGCGACACCAGGGGCACCGTTGCACGTTGGCCATGAGGTCGGCCATCGCCGACCGCCACACGCTCTCGCGGACCCGCTTCGACGCGTCCGGTTCGAGCCCGTCGGTGAACGCCTGGACGAAGAGCCGCTGGATCGACCCCGGGAACAGGGGCCAGTACTGGAGGACCGCGCCATGGTGTTCGCCGCTCGGCGCGTTCGAGCGGTCCTCGGGATGGAAGATGAACAAAGGATTCACGCCGAACATCTGGCGCTCCGCGTTCTCGTCCCAACACCGGAAGTCGAGCTCGCGCCGGCCGAGCAGTGGATGACCGACCATCAGCACGTAGAAGAGCAGCACGGCCAGCGAGTAGAGATCGGTGGTGGTGCTCGGCAGCGCCTCACCCCGCACGATCTCCGGCGCCATGAACCGCCGCGTGCCCAGCACGTTGGACGAACTGTCGCGCTCGACGCCGACATTGTCGTTGTCACAGATGAGTGGCGTCCCGGACTCGGGGTCGAAGAACAGGTTGCCGAAACTGATGTCGCGATAGCAGAGGCCCTGGTTGTGCAGGGCGAGGAAGCTGCCCGTCAACTTCATGCACATCATGCAGATCGTGCGGAAGGACGCCGTGATCTTGCCGGTGAGGAGATCGGTGAGACTCGCGAACCCGTCCGGCCGCAGCGGCATGACGTAGCCGAACGCGGCGCTGCCGTCCGTCTCGGCCATCTCGAGGGGCCAGAGGAAATGTTCGTCGGGCGCACCGCGATCCACGAGGAGCTCGATGGCGGATCGCTGGTTGCGCGTCGCCGTGTGGTCGAAGTACCACTTCAGTGCGAGCGCGGGACTGCCGTCGTCGGGGTGGACCTCGAAGACCGCGCCCTGGCCGCCCTCACCGATGAATCGGCCGACGGTTGCCGTCCGTCCGGTCGGTGTGAGCCTCACCTGCGACTGCTCTGCAACCATCGGGAGCATCATGTTCGATATCGGAGGGGCCGGTCAACGCGCCCGCCCGCTCGGAAACGGAGAACCGCCCATGGCTGATCGACCCGGTGCGCAGCTCGCCACCCGTCCGCTGCACTTCTTCATCCTCGCCGACTGCTCCGGTTCGATGGCGGCCGACGGCAAGATGCACGCGCTCAACAACGCACTGCGCGAGACCGTGCCCCACCTCGTCGACATCGCCGAGGGCAACCCGCACGCCGATCTCCTGATCCGCGTGGTCCGCTTCGCGACGGGCGCGACATGGCACGTCGAGGAGCCCACCCCGGCGGCCGAGTTCGCCTGGCCCGACATGGAGGCGGAGGGCTACACCGACCTCGGCGCCGCCCTCGACCTCGTGGCGAGTCAGCTGGAGGTGCCGCCCATGGAGGCGCGAGCACTCCCGCCGGCGATCGTGCTCATCTCCGACGGCATGCCGACGGACGACTGGGAGGACGCGCTCGAGCGGCTCCTGCTGCTGCCCTGGGGCGAGCGGTCGGTGCGGACCGCCGTCGCGATCGGTCGCGATGCGGCGCGCGACGTGCTGATGGAGTTCGTCTCCGACAAGGAGGTCGGTCCGGTGTCCGCCAACAATCCCGAGCAGCTCGTCCGGCTCATCCGCTGGGCCTCGACCCAGGTCGGCAAGGCCGCGTCACTCACCGCCAACGAGACGACGGCCCAACGCAGCGGTCCCGTGCCCTTCGCGGAGGACGACGAGGCGGTCATCTGGTGACGGAGACACGTGAGGTCCTCCGATGGTCGACCGCGTCCGCATCGGTGCGTGGGTCGTCGCATCGGCGCAGCGACACCGTCAACCAGGACGCGGTGCTGGTCCGCGAGGTCGGCGACGCGGTCGTCGTCGCGGTGGCTGACGGTCACGGCAGCCGCACCCACATGCGATCCGACGCCGGGTCTCGCCTCGCCGTCGAAGCCGCGTGTTCGCTCGGGGCCGAGCTCGTCGAGGACGGCCTGCTGCACCGGGCGGAGAGTGACATCGTCACCACGCTCGAATACGAGGCCGGCCCGGCCCTCGTCGAACGGTGGCGCTCGGCGGTACTCGACCATGTCGCGGACAACCCGTGGACATCCGAGGATCTCGCGGTCTCACCCGGCGCAGCCGGTGATCCGTTCCATGGCTACGGCACGACGATCATGGTCGCGCTGGCCGGTCCCGATCGGGTCGCCGTGCTCCAGCTGGGCGACGGCGATGTCCTCGTCGGCCACCGATCCGGCCGGGCCACGCTGCCGGTGCCGGGCGACGATCGACTCATCGGCAATCAGACCACCTCGTTGTGTCTCGACTCCGCGCCGGATGACTTTCGGGCCGCGGCCATCGCCCTCGACGGCGACCCGGTCCGGTTCGTGTCCATCACCACCGACGGCTACGCGAACTCCTTCGCCTCGGAGAACTGGGGGGAGGAGGTCGGCGCCGACATGCTCGAGCATCTCGATCGCGACGGTCTTCCGTACGTCGCGGGGAGCCTCGAGGACTGGCTCGGCGAGTCGGCCGAGATCGGTGGGGACGACGTCACGATGGGTCTGCTCGTCGCCGACCTGGAGACGATCGAGGTCGAGGTGCCCGAGGAGGTCGATGGGCCGGTGCGCGATCTCGACGATCTGGCCGATGTCACGACCGAGGTGAAGGGCCGGCGCCGTGGCCGGCGCCGGATCGTGCTGATCGTGCTGCTGATCCTCCTCGTTCTCGGTGGTGGGGTCGGGGCGGCGATCGCCCTGTTCGTCCTGTGACACACGCGGAAACGGGCCGCCGCACCGGAGTGCAGCGGCCCGTGTTCCCGGGGTTCGAGCGGCCGGTGGCCGCGGACTCAGCGGATGCCCAGCGGGACGTAGTGGTCGCAGGCCGCCGGCGAGGCACCGTCGTAGCCCTCGGCGAACGCCTGCATGCGCTGCTCCGACGTGCCGTGGTGGTCAGGGCTGTCGAAGTAGCTGTCGCCCACGAGCCAGGCGGCGGTGAGGCCCTCCTCGACGTCACCCGGGTCCAGGATGCCGGCGGCGTCGGCGCCGGCGGTCCACACGCCGGCCAGGCAGTCGGCGTGCTTTTCGAGGGTGGGGACGTCGTACAGGTTTCCGACGCCGAACTCGTTCTGGATCTGGTGGCCGTACTCGTGGGCCATGATCATGGCGACGGCGAAGTCACCGATGACACCGCCCGCGTACTGGCCGTCGGGGCCGACCATCTCGCCCGAGTAGATCTCCCACGCGGCCTGCTGCGAGACGACGATGCGGTCCGAGGCGGGGCAGTAGAACAGGGCGCTGTCGTCGATGATCGACGGGTTGCCCTGGGCATCGGTGCACCACGAGTAGGACCACTCGCCGGGGGCGGGGAAGTAGTAGTAGACCCACGGCTCGGCGAGACCGTTCGCGGCGAACACGTCGGTCCAGTAGACGTCGATCTCGTAGAGGACGTAGGTCATGAACTCCTCCATCGAGTACCACTCGTAGTCCGTGTACACGGTCGTGGTGCCGTCGTCCCACTGCTGGCGGGGCGAGAGCATCGGGGTGCTGTCGACTGCCTGCGGGTCGGCGCTGCGTTCGACGGGGCGCACCGAGCGGGCCTCGTCGCCGTCGGTCGAGACCGTGCGGTCCGGACCGTTCGAGGGGCTGGACGCGACCGAGTCGCCGGAGCGCTGCTCCGCCACGACCCGGGTCCCGGCGTGGGGCTCGGTCGAGTTGACGGTGCAGGCGCCGGCGAGCACGGCGATCGCCGTCACGACGACGGCGACGAAGCGGCCCCGCACGGTGCGGCGGCGAGGAGCCGGTGTGATCGGCATCTCGGCCAGCTGGACCGTGTTGGTGCTGTTGGTGCTGTCGGTGTTGGTGGGTTCGGTGGTCATGTCGATCTCCTGGGTGGTAGGTGTGAAGAGATCGAACGACGGGGCGCTTTGCGGCCACTGAAGGTTCGTTGAAATGGCTGAAAACGGGGTGCTGCAGGTTCGGGTGCTCGGCTCGGTGACGGTCGAGATCGACGGGTTCGCGGTGTCGGTCGGCGGTGCCCGGCCGGCGCTTCTGCTCGCCCGGCTCGCCGTGTCCGCACCGGCGCCGGTTCGGGTCGAGCAGCTGATCGACGCGATCTGGGGCGACGACGCCTCGGAGAAGGCCGCGAACACCCTTCAGGTCCACGTCTCGAACCTGCGGCGGACGCTGAAACCGGCCGGGGACCCGGCCCAACTGCTGCGGACCGTGCGCAACGGCTACGAGCTCGCGCTCACCGCCGATCAGCTCGACATCCTGGCGTTCGAGGAGCACACGGCGACGGCCCGCCGGGCGGCCGGGGCCGGTGACCACGAGGGCGCGGCGGCCGCGTTCACCGCCGCGCTGGCGATCCCGCGCGGCGAGCCGCTGGCGGACCTTCTCGATCACGAGTGGGCCGCCAACGAGGCCACGGTGATCGGGGAACGGCTCGCCGGCGTGTGGCGGGAGTGGGCCCAGGCCGAGCTCGACGCCGGCCGCCATCTCGCGGCGCTGCCCTCACTCGAGCAGCGCCTCCGCGACGTTCCCCTCGACGAGGGTGTGGCCGGCCTGCTCGTGCTGGCGCTCTACCGGGCGGGACGCCAGACCGATGCGCTGCGGGTGGTGTCGGACATGCGCCGCCGGCTCGGCGAGGAGATCGGTGTCGACCCGGGACCGGAACTCGCCGACCTCGAGTCGCGGATCCTCGCCCACGACGAACGTCTGCTCGGCGCGGTGGGGGCGATCGACCTCCCGGCATCCACCCGCGTGGTGGACGATCGGGACCGCGGCTTCCTGGTCATCGGCGGTCGGCGCCATGTGCTCGCCCGGGGGCTGATGACGATCGGGCGACGCGACGATCAGGACATCGTGATCGACGACGCGGACGTGAGCCGCGAACACGCCGTGGTCGAACGCATCGCGACCGGCTTTCGGATCGTCGATCGCGGCTCCACGAACGGCATCTGGGTGAACGGCGTGCAGGTCGACGACGCCGACCTCACCGACGGCGACGAACTCCTCCTCGGATCCACAGTCGCCACCTTCCGCTCCACCTGAAGTTGAGACGCGGGGTCAGAGTCCCGTCCCACCTTGCGGCGTCACCAATCCCGGAGACGCACCGGCTCGCCGGAGGTACGGGTTCCTCTCGCGTTTCGGGGCTGCACGCCACCAGCAGGACGGCGACCGACAAAAGTCCGACGAGTCGAGCGCACGGGCGAATGGCCATGCCGTCTCATCGGCGGAACCCGTGGTCGAGATGAGACGGGACTCTGACCCCGGCGTCTCAACTACTGCTTGCTGAGCTCGGCTCGCATCTCGGCTTCCATGGCGTCGGTGCTGCCCCGTTCGAGCAGTTGGATGTCGACCTGCTTGACCCGGGCGCCGTAGGGGAAACGCCCCTCGTACTCGCGTGAGACGGGCGAACTCCCGCCGCGGCCGAGCGAGGCGCCGACGGACGACATCATGCCCGCGACCCACGGGATCTCACCGATCCCGACCGGTTCACCGTCGATCGACAGCCGGGCGATGCCCTTCCGACCGGGTGCCCGGAGGAACTGCACGTCGAACGTCGACGCGTCGGCCGGCACCGGGATGTCCGATCGCACGATCGTGTGGTCGTCGAACGCGTTGTAGTCGAACACCAGGTGCCCGTCCTTCACGAAGAGGGCCACTCCCGAGTTCTCGGTGCCGGTGGAGTAGAGAACGCCGTCGGCGACCCCGTCGACCGTCGCGGTCATCGTCCACGAGCGACCGCCGAGCGTCGCGCCGGCCTGCCCCGGGAGGTCCGACATCGGCGGACGGTAGACGTAGTGCATGTCCGCCGGATGCGGCGAGCGCTCGCGGTAGCGGTTGCCGAACAGCTCGATCATCCGCTCGTCGAGGGGGAGGACACCTTCCTTCTCGGCCTCCTGCCACCAGAGGTCGATCATCTCCTGGAGCTTGTCGGGCATCGACTCGGCGAGGTCGTTGCACTCGGACGGGTCCTCGGCGAGGTTGTACAGCTCCCACCGGTCCTCGTCGAAGGGCACGCCGCTGGTGTGGCGGGTGACGGCCTTCCAGCCGTCGTGCCACAGGCCACGATGGCCGGCCATCTCGTAGTACTGGATCTGCTTGGTGGTGGCCGCGTCGGCGTCGGTGAGCGTGTAGGTCATCGGCACGCCGCTGACCGGCATCTGCTCGAAGCCGCGCCGCTCGGTGGGTGCTTCGATGCCGAGCATGTCGTAGATCGTGGCGGCCACGTCGTTGACATGGTGGAACTGGCGACGGATGCCGCCGGCGTCGGTGACCTGGTCGGGGTAGTGGACGATGAACGGCACGTGGACGCCGCCCTCGTGGGTGTTCTGCTTGTACCACTTGAACGGGGTGTTGCCGACCTGGGCCCAGCCCCACGGATAGTTGGTGTGCGAGTGGGGTCCGCCGATGTCGTCGAGGTGCTCGATCGCCTCGTCGGGTGTCTCGAGGATGCCGTTGAAGAACTTCATCTCGTGGAGCACGCCGAACGGGCCGCCCTCCTGCGACGCGCCGTTGTCTCCCAAGACGACGATCACCGTGTTGTCGAGCTCACCGATCTCGCGCAGGTCCTCGACGAGTCGGTCGATCTGGTCGTCGGTGTGCTCGAGGAAGGCGGCGAACGCCTCCTGCAGCCGACAGGCCAGCGCCCGGGTGTTGTCGTCCATGTCGTCCCAGGCCTCGACACCTGGGTTGCGGGGGGCGAGCTGGGTGGTCGGCTCGGTGATCCCGAGCTCGATCTGCCGCTCGAACCAGCGTTGGCGGACGACGTCCCAGCCCTCGTCGTACTTGCCCCGATACTTCCGCAGGTACTCCTCGGGCGCCTGATGCGGCGCATGGGTCGCGCCGAACGCGCAATAGAGCAGGAACGGCCGGTCCGGCCGGACGGACTTCGAATCGTGGACGAACTCGATCGCCTTGTCGATCATGTCCTCACTGACGTGGTAGCCGTCCGTGCCGCCCGACGATGCCGGCGCCTCGATGTGGTGGTTGTCGTACGTGAGCGTCGGGTTGAACTGGTCGGTCTCGCCCTCGAGGAAGCCGTAGAAGCGATCGAACCCGCGTTGCAACGGCCACTGGTCGAAGGGCCCGGCGGCCGAGCACTGTTCCATCGGCGCGAGGTGCCACTTGCCGACGGCGAACGTCGCGTAGCCCTCGTCGTGGAGGACCTCGGCCATCGTCGCCGCGTGATTCGAGATGTGGCCCGTCATGTGGGGGAAGCCGGTGTTGAAGTTGGACACCCCCCGCATGCCGACGGCGTGGTGGTTGCGACCGGTGAGGAGCGCGGCGCGGGTCGGCGAGCACAGGGGGGTGACGTGGAAGTTCGTGTAGCGCAGGCCGTTGGCGGCGAGCGCGTCGACCGCCGGCGTGGCGATGTCGGAGCCGTAGCAGCCGAGCTGGGAGAAGCCGAGGTCATCGAAGAGGATGATCACGACGTTGGGCGCGTCGTCGCCGGGGTGGGGCGGCTCGACGAAGTGGGGTTCGGACTCGGCGATGGTGCGCCCGATCGTCCCGTTCCATTCTCCGTATGTCTTCATTGCTGATCCTCCGCTCGGCGGTGGAGATCCCCGTCGCCTCGTCGATCGATGCCCGACCGCAACTACGGTCGCGGTTGTGACGATAGGCCGACCAAACTATTGTCGGCAAGACTGACAGAACATGCCTGGAGCCGTTCGATGAAGCTTTCGATGACCCTCAACTACTCGGGTGACCCCCGCGCCGCGGGCGAGGAGGCCGCCGATCTCGAGCGGGCCGGCGTCGACGTCGGCTGGGTGGCGGAGCTCTACAGCTTCGACGCCGTGTCGATCCTCGGCTATCTCGCGGCGAAGACCGAGACGATGGAACTCGGCTCGGCGATCCTGCCGATCTACTCCCGCACGCCGACGCTGACCGCCATGACCGCGGCCGGTCTCGATGCCGTCTCCGACGGCCGCTTCATCCTCGGCATCGGCGCCTCCGGGCCCCAGGTGATCGAGGGCTGGCACGGGCTGCCCTACGACAAGCCGATCGGCCGTCAGAAGGAGATCATCGAGATCTGCCGCAAGGTGTGGGCCCGTGAGGTCGTCACCCACGACGGTGACTCCTACCAGCTGCCGCTCCCGGAGGATCAGGGCACCGGCCTGGGCAAGCCGCTCAAGCTGATCAACCACCCGAAGCGGGCCGACATCCCGATCTACATCGCGTCGCTCGGTCCGAAGAACGTCGAGGTCACCGCGGAGATGGCCGACGGCTGGATTCCCGTCTTCTTCCATCCCGACAAGGCCAATGACGTGTGGGGCGATGCCCTCGCCAAGGGTGCGGCGAACCGTGATCCGTCGCTGCCGCCGATGAGCATCGTCGCCGGGGGCACGGTCGCCATCTGCGACGAGGACCAGGCGCAGAAGATCCGCGACGGCGGTCGGTTCATGACGGCGCTCTACGTCGGTGGCATGGGGGCCAAGGGCAAGAACTTCTACAACAACATCTTCCGCAAGTACGGCTACGAGGAAGAAGCGGAGAAGATCCAGGACCTCTATCTCGCCGGCAAGAAGGAAGAAGCCATGGCCGCGGTGCCCCAGGACTTCCTCGACGCGACGGCGATGGTCGGCGACGAGGGCCGGGTCCGCGAGCGCATCGAGGCGTACCAGGCCGCCGGTGTCACCCACCTGTCGATCACTCCGGCGGGGGCCGATCGCCTCGGCCTCATCGAGAAGGTCAAGGGCTGGATCAGCTGATGGGGGCGCTGCGGACCGCGGCGAAGACCTTCCTCACGAAGACCGACCCGTCGGTCTACGAGGCGCTGCCCCGGCCCACGGATCCCGGTGACTACGAGCTTCCCGAGCTCGATGGTTCCGGCGTGCCGGTCGCCGAGATCCCGCTCGCGGGCACGAAGCCCGACGCGTCGCCCGCAGTGTGGGCGCCCCGTGTGCTCGCGGCGTCACGCGAGCCGTTGGCGCCGGGATTCCCGGATCTGCGTGGCGTCTGGGAGGTCTACAAGGGTCGCATGACGGGCAGCGTCCACCGCATCGAGCAGGCCGGCAACCGGATCACGATCACCGTGGGCGGCCTCGTCCACGACATGTTCTGCGACGGCACTCTCGAGAACGGCGTCGACGACATCGGTGGCTTCGACGGCTCGCGTATTCGGGTCGCCGCGACGATGGAGAACGGGGTGCACAAGCTGCGCCCCGGCGGCAAGCGGATCGTCGCCGTCACCCGTCGCCTCAGCGACGACGGCACCGAGCTGCTCTGGCGCTACGGCCCCGGTAGGAACCGGTGCCGGCGCCTCACCGAGACCCCGATGGATCACGCCCCGACGCGAGCCGTGGTGCTCGAGGATCAGCGGTAGGTGGTCGACAGCAGGTGGTCGTACTGGCTGATCTCGTAGGTCTGCACGTCGGCTTGAGCACGAGCGAGCCGGCGCACCTTCTCGAGGTCGGCGAGGTCGGTGGCAGCCTCGGCCATGGCCACGCCGCCGACATGGTGAGCTCGCATGAGAACGAGCCACCGACGGCCCTGCTCGATGCCGTCGGCCAGTGACAGCTCCCGGAGCTCGCCGGCGGAGGCCAGGCCGGGCATCATCTCGAGCGGCATCCCGGCGCCGTCGTTCATGCCCATCCAGCCCATCACGAGCTCGGGGGACGCCGTGGACTCGCCCCAGTCGGTGAGCCAGGCGCGCATCTGGCCGACCTCCATCGCCTGGTTGGTGAGCACCTCGGTGGCCGCCGCCTGGACCGAATCGCCGGTCGCTCGGCCGAGCACCCGCTGGCACATGGCGAGCGCTTGCACATGGTGAGCGGTCATGTCCGTGCAGAAGCCGATGTCGGCCTCGCCGGGGGACTCGGTCGTGTTCGCCCCGGCATCACCGGTGGGGATCGCGACGCCCACGGCGGCACCGCCCGCGACCGCCCCGCCCAGTTGGAGCAGGCGGCGCCGTTCCATCACGCCGGCGGGGGGCCGAGTTCGCCCGCACCGCCGCCGGCCGCGCCGAGGTCCACGACGCCCGTGTAGCAACCGAGCACGTAGGGGAACGTGTCGGTCGTGTAGTAGGCGTAGTTCCCGTCGGCATCGGTGAGACCGTTGCACTCGTCGAGGTCGCCGCTTCCGGCCACGTAGGAGTGTGCGCTCCACGTGTCGGTCGCGAACAGCGATTCGTCGGTGAGCTCCCAGGACGACTCGTAGATGCCGTTGCCGGTGTAGATGGGGAAGCCGTCGAAGGCGTAGCCGACGAGCTGGCGACCCGCGGCGACCTCCTCCGGCGAATAGAGGCAGTCGGTGGACTCGCTGGTGCCGAACAGGTGCATGTGGAAGCCGGTCGGTCCGTTGTGGCTCCCACACTCGCTCAGCGCCCCGACCAGGGAGAGCACGTCGCCGCCCTGTCCCTCGGTCGGTCCGTAGATGGGTACGCCGTTGACGGCGACCGCTGCGGAACCCAGCGCCGGCACCGCCGTCGTCTCGGAGGCCACGGTCGGCTGAGCGGGGATCGTGAACGTCAGGTCGGCGTCGATCGGGGAGCCGGGCGAGGTCTCGATGTAGGTGTAGTCGGGGATGCCGTTCGAGGTGATGACGACGCTTTCGCCTTCGCACACGGCCTCGACCTCCGGGTCGGGAAGGTCGGCGTTGGCGGAACCGTCCGTTGCGAACGTGGCGGCGACGTCGGCGCACGACGTGTCGTTCGCGGCGGAATCGGTGTCGGTGGTGGTCGTGGTGTCGGTGGTGGTCGTGGTGTCGGTGGTGGTCGTGGTGTCGGTGCTGTCGGCCGTGTCCGTGGTCGCGTCATCGGCACACGACGCCGCGAGGAGCGCGACGGCGAGGAGAGCGGCACTGATTCGTCGTGATCTCGTCATGTCGGTGGACCCTACGGAGACCGGCGAAGAGAAGGGTAAGAGCGCTCAGCCCGTCGGCCGCTGCGAGACGATGTAGGGGCCGAGGTTGTCGAGCGCATTCGCGAGGTTCTTCTGGACGGCCTTGCGGCCGACCTTCAGCAGCGGCGCGACGAGAAGCTTGGCGTCGATCCCCATCGTGTAGGTCACCCGCGAGCGGTCGTCGCCGAGATCCTCGATCGTGACGAGCTCGTTCATCGAGTTCAGTCCGCCGATCGTCGCGGACAGGATCGTGAACCCCCAGCGCTCGTTCGGCTCCCAGACGTTGAACTCCTCGTCGATCGCCACCCGCTTGTTGATGTGGACCCGACGGTGCGACCCGACCCCCTCGTGCTGGTCGCCGAAGCGCTCGACGCGCTCGATGTTGGTGAACCACTTCGGCCAGTTCTCGTGGTCGATGAGAGCAGCGAAGACTTCAGCCGGCGACGCGTCGAGATCGCGCGTGGCGCTCGGTTGGTAGGGGGCCGTGTGGATCCAGTCCGGCCCCTGTGGCGTGAGGGTTCCCATGTCGCATGGTTGCACGCCGTCCACCGTCCGGGCCATGCGAGTGGACGATCCGGCAGGTGAAGCGGGGGTCAGACCCCAGTTGAAGCGGTGAAGTTGGCGTCGACGAACTGCCAGTTGAGGAGCTTGTCGATGAAGGTGTCGACGTAGGCGGGGCGGGCGTTCTGGTAGTCGAGGTAGTAGGCGTGTTCCCACACGTCGATCGTCAGCAACGCCGTCTGGCCGTGGGCGAGCGGGGTGTCGGCGTCGTCGGTCTTCACGATCGCGAGGCCGTCGCCCTCCCGCACCAGCCACGTCCAGCCGGAGCCGAAGTTGCCGGTGGCATCGTCCTTGAACTGCTGCTTGAAGTCGTCGACCGAACCGAAGCTCGCCTCGATCGCGTCGGCCAGGTCACCGCTCGGATCGCCACCGCCGTCGGGCGCCATCGAGTTCCAGTAGAAGGTGTGGTTCCACACCTGGGCGGCGTTGTTGAACAGCCCGCCCGGCTCGGCCGTGCGCACGATGTCCTCGAGCGACGCGGCGGCGAGATCGGTGCCCTCGATGAGCCCGTTGAGGTTCTTCACGTAGGACGCGTGGTGCTTGCCGTAGTGGAACGAGATCGTGCGCTCGCTGATGTGGGGATCGAGCGCGTCGTCGGCGTAGGGCAGCGGGGGAAGATCGATGGGCATTCAGCAAGGATACCCTGTCGTATTTCAGACGCCTACCCGTCGGCGATGGCTCGCCGCCATGCCCGCAGGGTGTTGGTGATGATCTCCGGCGGGACCAGCGACGGCGCCTGGATGACCAGCAACGAATCCTGCTCGAGGTCCGTCGCCCACACCGTCAGGCCATCCCCGCTGCCCAGCTTCCACAGGCGCACACCGGCTGCGGGCGCGTAGGAGTCGACGGCGGCCTCGATGTTCCAGCGGTCGCGGGCCGACGCGAGATAGGCATCGCCCTCCTCGGAGCCGGAGGACGCGATCAGCCACAGCTCGCCGACGTCCTGGTCGTCGCCCGTCGTGACGGTGCGCGCCGCGAACGGCTGCGTCGTCTCCAGCATCTCGACGTCCAGCGCACCGTCGAACGTCACGATCTCGGGTGGATCGAGCGGGGCGAGCGCCAACCCGCCGGTGAAGAGCGACAGCAGCTCGTCGACCCGGTCGATGTCGGGCCCGTAGTCGATGTCCTCGTCGAGGAACTCGCCGGTGACGAAATCGACCGGCGGCAGCGTCTCCCACGGCGACAGTCCGTCCGCCACCTCGCGCGACGTTCCCGGCGCGATCAGGTCGTTCGGCCGCGTCACGGCGTCGGCCGCCGGCGGCGCGTCCGGAGCCTTCGGTTCCGGGTCGGGCACGTCGACGGCGTTCGGGTCGGGCGGCGGGAGCTCCGTCGCCGTCACCTCGGCTTCGGGCCGCGTGAGGATGAACGCGACGACGCCGGCGATCGCCAGGACGACCGCGACCGTGGTCGCGACCTTGCGGATCTCGCCGTTCTCGAGCGTCTTCCACCACTTCTCCCGCTCACGGACGGTCGGCGCGGCGACCTCCTCGAACGCGCTCTTGCCGCAGATCGTGCAGATCGTCGACTGCACCAGCGCCTTGCAGTGCGGACACGTCTCGTGTGCCTCGATACTCACCCGTTCCAATCGGCCGATCCGACGGCGACGTGAGTCGGGGGTTCAGCCCGTCAGGTCGGCGAGCAGATCGAGGGAACTGACCACGCCGACCACATGGCTCGCGATGTCGACGACGACGAGGTGGTGAACCATGTTCGTCTGCATGATCGCGGCCGCAGTCCTCGCGTCCTCGTCCACGCCGACCGTCAGGACCCGGGGAGTCATCGCGTTGCGGACCGCTTCGAGCGGCGAATACTCCTCCACGAGGTCCCACGAACTCACGACGCCGATCGGGGCGCCGTCGCGAACGACGGGAAGGCAGTGCACGCCGGCCTCGAGCATCGCGTCGCGGGCCAGCCCGATCTCGTCGTCGGCGCTGAGCGTGATCGGGGTCGCCGTCATCAGGTCGGCAATGGTGCTCATGGTGTCTCTTTCGTCGGAGCCGTCTCGCGGCGCGGTGGCGTGTCGACCGAACAGGCTCGCGCGGCGCGCTGCTTCGCCTGCTCGGCCCGGCCGTCGGTGGCGATCTCGGTCGCCTCGGGCCAATGGAACGGCTGGGCGGCCAGGGTGTCGATCAGCTCGGGCGTGGCGTCCGAGATGCTGCCGGGGTCGGTTGGGTCGGCGAGGCGATGACGCACGCGGGCCTTGGCGGTCTCGGTGTCGAGTGTGCAACGCAGCTCGACGAGCTCGGCCCCGCGACGCTGGGCCAGCTGGCGAACCGCCTCGCGATCACACGGGTCCCGCCAGGTCGCATCGAGGATCACGCCGCAGCCGTTGCGCAGCAGGAGGTCGGCCTCGCGGCGCAGCTCGTCGTGGGTCTGACGGTTCACCCCGGGCTGGTAGATGTCGCCGCCGACGGCCGCGAAGTGGTGCTCGTCGCGGGGCGTCGCCGTCACGTCCTTGCGGACCTCGTCGCTGGAGAGCACGGCGTAACCGAAGTGTTCGCCGAGCTGGCGGGCCAGTGTGGATTTCCCGGTGCCGGGGCCGCCGCCGACCATGATGACCCGCAGCCGGGCCCGTTCGAGATGGTCGAGCACCAGACGGAGGTAGGCGCCGGCGATCGAGTGGCTGGCATGGTCACCCTGGGCCGCCCGCAGGCATGCCACCTTCGCCCGTACGGACGCTCGATAGGCGACATAGTGGTGCGCCAGCGACGCAGGGTGCTGCTCGTTGCTGAACTCGTGGTACCAGGCCATGAGTCGCTCGGCGGCGGTCGCTCCCGCGAGGCGATGGATGTCCATCACGAGGAACGCGATGTCCGCCAGCACGTCGACGATGCGCCAGCGGTCGTTGAACGCGAGGCAATCGATCAGTCGGGGGCCGTCATCGAGGCAGTAGATGTCGTCGGCGATGAGGTCGCCGTGCACGTCGCGCACCCATCCGCCGGAGATCCGATCCGCGAACAGGACCTCGCGACGATCCAGATACCGCCCGACGAGCTGCTCGACCCGGTCGACGTCGTCTTCGGAGA